>NZ_JANFQF010000013.1 GCF_024438035.1 Rhodococcus tibetensis
CATCGAACGAGTTGTTCGCGTTCGCTATCGGTCAACATCAACTCAGCCTTCGGGCGTCCGGTTCGAGGCATGCCTCAGAATATCAAGCTAGAGCACGAATTTATGGCGTACGACACTAGTACCTGTGGAGGGTGCACCGGGTCTGCTCGTGCGCCACGGGAACCGCACCATCGAGGTGATCCGCCGGACCGGGGACGTGGCTTTGCGTATCCACGACCCGAGAAGCGCCACCCTCGCATCGTTCACGGGGATCCCCACCTTCCGCCCCGCCCGAAGGTTCGCGGTGGCGGCGACGTTCACTCCGTACGCGCAGTCCCGCGGAGTGACGACGGGCGCCGTCGTCGAGGGACTCGAGCACCATCACACTGCGGTGGGTTCGCTGAGTTTCGAATTCGACGGCGAGAGCCACGAACTCGTCGCCTTCGCAGGCAAGAACGGTGGCGTGCAGGTTCTCTTCACCGACGCCACCAGCGGTGTGAGCACCTATCCGGCAGCACGGTCGCTGGCGGTGGACGAGCCCGGAACCGACGGACGGGTAGTCGTCGATTTCAACCGCGCCGCCAATCTGCCGTGTGCGTTCACCGACTACGCCACCTGCCCGGTGGCGCCTGCCGAGAATCGCCTGGACTTCGCGGTCGAGGCGGGCGAGAAGAAACCTCGCCCGACGGAAGCGGAATAGATGGTCACTCCGTTGTCGGTCCTCGACTTGTCTCCCGTCAGCGACGGATCAACAGCCCGCGCCGCGCTGCGGAACACCGTGGACCTCGCCCAGCACGCAGAACTGTGGGGGTACACGCGGTACTGGGTTGCCGAACATCATTTCGTCGGCGTCGCGAGCTCGTCACCCGCCGTGCTGGTCGGCATTCTCGCTGCGGCGACGAGCACCCTCCGCGTCGGTGCTGCGGCCGTGCAGTTGGGGCATACCACAGCCGCAGCCGTGGTGGAAGCGTTCGGAACCGTCGATGCCCTGTATCCCGGGCGCGTGGACCTCGGCCTGGGGAGGTCGGGTCAACGCAGGGCGTTGGCACTCGACGCGGTCGCCGAACGCCGAAACCAGCCCCCCGTACCGCAGCGCCGGACCGAGATCCGGGACGGCGTCGTGATTCCGGCGCCGTTCGACCCGTCCGGACTCCTGCTGTCGCCGCGGCTCACGGCGTCGATGTCGGTGCTACAACAGCCGGGGGCACGGTCACCCGAGTTCGAACAGCAGGTTGACGACATCCTCGCGTTACTCTGTGGCACGTACCGCACAGAGGACGGCATCGAACTGCACGCGAGTCCGGGTGAGGGCGCCGACGTCGAAGTATGGGTGTTCGGGAGCAGTGCGGGCCCGAGCGCCGAACTCGCCGGCCGGCTGGGGCTGCCCTTCGGGGCCAACTACCACGTGAGCCCGGCGACGACGGTCGAAGCGGTAGAGGCGTACCGGGCAGCCTTCCGGCCGTCGCGGGTTCTGCGGGAGCCGTATGTCGTCGTCTCCGCCGACGCAGTGGTGGCGGACGACGACGCGGCAGCCCGGGAGTTGGCGTCGACCTTCGGGCATTGGACCCACAGCATCCGAAGTGGGCACGGTGCAATCCCGTACCCCGATCCCGGCCGTACGGCTCCCCTCGCCGAGACGGAACGGGCAGCAGTGGAAGACCGGCTGATCACCCAGTTCGTCGGGGCACCTGCCACCGTCGCCGGCCGGCTCGACAGCCTGCGGAAACTGACCGACGCCGACGAACTCGTGGTCACCACCGTCACCCATGACCACGCGGATCGACTGCGTTCCTACGAGCTGCTTGCCCGGGAATGGGGGTTGCCCCGCCTGCTCGCTGCCTGACACCACGATGGTTGAACGTTGGTCCAAGTGGGAATCCCCCGCTCATGGAGACAGCACATACGCCTGTGCCCGAGTCCCCTGACGGGTTGGTCGAGCAGCTACGGCAGTACCTCAGTTCGATCACGTCGACGGATCTCGGACCCGACGACGACTACTTCACGCTGGGGTTGGTGAGTTCGCTGCGGGCTCTCGAGATCGTCACCTACATCGAGGGCTCCCACGACGTCGTGGTCGAGGTGGAGGACCTCGACCTCGACAACTTCCGCACCGTTGCCCGAGTTGCGGAGTTCATCCGGCGGAAGCGGGGCGAGCAGGTTCGGGCCACGGACGGGGCGTCGCCGTGATCGGAATCGACACTCTGGTCGCGGCAGCGGAAACGGATGCTGTCGCATGGGACGAGTCGGGGCTGCCCACCGAGGTGATCGAAGCCGCCGCGCGGGCCGGTGTTCTGGGACTGGACAGGCCCACGGCCTGCCGGGGCCTCGGCCTGAGTGCAGCCGAACTGGGCTCGGTGGCAGAACGACTCGGAGCTGTCTGCACATCGTTGCGTTCGCTACTCACCGTGCAGGGGATGGTGAACGCCGCCCTCGACCGATGGGGAAGCGCCGAACAACAGGCACAGTGGTTGCCGGTACTGACGACCGGTGAGCTCCTCGCCGGATTCGCGGCGACCGAGGCCGGCGCCGGAACCGAACTTTCGTGTGTGACCACCTCGTTCGACCCCGTCGGTTCGGATTACCGAGTGTCGGGTCGGAAGCTGTGGGTGACTTACGGCCAGGTCGCGGACGTACTGCTGGTCCTCGGACGGGCGTCCGGCGGCCTGACGACCGCACTCGTCGAGACGAGCTCGCCCGGGGTCACCGTAGAACCGGTACACGGGCAACTCGGCATGCGCGGTACACGGGTGGCGCACATCGAGCTCGACAACGTATCCATACCCGCGACCCACGTGATTGCACCGCCCGGATTCGGTTTGTCCCACGTCACCGGCACAGCCCTCGACCACGGCCGGTACACCATCGCGTGGGGGTGCGCGGGGATGGCGCGGGCGTGCCTCGCCGACGCGGTGGCTCACGCATCCACCCGCGTGCAGGGTAGCGCCGTGTTGTCCGAGTACGACGCGGTGCGGTCGATGATCGGCCGCGGCTGGGTGGAGGTCTCCGGGGCGCGCGCTCTCTGCGAACGCGCCGCGCAGGAACGTGACGCACACGAGCACACCGCACTCTTCACCACCGTTGCCGCGAAGTACGCCGCCGCGCGCGCCGCCGTGACGCTGAGTCAGCAGGGAGTGCAGATCCTCGGCGCCGCCGGATGCGCTGCGGACAGCAAGGTGGGCCGATTCTTCCGGGACGCGAAGGTCATGCAGATCATCGAGGGTGCCACCGAGGTCGCCGAATTGCAGATCGGTGAGTACGTGCTGGCCGGCGGTGTTCGATGACCGCGTCTCCACCCGTCACCCTGCAATCGATCGCGCTGTGGTTCCCGGACGACGAGGTGACCGTGGCGGGTTTACCGGAACTCGATCAGCTACCTGTCGCGCAGCGTGAGCACGCACTGTCCCTCGGCATCGACACCGTTCGGATCGGCATCGGAGCGTCCGAGTCGGACATGGCCTACGGCGCCGCCACCGAGTTGCTGCGCGCAGCGGGCATCGACCCCACCCAGCTCGATGCCCTCCTGCTCGTGCAGGGGCGGGTTCCGCAGTATCTGCTCGCGTCCGAGGCCACTCGGTTGCAACACCGGCTCGGCGCGAACCAGGCATTCACCACCGGTGTCGGTGACCTGGGCTGCGTGTCGATCTCGGCGGCGTTCGCGCTGGCGTCCGCGCTACTTCGGGGTGACTCCCATTGCCAGAATGTTCTCGTCGTCGCTGCTGCGAAGACGCCGACGCGAGCACGCTACCGCTCACCGATGACGTTACTCGGGGACGGTGCGGCCGCGGTGCTGCTGACGACGTCGGGGACCGGGCGATACGAACTCGTCGATCAGATCGTCCGCAGTGACGGGAAGTACGCGGATCTGTTCCGTATCGACTACCGGAACGTGCGCGAGGCCGACTGGACCGAGGAATGCACGGACGAGCCGACGTACTCGTTCCGGCTTGCCGTAGAGAGCCGGAAACGCTTCACCGACATCAATGCTGCCCTTCTCGGACGCAGCGGGGTGGAACACGACAGGGTGGGGACCTTCCTGATGCAGAACCTCTCGGCCGGTGCGTTCGCGTTCTGGCAGGAGGCTCTCGATGTCACCATCGACCCGGTGTGCCGCGCGAATCTCGCCCGGTTCGGCCACCTCGGATCCGTCGACGTCGCACTCAACCTGGAACGCGCGGCCGCGTCGCAACGGCCGGGAGAATATGCCGTACTCATGAACAGCAGTCCCGTCGCGGCGTGGAGTAGCGCACTACTGCGGCGACTGCCGGACTCGACCGGGGACGGGGAGTAACCCCTGATGGAGCAGACCGTCAAGTGCGTGGTCTGGGACCTCGACGACACCATCTGGGACGGAGTGGTACTCGAACAGGATGTCCCGGTTCCGAAGGCCGAGGTGCTCCGTACTCTCGATGTGCTCGACCGACGAGGCATCTTGCACGCCATCGCGAGCCGAGGCGAGTTCGAACCTGCTGTGGCTCACCTGCGCGCCCACGGGCTCGAGGATTTGTTCTGCGCCGTCGACGTCGGGTGGGGACCGAAATCCGGTGCGGTGCGGCGGATCGCGGACACCCTGCACATCGGTCTCGACACCGTGGCCTTCGTCGACAACGATCCGGTCGAGCGCGCCGAGGTCGCCGGAGCGTTGCCGTCGGTGCGGTGTTATCCGGCCGAGAACATCGCCTCGTTTCCCGATCTGCCCGAGCTGACTCCGGAATCGATCACGGCCGAAGCGGCGCAGCGCCGAGCGCTGTACCGCGCCGAGCGGATCCGGCAGAGCAGTGAAGAGGAGTTCGCTGGATCGAACTCCGACTTCCTCGCCTCGCTGAGCTTGGTGATGACCGTGCGCAGGGCAGAGGAAGAGGACCTGGCGCGGGCACACGAACTGACCGTGCGTTCACATCAACTCAACACCACCGGTCGCACGTTCGGCATCGACGAACTCCGCCGACTGTGCCGTTCGGACCGACACGAGGTGCTCGTTGCGTCACTCGAGGACCGTTTCGGTGGGTACGGAACCATCGGACTGGCGGTGTCGGAGTTCCGCGGCGACGACTCGGTGCTCCAATTGCTCTTGATGTCGTGTCGCGTGATGTCCCGCGGTGTGGGCGCGGCCCTGATCCAGCATGTCGTCGACCGGGCGCGGGCACGGGGACAGCATCCCTGCGCGGAGTTCGTGGCCACGGAGGTCAATCGCGTGATGCTGGTGACCCTCCGATTCGGTGGGTTCGAGGTCGGGGTGGCGGACCCCGGACGGTTGTTGCTGCGCCACAACGGCTCTGCTCGATCCGGCGGGCCGAACACCGATCACGTCCGAATCGTGAGCGCGGTGCCATGAGCACCGTGCTTCCTGGGGGCGAGGTGATCGCGGGAATCCTCGAGCAGTGCTCACGGGTACCCGAACGGACCGCGATAGCAGTGGGACAGCGGGCCCTGACGTATGCCGAGCTCGAGTCGGCGAGTGCGGAACTGGCGGCAGAGCTGGCGGCAACCGGAGTGCGGCCGGGCCAGGTAGTCCTGATCTACCGGGCGCAGAGCGCCGACACGGTGGTGGCGATGATCGCCGCCTTGCGGGCGGGCGCAGCGTGGTGCGTCATCGAACCAGGCCACCCGGCGATGCAGCTGCGCGCCCTGCTGTCGGACGTCGACTGCGGCGCCATCGTGTTCGATTCCACGGACCCGGCTACCTCCACGGAGGGTGTCGGCGTCCTCGCCTGGGAAGCCGGTGCCGGCTCGCCCGCACTGGTCGACCGTCACCGGGCAACGCCGCCGCGGTCTCATGGCAGCGACCTTCCCGAACGCGTCCCGGATGGCGCACCTGCCTATGTGATCACCACCTCGGGAACGACCGGTGTCCCCAAAGCCGTCGTGGCCACCCGTGCCAATCTGGCGAGTATGGTCGCCGGCCGGAACTACGACTACGACGAGGCCGATCTGGTCACGTTCTCCGCGTTTCGCCTGACGTGGGACGGGGCCCTGCTGAAGACGATCTGGGCGCTCTGCACCGGTGGCACGAGCGTGCTCCCGGACGCCCATGGTGTGCGCGACGCCGAGGCTGTCGCAGCGCTCGCGGCGAAGTGGAAGGCCACCCATCTCGCGGCGACGCCGTCGTTCTACCGCCTGCTGCTGCCGCATCTCGCTCCGCTGCGCTCACATCTGCAGTGGGTGACCCTCGCCGGTGAGGCGCTTCCCGCGACGCTCGTCGAACGGCACCGCACCGTGCTTCCGGGTGTCCCGCTGGGCAACGAATACGGACCCACCGAGACCACCGTCAGTTGCGTGGCGCATCGAGTGCGTGAGGTGCCGGCGTCGATCGCCCCGATCGGCAGGCCGCTGGGGGCCACGACTGCGCACATCCTCGACGCGAAGCTGGTTCCCGTGCCGCAGGGAACGGTGGGAGATCTCTACCTCGGTGGTCCCCAGATCACCGCCGGATATGCCCGTCGCCCTGCCGCCACCGCAGCCCGGTTCGTGGCCGATCCGTTCTGCGCGGTGCCGGGCGCCCGGATGTACCACGCGGGCGACCTCGCGCGCGTCGATGTTCACGCCGACATCGAATTCTGCGGCCGGGTCGACGGTCAAGTGAAGGTGCGGGGAGTGAGGGTGGAGCGGCACGCAGTGGAATCGGTGCTCGAGAGTCACCCGGCGGTCCGTCAGGCGGTGGTACTTGCGACCGTGGACGAGTACGGCGACACGGCCCTTACCGCGTTCTGGGTTCCCGCCGCGGCGGCGACGCTCCTGCCCACCACCCGCGACCTGACCGCCCATTGCGCCGAGCGTCTCGTGATGCAGGCGGTGCCCGGCCGTTTCGTGGCGCTCGGTGCCCTTCCTCTCGCGCCCAGCACCAAGGTCGACGAGGTGGCGCTGCGGGCGTTGTCGGCGAAGGCCGAGGTGAACGGCGGTGGCGGCTGTTGACAGTGTGCTGGATTGGAGGCAGTCTCGACTTGCTCGGGGATTTCGTGGCGTGGTCAGGGTGAGGGACGAGTAGTCCGTCACCGTGGTGTGGTTGCTCCCGGATGCGAAGGCGATGGGGGCCTTGGCTGGGATGCGATTGCGATGGAGCGACGAGCAGCGAGGGGGGCGGACGGCGAACCCGCCTGTGTCGCCGACACTCCCGCGTCTCTTCCCGATTCGCCATTTCCGCTCTCGGCGGCGCAGCATGAGGCCTGGTTGGCGCAGGAGCTCGCACCGGACGTGCCGTTGTGCATCGCGCAGTATGTGGAATTGCACGGAAACCTGGACGTCGATCTCCTCAGGTCTGCCACGGTGGCCACCGCCGACGAGTTCGGATCGCCGTTTCTGCGTCTGGTCGAGATCGAGGGCCGCCCGCTGCAGGTGGTCGACCCTTCGACGGACCGGTCGATCGGGTTGGTGGACTTCCGCGGGGAGGCCGACCCGGTGGACGCGGCTCGCGAGTGGATGCGGACGGACTGCGGCAAGCCACTCGACCTGACACACGATCGCCTCGTCGAATCCTCGATTCTGCGCGTCGGGGACGAGCATTACCTGTGGTACAGCAAGATTCATCACGTCGCGCTGGACGGCTACGGCGCGATGACGATGCTCAACCGGATCGCGGCCCGATACAGCGCCGCGACGCTGAACCGGGAGCTGCCACCGAACGAGGCCGCCGATCCCCGGTACCTCCTCGACGTGGACGAACAGTACCGATCGTCGAGTCGCTTCGCTGCGGACCGCACGTTCTGGGCCGAACGGATCGCCGGACTCGGTCCGGGACCGAGCCTGACTCGGACGATGGCACCCGCGGTGGCCGCAAGCACCGACATCGCGGGACCGCTGCCGGAAGCGGCCGAGCGTGCGCTACGCGAGGCCGGGCAGCACGGGACGGCGAAGATCATCGCCGCGTTCGCCTGTTACCTGTCACGCATGACCGGACGCCGGGACGTGCTGCTGAGGATTCCGGTGTCGGCGCGAACGACCGCGGTCCTGCGACGGTCGGGCGGGATGATGGCGGGCATCGTGCCGCTGCCGGTGGAGATCCGGCCCGAAGACACGGTGGGTGAGCTGGTGGAACGAGTCCGACTCGACCTGCTGGGTGCACTGCGACACCAGCGTTTCGGGCTCGGGGACATCCGGCGCGACGTGGGACCGGGCGCTGCGGACACACTGTCAGGACCGATGATCAACGTGATGCTCTTCCACCAGGAGCTGAGGCTCGGCACTCTCGTGGGCGAGTACCACATCGTCACGTCCGGGCCGGTGGAAGATCTACTCGTCGACGTGTACCAGAGCGGTACGCCCGTGCGAACCTTCGTCCATTTCCTCGCCAATCCCCACCGGTACGACGCCGACGAGGTCGGCGCCCACCACCGCAGATTCGTGGAACTGCTCGACGAGTTCCTCGGGGCGGACGCGGACGCCCCGATCACCGCTGTCCACGACGACACCGCCAGGCTCGATTTCTGGACGCGAACACTGGCGGGAGCGCCGCCGCTGATCGAGCTGCCTGCCGACCGACCCCGGCCCGCCCGCCCGTCGGGGCGCAGCGGCACCGTCTACGCTCCGATCGGCGCAGAACTGCACCACCGGCTCACTGAGTTCGCGGCCGAATACCGCACCGACGTGTTCACCGTGATGCACGCTGTGCTCGCGCTGATGCTGTCGCGAGTGGCACGGACCGAAGACGTCGTCGTCGGGACCGTGGTGGACGCGGACGTACTGGTGTCGCGGACCCGGCTGCGTGGTTCCGAACCGTTCACCGAGTTGGTCGAGGGGGTGCGGGACGCGGCAGCGAAGGCCTCCGCTCACCGCGGCGCGTCGTTCGAGCAGATCGTGGACGCTCTCGACCCGCCGCGGTCTCGGTCGCATGCGCCGCTGTTCCAGGTGTTGCTCGACTATGCCGAGCGCGGTCGCGATCTCGGCGACCTCGATCTTCTCGTGACCGTCGGGGAACAGCATGAGCACGTCCGATTCACCTATGCGGCAGACTTGTTCGACGCCGTCACAGCCTCGAGCTTCGGTCTTCGGCTGCTGCGCATCGCGGAGGCCGCCCTCGCGGACCCGTCCATCGTGGCCGGCGACATCGATCTCCTGGAACCAGCCGAGCACGCACTGCTCCGGACGTGGTCGTCCCGGCCTGCGTCGCCCACGCGTCGGACGCTGACCGAGCTGTTCGCGCTGACAGCCGCGCGATCCGCAGATACCACCGCGGTGGTGGCGGGCGGCGAGCGGCTCTCTTATGGCGAGCTGGACGCGCGGTCGAATCGCCTTGCCCGATACCTCCTCTCGATCGGGGTGGGGCCGCAATCCCTGGTCGCGGTCGCTGCACCGCGGTCGGCAGCGCTGGTCGTCGCGTTGCTCGCCGTCGTCAAGGCCGGTGCTGCATATCTTCCGATCGATGCCGATCACCCCGGTGAGCGGTCGGCGTTCGTGCTCGACGACGCCCGCCCGGTATGCCTTCTCGCCACGCGGGGCACCGCAGCAACGCTGGCGCCGTCGGGTATTCCGGTACTCCTTCTCGACTCGAAAGAGACCGGAGTCGACGCCGTCTCGCCGCTGCCGGTGACGGACTCCGAACGGGGGCCGATCGGTCCGGAGTCGCTGGCCTACGTCGTCTACACGTCGGGATCGACAGGCAGGCCGAAGGGGGTGGCGGTGTCGCACGGCAACGTGGTGGCCCTCTTTGCAAGCGCCGAGCAGCTGTTCCGGTTCGATGACACCGACGTCTGGACGATGTTCCACTCACCGGCGTTCGACTTCTCCGTCTGGGAGCTGTGGGGCGCTCTCCTCCACGGGGGAACGCTCGTCGTCCTCGACTTCGACACCACCCGCGCACCCGCACACTTCCTCGGTTTGCTGCGCAGAGAACGGGTGACGGTGTTGAGTCAGACGCCCACGGCATTCGCGCAGCTGATCGAGGCCGACGCCGCGGACCAGCACGCCGAACCGCTACCGCTGCGGTACGTCGTCCTCGGCGGTGAGGCGCTCGACCTCGGGCAACTTGCGCGCTGGTACTCCCACCACGACGAGGATGCGCCGGTGCTCGTCAACATGTACGGCATCACCGAGACGACGGTGCACGTCAGTCACCTGCCACTCGACCCGGGTTTCGCGGCCGCCGCATGGACCAGCGTGATCGGGCGGGCGATTCCGGGATTCAAGGTGTCGGTGCTCGACCCGCGACTCCATCCTGTGCCGGTGGGCGTGGCCGGCGAACTGTACGTCTCGGGGCCGCAGGTGGCGCGCGGCTATCTGGGCCGCGCCGGGCTCACGGCATCCCGCTTCGTCGCGGACACATCCGGGTCGCGCATGTACCGGACCGGTGACGTGGTGCGGTGGCGCCGGGACGGGCTACTCGAGTACCTCGGGCGCGACGACCAACAGGTCGAAATCCGCGGATTCCGCGTGGAGCTCGGTGAGGTGGAATCGGTGCTGGGCCGCTGCGACGGGGTGGCGCAGGCGGTCGCGACGGTGCACCGGGACCAGGTGACCGGCCCTGCCCTCGCCGCGTACGTAGTCCCCGAACCCGGGGCGTTGGTCGATCCGAGTGCTGTGCGCGAGATAGCGGAATCCGCGCTCCCCTCGTACATGGTTCCGGCGTCGGTGACGGTCCTCGCTCAGCTGCCGGTCACCGCCAACGGCAAGTTGGACCGGGCGGCACTGCCTTCTCCGGTAGTGAATTCCCGTGCGGAGTTCGTCGCACCGGGCACTGCCGTCGAGGAGTCGCTGGCGACCGTCTTCGCGGACTCGCTGAACGTGCCGTCCGTCGGTGTCGACGACGACTTCTTCGCGCTCGGTGGCAACTCGCTGATCGCCGCGAGGGCCGCGGCCCGTATCCACACCGAATTCGGCGCGGGCGTCGGCGTGCGCGACATCTTCGACGCCCCGACGGTGCGACTGCTGGCGACCCGGGTAGCCGGGGCGGGTACCACGACGCGGCCACCGCTCGTTGCGACTGATCGTTCCGTGTCGGTGCCGGTGTCTCTCGCGCAGACGCGGATGTGGCTTCTCGACCAGTACGACACGACGTCGCCCGCCTACAACATCGCAGCGGCCTTCCGGTTGCGCGGGCCCCTCGACGTCGCCGCGTTGGGGGCGGCATTGACGGATGTCGTTGACCGTCACCAGATTCTCCGGACGGTGTTCCCGCTGGTGGGAGACGTACCCGTGCAGTCGGTGCTCACGGTGGAGGACGCCCTGCCGAGCCTGCGCTCCGTGGCGGTGGTGGGGGAGAGCGATCTGCGACAGCGCCTCTCGGCGGCACTGTCGGCGGGCTTCGAATTGACGGCACAGGTTCCCTTGCGAGCGGAACTGTTCGAAATCGGTCCCCGCGAGCATGTCTTCGCGCTCGTGGTACACCACATCGCGGCAGATGCGCTGTCGCTGGCCCCACTCGCCCGGGATGTGACGGCCGCCTACTCGGCTCGGGTGTCGGGCAACGCGCCGCGCTGGGAACCGTTGCCGGTGCACTACCGCGACTACAGCGTGTGGCAGCGGACGCTGCTCGGGTCGGAGGACGACCCCGACTCCCTGATGTCCCGGCAACTCGCGTACTGGTGTTCCGCGCTCGCCGAGGCGCCGGTCGTGGCGGAACTGCCGCTCGATCGTCCTCGTCCGGAACATCGGTCCCTCGCCGGGGCAGGGATGTCGTTCACCGTCGAGGAGCGCCTGCACGAGCGGATGCGGGACCTGGCGCGACAACACGAGGTGACGGTGTTCATGGTGTCGCACGCGGCGTTCGCGGTACTGCTCGGGGGCCTGACGAGTACGAGCGATGTGGTGATCGGGTCGCCAGTCGCCGGTCGCAGCGAAGCCGTCCTCGACGACGTGGTCGGGATGTTCGTCAACACGCTCGCCCTGCGCACCCCGATCACGGGCTCCGATTCGTTCGCGGCCCTGCTCCACACCGTGCGGGACCGAGATCTGGAGGCGTTCGCGCACGCCGATGTGCCGTTCGATCGGGTCGTCGAGGCGCTCGACGTGCCGCGCATTACCGCACACGCGCCGTTGTTCCAGGTGTTGTTCGAATTTCAGGACGTCGAACGGCCGACGCCGACCCTGCCGGATCTCACGGTGGAGGAGATCGATCTCGGCGTGTCGGTGTCGACCTTCGATCTGCAGCTGACCCTGGTCGAGCAGTTCCGCGAAGACGGCTCCCCGGCGGGGATGAGTGCGACATTCACCTACGCCACCGATATCTTCGACGCCGCGACCGTGCAGACGTTCGCCGATCGATTCGTGCGTGTCCTCGACACCATCGTGGCAACGCCCGACGTGCCCCTGGCGCGAATCGATCTTCTCGCTCCCGACGAGCGGGAGGCGCTGGTTCCGGTGTGCGGACATCCTGCGGAGGCACCCCGGTTGCTACCGGACATTCTTTCTGCTGCGGCGCAGCGCGATCCGCATGCCGTCGCGCTGTCCTACGGCAACGCGGTGATGTCGTATCGCGAACTCGACGACTGGTCGAATCGGCTGGCCTGGGTGCTGATCGATCGGGGGATCGGGCCGGAAGATCAGGTGGCGATCGGACTCGTCCGGTCGGTGGAGTTGGTGGTGTCGGTGTGGGCGGTGGCGAAATCGGGTGCATCCTTCGTGCCGGTCGATCCCAGTCTGCCGCCGGCGAGGATCGCCGACATCCTCGCAGATTCCGGGGCGGTCGCCGGGTTGACAGTGGCCGAACAGCGTGACCGAATGCCCGACGGTGTGGAGTGGCTACATCTCGACTACCCCGGTCCGTCACGACGGTGGCGGTCCCATCCGATCACCGCCGGCGACCGGGTCGTGCCGCTGCGGCGGGAACATCCCGCGTATCTGATGTACACCTCCGGGTCGACCGGAACGCCGAAAGGTGTCGTGATCACCCACGCCGGGCTGCAGAACCTCACCGCCGAGCAACACACCCGGTACGCCACGACGAACGCGTCCCGGGTCCTCAACCTTGCCTCCCCCGGGTTCGACGCATCGATGCTCGAGTACCTCATGGCGTTCGGTGCGGGCGCCCGCCTGGTGATCGCCGCGACCCACGTGTACGGCGGCGAAGCGCTGACCGAACTGCTCACCTCCGAGCGAATCACGCATTCCTTCATGACCCCCGCCGTGCTCGCCACTGTCGATCCGCGCGGTCTCCACCTCCTCCGCACCCTCGTCGTCGGCGGGGAACGCTGTCCACCGGAGTTGCTGGATCGCTGGGCATCCCGGCGAGACCTCCTCGTCGCCTACGGGCCCACGGAGACGACGGTGGTATCCAACATCGGCGCCCCGATGGCAGCCGGCGACCCCGTGCGGATCGGACGTCCGATCCGGGGTATCCGCGAACTTCTCCTCGACGAGTGGCTGCGCCCGGTTCCCGTCGGAGTGGTGGGTGAGCTGTACATGCTGGGGGAGGGGTTGGCGCGCGGCTATCACCGGATGCCCGGTTCGACCGCCACCTCGTTTGTGGCGAACCCGTTCGACCACGAGGGCTCGCGAATGTACCGTACCGGCGACCTCATGCGATGGACACGCGAGGGACTACTGGAATACGTAGGCCGCAACGATTTTCAGGTGAAGCTGCGCGGACAGCGGGTGGAGCCGGGCGAAGTCGAGGCGGTGCTCACCCGTTGCCCCGGGGTCGCGCAGGCGGTGGTCGCGGTGCGCCGCACGCCGGCCGGCCAGGCGGCGCTCGCCGGTTACGTCACGGCTCGAGAGCAGGCACGCCTCGACAGCACCGAAGTCCTGCATTTCGCCGGATCCGTTCTCGCGCCGTTCATGGTGCCGGCCACGGTGACCGTCCTCGACCGATTTCCGCTCGGGCCCAACGGGAAAATCGACCGGCGCGCGCTCCCGGACCCAGAGCTCGCCCCGCGCATCTTCCGCGCGCCCACCACGCCGTTCGAGTCCGCGGTCGCCGGCATCTTCGCCGAGGTCCTCGGAAGCGGCGCCGTGGGTGCCGACGACGACTTCTTCGCGTCCGGTGGTAACTCCCTGACCGCGACCCAGGTCGTCGCGCGGATCAACGCCGCGCTTGGCTCGGACATCGGGGTGCGGGAAGTGTTCGAGGCCCCCACGGTGCGGGCACTGGCTGCTCGGATCGGCGGCACAGGCGCGGCGGAGAAGCCCGTGTTGACCGCGGTGCAACGGCCGGATCCGCTCCCGCTGTCGTGGGCGCAACACCGGATGTGGCTACTCAATCAGTTCGACACGTCCTCGCCCGCCTACAACGTCGCAATGATGGTGCGACTCTCCGGCGCACTCGACGTGGGCGCGCTGACCTCGGCACTCGCGGATGTGGTGACACGGCAGGAGTCGCTGCGCACCCGGTATCCGTACGGGGGCGCGGGGCCTACCCAGGTGATCGTCGACGCGAACGACATCGCGCGACCCACGGTGGTGACCACCGGCGACGCACTTCACGAACAGGTGTCGGAGCTGGTGTCGACCGGGTTCGATGTGGCCGCCGACGTCCCGATACGGGCCCGACTGTTCGAGTACGGCGAGCGGGACCACCTTCTGGTCGTCGTGGTCCACCACATCGCCGCGGACGGGTTCTCGATGGTGCCATTGGCGCGGGACGTCTTGGCGGCGTACGCGGCCCGATCCGCGGGTCGGGCGCCCGAATGGGACCCGCTGCCGGTGCAGTATGCCGATTACACGGTGTGGCAGCGCGAACTGCTGGGGTCGGAGGACGATCCCGACTCCCTGATGTCCCGGCAACTGGGCTACTGGCGATCCGTTCTCGCCGACGCCCCGGTCGTGACCGAGCTACCTGCGGATCGGGATCGGCCACCACAACGATCGGGGTCCGGTGACCGGTGGAGGTTCTCGATCGATGCGGATCTGCACAGGGATGTGGTGGCGCTCGCACGGTCGCGGCACTGCACTGTGTTCATGGTGATGCACGCGGCGTTCGCGCTGCTGTTGTCCCGGTCGGGCGGCACCAGTGACATCGTGATCGGATCACCCGTCGCCGGTCGCGGAGAGTCGGACCTCGACGACGTCGTGGGGATGTTCGTCAACACCCTCGTCCTGCGGACCGAGGTGTCGGGGACCTTCACTGAGCTGCTCGAGCGGGTCCGCGACACCGACCTCGCTGCATACACCCACGCCGACGTGCCGTTCGAGAGAGTGGTCGAGGCACTCAATCCTCCTCGATCGCAGTCGCATTCGCCCTTGTTCCAGGTGCTGCTCGAGTTCCGGAATACCGAGTATCCCGAACTCACGCTGCCGCACCTCGACATAGAGGTGCTCGAACCCGACATCGCGGTGGCCCTCTTCGACCTGCAACTGACCCTTCGTGAACGCTACGACCAGTCCGGGACGCCGAGCGGTATGACCGCTGCCTTCACCTACGCCACCGACCTGTTCGGCGCGGACACTGTCCGGATCCTCGCCGACCGCTTCGCCAGGATTCTCGCGGCCGTAATTTCCCAACCGGGTGTTGCTGTTGGCGACGTCGATCTCCTTACTCCTGTCGAGCGGCGCACACTCCGCGAACGAAGTATGGCAGCAGGCACTTTCGTCCTGGACTCCCGGCTGCATCTCGCGCCCGAGGGGGCAACCGGCGCGGTGTACCTGGACGAGATTCAGGCGGACGGCCTGTCACCGCGGGCGGCGGCCGCCACCGTCGTTGCCAATCCGTTCGGTGCCCCGGGTTCGCGAATGTTCCGTACCGGCAGGCACGCGCGGTGGACCCGGTCGGGACACCTCGTCGGCGTCGGGGGCTCCCCGCTTCACTCGATTACGGAAGTCATGAAGAGTCACCCCGCGATCCGCGAGGCGGTCGCGCTGTCGACTGCAGCAGGTGTCACGCTCTTCTGGGTTCCGGCGGCAGCGGCGGCAGTCCTGCCGATGCCCGAGGAGCTTCGCGTGTTCGGCGCGCAGCGGCTCGAATCCCGGTTCGTACCCGCGCGGTTCGTCGCGCTCGGTGCAGTGCCGCGCACGACGGACGGCGAAGCGGACGAGGACGCGCTGCGCGCACTGATCGCGGAGGCGCAGTCGCCCGACCGATCTTCGCGGCAACGGTGGACCGAACTACAGCGCGCCGTTGCCGAGCAATGGGTGGCCGTGCTGGGGCACGAAGACTTCTCGCGCGAAGACGGGTTCTTCGACGTCGGCGGCAATTCGGTCCGGGTCGTGGAGCTTGCGCGGCGGTTCGAGGACCGGTGGCCGGGGGTGCTACGGGTGGGCCGGCTGTTCGACGTCGTCACGGTCGCCGCGCAGGCCGAAGCGATCTCCCACTCCGCCGAGACAACGGAGGTCGCCGCCCCGGCCACCTACGAATTCTGACCACACCGACTTCTGACCAAACCCGGGAGGCAGCAGTGACCCAGCGACAACCGAGCGACGACGCCGTCGTCGTGGTGGGGATCGCCGCGCGCTACCCCGAGGCCGCCGACCTGGCGGAGTTCCGCGCGAACCTCGCAGCGGGCCGGGATTCGGTACGCCCGCTGTCGTGGTCGCGCGCCGAGGCGACCGGACTCGGTCAGCCGTCGAACTACCAGCCGATGGGGTTCGTCGAGGACATCGCCACGTTCGACTACTCCTATTTCACGATGTCGAAGCGAGAGGCGTCACTGATCGACCCGCAGCAACGGCTGGCGCTGGTCCTGGCGTATCAAGCGCTCGAAGATGCCGGCTACTCGGCGACCGACTTCCGGAACAGTGCCACAGCAGTGATCTTCAGTGCCGCGACATCCACGTATCCGGCGATGTGGGCGGAACCAGGGGTGCTGAGCACCCTGGGCAACGTTCCATTCGCGGTACCGGCCCGCATCGCGTACCACCTCGGGCTCACCGGCCCCTGCTACGCCGTCGACTCGGGATGCAACGGTTCGCTGATCGCGGTGCACCACGCCTGCCGGGAACTGCGGTCCGGCGACGCCGATTTCGTTCTCGCGGGCGGTGTGAGCTTGCGGGTGAACGGCATTCGTGCCGATCTGGCCGAGGGCTCGGCTGAACTGATGTCGCCCGGCGGACGTTGCCGGGCATTCGATGCGAGCGCGGACGGTACTGCGGTGGGTGAGGGCGGCGCGGCGCTTCTCCTCACCACGATGGGGCGTGCCCGCGCCGACCGCGTGCCGGTGCACGCCGTGATCCGCGGCACGGCAACGGTGTCGAGTGGTCACTCGTCGGCCACCATCAGCTCACCGAGCGCTCGGGCGCAAGTGGCCGTCATCGAGCGGGCGTGGCGCTCGGCGGGACTGGCGCCGAGTGATGCCGGGTACCTCGAAGCGCACGGTTCGGGGACGCCACTCGGTGATGCCGTGGAACTGGAAGGAATTGCCACGGCGTTCGAGGGCAGGCCGGGCGTTCTGCCGATCGGTTCGGTGAAGACCAACATCGGCCATCTCGACCACGCCGCGGGAGTGTCGGGCCTGGTGAAGGCGATTCTCGCCGTCGAGCACGGTGAGCTGTACCCCTCGCTGCATTTCGACCGGCCCACCGCCGGATTCGACCTCACCGGCAGCGGGATAGAGGTGGTGACCGAGGCTCGGACGTGGAGCGACGAGAACGGGCCTCGGCGGGCCGGTGTCAGCTCGTTCAGTTTGGGGGGTATCAACGCGCATTGCGTGGTGGAGCAGCCGCCGCGGCAGCACTCGGTGTCTCGCGCCGAACACTCTGTCCGGCTCGTGGGTGTGTCGGCGAGAACCGCAGGAGCACTGGCCGCACTCTGTGCCGATCTGGCGGCGGCCGTACGCGGGCACGACCTCGACGACGTCGTCTTCACCCTCAACCGTGGACGCCCGCATCACGAGCACCGGGTGTCGGTGCAGGCGCGGACTATCGGAGAACTGGCAGAGGCATTCGCGGCGCGGGCCGCCGAGATCCACGGTCGGAACGACGATGCCGCGCCCGCCCGCCGAGCACCGTCCGTGGCGTTGCTGCTGTCGCCGGACCGGATGCCGGCCGGACTCCGAGGCCGCACTCTTCCTCCGGAACTACCAGCCACCGGTGACGAGGCGGACCTTCTCGCCGGCCAGATCGCCGCCCATCGGGAACTGCGGGAAGCAGGAGTACCCGTGGACGCCGTCCTCAGCGGTGGGGTGTCGCGCTACGCCGCGAGGTACCTGCTCGGTACGTCGTCCGAGGTCACCGCGGCCGACATCACGGCGGCCGCCGCCAACCCTGCGATAGACACGGGCCGGTTCGTCGCCGTCGCGAAAGACATGCTCGCCGACGGACCCGTCGTGTTCGTGGAGCCGAGCCCGCACGGGCGCCTCGGCCGGTTGCTCGCCGACGCCCTCGGTGACCGAGCGGACGCCGAGATTCTCCGCGCACCGGACACCTCCGAGGCCGTCACGCACCTGCTCGCGAGGCTGTACGAGCGCGGAGTCGATCTCGATTGGGCGGCTCTCGGCGCGGCCGACGAGACCGCTCGGCGGGTGCGGTTGCCCGGGCATCCGATGCGCGGCTCCCGGTGTTGGTACGACCTACCCGGCCAGCCGGACTGGAGCGAGGTTCCCGAAGCGTCACCCCCGGAACCGGAGCGGAAATCGACACTCGCTGCCCCGGCGGACAGTCTGGACTGGTTGCAGACGACACTTCGCGGACTGTTGCACAGCGAGACCGCGGTTGCCGCCGACGACGACTACTTCGAACTCGGTGGCAACTCGCTCATCGCGATGCAACTCGTCGACAAGGTGGCCGAGCAGTACGGGGTCAGGCCCAAGTTGATCGACCTCTACGAGCGGCCCAAGGTCGCGGACTTCGCGGAACTGCTCGCAGCCGGCACTTCCGCGCCCGGCGGGCTGCCCCCGATCACACCGCGCGGACGGCACGTAATGTCCTTCGGCCAGGTACGCATGTGGTTCCACCACCAACTCGACGCCGCCACGACGATCTACAACCTGCCGATGGTGAGCGACTTGCACGGACCGATCGACGAATCGGCCGTTCGCGGAATGTGGGACGACCTCGCCGCACGGCACCGGGTACTGCTGTCCAACTACGTCGACGTCGACGGGGAACCGCAACTGCGAATTCGCGAATCGCTGGGCGACTTCTTCCGGACCGCCGACGTGTCGAACGAGCCGGACCCCGTCGCCGCGGCGCGAGCACTCGTCCACGAAGCGGCGATCGCACCGTTCGACCTGGCCACCGACCCGCTGGTGCGTGCTCTCCTCGTCCGGATCGGCCCGGACGAACATGTCCTGCACGTGACCACCCACCACTCCGTCAACGACGGTGGCTCGCCCCGAATCTTCGAGCACGAACTGCCCGCCCTGTACGCGGCACGTCGGACCGGACGCCCCGCGGATCTCCCGCCACTGTCCATCCAGTACTGGGACTACGCGTTGTGGCAGCGGGAACTGATTGCGAGTGCCGCGCTCGAGCCGGAACTCGACTACTGGCGACACGTACTGGACGATGCCCCGCTGCTGCGGCTCCCCACCGACTTTCCGCGGCCGGAGCGAAAGAACTTCACCGGCGCGTTTCACACGTTCACCATCTCGGCCGAACAGACGGCGCGCCTGCGAACCGTGGCGCGGCGTGAGTCGGTGTCATTGTTCGTGGTGCTCCTCTCCGCGTTCTTCCTCCTCATGGCCAGCCGTAGTCGCCAGCGGGACATCGTCGTCGGGACGCCGACGACGGGGCGCAACCGTCCGGAACTCGCCGGCATGATCGGATACTTCAACAGCACCGTGGCACTGCGCGCCGACCTTTCCGGTGAACCGAGCCTCACGGAACTGTTCGGGCGTGTGCGGGACGTCGTGCTGGGTGCCCTCGAACACCAGGAGATTCCGTTCGACCGTGTCGTCACGGCACTGGCCGGAGACCGCGACGTGAGCCGCACCCCATTGTTCGACGTCTGCCATGTTCACCAGGAGCTGCCTGCATTGCAGTCGCAGCAGGGACTCACCGAGACGCTGTTCGACCAGGAGGATCCTTCGGCCATCGCGTTCGGCGGGGTACCATCCGGCACAGCCAAGTTCGACCTCACCCTCGTCACCACCGAGCGGGGCGGCGAGGACGACATGGCCGCCGGGCTGGAGTTCAGCACGGAACTCTTCACCGAGCAGAGCGCCGCTGCGCTGTGTGCGGAGTACGTCGCCATTCTGGCGGGTATCGTCGATTCTCCCGCGGCACAACCGATCTCTCTCTTCCTCGCCGACTCGCCCGCCGAGTTTCTGTCCCATGGCTTGTCCGAGGCACCTCCGGTGGTCCCGGCCGACCGGCCGCGGCCGACGTCGAGCGGCGCGGAACCGCTGCGCTACTCGGTGGCTCGGGTGACCGCGATTGCCGAGGACGCCCCTGATTTCCCCGAGCTTCTCGCCGCCTGGCTCACGCTCCTCGCGTGGTACACCGCCCAGGACGTGGTGGTAGTCGGCGCAGTCCCGGCCGCAGGGAGTCCGCCGCGACTCCTCGGTGTCGACATGTCCGGTGAACCCTCGTTCCTCGAACTGGTGTCGATGGTTCGCCGTGAGCTGTTCTCGGAGAGCAACATGCAGGATCCTGCAACAGCGCACTTTCCGGTCCGCTGCGACGGAGAACATGCTCCGAGCGACGACCGTCCCGAAGTCTCGTCCGCCGAACTGGCGCTGTCGTGGTCCCGCAGGCAGGGCTCGAATCTCACCCTCGAGCTCGCGTACGCCACCGAACTGTTCGACCGGAGCACGGCAACCGCGATGCTCGACGACCTCGGCCGGCTGGTCCGGGGACTGGTGACGCATCCCGACCTACCAGCCCAGGAGGTGGCGATGGAGTACATGCAGCGAGACGACACCGGTCTTTCCTCGGAGGCGGCGCAATGACTATCGGTGTGGTAGGGGCAGGCACTATGGGCGCCGGGGTGGCCGAATGCTGCGCGCAAGCCGGACACGATGTGATCGTCGTCGAAACCGATTCCCACGCTGCCGAACTCGCGCGCAAGCGAATAGCAGACTCGGTGCGTCTGGCGATACTGCTCGGCCGCAGCGCAGGCCCGAAACCCACCGAGGTGCTCGCGCGCGTGCGATGGACCGATCTGATGTCCGAACTGCAAGATGTATCCGTCGTCGTCGAGTGTGTCCCCGAACGGATCGACCTCAAGGAGAAAATTTTCGCCGAATTGGACCGCTGCTGCGCCGACGCCGTCCTCGCGTCGTGCACCTCGGGCATCCCGGTCGACCTCATCGCGGCGAGTACCTCGAGGCCGGAACGGGTTGTCGGCCTGCACTTCATGAACCCGGCGCCGCTGAAGGACACCGTGGAAGTAGTGGCCGGGCCTCGGACGTCACAGCACACCCTGGACGAGGTGCGGGAACTTCTCGCCTCGTTGAACAAGACCGGCATCATCGTGGGCGACGGGCCCGGATTCGTGCTGAATCGCGTACTCATGTTGTGTATCGCCGAGGCGGCGGCTTCCGTCGACGCCGGTATCGCCGACCCCGAAACCGTCGACGCACTGTTCGAGGGCTGCCTCGGCCATCCGATGGGACCGCTGCGCACCGCGGACCTCATCGGCCTCGACAACGTGCAGGACACGATGACCACTCTCCAGACGCTGACCGGCGACGACCACTACCGCCCGCCCGCCTCGCTCACTGCGCTGGTCGACGCCGGCCACCTGGGGCGTAAAACCGGGCGAGGCTTCCATGACTACCGATGAGCGACCGACTACCGATCAGCGACCGACTACCGGTGCTGAACTGCCTCTTACCTACGACCAGCTCGCAGTGCTCGAGAGTGTGCAGAGCGACCCTACTTTCGCGTTGTATCTCGAACTCGAAGGCTCGCTGGTCGAAGACACATTCTGCACCGCACTGCGGCAGACCCTGACCGAATGCGGCTGCCTGCACGCCACCTTCGGTGGCCCCGAACTTCGCCAGAACACCGGAACCGGCCACGTGTCCGAGCCCGAGGTGATCGATGCAACCACCTCCGACGACGCCGACTCGCTGGTAGCGACGTGGATCGCTCGCGAGCTGGAACGGAACCTGAACATCGCCACCGGCCCGCTGTACGTTCACGTCCTCTTCCGGATGCCACACGGACGCTACGGCTGGTTCCAGCGCTATCACCGTCTGGTCAACGACGAGCCGGGCATGGCGGCGATCGTCCGCCGCACCGCCGACGCCTACGAATCCGCGGGCACCGGGAAGAGCCTGCCCCCCGTCGAGACGTGGCCGTTCGTGTCCCCGTCGACACTGCTCGCGTCCGACGCCCGCTACCGGGAAAGTGCTGCGTGGCCCGAAGACCGCCGATACTGGGAGCAACTGCTCGCCGGTGTGCCGCGTGCGAAGATGTTGTCCGATCAGGCCTCTTCCGGTGAGGATCATCGCCGCATCACGATGTCCACGGACGGCGCCGCGTCGCGACTCGCACGCCGAAGCGGTGGCGGCACGGCAGCTGTCCTGATCGCAGCGCTAGCCCTCTACTGGCACAGCAGCACAGGAGTCGACGACGTGCTGCTCGGCTACCGGGCGCACGGGACGACGATGCCGGTCAGGATCGCCCTCGCCGCGCACCACACCTTCGACGCGGTGACAAGGCAGGTGGGCCTGCAACTGCGACGATCTCGCCGACGGCGCTTCCTCGCCGCGACCGACGCTGCGATGCTCGGGCAGGACTGGTACTCGGTGGCGTGTGAAGTGCGGGAACCATTCGGTGTCGAGCGGATCGGGAACTGCGCCGTCACCCTCGTGAAGCGGTGGGACGCACCCGGTATGGCGGCGTTCTTCGCGGTCGAGGACCGGGACGGCACGTGGTCCGTCGATGTACACGATCTGGCCGATCCGCAGCATTTCGACCGCATCCTCACGGCCGCGATGCAGGCGCCGGAAGTGCCGGTGGCACGCCTGGACGTCCTCGACTCGGTCGAGCGTGGGGTGTTGGTTCCGGTGCGGGGTGGGCGGGGTGTGGGTGTGCGGGTGTTGCCGGAGATTTTGGGTGGGGGTGTGGCGGTGGATCCGGGGGCGGTGGCGGTGTCGTTCGGGGGTGTGGAGGTGTTGTATCGGGAGCTTGACGAGTGGTCGTCGCGGTGGGCGAGGGTGTTGATCGGTCGGGGTGTGGGGCCGGAGTCGGTGGTGGCGGTGGGGTTGGGGCGGTCGGTGGAGTTGGTGGTGGCGGTGTGGGCGGTGGCGAAGTCGGGTGGGGCTTTTCTGCCGGTGGATCCGGGGTTGCCGGAGGTTCGGGTTCGGGAGATGTTGGTGGATTCGGGTGCGGTGGTGGGGTTGTCGGTGTCGGGTGGGGTGTTGTCTGGTGTGGTGGAGTGGTTGTGTGTTGATGATTCGGTTGTGGTGGAGGGTTTTTCGTCGGGTCCGGTGTTGGATGGGGAGCGGGTGCGGCCGTTGCGGGCGGGTCATGCGGCGTATGTGATGTATACGTCGGGGTCGACGGGTCGGCCGAAGGGTGTGGTGGTGACGCATGCGGGGTTGGCGAATTTGGCTGTGGAGGAGCGGGTTCGGTTCGGGGTGACGTCGGGTTCGCGGGTGTCGCAGGTGTCGTCGCCGAGTTTTGATGCGTCGGTGTACGAGTGGTTGATGGCGTTTTCGGTGGGGGCGCGGTTGGTGGTGGTGCCGCCGGAGGTGTTTGGGGGTGCGGGTTTGGCGGCGGTGTTGGAGGCGGAGGGGGTGTCGCATTGTTTTGTGACGCCGTCGGTGTTGGCGACGTTGGGGTCGGGGGAATCGGGTGGGGGGTTGCTTCGGTCGGTGCGGGTGTTGGTGGTGGCGGGGGAGGTGTGTGCGCCGGAGTTGGTGGCGCGGTGGGCGCCGGGGCGGGAGTTTTTCGATGCGTATGGGCCGACGGAGGTGACGGTGCAGGCGACGGTGAGTGCGCCGTTGGTGGTGGGGGGTGTGGTGTCGGTGGGTGGTCCGGGGGTGGGGGTGGAGGTGGTGGTGTTGGACGGGTGGTTGCGTCCGGTGCCGGTGGGGGTGGTGGGGGAGTTGTATGTGGCGGGGGTGGGTCTTGCGCGGGGGTATCACGGGCGGGTGGGGTTGACGGCGGCGTCGTTTGTGGCGAATCCGTTCGGGGGTTCTGGGTCGCGGGTGTATCGGACGGGGGATGTGGTTCGGTGGGTTGCGGTGGGGGTGTTGGAGTTTGTGGGGCGGGTGGATGGGCAGGTGAAGGTGCGGGGTCAGCGGGTGGAGTTGGGGGAGGTGGAGGCGGTGTTGGCGCGGTGTCCGGGGGTGGTTCGGGCGGCGGCGGTGGTGCGGGAGGGTCGGTTGGTGGGGTATGTGGTGCCGGAGGTGGGGGTGCGGGTGGATCCGGATGTGGTGGTGGAGTGGATGAAGGTGGTGGTGCCGGGGTATGTGGTGCCGTCGGTGGTGGTGGTGTTGGGGGAGTTGCCGGTGACGGTGAGTGGGAAACTCGACCGCGCAGCACTACCGGAACCGGAACTTTCGCACCAACCCCACAGGCCTGCGCGCACCGCAGCCGAGGAGACGTTGGCATTGGTTTTCGCCGAGGTACTCGGAATCGACGGGGTGGGATTCGACGACTCGTTCTTCGCGCTGGGCGGCGACAGCATTCTGTCGATCCGGCTGGTGTCGCGGGCCAAGGCACGCGGACTGGTGTTCACCCCGCAGCAAGTGTTCGAGCACCGGACCGTGGCCGCGCTGGCAGCGCAATCGGAGATAGCGGACAGCGAGACACCCGTTTCCCTCCCCGAACTCGCCGGCGGCGGAATCGGCACCTTCCCACCCACCCCCGTGGTGCAGTACCTGTTGGGGCGAGGCGGTCACTTCGAGCGGTTCAGTCAGAGCCTGCTGCTCACGCTCCCCGCCGGGATCGACGAAGAGGGACTTGTCGCGGTCGTCACCGCGGTGATCGCACGTCACGACATGCTGCGATCCCGCCTGCACCGAGATGCGCACGGACAGTGGCAAATGCAGACGCGCCCGGGCACCGAGGTGGATGCGGCGTCACTGATCCGTCGCGTCGGTTACGACTCCTCGGTCGAGACCGACGCGGTGGTGGCACTCGTAACGACCGAGCACCAGGCGGCAGTCGAGAGACTGCGCCCCTCCGACGGCGTCGTCGTCCAATTCGTGTGGCTCGATCCGGAACCGGCGGCGCTGTCATCCGGAACGAGTAACCACACCGCTCCGGGTCGATTGGTCGTGGTGGCTCATCACCTCGCCGTCGACGGGGTGTCCTGGCGAATTCTGCTGCCCGACTTCGCCACTGCCTGGTCCCGGATATCGGCCGGGCACGCGGCGATCCTGCCGGAGCCGGGAACGTCGATGCGCCGATGGGCGTACGCACTGGCGGAGGAGGCGCAGCGCGGCGAGCGGGTCGCCGAGTTGCAGTGGTGGCGAAGCGTCGTCGACGGGCCGGACCCCCTGATCACCGACCGCCCCCTGAATCCCGCGGTGGACGTGGCAACGACGATTCGTGACGTGAGGATCGAGGTGTCGGCCGAAGACACCTCCGTGCTGTTGACAACCCTCCCGGAGTTGTACCACGGCGGTGCCAACGACCTGCTCGTGGCAGCCCTGGCGTTGGCGTTGTCGAGGTGGCGACGCGAGCGGGGCATCTCGGCGTCGTCGATGCTGGTCCGATTGGAAGGGCACGGGCGGGAGCAGTACGTGGTGCCGGGCGCCGACCTGTCCCGCACCGTCGGCTGGTTCACGACGATCTTCCCCGTCCGCCTAGACCTCGCCGGCATCGACCTCGACGACGCGTTCGCCGGCGGCCGGGCCATGGGCCAGACAGTCAAGGTGGTCAAGGAGCAACTGCGGGCCGTGCCCGACATGGGCATCGGTTACGGCCTCCTCCGCTACCTCAACCCCGGCACTGCGGACCGGCTGCCGAAGACTGAACCCGGGCAGATCAGTTTCAACTATCTCGGCCAGGTTCCGGACGCGCCGGCCGGTAGTGCTGTGGGGTGGGCACCCGTTGAAGGATTCGGCGACCTGCACTACGTTCCGGACCCCGACATGCCCGCGTCGGCCGCACTCGAAGTCAACGCGATCGTGGTCGGCGGACGACTCCGGTTGAGCGTCGGTTACCCGGACACCCTGTTGGTGCGCGAGGACGTCGAGCGGTTCGCAGGTCGGTGGCGCGAGGCCTTGTCTGCGCTGATCACTCATGCCCGCAGCCCAGAGGCGGGAGGTCTCACCCCGTCCGATGTTCCGCTCGTCGCCGTCACTCAGGGCGACCTCGATGCGTGGAAGGGGCGCTTCGGGACTCTCACCGATGTGTGGCCGCCCGCACCGCTGCAGGCCGGGCTGCTCTTCCACGCCCTCATGGCGAAACCCGCGATCGATGCCTACACCGTTCAGGTGTCGCTGCACCTGAAGGGTGTCGTCGATCCGGTGCGGATGCGCCACGCGGCACAGGCACTGCTGGACCGGCACGCAAATCTGCGGGTGGCGTTCGTGCCTGCCTCAGACGGGTCGTTGGTGCAGGTGGTCCCGGTAACCGTCGACGTGCCGATCCACGAAGTCGATCTGACGGAACTCCCCGAGGACGCACGCGGCGCAGAACTGGATCGGATCCTCACTGCCGACCGCACCACGGCATTCGACATGTCCCGGGCACCGCTGATGCGATTTCTTCTCGTGTCCACCGGACCCGACGAATGCCGGCTGGTCTGGACGAATCACCACACCCTGCTCGACGGATGGTCGATGCCGCTCGCGATGCGGGATCTCCTTGCCCTGTACGTGGCAGATGCGGAGGAAACTCTGCCGAGACCGCGGCCCTATCGGGACTTCCTGACCTGGTTGCACCACCGAAATCCGGAGGAGTCGCGGGGCGTGTGGGCGGCCGCTCTCGCCGGCATCGACGGACCGACGCTGCTGCTTCCGGAGGCGCGGGGACGGCCCTTGTCGGCCCCGCCCGCCCAGGCGCAGTTCCCACTCGCCGAGAGCCTGACCGCGGAACTCGCGGCGCTGGCCCGCGAGCGCGACGTGACACTGAATACGGTGACCCAGGTGGCGTGGGGACTCCTGCTGAGCGGGGCCACGTCCCGGTCCGATGTCACGTTCGGAGGCACGGTATCCGGCCGGTCGCCGCACCTGGCCGGCGCCCCGTCGATGATCGGATTGTTCGCCAACACCGTCCCTGTCCGTATCACCACGGACGCCCGGGAGACGTTGGGCGAACTGCTCGAACGAACGCAAACGGAGCAGGCGGCGCTGTTCGACCACCACCACCTGGGCCTCGCTGACATCCAACGCGCCGCCGGACCCCATCTCGGATTCGACACCGCAACCGTCTTCGAGTCGTACCCCATCGATCGAGGCGGGCTGACCGCGGACACCGACCTGGCCGGTATGCGAATCGTCGACGTCAGTGGCGTCGACGCCACGCACTACCCGCTGAGCGTGGCCTTCTCGGTGGACACCCAACTGCGCATGACCTTCCACTACCTCCCCGACCTGATCGATGCGGCCACGGTCGAGACGATCGCCGCACGGGTCACCCGCGTATTCGAGGCGATGGCAACCGATCCGGACACGCGCCTGGCGCAACTCGACCTGCTGAGTCGGGTCGAGCGTGGGGTGTTGGTTCCGGTGCGGGGTGGGCGGGGTGTGGGTGTGGGTGTGCGGGTGTTGCCGGAGATTTTGGGTGGGGGTGTGGCGGTGGATCCGGGGGCGGTGGCGGTGTCGTTCGGGGGTGTGGAGGTGTTGTATCGGGAGCTTGACGAGTGGTCGTCGCGGTGGGCGAGGGTGTTGATCGGTCGGGGTGTGGGGCCGGAGTCGGTGGTGGCGGTGGGGTTGGGGCGGTCGGTGGAGTTGGTGGTGGCGGTGTGGGCGGTGGCGAAGTCGGGTGGGGCTTTTCTGCCGGTGGATCCGGGGTTGCCGGAGGTTCGGGTTCGGGAGATGTTGGTGGATTCGGGTGCGGTGGTGGGGTTGTCGGTGTCGGGTGGGGTGTTGTCTGGTGTGGTGGAGTGGTTGTGTGTTGATGATTCGGTTGTGGTGGAGGGTTTTTCGTCGGGTCCGGTGTTGGATGGGGAGCGGGTGCGGCCGTTGCGGGCGGGTCATGCGGCGTATGTGATGTATACGTCGGGGTCGACGGGTCGGCCGAAGGGTGTGGTGGTGTCGCATGAGGGGTTGGCGAATTTGGCTGTGGAGGAGCGGGTTCGGTTCGGGGTGCCGTCGGGTTCGCGGGTGTCGCAGGTGTCGTCGCCGAGTTTTGATGCGTCGGTGTACGAGTGGTTGATGGCGTTTTCGGTGGGGGCGCGGTTGGTGGTGGTGCCGCCGGAGGTGTTTGGGGGTGCGGGTTTGGCGGCGGTGTTGGAGGCGGAGGGGGTGTCGCATTGTTTTGTGACGCCGTCGGTGTTGGCGACGTTGGGGTCGGGGGAATCGGGTGGGGGGTTGCTTCGGTCGGTGCGGGTGTTGGTGGTGGCGGGGGAGGTGTGTGCGCCGGAGTTGGTGGCGCGGTGGGCGCCGGGGCGGGAGTTTTTCGATGCGTATGGGCCGACGGAGGTGACGGTGCAGGCGACGGTGAGTGCGCCGTTGGTGGTGGGGGGTGTGGTGTCGGTGGGTGGTCCGGGGGTGGGGGTGGAGGTGGTGGTGTTGGACGGGTGGTTGCGTCCGGTGCCGGTGGGGGTGGTGGGGGAGTTGTATGTGGCGGGGGTGGGTCTTGCGCGGGGGTATCACGGGCGGGTGGGGTTGACGGCGGCGTCGTTTGTGGCGAATCCGTTCGGGGGTTCTGGGTCGCGGGTGTATCGGACGGGGGATGTGGTTCGGTGGGTTGCGGTGGGGGTGTTGGAGTTTGTGGGGCGGGTGGATGGGCAGGTGAAGGTGCGGGGTCAGCGGGTGGAGTTGGGGGAGGTGGAGGCGGTGTTGGCGCGGTGTCCGGGGGTGGTTCGGGCGGCGGCGGTGGTGCGGGAGGGTCGGTTGGTGGGGTATGTGGTGCCGGAGGTGGGGGTGCGGGTGGATCCGGATGTGGTGGTGGAGTGGATGAAGGTGGTGGTGCCGGGGTATGTGGTGCCGTCGGTGGTGGTGGTGTTGGGGGAGTTGCCGGTGACGGTGAGTGGGAAACTCGACCGCGCAGCACTACCGGAGCCCGGCGCCACGGCGCGTCGCTTCCGGGCTCCCGCCACCCCTGTCGAAGCCGTCGTGGCCGGTGTATTCGGCGACGTCCTCGGAATCGAACAGGTCGGCGCCGACGACGACTTCTTCCGCTTGGGCGGCGACTCACTGTCCGCCACCCGCGTGGTCGCCCGGGTCGACGCGGCACTCGACGTCGACGTCGGACTGCACGCCCTCTTTTCGGCACCAACCGTGACAGGGTTCGCGGCGCGTACCGCGAAAGCCGCTGTGCGCGCCGAGCGGCCGGTGTTGGAGGCCGGACGACGTCCGGACCGAGTCCCGTTGTCGCTGGCTCAGACTCGCATGTGGTTCCTCAACCAATTCGACACCTCCTCGCCCGCCTACAACATCGCCATGGCGTTCCGACTCACCGGCGCACTCGATGTCGACGCGTTGCGTGCGGCGGTGACCGACGTGGTGGAGCGGCACGAATCGCTCCGCACCCGCTTTCCGATGGTCGACGGTGAACCGGTGCAGGTGATCCTCCCTCGAGCGGCGCCGGACCTGCTCGAGGTCAGGGTGGCCAGCGAGGCGGAGTTACGCGAGCGCCTGTCGGTGTCGGTGTCGGAAGGCTTCGACGTCACGGAACAAGTCCCTGTGCGAGCGGCCTTGTTCGAGACCACCCACACCGAGCGAGTGCTCCTGGTGGTGGTGCACCACATCGTCGCGGACGGAGCGTCGATGGTCCCGCTCGCACGTGACGTGCTGGCGGCCTACACCGCCCGGACCCGTGGGCACGCCCCGGAGTGGCAGCCCCTGGCGGTCCAGTACGCCGACTTCACCCTCTGGCAGCGGCAACTGCTCGGTTCGGAAGACGATCCGCAGTCGCTGGTGTCGAGGCAGCTGGCCTACTGGCGGAAGGCGCTGGCCGGTCTCCCCGCCGCATTGGATCTGCCCGCCGACCGTCCGCGTCCGATGCAACGGACACCGGGCGGGAGCCGAGTGGGATTCGAGATCGATGCCGACCTGCATCGTCGGATGACGGCGCTGGGGTCAGCGCACCAGTCGACGCTGTTCATGGTCGCGCACGCGGCCCTGGCCGCGTTCCTGGCCCGAATGTCCGCTTCCGAGGACATCGCCGTCGGAACCCCGATCGCCGGGCGCGGCGAGGCCGCACTGGACGACGTGGTCGGGATGTTCGTCAATACGGTGGTGCTACGCACCGCCATCCGCTCCGAAAGCACGTTCACCGAACTGCTCGAGCAGGTGCGAGACGTCGACCTCGGCGCCTACGCCCACGCGGAGGTGCCGTTCGAGAAGGTCGTCGAAGCGCTCGATCCTCCTCGCTCGACGGCGCATTCGCCGCTCTTCCAGGTACTCCTCGAGTTCCAGAACGTGGAGCACTCCGACTTGTCGCTGCCGGGCGTCGACGTGACGGGCATCGATCTCGGTGCGACCATTGCACGATTCGACTTTCAGCTGACCCTCTCCGAGGAGTACGCCGACGACGGCTCACCCTCAGGCATCAGGGCCGCATTCACCTATGCCACGGACCTTTTCGATGCCGACACCGTCGCGGGGTTGGCCGACCGTTTCGTCCGGATGCTCGACGCCGCGGTCGACGACCCCTCGGTCCGGTTGGGGAACCTCGACATAATGGACGCCCTCGAACGGGATGAACTCGCACCGATGCGGGGGGCACTCGCGGTTCCCGAACGGACGCTGGCGGAAGTGCTCGTCGCAGGCGCTGCCGTGGACGCCGACGCCATTGCGCTCTCCTGCGACGGCGTCACGGTCTCGTACCGGGAACTCGACGAACGCTCCAACCGGCTGGCCAGGGCCCTCGTCGACCGGGGTGCCGATCCGGACTCCTTTGTCGCCGTCGGGGTGCCGCGGTCGATCGAATCGGTGCTGTCGGTGTGGGCGGTCGCGAAGTCGGGAGCGGCGTACGTACCGATCGACCCCGCGCTGCCTACCGCCCGCAGCGCGGCGATGCTCGAGGATTCCGGCGCAGTGCTGGGGCTGACCGTATCGGCGCACCGCGAGCGCCTGCCCGGCACGGTGGAGTGGTTGCTGCTCGACGACCCCGACGTCGAGAACACGTATCCCAGTGATCGAGTGACCGACGACGACCGCCTGCGGCCGTTGCGCACCGAGCATGCCGCCTTCCTGCTCTACACCTCCGGTTCGACGGGCACACCGAAGGGCGTCGTAGTTCCGCACACAGGTCTGGCAAACCTCGTCGTCGAGGAGCGGGAACGCTTCGCAGCGATGCACGGCGCCCGGGTGTCACACCTGGCGTCGCCGAGTTTCGACGCGTCCGTCTTCGAATTGCTGATGGCGCTCACTGTCGGAGCGACGCTGGTGATCGTGCCGCCCACCGTGTTCGGGGGCCGTGAGCTGGCCGAACTCCTCGCGGCTGAAGGGGTCACGCACGCGTTCTTCACCCCCACGATTCTCGAGACGGTGAACCCCGAGGACCTTCCGGCCCTGCGGATTCTCGCAGTGGCCGGTGAACGGTTCGCACCCGAACTGGCGAACCGTTGGACGGCAGGTCGATTCGTCTTCAACGGCTACGGCCCCACCGAGGCGACGATACAGACGACGGTCAGCGAGGCGCTGTCGCCCGACGAGCCGGTGACCGTCGGCGGCCCGGGTCGCGGCGTCGACGTGGTAGTCCTGGATTCTTGGTTGCAGCCGGTTCCTGTGGGTGTGGTGGGCGAACTGTATGCGGCGGGTCCGGGACTGGCGCGCGGCTACCATCGGCGTCCGGGCATGACGGCGGCGTCGTTCGTGGCGCATCCCTTCGACGTTCCCGGCTGCCGGATGTACCGCACCGGTGACCTCGTGCGGTGGACCGAAGTCGGCCGACTGGAATACGTGGGCCGCAACGACTTCCAGGTGAAGATCCGAGGTCAGCGGGTGGAGCTGGGCGAGATCGAGTCGGTACTGGCCCGCTGTGCCGGAGTCGGGCGAGCAGCGGTCGCCAGGCACGACGGCACCGTCGATCGCCTGGTGGGATACGTTGTGCCGGAAGCCGGTGCGAGCATCGACACCGCCGAGGTGCTTCGGTATGCCGCATCTCATCTCGCGCCCTACATGGTGCCCGGTCAGGTGGTGGTGCTCGACGAACTGCCGGTCGGCCGCACGGGCAAGCTGGACCGGCGGGCACTTCCCGCGCCGGTACTCGCGTCCAGGGCATTCCGGGCGCCCGCGACTGCGCTCGAGGAAGCGGTCGCGGAGGTGTTCGCCGATGTGCTCGAGGTGGAACGCGTCGGAGCCGACGACGACTTCTTCGCCCTGGGCGGCAACTCCCTGGTCGCAACGCGGGTGGCGTCCGCACTGCGGGACCGGCTCGGCACGGACGTGGCACTGCAATGGATCTTCCGCGACCCCACCCCCGAAGGGCTGGCGCGCCGCATCGTCGACCCGTCGACACTCGGCGCCGGCGCGACCGACGACGTGTTGAACGTCGTCGTCCCGCTGCGGTCCGGTGGAACACGTCCCGCTCTGTTCTGCGTGCACCCCGCAGGCGGACTCGCACTCGGATACGCCGGACTGATTCGGTACCTCGCGCCGGACAGGCCGGTGTACGGGCTGCAGCTGCCCATCCTGAGCGGAGGCGCGACGTTCGAGTCGATGAAACACCTGGCGCACCGCTACGCCGTCGAGATGCGGGCGGTTCAGCCCCGAGGTCCGTACCACCTTCTGGGATGGTCACTCGGGGGTGTGATCGCGCACGCGATCGCCGTCGAATTGCGGGAGTCCGGCGCGGACGTCGGAACTCTCGCGATGATGGACAGCTATCCGGCGGAGGGGGACGACCTCGGTGACCTCGAGGTCGACGCCGAGGAGTGGTTGCACGGACTGGGTGTCGACTTCGAGGGCAGCGGTGACGCCGACACGTCGTACCGAGAGCAGTTGGTCGAGATGCTCAGCCGATCGTTCGGCCGCGACCCCGCGTTCGCGTCGACCCTCCTGAGCCGCATCAGCACGGGCCTCGAGAACTCGAAGCAGATCTCCACCGGACACCGGCCTCGCGTGTTCGACGGCGACCTGCTGTTCTTCGGCGCCGCGCAGGCCGCGGACGACGAGAGCGAACGACCGTCGCCGAGCGTGTGGCAGCCCGTGGTGACCGGCGTGATCATCGAGAACGAGGTGGAGTGCGATCACCTGCGGATGACCACACCGGAGGCGTTCGCGGTGATCGGGCCCATCCTGGAACGAACCCTGCGCTCACGCCCCGATGACGGTCCAGGACTGGTGTAGCTCCTGCGGTAGGTAGGCGGCTTCGAGCGGTCGAATGACGCCCTGGCTGTGGCCGGCACTTCCCGGCCTGCACTTCCCATCGAGGTCGCCGGGCCACCTGCTTGTCGCGGTTCCGCAGAACCGGTGTAAAGATGAATTGATGACCGACAACGACCGCCCCGACGAGCGATTCACACTCGCCAGTGAGCGGACGTTCCTGGCGTGGATGCGGAGTTCGCTTGCCCTGCTCGCAGGTGGTCTCGCGATGATGCACCTCGTACCGGAATTCAGTACGAGCTGGGTGCGGACAACGCTCGGGCTGATCCTCATCGGCTCGGCCGCGGCCGCGGCGCTCGTGGGTTTGCGACGGTGGTCTCAGGTGGAGAAGGCGCTCCGAGAGGGAGCGCCGATGCCCCCGCCCCACGAACTGAGGCTGTTTGCCGTGGCACTGACGGTGGTGGCACTGGGAGCTGGGGTCGCCAGCGTGGTCGCCGTTCTCTAACCTGCAGAAGAGGTTTGCATGTCGCGAACCGGACGTGAAGACGAAGGAGTGCACGGTGGCCCACGAGCTCAAGCTTGGATACAAGGCATCTGCGGAGCAATTCGGTCCGCGTGAGTTGGTGGAGCTGGGTGTTCTCGCGGAGGCACACGGGATGGATTCGGCGACGGTGTCGGATCATTTTCAGCCGTGGCGGCACGAGGGTGGTCATGCGCCGTTCTCGATCGCGTGGATGACGGCGGTGGGGGAGCGGACGGAGCGGCTTCAGTTGGGGACGTCGGTGATGACGCCGACGTTCCGGTACAACCCGGCGGTGATCGCGCAGGCGTTCGCGACGATGGGGTGTCTGTACCCGGGTCGCGTGATGCTCGGCGTCGGTACCGGTGAAGCGCTCAACGAGATCGCGACAGGTTTCGCGGGTCAGTGGCCGGAGTTCAAGGAGCGGTTCGCGCGGCTGCGGGAGTCGGTGCGGTTGATGCGCGAGCTCTGGCTCGGGGACCGCGTCGATTTCGAGGGCGAGTACTTCAGCACGAAGGGTGCGTCGATTTACGACGTGCCCGAGGGCGGGATCCCGGTGTACATCGCGGCGGGCGGTCCGGTCGTCGCCCGGTATGCGGGGCGGTCCGGGGACGGGTTCATCTGCACCTCGGGCAAGGGCATGGAGCTGTACACCGAGAAGTTGCTCCCTGCGGTCGCGGAGGGTGCGGAGAAGGCGGAGCGGGATGTCGCCGAGATCGACAAGATGATCGAGATCAAGATTTCGTACGACACCGATCCGGACCTGGCGCTGGAGAACACCCGGTTCTGGGCGCCGTTGTCGTTGACGCCGGAGCAGAAGCACTCGATCGATGATCCGATCGAGATGGAGAAGGCAGCGGATGCGTTGCCGATCGAGCAGGTCGCGAAACGGTGGATCGTGGCGTCGGATCCGGATGAGGCGGTCGCCCAGATTCAGCCGTATCTCGATGCGGGGCTCAATCACCTGGTGTTCCATGCTCCCGGGCACGATCAGAAGCGGTTCCTGGAGCTGTTCGAACGCGACCTCGCCCCCCGGCTGCGCGGATAGGCGGCTACGCCGCCTGTGAGTGGTTAGCGAGTGCAGGGACTCGTCAACCACTCACGGGCGCGGAGCGCCTCAGAGCATGTTCACCCGCTTGTACAGGCGCTTGGACGGCCCGCCCAAGAGGTCGGCGTCAGCGAGGAAGCGCATCAGCGGCTGAGAGCTTTCGCGGACTTTCGCGGCGCGGAAGGTGTTGTTCTTCGCCTCGCGCAGAGCGCGGTCGGTGTCGAGTCCGGCGGCAGCATAGACGGCGGGATTGATCATGCTCGACACGATCAGGTTCGCCGCGATCGCGATGGCGCCGCGGCTCGCGGCCCGGCGGGCCTTGCTGGTGCCGGCCGCGCGGCGCAGCGTCTCCTCACGGGCGAAGCGCATGTGCCGGGCTTCTTCGACCACGTGAATCTTGCTGGTCACCCGGACGATCGGCTGGACGCGTGTGTCTTTCATCCAGTCCCGCTGCATGACATCGAGGATTTCTTCGGCGACCAGAATGCCGGCGTAGGCGACTTCTCCCGAAGCGAGGGCCTTGAAGCCGCGACCCAGGTTGACCACTGCACGGCGGGGAACATACGACGGGCAACCGAACTTCTCGGCGGTACGAGCGAACATCACAGAATGCCGGCATTCGTCGGCGACCTCGGTGAGCGCGAACTGGAAGTGCGCCTGCGAGGCGTCCTTGGCGTACATGTCCCGGATGACCATCTGCTGCAGGATCATCTCGAACCAGATGCCGGTGCCCATGATCGACGACACCTCGTGCTTGGTCAGGGTGATCTGCTGCTCGAACGTCATTTCGTTCCACAGCGGGGTTCCGAACAGCGTGGACCATTCCGGTGTCAGGCCGTACAGGTCGTCAGGGACCGGCGCATCCCAGTCGACCTCGACCATGGGGTCGTACGACATCCTCGCGGACGAGTCGAGGAGCCGTGTACCCGTGTCCTGGCGATCGGTGATCCTCGGGTTGCGAAGCTCGAGCGTAGATCGGGGCATGAGCATCCTCCATATCAGTGTGACGAGACGTAACATGTAATATGGCCCTCGGAACGCTTTACGTCAAGGCGTCGCGTGTACAGATGCTAGACGCACTCGCTGTTGTGTCCTACCATTCAAGTGGCGGGTGATGATCGCCACATGCGTTCCACGGAACTTGCTGAATGTTTGCTGATGGTCTCTAGTGGTGTGGGCCCGCAGTCGGGCCGCGCTGATCCGAGGGACAACGCGGACCCGAGCGAACAAGCTCCCGAACCGCAACGCGCAGGGTTCGGGATCGGCCGACGGCCCTTCCCCCGACTCGGGCCGTCGGCCGTCTCCACACCCGCTCACCCCAGCGGGTGTGGAGACAACCCAGCCGCCCCGCGGCCCTTCGTCGAAGAAAGTTGGATGAGCCATGCCCGATCAGAAGTCCGTGGAACCCGATGTCGTCGTCGGCGCCCGCGTCCGGGTGCGGCGTGACGCGGATACGACAGCACAGGGCGTGGTGATCGAGGATTTCGCGGAACTGACCGTGTCGGGCGAGTCGCTCGGCCGCGATTGGGCGCCGGTCCACCGGTGGGCGGTCGCTCTCGACGATGGGCGTCTCGTGTTCGTCGACGACAGCGAACTCGACGTCGACACCGAAGCTCGTCGAGCGGACGGCGACTGACTCGGCCAGCTGATGCCGACGCGATCTGACGTGTCAGTGGACGCCGTGCAGGCGGTTCATCGCACGGTGCAGCTCGTCTTCGGTGAGTGCGGGTACGCCCAAGGCGCCATGCCCCTGCCGGGTTGCGCGTAGACCGTCGAGCGCGAAACCGAGCACTCGCTTCCACAGCTCGGGTGATTCGGCGCTGGCGAAGTCGGCGGCGGCCTGAACAGCTTGGGTGAGCAGCGGTAGATCGGTGCTCTCGAAGTCGTCGCGTAGTGCCCCGGCCTCCTTGGCGCGTTCGACGAGGGCTGCGGTCCGTCGGTGGATTTCCCCCTGGGCCGTGCCCACCGCCCCGGCCAGTTTTCCCTGGGTTGCGGGATCGCCGAGGCTGTGCGGCAATGCCCTGCCTGCCACCACCAGGTCGCGGAGGCCGCGGTCCTGCGCCAGCATTCGCGTGCTCTCGGTGAAGAAGTAGACGAGTCCCTCCCAGGGGTCGGGCATCGATTCTGCTGCCGTCGAGACCTCGACGACGTCCTGGAGTCGCGAGACGAACAGGTGCTCGATCAGCTGATCCTTGCTCGCGAATCGGCGGTAGACGGTCCCGACCCCGACGCCGGCGTGTTCTGCGACCTCGGCCAGTGTCGCCTCGAGGCCCCGGGACGTGAAGACCTCTCTCGCCGAAAGCAGGATGCGTTCGAGGTTTGCCCGTGCGTCGCTGCGGAGCGTGCGGTCTGTCTGTGGGGCCATGTCGCGAGCCTACCGTATCCGGAACCGGGTGTTCCGTTTATGTTATTCTCTTAACCGGAATGACAGATTCCGTTTATCTGAGAGGGCAACAGCGATGACAGTGGTGCGCGAACAACCGGCAGTGATGGGCCAGGGGATCGATCGGCGATGGTTGATCCTCGGGGTGTTGGCCATCGCCCAACTGATGGTCGTCCTCGATGCCACGATCGTGAACATTGCGCTGCCCGACGCGCAGCAGTCGCTGGGATTCAGCGACGGGCAGCGTCAATGGGTCGTGACGGCATACTCATTGGCTTTCGGAAGTCTGCTCTTGCTCGGTGGCAGGATCAACGACCTCTGCGGCCGCAAGAACTCGTTCATCAGCGGTCTGATCGGTTTCGCGGCCGCGTCCGCTCTGGGCGGGTGGGGTCCGAACTTCGAGATACTCGTGCTCGCGCGCGCCTTGCAGGGTGTGTTCGGCGCGCTGTTGGCGCCGGCCGCGCTGTCGCTGTTGACGGTGACGTTCGCAGGGTCGGCTGATCGTACCCGGGCCTTCGGTGTGTTCGGAGCCATCTCGGGAGCAGGTGGCGCGATCGGCCTGCTGATGGGCGGCGTTCTCACCGAATACCTTTCATGGCATTGGTGCCTGTACGTCAACGTCGCCTTCGCGCTCGTAGCGCTCGTCGGTGCAATCGTGTTCCTGCCCGCGCACGAGAAGGGCAGCAACACGAAGAGTCTGGATTGGTGGGGCACAGTGTCCGTGACGGCCGGACTGTTCTTCCTCGTGTACGGATTCGCCAACTCGGAGAGTCACGGTTGGTCCGACGTGATGACGCTGACGTTCCTCGGGGCGGGGATCGTTCTGCTCACCCTGTTCGTATGGATTGAGACCAAGGTTCGTCATCCCTTGTTGCCGATGCGGGTGCTGACCGATCGGTTGCGCGGAGCCTCATATCTGGTGATGCTGATTTCGGCGGTAGGCATGTTCGGGATCTTCCTGTTCCTCACCTACTACCTCCAGCAGATGCTCGGATACAGCCCGATCAGCACCGGCATCGCCTTTCTGCCGATGGTTGCGTCGATCGCCCTGAGTGCCTCCTTTTCCGGAGCGGTGCTGGCCACTCGATTCAGCCCTCGTATACTCGTCACGTCCGGTCTCCTCCTGTCTGCAGTGGGCATGGCATTCCTGACCACGATCGACATCGACAGTGCCTACCTCACCGGCATCCTGCCGGGCCTTCTCGCGGTGGGACTCGGCCTCGGCTTCGTCTTCTCGAGCGCGATGGCCTCCTCCACGGCGGGAGTCCGAGCCGACGACGCCGGAGTCGCCTCGGCCACGGTGAACACCGCGCAGCAAGTCGGTGGTTCGATCGGGATCGCCCTGCTCAGCAGTGTCGCGGCCACCGCGGCAGACAACTTCGGTGCCAAGCATGCAGCAGCGGCGTCCGGGGATCCGGCCGCGGTCGCGCGACAACTCGCCGAGGGGGCGGCGTTGGTCAGTTACCACTCCGCGTTCTGGGTAGCCGCAGCATTCTTCGCCGTCGGTGCGTTGGTGTCGGCAGCCTTGTACCGCAACGAGATTCCGCAGCAGGACCCGGATTCGGAACCGGTTCTCGCTCACTGACCGGGTCGGTCCATGGGTTACTGACCGGGTCGGCCCAGGCCAAATTCGTCGAGTTACTGAGTGACCAATTACTGTGACGGATTGGCACGGAACATCCATGAGGCACGTGTTTCAATTCGCGCCAGTGCCCTACATTCGCCCACACAGGCCTGTTCGATGATCTCGCTGGGATCCATTTCGTAACGGAGCGCCTCGCCGCTCGTATAAAGTCACAGCGTCCCGACGATACAGCGCAGGGGGCAGAATCGATGTGGCGAGGCTTCAGGGCGTTGATGGCGACGGTGTTCGGCGTCGTGTTTCTCGGGTTTACACTTCCGGTGCCGGCGAGCGCCGAACCGTTCTATCCATGGCCCGACCCGGACCCGTTCTACCTTGCTCCCGCGAATCTCGGGGCAAGTCAACCGGGCGACGTGGTTCGTACTCGACGGATCGACACGTGGATGTACGCCAACTCAGATGGCTGGCAAGTCGCGTTCCGTTCGACGAATTCGGCTGGGAATCCCATTCTGGCGGTCACGACGGTGCTCCTTCCCCGGGGTGTTGCGAATCCGCCGTTGGTGTCGTATCAGGCGATCGTCAACTCGTTGGGAACCAAGTGCGCGCCGTCGCGGGCGCTGTTCAATTTGGAGATGCAGGAATCGCCGGGGATGTATCTGGGCCTGCAGCGGGGGTGGGCCGTCTCGGTGCCCGATCACCTCGGCCCTACCGGTGCGTACGGTGCGGCCAAGCTCGGCGGCATGATCACGCTGGACAGCATTCGCGCGGTGCAGCGAGTATCCGAATTGGGTCTCGAGAATAGTCCCGTTGCGCTGGCGGGCTACTCGGGAGGGGGAATGGCCAGTGCCTGGGCGGCGGCGCTCGCACCGACCTATGCTCCGGAGCTCGAGCTCGCCGCAGTGGTGCAGGGCGGGATTCCAGCGGACCTCGAACAGATGGCCGAGGGGCTGGGTTTCAACCCGCATCCGGGATTCGGGCTCGCTTTCGCGGCGGCCATCGGCCTCGAGCGTGAGTACCCGGATCGGCTGCCTGTGTCATCGCAGCTCAATGAGACAGGTCTGTGGTTGCGGGAATGGATGGGCAATGAGTGCCGGCGATTTCTTCTGTTCCACGGCGCTTTCCGGAACGCCGGACAGCTGGCCGCGTCGACCAGTCTGATGGCGAGTTCGAACGCGCGGGAGGTGTTACGGGAGAACAGTCTCCGATATTTCGAGGGTGTGCCGACGGCGCCGGTCTACATGTGGCACGGCACGCTCGATGGGCTCACCCCATTCGATTCGGTGGCGGACGTGGCCCGTCGATACTGCGGAGCAGGAGCGAAGCTGACGTTCGTGCCGTACGACATCTCGGAGCACATGACCACTGCAGTGGTTGGTTTCCCGGATGCGTACGAGTACATCGCGGCGCGATTCCGGGGAGAGCCCGCGCCAACGCGGTGCTGAGGTGGGCCGTCGCCCCGACCCGAGCAGCCGCGAAAGCGTTAGGGACAGAGCCGATCGGGCTGCGGACGAGTGGGTCGAAGCCGAGCTACCGCTACCTATGATCACGTTGCCATGCGCGGAGGATGTCGGTGCCGAGGGTCGCTTTGACGGCGCAAAGTCGTTTCAGGTCCGATCGTCGCGGGATCATCGCGGCTTGGAGCATTGACAGGAATCTGTTCCGATGGACGCCGAATTTGATGAACAGTTCCTCGGCGTCGGCTCCGCCATAGGGTGCCCACTCGATGGCGAAGGCCACAAGCGCTCGGTCGGACTGGCTGAGTGACTGCACGTTGGTGAGAAGGTCGCAGACACGGAGGCAATGCCGTACCCAGTCGAGGTCCCGCGAGCGTTGTGTGGTGTCTGCCCGGACGGGGACCCGGCGGGCCTCCCGGTCGCCGATCCGGCCGCGCGTGGTGTGCGCTCGACATGGGACATCGGATCCTGCGACGGGGACGGTCGACGTGGTCGAGGGTGCGGCAGTGGTTTCGAGCATGGGTGCCTCTGATGTGTGACGATTCGGTCGGGTCCTCCCATGATCATGCGTACGCGCGGATCCGGGACCGACCATCCGGCGGGGTGGGGTGCCTATTTCGGTGTCCGCGCACGACTGCGGAACCGATCCACGCAGGCCGGTGTGGTCCTCGTTGCGGGGAATGTGACCCACGCCATGTCACGAATTTTCCGCGCATGTGAAATACCGACCGGTAGGTGTACTTCGCCGCCCTTTGCCACGCAGTACACGAATCAGCCTGTCGGCATTGCTGAATCGCGCTGGGCGCAAGCGTGCGACAGTTGAGTGCGGAGTGCGGATGCTCGTGAGTTCTCCGGAAGAGGGGTATGGGTCTAGGTATTACGGCCGATGCGCCGGTGTCGAACGTGCGCGAGTGTGTGTGGTGCACCGTCATCGGCGTAGCAGCGGCAAATCCCGGCATGTGAAAGAAGAGTTGTCATGGCACGAATCAGCAGAATCTCGAGCGTCCTACTGCATGCGATGCGCGTCAGTGTCGTGGGCACCGTTGTGTACACCGGGCTGGTCATGGCCGTGGTTGTCGTAGCGGTGTGGCAGTTCCCGGTACCGGGCGTGTAAGAGGGCGCCCTTCGCGGCGCCGATGCCAGGTCCGAGGGCTGCAACACCGGTACCAGTTCGGCGATAGAGCTGACAGAGGGATTGATTGTGCCCGCGGGATCCGGGTAATCGGCATTCGATACGCGGTGCCTGTGACGGGCGTCCTGTGGTGTGGAAGGAGCGGGAATGCTCGGGACGGGTATTGGTGTGATGGTTGGCTTGCTGATGGTTGTGCTGCTGGTGGTCCCTGTCTCGTTCGGTGTGGCGGCACGGGCCGATGCGACGGCCCGCCGCCTTGCCGAGGCCGGGGCGTCCGATCCGAATACTGGACGAATGGTTGCGGTCGCGGAAGCGGGTGGACGGTGCGATCAGTGGCGGCGGCTCGCAATGCGGGCGTGGCTGATCTGCGGCGGTGCCTCGGTGGTCGCAGTGGTGGTCGTGGGCGTACTGATCTGTGTCGGGTGAGGACGGCGGTACCGGGACCGTGACTGATCGTTCGGGGCCGATGGTGCCGTGTGGTACTTGATCTGAGCCTCCTCACCGCGAACGATGTCCCGCCCCATGACGGAGAAATCACGATCAGTGCCGTGAGCCTGGCGGAACCGCATTTCGGACTCCTCCGGGACCGCCGCGCAACAACGAGCTCAGCGGGCGTACGGCCGCAAACCCCAGTCCAGGGCCCTCGACTCGTCACCCGCAACGCCGACAACTTTCGGTCATCGAACACCGGCCGGGTGTCGACACTCTCGTTCTCCAAGGCCGCGACGGACTGAGGGAGCAGAGCGAACGGCCCCTCGGTGGTAGTCGGCGATTTGCCTGGCCGGTACCGCCGTCACATTCGGAAGCGGGTGACATACTCCGTCCAGTCCCATGTGGTCAGAAAGCTCTGTGCCGCTTGGTAGCCCTTGTCGTAGAGGGCTTCGATCTCCGGCTTGTCGATGTCGAAGTCGAGTACACCGACGGCAGTCGAATCGACACGAATGGCGCGGGCGTCGACCCACGGCTGGTTCAGGTATGCCTGATCGCGGCCGACCAGCATCGTGGTGAGAACGCGCTCGAACAGGTGTGGGGAATTGAATAGGTGAAACCAACGGAGCTGCGGAATCACCTTGTCGTTCCCAGCGGGGAGGTTGGGCAGCACGGTGACCCCGAAGGTGGGCCAGCGAGGACGCTTGCCGTCGGTCCGATCCAGTGAATCGATGGGGAAGTTCGACAGCACGCCACCATCGACCAAGATGGAGCTCGCTCCGCCAGGTCGTCGCAACTGGGCGGGCTTGAAGAAGAACGGTATGGCCATCGACGCGCGAACAGCATCGGCTACGGACTGTTCGTCGGGGTCGAGGCCGTAGACGCGCTCGTAGTCCCACGGCAGTCGCACCAGTTGGCCGGTGGTCACGTCAGCGACGGTAACCACCAGTCTGTACCGACGCTCCGGGGCAACGGTCGTGTCGTCTATTCGCAGGTCGCCGAAGGTTGTCACGCCGAATTCGCCCAGTTTGTCGGCGATCCACCGGTGGATGCGGTCGCCTCGATACATGCCGGTTCCACGAATGATCGCCCACAACGGACCGACGATAGGGAGGTCTTCGATGAGGCCGGGATCGAGAAGCTCGCTGTACTCGAGGCTGAGGGCGTGTTCTTTCACTTCCGCGCCCGTGAGCTGCCCTCTCGTCGAGGCTGCCGCGACGATCGCTCCGACTACTGCGCCGGCCGAGGTGCCAGAGATCCTCTGAACCCGGTACCCGGCGTCGAGCAATGCCGCGACCGCCCCCACCAACCCGATGCCTTTGACGCCACCACCGGCGAGAACGAGGTCGATGGGTAGAACCGGGCTCGGCATGGTCATCGCAGTCCTCCGTTGTCGCTGCCGGTGTCATCGCTACTCAACCCGTATGGGTACGCGGCTGCCTTGCCGGATCAAGACGCGATGTCCGGCGCCAGCACGCCTGTATGCCATCTTCCTCGGGACCCGCAGCCCAAGGGTGCGAATTCAGAAGCCCAGCACGCTGAACACATTGATGGACAGACGAACTGAGGTGACAAGAGACCTGAGGTGGTCCGGTACGTCATGGCGAAGGGCGGAGCATCGCAGCTGCCACAGTAAGGCCGGCGAATGTTGCGGCGACGATCGCGGCGGTCGAGAAAAGTGAGTCGGTGACCAGCCAGGCGGGCATGGCTACGAATAGGGAGGCACCGGCACCGATGGCTGACTGGGTGAGGCGTTCTGTACCAGCTGGTACATGCTGTTTCATGGGTAACGAGGGGTGCATTCCATGCTCTTTTCACGAGGGTGCGATCCAAGCGGTGGTCCGGCCGGGAAAGGGCTGCCGCCTGTGAGGGTTTTCCTGTCTCCTCCTGTAACGATCAAGAGTGATTTGGATCACAGTTAGGTTGCGAGGGTTCGTTTGTACCGCACTTCCGTCGGGAGCGCCACTGGGCAAACGTCCATGTTCGATACCCGCTCGGCATGAACGCACGGAAGGCGCTGAGGTCGACAACGGGACTTAAGACTCTATGCGTGAGTGTTTCCGCCGTGCTTACGATTCCGCGTGTGACACTTGGCTCGATATCCTTGGCGTTCCTACGCGTGAACTACCGGCTGGCGCGGCTTTCGCTGCAACTGCTCGAAGACGTGGCTGTCTCTCGGCTCGACGAGCGCGGGCCGATACGCATCGCCTACGAGCAGATCCTCATCGACTGCGATCGTGCCGCGGCGTACTTGCTCAGCGATGAGGACGCGGCCCGGCGCGCGGGAGAACTGAGGCGGCGGACCGCGGTGGTGCGGCTGCCGATTGCCCGTGAGCATCACGGCCCCCAGCGGTGTGGTGTGATATCGCTCGATGAGCAGCGCGGGCGGTTTCATCAACGCCGCCAACAGGACGCGGGCCCGTCATGAAACGTCACGACGTGTGCCGTGGTGGCCCGGTGCCGGGAACGGTGTCAGGTCAGGTGGCCGTGAGCGCGAACACCCGCATGTTGCGGTCGGTGCGGTTTTCATAGACGCCGTACACCCGGGCCATGGCATCGAATTCGCGGTAGATGCGGGTTCGTTCCGGTTCGGTGAGTAGAGTGGCGGTCACCGGTATCGCTTTCCCCCCGATGGTCACCGTCGCGCGCGGCTCGGCGATCAGGTTCGCAGACCATGCGGGGTGTGTGTGTTGTCCGAAGTTGCTGCCTACCACATAGAGTCGGGTTCCCTCGCGGTAGCACAGCAACGGGCTGGTGCGCGGCTTTCCGGACTTACGGCCCGTGGTGGTCAGAAGCACCACCGGTGCCGCGATCGGGCCGAGAATCGTGAAACGTCCACCGCTTCTCTCGAGCAGTCGTCGGTCTACTCCGGCGAGCTTGCGAATCACCCACGACCCCGGCCGGGTGGCGGCGAATGCCGCGGCGGGCTCCCGGAGGAAACTGCTCTCACTGCCCCACCTGACGTCGGGGAAGGGTGATTCGGCCATACGTCATCTGACCGCTTCGCGGGGGCCCCTGTCAATCGTGGAGCCGGGAAGCGGCCGGCAACGGCAACGGCGCCGGCGCGGACCGCCCGATACGCTATGCCCATGGCTGCACCTGGAACATCCTCACCAGTGAGTCCGCCGGGCCGTTCCGCGCCGTCGAGCATCTACATCGCCTCGCCGGAAGGGGACACCGGTAAGTCCACCATCGCCTTGGGTGTACTACAGATGCTGTGTGCCTCGGCCGCGAGGGTAGGTGTCTTTCGGCCGATCGCGCGCTCCGCAGAAGAGGCCGACTACATCCTGGAATTGCTGCTCGAGCACACCACCGCCGACGTCGGTTACGAGCAGTCCCTGGGCGTGACCTACGAGCACGTCCACGCAGACCCCGAGGGAGCACTCGGTGAGATCGTCGCGAGGTACCACAAGGTGGCCGAGCAGTGCGACGCCGTCGTGGTCATCGGCAGCGACTACACGGACGTCGCAAGCCCGAGCGAGCTCGGGTACAACGCGCGGATCGCCGTCAACCTGGGCGCGCCGGTGCTCCTCGCATTGCGGGGAGCACGCCGCACCCCTGACGAAGTGGCCCAGCTCGCTCAGCTGTGCATCGGAGAACTGAAGGCACACCACGCGCATCTGATAGCAGTCATCGCCAATCGGTGTAACCCGGACGAACTCGACGCCGTCACCTCCGCGCTGTCCTCGACCGGCGTGCCTGCGTGGAGCTTGCCGGAAATTCCGCTGTTGACGGCGCCGACCATGGCCGAGCTTCTCGACGCCGTCGACGGCACCCTGTTCAGCGGCGATCCGGAACTTCTGCACCGTGAAGCTCTGCGGGTGATGGTCGGCGGCATGACGGCCGAACACATTCTCGAGCGGCTGAGCGAAGGGGTGGTGGTGATCGCGCCCGCCGACCGCTCCGACGTACTGCTCGCGATGGTCAATGCCCACGACGCAGAAGGGTTTCCGTCGCTCGCCGGGATCATCATGAACGGCGGTCTGCTGCCGCACCCCGCGATCGCCGACCTCATGGCGGGCCTGAAGCCGCGGCTCCCGATTCTCACGACGTCGCTGGGTACGTTCGACACCGCGAGTGTGGCCGCCCAGACGCGGGGCCGGGTGGCCGTCGGCTCGCAACGCAAGGTCGATACCGCGTTGAGCGTCATGGAGCAGCACGTCGATCCCGCTGTTCTCGTCGAACAGTTGAAGCTCCCGATCCCGTCGGTGGTCACACCCCAGATGTTCGAGTACCAATTGATCGACCGGGCCCGGCGCGGTCGCAGGCACATCGTCCTTCCAGAGGGTGACGACGACCGTATCGTCAGGGCCGCGGGCCGGCTGCTGCAACGTCAGGTGGCGGATCTGACTCTCCTCGGAGACGAGGGGCAGGTGCGCCGTCGTGCCGCCGAACTCGGTGTGGACCTGTCCGGGGCACAGGTCCTCGATCCGCGGACCTCCGAGTACACGACCTCGTTCGCCGAGGAGTACGCCCGGCTGCGCGCACACAAGGGCATGACCCTCGAGCGTGCACGGGAGGTGATGGGTGACATCTCGTACTTCGGAACCATGATGGTGCACATGGGAATAGCGGACGGGATGGTGTCCGGCGCCGCGCACACCACCGCGCACACGATTCGGCCTTCGTTCGAAATCATCAAGACTCAGCCGGGTGTGAACACGGTGTCGAGCGTGTTCCTGATGTGTCTGTCCGATCGCGTTCTCGCCTATGGTGACTGCGCCGTGGTGCCCGACCCCACCGCTGAGCAACTGGCCGACATCGCGATTTCGTCCGCTCGCACTGCCGCTCAGTTCGGCATCGATCCTCGTATCGCGATGCTGTCGTATTCCACCGGTGACTCCGGGAGCGGCGCAGATGTCGACAAGGTGCGCTCCGCAACCGCCGTCGTCCGCGAACGGGAACCGGATCTTCTGGTGGAAGGGCCGATTCAGTACGACGCCGCCATCGAGCAGAGTGTGGCCGACAAGAAGATGCCCGACTCGCAGGTGGCAGGAAAGGCGACGGTGTTCATCTTCCCCGACCTCAACACCGGCAACAACACGTACAAGGCGGTACAGCGCAGTGCCGGTGCCATCGCTGTCGGCCCCGTGCTGCAGGGGCTGAACAAGCCGGTCAACGACCTCTCCCGTGGGGCGCTGGTCGAGGACATCGTCAATACGGTGGCCATCACGGCCATTCAGGCAGCGGCGCTCGAGGGGGCAGACGCGTGAGCGACGACACCGCAGGTTCGGTATTGGTACTCAACTCCGGTTCTTCGTCGATCAAATTTCAGCTGATCCAGCCGGACAGCGGCGAGTCGATCGCCTCCGGACTCATCGAGCGGATCGGTGAACCGGACGGGCACATCGTGTATCGGCACCGCACGGGTGTGGCGGAGCGACACGCCTCCATCGCCGACCATCGCGCAGGTCTGGAGATGGTTCTCGAGGTGGTCGCCGAGGTCGGCCGGCCGCTCCGTGAGGCTGGGATCGTCGCTGTGGGGCATCGCCTCGTCCACGGCGGCAACGTCTTCTATGAGCCCACGATCATCGACGACGACGTCGTGCGGGCCATCTCCGATCTGTCGAGCCTGGCACCGCTACACAATCCGGCGAACGTGATCGGTATCGAGGTGGCGCGGGAGGTGCTTCCCGATGTCCCGCACGTGGGGGTGTTCGACACCGCGTTCTTCCACACCCTCCCTGCCGCGGCGTCCACCTACGCCATCGACCGGAACATCGCGAAGGAGTACGACATTCGGCGGTACGGCTTCCACGGGACGTCGCACCAGTACGTGTCGTCCTGTGCCGCCCGGTTCGTCGGCAGGGAATTGTCCGACATCGACCAGATAGTTTTGCACCTGGGCAACGGTGCCTCGGCGTCCGCGATCCACGGTGGCCGAGCAGTCGACACCAGCATGGGACTGACGCCACTCGAAGGCCTCGTCATGGGAACGCGCAGTGGCGACGTCGATCCCGGAGTTCTCCTGCACCTGCATCGGCAGGGACTGTCGGTCGACCGGATCGACGACCTACTCAACCGGCAGTCGGGTTTGCGGGGCCTGTCCGGCGTCAACGACTTCCGCTCGCTCCTGACCCTCGTCGGGGAGGGGAACACGGACGCCGCGCTCGCCTACGACGTGTACGTGCACCGACTCCGCAAATACATCGGCGCCTACCTCGTCGAATTGGGTGGTGTCGACGTCATCGCGTTCACCGGGGGAGTCGGCGAGAACAACGCCGATGTCCGGCGCGACAGCCTGGCGGGACTCGAACGTCTCGGCATGATCGTCGACGAAGCTCGAAACAGTTCGGATTCCCGGGAGGCCCGGCGCATCTCCTCGGACGACTCCGAGGTGGATGTTCTCGTCGTCCCCACCAATGAGGAGCTGGCAATTGCCCGTGCGGCAGTCGAATTGGTGGCAGCTGAGCGGGTGACCGACTCTTAGAAAAGGCTTTTCGGGCGAATGGTGTTCGCCCGGTCGACCAGTGCATAGCGGTGGGTGCGTTCGGGGGCGTTGCGGGCCAGTGCGCGCAGAGCCGCCTCGGCGCCGGTACGTAGCCCGCGTTCGGTGAACGGCACACCGAGGAATTGCCTCTGTTCGGTGGTCGACGTGTGGCCGCTGCGTATCCAGTCGAGTGCGGTACCCAGCACGAGGGTGCGCATCTGCAGTGCGCGGCTCTCTTCCGGCGGCAGTTCGGCGACACGGTGAGCTGCCTCGCGCAGCTGGGACTCGTCGATCTTCTCGATCGGCCGCCCGGACAGCAGCACCAGCGCACTGGTCATCCGGGCCACGGTGAAGTGCCGGGAGCTGACTGGAACCTGATCGAGCGCCGCGAGGGCGCCGGGAAGGTCTCCGCGCTCGGTGAGTTGCCGCGCCAGTCCGAACGCCGCACTCACAGCATTGTGGTCGGTGCGCCACACCGTCCGATAGTACTTCTCGGCGAACGACCGCCATTGGGCCGGATCCGGGGTTTCCCAGTGCTGCAAGATCAACTCGGCGGTCGCGGCCAGTGCGAGTTTGGGTGCCGTCTCGCCGGGCATGGCTTGCAGCACGGATTCGAAGTGCGAGAAGGCCGCCTCGTACTCGCGCGAGAGCAATGTTGCGATTCCTGCGAACCAGTCGATCCGCCAGTTGCCACCGACATCCGCTTTCACGTCGTCGAGCCGGGCGAGCGCAGTGGCCACATCGCCGAGATCGAGGTGGGCCTTGATCTCGGCGAGAGTGAGTTCGCGGGAGAACGACACATCGGGACTTCCGACTACACGTTCGATTCCGTTCTGCCGGGCATGCCGCAGAGAATCGAGCGTCTGCTGCGGTTCACTGTGAACCGCAGCAGCCAGTAGGGGAGCGTTGGGGTCGGTGGGGTCGATCAGGGGCACCGCCAACGCCTGCGCCACCGAGCGCGGATCCAGGTTTTGGTCTCGTTGGACGCCGTCGACGTAGACGTCGGTCTGCTCGACGGCCTCGTCGGTGCCGTATGTCGTTCGCTGCCTGCTGAATACTGTGGAAAGTCCAGGGTGTTCCTCACCGGTCTGCTGCGCGAGCACCTCACGGAGCACGCCGGTGAGCTGACCGGCCATCTCCTCCGCCGAGGAAAAACGCTTCGCGGGGTCGGGATCGGTGGCGCGTAGCAGGAGGCGATGGAAGAACTCGTACTCGGCCAGCAACGGCGCCTTCTCCGGGGACGGAATCCCGTCCAGGTATCGGCCCTTGTCCGAGGGCATGTCGAGCGTGAGCACCGCGAGTGTGCGGCCCACCGTGAAAATGTCGGAGGCGACGGTCGGCCCCGTCTTGACAATCTCCGGTGCCTGGAAACCCGGTGTGCCGTAGAGATAGCCGTAGTCCTCGATGCCCGCGACGGCGCCGAGGTCGATCAATTTCAGCGAATCCTCGGTCACCATCACGTTGTCGGGTTTGAGGTCGTTGTATACAAGCCCTGTCGAGTGCAGGTAGGCCAGTGCCGGAAGTATCTCCAGCACATAGGCGATGGCTTGTTCGATCGGCATTCGTTCGGGACGACGGTGCGTCGAGAGGACGTCTCTCAGCGAGTGCCCACCCACATATTCCATGACGATGTACCCCATCGGGGTGCCGTCGGATCGGGGATGCTCGACGAAGTTGTAAATCTTCACGATGCTCGGGTGCGCCACCTCCGCGAGGAACTGGCGTTCGGCCACAGCGACCGCCTGGGCCTCGGCATCGCCGAAATGCAACAGACCTTTGAGAACCACCCATCGATCGCTCACGTTGCGGTCGACCGCAAGATAGATCCACCCGAGGCCGCCGTGCGCGATGCATCCCTGCACCTCGTACTGGCCGCTCACCAGCTCACCGGGCCGCAACAGCGGCCGGAAGTCGAAAGTGGCGCCACACGAGGGGCATTTCCCGAACTCGCACTCGTCCGCGGTGGCGCAGTTCCGGCCGACCGGATTGCTGCACTTCCAGCAGAACCGCTTGTTCTCGGGGACCGAGGGGTCCGACATCACTGCCGAAGCCGGGTCGACTGTCTTCACCACCGGCACCTCGACGAGCCCGCCGCCCAGGCGCAGGCGGCCGCCGGAGCGACTGCGCGGTGACCGCGTCGAGCGACCCGTCGTAGTGGCTCCGGACGGACGCGACGCCTGGGTGGCCTGGGTGGCTTGTTCGGGTTCTCGGGGTGCAGCCTGAGTGGCTTGTTCGGGTTCGCGGGGTGCAGCCTGGGTGGCGACGTCCGGATCCGGGGACTCCGTATTCTCCGGGGACTCCGAATTCTCCTGGGACATGGGCCCTCAGTCCTGGTACACGGCGGACGGCGGGGCGGGTGACGGACCCAGCATCGACAACCACTGGTTGTAGGACCTGGTCCAGGATCCGTCGAGGCGGATCCGCTCGAGGGTGCCGTTGACGAACCGCACGAGGTCCTCGTTGGATCTGGTGATACCGATTCCGTACGGTTCCGCGCCCATGCTGTCACCGACGATCTCGAGATACGGGTCCTGGGATACGAGTCCGGCCAGGATGGTGTCGTCCGAACTCACCGCATCGACCTGCCCCTGCTGCAACACCACCAGGCAATCCGACCACATGGGCACGGTGAGGATGTCGGCCGTGGGCGTCACCTGCTGCAGCCGCTCCAGCGAGGTGGTCCCGCGCGCGGCACACACCCGCTTTCCGCCCAAATCCGCCGGACCGCGGATCCGCGAACCCTTGACGACGAGGACTCGCTGATGCGCCTCGAAGTACTGGGTGGAGAAGGCGACCTTCTCCCGCCGCTCGCAGGTGATCGTCATCGTCTTGGCCACGATGTCGACCAACGACTCCTGCAATGCCTTCTCACGATTGGCCGAGGTGAGGATCCGATACTCGAGTCGGTCCGGATCACCGAACAGATCCCGCGCTATCTCACGGGCCATGTCGACGTCGAAACCCTGGATGGTGCCGGTGGCCGGGTCGCGGAAACTCATGAGGTTGCTACCGGTGTCCAACCCGACGATCAGTCGGCCTCGCGCGCGGATGGCGTCGACGGTCGGCATCGGTGGTGGTGTGCCCGCGTCGGGAAAGGGACGCAGACTCGCTGTGGGATCACCGCAGTCACCCTCCGGCGCGGGAGCGGGCGTCGGACGGTCCGTCGGTGCCGGGGTGGCGCCGGCGGGCAACGGGGGTTCGGTGTGCGAGATGCTCGCCGACCCGACATGTCCCGACGTCGACTGGGCGCAGCCGCCGAGGAGTGACACGACCGCGATCATGACGAGTGCGATCCGGTGCCGCCTCACTGGTACTCCTTCAACCGCGGCCACAGTCCGATGATAATTCCGATCACGGCGATCAGCGTCAGGGCGAGAGCCCCCGGGCCCAACGCGGTCAGCACCCCCGATGCCGATGCGATATTGGACCGCAGGTGCTCACGCGCGGATCCGATTCCGTCGGTGAGCGCGTCGTCGAGAATAGTGAACTGGGCGGCCGAGTTCTCGGATCCGGGACCGATGGCAATGGCCGCGCCGGTGAGAAAATCGCCTTCGGCGAGAACGGCATTCATCCGATCGTGCGCCCCCGACCACCCGTTCCATGCTTGTGCTGCCCGAGCGACCTCGGTGTGGCCGACCGGGTTGTCGTCTTCGCGGGGATAGTTTGACAACACCGCGCCGAGCTGAGCGGACCTGTCCTCGAACACCGCGTCGTAGTCACCGTTCGAGTCGCGCCGGACCAACTTCAGTGTCTCTTCGGTACGGGCCTGTTGGGCGAGGATGCGACCGGTCGTCAACTCGTGCAACGGCTGGGCGCCCTCGGTGAGTGCGCGACGAGTGTCGAGGGAGGACATCAACCCGGCCACCAGCATCCACAGCAACAGAATGGCGGTACTCGACGACGCCAGGATCAACCCGAGATTGAAGGTGCGCCGACTGAGCCGGGCAAGGACGATCTGCGTGAGGACCAATCCCACCGCGGCCGTCAGTAGGAGCGCCAGAGCAAACCACGGCGGTCTCGAATAGTTCCTCTGCGTCGATGCGACGTGGGCCTCCTGCTGAGCGTGCAACTGCTGCGCCATCGGAAGCATGCTCGTCTGCATCAGCGTCGAGGCCTCATTGAGATAGGCCGCGCCGACGGGATTCCCCACCCGGTTGTTCGCCCGCGCCGTCTCGATGAGCCCGGTGTAGACGGTGAGGTCCGTGGAGATGGAGGCGAGGAGACGCCGGCTGTCCACCTCGCTCGCGGCCAGCCCGCCCGACGCATAGACGAGATCGGCCGACGCTGTGCCGATTGCCTGCGCGTATCTGTCCCGGAGCTCGCCCGGCTCGAGACCACCCGAAATGAACGCCGTCGTGGTGGCGGCGTCGGCTACCGACAGCGCGATATAGAGATTCTGCGCCGAATACGACAACGGCTCGGTATCTGCGAGGACGGTGTCGAGCGTGGCCGCCCTGCCGTTCACCGTGGTGGTGGCCACCAGGCCGGCCGCCACGGTCAGCAGGACGAGCAGGATTCCGAGACCGGTCAGTCTGGCCGGTGTCGAGTGGAGGAATGCGTGCAACTCCCTGCGGCGAGCTACCGCCGGATCGACGTCGTCGTCCTCGAGGGCCGACAACGCTCGGCTACCGTGGGGTTCGATGGACGGTGACTCACGCAGAACCACGTCGCACCCCTTCTTCGAACCCGGCCGCACTTTGTGGGGAGCATATAAGCAGCCGCGCCGCCGTGCTGCGAACCCCGAGGAGTATGCGGGCGTGCCCCGGCTGGACAGGGCCTGAACGGGGCCGTGAGCTGGCGAGGCCGGGAGAAACCGTTAGTGTGAGGGAACTGCAGGTGACCCATCAGGTCGGACAGGGGTAGTCGATGCGTGGTGACGGGGACGGCTGGGCAACCGGTCCGGACGGCAGTCGTCATTGGGGCAAGCACGGTGCGGCCGGGTTGTTGTTGCGCGCTCCGCTCGCGGACGACACGCCGGCTGTGCTACTTCAGCATCGAGCAGTCTGGAGCCACCAGGGCGGGACGTGGGCGTTGCCCGGCGGCGCCAGGGACAGCCATGAAACGACAACACATGCGGCGGTGCGGGAAGCGCACGAGGAGACCGGCATCGCGAGCGCGGCCATTCGGGTGCGCACCGAGGTCGTGACGATGGAAGCCGCCAGCGGGTGGAGCTACACGACGGTGATCGCCGACGCCGAGCGGCCGCTCCCCACCGTTGCCAACGGCGAGAGCACCGAGCTGCGCTGGGTTCGTGAATCCGACGTCGCAGCACTGCCCCTCCACCCGGGATTCCAAGCGGGCTGGCAGATGCTGCGCACCACCGAGGTACGGCTGGTGCTCGCCGGGCGCGACGTCCTCGGCGAGCACGGCTCGTTGACACAGTTGTCGAAGGCGTTGCCCCGCACGATTCACCTGCCCGACGGAACTTACGGCTGGTTGCCGCGCATCGAGATACTCGATTCGCCGGACGTGATCGGTGGCACTGCAGAGTCGGCAGGTCATGGCACCACCATCGGTACGGCGACCGTCGTGGTGACTGCGGACCGCGAACTCGTCGACCAACTTCCGGGCACCGTCCTCACCCTGGAGCCGTCGACGGTGCTGGGCTGGCTGGATCAGCCGTAATTCAGTTGTTGCTGCGCAGCATCGCGGCGAGTGAGCGCGCCGCCGCCTGCGGGTCACGCGCCTCCGTGATCGCCCGTACCACGACGATGCGGGTGGCTCCCGCAGCCAGAATCTCTGGTACCCGCGCCTCGTCGATGCCACCGATCGCAAACCACGGACGGGTGGGCTGCGCATCGGCGGTCGACCGCACCAGGTCGATACCCGCCGCCGTGCGACCGGGCTTGGTGGGAGTGGCCCACACCGGCCCGGTGCAGAAGTAGTCGACATCGTCCTCGATCGCCGCGAGGCTGGCCTGCGCCCGGCTGTGGGTGGACCGGCCGATCAGGACATCGGGCCCCACCACGTTCCGCGCGTACGGCACCGGAAGGTCGCCCTGGCCGAGGTGCAGGACGTCGGCGCCGGCGGCCAGTGCCATGTCGGCGCGGTCGTTCACGGCGAGCAGGGCTCCGTGCCTTCGCGCGACTGCGGCGAGCACCGACAGTGCCGCGAGTTCGTCGCGGGCATCCATCGGACCAAGCTCACGCTCGCCAGCCGAGCCCTTGTCGCGGAGCTGGATGATGTCGACACCACCGGACAGTGCGGCTTCCGCGAACTGCGCCAGGTCACCTTTTTCGCGTCGAGCATCGGTACACAGGTACAAACGCGCAGCTCCGAGGCGACGCCGACGTTCTGCATGGCTGCTGTGATGCGAGGTGGTCACGGCATGACGGTAGCCTCTACGGTGAAAGTGCAACACGGGAGTCCCGGGAACGCGGGGCTGAGAGGGGCTCACGCCGAGCCCGACCGTCATACCTGACCCGGATCATGCCGGCGCAGGAAGTGAGGTGGAGTTCGATGTCAACGGTTCTGAAGTCACGGTCGGTGTCCGTCGTCGGCGGCGGGGTGATCGGACTGTCCATTGCGTGGCGCGCCGCCCGCGCCGGGTGGTCGGTCCGGTTGTACGACCCGTCGGTCGGTTCGGGTGCTTCGTGGGTCGCGGGCGGGATGCTGGCACCGTTGTCCGAGGGGTGGCCCGGTGAGGAGAGCGTGCTCGAGCTGGGTAGTGCGTCACTCGACCGGTGGCCCGACTTCGGAAAGGAACTCGAGGCCGCTGCCGGTGTCGAGCTGTTCACGTCGGCCGGTTCACTGACCGTCGCGCTGGACGGCGCCGATGCCGAAGATCTGCGCACCATCGCCGAATGGGTGGGTGCGCAGGGACGGGACCTGCACATTCTCGGCCGTAGCGAGGTTCGTGAGCTCGAGCCGATGCTCGGGCGTGGGGTTCGGCTCGGGCTGCTCGCGGTCGATGAACTCGCCGTGGACAACCGGTTGCTGTTGGCCGCATTGCGGACATGCGCCGTCGACGCCGGAGTGGAGCTGATCGAAGAAAGTGTGTCCGATCTCCGCCTGCTCGACACGGACCAGATCGTCGTCACCGCAGGCATCGCGTCGCCGTCGCTGTGGCCCGGTCTCCCGGTCCGCCCGGTGAAGGGTGAGATTCTGCGGCTGCGTGCGCGTCCGGGGGCGACCCCGGCGCCGTCGCGCACCATCCGCGGCAGCGTGCACGGCCGTCCCGCGTACCTGGTGCCGCGGGCCGACGGAATCGTCGTGGGCGCCACCCAGCACGAGTCCGGCCGCGATACCCAGGTCACCGTCGCCGGGGTACGCGACCTCATCGCCGATGCCGAAGCACTGATGCCCGCGATCGGTGAATACGAACTGCACGAGGCGTCGGCCGGTCTGCGGCCGATGACTCCCGACAATCTGCCCCTGATCGGGCGAGTGTCGGATCGAGTGGTGGTGGCCACGGGACACGGACGCAACGGCATCCTGCTCACCCCCGTCACCGCTGACGCGACGGTGGCACTGTTGGAGGGATCGGCTCTCGCCGAGGCGAGGACTGCCGACCCCGGGCGTTTCGAAAAAGTAGCGAGGTAGAGATGAGTGAGCAGCAAGTGGTGGTGCCTGTCGGCATCACCGTCAACGGCGAGGACCACGAGTTCGCGGTAGCGCCCACCGTCGCCCAGCTGCTGGAGACGCTGAACCTTCCCACGAAGGGCATCGCGGTGGCCGTCAACGGTGCCGTATTCCCGAAGGTCCGCTGGGACGAAGTCGTGGATCGCGGCTGGGAGATCGAGATCCTCACGGCGGTGCAGGGTGGCTGACGTGACGCCGGTGGCGCAGAAGGGCCTGACAATCGCTGGCCGCACTTTCGGCTCCCGGTTGATCATGGGCACCGGAGGTGCCGCCAACCTCACCGTGCTGGAAGAGGCCCTGGTGGCGTCCGGCACCGAGCTGACGACCGTCGCGATGCGCCGGGTGGACGCCGCAGGCGGCACCGGTGTGCTCGACCTGCTGCGCCGGCTCGGCATCGCGCCGCTGCCCAACACCGCCGGGTGTCGCGGTGCGGCCGAGGCGGTGCTGACGGCGCAACTCGCCCGTGAGGCGCTCGAGACCGACTGGGTGAAGCTCGAGGTGATCGCCGACGAACGTACCCTGATGCCCGACGCGATCGAACTCGTCAGTGCGGCAGAGCAATTGGTCGACGACGGCTTCGTCGTCCTGCCGTACACGACGGACGACCCGGTCCTGGCCCGGCGGCTCGAGGACATCGGGTGCGTTGCCGTGATGCCGCTGGGGTCGCCGATCGGGACCGGGTTGGGAATTGCCAACCCACACAACATCGAAATGATCGTCGAGGGCGCCGGGGTGCCGGTGATCCTCGACGCCGGAATCGGAACCGCCAGCGACGCCACCCTCGCAATGGAGTTGGGCTGCGATGCGGTGCTGCTGGCCACCGCGGTCACCCGGGCCAAGGACCCGGCGCTCATGGCGTCGGCGATGCGCGGCGCTGTAGTGGCAGGCTACGAGGCACGCCACGCAGGCCGGATACCGAAACGTTTCTGGGCGCAGGCCTCGTCCTAGCCATTCCGGGGTGGGTGGGCTTCTCGGGGTTCTGTCGGGGTCTGCCCGGGGTCGGGTGGTACCACGGGACGAGACGGAAGTAGACCTGTGGCTGATGCGTACCGCCCCAAGGTTCGGGCATCCTCTTCACCATGATTGAAGTGAGGGGACTGACAAAGACCTTCGGTGCGACGAAGGCGGTGGACAACCTGACGTTCACCGTGCAGCCGGGTATGGTCACCGGCTTCCTCGGGCCGAATGGTGCAGGCAAATCGACGACGATGCGGATGATCCTCGGGCTGGACCGTCCCACCGCGGGCACGGCGCTGATCGACGGCAAGCCGTACCGCGACCTGGTGCAGCCGCTCCGGACCGTGGGCGCGCTGCTGGACGCCAAATGGGTGCATCCCAACCGCTCCGCGCGCGCCCACCTCCAGTGGATGGCGGCCTCGAACTCGCTGCCGAAGAGCCGAGTCGACGAGGTGCTGCACCTCGTGGGCCTCACGGAGGTGGCCGGTAAGAAGGCCGGCGGGTTCTCGCTCGGCATGTCCCAGCGACTCGGCCTCGCCGCCACCCTCCTCGGTGACCCAAAGGTGCTGCTGTTCGACGAGCCGGTGAACGGCCTCGATCCCGAGGGCATCGTCTGGATCCGCAAATTCATGCAGCGCCTCGCGGCCGAGGGACGCACCGTCCTGGTGTCGAGCCACCTGCTGTCCGAGATGGCCCTCACCGCAGAGCATCTGGTGGTCATCGGCCGCGGACGCCTGATTGCAGACACCACGGTGTCGGAATTCGTGAACAAGTCCTCGGAATCGACGGTGCGGGTGCGCAGTCCACAGTTGGATGCGCTCAGGAGCGCACTGACGTCGAACGGGCTGACGGTCCGCGAGGACGGATCCGACGGACAGCAGGCGCTCGTCGTGGTCGATTCGTCCACGGACGTCATCGGCACGATCGCCGGTTCGCAGGGAATCACCCTGCACGAATTGGCGTCTCAGCGCGGATCGCTCGAGGACGCGTTCATGAAACTGACAGGAGACGACGTGCAGTACCACGCAGAAAGCGTCGACGACGTGATGAGGGGTGCACTGTAATGGCTGTTCTCAATGCGGAACGCATCAAGATCACCTCTACTCGGTCGCCGTGGTGGTGCACCGTCATCATCGTCGTGCTGGGCCTCGGCCTGGCCGCGGTCATCGGGTTGAGCGCGAAGGCCAGCATCAACTCCTTCAACGACCAGTTGGCGGATGGGAAGGAGCCCGATTTCGAACCCTTCCTGCCGCAGATGGCCGATGCAGTCGGGGGCGTATCCGGTTTCGGTGTCCTGGTCCTGATGATTCTCGCGACGTTGGCTGTGACCAGCGAATACCGCTTCGGGGTCATCCGTACCACGTTCCAGGCGATTCCCAATCGCGCATCCGTCCTCGTCGCCAAGGCCGGCCTGATCGGCGCTTTCGGTGCCGTACTGACGTTCGTCCTCACCTTCGGGGCGTACGCCATCGCGAAGGCAACTGCGGGGCACGAGGCGGGTGCTGCCCTCACACTCTCCGGTGGCGACGCGTGGCGGTCGATCTACGGGGTGCCGATCTACGCGTTCCTGTGCGTCGTGCTCGCTGTCGGCATCGGCGCGTTGCTGCGGCAGTCGGCGGGAGCGATCGCGCTGCTGCTGCTGTGGCCGCTCCTGATCGAGAGCCTGTTCAACCTGTTCGGTTCGTTCGGCGAGAAGGTCATGCCGTTCCTGCCGTTCCTCAACGCCAACCATTTCCTCGGGGCACCGCAGGGCGTGGACTTCCACTGGGGACCGTGGGGCAGCCTCGTGTACTTCGCTGTGTTCGTCCTGGTGATCTTCGGGGCCAGCCTGGTGGTGGTGAACAAGCGCGACGCCTGAAGCCGCTAGAGTGCCTTTCGCCCTGCCCCTCCGCCAGGTGAACGTCGGGAGACCTGGCTGGGAACGAAGGGCAGGCGGGAGCTTGTGGGCCGGTGCGACATCCATTCGCACCGGCCCACAGGTGGTTCTGCGTTAGGCTCCCGACATGCGACTACGGGGAGTTCTCACCGTCGGAGTGGCCGGCGCGCTGGTGCTGGCCGGATGCTCGTCCACCGGTGAACCGGAGTCACCGCCGGTCGACGCGGGTGCCCTCGCAGGATCGGTCACCGAGGACGCCGTGGTGGCACATCTCGAGGAACTGCAGAACATCGCAGACGACAACGACGGCAACCGAGCCGCAGGCACCGCCGGATACGAAGCCAGCGTCGAGTACGTGGCACAAGTTTTGACAGACAACGGCTTCGACGTCCAAACCCCCGAATTCGAGTTCCACAGCTTCGACGTCGTCGCCGAGAAGCTGAGGACGCGTGATCGCGACATCGAGGTGAAAGCGCTGTCCTACAGCCCGTCGACCGGCCCGGAGGGACTGACCGCCCGATTGGTGCCGGCTCCCAAGGACGAGACGCCGGGCTGTGAGGCAACGGATTACGACGGTCTCGACGTGAACGGGGCCATTGTTCTGGTCGATCGCGGCATCTGCCCGTTCTCGGCCAAGCAGCAGACAGCGGCCGATCGCGGCGCTTCGGCCGTGATCGTGGTCAACAACGAGGACGGGCCGATGAGCGGGGGCACTCTCGGTGATCCGTCGGTCGGGAAGATCCCCACGGGTGGGGTGAGCATGGCGGACGGCACCGCGCTCCGGCAGGGCGGCGGAGATGTCACGCTGACACTCGATACCAGCACCGAGACCAGCACCGCCCGTAACGTCATCGCCCAAACCGCGACGGGCTCCACCGACGACGTCGTCATGGTCGGCGCCCACCTCGACAGCGTTCCCGAGGGTCCCGGCATCAACGACAACGGCACCGGCGTCGCAGCGATCCTCGAGACGGCCGTCCAGCTCGGCAGTTCTCCGGACGCTGACAACGCGGTGCGATTCGCGTTCTGGGGTGCCGAGGAATTGGGTCTCCTCGGCTCCGAGGCCTACGTCACCGGCCTCAGCGAAGAGGAACGCAACGGCATCGCGCTCTACCTGAACTTCGACATGCTCGGCTCGGAGAACGCCGGCTACCTGACCTACGACGGTGACAACTCCGACAACGTCGGCGAAGGACCCGGGCCCGAGGGTTCGGCGGGGATCGAGCGCACTTTCGTCGAATACCTCAGCAACAACGGCATTGCCGCCGACGGCACCGATTTCGACGGCAGATCGGACTACGGCCCGTTCATCGAGGCCAAGATTCCGTCGGGTGGGGTGTTCAGCGGTGCCGACGACAAGAAGACCGCCGCGGAGGCCCAGAAATGGGGTGGCACACCCGACGCGGTGTTCGACAAGCACTACCACAGCCCGACCGACACCCTCGCGAACCTAGACCGGGCGGCCCTCGCCCGGAACGCTTCAGCTGTCGCCTACGCCGTCGGGGTCTACGCGGAGTCACTGGCCGGCCCCAACGGTGTCCCCACGGGCGCCGAGCGCGAGAAGGCGCGGGCGGCGCAGTGATCTCCGATTCGTCACGGGCCTCTGCATGTGACGCTGGGTTACCCTTGCGCTCGTGAGCGAAGACCCGGCCGACGACAGCGCTGCCGAACTCGACGCTGCGTCCGAGGCGAACAGACAGGACAAGTTGCTGGGCTGGGTGGGAGCACTGAACCGTCGGCCGCAGCTGATCGAGGGACTGCGCAGAGTCCGCCGCGCGTTGCCGGGAGATCCGGCGTTCGGTGACCCGCTGTCGACTGCAGGCCCCGGCACCGCACGTGCCGTGGCACGGGTGGCCGACCGCTTCCTCGACCACCAGCCGGGTGCGTCGCGGGAGATGAGCCTCGGTGCCCTGCAGGTGTGGCAGGCGATGCTCGAGCGCACCGGCCGCGGCCGGGGAACCAGGGAAGTGACCATCGTGTTCACCGACCTCGTCGGGTTCTCCAGCTGGTCCCTCCCGGCCGGCGATACCGCCACCCTCGCCCTGCTGCGGAACGTCGCCAAAGCGATCGAGACGCCGATGGTCGACCGCGGCGGGCATGTGGTGAAGCGGATGGGCGACGGAGTGATGGCCGTCTTTCCCAGCCCGGATCGCGCCGTCGACGCCGTCTTCGCCGCACAGGACGCGCTCGAGGATGTCGAGGTCGACGGCTACCGTCCGCGGATGCGCGTCGGAATCCACACCGGGGTTCCCCGGCAGATCGGCAGCGACTGGCTCGGTGTCGACGTGACCATCGCGGCCCGCATGATGGAGCTCGGCGGGGACGGCAACATCATGGCGTCGTCCGCCACGCTGTCGGCACTCCAGCCCGGGACGCTCGACGATCTCGGTATCAGCGTCAAACCGTGGCGCCGCGCCTTCTTCGCCCCCGCCCCCAGCGGGGTGCCGTCCGACCTCGGCATCTGGCGGCTGCGGCTCCGCCGCCCGTGAGTGCCTGTCAACCGCCGGACGTCAAGAAGTACTCACGGGTGACGAAGTCGCCACAGGGGAGAGACGGGGCCGTGACCGGCGCCCAGGTCATACGACGCCTCCAGGCACTTGGTCACCCATTCCTTACCGAACGCCACCGCGTCGGGCACGGACCACCCGTGGGCGAGCGCGCTCGCGATGGCCGCCGCGAGGGTGTCGCCGCCGCCGTGGTCGTTGCCGGTGTCGATGCGGGGACTGCTGAACTCGAGGAACGTGTCGCCGTCGAACAGCAGATCGGTGCTCGACGCCGACGTCCGGAGATGCCCGCCCTTCACGATCGACCACTGTGCCCCGAGCGCGTGCAGCGCTTCGGCGGCCCGGCGTGCCGTCGGGTCGTCCACCACCTCGATGCCGGTGATCAACCGGATCTCGTCGAGGTTCGGAGTGACCACCGTGGCGATCGGGATCAGCGTGTTCCGCACGGCGTCCAGCGCCTCGGCGTGCAGGAGCGGATCCCCGTGCATCGACGCGCACACCGGGTCCACGACCAGCGGGACCGGTTTGTCGCGTCCGATCCCGACCTCGGTGCACACGGCGGCGACGGCCTCGATGATGGCCGTCGACGCCAGCATGCCCGTCTTCGCTGCCCCGACCCCGATGTCGTCGACGACGCACCGCACCTGGGCGGCCACCGTTTCCGGCGGAATCTCGTGGAAACCGCTGACGCCCACCGAGTTCTGCACCGTCACCGCGGCGACAGCGACGCATGCGTGGACGCCGCACAGCGCCATCGTCCGCGAGTCGGCCTGGATCCCGGCGCCACCGCCGGAATCGGTGCCGGCGATGGTGAGGACTCGGACGGGGGTCTGGCCGTCGGGGGTCAGGGGCAGCAGCTTCACGGAGGGGACCTTACCGATTCTCTGAGGTGACAGATTCGACGGGCAGATACACGCGGCCACCTGCGTCGACGAACTCGCTCGACTTCTCGGCCATGCCCGCCTCGATGGCTTCGACCGAATCGAGTCCGTGTTGCTGTGCGTACTCGCGCACGTCGGCGGAGATCCGCATGGAACAGAACTTCGGACCGCACATCGAGCAGAAGTGGGCCGTCTTCGCCGGCTCGGCGGGCAGCGTCTCGTCGTGGAACTCCCGCGCGGTGTCCGGGTCGAGGGACAGCGCGAACTGGTCGTGCCAGCGGAACTCGAACCGGGCCTTCGACAGCGCGTCGTCGCGTTTCTGCGCCCGTGGATGCTGCTTGGCGAGGTCGGCGGCGTGGGCCGCGATCTTGTACGTGATCACACCGGTCTTGACGTCATCCCGGTTCGGCAGACCCAGGTGCTCTTTCGGAGTGACGTAGCAGAGCATGGCGGTACCGGCCTGCGCGATCATCGCCGCACCGATGGCCGAGGTGATGTGGTCATAGGCTGGGGCGATATCAGTGGTCAACGGGCCCAGGGTGTAGAACGGCGCCTCTTCGCACAGTTCCTCCTCGAGGCGTACGTTCTCGACGATCTTGTGCATCGGCACGTGCCCGGGACCTTCGATCATCACCTGTACCCCATGGGATTTCGCGATCTTCGTGAGCTCGCCGAGGGTGCGAAGTTCCGCGAACTGCGCCTCGTCGTTGGCATCGGCGATCGAACCCGGCCGGAGTCCGTCGCCGAGCGAGAAGGTGACGTCGTAGCGGCGGAGGATTTCGCACAGTTCGCCGAAGTGGGTGTACAGAAACGATTCCCGGTGATGCGCCAGGCACCAGGCGGCCATGATGGAGCCGCCGCGGGAGACGATGCCGGTGACCCGACGTGCGGTCAGCGGAATGTACCGGAGCAGCACACCGGCATGGACCGTCATGTAATCGACGCCCTGCTCGCATTGTTCGAGCACGGTGTCGCGGTAGATCTCCCACGTGAGCGCGGCCGGATCGCCGTTCACCTTTTCGAGCGCCTGATAGATCGGCACCGTGCCCACCGGGACCGGTGAATTACGCAGAATCCACTCGCGCGTCTCGTGGATGTTCCTTCCGGTCGAGAGGTCCATGATGGTGTCGGCGCCCCAACGGGTGGCCCACACCATCTTCTCCACTTCCTCGGCGATCGAGGACGTGACCGCGCTGTTGCCGATGTTCGCATTGATCTTCACCGCGAACGCCTTGCCGATGATCATCGGCTCGAGTTCGGGATGCTGGCGATTGGCCGGGATGACGGCGCGTCCCGCAGCGACCTCGGCCAGCACGAACTCCGGCGAAACATCCTCGCGGGCAGCGCAATAACGCATCTCCGGGGTGAGGACGCCCGCTCGGGCGGCGTCCAACTGGGTCTGCCCCTTACCGGTAGACCACTGCTCGCGGATGCGGGGCAGCCCGGCGTCGACGTCGATCTGGGCGTTCGTATCGGTGTACGGGCCGGACGTGTCGTACAGGTCGAGATGTTCACCGTTGCTCAGGTGGACGCGCCGGACCGGCACACGGATGTCGTCGCTCCACTGCACGTATTCCTTGGTGCTGCCTGCGATCGGCCCCGTCGTGACGGACGTGGCTGTAGATACAGTTCTGCTCATCGAGATGCTCCCTACGCCGGCATTACCCGGACAGGTTCGACGGTCGACGGCCCTAGCCGTCCTCTCAGCCCGCTGGTGCGAGCCCCCGTGGATGTGTAGTTGTCGCACAAACTGTAACCGATATCTCTGTGAGAGATCATTCCGGGGAATTTTGGACAGCGGACTCGAGAGTGGGTATAAATAGTGACGTACATCACGTTTTGATCACAAGGCAAACCCCAGGAGGTCGCAGTGCTCACGGACTCGCAGGTAGTGAACGTGATCGACAACGCCGGTCAAAACCGCTTCGAGTTGCGGCTGAGTGGGGATCTGGTCGGGATTCTCGGATACTTCGATCTCTCGGAGCCGCCGCCGGGCGCAGGTGCGGGGGTGGGTGTGGTGGCCGGGCGGCGCGGCGCTGGAGGCCGGGCTCCGGTCGTCTCGTTCATGCATACGGTGATCGTGGAGGATTTCGGGCACCGCGGTCTCGCGTCGATGATGGTGGGGCGCTCCCTCGACCTGGCCAGGGGATACGGCTGGAAGGTGCGGCCGGTGTGCACCTACGTCCAGCGCTTCTTGTCGACACATCCGGAGTATCGCGATCTCGTGGTGCCGATCGAGCGCTGAACGCGCCGTCCTCGGAGAAGAAACCTGGGCAACAAAACGGTTCCGGTTGTGGCGATTGCGCTACCTGGACGAGCGACTTACTGCTTCGATAGGTGTCATGGATCACAACTCGAAAGCTCCTCGGCCGGGCAGTGTCTCGGCCGCCGATATTCGTGTGCTCGACAATCCGGCTCACGAACGCTTCGACTTGTGGCTCGGTGACGAACTGGTCGGAATTCTCGGCTATCGCGACGAGGACGACATTCCCGGGTTCACGGCGAAACCGGGCGAGGTGGTGGCCTTCATGCACACGGTCGTCAAAGAGGAATTCGGCGGACGGGGAATGGCGGAATCTCTCGTCCGTGCAGCGTTCGACGAGGCGCGCGCTCGCGGGTGGAAAGTACGCCCCATCTGCACATATGTTCAGCGATATCTGTCGCGGCATCCGGAGTCCCTCGACATTCTCGTGGGGGACTGAGCAGCGTCCGTCCTCGCGCTCGCGCCGGTGCCTCAGATTCCGAGATCGACGATCACAGGAGCATGATCGCTCGCGCCTTTGCCCTTGCGTTCGTTGCGGTCGATCTCGGCCTTGTCGACCCGGCCCGCGAAAGCGGGGGACCCGAGGATGAAGTCGATCCGCATTCCCTGTTTCTTCGGGAAACGCAGCTGGGTGTAATCCCAGTAGGTGTACACGCCCGGACCCGGTGTGTGAGGGCGCACTACGTCGGCGAAACCCGAATCGAGGAACGACTGAAAGGCTGCACGCTCGGGCGCGGACGTGTGCGTCCGACCCTCGAAGAGCGCCGGATCCCACACGTCGTCGTCCGTGGGCGCGATGTTCCAGTCGCCGACCAATGCGATCTGCTCGGCGGGATTCTCCTCGAGCCACCGGACCGCATCCGAACGCAGTTTCGCCAGCCACTCGAGTTTGTACGTGTAGTGCGGATCCGCCAGCTCGCGTCCGTTCGGGACATACAGGCTCCAGATGCGCACACCGTTGCACATGGCACCGATCGCGCGGGCTTCCTCCACCGGTGCAACCTCGGGATCCTTGTGGAAACCGGGTTGATCCTCGAAGCCGATCCGGATATCCGTGAGCCCTACACGGGACGCTATGGCCACGCCGTTCCACTGACTGATGCCGACGTGCGCCACCTCGTAACCCAGCTCGCGGAAACGCTCGTACGGAAACTGCTCGTCCTTGCACTTGGTCTCCTGCATGGCCAACACGTCGGTGTCGGTCCGCTGAAGCCAGTCGAGGATCCGGTCGGTACGGGCACGAACAGAGTTCACGTTCCAGGTAGCGATGCGCACGGCGTCAGCCTAATGCCAGGCGCCGACAGGTTCCGTCGCGTACCGGTAGCGGTGGTGCGGAACGAAGCCGATGCTGCGATACATCGCCTGTGCCCCCTCGTTCTCGGCGGCCACCTGCAGGCTCGCGTGGGTGGCTCCGTGCTCTCGGCCCCAGGTGATCATCTCGCCGCAGATCAGGCTGCCGATGCCGCGCCTGCGGTGGGCCTCGGCCACCTCGACTGCGGTGAGTCCTACCCAGAGCCGGCCGTCGGACGCGGAGGTCACCGAGCCGCGAGCAACAGCAAGGAGGGTGGAATCGGCGGCGCCGATCCGGCCGAAGCCGAGCGTGCCGCCGCGGACGGCACCCAGCAGGTCGACCGCGAAATCGGGAAGGGCAGACCCGCGATACCGGTAGAGAGCGAGCCAATCCGGGTCGGGGCGAGCGGTGATCGTGGTGGTGAGCGGTCGCTGCGGAAGGGCGAGATTCGCGATGTCCGCGGCCATCACGACCACCTCGTCGCTGAGGTGCCAACCCAGGGGCACAGCGCCCAGCCGATCGGGAATCAGGAGCCGCAACGGGCGCTCGCGCTCGGCGTACCAGTTGCGCAGACGTTCCAGCGTGCTACCGGGGCAGCGGTCTTCGAGGTCGCCGACCGTGCCGGGGTCACCGAGCGGTGCCGCCGAATTGGCGCGCCCGGTGAAGCCGTGCCCGTACCTGGCCAGCCACCCGTCGATCCAGGCGTGTTCGACACCCGGCCAGCCGTCGGCGGACGCAAGTTCGAGCGCCCGGATCTCGCTGGCGCGGACCGGCCGCGCAGGGACGATCTTGAGTGCGATCACCCGTTCCGGTTCCACCTCGACGACCGAACCGTCCGACGCGCGCACGGTGACGAACGGGGCGACGCTTTCGAGAATTCCGACGATATCGGTCATCGGGTGGCTGTGGCCGGGCGGCAATGCGTAACGCAGAACCACCCGGCTACCAGGCGGGATGTCAGTCGTCATGCCCGAAGGGGTCTTCGACCGTTCCGGGCACCCAGCTCAGGCCCGGTACGCCCCAGCCCGCGCGTTTGATGGTCTTCTTCGCAGCGCGCGCGTTGCGGCCGATCAGCATGTCCACGTAGAGGAAACCGTCGAGGTGACCCACCTCGTGCTGCAGCATCCGGGCGAAGAACCCGCGACCCTCGATATCGAGTGGATTGCCGTCGGAGTCGGTACCGGTGACCCTGGCCCAGTCGGCGCGGCCGGTGGGGAACTGCTCGCCCGGGACGGACAGGCAGCCTTCGACGTCGTCGTCCGGGTCGGGCATGGTCTCGGGGACTTCGGAGGTTTCGAGCACCGGATTGACGACACAGCCGCGACGACGAAGTGCTTTTCCGCTTTCGTCGATGTCCGGGCAGTCGTAGACGAACAAGCGCAGCGACTCGCCGACCTGGTTGGCGGCGAGTCCGACACCGTTGGCGGCGTCCATCGTGTCGTACATGTCCGCGATGAGTTCGGCGAGCTCTGCGGGTGACTGTGACACCGGTTCGGTCGGCTTGTGCAGTACCGGGTCGCCCACGATCCGGATGGGGAGGATGGCCATGGTTGTCAAGGATAGTGCGGCGCGCCCGCGTCGCCGGCACTGCCTGCGGCCTTCGCCGTGGTTGAATAGGCGCTGAAGTACAGCGGTGTAATTCGTTGCTCGGTCGGCCCACGCGATCGAGGAGCCGGGGGAACGTGGTTTCGCTGAATTCGAGCGAGAGCTAGTAGTCGAGGAGTGAGATGGACGGCGCAACAGCGCGTAGTCGGAACCAGTCCGAACGCACCGACAACGACAACTCCGCAGGGGTCGACGAGGTCGGGACCGACGGACTGAGCCGTCGGGAACATGACATTCTGTCCTTCGAGCGCCAGTGGTGGAAGTATGCCGGGGCCAAGGAAGAGGCGATCAAAGAGCTCTTCGACATGTCTGCCACCCGGTACTACCAGGTGCTCAACGCCCTGGTCGACCGCCAGGAGGCACTGGCGGCAGACCCGATGCTGGTGAAACGGCTGCGTCGCCTCCGTGCGAGTAGGCAGAAGGCCCGCGCCGCTCGTCGCCTCGGGTTCGACGTCACCTAGCCCTCGGGTCGCTAAGGTCGACACCGTGAGCAATCAGAAACCGCAATCGTCCGGCCCGCCGTTACGTGCCCTTGCCATGGTGCTGATTTCTCTCGCGATTCTCTTCGCCGGTCTCGGGTTCGCGTCACTCGGCGATTCGGACTCGGAAGACACTGCGGCTACTGTCACGACCACCACCACCACCACCTCCGCCGCCGTTCCGGCTTCGGCCGCGGCGCGCACGACGACCACAGTGGCCGCGGGAGGGTCGGGTGTCACCTCGACGTCCGCCTCGGCGAGCACCACGTCCGGCGCCGCACGTACGTCCGGATCCGGCGACGCGTCGTCGGTGCCTGTGCGGGTGTTCAACAACAGCAACGTCACGGGACTGGCAGGGCAGACGGCGACCGAGCTCACCGAAGCCGGCTGGACGGTGGCCGAAACCGGGAACTACAGCGACGGAACGATCTCCGAAACCACTGTCTACTACGGGAATTCGCCTGCCGAGAAGGAGGCGGCGACGCAGATCGCCGCCGAACTGGGGGCTACCGCCGAACCCCGCTTCGCCGGGATCGCGAACTCCTCCGCAGGCGTGATCGTCATCGTCACCGCCGTCGGGTAGCGCGAGCGCAGGTGCAGGTCGGACCGGAAGGCCGGTCCGGGGGCGTCGTGGTTATGATCAGATGCACTTCTTCGCCACCTCAAAGGAGCGGTTTTGATGGCCTCGAGTACTACCCGTCGGATGTCCTGGCGCATTGTCACCCCCATGGTGGCCATCGCTGCGCTGGGGCTGACCGCCTGCAGTAACAACGAGGAGCCGTCCGACGTCTCGGGCACCACGCCCCCCGTGTGGACCGGAGCCGCCGATCCCAGTGCCGCAGACGTTCCCGGCGACGCCGGCCACGGTTCGTCCGGTGCGCACAGCGAGAGCGGAAGCGGCGCACTCACTGCGACGTTCAAGAACGCGGAAGGCAACGACGTCGGCACCGCCACCTTCACGCAGTCCGGCGAGCACGTCGAGGTCACCGTGTCCGTCAAGGACCAGACTCCCGGATTCCACGGATTCCATGTGCATTCGGTCGGCAAGTGTGAGACGAATTCCGTCGCTCCCACCGGCGGCGCACCCGGAAACTTCCTCTCCGCCGGCGGACACTTCCAGGTCGAGGGACACTCCGGCCACCCGGCCAGTGGCGACCTCACCTCGCTGCAGATCCGCGAAGACGGCACCGGCGAATTGGTCACCACCACTGACGCCTTCACGGTGGAGGAACTGAAGAACGGCGATGCCGGGACCGCGGTCATGATCCACTCCGGTGCCGACAATTTCGCGAATATCCCCACCCGCTACGCACCCGCTCCCGATCAGGAAACCCTGAACACCGGGGACGCAGGCTCACGTGTGGCCTGCGGTGTCCTCGGCGAGAGCTGAGATGTCCGGCATCCCGGCTGACGCCGGGATGCCGGCGTACTGCCGCGCCGCGCGGCCTGTGGTTGGATCGGAATCGTGGTAGTTCCCTTTCCCGGTTCGCCGCGGCCGACACTCGGTGTCGAGTGGGAGATCGCGCTCGTCGACAGGGTCACGCGGGATCTCTCCAACACGGCCGCCGAGGTGTTCGATGCGGTGGCGAATCTGGCGGGCCCCGAGGATCCGCGCATCACCAAGGAGTTGCTACGCAACACGGTCGAACTCGTCACCGGCATCCACTCCACAGTCGGTGAGGCGATGAGCGACCTCGACGAGTCGCTCGATCTGCTGCGGCGGGCAGCCAATCCGCTGGGTGTCGACCTGATCTGTGCCGGCACACACCCGTTCGCGCAGTGGTCCACCCAGTTGGTCACCCGCACACCCGACTACGACGAGCTGATCGAACGCACCCAGTGGTGGGGACGGCAGATGTTGATCTGGGGTGTGCACGTCCACGTCGGTGTGTCGTCGCCGCAGAAGGTGTTCCCGATCCTCAATGCTCTGCTGCAGCGGTACCCGCATCTTCTGGCGTTGTCGGCGTCGTCACCGATGTGGGCGGGCGTCAACACGGGTTATGCCAGTAACCGTGCGCTGATGTTCCAGCAGCTGCCTACGGCCGGGCTCCCGTACCAATTCGCGAATTGGGCGCAGTACGAGGACTTCATCAGTGACCAGATGAAGACCGGGGTGATCACCAAGATCGGCGGAATGCACTGGGACATCCGCCCGGCCCCACGCTGGGGCACCATCGAGGTGCGCGTCTTCGACGGCATCTCGACCCGGGCCGAGCTCGGCGCGCTGGTGGCGCTCGTGCATTGCCTGATCGTGGATCTGGACCGGCGTTTCGAGGCAGGCGAGGACCTGCCGAACCTGCAGCCATGGCACGTCAAGGAGAACAAGTGGCGGGCGGCGCGGTACGGGCTCGACGCCGAGATCATCCTCGACTCGGACAGTAGCGAGAGACTCGTCACCGATGACTTGAACGATCTGCTCGAGAAACTTGCACCCACTGCTGCGCGTCTGGGGTGCGCCGACGAGTTGGCCGCTGTGGCGGAAATTCCGCGCCGAGGGGCGTCCTATCAGCGCCAACGCCAGGTTGCAGAGGCCACCGGGGGCGATCTGGTGGCCGTGGTCAATGCTCTCGTGAAGGAACTCGGCACCTGACACCGAGCTGCGGACAGGACACTGTCCACCTGCCGTTCACGTGTTGTTTACACTTGGCGGGTGTTGATCGACGAAGTAGCCGTTGCACGGCCGGGGAGGGCGATCGATCGGTCGCGCACGATGGTCGTCGGTGGCGTGCTGGGGGTCGCGGCTCTGCTGGTGACGGTGCAGCTGCTCGCGTCGGCGCAAGGGTTTTCGGGTCCACTCGAAAGCCTTGTCGGTGACTATGTCCTGACGCCGAAGTCGGCGTCCGTGCCCTGGGCGGGGCTCGCCCTCGCGATGGTCGGGCTCACCACCCAGCAGCGCATCGTGGCGCTGTCGTCCGCCGCCGGGATCGACGTGTCCGTCGCCGCTGTGCGGTATGCGGCGGGTGGTCCCCTCACCGTGGGAAACGGTGCCACCTGGGTCCTCACCGCGGTCGGCGTCTGCGCAGCGGTCCGGTGGACCGGCGAGCAGCGGCGCAGCGCGTTGAAGGGGGTTGCCCTCGGCGCCCTGCTCATTCTCGCCACCAAGTTCGGTGATGCGTGGTTGCAGATCACGATCATGGGCGGGCCGATGGTGCTCGACGAGTACGCACAACTCGCGGACCATGCTCTGGGCAATCCGTCGTGGCATATGGGACAGCTGGTCGACGCTCTCGGCTCGGTCGGATACGGCGTCTTGCACTGGGTGTACATCGAACTACCGGTCGCGGCCATCGCGGTCGCGATCTATCAGTTGCGGAACGGCTGGCCCTCGCACTACCTGGTGCGCACCTTCCTGATGATCGGGCTCATCGGACCGATCTTCTACCTTCTCTTCCCTGTGGTCGGACCGATCTTCGCGTTCGGCAGCGAAGGCCAGGGCTTCCAGGCCGGCAATTACTGGCCGAACCTCGTGCCGACGCCCGACTTCACCCCTGCCCCCTTGGCGTTCGACGCGGTGACGCCCCGCAACTGCATGCCCAGTCTGCACACCGCCTGGGCGCTCGCGCTGTTCATCCACTCGCGCGGCGGCGCCTGGTGGCTTCGCCTGGGCGGCACATTCTGGTTGGTGTGCACTCTCACTGCGACACTCGGATTCGGCTATCACTACGGAGTCGACCTGGTGGCGGGAGCGGTGCTCTGCCTGACCATCGAGTCGGCACTGCGTGAGCCCGAACGTGGGTGGGGCTGGTTCCGGGTACGGCTGGTCGGCGGCGGAGTGATTGCCCTCGTCGCACTGCTGCTCAGCTATCGGTACCTGGCCGTGCCGATGGGCCGCTTCCCCGAGTTGTCGGGACCGATCGTGATCGGTGTCCTCGCCGCCATGAGTCTCGGGTTCTACGCGACCTTCTTCGCTCGGCCGGACAGCGCGCTGCACCGCTGGGGCGCCAACGATTCCCGTCCTCTGGTCACGGGCGCTCTGGAGGCTCCAGCTCGTTGATCATCATCAGCCCGTCCTGATCACGCTGCTCCCGGTATGCGACGCGGCCGACGCTGTGCGCGATGACGGGAGCGGTGAACAGGGTGAAGATGCCGACGAGGATCAACATCCAGATATCGACGTTGCCCCGCAATTCGATCACGGCACCGACCAGCACCATATTGAGTCCGACCACCTGCGGTTTGGTGGCGGCGTGCATGCGCCGCAGGGTGTCGGGGAAACGGACGATGGCGATGGCCGCGGTGAGCGCGAGGATGGAGCCCGCCAGCATGAGGCCGGCCCCGAGGTAGTTCAGGACACTGGTCATTACTTGTCACTTACCCGGAATCGGGCCACGGACACGGAACCGATGAAGCCCACCAGCGACAACGCGACGATGGCGGGCACGATCGTCGTGTCGCCCGTATACGCGGCCCACACCGCGAGACCACACATGGCGAGCGCGATCAAGGTGTCGAGGGCGACGAGACGGTCCAGGGAATTGGGCCCGTCGAGAAGCCGAAACGTGGTCAGCACCCCGGCGATCACCAAGACGATCCCGGATATGACGGAGACGACTGTCATGTGGTGCCCTCCTGAGCTGGGTCGTCGTACTGCTCGTCGCCGAAATGCCAGGCACTCGGCTTCCATTCGGAGTCGCGCTCGAATGCGGCAACGAACAGGCGTTCCAGTTGCGCGACCGTACGGTAGAACTGGCCGACCGCCTTCGCCGATCCCATGTCGAGGACGTGGACGTACACGATCCGTCGAGCCTGGTCGATCTCGAGCACCATGGTTCCCGGGATGAGGTTCAGGACGTCGATGAACAGGGTGAGGACCAGATCGGACTTGATTCCGAGTTGGTATCGCAGAACGCCGGTGACCGGCAGTGGGCCGGGGCGCACAGCCAGCCAGGCGATCTGCAGGCTCGACTCGAGCGAGTAGTAGACGAACTTCCAGCCCAGCCGGAGGAGGGACAGAACGTGCACCCGTCCCTGGACCGGCACCCCCGGCAGGGGCATGAGCACCATGATCAATACACCGACGGCGAGTCCGCTCACGACGTTGGCGATGCTGAGGTTCCCCCACAAGAGGATCCACACGGCCGTCAACCAGACCAGTGCGCTGAGTCGAAGAAATCCCTCGCGTGTCATCGCGGCGCCTCCTTCGCTTCGGTGCCGCTCTGATCGCCGAGGACGGCGGTGATGTAGATCGAGCGGTCCTGCAGGTCGGCGGCAGCACGGTCGCTGATCGAGATGATCTGCCCGGCGAAGACCGTCATGGCCAGACCGACCCCCACCAACGCGACCGTCGGTATCAACATCATCGCGGGGATACGGCCCACGTCGGCGCGGTCGTCGAACGCGATGTCGGCCTCGGACTCGTCGATCAGTGCCGACGGGCTGACATCTGCGAGGTCACCTTCCGGTGCGTCGGCGCGGGCGCGCCAGAACGCCTTGGTCCAGACGCGGGCCACCACGTACAGAGTGAGAAGGCTGGTGAGGGTGCCGCCGCCGACGAGAATCCAGGCCAGCACTCCGGCGTCCGCGGAACCGGCCTGCAGGAGGGCCACTTTGCCGATGAACCCGGAGAACGGCGGTATGCCACCGAGGTTCAGCGCCGGGACGAGGAAGACGATGGCGAGGACGGGGCTGGCCGCCGCGAGCCCACCGAGACGGCGCAACGACGACGACCCGGCCTGTCGTTCGATGAGGCCGACGACGAGGAAGAGGGTTGTCTGCACGAGAATATGGTGCGCCACGTAGTAGATGGCGCCGGAGAGCCCCGACTGCGTGGACAGCGCGATCCCGAACACCATGTACCCGATGTGACTGACCAGCGTGAAGGACAGCAGGCGTTTGATGTCGCTCTGCGCGATCGCACCGAGGATGCCGACGAGCATCGTCAGCAGGCCACACACCATCAGGACGTTGTCGAGTTCGCCTTCCGGGAAGAGCAGCGTGTGCGCACGGATGATCGCGTACACGCCCACCTTGGTCAGCAGTCCCGCGAAGACGGCGGTAACCGGTGCCGGAGCGGTCGGGTAGGAGTCGGGTAGCCACGTCGACAACGGGAAGACCGCGGCCTTGATGCCGAATGCCACGAGCAGGACACCGAAGATGGCGGTGCGTGTGCCCGATGGGATGCCGTCGAGCCGGGTGGCCATGTCGGCGAGGTTGAGTGTGCCGGTGGCCGCGTAGGCGAACGCGATGCCCGCCAGGAAGATCAGCGAAGACACCATCGACACCATCACGTAGGACACACCGGCGCGCACCCGTTCGGCGCTTGCTCCCAGAGTCAGCAGTACGAAGCTGGCTGCGAGCAACACCTCGAAACCGACATAGAGGTTGAACAGGTCACCGGCGAGGAAGGCGTTGGAAACTCCGGCGGTGAGGGCCAAATATGTGGGCAGGAAGATCGAGACGGGCTGATCTTCACTTCCGTCGCGGATGCCCTGACCGACGGCGTATGCCATGACCGCCAATAGCACGATCGAGGAGACGACGAGCATCATCGCGGACAATCGGTCGACGACGAGAGTGATGCCGATGGGGGAGTCCCAGCCGCCCACCTGAATCGCCGTCGTACCGTCGCGGTCCGCGAGGAGCAGAAGTAACGCCGACACGACGAGCACGGCGATCAACGCCGTGAGGGTGATCACCCGCTGGGCGCGGGGACGGCGGCCGAGTACCAGGGTCGCGGCGGCGGCGAGCATGGGCACGAGCACAGGCAGTGGCGCGAGGGTCGTGACGAGGTGCGGGGAAAGGGTCACGGCGTCTTTCCGATCGTGGCCTTGTCGTCTTCGTCGTCATCGAAATCGCCGCGGTGCAATTCTTCGTAACCCTCGAGGTCTTCGAGGTTACGGAGTTTTCCGAGGGGGATGGGATTGCCGTTCCGGTCGAAGGCGTCACCACTGAAACTGGGTTCGCCGGTGACGGGGTCGTCCGAGCGGTCGCGGTCGGGAGCTTCCGAGGGCGAACGCCGCAGCAGGACGCGGGTGTCTTCGGGATCGTTCTCGACGAGGTCCGCAGTGGTGATCTTGAAAGAGCGGTACGCGAGAGCAAGTACGAAAGCCGCGATACCCATGGTGATGACGATCGCGGTCAGCACCATCGCCTGCGCGAGGGGGTCGGCCATCGATTCGTGGATGGAGTCGCGACCCGCGATCGGGGGATTGCCGTCCGTGCCACCCGACGTGAGGATCAGAAGATTGATCCCGTTGCCGAACAGCAGCAGTCCCAGGAGCATCCGAGTAATGCTGCGCTCGATGAGCAGGTAGACGCCGGCCGACACGAGGACGCCGATGATGACGAGAAACCCGATGTTTGCGCTCATTTCTGGTTCACCTCGATCTGTGCATCGAGACGTGCCCCGAGACTGCGGAGAACGTCGAGGACGAGACCGACCACGATGAGGTACACACCCAGGTCGAAGAACAGTGCGGTGACCAACTTGATGTGTCCGAGGAGTGGGATCGTCACCTCGAATACTGCGGACGACAGCACGGGTGCGCCGAGAAACAACGACACTATTGCCGTTCCCGCGGCGAGTGTGAGGCCTAGCCCGAGAATTTTGCCGGCATCGACCGGGACGGTTTCTCCCAGCTCGTACCGGCCGCCCGCGAGATAACGCAGCACCAAGGCGAGCCCCGCGGTGAGTCCGCCGGCGAACCCGCCACCGGGTGCGTTGTGCCCGGAGAAGAAGAAGTACACCGACAGCACCATGATCGTCGGGAAGATCAGCCTGGTGGTGACCTCGAGGACGAGCGAACGGTGCCGGGGATCCACGAGACCCCCACCGAGCAGCCATGTCGTCTCCGACTGCGCCGACGCCTGTTCGACGGTAACCGCTGGGGCGTCCGACACGCGGGGCGCACTGCCGAAGCGCCGGTTGCGGAACACCAGACTCGCGACCCCCGTAGCGGCGACGAGTAGTACCGAGATCTCGCCGAGCGTGTCCCAGGCGCGGATATCGACGAGCAGGACGTTCACGACGTTCTTGCCGTTACCGAGGTAGTAGGCGGCGTCGGGGAGCATCCCATGGATGGGCGTCGTGTTGCGGGCATTGATCGCGTAGGCGCCGATGGTGGTGATGGTGGCACCGACCGCGACGGCGAGCAGTGCCCGGGGAACCTTGAAGCCGATCGCCCTGCTCTCGTCGACCTCGGCGGGGAGTTTGCGGAACACGAGCACGAAGATCACGAGCGTCAGCGTTTCCACGAGGAACTGGGTGAGCGCCAGGTCGGGGGCGCCGTGGAGGGCGAACAGGACACCGCAGCCGTATCCGCTGAGGCCGACGAGAATCACGCTGGCCAGCCGGTTGCGCATCACCGTCGCCGCGAGCGCGGCGGCCACCATCATGAGGCCGATCACGAACTGCACCGGCGAGTCCCACAGTCGGACGTCGGCGTCGGTACGGGTGCCGGTGAACAGGAGGACGAGGGGCAGCACGACGAGCGTCGCGAGGATGATCGCCTGGGTTCGGGGGAGCGAACCGCGCTGTGTGGCGCCGGTCAGGCGCATCGACAGGGCGTCCATGAAGCGGAGGGTCGCGTCGTAGATGCGGTCGGCGTTGCCCAGCGGTGGATGTTCGAACCGCAACCGAATGACCCAGCGCTGAGCCACGAACAGTGCGGTACCGGTGGCGAAGACGACCAACGTCAACAGCAGGGCGGTGTTGACGCCGTGCCACAGCGCGAGATGGTAGTCGGACGCACGCTCGGCAGGCAGGGTGCGCGAGTACGGGGTCAGCAGCTTCTCGAGCTGTGGTGACGCGAGACCCGCGGCCAAGCCGAGCACCGCGAGCACTGCGGGCGCCGCGAGGAACATCGGGCCGGGGGCGTGCATCTTCTGCACGGCCGCGGTGGGGTTCGCGAGGCGCTTGCCTCCGAATGCGCCCCACATGAATCGCACGCTGTAGGCGAAGGTCAGGATCGATCCCACCACCACCACGGCCACGGCCACGACGCGCGCGGGGTCGGCGAGCGCCGTGGTGCTCAGCAGCGAGTCGAAGGCGGCTTCCTTGCCGACGAAACCCAGGAACGGCGGCAGTCCGGCCATGCTGGCTGCGGCGAGTGCGGCGAACACTGCCAGCGCTGGTGCGCGGGCGCCCAGATGGCCCAGTTTGCGAATGTCGCGAGTCCCGGTCGCGTGGTCGATGATGCCGACCACCATGAACAACGCCGCCTTGAACATTGCGTGGGCGACCACCATGGTCAGTCCCGCCAGCATCGCGTCCCGCGTACCCAGGCCCACGAGCACCATCAAGAATCCGAGCTGACTGACGGTGCCGAAGGCGAGGACGAGTTTGAGGTCGAAGGCGCGCAGCGCACGCCACCCCGCCAGGACCATGGTGAGCAGTCCGAGCGTGACGACGGTGAACCGCCACGGGGCGGCGTCGGCGAAGCCGGGGGACAGCCGGGCCACGAGGTAGATGCCGGCCTTCACCATCGCCGCGGCATGCAGGTAACCGCTGACCGGAGTGGGGGCCGCCATCGCTCCGGGCAGCCAGAAGTGCAGCGGAACGATCGCGGACTTCGACAAGGCACCGATGAGGACCAACACGACGGCGACACCGGCGAGCCAGCCGCGAGGCGCGACCTCGATCAGTTCGGACAGGTTGTACGTGCCACTCACCTGGCCGAGGATGATGATGCCGACCAGCATGGCGAGCCCACCCGCAGTGGTGACCAGCAGGGCCTGGGTCGCCGCCCTGCGACTCGACGCGCGTTCGGCGTAGTGACCGACCAGCAGAAACGACAGGACCGTCGTCAGTTCCCAGAACGTGTAGAGCAGCAACATGTTGTCGCTGGCGACGAGTCCGAACATGGCACCGGCGAATGCCACCATCTGTGCGGCGAAGATACCGAGCCGCGGTTCGTCGTCGGTGAAGTACCCCGCGCAGTACACCAGGATCAATGCGCCGATCCCGAGAACGAGCACCGACATGATCGCGGCCAGCGGATCGAAGTAGAAGTCGATGTCCATCGACAGGCCGGGGATCCACTCGAGCGAGACGGTCTGCACCGTGCCCCAGTGTGCGATCACCCAACCGAGCGAGACCAGCGGTACGAGCGAGAGCGGATAGAAACCGTTGCGGCCGAACATGCGCACCACAAGCGGAGCCAGAACGGCGGCAACGGCGTGGGCGAGCAGAACAGCGAGCAAAAGGCACTCCGTCGTGTGGTCAGCGGGCGGCGGGGTGTCGGAACGCAGCGAACCGAGTAGGTGTAGACCGTTCGCGAAGCTAGCGAGTTGGCTACGACGTACATCTTACTGGTTCCAATTCTCGGCCTCGAACCGCGGCAAACCGGACTGAAGCAGCGGCGTTCTCGTGGCGGGGTCGCGCTGTTCTATCTTGTGAGGCGTGCCCGACGAGATTCGTACCGCCGCCCTCGCCCACATCCGCGAGAGGCGACTGCTTCAGACGAGATCGGTCGGGAAGACGGCGTTCTACATGGCAGGCGGCAAGATCGATCCCGGTGAGAGCGCCGAAGAAGCGCTGCACCGGGAGATCAGGGAAGAACTCGATGCCGCGATCGTCGCCGGCACCCTCCTGCACCTGGGAGTCTTCGAAGCTCCGGCGTACGGGCATCCGGCGGGCACCGCGCTGCACATGACGTGCTTTCTCGCGGAACTGAGCGCGGTGCCGCGGGCCACGAGTGAGATCGCGGAACTGCGGTATTTCACGGTCGACGAGTACGCGGCGATGCCCGACGTCGCGCCCGGCTCGATGTTGGTGTTTCGCCGACTGCAGTCGCTCGGTCTGCTCGACTAGGCGAGTGCTTCCGGCGCACGGCGACGCGACCGTATCGAGTAGGCGCAGTACGCCACCACGGCGAGCATCGCGATCCCCGCGAGATGGTCGGACGCCACCGGGGCGGACGAGGGGGTGTCGGCATCGCGGGTGAGCACGCCAATCGCGCGGAGCGGTTCGTGCGGACCTTCGAGCACGACCCGGCTGCCCGGAATGGTGGTTGCGGCCACGAAAACTAGCGAGGCGAACGGCAACGCCAAGCCCAGGACCGCGACCGGCGCCGACGCCGGGAGCGCGGTGGCGAGCGCAAATCCCATCCCGGTGCACAGGACGAAGAGCCGGACGAGAAGCAGGATGCCATCATCGCCGAGGTCTGGCTGTATGGCGGTTGTCAGCGGAACAAGGGCGGCGAGTGCGAGCCCCCAGTGCGGTCGTCGCAACGACGGGGGGACCCGGACGGCGAGCACGATGCCCAGCGCCAAAGCGATCACGCCGACCATCAGGACGGCGGATGCGGGAGTGGTCACGCGCGGGGTCCGAAGATCGTCGAGGACGGGCATGGCTGCCGCGGTCACTGCCGTGGCGGCCAGTAGAAAGTGCCCGTCGATACCGGGGAGCAGGCGCGAGGACACTTCGGTGCACACCAGCACGACCACGAGGCAGAGAGCAATGATCATCCACACCGTGAGCGGTTCGCCGAATTCGTGGTCGTCGATCCACGCGCCGAGTAGCCGGTTGAGGAGAGCGAGAGCCAGTGCCGTGGCCAATGCCGTCTGGAGGGTTCGCCGTTCGGGACGCTGCACCCGGAACTGCTTCTGTGCAACGACTGCCGACACGAGGGCGAGTACCAGGGTCCCGAGCAGCAACCACATCGGTGGTTCCCCGATCGCAGAGGTACTCCTGCTCGCCGGTTCGAGATACTCGGTGTCACCGCGTGGTAGTCGCTGGACACTGGCGAGTACGAATGCGCCCGCCACGCCGAGGACCAGTGTCAGCTGCGGGGCCCACCGTCCCCACACCGCGGCGACCGCTGCTCCGAGAAGAATTCCCGCGGTTGCGGTTTTGGCGAAGTGCAGCACGATCAGCGTGTCGACACCACTCGCGCCTGCCACCGCCGACCGGGTTCCGATCAGGACGAGTGCACATGCAGCGCCCACGACCCAGGAGGCACGGCGCGAGCCCGAGCGCTGCAATGCGGCCACCGCGATGACGGCGAGGACGAGCGCAACCACGACACCGGTCGGCTGACTGCTGAGCCAACGGTCGATCTCGCGATCCGACGCATAGATGGCCCACGCGCGATTGCGGGGATTGGTGAGGACGAACCCGGCCAGTGCACCGGAGGAGAGGGCAGCCGCCGCCGAGAGAGGTTCGCGGAAGTCCATCCATCCACGGTACTCGAGCAGCGAGGAATGGACGGCACCCACCTTGTGTTGCCAACGAAGGCGTACCGAGAATGACTCCGTCGAACACTTTCCGAGGCGAGGAGCCCACCCATGACGTCGATCAACGAGAAGGCGACAACGCTGCTGCAGCTGCATCAGCCCGGCAACCCCGTCATCCTGCCGACGGTATGGGATGCGTGGTCCGCCAATCTGGCTGTGTCCGCGGGTTTCCGAGCACTCACGGTCGGGAGCCACCCGGTGTCGGATTCGATCGGCAAGCCGGACAACGAGGGAATTACCTTCGACGAGCTCCTGCATCGGATCTCTCAGATCACCTCCGCAGTGGACCTGCCCATCTCGGTGGACATCGAATCCGGGTATGGGCAGGAACCTGCTCGCCTCATCGACGGGTTGATCGGGGCCGGGGCAGTTGGGCTGAACATCGAGGACACCGTCCACAGTGAGGGCGGCCGACTGCGTGAGCCGGCCGAGCACGCCGACTTCGTGGGTGGACTACGCCAGGCAGCCGACGCCGCGGGCGTGCACGTCGTGGTCAACGCGCGTACCGACCTGTTCGTCAAGAAGGTCGGCGACGAAGCCGATCGCGTCGACCGCGCCATCTCCCGGCTGAAGCTCGCAGCCGACGCCGGCGCCGACGTGCTGTACCCGGTGGGCCGTCACGACGACGCCACCCAAAAACGTCTCACCTCCGAGCTGCCGCGGCCTGTCAATGCAATCGGCCTGCCCGACCAGGACGATCCGGCTTCCTTCGGGCCGCTGGGCGTCGCACGCGTGAGCTTCGGCCCCTTCTTCCAGGCTGCTCTCGCCTCGCACGCCGCAACGTTGCTCGGCCGCTGGTCCTGACCCGTGGGCGCTTCTCGACCAACCCTGGCCAACACGTACTCGCGGGGTCAGCGCGACTCTGAATAGGCCTTCAGGTGCGCCACCTGCTCGGGGTCGAGTGAGGGGCGCACCTTCTCGCGTGCGGCCGCCACGTCGTCGGCGGTGACGTCGGCGGCGTCGATGCTCCGGCGCATTGCGGCAAGTGCGGCTTCGCGGAGGAGCGCCGAGCAGTCGGCGGCCGAGTAACCGTCCAGGTCTTCGGCCAGAGCGTCGAGGTCGACGTCATCGGCGAGCGGAACCGATTTCCCGGCGGTCCGCAGAATCGCACGGCGCGCCTCCGCGTCGGGCGGCGGCACGAACACCAGTCGTTCGAGGCGTCCGGGGCGCAGTAACGCGGGGTCGATCAGGTCGGGTCGGTTGGTGGCACCGAGCACCACGACATCGCGGAGGGGCTCGACGCCGTCGAGTTCGGTGAGCAGTGCGGCCACCACGCGGTCGGAGACGCCGGAGTCGGAGCTCTGACCGCGGCGCGGGGCCAGCGCGTCCACCTCGTCGAGGAAGATGAGCGACGGCGCGGAGTCGCGCGCCCGCTGGAACAGCTCGCGCACCGCCTTCTCGGACGCGCCCACCCACTTGTCCATCAGCTCGGCGCCCTTGACGGCGTGCACGCTGAGGTGTCCCGAACTAGCCAGGGCCCGAACAAGATACGTCTTTCCGCAGCCGGGCGGTCCGTACAGCAGCACTCCGCGGGGAGGGTCGACACCCAGACGCGCGAACGAATCCGGATGCTGCAAAGGCCACAGCACCGCCTCGGTGAGGGCCTGCTTGGTCTCCACCATGTCGCCGACGTCGTCGAGGGTCAGGCTACCGATCGCGAGTTCCTCGCTCCCCGACCGCGACAGGGGGCGGATCACATCCAGGGCGCCCAGTAGATCGTCCTGGGTGAGGGCCGGTTCTGCCGGTGACCTGGTGGCGCGGGAGGCTGCCCGCAACGCTGCTTCCCTGCAGAGGGCTGCGAGATCGGCCACGACGAATCCTGGCGACCGGGCCGCGATGGCATCGAGGGCGATCCCGTCGGTAGGCACCTTCCGTAGCAGCAATTCGAGCAGGGCCCTCCGGGTCGCGCCGTCGGGCAGTGTCAGGGCCAGTTCGCGGTCGCACAGATCCTGCCCGCGCAGTCGGGTGTCGGTCGATTCCGGATGCGCGGAGGTCGCGACGAATGCGACACCGGCACTGTCGACGGCGCGGCGCAGTTGGTCGAGGATCAGCGCGGACACGGGTTCCGCAGTCGCGGGCAGCAGGGCGTCGATGTCGGTGATGAGTAGCGCTCCGCCGCTGCGGACCGTGTCGACTGCGGCTGTGACCCGTTGCAGTCGCGCACCGGCTTCGAGGGCGCCGACGCTGGGCCCGTCGAGTTCGACGACGCGCCGCGACGCCAGCACGGATCGCGCCAGAGTGGCCTTACCGACGCCACCCGGTCCGGTGACGAGAACTCCCAGGTGCGGCGACGCCCCCAGTTTCCTGAGAAGTTCGGGTTCGTCGAGCGCGAGTCCGAGCCACTCGGTGAGTTTGGCGGCCTGGCTGTGCGCGCCGACGAGGTCCTCGACGGGGAGGGATGGGACGGCGGCTGCTTCGGTCACCGTCGCCGACAGGCGCGCCGGCGCGGACGAGACCACGGTGCGTGTGCCCTCACCCCACCCGACCGCTGTGTTGGGCTGCACGCTCACCGGTCCGCCCGCCGGGTCCACTCCGGTAACGGTGAGCAGTTCCGACGTCCATGCGACGCCGAAGGTCCGGGACAGTGCCTGGGTGGCGGGGGCTGTACTGGTCCCGGGACCGAGGTCGCGGGGAAGCAGGGACACCGTGTCACCGACTGTGAGAACTTTTCCGAGCAGGGCCTGACGCAGGGTGACATCCGAGATCGAGGTGACCGCCAGGTTGGAGCCACTGACGGTGACCGTCCTGCCGCCGTACACGGTCACGGGGTTCACGACGACGGAGGTGTTCTCGGACAACCCGGCATTCGACATCGTCACGTCGTCGAGGAGCGCAGTGCCGGTGGGGGTTCCGGCCGGCGCGACACCCGCCACCGCTGCTGTCCGGCGTGCCCCGACCAAAGCGATCGCGTCCCACTCCCGGAGACCGAGCGCGGCGAGCGCTTCCGGATGCAGCCGCACCACGCCGCGTCGCGTGTCTGCGGCCGAAGTGTTCAGTCGGACTGTGAGCGCGAGTTCCGGTGAGGTCACGCGTCGAGCCTACGTGCGCGCGTGCCCTATCGGGCCCGTGGACGGCGCAACCCGAGCCGCGCCGCGGAGCGTCGTCCGCGGGTGTCGGGCTGACGCCGGATGGCTCGCCGTTCGGACGGCTTGATCTCCCAGGTCTCGGGTCGCGCAGCCACCCACCGCTGCGAACGGACCGCGAACGGGATGTGCGCCAGGTACACCGCGACGAGGGCCATCAGCAGAATGAACGGGTAGGTGACCAACGCTGCCGCTGCGAGCGCGACCAGCACCAGCAGACCTGCCGCCATGCGAGGCGGCACGGACACGGTCTTGAGAGCCAGAGTCGGGATGCGACTGACGATGATGGCCGCGGAGAACACCGTCCACGCCACGACGACCGGATACGACGTCCACCAGCCGTCGCCCCATTGTGCTGCCGCGGCCAACGGGGTCAGTGCCACCAAGGCGCCCGCGGGAGCCGGGACGCCGACGAAGTACTCGCTGGCGTAACCGGGCATATCGTCGTCGTCGAGCAGAGTGTTGAAGCGGGCGAGCCGCAGCACGATGCTCACTGCATAGATCAACGCGATGATCCAGCCGAAGCGCTGACCGTCCAGCAGGGTCACGTAGAGCACGAGAGCCGGGGCGACCCCGAACGAAATGGAGTCGGCGAGCGAATCGAGTTCGGCACCCATCTTGCTCGTGGCGTCGAGGAGCCGTGCGATCCGCCCGTCGAGTGAGTCGAGGACGGCGGCGGCACCGATCATTGCCAGCGCGCTCCCGAGATCGCCGTCGAGCGCGAACTTGACCGCGGACAGCCCACCGCACAACGCGAGAATCGTGACGACACTCGGCAACAGGCGCACCGCTTGCCCTGGTCTCCCTCTCCGCTGCTTCGTACTGGCGATCACGGCAGTTGAGCGATGACGGTTTCGGCACCGATGGTCCGCTGGCCGCGCTCGACCAGCAAGGTGGTGCCCACAGGGAAGTAGGTGTCGACGCGGGAGCCGAATCGGATCAGACCGTAGGTGTCACCGATCGGCAATGTGTCGCCGACCCCGGCGTCGCACACGATTCGCCGGGCCAGCAGCCCGGCGATCTGCACCACGGCAACGTCGAGGCCGTCCGAGGTGCGCAGCAGCATGCTGTTGCGTTCGTTCACCTCGCTGGCATCGGCGAGGTCGGCGGACAGGAACTGGCCTGCCCGGTGCACGACCTTCTGCACCACTCCGCCGACCGGGCTGCGCTGGACGTGAACGTCGAGCACGGACAGGAAGATGCTGACGCGGGGCAGGGGCTCGGAACCCATGTCGAGTTCAGGCGGCGGGACCGCCGTATCGACGAGTGCGACTTCACCGTCGGCAGGCGCGACCGCCACGCCCACCCGGTTGGGGGGAACGCGGTGCGGATGCCGGAAGAACGCGGCGCACGCTGCGGCAGAGGTCAGCGCGCCGCGCCGCACCCACTTGCGCTTGCGGCCGAGTACCGCCACGCCGAGCGGTGCGAGAACGAAGGGCAATCCGGCCGGATGAAGCGGCGGGACTGCACCTCGGGCGAGATCGACGAAGTGGCCGATCCCTGCGGTCTGCGCGGTTCCGGGTGGTCTGGGCTTACGGGCCACGGGCTCCTCTAACTGTGTCGGGCGGGACGGCTACCTGCCGTTGCGGCGCCCCCACAGGTTACGTGAGCGCTGCCGGCTGCAACGGCATCAGGAGAGAGTACGCACTCACAGGAGCAGACGGGGAAACGGACCGCGCACGGATGGCGAGCGGAGCGAGGGACCGCCGAAGCGGAACGCCAGCTGATCGCCGCCGGATAGAGCGTCGTAGCTGATCACGATCGGCCTCGGTGGACGCAGCGAGGGCGCCCCACACCTCGGCGAAGAGATGTCGGGCGCCCTCGGGGTCGGCTTGCGTTCGCGAGTTGCCGAGCGGGTTATTTGCCTTCGGCAGCCGATTTGATACGGGCCAGGGTGGTGTTCATACCCTCGATCAGTTCGACCTCGAAGTCGTCGTTGCCGCCCAGCACTGTCTTCACCAGGAACTGCGACACCTTGGACGTTCCGGTCGGCGCCTCACGGCGTTCGATGACCTTGGTTCCGCCGGCGGTGGGCTCGAGTTCGTACGACCAGATCGTGCGATTCTCGACGACGCGGAATGCGATCGACTTGTTCGGCTCGAACTTGACGACCTTCGAGGTGGTCGGCCAGACGAGCATGCCCTTGCGGTTGATGTTGATCGTCTTCGTGCCTTCTTCGACCACACCGCCCAGCACGCGCATCGTGCGGCACTGCGGGCTCCACTCGCCCATCCGCTTCAGATCCGACACGACAGCCCACACGTCCTGCGGGGTGGCGTCGATTTCGATGCTTGCTTCGAGGGTGTTTGCCATCGGCTGTCTCCAGTCAGGGAAAGTGGTACGGGTAGTTACAACTACCTCTTGCCGTCATCGTAGGCGCTCGGAGAACGCTTCTGTGCGGCAGGTCACCTTCTTTGTACCCGCCGGCATTGTCGCGTCGCTCCGCGCGCCTCACCGAAACCGTGTAACTCAGGGGGCACGATGGACGATAGAAGAGTCAGTGCAGTGGTAAGCGCCAGTGCATGGCAAGTCGTCGAGACGGTGTTCGGAAGTGATCGTCGTGAATGTTCATTCGATCCTGCGGCGGGACCGCAGCCCTCTCCCTCTACTCGAATCTGCCCGATTGCAAGGACGCCCGTCCTCGTGGCCGAGTGAAAAACTCGAACGTCTCATGACGCCACGCGAAATCGAAGAAGTTCTCCGCGGCGACGTGTGACTGCTGTTCGCACCCCGCAATTCCCGACCTACGCCCCTCGCTGGGGTGGACACTGGGTCTGTGGGTACCGAAGAGCCTGTAGTCGTCGGTGTCGGTCCGGTGTCTGCCGAAGAAGTGATCCGGGTGGCCCGGCTCGGCGCGCGGGTGCGGATCTCCGAAGAGGCCATGTCCACGATGGCGAAAAGCCGTCAGTGGATCGCGGCCCTCGCCGGGTATCCCACACCGGTGTACGGGGTCTCGACGGGGTTCGGCGCCCTCGCGATCCGGCATATCCCCCTCGAGAAGCGTGCCCAGTTGCAGCGGAGCCTGATCCGGTCCCATGCCGCCGGCAACGGCCCGGAGGTGGAACGGGAGGTGGTGCGTGCGCTGATGTTGCTGCGGCTGTCGACTCTCGCCACGGGCCACACCGGTGTCCGGCCGGAGGTTGCGCAGGTGTACGCGCACCTGCTGTCCGCGGGCATCACCCCGGTGGTGTACGAGTACGGGAGTCTCGGCTGCTCGGGTGATCTGGCGCCGTTGGCACACGTGGGTCTCGCCGTGATCGGCGAGGGCACCGTGCGTGACGCCGAGGGGCGTCCTACCCCGGCCGCCGAGGCACTCCGGGCCGCAGGCATCGCACCGGTGTCGCTGGAGGAGAAGGAGGGGCTTGCCCTCGTCAACGGCACCGACGGCATGCTGGGCATGCTGCTGCTGGCGTGCGACGACCTGCGTCACCTGTTGCGTCTGGCCGACATCACGGCAGCGATGAGCGTCGAGGGCCTGCTCGGCACGGACAGAGTGTTCGCCGCCGACCTGCAGTCGCTGCGGCCGCATCCCGGACAGGCCGCGGCGGCCGAGAACATGACCAGGCTGCTGGCCGGCTCCGACATCGTGCGCAGTCACGCGGGTCCCGGATGCACCGTGGTCCAGGACGCCTATTCGCTGCGCTGCGCCCCGCAGGTCGCCGGCGCCGCGCGTGACACCCTCGCACATGCGGAGCAGGTCGCCGAACGGGAACTGGCGAGCGCCGTCGACAACCCTGTGGTGACTGCGGACGGCCGCGTCGAGTCGAACGGCAACTTCCACGGAGCACCGCTGGCCTACGTCCTGGATTTCCTGGCGATCGTGGTCGCGGACGTGGCGAGCATGAGCGAGCGCCGCACCGACCGTTTCCTCGATGTCGCCCGAAGCCATGGATTGCCGCCGTTCCTCGCCGCCGATCCCGGAGTCGACAGCGGCCACATGATTGCCCAGTACACGCAGGCCGCAATCGTCTCGGAACTCAAACGTCTGGCCGTGCCCGCAAGCGTCGACTCGATTCCGTCGTCGGCGATGCAGGAGGATCACGTGTCGATGGGGTGGTCGGCGGCCCGCAAACTTCGGCGCGCCCTCGACGGCCTCACCAGGGTCCTTGCGGTCGAGGCGCTGACTGCGGCACGGGGACTCGATCTCCGTGCGCCGCTGGCACCTTCACTCGCGACGGGTGCCGTGCGGGATGCGATCCGCGAACACGTCGCCGGGCCCGGAACCGATCGATACCTGGCACCCGAGATCGACGCGGTGGTGGCGCTCGCGTCGTCCGGCGCCCTCCTGGCCAGTGCCGAGGCCGTCGTCGGCACGCTGGCATGAGACGAAAGACGGGTTCATCGCAAGGGGTCGAAATGCCGCAACACCGGGGACGGATCGCCGTCCGTCATCGACTGGGCGACCAGGCGGCCCGTGAGTGGGCCCAGAGCGATACCCCACATTCCGTGGCCACCGGCAACGTGCACACGCGGTGAGCGGGTGGCGCCGACGAGAGGTAGTCCATCCGTGGTGCACGGGCGTGAACCCACCCATTCCTCCTGGCGGGCTTCCCAGTCGATTCCCGTGAACAAGGGTGTCGCGGCGTCGATGATGGCCTGTACCCGTCGCGGATCGAGGGGTGCATCGGGACTGCGGAACTCCATCATTCCGGCGACACGGAAGCGGTCGTGCAACGGCGTGCACGCCACCCGCTGGGTGGGGAAGTACACGGGGTTCTTGGGCATCTGGTGTGGCCGGACGCTGAAACTGTAGCCACGGCCGGCCTGGACGAGGGCGCGAACGCCGAATGGACGTGCCAGCGTGCCGAGCCGTGCACCGCTCGCGATGACGACCGCATCGGCCGGTACCGAATCGCCGCTTGCCGAAGCGAGGCGGACGTCACCGGCACCACGGTCCTGGACTGCGGTGACGTCGAATCCGGACACGATGTCGCCGCCCCGGGCGCGGACGGCGTCGGCGAGAGAATGCACGAACCGCGGCGGATCGATGAAGCGCTGGTTGCGCAGGCGTAGGCCGCAATGCACGCCGTCCCCGAGACTCGGCTCGAGCGAATGGATTTCGTCGGCGTTCACCCGGTCGTACTCGACCTCTCCGCCGGCAGCCTCCACGTGGCGGAACTCGTCGACGAGCACTTCCCGATCCTCGTCGGACTTGAATGCGGTGAGGAAGGGGTCTGCGAGGTGGGTGTGTTCGGCGACGCCGCCGTCGGCGAGTTGGTCGTAGGCGCCGAGGGAAATCCGGTTCACTTCGGCGTATACCTTCATCGCCTCCTCCCATCGCGCGGAAGTGCAGTGCCGGGCGAAACCGACGAGGAAACGGAGGAGGCGCACGTCGGTGGTGAAGGGAACGTATACCGGCGAAGACGGATTGAGCATCGCGCGGAGGCCGTATTTCAGGACGGCGGGCTCCGGGAGCGGAAGGGTGAGGGCGGGAGCGAGCCAACCCGCGTTACCCCACGACGCGTCGGCCGCAACGCCTTCCCGGTCGACGACGGTGACGCGGACGCCTCGCTCCTGCAGGAACCAGGCTGTGGACAGGCCGACGACACCGGCTCCGACGATCGCGACATGATTCGGGCGCCCATTTGTGCTCATGAGTCCATCATCGGGCGGCATTCACGCCGGGGGAGTAGCCGTTCGGCCAGTGCCTGACCCCCACCGTTGTGCAATCGGACAGGGGTCACCGCGGCCCTCACCGCTCGCGCAGGCCCCGCAGTTTCAGATGCAGCATGAGGACGAGTCGGGTGTCTGCGTCGGAGAGGTCCACCCCGCACGATTCGACGCAGCGCCGGAGCCGATTGCGCAGAGTGTTGGGGTGGACGTGCAGGGCTGCGGCGGCATCGGCCACGTCGCCGCCGTGGGCTAGAAACGCGCGTGCCGTGGCCACGAGGTCGGTCCCGTGCTGCTCGTCGTGCGCGACGAGGGCGGCCAGCGGGGTGAGTGTGCCCAGGCCGTCGAAGATGTCGGCGACGCGTAGCGCGAGGACCGACGCGAGCGTGTCGCGCATGGTGCCGACCACACCGCCGCGGGAGGCGTGTTGCAGCGCAGCGAGTACCCGGTCGGCGTCACCCCGCGACAGATGCGCCTGCCCGGCCGTGTCGACCGCACGCCCGACGGCGACGACGAAGGCATGACCACTGCGCGCACGTCCGAGGAAATCGTCGGCCAGGCGACGGACATCCTTCTCACCGGCGGCGATCACCACATAGATGATGTCGTCGAGCTGGGCGGCGACGGATTCGACGGCCAGCGTGTCGAGGTAGAGGCCGAGCGAGGCCAGCAGCCCGGACGGCAGCGACTTGCCGGGCGCGACCGGGGCCGCCGCCGCGACGGTCAGCTGGCCGCTCAGCCGCAGGTCGTCGGCGGCCCGGAAAGCGGGCTCGCCGCCGGTGATGAGGGCACGAACCCGGTCGACCTGCAGTCGCCGCGTGACGTCCACCCGTTCGCGTTGCGCGGCGATGTGTTCGGCCACGACCGGTACGGCGGACCGGAGGATCGCTTCCTGTTCCGGCGTCGGGAAGGCGGTCACGGCAGCCCAGATGGAGCCCACGGGGCGACCGCCGTCACGCACCGCGATCGCCGCCCGTGGTCGCATGTCGGGAACGTGCAGATCCACGTAGATGACGTCGGTGTCGTGGTGAAGGCGTTCGAACACACCGGCCTCGGTGAGTAACTGCCGGTACCGTCCCGGCACCTGGCGTCCGAGGATCGTCCCGATCCGCGCTTCGTCCACTGCCTGCTCGCCACTCGAGTACGCGAGCACCGTCGAGTTCTCGTCCTCGATCGTGATCGGGGCGCCGATCAGTTCGGCCAGAGACCCCGCCACCGTGAACAGGTCTTCACCGCGCAGGTCCATGCTCGGAGCCTAGTTGGCGCGGGACCGAGGGGTCGTTCCGACGTGGAGGGGTTTGGGCTCGGTAGCTGTGGGCATAACGGTGTACAGGGCGTTCCGACGGTGATCCGGCTGAACGCGCCTGTCCCACAACAGTCAGGAGAGGTCATGGAGAGAGCGTTGATTTTCGTAGCGGGGGCGGCCGTGGGATTTGTCCTGGGCGCCCGGTCGGGCCGACAAACCTACGAGAAGATGAGGGAGCAGTCTCTCGAGGTCTGGCACAACCCTGCCGTGCAGGAGAAGGTGAGCGGCGCGACGGAGACGGTGAAGGACAAGGCCCCCCAGGTGCAGCACAAGGTAGGCGAGCTGGCGAAGAAGGCTACCCACCGCGGCACCGACACGAACTCGGCCGCCGCTGCCACTACCGGAGTGCCGCGAGGCGACGCAACGGCCCCCACGCCGGCGGCCACGGACTCGCCCGTTTCTCCGCCGCCGAGCGGCAAGCACACCCAGAGCCCGAACTGACCGAGGACAGACGCCCGGGGGCATTTCTGTGGGTATGGCGGCGGCGCGGCGCGGAATCCGGACGATGGCTGCGTGGCGCGCCGTCAGCCCCGGGCCGATCGCCGGTACTCCGCTGCGGTGGGGTCTCGAAGCGATCCCCGAGCCCGCGCCAGGTGAATTGCTGGTCAAGGTTCTGGCCTGTGGGGTGTGCCGAACGGACCTTCATGTCACCGAAGGCGATCTCCCTGCGCACCGACGAGGAGTGATTCCCGGCCACGAAGTCGTGGGGGAGGTTGTCGCAGTGGGTGATTCCGTCACCGGCGCATTCGCTCCCGGGGACCGCATCGGTATCGCCTGGCTTCGATACACCTGCGGTCGGTGCCGGGCGTGCCGCCGGGGTAGCGAGAACCTCTGCCGGCAGTCGCGGTACACGGGATGGGACGCGGACGGCGGATACGCGGAGTTCGCGACGGTCCCCGCCGACTATGCGCTGCGCCTACCCGACGGGTACCTCGACACCGAGCTCGCGCCGCTCCTGTGCGCCGGAATCATCGGTTACCGCGCACTTGCGCGCGCCGAGGTGCCGGACGGCGGTGTGCTCGGGATCTACGGATTCGGAGGGAGTGCGCACCTGACCGCCCAGGTGGCGCTCGCCCGTGGCGTTCGCGTGCACGTCATGACGCGAGGTTCGCAGGCGCGGGCACTTGCCGAGAAGCTCGGCGCCGCGTCCGTGCAGGGGGTGCGCGACACCCCGCCGGAACCGCTCGACTCGGTGATCCTGTTCGCCCCCGCCGGAGAACTGGTGCCTCTGGCCATGGAGGCGCTCGCCGACGGCGGAACGCTTGCCATCGCGGGCATCCATCTCACCGACATTCCGCAGCTCGACTATCAGAAGCATCTGTTCCGGGAGCGGCAGGTCCGCAGCGTCACCGCCAACACCCGCGTGGATTCCGCCGCGTTCCTCCGATTCGCGGCGGACCATCGGCTGACGGTCGACATCCATCCCTATCCACTCGACCGCGCAGATCGGGCCTTGCGCGATCTGTCCGACGGAACGTTCAGCGGAGCAGCAGTTCTCGAACCATAGAGGGAGAGGGACATGAGCGAGTACGCGGGCCCACCGGTGGTGGTCGGGGTGGACGGGTCGCGGCCGGCACTCGATGCTGCGCGCTGGGCCGCGGCTACCGCCGTCCGGCTCGACGCACCGCTCCTGCTCGCACACACCTACCCGGACGGGGCGACGTTCTACAACGGCACCGCAATGATGATCGACGCGCAGTTCATCCAGGAACTCCGGGCAGACGGAAACACCATGCTGGACACCGCCCGCGCGGCCGTGCTGGAGGAGCACCCCGGACTACCTGTCGAGCGAGACCTGCGGACCGGGACGGCAGCCGCCCGCCTGATCGAGCTGTCGCGCGCCGCCCGGATGGTGGTTCTCGGCGCGCAAGGTGCGGGTGCGCTCACGGACTACCTGCTCGGTTCGACGGTGCTGCGCACGATCAATTCTGCGCACTGCCCGGTGGCCGTGTTCCGAGGTGCCCTCGATTTCCCGTCGCCGGACCTGCGACCGATCGTTGTCGGTGTGGACGGCAGCCGGATCAGCGAACTCGCCGTCCGCCAGGCATTCGCGCTTGCCGCGGCGTTCGGAGTCGGACTCGAGGTAGTGCACGCCTGGAGCGGCGAGCGGCGCCATGCGCTCGCGCACGCGTCGAAGTTCGTGGACTGGTCTGCGTACGAAGAAGCGGAGAGAGCCGTCGTATCCGACTGCCTCGCCGAGCGGGTCGAGAACTACCCCGACGTGCAGGTCACGGGAGCCACCATCGAGGGCGCACCCGCCGAGGTGCTGATCCGGCACGCGTCGTCGGCGCAGTTGCTCGTCGTGGGCAGCCACGGCCGGGGCAAGGTGCTGGGTGCCCTGCTCGGATCGGTCAGCCAGAATCTCGTGCACCACGCGCCCTGCCCGGTCTTGGTCTGTCACGCTGAGCGGTTGCCCGGATAGGCTCGACGCCATGGCTGCGGTCGAGGGTGTTCTGTTCGATATAGACGGAGTTCTGGTTACTTCTTGGCATCCGATCGACGGCGCTGCCGATGCCGTCCGTGAGGTGCGGGACCGGGGCCTTGCGTGCGGCTATCTCACGAATACGACGTCGCGGACGTGCGACGAGATTGCGGGCGCACTGCGGAGCGCGGGTATCGACACCGAACCCCGTGAGATCGTCACAGCCGCCCGCCTCACCGCCGAGTACCTCCGCACCACCTACCCGGGGGCGCGGGCCTGGGTGCTCAACAACGGTGATATCACGCCGGACCTCGCCGGGATCGAACTCGACGGGGACGACCCGCAGGTTGTCGTCCTCGGTGGCGCAGGCCCCGAATTCACCCATCGTGCGCTCAGCCGGGTAGTCGAGTTGATGCTCGACGGTGTCCCGGTGGTGGCCATGCACCGGGGGACGACCTGGGCAACCCGCGACGGACTGCGCATCGACACCGGCGCCTACCTCCCCGGTATGGAGGAGATCGCCGGGACGAACGTCGTCTCGGTCGGCAAGCCGTCGCTGGCCGCATTTCTCACCGCCACCGAGCTGATGGGAACGGGTCCCGATGCGGCGATCATGGTCGGTGACGATCTGACGGGAGACGTCCTCGCCGCGCAACGGGTGGGCCTCACCGGTGCACTGGTGCGCACAGGCAAGTTCCGGCAGTCGATTCTCGACCTCGCCGCGCAGCGGCCGGACCACGTCATCGACTCGGTCGCGCAGCTCCCCGAGCTGCTCGACGGACTCTCCTGAGCACAGTCCGGGACTAACCGGCCGGGAACGGGTACTGTCGCGGCGAATCCTCCAATTCGACGTTCCCAGAAGGAGCTTCCATGCTCGCTGTCTCCACGCCCGCCACCTCGATCGCCTCGGCCTCCCGTACCCGCATCTCTTCTTTGTTCGGCCGACGGCTGGCGCGTGCGGGAGCGGCGATGGTCGTCGGTCTGGGTGTCGCGGCGGGACTCTCGGTCGCCGGTTCCGGTGTCGCCGGTGCCGCCCCCGTCACCTGTGTCTCCCCTCCCTCGGTCAATGACATCCAGGTGTCGGACACGGCGAGCTGTGGTGCCAAGGCGACCGAGGCCGGTGTCGCCCGTGCGACCGCCATGGAGAGCGGAACTGCGGTGAGTGTCGCCGACGGCCACGGCTCCACCACCACCTATGCCAACGGGTTCGGAACGTCTCTGGGTGCGTCGACGGGTTCGGGTCAGGCGTACGCAGTGTCCCTCGGCGGCGGCATCGCGCGGTCCGGGGCTGCTGACGGCACCACCACCGTGGCGATCGCGGGCTGGGGTTCCGGCGCATCCTCCGACGCGAACGGCGTCGACTGCGTCGGCGCGCTGTCGCTCGCCTTCAACCTGAACACCGGTCAAGTCTGCGCCATGCGCTGATGCTCTGACCCGGCGGTCTCGTCCCGACCTTGCACTCACCCTGGTCGAGTGCTAGAAATGCACTTGGCACTCGCGACACGTGAGTGCCAGGTCGGGATGGTGAGACCGGGAACCCTAGACACCCCTGGTCGTCCGTCGCGGGCACTGACCCCGGCCCAAGGCGTAAATGGGGCGACCCGGCAAGCGGCCGTCCTGTGTGTCACCCCCCAATCCGGAGGATCACTTCGCAATGGCCAAGATCATCGCGTTCGACGAAGAGGCCCGTCGCGGCCTCGAGCGAGGACTCAACGCCCTCGCCGACGCAGTCAAGGTGACGTTGGGCCCCAAGGGTCGCAACGTCGTGCTCGAGAAGAAGTGGGGAGCTCCCACGATCACCAATGACGGCGTCTCCATCGCCAAGGAGATCGAGCTCGAGGACCCCTACGAGAAGATCGGCGCCGAGCTGGTCAAGGAGGTCGCCAAGAAGACGGACGACGTCGCCGGCGACGGAACCACCACCGCCACCGTGCTCGCTCAGGCTCTCGTGCGTGAGGGCCTCCGCAACGTTGCTGCCGGCGCCAACCCGCTCGGCCTCAAGCGCGGCATCGAGAAGGCCGTCGAGGCCGTCACCGCGCGTCTGCTCGAGACCGCCAAGGAGATCGACACCAAGGAGCAGATCGCTGCTACCGCTGGTATCTCCGCCGGCGACCCGTCCATCGGTGAGCTCATCGCCGAGGCCATGGACAAGGTCGGCAAGGAAGGCGTCATCACGGTCGAGGAGTCCAACACCTTCGGCCTGCAGCTCGAGCTCACCGAGGGCATGCGCTTCGACAAGGGCTACATCTCGGCGTACTTCGCCACCGATGCAGAACGTCAGGAAGCCGTCCTCGAAGACGCGTACATCCTGCTCGTGAGCTCCAAGATCTCCACCGTCAAGGATCTGCTGCCGCTGCTGGAGAAGGTCATCCAGTCGGGCAAGCCGTTGGTCATCATCGCCGAGGACGTCGAGGGCGAAGCCCTGTCCACCCTGGTGGTCAACAAGATCCGTGGCACCTTCAAGTCCGTTGCCGTCAAGGCTCCCGGCTTCGGTGACCGCCGCAAGGCTCAGCTCGCCGACATCGCCATCCTCACCGGTGGCGAGGTCATCAGCGAAGAGGTCGGCCTCTCCCTGGAGACCGCCGGACTCGAGCTGCTCGGCCAGGCACGCAAGGTCGTCATCACCAAGGACGAGACCACTATCGTCGAGGGTGCCGGAGATTCCGACGCCATCGCCGGTCGCGTGAGCCAGATCCGTGCCGAGATCGAGAACAGCGACAGCGACTACGACCGCGAGAAGCTGCAGGAGCGCCTGGCCAAGCTGGCCGGTGGCGTTGCAGTCATCAAGGCCGGTGCTGCCACCGAGGTCGAGCTCAAGGAGCGCAAGCACCGCATCGAAGATGCCGTGCGCAACGCCAAGGCTGCCGTCGAAGAGGGCATCGTCGCCGGTGGTGGCGTGGCTCTGCTGCAGTCGGCTCCCGCGCTCGACGACCTCAAGCTCGAAGGTGACGAGGCCACCGGTGCGAACATCGTTCGCGTCGCCCTCGAAGCACCGCTGAAGCAGATCGCCTTCAACGCGGGCCTCGAGCCCGGCGTCGTCGCCGAGAAGGTTCGCAACCTGCCCGCAGGTCACGGCCTCAACGCCTCGACCAACGAGTACGGCGACCTGCTCGAAGCAGGCATCAACGACCCGGTCAAGGTCACCCGCTCCGCACTGCAGAACGCAGCGTCGATCGCGGCTCTGTTCCTCACCACCGAGGCCGTCGTCGCCGACAAGCCGGAGAAGGCCGGAGCGCCCGCGGGCGACCCGACCGGCGGCATGGGCGGCATGGACTTCTGAGTCCGTACCACCCCGCTTCACCGAAACACCTCGAAGGCCCGGAATTCCCGCAGGGGAGTTCCGGGCCTTCGGCCTTCGGCCCGTGCGCCCGTCTGGTAGCCGGGGCTACCAGGAAGGCGCACGGGCGCGGAGCGCCTACTTGGCGGGCATCAGCATCCACGCTGCCACGTAGACGAGGGCCGCGGTGCCGCCGGTGACGAGTGTCGCAACGACGGTGAGGAGCCGGACGAGGTTGACGTCCGCGCCGAAGTATTCGGCGATTCCGCCGCAGACGCCGGCGAGCATTTTGTGGTTGTCGGAACGGGTGAACTGGCGGGGAGTGTTGCTGTCGAATGTCATGAGTTCAGTCTGCTCAGCACGGTCCTTCGGCACATCGGGATCTTCCCCGATCTCGACCCTGGTCTTTCACCCCGAGTCCTGCCGAGAGCGCGTTTCTCGTTCACGCCCGTGTCACTTCGAGGATGCCTCGCGCCGCTAGATTCCGGCCCATGACCGACATCGACGAACGTCCCGGTTTCCTCAGCGCGTATGCGGACCTGTCTACGGCCGTCGATCTCCGCGACACCTCCGGATTCGCGGTGGACGACGAGGACGACGACGATCCGGTGCTGGTCACGGTTACCGACGGGCTGATCGTCGACACCTGGCGCGAGGGTTACCCGTATGAGGAGCGGATGCCGCGCGACGACTATGAGATTGCCAAGCGGTTGCTCCAGATCGAACTGCTGAAGTTCCAGAACTGGGTGAAGGACACCGGACGCCGTCACGTCATCGTGTTCGAGGGACGCGACGCCGCCGGCAAAGGCGGCACCATCAAACGGTTCATGGAACACCTCAATCCGCGCGGGGCGCGCGTGGTGGCGCTCGAGAAGCCGTCGGTGCGGGAGTCGACCCAGTGGTACTTCCAGCGTTATGTGCAGCACCTTCCTGCTGCCGGCGAGATCGTGTTGTTCGACCGCTCCTGGTACAACCGCGCCGGCGTCGAACGGGTCATGGGATTCTGCAGCGCAGACGAATACGACCGGTTCCTGCATCAGACGCCGCTCTTCGAACGCATGCTCGTCGACGACGGTGTCAGCCTCACCAAGCTGTGGTTCTCGGTCTCACCGCTCGAGCAGCGGACTCGGTTCGCCATCCGTCAGGTAGATCCGGTTCGCCAGTGGAAATTGTCCCCGATGGACATTGCCTCACTGGATAAATGGGGCGCCTATACCGCCGCCAAGGAAGATATGTTTCGCTTCACGGACACCGATATTGCTCCGTGGACGGTAGTCAAGAGCAATGACAAGAAAAGAGCTCGCATCAATGCAATGAAGTATGTTCTGTCGCTGTTCGATTACGAGAACAAGGACACCGGCGTGGTGGGGAGTGCAGATCCGCTGGTCGTGGGGCGTGCCAGCCAGGTAATTGGCGAATAACTGCATGATCTTTGTTCCGAACGCCAGGTAACTATTCGAGATATGTCCGGCAAATTAGTTCGCTCTTCGCCTGCGGTCGGGTACAAAGAGTGAAGCGCCGACCCATGGCGCAGATCGAAAACCAACACAGTCGATCGGGAGAGAACAACATGTCCACTGAAATTCTCGGATTCGTCGAAATCCTTCTCGGCTTCATCGAGTTGCTCGGTTCTGTCGCGCCCGAATAACCACCCCGCTACCACCGAGCGCCAGTCGAAGAACTGGGGTCCACATGACACACTGTGGGCTCCAGTTCTCGTCTCTTCGGAGTCGGGCAGGCGGCTTCGCAGCAAAGGAGAATAATGGGCAACCGCACGGCAGCGGGTAGGTACGGGGTTCGACTGGCACTCGCGCTCGCTCTCACAGCGGCTCTTCCGTGGGCGGGGGCGCAGGCCGTTTCCGCCGATCCGGCCGACGAAATGGCCGTCACCGACGGCAGTTCGCGTCTCCTGCGTACCGAGAAGATCGACGACCGGCAGTTGACGATGCACGTCTACTCGGCGTCGATGGACCGCGACATCCCGCTCCGCGTGATCACGCCCGCGGACACCAGCGCCCCGAGGCCCACGCTGTACCTGCTCAACGGCGCTGGCGGCGGCGAGGACTCGGCGACCTGGCAGGCGAAGACCGACGTGCTCGAATTCTTTGCCGACAAGAACGTCAACGTCGTCACGCCGATGCAGGGCGCCTTCAGCTATTACACGGACTGGCGGCAGGAAGATCCCGAACTGGGCAACAACAAGTGGACGACGTTCCTCACCCAGGAACTTCCGAGCATCGTCGACGCCGAGCTGGGCACCAACGGAGTCAACTCGATCGCCGGAATCTCCATGGCAGGCAGCTCCGTGCTGAGCCTCGCCCAGTCGGCGCCCGAGCTGTACGAAAGTGTCGGCGCCTACAGCGGTTGCGCGATGACCAGCACCGACCCCGGCCGCACCTACGTCCGCATGGTCGTCGAATCCCGCGGCGGCGGCGACACCAGCAACATGTGGGGTCCTGCGGACGACCCGGCCTGGGTATCCAACGATCCGTACATCAATGCGGAGAAGCTGCGCGGCCTCGACATCTATGTCAGCAACGGTTCGGGCATACCCGGCCCGAACGATCGGCTCGACGGCCCGGGCATCAACGGCAATGTCGAGACGTTCGCCAACCAGATCATCCTCGGTGGCGCCATCGAGGCAGCGACCAACCAGTGCACCCACGCGTTGGCGGACAAGCTGAACGAACTGCAGATACCCGCCACCTTCGACTTCCGTCCAGTCGGCACCCATTCGTGGCCGTACTGGCAGGAGGACCTCCACAAGTCGTGGCCGCTCCTGGCGTCGTCGATCGGCCTGTAGCCACCGGCCCGGACACCACCGTCCACGAGCACTGACTGTTGTCGACCCCTGCGGATCGCGAATCCGCGGCGGTCGAGCCGTCTAGTCTGGCGGAGTGGAGACAGTAGCGATCCAGATGCCCGACGGAACCACCACGCCGGTTCGCCTGTTTCCCGGGCGGGACGAGGCACCGGTAGTCGTGGTGTTCCCTGGCCTGGGAATACCTGCCGGCTACTACGAGCCGTTCGCCGAAGAACTGATGTGCCGTGGATTCAATGCGGCAATCGGCGAACTACGTGGCCAGGGCGACAGCCGTCCTCGTCCGAGCAGTGCCAGCACGTACGGCTACCACGAGCTGGTGTCGGTCGACTTTCCCGCCATCTTCGAGGTGGTGCGCGAACGCTTCCCGGCTGCGACGCCGTTCCTGTTGGGGCACAGCATGGGTGGTCAGCTGGGCGTGATGTATGCGGCGCGGATTCGTGGTCGTCTCGGCGGCATCGTGCTCGTCGCGTCGGGGTCGCCGTACCACCGGGGCTTTCCCGGAGTCCACTCGCCGCGAATGCTCGTCGGTGCTGCTGCGATGTCGATGACCGCCAACCTTGCCGGATTCTGGCCGGGCGACAAGCTCGACATCGGCGGGTTCGGCAGGCAGTCGAAGGTTCTGATTTCGGATTGGTCGCGATTCGCGCGAACCGGGAAGATCGAACCCGACGGTGCCGACATCGACTACGAGGAACGGATCGGTCGGCTCAAGCTGCCCGTCTTGTCGGTGACCATCGAGGGCGACGACCTCGCGCCGGGATCCTCGGCGAAGAATCTCGTCGCGAAACTCCCGGACGCCGACGTCACCATCTGGCACAACCCGCGACCGCAGGGGCACAACGGCTGGATCCGGGATCCGGCCGATACGGTCGATCGGGTCGTCGACTGGATCCACGACCGCACCTAGCCGTGGACTTCTCCACCGCCGGCGGAGTTTGGAGAAGCACTCAGGGGCGGGTGAGGGTGCGCCACAGGAACGTGAACGTCAGCGCCGACTTGAACGCGGCCTGGGCGTTGTCCGCGGCGCCGCCGTGTCCGCCTTCGATGTTCTCGTAGTACCAGACCTCGTGGCCCTGCTCCTCGAGGAGGGCGGTCATCTTGCGGGCATGCCCGGGATGGACCCGGTCGTCCCGCGTGGAGGTGGTCACGAGGATCGGTGGGTATTCGGCTGTGGCACTGGTGTTCTGGTACGGCGAGTACTCGCTCATGAACTTCCAGTCCTCGGGATTGTCGGGGTCGCCGTATTCGGCCATCCACGACGCCCCGGCTAGCAGCAGGTGGTACCGCTTCATGTCGAGGAGCGGTACCTGGCACACGATCGCCCCGAAGAGTTCGGGGTAGCGGGTCAGCATGACGCCCATGAGGAGTCCGCCGTTGCTGCCACCTTGAGCCGCGAGTTGATTCGTGGTGGTGATGCCGCGCGCGACCAGGTCACGCGCGACTGCGGCGAAGTCCTCGAACACTTTGTGGCGGCCTTCGCGGACGGCCTGGGTGTGCCAGGACGGGCCGTATTCACCACCGCCGCGAATGTTGGCGACAACGTACGCACCTCCGCGTTCGAGCCAGGCGAAGCCGACGGAACCGCTGTATCCAGGCACCATCGAGTTCTCGAACCCACCGTATCCGTACAGGAGTGTGGGGCTGGGCCCGTCGGCGTCGTCGCGGCGTACGACGAAGTACGGGATCTGCGTTCCGTCATCCGAGGCGACGAAATACTGGGACACGGAGATCCCGTCGGCGTCGAAGAACGAGGGCGCCTGCTTCACGGGTTCGAGCGGTCCGCCGACGGTGCCGTACAGAAGCGTTGCAGGAGTGGTGAATCCACTGCTGTTGACGAAGAAGTTGTCACCGCTGCGCGCGTCCGTGCTGATGACACCACTGGCCGTGAGTTCCGGCACGCCGTCGAGCGGCTTCTCGTCCCAGCCGGTCTCGGTGGGCGTGAGTACCGACAGTGTGGTCTGCACGTCCGAGAGGGTGACGAGAAGCAGGTGGTTGCGAGTCCACGTGCCCTGTTCGAGGGAGGTGTGCTCGTCGGGTGTGAACAGCGGCGTCAATTCCCGCGAGCCGGCGAGATAGTCGGCGTAGTCGGCGACGAGGAGAGAACCCGCGGGATAGATCGTGCCGTTCACCTCCCAATCGGTGCGTGGGCGGACGGTCAGCCAGTCGCGGTACACGGACGTTCCGGCGTCGTCGGGGGTGTCGATGCGCAGTAGGGAACCGTCCGGCAGCAACTCGTACCGTTCGGAGTTGTAGAAGTCGAGCGATCGGCCGACGAAGTGCCGCTCGTAGCCGGGGGTGTCGTCGTAGGAGGCGCCGACGGACACATCGGTGCTCTCGCCCTCGAACACGGTGACTGCCTCGGACAGCGGGGTTCCGCGATGCCAGCGCTTCGCGATCCTCGGATAACCGGAATCGGTCATCGAGCCTTCGCCGAAGTCGGTGCCCACGTAGACGGTGTTCTCATCGATCCAGTTGATGCTGGTCTTGGCTTCCGGGACGTCGAACGCGTCCTCGGTGACGAACTGTCGTGTCTCGATGTCGAATTCACGCACCACCGACGCGTCGGCACCGCCTCGCGAGAAGGACAGCAACGCGCGGGTCTGGTCTGGCCGCAGGACACTCGCCCCGGCCCACACCCAGTTCTCACCCTCGCGTTCGGCGAGTTCGTCGACGTCGAGCAACACGTCCCACTCCGTGTCCTCGGAGCGGTACTCCTCCAAAGTCGTGCGCCGCCAGATTCCGCGCTTGTGCTCGCCGTCGCGCCAGAAGTTGTACAGATACTCGCCACGCATCGCGGCGTAGGGGATCCGCGCGTCGGTATCGAGAAGCTCGAGGATCCGGCCCTCGAGCTCGGAGAACTCCGAGTTCGCGGTGTACTCGCCGACGGTCCGGGCGTTGCGTTCGCGCACCCAGTCGAGAGACCGGTCGGCGGTGACATCTTCGAGCCAGAGATAGGGATCCGTCATGACGGCCATTGTTGCAGGAAGCACTCGGATAGCCTCGGCGGCGTGAGTACACCAGGGCCCTACCCGTTGTGGGAGCAGCACTGCTGCCTGCCGCTGCAACCGTCGGCATCCATCGACGTGGTGCGCCGATACCGGCGTCCGGCCGGCAGTTACGTGTCGGTCAACATCGGATATTCACCTCAGGGCAAGGCGGCGTCGACGTCGATCGCCGAAAGCTTCCGCGCCCAGGCCGGCGGTGACATCGAGTTGGTGACGCGATTCGGTGACGTCGACGCCGTACGCAGTGCGGGCGGTATCGCGCTCGCATTCGACCTCGAGGATTCGGCCCCACTCGAGGGTGACCTCGACAACGTGGCCCATTTCTACCGACTGGGCACCCGATCGCTGCTTCCCACGTACAACCATGCGAATGCCGCCGGGTGCGGTTGCCTCGACGCCGACGACACCGGGCTGACCGGCTACGGCCGCGACCTCGTCCGGGAAATGAATCGGGTGGGGATGATCGTGGATGGTTCCCACTGTTCGGTACGTACCGGCCTCGATCTCGCTGCCGTCACCGAGCGGCCCATGATCTACAGCCACTCCAACCTGCGACGGTTGTGGGATCACCCTCGCAACATCACCGACGAGCAGGCCCGCGCCTGCGCGGAGACGGGTGGCGTGATCGGGATCAACGGTGTCGGGATCTTTCTGGGAGTCAATGCGCCAGATGACGATGCCCGCCGGTTGTCGGCGATGGCCGACCACATCGAGGCGGCGGTCGATCTGGTGGGGCCGGCGCACGTCGGCATCGGCTCGGACTACTCGTTCGACGCCGCGGACTTCGTTGCCGAGATCACGAACAATGCGGGCTCGTTCTCCGACGCGTATACGGCCTGGGGGCCGCTGCAGTGGGTACCGCCCGAGGATGTGCTGACCCTGGACCGAGTCCTGCGGAATCGGGGGTTCGACGAGCCGTCCATAGAGGCCGTGTACGGGGGAAATTTCGCCCGCGTTGCGGCGGCGGTCTGGGCTACTGACGGGTAACACGACCGAGGTGAGACACCGATTCCGGACGGGACTACCCTGAACAACCGTGACCTCACACTATGACGTCGTTGTCCTCGGAGCCGGTCCCGGTGGGTACGTCGCTGCTATCCGCGCGGCACAGCTGGGATTGAGCACTGCCATCATCGAGCAGAAGTACTGGGGTGGTGTGTGCCTGAACGTCGGCTGCATCCCCTCGAAGGCTCTTCTCCGCAATGCCGAGCTTGCGCATCTCTTCACGAAAGAGGCCAAGTTGTTCGGCATCACCGGTGAAGCATCCTTCGACTTCGGCGCAGCCTACGACCGCAGCCGCAAGGTCGCGGAGGGGCGCGTCAAGGGCATTCACTTCTTGATGAAGAAGAACAAGATCCCCGAGTACGACGGCAAGGGCACCTTCACCGATGCCAACACCATCGAGGTCGAGCTGACCAAGGGTGGCACCGAGACGGTGACGTTCGACAACGCCATCATCGCGACCGGTTCGACCACCAAGTTGTTGCCGGGTACCTCGCTGAGCGAGAACGTCGTCACCTACGAAGAGCAGATCATGACCCGTGATCTGCCGGGTTCGATCCTCATCGTCGGAGCCGGTGCGATCGGCATGGAGTTCGGCTATGTCCTGAAGAACTACGGCGTGGACGTCACTATCGTCGAGTTCCTCGATCGGGCGCTGCCCAACGAAGACGCGGACATCTCCAAGGAGATCGAGAAGCAGTACAAGAAGCTCGGCGTCAAGGTCAAGACCGGCGCCGCGGTGCAGAGCATCGATGACGACGGCAGCAAGGTCACCGTCTCGATCAAGGACAACAAGAGCGGTGAGATCGAAACCGTCGTGGTCGACAAGGTGATGCAGTCGGTCGGGTTCGCCCCGCGGGTGGAGGGCTTCGGTCTCGAGAAGACCGGCGTGCAGCTCACCGATCGCGGTGCCATCGGCATCACCGACACGATGCAGACGTCCGTCCCGCACATCTACGCCATCGGTGACGTGACGATGAAGCTGCAGCTCGCGCACGTGGCCGAGGCCCAGGGTGTAGTGGCGGCCGAGACGATCGCCGGCGCCGAGACGCTGCCGATCGACGATTACCGGATGATGCCGCGCGCCACGTTCTGTCAGCCGCAGGTGGCCAGCTTCGGTCTCACCGAGCAGCAGGCGAAGGATGAGGGCTACGACATCAAGGTGGCGAACTTCCCGTTCGCCGCCAACGGCAAGGCCCACGGTCTCGGTGACTCCACCGGTTTCGTCAAGCTGATCTCCGACACCAAGTACGGCGAACTGCTCGGCGGCCACCTCATCGGCCCCGACGTCTCCGAACTGCTGCCCGAGCTGACTCTCGCGCAGAAGTGGGATCTCACGGTCAACGAACTGGCCCGCAATGTGCACACGCACCCCACGCTCAGCGAAGCCCTGCAGGAGGCCATCCACGGCCTCGCCGGGCACATGATCAACTTCTGACCCTCGACACCGACGAGGCCCGCACAGATACTGTGCGGGCCTCGTTCGCGTATGGGGACTATGCCCGGTCGGTTCGGCGTTCGGCGTATTTCTGTTGCGCCGACCACACTTCAGGCATCCGCGACTCGACCAGTTCGATCAATCCGACGAGGCGCGTGGCGATCTCGGCGCCGAGCGGTGTCAGGCTGTACTCCACCTTCGGGGGAATCGCCTCGAGTACGTCACGGACTACGAGACCGTCTCGCTCCAGGGCCTGCAGGGTCTGCGACAGCATGCGTTCACTGACCCCGTCGACGCGTCGGCGGAGTGCGCTGAAGCGGTAGTTGCCCTCGGCCAGCGCCGCGAGCGCGAGCACACCCCATCGGCCGGTGACCGTCTGCAGGGTCTCGCGAGACGTGCACCCGCGGGCGAAGACGTCGGCCTCGAGGGTGACGTCTGCGTTTTCTCGTGGTGTCTGTGCGGCGTCGGGCATGGTCACCACTCTACCGCTCACATGTGCAGTACTTACTTTGCCACTTGCACTTACAAAAAATTAGTGCATAATGGGACGTGCGTGCTTGAACAGACAACCTCACACTCAAGGAGATCCCATGACCATTGCTGTCACCGGTGCAACCGGACACCTCGGCCGCCTCGTCGTCGAGGCTCTTCTCGACAAGGGCACCCCAGCTGGGGAGATCGTGGCACTCGTCCGTACCCCGGCCAAGGCCACAGACCTCGCAGACAAGGGTGTCGACGTTCGGCAGGCCGATTACAGCGACCGCGACACGCTCGACAAGGCTGTGAGTGGTGTCGACAAGCTGCTCCTCGTGTCAGGCTCCGATCTCGGGCAACGAGTAGTCCAGCACGGCAACGTCATCGACGCGGCCAAGCTCGCCGGTGTCGGGTTCATTGCCTACACCAGCATCCTCGATGCGCAGAAGAGTCCGCTCGGATTGGCTGCCGAGCACCGCGCCACCGAGGATGTGATCGCCCAGTCCGGGATCGACTTCGCATTGCTGCGAAATGGTTGGTACTGGGAGAACTACCTGAGCAGCGTGGCGACGGCCCGTGAGACAGGTGCACTGTTCGGCAGCGCAGGAAACGGCATCATCGCCGGGGCCGCGCGGAAGGACTACGCCGAGGCGGCCGCCGCCGTCCTGCTCGCCGACGGACAGGCGGGCGCGGTGTACGAACTCGGTGGTGACGAGCGGCTGACGTACGGACAGCTGGCAGAGGCCTTCTCCGCGGCGGTCGGTAGCCCGGTGTCGTACAAGGACCTCCCGCAGAGCGAGTACGCCGCACTCCTCGAAGGCGCCGGCTTGCCGGCACCGGTGGCGCAGATGCTCGCCGATTCCGATGCAGGAATAGCCACCGGCGCCCTCGACACCCAGAGCGGCGACCTGCACAAGCTGATCGGCCGCAACTCGACCCCGGTTGCCACCGTCCTCGCTGTGAGTGCTTCTCAACCGCGGGTTGTCAATTAGTGCTCACGGCTGCGGAGCAGCGAGATAGGCCACCCAACTGCCGAACTCGGTGATGTCGGTGGCGCCGTCGACCGCGTCGTGGGTGCAGCTGAAGCCCACCACGGCGCGGCCGTCGGACAGTTCGACACTCGTCAGCGCCATCGGCGCCGGAAGTGCTGCCAGGAACCGTCCCAATCCGGCGGGGGAGACTCGGAACAACTCTCCGACGATGGGTGCGCCCGCACCGGGACCCCGGCGAACCAGCCCGGGCTTGGGCGGTGTGGTGGCGAGTGCGGTGAGCCGGTAAGCATCAGTGGTGGTGACGGTTTCCACGAAACGCGCGCCGATGTCCTCCAGTTGGAAGTGGAGAGGCTGCCCGCGCAGGTGTGCCCCGAACACCGCGAGCTCGATACCGTCCTCGACCAACGCGGGCGCGGGAACATCGGTGAGTCGGGCAGCGAGGTCCACTGCCACCTGATCGGCGAACGCCGGAACCACGAACATGACACCGAACGGTTCACCTCCGGCCGTCGGGATGCCGGGGACCGCCACTGCCGCCATGTCGAGCAGGTTGCAGAAGTTCGTGTACGTGCCCATGCGGCGGTTGATGTCGATCGGGTCGGCCTGAACGGCAGCGATGGTGGGATGCTCGGTGGTGGTGGGCAGCAGGAGGCCGTCGAAACCGGCCAGCAGTTCCCTCGTCTGCGCCTTGACGCGAACGAGCGTGTCGAGGTCGGCGGCGAACTCGTGGCCAGCCGGCTTCCTCGCCGATTCGACGATGGCGGTGACCACCGGATCGGCGCCCGCCGGTGCGGTGTCGAGGAACCGCCCGACAGCGGTGTACCGCTCGGCGACGACTGCGCCGTCGTACAGCAACCGGGCGGCGTCGAGCAGCGCCGAGATGTCTACCGTCTCGACGCGAAAGCCCTTGTTCGCCAGTGATGTGACTGTGTCGTCGAATGCCGATCGGTACTCCGGACAGAGCGCGGCGAGGTCCTCCTCGCGGGGGATCGCGACCCGTGCCTGCGCGGGCGCCGCCAGCCTCACGTCGGCCGGCCATGCGCGGCTGCGCGGGTCCCTCGGCGCCGGCCCGGCCATGATCCGGGCCGCCGCGGCCGCGGTGTCGAGTTCGGTGGCAAACAGGGTGACACAGTCGAAGTCGGCACAGGCGGGAACGACGCCGTCCGCGGGGATCACGCCCAGTGTGGCCTTGATACCGACGAGGCCGTTGAACGCTGCCGGCACCCTTCCCGAACCGGCTGTGTCGGTACCGATCCCGATATCGGCGATGCCGAGGGCCACGGCGACGGCCGAGCCGGAACTCGATCCACCGGACACCCGCTCGGGATTCCACGAGCAGCGCACCGCCCCATAGGGACTGCGGGTGCCCACCAGGCCGGTCGCGAACTGGTCGAGGTTCGTCTTACCGAGGACGACGGCACCCTGATCGACCAGTCGACGGACGGCAGTCGCGGTGTGGGCGGGCACATAGCCGAACTCGGGGCACCCCGCCGTCGTCGTCAGCCCCGCGACATCGATGTTGTCCTTGACTGCGAGAATCTGACCTGCCAGAGGGAGTTCCTCGCCTGCAGCGATTCTCGACTCGACTGCGGCCGCATCGGCGTACACGTCCTCGGCGGGCCGAAGGGTGATCCAGATCTCCGGGCGGTCCACCGCAGCGATCCGACGGAAGGCGTCGTCGACGCGTTCGGTGGGCGAGAGGATGGTCCGCCCGAGCTTCTTGGCATCGACACTCACACTCATCAGTTTTCTGCTCCGATCACGAGGAGAGGGGCACCGGGTTCGACGATCGATCCCGGCGAAACAAGCACCTGCAGCACGGTCCCGGAGACGGTCGCAGGCACCGGCATCTCCAGTTTCATGGCCTCGAGCACCACGGCGTTGTCCCCGAGCCGGATCCGCTGCCCGACCTTCACCTCGACTCGCCACACACTGCCCACCAGGGGAGCTTCGACGACGACCGCGCCGGGTGGCAGGTCGAGTGGCGGCTGTTCGGGGAGGGGTGGCGGTTCGACACGGTCGTATTCACCGGACGCACGCCACGCAGACTTCTCGGCGTCGAATGCCGCCGACTGCCTGCGGTTGAACGCTGCGATCGACTCGGCGTTGTCGGTAAGGAACTTCAGGTGATCGGCGAGTGCGAAGGTGCCCTCGGAGATCTCGGTATCGAACCGGCCCGCCATGGCCTGCTCGCGGTACTTCCGCAGTTCCTCCGGGGTCACCGGTTCCCAGACGATGCGGTCGAAGAACCGGAACATCCAGGGTGTGCCCTCGTCGAAGGGGCGGTGCTGCCGGTAACCGGACCAGATGGGTACCGTGCGGCCTATCAGTTGGTATCCGCCCGGCGACTCCATGCCGTAGACGCACAGGTACTTTCCGCCGATGCCGACGGCATCGGACGGCGTCCAGGTGCGTGCCGGGTTGTACTTGGTGGTGACCAGGCGGTGCCGGGGATCGAGTGGCACGGCCAGTGGGGCACCGAGGTAGACGTCGCCGAGCCCGAGAACCAGGTACTCGGCATCGAACACGGTGTCGCGAACTTCGTCGACACTGCTCAAACCATTGATGCGCCGGATGAATTCGGTGTTGGAGGGCAGCCACGGAGCCTCGTTCCGGACGCCGCTGCGGTATCGGTCGATCGCCTCTGCGATGGACGGGTCGTCGAAGGACAACGGCAAGCGGACCGTTCGGCTCGGAACTACCAGGTCATGCGTGGCGGGCAACAGTTCCTCGATGTCCTGCAGGATGTCGAGGAGGCGGCCACCGGGGAGGACGTCCGGGTCGAAATGCAGGTGCAGCGACCGCACCCCCGGCGTGATGTCGATGATGCCGCGCACACTGCGTCGGGCCAGCTTCTCCGACAGCGCGTGCACGCGCATCCGGAGCCCGAGGTCGAGCTTCTGTTCACCGTATTCGACAAGGATGTTGTCGTCTCCTCCCCGGAGATACGCCACCGCCGGACGGTCCAGCACGGGCTCGACCCGCCTCAGTACGCCTCCGTCAGCCCCCACGGCGGGTCTGCTACCGAGCGGAACATCCACGGCCCGAGAGGAATCGGAACTCCGAAGTGCGTGCGCATCGGAATCGGACACCGCCACGAACCGCACCTGATCGCCCGGCCGGATCTGCCCGAGCTTCCACCGATGGGCGCTGACCACGGTGAGCGGGCAGGCGAAGCCGCCGAGGCTGGGGCCGTCGGGACCGAGGAGGATCGGTGTGTCGCCGGAGATGTTGAGCGCACCCACGCTGTACGGGTTGTCGTGGAGGTTCGACGGGTGGAGTCCCGCCTCCCCGCCGTCGGCCCGGGACCAGGTGGGTTTGGGTCCGTCGAGGCGGAGACCGGTGCGATTGGCGTGGGTCTGCACTTTCCAGGTGGCGTCGTAGAACTGCGCCATGTCGGATTCGGTGAAGTACGAGGGCGCGGACTGCGGCCCCTCGGTGACCGCCAGATGCCACAGGTGAGTGCAGACGGGCCGCGACTCCTCAGGGACGGGGTGTGGGGTGCTCGAGCCTTCGGCGTCTTCGACGAGTCCGAGTACGTCGCCGGTGGCAACTGCCTTACCGGTGATTCCGCCGAAACCGCCGAGCGGGAACGTGGAAGCGCTGCCGTGAAAGAGCGGCGCGTCGATGCCGCCGCGAACGGCGAGGTACGTGCGCAGACCGGTATCGGTGGGACTGCCGATGTCGAGAACGGAACCGGCGGGCACCTCGACGGGTTCCCACAGCGGAACGGGTTTGCCGTCGACGGTGACCGGCGCGTCCGCGCCACCGACGCAGATCAGGGTGGCGTCGGAGAACGCGAGCCGCGGACCCTGCAGGGTGCATTCGAGTCCGGGCGCCCCGGCAGGGTTGCCGACGGCAGAGTTGACGAGCTGGAAGGAGAGGTCGTCCATCGGGCCGGACGGCGGAATGCCCACGCTCCACAGCCCGATTCGCCCGGGAAAGTCCTGAACGGTGGTCATGGTCCCCGCCCGGAGGACGTCGACACGGCGGCCGGTGGAACGAAGGTCGGCCAGGAAGTCGGTGGTGTGCACGGCGTCGAGAACGTCCTCGGCAGTACAAATTCGACGCAGCTGGGCCAGGTTCGTCTGTATTCCGTAGATGTGCGTGTCGGACAGGGCCTCGGCCAAAGCGGCGAATGCACTCTTGCGCCGGTGCCCACGAGTAATCACCTTGGCGAGCATCGGGTCGTAGTACGGGCTCACGTCGGTGCCGGTGTCGACCCACGTCTCCACCCGGGTGTGAGCCGGGAACTCGACTCCGGTGAGCAACCCCGCGCTGGGACGGTAGTCGTGGCCTGGGTCCTCGGCGTAGATCCGCGCCTCAACCGCGGCTCCGATGATGTCCGGTCCGGTGTCGGGGAGGCCGTCGAGCATGGACGAATCGCCTCGTGCCAACCGAAGCATCCACTCGACCAGATCGATGCCGGTGACCTCCTCGGTGACCGGATGCTCCACCTGCAGCCGAGTATTCATCTCGAGGAACGACGCCTCTCCGCGATCCGCGTCGTAGACGAACTCGACCGTCCCTGCGGATCGATAGTCGACGGAGGACGCCAAAGTGCGGGAACAGCTGAGCAATTGCTCCACGACATCGTCGGGCAGTCCGGGTGCGGGGGCCTCTTCAACCACCTTCTGATGGCGCCGCTGGAGTGAGCAGTCGCGGGTGCCGAGGCTGAGGGTACGTCCGAGACCGTCACCGAAGATCTGCACTTCGATGTGCCGAGCCCGGGCAACGAAGCGTTCGAGGAACACCCCCGAGGACGAGAAGTTCGCCTCGGCCAGCCGCTGGACGCGGTCGTACGCTTCCCTGAGGTCAGCGGCGTCGAAACAGGCCTGCATGCCGATTCCGCCGCCGCCACCGACGGCCTTGATGATCACGGGGTACCCGATGTCCGAGGCTGCGGACAGCGCCGCATCCACCGAATCGAGGAGTCCGCTGCCCGGAACGAGGGGAACCCCTACAGCACGTGCCGCTTCGCGGGCAGTGTGCTTGTTCCCGAAGATGCGCAGCTGTTCCGGCGTGGGACCCACGAAGGCGATGCCCGCCGACTCGGCCGCTGTGGCAAACGCGCCGTTCTCGGAAAGAAACCCGTACCCCGGATGGATCGCGCCCGCGCCGGTGGCCAACGCCGCCTCGACGACGGCATCGGCGCGTAGGTACGACTCGGCGGCGGGTGCGGGTCCGAGTCGCACGGCCATGTCGGCCATCTCGACGTGTGCAGCCGCCGCGTCGGCGTCGGAATACACGGCCACCGTCTTGAGCCCCAGAATGTGCGCCGAGCGCATGATCCGACAGGCGATTTCGCCCCGATTCGCTACGAGGAGTGTGTCGAACGAGTACTCGACCGGCGGCGTATTCATCCCTGTGGACATGTCTGTATACGCTATGGACGGCGTGTTTCACGGAGATTTCTCGCGGTAAAGCGTGGGTTAGTAGAACCTCTCGCGCGCCGTCATGGCGTGGGTATTACCGGCGGCACGTAGTCGAATGTCATCCCGCGCAACCACACCAACAGTAGGACCACCGGCAGTGGAACATGAACTGCAGGAATGTAAATCCCACGAGGTCGCGGGCGCGCAGCTTCAGCACCGCCAGGAGCGGCAGCATGAAGAACGGATTCACGAGGTTGGGCAGTGCCTCGGCCACGTTGCAGATCTGAACCGTCCAGCCCAGATTCATCTGGACGTCGGTGGCCGCCTGCATGACATACGGGGCCTCGACCAGCCATTTTCCGCCGCCGGAGGTGATGAAGACCCCCTCGTCGGCCGGTTACCGGCGCATCGTCCATGTGGCGGTGCGATGGACCCAGCTGTCAGTCCATGTGAACTCAATTTTCTTCTCGACGCCGTCGACAACCCAGGACATCGACCTCGGGCGTTGCACGGAGCCTCGAAGTGGGTGCCGAGGGTCGTCCAGTGCCCCTACATCGCGGCCCTGGTTGAACAGACTGATTCCGAGCCCGACGCCGGTGAGCTCGGCAACTCCGCCGCACAGAGTTTGATCCCACGTTGTTAACAGCGGGAAGTATCCCCACCAGTTTTCGAGTACGTCGACCGAGAACGGGTCCATCTTCAGCATGTCGTTTGTCGGGTCGCCATGCACGCACAAGCCCCAAGTTTCCGGCCACTGACTGCGGTTTAGCAACAGGTCTACCGCATCGGCGGAGATCGGGGTGTTGACCTGTTTGCCATCCAGTTTGAACGAGCCGACCGCAGCGTGCGTGAGGAACATTTTAAGGACCCAGCGTTGGAGGTCGTCTCCGGAGATCGTGATCGATTCGGCCCGGCCCCACTCTCCTGTTCCGCCCATCCACTTCAGTGCAATTCCCCGGAGGAACGACGCGAAGGCGATAGCCGCGTCATCCGCCGGACTCAGTGCTTGGTTGTGGGTAGTGCACAGCACATTCGCCTTGAACTCTTTCGGCTGCACCGGGCGACGCACACCCAGCCCATTGTCGTGGCCGATCCGGAACTCTGGGTCGTCGAACGAGAAGAGCTTGATCAGGCCATGAGAGAGGTAGTGCTCGCCGGAAATCTTGGTCGAGCACCCACCTCGTGTGTTCGCGTAACACTTTGGGTGTCGGTAATCGGGCGGTGTCGAGACATCAGTAGCGGTGGTCATGCGTCAACGATATTTGAGACGACCGACAGACTGGTCGGTTAGTCACTTGGCCTTACCCCAGGCCGATTTCGCTACTTTCCGTGCTTGCTTCGCCGCATGACGCGGTTGTTGGCGTCACCGTTCGCCGACGTGACTTCCGGCTGGGCTCAAGTCGGTGTTAACGGTGCCAACGAGGTCCGGTGAATCGCTCTAACTTTCCGTTGGCTGCGGACGATAGGGCTGGTGTAGCAGTGCCTGACGTTCGGACCGAGCGCCGCTGCCAAGAAGGTGAGCGATAGCAGTAACCGTTGTCGGTCAATACCGCCCGCACCTCGATGCCGTGTTCGGCGTAAGAACCTGCGAGCCCGTCCCCAGAACGCGGCGGCTGTCGCCTTGCGTTCGTCGGAGTGTGCCTCGAATGGGTGAGAGGGGAGTCGTTGTCGACCGCATGGTGGAGGAAGGCGTAACCGCGGGCCTTCTCTTGTTGCCGATGATGCGCCCGAACTTGCGGTGTCCGCCACCGTCGTGGATGCGGCCGAGTTTCTTGTGTCACGTTCGCAGCGGCGGGTTGGTGGTTGGCGAACGGCAAGGCCGCTGGCCTGGTCGAAACAGCTCGAGTTTTATCGGCTGCTGGTGCAGTCGGTCGGTGTGCCACGCGATGATGTTGTTCACCGGCCTGACTCGACATCAGCGATCGCTTCGCGCTTAATCGGTGACTATCGATGCAGACTTCAGCGCAGACAAGGCCGACATACGCAGACACCGACTGCAGAAATGCAGAAACAGGAAAGGCGTCACCGTGGACAAGTACGACTGCAAGAAGGCGCACAAGAAGCTGTACGCGCCGAGCGCCACAGGGTTCGCTCTCGTCGACGTCCCGGAGCTGACCTATATCGCCGTGGACGGCCATGGCGACCCGAACACGTCAGCTGAGCACGCCGCCGCTATCGAGGCGCTGTATGCCACCGCCTACACGATCAAATTCGCCAGTAAGAACCACGGCCGAGACTTCGTCGTCGGACCGCTCGAAGGGCTGTGGCGTGCCGCGGACTTGCGCAGCTTCGTCACCCGCGACAAGGACAGTTGGGATTGGACGATGATGATCGTGCAGCCCGAGTGGATCACCACGGCCGACATCGAGGATGCGCGGGCGGTCGCCGCTGCCAAGAAGGAGCTGCCCGCTCTCGACCTGCTGCGCCCGCTCACCTTCACCGAAGGTCAGAGCGTGCAGATCCTGCACATCGGCTCGTACGACGACGAGGCACCTACCCTCGCCCGACTGCACGACAAGTTCATGCCCGAGCACGGACTGGCCTTCAACGGAGACCACCACGAGATCTATCTCAGTGACGCCCGCAGGACGGCGTCGGCGAAACTACGGACGATTCTCCGCCAACCCGTCCGCCCTGCCTAGCGAAGAGGAGTGGGTCGGATCGGTGTCTACGAATAGTCCCGCTCGATCCGCAGTGTGCCGATCGTGGTGGCCAGAGCGTCGTACTGGGTCACCAGAAAACAGAACTCGATCATCCGACGGTCGTCGAAGTGGGCGCCGAGATCCGACCACGCGGCATCGTCGAGATTGTCGGTGGTGACGAGTTGATCGACGGCGGCAAGGATTGCGCGGCGGCGTGCATCCCAGCCCTCGGCGCCAGGACCCTCGAGCACCTGTTCGAGAAGTGCCGGGGTGATACCGGCGCGGCGTCCGAGGCGCACGTGGTGATCCATTTCGTACCCGCAGTTCCGCAGATGGGCCACGCGGAGAATGATCATTTCGGTCTCGTGGCGGGAAATCTTTCCGCCCGGCATGAGCTTGCCGGAATAGTGCAACCACGCACGGAACAGGCCCTTCGTGCGGCCCACCGTGCTGAACAGATGCGCGTCCGGGACCCCGGCGACGGCCGAGAGGATCCGCCACAGCACCCAGTTGACCGGGCCGAGCTCCTTCAGCCGTCCTGGTGGAATGCGTGCGCTCATGCCGCTCCCTTTCGTTGGGATCGCCCCCGCATGGGAACGGTTGCATACGTGGGTATTTCGATCGAGCGGGTCATCTGCGAGGCTCGCTGGGCGAGCATACGCACCGATTCGGTGCCGGGCATCCGGGACGGGGTGTAGATCCGACTCTTGCGGCCGGCGATGCCCCGTTCGAGCGCGTCCACCGCAACGGTGATCGAGGCAGTCTTGAAGAGCACGCCACCGCTCGGCGCCACCGGTGCGCCATCGAACCCGATCACCGTCCGGTCGGTGTCGATGTCGCCGACGGTGGCGATACCCACTCGGGTTCCGTGGTGCTTCATCTCCTCCCTCAGAGCTCGCCCGAGTTCGGCGGCGCCTCCTCTGGTGGAGCCATGCACGCCACGTGGTGCGGTGATGGCGGTCGACGACGCCACGACCAAGGCATACCCGTTGCGGTGTCCCAGGTACCGCCCGGCGGCCCGAAGCGTGTGGTAGGTACCCATCACGTTGACCTCGATGGCGTACCGCATCACTGCCGGGTCACCGTCGACGACCTGCGGTGGAGTGGTGACTCCAGCGTTCGCGACGACCACATCGATGCCGTCCATCCGGTCCGCCAAATAGTCGAAGGCGTCCTCGACGGCGTCACGGTCGCGGACGTCGCACAGGCGCCACGGCGCCCGGCCGCAGGCGGTGGCGGTCTGCTCGAGGAGTTCGGGTTCGAGACCCAGCAGCCCCACGCGGGCTCCCCGCTCGTGGAGTCGCCTGGCCAGACCGGCTCCGATGCCGCGGGCTGCGCCAGTGATCAGGACACGGCGGCCGAGCAGATTCTCTTGGATAGTGCGTGGCATGAAGCGGGTTCCCAACCTGTGTTACCGAGCGGTAGCAAGACGCTAGCACTCGCTCGGCTTCCCAGTGGAGAAAAGTGCGCGACTGCGGAGCTTTCCGTCTCAATCGCGGACGGCCCAGGCCATGCGCGCGAGCGAAAGCGCCTGCTCGGCGCGTTCGATCACCACTTCGCGCGACTCGCTGATGTGCGTCAACAGTGCGTCGTATGCGGCATCGAGTTTGCGATCGAGCGCCAGTTCGGCCACCGAAATGTGCTCGTCGATGGTCGCAGTCATGCGGTCGGGCGTGAGGTAGTCGAACATCCGCACCGGTCGCACTTTGGCGTTCACGTTGACGAGTGCGTCCGACAACGCCTGGTTGCCCGCGGCCCGCAGCAGCACGGTGTGGAACTGCTCGTCGAGTACGACGAACCCGGCGTCGGGCTCCGGCATCTCCTTCCGCAGGGCGTACCACTTGTCGAGTTCGGGCCCCAGGACGTCGGGGTCGTGATGCAACAACTCGTCGGCCCGGACGCGGGCGATGCCCTGTAGTTCGAGCGTGATGCGCAGTTCGTAGAGCCCTGCGAGTTCGTCGATGCGCGGGCGGTACGGAAAGAGCCCACCCACGTCGCGCTGCACGAGCCCGTCCGCCAGCAGACGAGCCAGCGCCTCACGTACCGGCGTCCGGGACACTCCGTACGTCTCGGCGAGGCGCTCCTCACCGAGACGCTGTCCGGGCGGAATCTGCCCGCTCATCAGGTCGGTCCGCAGCGCCAGGTACACCTGGTCGCTCAGTGGACCGGCCGATTCTCGACGAGCCATCAGATTGCCATCGCCGCACGGACGTCGGAGACCGCGGTACGGACATCGGACTCGGGTGCGGCGCCGCCGGCGCCCGAGGAAGTGACCCGCCCCGACTCGAGCACGTAATACCGCTCGGCCGATTCGAGCGCGAACCCGATGTGCTGCTCCACGAGGAGAACTCCGAGTCCGCCACGACGTGTGAGCGCCACGATCGTGCGTTCGATCTCCGCGACCACGGACGGCTGAATGCCCTCGGTCGGTTCGTCGAGAATCAACATCTTCGGCTCGGTGATCAGTGCCCGCGCAATGGCCAGCTGCTGACGCTGACCGCCCGAGAGCAGACCGGCCCGTCGTTCGAGAAGGCCGCGCAACGCGGGAAACAGATCGAGTGCCTCCCCGATGAGTTCCTTTCCGCGCTTGCGGCCGTCTGCAACCACCTGAAGGTTCTCGGCGGTGGTCAATTGCCCGAACGACTGCTGGCCCTGCGGGACGTAGGCGAGCCCGCGCGCAACCCTCGCGCTGGGGCGCAAGGTGGTGACGTCCTCGCCGTCGAACAACACCTTCCCGGAGTTCACCGAGATCAGTCCGACCGCAGCGCGCAGAAGCGTCGTCTTGCCCGCACCGTTGTGCCCCATCACCGCTGCTACGCCGTCCACCGGAACCGTCAGCGACACGCCATGTATCACCTCGGTTCGGCCGTAACCGGCCCGGACGCCGTCAAGCTCGAGCATCGCTGTCCTCCTTGTCGATCGTGTCGCCGGTCGGGGCGTCCGGTTGCAGCTCGGGAGCGGCACCGGCAGCGGCGGTCCCGAGGTAGACCTCCTGCACGCGGGGGTCGGCCTGAACCTGTTCGACGGTGCCCTCGCTCAACACCTTTCCCGCGTGTAGCACGGTCACCGACGTGGCAAAGGCGCGCATGAAGTCCATGTCGTGCTCGACCACCACGACGGTCCGCTCACCACCGATGCGGCGCAGCAGGTTACCCGTTTCATCCCGCTCCTCGTGGCTCATCCCGGCCACTGGCTCGTCGAGCAGCAGTACCGAGCAGTTCTGCACCAGCAGCATTCCGATCTCGAGCCACTGTTTCTGCCCGTGCGCGAGGATCCCCGCCGGGGTGTTGCGGAGCTTGCCGAGACCCGTGACGTCGAGTGCCTCCTCGATGGCGGGGAGTACAGTCCTGCGTCGGCGCAGCAGTGTCAGCGCGGACCGGCCGGCGCCCGCGGCGATGTCGAGGTTCTGCAGGACGGTCAGTTCCTCGAACACGCTCGCGGTCTGGAACGTGCGTCCCACCCCGAGCCGGGCGATGCGGTGAACCTTCTTGCCGATCAGTTCGACACCGGATTTCGTGACCGATCCCGTCGCGGGGACGAGCCCGGTGACGGCGTCGACGAGAGTGGTCTTGCCGGCGCCGTTGGGTCCGATGAGGAACCGCAGATCGCCCTGCAGCAGAGTGAGATCGACGCCGTCGACCGCCTTGAATCCGTCGAAGCTGACGCGAAGGTCGCGCACCTCGAGGTACTCGCTCGACATCCCGGCGTTTCCACCGAGCACAGGTTCCTTGGCTGGGGTGGACGTGGTCATCGGGCCAGCTCCATTCGTTCCGTGGCCTCGGTCTCGTCGCCGGGCTCGGTGGGTTCCGGCTCGTGGGACGACGCCTTCTTTCGTTTAAGCAGTGCGAACAGGCCGGCAACCCCGGCCGGGAAGAATCCGACCACCACGATGAACAGCAGACCCTGCGCGTAGGTCCAGCCGGACGGGAACGACTCCGAGAAGGCGCTCTGCGCCCACGCGACACCGATCGCACCCAGAACCGGGCCGAGCAACGTGGCGCGGCCACCGATGGCGACACCGATCAGGAAGGCAATCGAGGGGACGATTCCGACGTCGGCGGGGGAGATGATTCCGACGATCGGCACGAACAGCGCGCCGGCGATCCCGGCGAAGAAGGCGGCGGTCACGTAGGCGACGAGTTTGATGTTCGCCGGGTCGTAACCGAGGAAGCGGACACGTTCTTCCTGGTCGCGGACGGCGACGAGCAGTTCACCGTAGCGGCTGTTCATCAGTTGCCGCACGATGGCCACCACCGCGAGGAGAACGCCGGCGGCGATGAAGAACAGCATCTGTTTGTTGGCGGGATCGTTCAGGTTGAAACCGAAGAATGTGCGAAATCGATTGAGGCCGTTGCTGCCACCGGTGGTCTGCTGCCCGACGAGAAGGATTGCGAACGCGGCGGCGAGCGCTTGGCTGAGGATCGCGAAATATGCGCCTTTGACGCGGCGTTTGAACACGCCGAGACCCAGAGCGAAGGCTACGAGTCCTGGGATCAGCAGAATGCCCAGCACGGTCACGACCGGGGACGTGAACGGCACCCAGTAGCCCGGCAGTTCCCGGATGCCCGCGATCTGCATGAAGTCCGGCACGGTGTCACCGCGGAGCTCGGCGTCCGAAATCTTCAGATGCATGGCCATCATGTAGGCGCCGAGCCCGAAGAACACACCCTGGCCGAGCGTGAGCATGCCGCCGCGGCCCCACGCGAGACCGATACCGACTGCGACGATCGCGAAGCACAGGAACTTCCCGAGCAAACTCAGCCGGAAATCACTGAGAACCGCAGGGGCGAGAACGAACAGCAGGAGCGCGGCGAGCGCGAAGCCGGCCCAAGCACGGTAACGGCCACTCGTCAGGATGCTCATACGAGACTCCTCGTCTTGACGGCGAACAGGCCCTGTGGCCGAACCTGGAGGAACACCACGATGACCACGAATACGATGACCTTGGCGATCGACGCCGTGGTCGAGTACTCGATGAACGAATTCAGCAGGCCGAGTGCGAACGCGGCGATCACCGCACCCTTCATCTGCCCCAGGCCGCCGACCACGACCACCAGGAAGGCGTCGATGAGGTAGCTCTGACCGATGGTCGGACTGGTCGAGCCGATCAGGGTGAGCGCCACACCCGCGACACCGGCAAGACCGGACCCGATGAAGAACGTCGTCACATCGGTACGGCGACTGGAGATCCCACTCGTCTCGGCCAGGTCGCGGTTCTGCACGACCGCCCGGATACGACGGCCCATCGACGACCTCTTCAGTGCCAGCGACAGCGCCACCACCGAGACGACGGCGAGCACGAGGATGAACAGACGCGCCTTGGGAACTACCGCTCCCAGAATCTCCACACCGCCCGAGAGCCACCCCGGTGCGACGACGTTGACCGCCGGTGCACCGAAGAGGTCTCTCGCGAGTTGCTGCAGGATCAAGCCCACCCCGAACGTCACCAGCAAGGTGTCCAGCGGACGGTGGTACATGCGCTTGACCAGGGTCACCTCGAGGAGGACGCCCATGGCGCCCCCGACCACGAAGCCGACGAGCAGAGAGACGAACAGGGACCCGGTGGCGCTCGAAATCACCTGCTGCACCACATATGCCGTGTACGAACCCGCCATGATGAACTCGCCGTGGGCCATGTTGATGACGCCCATCTGACCGAACGTCAGTGACAGTCCCAGCGCTGCGAGCAACAGGATGGATCCGATACTCAACCCGGTGAACAACTGTCCGATCACTACATCCATCGATGCATGTCCTCTCTCTTCCCTCTACTCGTCGGACGTGTTGCTAGCTACCCAGCGACTCGGCCCAGGGGTAGGACTTCAGGTACGGGTCCGGCTCGATCGGGGTTCCGGAATCCCAGACCGTGTAGATCAGCCCGTCTCCCCGGATCTCACCGATGCGCGCCGTCTTGCTGATGTGGTGGTTGGAACCGTCGATGGTGACCAGTCCCTCCGGCGCGGCGAACGTGACACCGTCCGCGTTCGCCTGAACGTCCGCCGTGGCAAACGAATTCGCCTTCTCCACGGTGTTCTTCCACAGGTAGACGGAGGTGTAGGCGGCTTCCATCGGGTCCGACGTCGGCTTGGCGGCGCCGTACCGGGCCTTGTACGCGTCGACGAACTTCTTGTTCTCCGGAGTGTCGATGGTCTGGTAGTAGTCCCAGGCCGTCAGCTGACCCTCGATGTTCTGGACGCCGATACCGCCGACTTCCTCCTCGGCAATCGACACCGACACGACCGGCATGTCCTGCGCGGTCAGTCCGACATTCTTGTACTCGCGGAAGAACGCGACGTTCGAGTCACCATTGAGCGTGTTGAAGACGGCGTCGGCGTCGGCAGAGCGGACCTTGTTGACGATGGTAGAGAAGTCGGTGGAACCGAGCGGCGTGTAGTCCTCGCCCTTGATGTCGATGCCGTTTGCCTCGGCGTACGCTTTGATGATGCGGTTCGCGGTCTGCGGGAACACGTAGTCGCTACCCACCAGGTACAGGGACTTGACGCCCTTCTCCTTCAAGTAGTCGAGGGCCGGAACGATCTGCTGGTTGGTGGTGGCACCCGTGTAGAAGATGTTCTTCGAATCTTCGAGGCCCTCGTACTGGACGGGGTAGTAGAGCAGGGAGTTGTTGTCCTCGAACACCGGGAGCATCGCCTTGCGGCTCGAGGAGGTCCAGCCACCGAATACCGCTGCCACACAGTCGCTGCTGATCAGCTTCTCGGCCTTCTCGGCGAAGACGGTGGGCTCCGAGGCGCCGTCCTCGGCCACGATCTGAATCTTCTTGCCGAGCACGCCGCCGGCGCTGTTGATTTCGTCGACCGCGAGCGCGATCGAATCCCGGACGGTCACCTCACTGATGGCCATGGTGCCGGACAGCGAGTTGAGCGACCCGACCTTGATCGTGTCCCCGGAGGTGTCCACGCAGGACGCCGCGGTGGACTCGCCGGTCGTGTCGGACGCCTTGCTGCCGCATCCGGTCAGCACGAGCCCGATCGCGGCGAGCGCGGTCGGTGCAGCGAGGGCGCGCTTGGAGAAGGTGCGCATGTACGGGCCTTTCCGTCGGAGGAGGTGGAGAACCCCGTATTCCGGAACGGATGTATCCGCCCCACGTATACAGAGGTGTATTCGTGGGGCGAACATTAAGCGGCGGTTGTTGCGCCTGAATGTCTCTCGGTGACGTCTTCGTGTCGCGAATTACAGACGTGTGAACAAGCGCTCACAGGGCAGCGGCACGCTGCGGAAAGTGCAGTCCCTCACCGAATAAGGTAGGGGGACACCGAACTGCGGTGCTCACTGATGTCGAGTTGTTTGCCCAGAGGCGGGAACGCCCGCTGCGGGCAGTTGACCCGCTCGCACACCCGGCAGCCGGCGCCGATCGGCGTGCCGGGATTGGACTCGTCGAGGTCGAGTCCGTCGCCGTAGACCAGGCGATGGGCGTGCCGGATCTCGCAGCCGAGCCCGATGGCGAAGATCTTGGCAGGCTGACCGTAGCGGGCGGCGCGACGCTCGACTGTGCGCGCGACCCAGAGATACCGGCGGCCGTCGGGCATCTGCGCGATCTGATTCATGATCTTGCCCGGGTACGCGAACGTCTCGTAGACGTTCCACAGCGGGCAGGTGCCACCGCTCGTCGAGAAGTGGAAGCCCGTGGCGGATTGGCGCTTCGACATGTTCCCGGCGCGGTCGACGCGGACGAACATGAACGGCACACCGCGCAGCTTCGGCCGCTGCAAGGTGGAGAGGCGGTGGCAGACGGTCTCGTAACTGACCGAGTAGAAAGCCGACAGGCGCTCGATGTCGTACCGGAAGTCTTCGGCGACATCGTGGAATTGCCCGTAGGGCAGCACGGTCGCGGCAGCGAAGTAGTTGGCGAGTCCCAGCCGGGCCAGCGCAACCGACTCGTCACTGGTGAAACCGCCCTCCGCCACCATCTTGTCGAGGAGCTCGCCGTACTCCAGGTAGGCCAGCTCGGTGGCGAATTTGAACACCTGCTGCCCGCCCGAGAGGTGCGTCGAAATCTCCAGCAACCGCGACTCCGGGTCGTACCGGTGCAGCACGTTCTCGCCCAGGTCGATCCGCCGGACGATCTGCACGTCGTGCACCGTCTCCAGCCTGCGGGCCATTTCACCACCCACGTCGCCGCGGTGGAAACGCAGGCGGGCCGTGAGCTCTTCCGCCGCAGTATCGAGCTCGTGCAGATAGTTCTGACGCTGATAGAAGTAGTCCCGGACCTCTTCGTGCGGCATCGTGATGGAACCGCTGCCGCTGCCGTCGCTGAATCGGTCCTCGGTGGCGGCCGCCAACTGTGCGGTGGTGTTGCGGAAACGGCGGTGCATGTTGACCATGGCCTTCGCCAGACCCGGATGCGACGCCACCATCTCCGCGATCTCCTGCGCGTCGGCGTCGATGCCCATCTCCTGGTCGAGGGCAACCTCCCGCATCTCTGCGATCAGTCGGGTGTCGTCCTGGGAGGAGAAGAAGGTGGTGTCGACGCCGAACACCTCGCTGATCCGCAGCAGGACCGGCACGGTGAGCGGCCGGACGTCGTGCTCGATCTGGTTGAGGTAGCTGGCGGAGATCTCGAGCGTCTTGGCCAGTGCGGCCTGGCTCATGCCTCGCTCGGTGCGGAGCTGGCGCAACCGGGTACCGACGAAGGTCTTCGACATTTCCCCAGGATACGAACGGTTCGCGGGGTTCGCAACAGCGGCTTCGCAGCCTTCGCGGGTGGTGTGCGCCCGCGGCGGCCGAGCGAGTGACCCTTTGGTGCATTGGAGGCGCCGGAAGTGCCACCGACCGGTGCGCCGAGGCCACGCGGCCGAAACTCCCTGGTGATTGCCATCACAATTCGGTTGCGAACGACGCCGGCTTCCGGAGAACCGGCCGCGTCGGCCGCGTCGGGTGGCCCCGACTATCTGTGTACGGCAAGTTGCGTGCATTGCGTTCACGACCTGCGCCTTTTTGCTACTGACGGGTATCTTTCCTCCCCGAACGGAGAGGTCGAGCCCCAATCCTTCTTCGCAAAGTTTGCAAGGCGTGGTGAAAAGCTAGCGAAGATTGGCATTAGCAACAGGTAGACGGCACTTTTTGCTTGTGTCATTCTCAGTACGTACCTAAGAAGGGCCTGGCAAGGATGTGAAGCAGTACATCCGTACCGGACCAGCAGATCGAAGAGATGGAGTCTTGATGTCGACCACCGGCACCCCGAAGACCGCAGCTGAGATTCAGCAGGATTGGGACACCAACCCGCGCTGGAAGGGAGTAACCCGCAACTACACGGCGGAGCAGGTCACCAAGCTCCAGGGCACCGTTGTCGAAGAGCAGACCCTCGCACGCCGTGGTTCCGAGATCCTCTGGGACCTCGTGAACAACGAGGACTACATCAACTCGCTGGGCGCACTGACCGGTAACCAGGCCGTTCAGCAGGTTCGTGCAGGCCTCAAGGCCATCTACCTGTCCGGTTGGCAGGTCGCCGGCGACGCGAACCTGTCGGGACACACCTACCCCGACCAGAGCCTCTACCCGGCCAACTCGGTCCCGCAGGTCGTGCGCCGCATCAACAACGCGCTGCTGCGCGCCGACGAGATCGCCAAGGTCGAGGGCGACACGTCCGTCGAAAACTGGCTCGCCCCGATCGTCGCCGACGGCGAAGCAGGCTTCGGTGGCGCGCTCAACGTCTACGAGCTGCAGAAGGCCATGATCGCGGCCGGTGTCGCCGGTTCGCACTGGGAGGACCAGCTCGCGTCGGAGAAGAAGTGCGGTCACCTCGGTGGCAAGGTGCTGATCCCCACCCAGCAGCACATCCGCACCCTGACCTCGGCTCGCCTCGCGGCCGACGTCGCGGACGTCCCCACCGTGGTCATCGCCCGCACCGATGCCGAGGCCGCGACCCTCATCACGTCCGACGTGGACGAGCGCGACCAGGAGTTCCTGGACGGAACCCGCACTGCCGAGGGCTTCTACGGCGTCAAGAACGGCATCGAGCCGTGCATCGCTCGCGCCAAGGCATACGCGCCGTACGCCGACCTCATCTGGATGGAGACCGGCGTGCCGGACCTCGAAGTCGCCAAGAGGTTCGCCGAGTCCGTTCGCAGCGAATTCCCGGACCAGCTGCTCGCCTACAACTGCTCGCCGTCCTTCAACTGGAAGGCCCACCTGGACGACGCGACCATCGCGAAATTCCAGAAGGAGCTCGGCGCGATGGGCTTCAAGTTCCAGTTCATCACCCTCGCCGGCTTCCACTCGCTCAACTACGGCATGTTCGACCTGGCCCACGGCTACGCCCGTGAGGGCATGACCGCCTTCGTCGACCTGCAGGAGCGCGAGTTCAAGGCCGCCGAGGAGCGTGGCTTCACCGCCATCAAGCACCAGCGTGAGGTCGGTGCCGGCTACTTCGACAGCATCGCCACCACGGTCGACCCCAACACGTCGACGGCTGCTCTGAAGGGCTCCACCGAAGAGGGTCAGTTCCACTGAGCCTTGTCCTCGACAAGGCTTCGACCGATCACGGTGTGACCTGATCAATCCCGACCCCCGGGAGGGCCCTTTTTCCAGGCCCCTCCCGGGGCGACGACTCCACAAGACGAAAAGGAGCTGACGACGTGACCAGCGAAAAAATTCAGCGCGTCGGCGTTATCGGCGCCGGGATCATGGGCGCCGGAATCGCAGAGGTGTGCGCTCGCGCGCACGTCGATGTTCTGGTGTTCGAGCAGACCCGTGAGCTTGCGGCGGCAGGGCGTTCGCGCATCCTGCGTTCGCTCGACCGCGGCGTGAGCAGCGGAAAGATCACCGAACGCGAGCGGGAACAGGCCGCCTGGCGGTTGCGGTTCACCTCCGATCTCGGTGATTTCGCGGATCGGCAGCTCGTCGTGGAGGCCGTCGTCGAGGACGAGAAGGTGAAGAGCGAGATCTTCACCGAACTCGACTCGGTCGTGACGGATCCGAATGCGGTGCTGGCGTCCAACACGTCGTCGATCCCGATCATGAAGCTGGGCATCGCCACGAAGTCGCCTGAACGGGTGATCGGCATGCACTTCTTCAACCCCGTGCCGGTGCTCCCACTCGTCGAATTGGTGACCACCCTCAAGACCAGCTCGACGGTGTCCCAGCGGGCCGAAGCCTTCGCGAGCGATGTGCTGGGCAAGCAGGTCGTCCGTTCCGCAGACCGCTCCGGCTTCGTCGTCAATGCCCTGCTGGTGCCGTACCTGCTCTCCGCCATCCGCATGGTGGAGTCGGGCTTCGCCACCAAGGAAGACATCGACAAGGCGACAGTGCTCGGTCTTGCACACCCGATGGGTCCGCTCGCGCTGACCGACCTGGTGGGCCTGGACACAGTCAAGTCCATTGCCGACTCCATGTACGAGGAGTTCAAGGAGCCCCTGTACTCGGCACCGCCGCTGCTGCTCCGCATGGTCGAGGCGGGACTCGTCGGCAAGAAGGCCGGCGCAGGCTTCTACGAATACGCCGAGAACGGCCGGGCCAGCAAGAAGGCAAGCTAGTAGGTAGGTAGGCGACTACCCTGTGCGCCTTTCACGACCACGGTTGTGAGAGGCGCACAGGTGCATCGAGTCCCGGCATCTCCCGCCATCGGACTGAGCCCAGAAAGGTCGACCGCATGTCCAGCACCGCAACATACGGATCCAGCATCCTGGGGTATCCCCGCATCGGACCGCACCGCGAACTCAAGCGCGCCCTCGAGTCCTACTGGCATGGCACGAGCACGAAGGAAGAACTCGTCGCCGTCGGGCGCGACCTGCAGGAAGAGACGTGGAGTGAGCTCGCCGCGACCGGTTTGACCCAGGTCCCGGGCAACACGTTCTCCTACTACGACCACGTACTCGACAACGCGCTGCTGTTCGGTGCGGTGCCCGAGCGGTTCGCAGCACTCGAGAGCGAACTGGACCCGCTGGACTTCTACTTCACGATGTGTCGCGGCCGGCCCGACTTCCCGCCCCTCGAATTGGTGCGGTTCTTCGGCACCAACTACCACTACCGCCAGCCCGAACTGGACGAGAACACCACCTTCGCTCTGCGTTCCGAGACGCTGCTGGACGAGTTCGAACGGGCAAAGGCGCGCGGAATCGAACTGCGTCCCGTTGTGCTCGGCCCCGTGTCGCTGTTGCTGCTGTCGAAGGTCGGGCCGACGTCCCGGCGGCACGGCTTCTCGCCGCTCGACCTGCTGGACGAGATCCTGCCGGCGTACGAGCTGCTGTTCGAGCAGCTCGCGAAGGCCGGCGCCACGTGCGTCCAGCTCGACGAGCCGTCGTTCACCGAAGACCGCACACCCGACGAGTTGGCCGCACTCACACGGGCCTACGACAAGCTGTCGCACGCACCGCTGCGTCCTCGCGTCCTCGTCACCGGCCCGTACGGCCACCTGGGTGAAGCACTCGCAATCCTCGCAGCGACCAAGGTCGAAGCTCTCGGCCTCGACCTCGTCAGCCACCGGATGAGCGCCGACGACCTGGCGAAGATCCCGGGCATCCGGCGCAAGCGTATCTACGCCGGTGTGGTCGACGGCCGCAATGTGTGGAGGGTCGACCGGTACAACACGCTGACGTACTTGAATACGATCAAGGACGTCGTTCCGGATCTCGTGGTGTCGACTTCCACGTCGTTGCTGCACGTGCCCTACGACGTGTTGTCCGAGTACGACATCCAGGGTGACGTGGCCGACCGGCTGGCGTTCGCCAAGCAGAAGGTCGGCGAGGTCGTGTCGCTCGCCAAGGCCCTCACCGAGGGTCCGTCGGAGAGGTGGCGCAAACGGCCCACCTCCGTGCACTTCAAGCTCAAGCACGCCGTGCGCGCTCGGGTCAACGCCATCAAGTCGTCCGACCGTGCCCGTGTTCCGTACGAGGAGAGGCGCGTCGCTCAACAGGAGCGGCTGAATCTGCCCCTGGTTCCCGCGACGACGCTCGGCTCTTTTCCGCAGACGACCGAGATCCGTCAGGCTCGCTATGAGCTGGGGGAGGGACGCCTCGAGTGGGACGAGTACCACAAGCGGATTCGAGCCGAGATCGAGAACACCATCCGGTTGCAGGAAGACATCGGTCTGGACGTGCTGGTGCACGGCGAGCACGAGCGCAACGACATGATCCAGTATTTCGCGGAGCTCCTCGAGGGCTACGCGTACACCCACAACGGCTGGGTGCAGGCATACGGCTCCCGGTGCACACGTCCGCCGATCCTCTACGGAGACGTGTCGAGGCCGAAGCCGATGACGGTCGAGTGGATCTCGTATGCACAATCCCTGACGGACAAGCCTGTCAAGGGCATGCTCACCGGTCCGGTGACGATGATCGCCCGGTCGTTCGTGCGGCAGGATCAGCCGTTATACGAAACGGCCGACCAACTGGCGTTGGTGATCCGCGACGAGATCGCCGATCTGGAAGCCGCGGGCATCGCGATCATTCAGGTGGACGAGCCGGCCATCCGGGAGCTGCTGCCCCTGCGCGAAGACGGCCGGGAGGCGTATCTCGAGTGGGCGGTCGATGCGTTCCGTCTCGCCACCGGTGGTGCGAAGCCGGAGACGCAGATCCACACCCACCTCACCTACACGAGCCGCGCCTCGGTCGTCGATGCCATCGAACGCCTCGACGCGGACGTCACCGCCATCGTGGCCACCCGGTCCATCACCTGGGTGCTCGATGCCATCAAGGAGCGGGCTCTGACTCACGGAGTGGGTCCCGGTGTGTACGAGAGCCGGTCGGCGCGGATACCCGACATCGACGAGCTGGACGAACTGCTCACCGAGGCCAGTGAATCGGTCTCCCTGGAGCGGCTGTGGGCCAATCCCGACGGGGGTCTCAAGACCCGTCACTACTGGCAGCTCGAGCCCTCGCTGCGGAACCTCGTGGCGGCAGCGAGGCGGCTGCGCCGTCGGGCCGAGAAGGAAGAACTCGAAGACTGAGTTCGAGCCGTCCATGCGGGGCCGTTGTCGTCGGACACGGTCCCGCATGTGCGTTCACTGATGCAACCAGGTAGGCATGTATGCATGGTTACCGCCGCAGCATATGCAGTGCCGTCCGCCGAGGGCGCCTTCGAGAAGACCACCATCGAACGCCGTGAGCTCGGACCGCTCGACGTTCTCATCGACATCAAGTTCGCGGGCATCTGTCACTCGGACATCCACACCGCCCGCAACGAGTGGGGTGGAACCCATTACCCCGTCGTCCCCGGCCACGAGATCGCCGGTGTGGTGACCGCCGTCGGTTCCGAGGTGACCCGTCACCACGTGGGTGACCGCGTCGGAGTCGGCTGCTTCGTCGACTCCTGCGGTGAGTGCGACGCCTGCCGTGCCGACGAGGAGCAGTACTGCGAGCGCCGGGTCACCGGTACCTACAACGCGCGCGGCCGCGACGGTCAGTGGACGCAGGGCGGATACTCGACGCACATCGTCGTGACGGAACGATTCGTCGTGTCCATACCCGACGCGCTGGACCTCGACGTCGCGGCGCCGTTGCTGTGTGCCGGAATCACCCTGTACTCACCACTCGCGCACTGGGGCGCCCGCCCGGGCAAGAAGGTCGCCGTCATCGGCATGGGCGGCCTCGGACACGTCGGTGTGAAGATCGCACATGCGATGGGCGCCGAAGTCACGGTTCTGAGCCAGTCACTCGGCAAGAAGGAGGACGGGCTGAAATTCGGCGCCGATCACTACTACGCCACCTCGGATCCGGAGACGTTCAGAACGCTGCGCAGCCGGTTCGATCTCATCGTCAACACGGTGTCGGTGAACCTGGACATCGACGCGTACATGTCGATGCTCGCGATCAACGGAACCCTCGTCGAGCTGGGCCTGCCGGAGAAGCCGATCGAGGTGCGCGCGTTCAGTCTCGCCGCCAACCGGCGCAGTCTCGCCGGGTCGATGGTAGGCGGGATCGCCCAGACCCAGGAGATGCTGGACTTCTGCGCCCGGCACGGCATCGGCGCGGAGATCGAGGTGATCTCGGCGGACGAGATCGACGCAGCCTACGACCGCGTGGTGGCCAGCGACGTGCGGTACCGGTTCGTGATCGACGTGGCAACGATCTGACTCACGCCTCACCGAGCTGGTCGCGGAGCGACGCCAGCGTCTTCGCCAGCAGCCGGGAGACGTGCATCTGGGAGATGCCGACGCGATCGGCGATCTGCGTCTGAGTCATGTTTCCGAAGAACCGGAGCATCAGGACGGTCCGCTCCCGTTCGGGCAGTGAATCGAGCAGAGGGCGTAGGGTCTCGTGGTTCTCCACTTCGTCCATCGCGGCGTCGTAGTCACCGATCGTCTCCACCATGGACAGTTCGCCGGACCGCTCGGACGACGTGTTGTCCACGGAGACCGTTTGGTAAGCGTTGCCGGCGAGGAGGCCCTGCGCCACGTCCTCCTGATCGATGTGGAGATGGTCGGCCAGCTCGCTGACCGTGGGGGCGTGGCCGAGGGTCTGCGACAGCTCGGCCACCGCAAGACTCAGAGCCAGATGCAGTTCCTTCATGCGTCGCGGCACCCGCACTGCCCACCCGGTATCGCGGAAATGCCGGCGTACCTCGCCCATGATGGTGGGAACCGCGAAGGAGACGAAGTCGGACCCGCGGGTGACATCGAAGCGGTCTACCGAATTGACGAGGCCGAGGCGCGCAACCTGCACCAGGTCGTCGTGCGCCTCGCCTCGCCCGTCGAATCGACGGGCAATGTGCTCCGCGAGGGGGAGGCAACGCGTCACCAACGCGTCGCGCAGAACCCGTCGCTCAGGATCGTTCTCTTCGAGCGCGGCCTTCCGCTCGAACAGTGCTGCCACATCGTGATACTCGTCCGGCCAGCGCGCCGTCTGCCCCCCACCGCGAGTATCGGACGTCACAGAATCGAGCCGTTCTTCACCTTGGTGAATTCCATGGTGGTGACGAATCCCGACGTGGGAGGGTCCGGCTCGTTTCGCATGTCGACGGAATCGGTCAGGGCATGGAGTACGTGCCAGCCGAACGAGCGCGGTCCGAGTGAATCGATGGTGGTGGTGGTGCTCGACACGGCCACCCGCAGGGTGCCGTCGAGGTACTGCAGCCGGCACACCAGGACCGCGTCGGCCGTGGCACGGACGATCAACTGGGTACAGATCTCGTCCATGGCCAATTTGATGTCGGCGATGGAGTCGAGGTCGAAATCTTCGTGGATGGCAACGGTGGCTGCCAGGGCGCGCAATACGGAGAGCTGATCGGGCGTTGCTCGCACGCGCAGTTCGACGACAGGATGAGTGTGATCCTGGTCGGGTTCGATTGTCTTGGCGATGGCCATGAGACCTCCGGGTCGGGCGTACCGGGTTGTCGGCGGGAGTGTGCCGGCTCGCGGTCGTGAAAAGTCAGGGTAGCGATCCGGAGACACCGCAGGTGGAATACCGCAGAACAACACCGATCAAACCAGTCCGTGCGGTACGTATTCGCAGGTAATGTTGGCGGAGCGATGAGCGTTCCTCAAGCTCTCGACGGGGCATGTGGTCAGAGGAGACGAGTGGATGCGGAACGACCTCCGGCGGCAGACTTCCACGAGCGTCGGCGCCCCCACGGACGCCGATCCCGTCACCGTGTCGCTCGAGGCGGTGCTGCGGCTTCTCGAGACACAAGACAGCGTCATTACCCAGTTGGACACCCTGTGCAGGCAGGTGGTTCAGGCGTTCACCGGAGCGGAAACGGCCGCGATCACGCTGCTACGCGCGGCTGGGCCGGCCACCGTGGTCGCAACGTCGGATGAAGTTGCGCGCCTGCGCGAAGTCTCGCACAGCGATGCTGCCCAACCGAGTAGCTTCTTGTCGGTGCCGTTGAGAGACGGCGGCCCTCCAGCAGACCACCGGTCGGCGGGTGTCGAGATGCTGGGTGCCTTGAATCTCTACGGCACCCGTCCCCACGCGTTCGATGACATCGATCAGTCGGTGCTCGGGTTGTACGTGGATGCGGCGTCCGTCGCACTGCGTCATGCACGACGATGTGAAGAAGCGAGGAACCTGGTCCAACAGTTGCGGATCGCAAATGATTCGCGGGCCGTGATCGACCAGGCCAAGGGCATCGTCATGGCGTTGCGGGGCGTAGATGCCGGAGCTGCGTTCGACGTCCTCGTCGCGCGCTCGCAACAGGAAAACGTAAAGTTGCGCGTGGTCGCCGAGCAAGTGGTGCAGGCCGTCGCGAGACACGCGCCCGTAGGTAACGCTTTGTAATAGCTCACCTGCGCAGATGTCGCCAAGGGGATCTGTTATTTCCTTGTGACACATCACTGCCGGGAGTAGTCTCGAACCGAGGTTGAACACACAGCCGATGTCGGGAAGCGCTGCCGCAGCAGACGGTGAGAGGTGTCCGAGGTCGGGTTTTGTCTGCAGGTGCTCCGCTTCCCCTCTCAATGTTCGAGATGGGGTGAGCCATGTCTGTTGTTCCAGGGGTCCCAGAACCTGAATTGGCCTGTTCGGGCGCGGGGACGGGCGTCGACTACACACCGAAAGTAGTCCTTTCGGCGGTCTGTACCGCTCCGACACGCTGCGCGAGCGCAGAATTTCATTCCGAGCGAATAGGTTCGGGCGTGATGGTGGTCGGAGTGCGAGGTGACATCGACCTGTTCAGTGCACCCGTTTTCCATGAATACGTCTGCACCCGGATTTCGCCTGAGGGGCAATTCATCCTCGACATGTCGAAGGTCGACTTCATCGGGACGGCAGGACTGTCGGTTCTCGACAGCGTCCACGCATCGAACATCCGGGACGGGCGGCACTGGGCCATGATCTGCGGCCGTCCGCTGTATCGGCTGTTGCGGGCGGCAGGTCAGGAATCGAGCTACCCGTGCTTCTCGTCGGTCGACAGTGCGCTCGGGGCGTGGCACGGAAGAACTGCCTGACAGCGGCAGCGCGGCCTTCGAACGCAATTTTCGACGAGAACCGGCGCGGACGATCAGTGCGCGCCCGTTCGGCTGGTTCGCGGGGGAGCGGAGACGCACCGTCCATAGGCGCGGAGTGTGTCGGTGGCGACACGATCCCACGAGTACCGGGCGCGGGCGCGGTCGCACCCTGCCATGCCGTAACCGGCGCGTAGAGCGTCGTCGTCGAAGATCTGCCGCAGCGCTTCCGCCAGGCGTACCGGGTTCCGGGGTGAGATCAGCCGTCCCGTGATTCCGTCGACCACCGTGTCCCGCATACCGCCGACGGCGGAGGCGACCACTGGTGTGCCGCAGGCCATCGCTTCCAGAGGGACCATGCCGAAAGGCTCGTACCACGGCGTACACACCACGGCGTCTGCGGAGCGCAGCAGCGACGGCATGACGTCGTGCCGAACGTGGCCGATGATCCGTACTCGTTTGCCCACCTTGGCGACACGTGCCAGGGACAGCAGTCGTGACGCTTCCGGATCGTCGGCCACCTGCTCGGCTGCAGGTCCGCCTGCAATCACCAGCTCGGTGTCCGGAAGGTGGGTGAGAGCCTCGATGGCGGTGTCGTAACCCTTACTCGGGGCGAGCCTGCCGACCATCACGATGCGATGACGCATCCCCTTGTCGTCGGCGCGACCGTCCGGGGTGAATTCCGCGACGTCGACACCGGAGGGAACCATCGAGGTGCGGGAACGCGGCAGACCGAGGTGTGCCAGTTCGAATACTTCGTCCGTACACGTCGCCACCACCCGGGTGGCTCCGCGGGCGATCAACTGCTCGAGGTGGACGCGATTGGACGGGCACGACACCGGGCCCTGGAATCGCTCCTCGACAACGCCGAGGGCGTGGAAGGTCTGCACGGTCGGGATACCGAGGAGTCGCGCCGCGAGCTGCGTCGCAATGCCCGACATCCAGTAGTGGGCGTGGACGATGTCCGGCCTCTCGGCTTCCCATTCGTTCTTCAGGAAGTTGCCGAAACTTCCCATCAGCGGCAGTACTTCCGCTTCCGGCATCGGCTGGGGCGGACCGACCGGCACCTGTACGACCGTGTACCCGCTCGGCGTGGTGAAGCGGTCAGGGAGATCTTCGTCGGCGCGGCGCGTATAGACGGTGACGTCGTGGCCCTCGCGGGTGAGGGCAGCGGACAGTTCCGCCAAATGGATGCTCTGCCCGCCGACGTCACCGCCCGCATCGGTCAAGGGACCCGCGTTGCCGGAGATCATCGATATCCGTAACCGCCGGGCCGTGACGAGATGGGTCGTTCTGATCGTTTGACCGATGCAGGAGTCGGGTCTCGGCTGGCGATGAGTGGCGGTCATGCCAGGGGATTCCCGAACTGTGGGTTTGTAAACCGACCGGCTCCGACGCTGTCACAGGACAGGGTTCACGGGACCGGCCGGTGTCGCGATCTAGTACCAGTGGCGCCTGCCGCCGACAGCGCGTCCGGTGGAGCCGAGGATCCACAGAATTGCACCGATCACCAGGAGAATGATGCCGAGAACCCAGAGCCAGTTGAGATTGGCCAGCCATCCGATCAAGAGCAAGATCAACCCGAGCACGATCATGACGTTCCTCGTTTCTTCCTCATCCTCTCGACAAGGGAAGCGTGTCCGCTGACGGACTGCGCTCCACTTCGCCGACTCCTGCGCCCATTGCGTAGGTCAGATGCCCGCCCAGCGTGCCGCCGGCGCCGACCGCGAGAAACCCGGCGACGCTCAGCGCGACGGCTCGCGCGTCGGTACCGCGGCGGCGGCGCATGAACGACGCAAGGAAGGCAGCGATCCCGACTGCGTTAGCGCCCGCGTGAATGAGGCCGACGCGGCGTTGCGTCACGTCGCGTTCGGCCCAATCCACCCACCCGGTCGTGAGTGTGGGCACCGCGGAGAGAAGGCCGAAACCGATCAACCGCCGCGCGGCGACGTGATCGCGCAGCACCGTATCCAGAATGAGGGACCCGGACCAGGCACCGATCGGGACTGTCACAAGCACAGGATGCAACGGATGGCCCAGCCACGAACCCCGCAGAACTTCACGGACTTCGGTGCCGCGGAGCCTGGCAGTGATCCTGCGCTGTAGCAGCGCGCTCGCGTTGTCGAGAAAGCTTGCGGACTCCGTCTTGCGTAAAAGACCGGGTACGTTCATTCGGCTCGAATACCCACGTCGGCGGGCGCGAAAACGCCGTCGACGCCGTGGGCATCTTGTCGCCGATTCCGGTCCGGCGTACCGTCGGACACAGATTCCACCAGGTGAGGTGAGTACCGATGAAACTCAATCTCTTCGCCGCGTGGACAAGCTTCGCGCTCGTCCTGTTCGCGGTGGTCTGCATCGCCGGGTTCCTTGTCGCTGCCGGGTCCGGTGAGGGCGGCTGGGCAGTGATCGCCGGTTCGTTGTGCGTCGTCGCGCTCGCAGCAGCCATGGCGCTGTACGGCGGCACCGTGCGCCACGATCATCGGGTGCATCACGACACGCCACACCTCTTCTGAGCGACCGCGTTTCCTCACGACTCCGCGAGTCGCCGCTTCTCCGTGTCAATGTCGAAATCGGCTGGAGGCCATTCGAGACGAAGGCCTTCGAAAGCGTGGATCAGCAATTCGCTCACCGCAATTCTGCTGTACCACTTACGGTCACACGACACCACGTACCACGGCGCGTCGTCCGTCGAGGTCTTGTCGAGCATCGCCTGATACGCGTCTTGATACGCCGGCCACAACTTGCGCTCGGTGACATCGCCCGGGTTGTACTTCCAGTACTTGTCCGGGCGTTCCAGTCTCTCCTGCAGTCGCGACTTCTGTTCGTCCAGGGACACGAACATGGCAACCTTCACCAAAGTGGTGCCGGTGCCGACGAGTTCCCTCTCGAACTGATTGATCTCGTCATAGCGTCCGCACCACACGGATTCGGGGACCAGATCGTGTACGCGCACCACCAGGACATCCTCGTAATGGGATCGGTCGAAGACACCCAGCTGCCCGCCGCGGGGCAACGCCTTCGTGACCCGCCACAAGAAGTGGTGCCGCTTCTCCTCTTCGGTGGGCACCCCGAATGCCACGTGGTCTACGCCTTGCGGGTCGACGTGCCCGATGACGTGGCGGACCATTCCGCCCTTGCCTGCGGTATCCATGCCCTGGAGGACGAGGAGCACCGACCGATTGTCGCCGGACCGTCCGTTGGCGTGGAGTTTCTCCTGCAACGAGGAGAGGACGGCTCCCCGTTCGTGGAGGACACGCGTCCCTTCGGTCTTGCCGCCCACGAATCCGGGCGTGCCTCGACGGTCGAGATCGGCGATCTGCATGCCGGGACGGAACCGCAGCACTTTTGCGGCCGGTGTCTCCCAGAAGCCCGCTGTGTTGTCTGCCATTTACGAACAGTGCCACATTCAGGCTCCGCCGACGCATGAACCAGGGTTCACACCCTGCTGAACGGTGGCGGGGTGACCCCGTCGACGAGGTGGCTGCCCCACAGATCCACCCCTGTGATCTTGGCGGTGGCGGTACCTTCGGGGCCCGTGATGCGGAGCTCCGTGCCGGGCGAGAGGTCGGCGTCGTCGCCGAGGGCTTCCGTCAGCGTGCGTACACGGCCGTGCCAGACGTAGCGTCCACTGATGGGTTCGAAATTTCCTGCGAGCTGGACCTGCACCGTCACGGCGGGCAGCTCACCCACCACGACTTCGGCCGGCCCGCGGTAACCCTCTTCTTCCTCGGAGTCGTTCATGACCCCGAGTTTACCTGTTACTTCTGGTTACACAATATTGAGTGAGCGTCTACTCGTCGGTCGTGGGAAGCAGCGGGTGCGGTGCCGCGTTGAATCGCGCGGGCGAACCGTTGAAGGCAGCGATGCCGGTGATGCCTCCCCAGGTCATCATCGTCAGGTAGTTGATCAAATCCTCCACCGACATCGATCGGTTCGAGATCCACCAGTGGGTAGCCAACTGGACACCGCCGACGATGCCGTACGCCCACGGCACCGCGCCTCCGGAATCCATCTCCATCTGACGCAGTCGCTCGCCGAGCACCGTCGAGAGGACCTCGGCGATCATCCGTTCGGAATCGGCCACCGTGTCGCGGCCCGGCCCTGAACCGTTCGACATGATGTACAAATACACGTCGGGATCGGATGCGACCGTTTCCACGTAGGCGGTGATCGTGGCGCGGGTGAGTTCGAAGTCGTCGAGATCTTCGCCGATGGCCTCGTAGATCCGGGGTGCCAGCGTGGTTTCCACGTAGCGGGCCATGGTGGCATTGGTGAGATCGCTCTTGTCGGCGAAATAGCGATACAGCACGGTCTTGGAGACGCCGATTTCCGAGGCGATCTCATCCATGCCGATGTCACGTCCACGCAGGCGGATGGCGGCGATCGTTCCGTCGACGAGTTCCTCCCGGCGCGCGATCTTGTGCTCGCGCCAGCGGCGCTTACGCCCATCGGGCTTTGTCGCCTTCTCCAGCTTCGTCATCGACTCCGTCACCTGCTCGGCATCCTTCAGGTCGTCATTCGCCACTGAGCTTGTCCACATCCGTTTCGTGTCGCAATCCTCTCCCAGCTTAGTGCTCGGCTGTTGTCGGGCCGCACAAAGCCGTCTGTGCCCCTCGCGCGTCCGCCTCAGGTGAGCGCCGCGTCGTCGACCTTCGGCACAATGGCAACTGTGCAGCAATTGAGTCTTTCTGCTTTCGATGACGGCGAGAAGCGGCGCGACCTTCGCAAGATGAAGGCTGTGGCGACGGGTTTCCTCGTGTTCGCCACGCTGGTCTACCTCGTGTGCCGGTGGCAGGAATCGCGGGGCGCGGGGGAGTGGGTCGGCTATGTGCGGGCCGCGTCGGAGGCCGGAATGGTCGGTGCGCTGGCTGACTGGTTCGCCGTGACCGCGCTGTTTCGTCATCCACTCGGCCTGCCCATCCCGCACACGGCGATCATCAAACGGAAGAAGGATCAGCTAGGTGCCAGCCTGAGCAGTTTCGTGGGTCAGAACTTTCTGGCACCCGAAGTGGTGTCCGCCAAGGTCGAGGCGGCCCAGGTCCCGCTGCGGCTCGGTACCTGGATGGCGCAGCCGAAACACGCCGAGCGCATTGCCGCCGAGACGGCGACCGTCCTGCGCGGACTCGTCGAGGTGCTGCGCGACGAGGACGTGCAGCAGATCATCGACAGCACCATCGTGCGCAGGCTGGCGGAGCCGGAGTGGGGACCGCCCATCGGGCGAGTGCTCGGTGAACTACTCCGCGAGAATCGTCAGCTGCCCATCCTCGACCTGCTTGCCGAGCGCGCGCACCAGTGGGCCCTCGGCAGCCAGGAGACCATCGACCGCATCGTCACCCGCGACTCGCCGTCCTGGTCGCCCAAGTTCGTCGACCTGATGCTCGGTGAGAAGATCCACCGCGAGCTCGTCGAATTCACCTGGAAGGTGCGCTCGAACCCCGAACACGAGGTCCGCCAGGCGGCCAACCGCTTCCTCGTCGATTTCGCCGACGACCTGCAGAACGACCCCGTCACCATGGAGAAGGCCGAAAAGATCAAGGCCGAGATCATGGGCCGCGAAGAGGTCACCGGGCTGGCGGCCGCGACGTGGAAGGTGGCCAAGCGCCTCATCATGGAGTCCGTCGACGATCCCGGCAGCACACTGCGGACGAAGGTCGCCGAGAACGTCGTCCGCATCGGCGAACGACTGCGCGACGACGACGAGCTGAGAACCAAGGTCGACGGGTGGGTGATGGTGGGAACTCGATACGTCGTCGTCAACTACACCGACGAGATCACCGGGGTCATCTCCGACACCGTCGAACGCTGGGATGCCGAGGAAGCGAGCAAGAAGATCGAACTGCAGGTGGGGCGGGACCTTCAGTTCATCCGGATCAACGGCACCGTGGTCGGTTCCATCGCCGGATTGTTGATCTACACGCTCTCCTCGTTGATGTTCGGCTGACTGCCGCGTCGGTGGCGTAGGCCGTACACCTACTGCTAGCAGAGCGCTTGCAATTGCTAGCACCCTCTCTTACACTGGGTCTCGCCCAGCAATTCGGGAGGACTGATGGCTAGCGACGACCGCGATGCAGCCGGCGCAGGAGATGTGGCCGCTCGCGTAGTCAGCAACGCCGCACACGACATCGGTGGCTTCATTCGCGCACAACGCGAAGCCGCTCAGGTCTCGATGCGGCAATTGGCGCAACTCGCCGGTGTCAGCAATCCGTACCTGAGCCAGATCGAGCGCGGGTTGCGCAAGCCCTCGGCCGAGGTGCTTGCGCAGATAGCGAAGGGTCTCCGGGTGTCATCGGAGGTCCTGTACGTCCAGGCGGGCTACCTCGAGCAACGGCCCCACGGTCCCGTTCGTGACGCCCTGCTTGCGGATACGGCCATCACCGAGCGGCAGAAGCAAGTGCTGCTCGAAATCTACGAGTCGTTCTGTCGCGAGAACGACTCGGCAGAGTCGGCCGAATCCGGGACGTCCGAGCTTCGGACACAAGAACAACAGCGTTCCGGATCCGAGACGCCGGAACTCGACCCCCCCATCGTTGAACAGGAGAAAGCCGATGACTGACCAGAAGACCATCGACAATGTCAAGACTTCGCTGTACGCGGCCGTAGGTGCCGGTGACGTCGTGGTGCAGGCCGTGGCCGACGTGGTCGCCCAGGTCCGCTCCCGCGCCGAGTCCACCCAGGATGATGTCGAAGGGCGCGTCGGTGGCGCCCGCGAGCGCATCGCCGGTCTGCAGGAAGAGGTCACCGAGGGTGTGGAGACTCTTCGCGACCGCCTCGCCGGCCTGCCGTCCGAGCTGCCCGAGGAGCTCGCCGAGCTGCGCGAGAAGTTCACCGCCGACGAGCTGCGCAAGGTCGCCGAGGCGTACCTGAAGGTTGCATCCGACCTCTACACCTCGCTCGCCGAGCGCGGCGAGGATGCCGTCGAGCGCATCCGCAAGCAGCCGGTCGTCGAGGAGGGCCTCGGCCGCGCCGAGTCGGCCTTCGGTGACGCAGTCGAGCTGACCGAGGAAGCTCTCGGCACCGTGGCACGCCAGACCCGCGCCGTGGGCGAGCAGGCAGCCAAGCTGGCCGGCCGCGCATCGCTCCGGATCTCCGACACCGCCGAGGGCGTCGGCGAAGCCATTGCCGACGCCGGTGACGAGGCTGCGCTTCGCGTTCTCGAGCTGGGCGACCAGGCAGAAGAAGCGTCGAAGGAGGCTGCCGATCGCGTGAACGCGACGGCTGCCGACGTCCAGGCTCGCGCAGACAAGGCCGCTCCGGCCAAGCATGCTGCTCCCGCCAAGAAGGCGACCCCGGCCCCCGCCAAGGCTGCGCCGGCCAAGGCCGCTGCAACTCCCGCCGCGCCCGCCAAGAAGGCGGCTCCGGCCAAGAAGGCAGCTCCGATCAAGAAGGCTTGATCTTTTCCCGCTGTCACGGCCCCCGCACTTTTCGGTGTGGGGGCCGTTTGCGTGTGCACCTCGTAGTATGAGCGTGTGATTCAAGTCGACGGCATCGTCTCGGTGATCTTGTTGGTGATACGCATCGTCGCCCTCGGCGGCGCGGCATTTGCTCTGATTCACGCTGCTCGCCAGCGCAAAGACGCCTTCACGGCCGTCGACAAGCTGAGCAAACCCATCTGGCTGAGCATTCTCGCGGTGGCGTTCCTCGTCCTTCTGCTGTTCCCGGCGGTGCAGTTGTTCGGCATCGTCGCGGTAGTGGCCGTCTGCGTCTATTTGGTGGATGTCCGGCCGCGCGTCGACGACGTGCAGCGCGGACCCCGCTGGTAGTCCCCACAGAGACGAGCACGCAGCACGACGCCGGATGCAACGAGATCGATGGGCAGCTCGCCCCGGGCTGGGTGCACGAGACCAGCGAGGACTTCTGCCCCGACTGCGCGAAGGAGGACACCGATCCGTGAACGCCGCCTTGTTCGATGAGTTCGGTGAGCCCGAGCTCGATGCGTATCCACCGCTGCCGGCAACGGATCCACGACTCGCGGAGTTCTTCCGCACGCACAATGTCGTCCCGCCCGTAATGCTGGACCGCTGCATCGGCCGGACGGTGTGGTCGAAGACCTCGACCGATCCGCAGACCTGCAACGGCGCCTACCGCACCCTGATCGGCGTCCGGGGGAGCCGTGCACCGAGTCACCGCGCGGCGGGACGGTGTGGATTCTGCGTCTGCGCGATGACGACGGCACCGAACACGACAGCCCGCGCTACACCAGCAGCCACCAAGTAGCGGTGCTCCGGTGAGCGACAAGATGCCCCGATCGACGCACACCCCTGTGCCGCTGTGCACGTCAACGTGCGTATCCGATGAATCTGCTTACTAGGCTCCAGGTCGCGGGCGCACCGACCGCCTCGCGGCCCTTGACGAAAGGACTCGGCCCCACTCTTGCCGGCCGGCGCACACCAGACTTCTCTGACACGCGGGGCGAACAGCCCGATCGACACGGCAACCACGACGGTCCAGGTGACCGGCGCCCGGCAGGGAACGGTCGATCTGTTCGTCTTCCAGCTCGGCGCCGATCTGAAGGTCCGGACGGACGCCGATCTGGTGTTCTTCAACAACGCCAGCACCCCCGAAGGTGCAGTCACCCTCACCGGTGGGCAGGTGACCTTGCACCTCGCGGCCGTGCCTGCCGCGGTCGACACCCTGGCTGTGGCCGTCGCACTCGATGAGAACGCGCCCGGCAGCCTTGCCCAGGTGCCGGGCCTGGCCGTGACTCTCACCAGGCGGGCAGTACTTCGGTCGAGATCCCGGCGGAAGGCCTGGCCACCGAGCGTTCCGCGGTGCTGCTCGAGGTGTATCGGCGCAACGGGTCCTGGAAGGTGCGTAACCGGTCGGCCGGGTGGAGTGGGGGACTCGATGCTCTGGTCACCGAGCACGGCGTGAGTGTCGACGAATCCCCCGCGCGGACACCCGCACCCGTACCCACGCCCGAACCCGCACGGAACGTTGCAGCACCATCCTCGGCGACCGTCGATGGGGGTGGTGTGCGGACGGTGCCCGGCGAAGCGAAGCTGTCGCTGGTCAAGCGGGAGAAGCTGAACCTGCAGAAGCGGGAGGTCGCGAAAGTCCTTCTGCGCAAGGGTGCCGCCAGCCCGGTAGGCCGGGTCGTCCTGGTCATGGACAACACCGGGTCGATGTCCAAGCGGTACCGGTCCGGTGAGGTCAAACGGATCATCGAGCGGATGGTGCCGGTCGCGACCCAGCTCGATTCCGATGGGAACCTCGAGGCCTACGCCTATGCTCAGCGGTTCGTGAGGCTGCCCGACGTCACCGTCGCCGACGCCGATACGTGGGTGAACACCTATGTCCACCTGCACGGCCGGCACGGCGGCGTCGATTTCGATGCGATCGGCGGAACCAACAACGAGATCCCGATCATGGAAGAGATCATCGGCACCCTCGACAAAGGTGCCACGGCCCCGACATTGGTGCTGTTCTTCACCGACGGCGGCTTCCACGCGCGGGCGCAGATCACCGCCCTGATGCGGACAGCCAGTGCGTTCCCGGCGTTCTGGCAGTTCATCGGAATCGGCAAGTCCAGCTTCGGTGTCCTCGAAAAACTCGACAACCTGACCGGCCGACTCGTCGACAACGCCGGGTTCTTCGCGGTCGAGAACGTCGACAAGCTCACCGACACAGCCCTGTACGAACTGCTCCTGAGTGAGTACCCGGACTGGCTACGCGCGGCCCGGCAGGCGCGCGTTCTCAGCTGGCCTGAAAGACCCGCCGGGACCCACAGTCGTCATCGCGCCCGACTCCTTCAAGGGAAGCCTGACTGCTGCCGAGGGCGCCGCAGCGATGGCCGAAGGTGTGCGAACAGCGCTCGGTCCGGACGCGATGATCATCGAGTGCCCTCTCGCTGACGGCGGCGAGGGCACGCTGGATGCACTGCTCGCCAACTGGCACGCCGTTCCTCGATTGCTCGATACGACCGATGCGGTGGGGCGGGCACGGACGGCTCGATACGGGTTTTCGAATGACGGAGTGGTCGGCATCATCGAAGCCGTCGAGGGGAACGGTCTCCCACAGGTGTCCGATATTCCCCTGCAGCCCATGCGCGCAGACAGCTACGGTGCCGGTGTCATCGCGCATCGCGTCTGTCGATGATTCCCAGCTTCATCCGCGCGCCCGTCACGTGCGGTGGCGGGTCGCCACAGACGTCGACAACCCATTGTGCGGATCATCCGGCGCTGCAGCGGTGTTCGGTCCGCAGATAGGGCGACACCACAGAACGTGGTCGATCTCGACGCCGGGCTGGAGCACCACCTTGCGCGGATCATCCGAGCCGAGACCGGTATCGACATCGACCAGCATCGAGGAGCGGGCGCTGCCGGTGGAATGCCGGCCTGTCTGGTGCCACTTCTGGGAGCCGAACTCACACCCAAAGCCCGGTTGGTCACGGACGTCGTCGGCCTGCGCGAAATCTGCGCTAGTGCAGACGTGGTTCTGACGGGCGAGGGTTCGTTCGACTCGCAATCGCTGCGGGGGAAGGTCGTCCGCGGCATCCTCGACGTCACCCCACCGATCTGCCCGGTCGTCGTGATCGCGGGAACGGTTCAGCTGTCGGCTGCCGAAATCGCCTCATCTGGAGTCCTTTCGGCGTTCTCCATCGCCAAGGGTCCTTCGAGCCTCGCGGATGGTCGCGAACAGCGCCCACCTTGTTCGCGAGGTTTCGGCGTAGGTCGGTGGTCTTCTCGGTGCCGCTCTGGGCGCTCGTGAGTGACTGCCGATCAGGGGACCGTCGCGTTCGGTGGATCCGCGCAGACATTGGCTACCTGCCGACGCATATGCGTCGGCAGGTAGCCAACTCTTGCAGCTGTGGGGGTTCCGTTATTTCTGTTACTCGCCGACGAAGGCGGGTGCGCGCTTCTCACGGAATGCCGCGACGGCCTCTGCGGAGTCCTGGGTCGACTGCACGACGGCTTGCTCGGCGGCCACCATCGACAGCGACGTTCTGAAGTCGACGTTCTCCCCATTCCGCACGAGACGCTTGATGGCGCGGATCGCGACCGGGGGACCGTCGGCAAGGCGTCGGCACAAATCCTGCGCGGCTTCGGGCAGTTCCTCCGGGGAGTGTACTGACAGGACGATGCCCAGGTCGAGGGCTTCTGGGGCTTCGACGAAGCGTCCGGTCCACAGCAGTTCGAGAGCGCGTGCCTGACCGACGATGCGGGGCAGCAGGTGTGCGCCGCCGTCACCGGGGATCAGCCCGACCCGCACGTACGCCTCCGAGAAACGTGCCCGGGTGGAGGCGAGACGGATGTCGCAGGCCAGGGCCATGTCCATGCCTGCGCCGACCGCGACACCGTCGACGGCGGCGATCAGTGGTTTGTCGAGGTCGAGGGCAGCCGCGGCGACGCGGTGAACGCGGTCCTGCAGTACTTGCTGACGGCCGAGTGTCGAGGTGATTTCCGAGAAGTCGTCGAGATCGACTCCGGCGCAGAACGATCCTCCGGAACCCGTGACGAGGACGACGCGCACGTCGGGATCGGTGCGTGCCGACTGCAGCGCCTCGGCCCACGCGTCCAACATGTCGAAAGTGAACGCGTTCTTACGGTGCGGGCGATTGAGCACGATAGTGCCGACGCCGCCGGTGACGGTGAATTCCAGGTCAGCCATGTTCTATTCCTTGTCAGAGTCGAGCGTCACTGCGCTGGGCGTCGGCGAGGCGGAGCTGGAGTGTTCAGGCGGTGACGAGGGCCCACAAGCCCTCGCGCCCTGCTTCGAGGGCGGCCGCGGTCAACTTCTCGTCCCAGTAGTGGACCGAGCCGAACTCCGAACGCCAGGCGAGAGCGGGTGTGGTGAACTCGTGCAGCCGGTGCTCGCGAGTGGTGCCGATTGCGCCATGCGCCTGATGTGCGTTGCGTACCACCACGGAGGCGGCGTGGCCCGCGCAGGACCGGGCAGCGGCGACGAGAAACTCGAGGTTGGCTCCGGACCAGTCCGTGCGGACAGCCTCGATGAGTGCGGCGTCGGTGGCTGCTCGGGCAAGGGCGACTTCGGCGGCGATGTCGGCGACCAGGTTCTGGACCGCCTGGAACTTGGCGAGTGGACGCCCGAACTGGGTGCGTTCGGTCGTGTGGTTGATGGAGAGGTCCAGGATGCGTGCGAGTGCGGCGCAAATCTGCAGTCCGCGTGCCAGTGCGCCGCGCAGCAGCAGCTGGTCGACGACAGCATCCGCGACCGAGGTGCCCGACAGAACGGTGGTGTCGGCGGTGACGGTGTCGCGCGGTTCGCCGGCAATGTTGGTGCCGGGAGCGATGTCCAGCGTCGAGGTTTCGACGTCGGCGACGTGGTAGGTGTCGCTGTTCCGCCAGACGAGAACGACCTTGTCGGACTGGGCTGCCCAAGGCACGCCGGAGGCCAATCCTTCGTTGTCGAGTACGCACACCGTGCGGCGCGCTGCATCGACAGGGGAGCCGGTGACCTCGAGAAGCCACCCGGCCAGCAAGTCGTGTTCGACCAACGGGATTCGGACGCCGTTCGAGGCGGACGCGCGGATCAGCTCGGCGGCCTCGAACCAGCCTGCGCCGCTGCCCCCGTTTTCTTCCCGGCCGGTGAGCCGGACCAACCCCAGCTCGTCCAGCCGGCTCCACAAGCCCGCATCCCAGGGGGCGGTGCCGCTCTCCGGCTCGTTCTGTTCGCGGTGGTTCGCGAAGACCGCGGACATCATCTCGACGAGGTCGTGGTCGACCGTGAACGGTGCAGTCATCAGCGCAGCCCCAATCCTCGCGCGATCACGCCGCGCAGAACTTCGTTGGTACCGCCGCGGAGAGTGAATCCGGGGCGTTGCACGACGGCGTCGTCGAGCATGTCGTGGTACTCGGCCCGATCCGGCGAGTAGTCACCGGTGAGCAGGTCGGCGAGATCGGCGATGTCGCCCTCGGTGGACGTGCCCAGAACCTTGACGACGGCCGCCGCTGTATCGGCCGGTTCCCGGCGTTCGAGCGCGCCGGCGACTGCGGTCGACATCTGATGCAGGCCGGCGATGCGGGCGACATAACGGCCGAGGTCGGTATGCCGGGGGATCGCATTGCTGCGCATCTGCTCGGCGGTTTCGGCCAGCAAGGTGAACGTGGACAGGAATCGCTCGGGACCACTGCGTTCGAAGCTCAGTTCGGAGGTGACCTGCTGCCAGCCGTCGCCGATGGTGCCGAACACCATGTCGTCGGCGACGAAGACGTCGTCGAGTATGACCTCGTTGAAGTGGTGCTCGCCGGTCATCGACACGATGGGCCGAATGTCGATCCCCGGGGAATGCAGATCGACGATGAACTGGCTCAGTCCGTCGTGCCGGTGCGCGGGATCGACCGCGGTGGTGCGGGCGAGGCAAAAGAATGCATGAGCACGGTGTGCGCCCGAGGTCCACACCTTGGTGCCGGTGATCGACCAGCCGCCGTCGACCCGGGTAGCCTTGGTGCGAACGCTCGCCAGATCGGAACCGGAATCCGGTTCGCTCATACCGATACCGAAATAGCACTCACCACTCGCAATGGCCGGCAGGTATTGCTGCTTCTGAATTTCGGTGCCGTACTTCACAAGCGACGGAACGATCTGCCGATCGGCAATCCAGTGCGCTGCCACGGGTGCCCCGGCGGCCAGCAATTCCTCCGTGACGACGAACCGCTCGAGGTGGCTGCGGCCGTGGCCACCATACTCGACGGGCACAGTCATGCCGAGCCAACCGCGGGCGGCCAGGGCGCGGGAGAAGTCCTCGTCCCATCCGGTGAGCCAGCAGTCGACGCCCCGGCCGATCTTGCCCTCGGCGCGTTGGCCGGCGAGGAATTCGCGAACCTCGGCGCGCAGGGCGGCCGAGGCATGGGGATCGGCGGAGACCGGGGGAACCAATCTGAGGGTGGTCATGGTGGTGGTCTTTCCGTTCAAGCCGACGTGGGTTCGTTCAACGACTATGGCACCTTGTCGGCGGGATACGCAATACTGGAGTAGATTACGCATATACGTAAGCGGTAGTGTGGCTCGCAGTCGCGCCGGGCGACTACCGAGGAGGGATTGTCGTGGTGCAACCGGAGGGCGCAACCGGGGCGCGGGCCCGCGCTCGTCATCGCACCGTGGATCGCATCGCCTCGATCCTCGAATGTGTTGCGCGGGCTCGTGGCGGAATCACCCTCAGTGAAATAGCGAAAGAGGCATCCGCGCCGATCAGTTCGGTTCAAGGGCTCGTCAACGGCCTCGTTGCAACCGGCTATCTCGACGAACACGGTCGGCGCTACTCATTGGGCAGTGCGCCCTACTTGCTCAACCGCCTCGCAGGGCGGCAGCCGGTCTCGACGGTGACGCATGCCGACCTCGAGGAGATACACGAACGAACCGGCCTGACGACCGTGCTGTCCATCGCTGTGGGACCGGACATCTTCTACGTGGACTACTGTTCGTCCGATCCCCGGTTCGCCTACCTCGCCGAGAACTACGTGCGGCGGTCCCTCATCCGCACTTCCGGTGGGTGGGTACTGCTCGCAGGCATGGAGAAAAGGGATCTGTGGGCATACCTCAGGAACGTCGGCGAGGACGAGCAACCTCTTGTCGACAGATTCTTTGCCGCATTACCCGCGATCGAACAGACCGGTATCTGTGCTTCCCCCAACGCCTCCGAACAAGGTGACGGTGTATCGATCGCCGTACAGGCCAACGCGAAAACCGTTGCTGCCGTGGGTGTCATCGCGTCGCACGAAGTGATCACTCAGCAGCGCGACAGGCTGGTGGACGTCCTCACGGAGTGTTCGCGGCGCTGGGATCCACGACGCGCCCAATTTCGTCGGGCTCGCGACTAGCAGAGAGTCATCCGACGAGGAACGCCGAACCCTCGCAGGTTCGGCGTCCCGGGCATCGAAAATCTGGTCGGTCATAGGCCGAGTACAACAGTGCATCCATTGCCACCGGTCGGCTTGGCGTCAGGCCGGGAGAGTGACTTCCCGGCTCGACGCCACCCGGTGGACGCGCAGGGGCAACTCCCTCATTCCTAGTGAGGGGAGCTCCCCGACGAATGCCCGGCCATGTTCGGAGGCAGCGTGCTAATCGAGTGCTGACTGCGACTCCCATTCCTCGTGAACGTGGAAGACGTCCCGCTCCGATAGGTCAGCGCTGATAGTGAACGTCGGGAAGACTGCGGGTTGTGGGCGTCGGTATTTCGGCCGATGTGCAGGACACCGGAATCGGTGAGTTCGTCGACGACATCGACGGAACTCAGGGGCTCGAAGACCGCGACCTCGTCCGGGCTCTGGAAGCTGGTCTGTGGCGGCGCCTCGCTGGTCGCGGTAGCCGTGTGTCGTGCGAAGTTCATGGCGGTCGGCGGGATCGTTTGGCAGCGCGGAAACGCGGAGACGGATAACCGGACAGGACGTCGACGGGATATCAAGCGGGAGCCGGGGACATCGCGATCAACGGGTTGTTGGGCAATGCGTCGCGGGTGTGCGGATGGGCCTCCACGGTGCCGGCGCGCATTATCAGTACGGTTCATGGTGGCGTCGGCGTGTCTGGCCCGCAGTCTTATTCGTTCGAGGGAGAAGGAGTGGGCGGCGACGGGGCGGGCTCCGCTGATCGGCACGTTGAACAAGGTCGCGCCGCGGCGGCCGCTATGGTGACCGCCTTCGGCCTCTGACGCACCCGCGCGAGCACGCCCTCGGCGATCCGCTGTCGGGTGCGCTGGTCTCCGCCGTTCCTGTCGACCGTCTCCTTCCGGTGCCGAAATCTCATCACAGGAAAATCACCTGGCCGTGGAGCGCTACACTTAAGATAGCTACGATACCCGTAGCGTATCTTAATTTGGGAGGTGCCTGAACAATGACGGCCCAAACAATGACGATCCGGAACTCGTGGTCGGGATCGTCGATTATGTTCCTCGGTGGTGTAACGATGTCGGCGTCGTGGTGGGCGGACACCACGCCCGTTGGTGCGGGGCTCACCCTGGGATTCGGTGCGTTGGTGACTATTTATGCGGCGTGGTCGCTGATCGCGCGGGATCCCACGAAGGATCACTGGGCGCTCTCGGTGGTGGGGTTGGCGCTCTTCATCGCGCCGTGGGTCGGGTTGTTCGCTGGTGACGGTGCGGCCTGGACCGCGTGGATCTGCGGCGCGTTGATCATGCTGGTCGGCGGCGGCGCGTATCTGAGCGACGAATCGGCCAACGTGACCGAACACGCGCGAGTGCACAACCGTGCGAGCTACGAGGCGTCGATCCGATGAAGCCCGGTCTCGCGGCGGGCGGTCGTTGCGGCTCCGCAAACGCTGTACACAGCAGGAGGGACATCGGTCGATGCCCCTCCTGCTGTGTGCCTGAGGAACGCCGAAGACGACGGTCGACTGCGCCAGGTCGCCCCCTTTGACCGTTTGTTGACCGCGTACGAGGAACAAGAGTGGTCCATGGGGAGTCATGGTGCGGTCGAGGTCCGCGAAACTGTGACGTCGATTTCAGCCATCGTTCAGGCGAATCACGAACCTTTTGTCGAGCAGACGTCTTTGCTGGTCCCCGCAGGTTAGTTCGACGAACTCCGTGCTGAAGGATCAACATTGTGTCGGGAGAGTCCTCCTGCCGGCAAGGCAATTCGATCGAGCGTGTTATCGCCCCGCTGTAAGAGCCGGCCCGTCGTCGACAAGGGGCCGTCGAAACGGAGTCGGCAAGCCGGGAGTGGTGCGCCCCGGCCGAGCGCTCCGTCAATCATCCTGGCCGACGAGGGCGGTCTGCTCGCGAAGTGCCGGCTTGGTCGGCGGAAGCGATGAAGGTGGCCCTTGGGGTGCGGTATTTCGGGGAGTGTGCCCCGGGGTGGACTGCCGCCAACCCGTGATTCCGGTTCAGGGAGGGGTGCGGGCGGAGCGTCGGCTACCTGACGTGGGACCGTGCCGTTCCAGAAACGATCCATACAGCGATTCTCCCGATATTTGCATTCAAAGACCGATCTAATCGCCCGATTCGGAGCTGAGGATTGGGTGACAGTGCTCATCGGGTGAAACTGATGTTGTTGAAAGCTTTCGTTGCGGTTGTGCTGAGTCGGCGAGGGGTTTGCCCATATGAGATGGGCATTGCGGTTTCGCCGTGGCAGGTTCGTCTCGGTTAGCTGTGTCGTGGCCGAGGATAGGCCGGTACTTGCCAGGATGACTGCACACGATGGGGCATGCGAATACCCGCAGCGAATGCTGTTGCCCGGGAGGGGTTACCTCGACCGCCGTCTGGGCGGTCGAGGTAACCGACGAGATGCTCAGGCGTCATTGCGACGGCTGGCTGCTTCCCGTCCTGCCAGGTAGCCGAACACGAGCCCGAGGGAGATCGTCCCGCCGGCGCCTCCGTAGAAACCCTTCGTGGGGGCGCCACCGGAATTGCCGGCGGCGTACAGGCCAGCAATGATGTTGCCTTCGGTGTCGAGCGCGCGCCCGGCTGTGTCGGTCTTCGGACCGCCCACGGTGCCGAGCGCGCTGGCCTGGACCTCGAGCGCGTAGTACGGCGCAGTGTCGACCGGTCCCAGCACGCTCGACTTCGGGCTCTCGAGCACGGGTCGGATGATCTTCGCCAGGGGCCCGACCACGAGGGAACGGACGCGTTCGGGGTCGTTGTTCTTCGCTACCCGTCCTGCGAGCTTGCTCACGATCGGACCGATCGCCGCGGCGATGCCCTTGCGGGCCTTGGCGGTGGCGGCGGGGAACCGTGCGTCGGGCGAGTTCTTGCCCAGCCGGGGATAGAAGGCGCCGAAGTAGCGGTCGAACACCGTGTCACCGCGGTGGAACTGCGGGTCACGCGCTCGTGCGGCCTCGGGGTTGAATCGGTCGACGGTGCGGAGCAGCCCCACCTCGTCGACCCCGATCTTGCTCGCCAGCTCCGACAGGGTGTCGGCGCGGTGGAGGCAGTCGGGCACCTCTGCGCCCGGCGTGATGCCGAAGATCCCGTATTTCGTCCAGTAGTTCTGGTCGAAGATCAGCCACGCCGTGACGTTCGGCATGGTGCCGGTCTCCGGGTCGACCTCGCGCATGATCTGTCCGAATTGGTCGTAGGGCAGGGCCTCGTTCGCGAAGCGTTCGCCCTTGTTGTTCACCATGATGCTGTGCGGCAGCGCGCGTTCGCCCAAAAACACCCGAGCGAGCGGGCGACCCTCGAGCTCCTCACCGGGCAGCTGCACCCCGGGCATCCACCAGGCGTCCTCCATGCCGGTCAGAGCAGCGCCCACTTCCTGGGCCAGCTGCACCGCGATGCCGTCATGGCCCTGGGGGGAAACCTGCACGCCGAAGGGCGCGTCGAGGTAGGTGGTGGTGATTTCGGTTGAGCTCTCGAATCCGCCGCTGGCCAGCAGGACCCCCCTGGTGGCGCGCACCGTGTGCTCGACGTCATCGGCCTGTACGACGATCCCGCGCACCCCGGACTCGTCCGTGACGAGCCGGGTCGCGGGCGTCTCGACGCGGACGTCGATGCCGTTGCGCAGGCCCGCCTCGAGGAGCGCTCCGATCAGTGCCGGTCCGGCGAGCCAGACGTCGTCGATGCCGATCCCACCCAGTAGCCAGAACGGGAGCGGGTTCTTGGCCATGCCCGTCGTCAGGGCCGGTCGCACGAACTTCGCGTCCTCGCCCAGTCCCGCGGGGGAGTACGGACCGGGGAAGAGTGCCCGACCGACGGACGCGCCGTCGATGTCGGATCGGTAGTCCGGCCAGATTGTCGGGATCCACCCGAAGGGGGTGTGCTCTTCGATGAACCGGGCGACGTGGGGTCCGGTTTGAAGGAACTTCTCCACCAGGTCGTGGTCGAGGATCTGGTCGCGGCCCTGGCCGTAGATGTACCGCCGGGCCTGGTCCAGGTCGTCGTTGATCTTCAAAGCCTTGGTCGAGAAGCCGTGGTTGGGGATCCAGGCGGCACCCGCCGAGATCCCGGTGGCGCCCCCGACGATCTCGCGGGACTCGACCACGAGGACTCGCGCGCCCTCCTTGGCGGCGGTCAGTGCCGCCATCAGGCCGGCGCCGCCGGACCCGACGATCGCCACGTCCACCTCCTGGGGGATGCCCTTCTGGGACACGGTCCCGATGGAGCCACTGTTCTGAGTCGAACTGCTAACCATGATGTCCTTCCGTACAAACAGTTTTCGGTCACAACCCTGCTGAATCAGCAGGATGCAACCCGCTATGTAATTGAACTGTCAACTATGCTTGGCTATCGCTCCCCCCTGGGCATTGCTTTGAGAAGGCTGCCGGCCCCGGACGCTTCTTTGGGAGAAGGCGCCGTGCCTGCTCCGTGCCGCCAGGTGCTGAGTACTCAGAAGCCGCGCATCGACCGACCGCCCTGGTTGCGACGAATAACTGGGCGAGGATCCGCCTGTGTCGATATTGCGGAAAGATCGACACCCTCGATTGATCGCGATTCGCGATGGCGGTCGCTGGGTTCAGTCGCGGTTGTTCCACACAACGTTCTGTGCCCGTGGAGGTTTCAGGGAACTCGACGTGACCAAGTCTCAGTGGGTGCGGAGACGGGCGGTTCCGTGCAGCGGGTGTGTCCGGTGCGGGCCGGGTCGAACATGGCCTCGATGTGGGCTTTGATGTCGAGGGTGCTTATCGATCCGCCGTAGGCGAGTCGATCCGTAGAGGGTGTGGGTGGGTGTTCGGGGCAGGTTCATTGCTGGGATTCCTGTTGTAGGTGGGCATCGGTTACGGCCGACGTCCGTGCACGCTCGGTCAGATCATTCGGGCAGCCAGGACGACGGCCGCGAACATCAGCAGCGCGATCAGGGCGCCGGTGGTCACGGAATGGGCCACGACTGCCGCGAATGCGGCGGTCGGCGCCGCCGCGGCGACCGCGATCAGCGGCACGACCGGGGACCACGCGTCATGGCCGGTGGGGTTGTGCGCGCTCGTCGTGAACGACCGATCTGCTCGCTCGAGTGTGAATGTAGGTGTCATCTCGTGCTTCCTCCTGTGAAAGCGGATGTCGCTCGTGACGTCACACCGGCTGCCAGGTGCACCACCAACGTGACGCTACGATACGATAAGCGTAGCGAAAGATTCTGAGGGTTCGCTGAGCGTCGTTCACCGACCGCACCCGGGCGGCGGGAAACGCCCCGGCCAGGCCGAGAGAAGCAGGACCACGACTGAGAGGACGCGACAACATGCCCACGACAGACGGTCCATCGCCGCAGGCTCCGCCCTATGCGCTGCGCGGACAACGCAGCGTTGCCCGGATCATCGAGGCCACCCTCGACTTGTTGCGCGCCCAGGGCCCGCAACGGGTCACCATCGACGCGGTGTCCGCACGCTCGGGTGTCGCGAAGACCACCATCTACCGGCACTACCAGGACCGGGCGCAGATGTTGCGGGCTGCGCTGGCGGCGGCCGTGGACGAGGACGCCCCCCGCATTCCGGGGGACTTGCCGATTCGGCAGCAACTGCGGTGGATGTTCGACGACACCCGCCGGGTCCTCGAGGAGCAAGCCGGGATGGGGACGATCGCGGCGATCCTGACCGATCAGGACCCCGAGTTCACCGACCTGTTCCGGGCCGTCACCGCCGCCCGCCGCCGCACCATGATCGATGTTCTCGCCGCCGGCATCGCCGCCGGCTCCCTACCGGCGGACCTCGACACCGACGAGACCATCAACATCATCATCGGCTCCTACCTCGCCGCGGCGCTGCGTCACGGAACCGTCGAGGACGACTGGGCCGACCGACTCCTGCGCACCCTGTGGCCCGACCTGACCGAGTAAGGAGCGCCGATCACCGCGCCCCGCGACCACAGTAGAGCGGCGACCGGCAGGCGGTGATCGGCACGCATCAGGGGCGAACTGTGTGAGTGTTCTATCAGTGTGCTGATCCGGCTTCTGCAGACTGGCCTCGTACACGCCCGTTGGACCGATCGCATCCTCGACGAGATGCTCCATAATTTAGCCGAGGATCGCCCGGACATCCCGACAGGAACGTTGCGCAGGCTGAACAGGGCGGTACCGGACTCCCCGGTCGCCGGATACGAGAGACTCATCCCTGCGCTCACGATGCCGGACGAGGATTATCGGCATGTGCTGGGTCCGGTGATCCGCGTCGGCGCCCAAATTCTCGTTACCGCGAATCTGCTGGATGTCCCCGCCTCGGAGCTCGCGAAGTTCGGTATCGAAGCCGAGCATCCGGGCGAGTTCGTGATGGATTTGTTCCACCTCGACGGGGTGCGGGTACATCAGGCGGTGAGTGCGACCGCCGCGGCGTGGCGCAATCCACCCGGGAATCCCGGCCGATGTGTGTGCCGGCTGGTGGCGGCGGGGCTTCCTATTTCCGCGGCTGCGCTCCGCCGCTGAGCGGGGGAGTGACCAGGTGGGTTCGGTCGCGCGCCAGATTGTTCTGCCAGCGTGTGCGATGGCCACGACGGCCTTTGCCGTTCGCCGGGGTGTGGACACGGACCGTTGGGTGGTCGGGCCGGTTGCAGCGAACAAAAACTCGCCGCCCAACGCGAGAGACTCGGCAAAGAATGCGTACCCACCTCCCAGCTGGCAGTGGTCGTGGCGTTATCGACGCCGCGCTGTGCGGACGGCACGGCCAGCACCACCACATCCGCGGGCCGGGCTCCGCGGACGCCTTGGTGCCCTAGCATTGCGTGTTGTTCCCATAATCCACTCCTTCGGGCGCCGTGCGCCAACATGCGACGGGCACGAAATGGTCCGCCTCACTGCCTGCAGAGTTGAACGCGACTGCTCTGCAGTACGTTTCGCTGTTGGGCGTCAAGGTTTGGCCCGCGGCACGCGCTTGCGGCTGAGTCCGTGCGCCAGACGGGATGGGTGCTGCCACCGATCGCGCCGGGCGATCAACTAGGCATTGTCGTACATGGGGCAGGTCTCCCGGTTCGGGTGCATGACGGGGCGTCATGAATCCGTGGGACCGCGCTTCCAGGGAAAACGGATCGGCACGCATAGTTGATGTTGGGGCTCATGTTCGGTCACAGTCGCGGTCAACTCCTCAGTTGGCGCCGCCGTGGGGTGGGTATTGACCTTCCGATCGGAAGGGGTTAGATTCCTCGGACAAGCCGATCCGATTCTGTGGTCGGGTCCGATGGCCGGGCATTCTCGCGCCTGTCGTCGGCAACTCCGGAACGAGGAGCGGTGACCTCCATGATTGTCAGTTCTGTTGAGAAGCAAAGACTGTCGAGTGTCGTGATTCGGTTCGCTGGGGACTCCGGCGACGGTGTTCAGCTGGCCGGTGACAGGTTCACCGGAGAAACCGCGTTCCTGGGCAACGATCTTTCCACCATGCGCGACTTTCCTGCCGAGATCCGAGCGCCGGCAGGAACTCTCGCTGGCGTGTCGTCATTCCAGCTGCAGTTCGCGGACCACGGCATCCAGACGGCGGGGGACCGACCCGACGTCTTGGTGGCGATGAACCCGGCGGCGTTGAAGGCGCATCTGGCGGATCTTCCTACCGGGGCGGAAATCATTGTCGACAGCGACCAATTCAAACGCCGGAGCCTGCGGCGGGTCGGGTACGAATCGAACCCGCTCGAGGACGGCACCCTCGATGGCTACCGTCTGCATGCCGTTCCACTGGCCTCGATCACGGTCGAGGCACTGCGCGAGTTCCCGATCGGCAAGAAGGACGCCGAGCGCGCAAGGAACATGTTCGCCCTGGGGCTTCTGTGCTGGATGTACGACCGGCCCACCGAATCGACAGTCCAGTTCCTGCGCCGCCGATTCCCCGACGGCATCGCAGACGTGAACATTGCCGCGTTTCGGGCCGGTTACGCGTTCGGAGACACCACCGAGACCTTCGCGGCGCGGTACGAGGTACGCCCCGCTCGACTGCCACAGGGGCGCTACCGCAACATCGCCGGCAACACTGCGCTCTCTCACGGTCTGCTGGTGGGCGCGCAGCGGGCGGGAATACCACTGTTCCTCGGCGCCTACCCGATCACTCCCGCGTCCGACCTGTTGCACGAACTCGCCCGTCACAAGGCCCACGGGGTGCGGACCTTCCAGGCAGAGGACGAGATCGCCGGGATCGCGGCGGCGATCGGCGCCTCGTTCGGTGGTCACCTCGGCGTGACCTCGACCAGCGGCCCCGGCATGTCGCTGAAGGCGGAGGCACTCGGTCTCGCGGTGGCCTTGGAGCTGCCGCTCGTCGTGTGCGACATCCAGCGAGCCGGACCGTCCACCGGCATGCCGACGAAGACCGAGCAGGCGGACCTGCTGCAGGCGATGTTCGGCCGCAACGGCGAATCACCGGTGCCGGTGCTCGCACCCCGCTCGCCCTCGGACTGCTTCGACGTGGCGTACGAGGCGGTGCGGATCGCGACGAAGTACCGCACACCGGTAATCCTGCTCTCCGACGCGCATCTCGCGAACAGCTCGGAACCATGGCGGCTGCCAGATCTAAATGAGCTTCCGGACATCGGAGTGCGGTTCACGACCGAGCCGAACCACGGCGGCGAGTTCTGGCCGTTCCTCAGGGATTCCGAGACGCTGGCGCGGCCGTGGACGGTACCGGGGACTCCCGGCCTCGAGCACCGCATCGGGGGCCTCGAGAAGCTCGATGGCCGGGGAACTATCTCCTCCGACCCGGACAACCACGAGTCGATGGTGCGGCTTCGTGCGGCCAGGGTTGCGGGCATCGCGAACGATGTGGCGCCCCTCGAGGTCGATGACCCGGGTGAGGGCGCCGACGTACTCGTCCTCGGGTGGGGATCGACCTACGGCGCCATCTGTGCGGCCGTGTCTGCCGTGCGCGGACGCGGAGGCCGCGTGGCACAGGCCCACCTCCGCCATCTGAATCCTTTTCCCCCGCGCACCGGCGAGGTGCTGGACCGCTACCGAACGGTGCTCATCCCCGAGCTGAACCTCGGTCAGCTCATCTTGCTGATCAAGGCCACGTTCGGCGTCGATGCCGTCGGATACAACCGCGTTCGTGGTCTGCCGTTCACCGCGGCGGAGCTTGCCGCGCGGATCGAGGAGCTGATCTGAATGCTCGACAACCTCATGGCGCACGCGAGCGAGGGCCACGCGCCCGGAATCCGAGGCACCCTGACTCCCAACGACTTCAAGACCGATCAGGAGGCCCGCTGGTGTCCAGGATGCGGGGACTACGCGATCCTGGCGGCGGTGCAGGGGCTGCTCCCGGAGCTCGGGCTCGCGCGGGAGAACATGGTCTTCGTCTCGGGGATCGGGTGCTCCTCCCGATTCCCCTACTACCTGAACACCTACGGCATGCACTCGATCCACGGTCGTGCCCCCGCGATTGCCACCGGCTTGGCGATGTCGCGTCCGGACCTGTCCGTGTGGGTCGTGACCGGAGACGGCGACGCCCTCTCCATCGGCGGCAACCACCTGATCCACACCCTGCGACGGAACGTGAACCTGAAGATCCTGCTGTTCAACAATCAGATCTACGGACTGACCAAGGGACAGTACTCGCCGACGAGCGCGGCGGGCACGATCACCAAGTCGACGCCGGCCGGCTCGATCGACCGACCGCTGAACCCGATCTCGCTGGCGTTGGGCGCGGAGGCGACCTTCGTCGCGCGGACGGTCGACTCCGACCGCGACCACCTCACCTCGGTCCTGCGAGCCGCGGCCCAGCATCGGGGAACGGCGCTGGTCGAGATCTTGCAGAACTGCAACATCTTCAACGATGGAGCCTTCGACGCGCTGAAGAACCCCGACACCCGGGAGGACGTCACCGTCCGGCTGCGGCACGGCGAACCGGTGGTCTTCGGGTCCACCGCTAGAAAGGGTGTGCGGGTCACCCCGCGAGGCGGTCTGGAGATCGTGGCGCTCGACGACGCCGATGATGACGCCCTGCTGATCCACGATGTCCACGAACAGGACTCATCGATCGCATTCATGCTCTCGCGCCTGGCGGACCGGCCCGGCGGCGTCACGCCGCTCGGCGTCTTCCGGGATGTGGCCCGTCCCGCCTACGACGACCTGGTCAACGAGCAACTCGTCGACTCGCGGCGCGACGGCCCGGCCCCCGATCTCGCCGCGGTCATCGCGGGAAGCGATACCTGGCTCGTGGGCCCGGACCCAGAGTAGGCCGGCGTCACCGATACACCCCAACTGCAGGGACCAACGAAGGAGGAAGAAATTGATCATCGATCAGGTGGGCGTCGTGGGTGGCGGTCTCATGGGAACGGGCATCGCCCGCGTATGCGCCCTGGCGGGGGCCGATGTCGTAGTCTGCGAGGCAGATTCGGGCAGGGCCGAGGCGGCCCGGGTGCGGACCGAAAGTTCGCTGCGCCGTGCAGTGTCAGCGGGCAAGATCACCGGCGCCGACTGCGCCGAGGCGCTCTCCCGACTCCGCTACACGGCGATACTCGAGGAACTCGGCGACCGAGAACTGGTGATCGAGGCCGTCGTCGAGGACGAGCCCGTCAAGGTGGAGCTGTTCGCCGCCCTCGACAAGACAGTGTCCGCACCGACCGCCGTCCTTGCGTCCAACACCTCGTCCATTGCGATCACGAAGCTGGCAGCTGCGACGACCCAGCCGCAGCGCGTCGTCGGCCTGCACTTTTTCAACCCGGTTCCGGCGCTGCGGCTCGTCGAGCTGGTGCCCACGCTGCACACGGAGGCATCGACGATCGACCGCATCGAGCGGTTCGCGAGCGAGGACCTGCAGAAGATCGTGATCCGGTCCCAAGATCGGGCGGGATTCGTGGTGAACGCTCTCCTCACGCCGTATCTGCTGTCGGCTGTGCGGATGCTCGAGGCCGGATTCGCCTCCGCCGCCGACATCGACCAGGGCATGGTTGAGGGCTGCGCTCATCCCCTCGGCCCCCTGTCCCTCGCCGATTTCGTCGGACTCGACATCCTGCTGGCGGCATCGAACTCGATGTACGAGGAGTTCAAGGATGCCCAGTTCGCCCCGCCGCCGCTGTTGCTGCGCATGGTCGAGTCCGGGCTTCTGGGTGAGAAGACCGGACGCGGCTTCTTCACGTACTCCCGATGATCACCGGCGAAGGAGGACTCGTGCCGATCGACGACGCCAGCCTGACCGTGGCACCGGCCGTGACGTGGTCGCTCTCCGATGCGGGCGGCACCGGTACCGCGGTCACCGTGGCACCCGGCCTGAGCTGGACGCTGAAGCGAGCCGCCGCCCTGCATGGTGCGGCGGTCGCGGTCGTCGACGGCACGACCAGGCTCACCTACGCGGAACTGCTCTCCTGGTGCGAGCACATGGCCGCCGGACTGGCCCGGTGCGGTGCGCAGCACGGTGACCGGATCGCAATTCTCGGTGCCAACAGCGCCGAGTACCTCGCCGCGTACTTCGCGATACCGGCGGCGGGTCATGTCCTGGTTCCGCTCAATGCCCGGCTCGCCGACGCGGAGCTGATCGAGCTGCTCGGCGACTGCGACCCGGTCGTGGTGGTAGTGGACGAGGAACATCGAGCGCGAGCAGAGGCGATCACCGCGTGCGGCGGCGTCGGGGTTGTCACCTTCGCGCAGGTGCTCGCAGATTCGGGTGAGGTATCCGGTGGGCGACGCATACTCGACGTAAAGGCAGACGATCTCGCCGCCATCTTCTACACGGGCGGCACCACGGGCCGGGCCAAGGGTGCGATGCTCACCCACGCCAACCTCACCGCGAACGCGTTGCACATGATCGCCGGCGTCGGTTACGGCGCCGACGACGTGTATCTGCATTGCTCGCCCATGTTCCACCTCGGCGATGGTATGTCGACCTACCCGATGACCTGGGCGGGCGGAAAACACGTGGTCGTAGCGCGCTTCGACCCGCAGGCCGTCGTCGATGCAATCGAGACAGAGGGAGTGACCTGTACCTTCCTGGTCCCGACCATGCTCACCCTGCTGCTCGAGTACCTCGACCGGACCGGGCGGGATCCGAACCTGTCGTCGTTGCGGCTGGTGGTGCACGGCGGTGCGCCCATCTCACCGACACTGCTGACTCGGGCCATTGCGCGACTGGGCTGCTCGTTTACCCAGTCCTACGGCATGACCGAGGCGGGTCCGATCCTGAGCTTCCTCCCGAACGAGGACCGGCTCCTCGGGAGCGAGGTGCTCCGGTCGGCGGGCCGGCCGGTGGTCGGGGTGGAGGTGCGGGTGGTGCGACCGGACGGCACCGACTGCGAGGTCGGGGAGACGGGCGAGATCATTGGCCGGGGACCGAATTTCGCGCTGGGATATTGGCAACAGCCCGACGTCACCCGGGAACGGTTCCGCGACGGCTGGTACTGGTCCGGCGATCTGGCGTACCGCGATGACGGCTTCTACCTCTACCTGGTGGGCCGGGCGGGCGACGCCATCATCAGCGGCGGCGAAAATGTGTACGCGGCGGAGGTGGAGGCCGCCCTGGCCCGACACCCGGACCTGGTGGAGGCCGCGGTGATCGCCGTCCCGTCACCACAATGGGGCGAACAGGTGCACGCCGCGGTGGTGATCCGCCCGGGTGCGGCGACGACCGACGCCGACTTGGACCGGCACTGCCGCGAACTGATCGCCGGCTACAAAATTCCCCGCTCCTACGAATTCCACGCACAGCTGCCCCGGACCGGCCCCGGCAAAATCGACAAGCTGGCGCTTCGTCGCCCGCACTGGGCAGCGCACGAAAGGGACGTGTCATGACGATATCGAACGACGAGCCGCCGAGGGTTGCACTCGTAACGGGGGCCTCCCGCGGGATCGGTGCCGCGTGCGCGCTGCGCCTGGCGGCGCAGGGATACCGCGTTGCGGTGAACTACGGAAGATCCGCCCAGGACGCCGAGGCGGTTGTGAAGCAGATCATCGCCAACGGGGGCAACGCGGCCGCGATACAGGCGGACATCTCGGTGGCGGGTGCGGGCGAGGAACTGGTCGCTGAGACCACTTCACAGCTCGGACCACCGGTCGTGGTGGTCAATAATGCGGGCGTTCAACGCTCGCGGGCGATGATCCGGCAGACCCCGGACGAACTCGAGCAAATGCTCGACACAAATGTCCGCGGGGCCTGGTCGGTCACCCGTGCCGCGCTGCCCCACATGTACGACGCCGGTTGGGGGCGAGTGGTGTTCATCAGCTCGGTGCTCGGCGCGACCGGCGGCCCCGGCGACAGTGGGTACGGCGCCTCGAAGGGTGCCCTGCTGGCGATGTCGAAGAGCCTGGCGTTCGAGGTGTCACGTCGGGGTATCACCTCGAACGCGGTGCTGCCGGGGACGATCCTCACCGACATTGTCCGAGACGTCGATCCGGCGGTGCTCGAGGCGAACATCGCGGCCATCGCATCGCGGCGCGGCGGCGAGCCCAAAGAGGTCGCGGCCGTCGTCTCTTTCCTGTGCTCGCCGGACGCCTCCTATGTCAGCGGCGCGGAGATCGCAGTTCACGGCGGCGGGTGGGTCACCCTACCGCCGGCCACATAGATCCCTATCCATAGCGTTCGAGTAACGGAGGTATGAACGTGCAGTATGGAATCGGCCTGTACACCGGACAGGTACCGCCGGGTGAGGACATCGGCTTTCATGACGAGTACGCCCGAATCATCGAGCAGGCGAAGCTGGCCGAAGCGGTCGGTCTCGATTCGATCTGGCTGAGCGAACATCACGGGGCCGACGACGGCTACCTACCCTCGGTGCTGCCTCTCGCGTCGGCGATCCTCGCCTGCACGACCCGGCTGGTCGTAGGGACCGCGGTCCTGCTCGCACCCTTCCACGACCCGCTCCGGCTGGCCGAGGACGTCGCGGTCCTCGATCAGATGTCTGGCGGCCGTTTCATCCTTGGCATGGGAACGGGGTGGCGGCGCAGCGAATTCCGGGCCTTCGGCGCCAACCCGGCCACACGGGGCAGGGCGCTCGAGGAGACCGTCGAGGTCCTGCGGCGCGCATGGCAGGGTGAGCGATTCGCCTTCGACGGGCGGGTGCACAAGATCGACAGCGCGATCGTCCGACCACAGCCGTTCACCCCGGGCGGCCCGCCCATCTGGCTCGGGGGCACCGGCCCGCGGGCGCTCGCCCGCGCCGGGCGACTGGGCGACGGCTACTTCGGGGTGTGCGCTCCCTTCGACGCCATCATGTCGACCTATTCCCGCGTGCTCGAATCGGCACCCGACGAGCGACGGGAATCGTTCTCGTTCGGTCAACTGCGATCGGGATTCATCGCCGAGGACCCGGAACTCGGCTGGAAACTCGCGCGGCGAGGCATGACGTACACGATGGACGTGCACGCCCGGTGGGCCGCAGAGGAAGCCGGTAAGCCGGTCGCGGCGCACGCCCAACTCACCTCGGACGACGCCGTCCGCGAATACAATCTCATCGGCACCGTAGATGAGGTCACCGCCGCCCTGCGACCGTACGAGCACAGATTCGCCCGCCGCACCGACTCGCACCTGTGCTTCCGCCTCTATCACCCCTACATGCCGCACGACGCGGTGCTCGACGCCATCCAGACGTTCGGTAGGCTAACGGTGCCCGGCCTGCGTGCCACGGCGGAAGGCCAACCGCCGCCGCGGTAAGCGTGGGCCACGCCTACCTGCCGGAGGGGAAAGACGATGCCACCCAAGCGCTCCGCCGAGCGGCACGCCGAAGTTCTGGACGCCGCCATCGAGCTGATCCGCCAGAAAGGCATCGACGGCACGAGCCTGCAGGACATCGCCGACGCCGTCGGCATCAAGAAAGGCAGCCTGAACACCTATTTCGCTTCCAAGGAAGAGCTGGTCGAGCTGATCCAAGCGCGTTTCACCGACGTCGCGGAGCACGAGCTCGCCAAGATCGCCGAGCGCAGCGACCTGACGCCGGACCAGCGGCTCCGCGAGCTCCTCTACTTCCACGCCGAGCATTGCACCCTGCGCGTATCGTCCCCCGTGCTGGTCGGCTTCATGCAGCTGTGGACCTCGCCGTCCGCGCCGAACGGTCGCCACCAGCCGGCGGTTGTCCGCCAATACCAGCGGACCTTCGAGGAGGTGGTCGCGGAGTGCTCACGCAAGCGCATTTTCCGCAAGGTCGATCCGGAACTCACGGTGAACGGGCTCATGGGCAGCATGAGCTGGTGTGCATTCTGGTACCACGAGGACGACCACGGACCGCTGCGGCCGCTCGTCGACAAGATCATCGACATGGCCTTCGACGGCCTGCGGCCGCAGCCACGACGCGTGAAAGGGGCGGGCACAAAATAGAACCCGCCCCTGTTCTACGAGGCGGTCAGCGTGGTGAGAGCCGCGCGCCCGCATCCAACCGGATGACTTCACCGTTGAGCATCTCGTTGGTGATGACCGCACATGCCAGGTCGGCGAATTCGGTCGGCCTGCCCAGGCGCTGCGGATAAGCCACCGACGCGGTCAGCTGTTCCTGCAACTCTGCCGGGAGGTCCGTCGTGAGCGCCGTCTCGAAAGCGCCGGGAGCAATTGCGGTGCAGCGAATTCCGTACTGGGCTAGTTCTCGCGCCGCCGGTAGCAACATCCCGATGACACCGGCCTTCGACGCCGAGTAGGCCAGCTGTCCCTGCTGTCCCTCGTAGGCGGCGATGCTCGCGGTAGTGACGATTACGCCGTTCTCCCCGTCCGGTCGCTGGTCTCTGCTCATCCGCCACGCGGCCGCGCGCAGAACGTGAAAGGTGCCCACCAGGTTCACGTCGATCACCCTGGTGAACCGGCCGGGATCCACCGGCCCGTCCCTGCCGATGAGTCGAAAGCCTCCGGCTATTCCCGCGCAGTGCACCACGATGTCCACCCGGCCGAACGCCGATACCGCTGCGTCGAAGGCCGCGTCGACCTCGGTGGCCGAGCCGACGTCCGCGGTGAGCGGAAGCCAGGTGTCGGTGGCCTCGCCCGGCGGGGCCGTCAGGTCGAGAGCCGCGACTCGGGCGCCGCGCTGTGACAGCAGGTGCGCGGTGGCTAGGCCCAACCCCGCGCCGGCGCCGGTGACCACGGCTACTGCTCCGGGAATCTGCATTTGTTACCTCCTGTGTGTGATCGGACCCGCCTTCACGGTGTGGTGCGGGCCACGAATAGATGTTGATGTGATCTAGGTCTTGCTTTCCTCCACGAAACCGCGTTACCCTTCCGAGTGACAGGATAACAGTTCAGCCCCCTGGATGCAGCCAGCTCTTCGACCGAAGTGCTTGGCCCCGAGACTGATTCAGCCCGCCCAACTGTGAGGCGTGGACGAGTGGAGGATCCGCATGCTGTCGCATGAAGACAACGAACTCCTGACCCGAGTAGAGGGTGCAGCGCCGATGGGCGCGTACCTGCGTGAGTACTGGACGCCCGCGGTCCGCTCGGAGCGGTTGGTCGCCGACGGCGCGCCCGTGCAGGTGAGACTGTTCGGTGAGAATTTCGTGGCCTTCCGCGCCACGAATGGACAAGTGGGCTTTCTGGACGAGGCGTGCCCGCACCGAGGGGCATCACTGGCTCTGGCCCGCAACGAGAACTGCGCCCTGCGGTGCATTTATCACGGCTGGAAGATCGACGTCACGGGCACGGTCGTGGAGGTGCCGTCCGAGCCCGCGGAGCGCCTGACGGACATGGCCGACAAGATCGCGGTCGGCAAGTACCCCGCACGCGAGGCCGGCGGGGTGGTCTGGGTGTATCTCGGGGCGCACGACGATCCGCCGTCGTTTCCCCGCTTCCCGTTCGACGATGTCCCCGCGGATCACGTCCGCGCCCTGGCAGCGGAGACGAACTGCAACTGGCTGCAGGCGGTGGAGGGCACCCTGGACTCCTCGCACGTGTCGATCCTTCACCAGTCGTGGTTGGGTCAGAGCAGCGGCAGCCTGGGCGAGACGGCCGAGGACTCGGCGCCGCGGTACGAATCCGATGACACCGGCTACGGCATCCGGTTCGCCGCCATCCGACACGCGGGTGCGGACCGGATGCACGTGCGGGTCACCGAATTCGTCATGCCGTGGACGGCGTACATCCCGACCGGCGACGAGGATCGGATCGCGATCATCGGAACGCCCATCGACGACGAGCACTCTCGGCAATGGTTCATCCGGTGGAACGACGACCATCCGCTCACCGAGGACACCGACACGCACTTCTGGTACCGCGACCTGACGGGAGCACCGGACGACTTCGCCGAGCTGGTCCGCGGCAAGCAGAGCTGGGGACAGGATCGAGCGCTCATGGCCGCGGGGCACTTCTCCGGGTTCAGCAACCTCGTCCTCGAGGACGTCGCGATCCAGGAGAGCCAGGGTCCGATCGTCGACCGCAGCCGGGAGAAGCTGGGCACCAGCGACATCGCGGTAGTCAGGACCCGCCGAATGCTGCTGAACTCCGTTCGCACACATGAGAAGAACGCGGAGGTGTTCGGGCAGGCAGATCCGTTCGCCCGGCCGGGCACCGCCGGCGTCGCGATGACGCTCGACACCGGTGACGACTGGCGCACCGCGGCGACCGGTGAGGCGCGCTATGTCTAGCGCAACCGGTGTCGACTTCGCGGACTGGCAGGCGATCCGCGAGCTGACCGCAACCTACAACCGGTGCTTCGACAACGCGGATGCGACCGAGTGGGCCGGAACCTTCCTCGAATCCGGGCGCCTGGAAGTCGCGGGCGAAGGCGTCACGTACACCGGGCACACCGAGCTCGGTCAGTTCTGCCGGTCCCGTGGATGGGGCATCCTGCACATGACCCTCGATCCCGAAGTGACGGTCGACGGTGATCGCGCCGAGCAACGCTGCAACCTGCTGATGTTTCGCCGCTACCCGACCCAGGAACAGCCCACACTCATGGCGACCGGTCGCTACACGGACAACCTGGTCCGCACCCCCGACGGATGGCGCTTCGGCAGCAGGGTCGTTCAGTTGGACACGCGCCTCGGTGCGAGCAAGGAGCAGTCGCGATGAGATCTGACACTCGTGGCATTGACGTGAGAGCGGGCGAAGCCGACTCAGTGGCCGACGTCGTGGTGTTCGGCTCCGGCGCAGGGGGTCTCGCAGCTGCGGTGACCGCCGCCGCGGCAGGATGCACCGTGCAGCTATTCGAGAAGGCCGGCACCGTGGGTGGGACGACCGCGAAATCGGGCGGTGTGTATTGGATTCCCGGTAACCACCTGATGGACGAACGCGGCATCGACGATCCCGAGGACCGTGCCGTTCGATACATGGCCCGAGTCAGTGCCCCCGACCGCTACCGCGCCGACGATGCCCTGTTCGGGCTGACTAAATGGGAACACGACCTCATCAGCGGCTACTACGGGCTCGCATCCGAAGCGGTCGAGTTCCTCGGTGGCATCGGGGCGCTGCGCTCCACGATGGAGTTGGCGCTAAGGTTTCCGGATTACCACATGGGCCTGCCGGAACAGGGCGGGGTGTATGGCCGGGCCCTGTGCCCCGCCGACGACGAGGGCCGGCCGACTGATGGTGCCGATCTTGTCGCGCAGTTGACCGCGGCCGCGCGGCGGCTGGGCGTACGGGTCGCGACGCGTCAGGCGTTCACCGACTTGCTCGTCGACGGCGGTCGGGTGGTCGGTGCGGTCGTCCGCGATCTCGAGAACGCCCGCGACTGCGAGGTCCGGGCACGACTCGGTGTGGTGCTCGCGGTCGGGGGCTTCACTCACGACCCGGGACGCAGGGAACAGCACCTGCCCGCGCGGGTCTGGGGTGGGTGCGCCGCCCCGGCGAATACCGGTGACGCGCTCGGCGCCCTCGAGTCCCTCGGGATCCCGCTGCACAACATGGAGTGTGCATGGTGGGACCAGGTCGCGATCGAGCACACTCACCAGGGCTCCACCGAGACGCGAGCCGGAATGTGGGTGGCCCCAGGAGATTCGTCGCTGATCGTGGATCTCGCGGGGCGCCGCGTCGGTAACGAGAAGCTGTTCTACAGTGATCGGGCCAAAATCCACCTCGGTGACGGTGCGCCTGAGCTGTTGGTGCTGCTCTTCGACAGCCGAACCGAGCAACTGTTCTCCACCGAACAGTTCGCCTACCCGCTCGCGCTGCCGGGGGAATCCACCTCGCACCTCGTCTCGGGCGATAGCTGGGAACAGTTGTGCGCGGGGCTCGAGAGCCGATTGCAATCACTACGATCCGTGACCGGTGGCGCGCGATTGAGAAGTGACTTCCGGTCAAACCTCGCAGCGACCATCGCGCGGTTCAACGACTTGGCGGCCGCGGGCGTCGATGCAGACCACGGTCGTGGCGTCGAGCCGATCGAGATGTTCTTCACCGGTGAACCACGCGCCGGGGGCGGACCCAACCCGGTGATGGCGCCCCTGAGCGAGGCGGGGCCGTACCACGCGGTCTTGATCGGTCTCGGGACCCTTGACACCAAGGGCGGGCCGCGCACCACGACCACCGGCCAGGTGCTCGACGAAAACAGTGACCCGGTTCCCGGCCTGTACGCGGTGGGGAACTGCGCCGCGTCGCCGTCCAACGACGGCTACTGGGCGGCCGGCGCGACCATCGGCCCGGCCCTGGCGTTCGGCTACGGCGCCGGCCGGCACCTCACGGCGCAACGCCCCATCGGAACATATGCACACGAGCAGGGAGTGACATCGTGACCTTCGTCATCGGGGCCCCGTGCGTGGACGTCATGGACCGGTCCTGCCTGCAGGAATGCCCGGTCGACTGCATATATGAGGGCGAACGCAAGCTGTACATCAATCCCGCCGAGTGCATCGACTGCGGTGCCTGTGAGCCGGCCTGCCCGGTAGAGGCGATCGCCTCCGACCGGGACGACGACGAGGACTTCGAACCTTTCGTCGCCGACGCAATCGAGTTCTTCCAGACCGTGCTACCAGGCCGCGACGAACCCATCGGCTCTCCCGGCGGGGCCCGGAGCCTTGGACCCGTTGCAGCGGACAGCAGCTACGTCCGCGCGATGCCGCGAGCCGGCTCCGACCACTGACCGCAACACCGACCTCGAGCGAACACGAAACAAGGAGACACGACATGACCAAGGTGACAGTCGTCAGCGCGCACGGCATGGACTGGGTATGGCGCACGGGCGGAACAATTCTCAAGTACGTCCAAGCCGGGGCGGACGTGACCGTCGTGTGCCTGTCGATGGGGGAGCGAGGCGAGTCCGCGTCGGCGTGGGCAGAGCCCGGCCAGACGGCCGAGAAGGTCCGAGCGCTCCGCCTGGGAGAGGCGGAGAAGGCCGCGGCCGTGGCCGGTGTGGAACTACGCACCTATGACTGGGGCGACTACCCGATGGTCATCGACAACGATCGCCGCCTCGAAATGGTTCGGCTGCTCCGCGAACTTCGACCCGATGTCGTACTCACCCACGGCCGACGAGACCCCAACAACCCCGATCACGTCGCGACGGCCGACCTGGTCGAGGCCGCCGCGATCTGGTCACGCGCGCACGGACGTCTCCCCGCAGCGGCGCGGCACGTCGTGCGCCAGATCCACGGTTATGAACCGGAGTTTCCCGAGTTCTGCGACTTCACGCCCGACACCTACATCGACATCAGCGACGTCGCAGACCAGAAACTCGAGATGATGCAGTGCTCGCAGGTGCAGCAGTTCATGATCGAGGTCTACGAGCAGCGGGCCCGCTATCGGGCGATCATGGCGGGGCTCCTGCTCGAGCGGAAGGTCACACACGCAGAGGCGTTCGAGCGCTTCCTGCCCGCGGCCGGGGACCTGTTCTGATGACGAACCACCAAATCAGTCCGTCGATTTTCGCTCGAGTGGACCGCACAGCGGGCGCGCTCTCGGTGGAATTCGCCGAACTCGGCGTCGCGACGGTGCACGAGTCGCAGGGTCGCAGTGGCCTGATGGATCCCGCGATCAAGCCGCTCGTCGAGGGATCCCGGGTCGCCGGCCCGGCCGTGACATGCCTCAACCAGCCCGGCGACAACCTGATGCTGCTGGCGGCCCTGGACCTGTGCCAAGAGGGTGACGTCCTGGTCGTTGCCAACTTGGCCCCGTCCACGGCCGGCATGGTCGGCGAGATCATCTCCAGCATCCTCCTTGCGCGCGGCGCTGCCGGGCTCGTCGTGGACGCCGGAGTCCGCGATGTCCGGGAACTGCGCCGGCTCCCACTGCCGGTGTGGTCCAGGACCGTCTCCGCCACCGGTACCACCAAGGGCGGGCCCGGCTGGGTCAACACACCGGTCGTCGCCGGCGGTGCCACGGTGCGGCCCGGGGACATCGTCGTCGGCGACGACGACGGTGTCGTGGTGGTACCCCGCGAGTCCGCCGGGGAGGTTCTCGCCCGCGGCAAGGAGCGGGTCGAGCGGGAGGCGGTGCTACTGAAAGACATCGCGGCCGGCCGCTGGCCGGGCCTGTCTCCGGAGCTGCACGAACAGCTGCGCAAGGTCGGCGTCCAACGGATACCCGAGCCGCACTAGATAAGTCCGGCTTTCACGACACCATTCGAGAGGTCATCTCATGCGCCTGTGTTCCTTCCTGTCCGGCGGACTGCCACACCTCGGAGTCGTTCGCGCCGATGACTCGGTCATCGACGCGACCGCGCTCGTCGACGGTCGGGACGTGGACCTGCCTCGGACGCTGGCGGGCTGGGTCGAGCTCGGTGCCGGTGGCACGGCACGCCTGAACCGGCTCAGTGAGCAGTCCGGATCGGACCATATTGCCGGCCATGTCGGGGAACTCACCCTTCTCGCGCCGATGGGCCGGCTCCCGCGCAACGTCATCTGCGTCGGGGTCAACTACCGCGAGCACATCGACGAGTCCCAGCGCGCGGTCGGCGAGATCGACGTTCCCGACGCCCCGGTGTACTTCACCAAGGACGTGCGGAGCGTCTGCGGCCCGTTCGACGCCATCCCCTGGGACGAGCGGGTGAGCACGCAGCTGGACTGGGAGGTCGAGCTGGCGGTGGTGATCGGGAAGGCCGGTCGCAATATCGGACGGTCGCAAGCACTCGACCACGTCTTCGGCTATGCCGTCTTCAACGACGTCAGCGCCCGCGACGTGCAGCTGTCGCGGAATCAATGGTGGAAGGGCAAGAGCATCGAACGTTCCTCACCGTTGGGACCGTTCATCGTCACGAGCGACGAAATTCCTGATCCGCAGGACCTCGAGCTCCGGTGCTGGGTCGATGGCGAGCAGAAGCAACGCTCGCACACGGGGCTGATGATCCACGACGTCGCCACACTCATCTCGGACCTGAGCAGGACGTTGACACTCGAACCCGGGGACGTCATCAGCACCGGCACCCCGGCCGGTGTCGGCCTGGCCAGCACACCCCAGCAGTGGCTACGCCCCGGATCCCTCTTGGAAAGCGAGATCACCGGGCTCGGCCGCCAGAACAACCACATCATCGACACTGGAGCATGAGGACACATGGCACATCTTGTAGGGGTCTTCGGAACCTCGCACAGCCCCGCGCTGATCGCGCCGGTCTCCGACTGGCCCGCGCTGGAGCCGAACATCGCACGACCCTCCCTGGAGAAGTTAGTGGGCAATGTGCGCGACCATTGGGACGAGCACCAGGCCCGGTACGACATCGCCACGACGAAACTGCGCGCCGCCATCCTGGCTGCGGAGCCCGATGTGCTGCTCATCGTGGGTAGTGATCAGGGCGAGAACTTCGGGCCGCGCTCGGCGCCGGTGTTCGAGATGTTCCTCGGTGAGCAGATCGAGGCCAGTGCCGCGAACCGACGTGATGAGGGCCCCGACCTGTTCCGGATCTCCGTTCCGGTTGCCCACCAGTTGGGCAGGAAAATCTTAGAGTATCTGTGCCACAACGGGTTCGATATCGCCCACGTGTCGGAGACCTCAGACGAGTACGGCATCGGCCACGCGGTCAGCTGGCCGATGCGTTTCCTCGACCTCGCGGACTCCGGTCTCGAGCTGCTTCCGATCATGACCAATGTGTGGAACCCGCCGAACGTGCCGAGCGTGGACCGCTGTGTGGCCTTCGGCCGGGCGCTGCGCGCCGCGATCGCCGCCGCGCCCTCGCAGGCGCGGGTCGCGGTCCTCGCGTCCGGTGGGCTCAGTCACCTTGTGCTGGACGAGGAACTCGACGCCCGGGTGCTCGCCGCCATGCGGTCGAACGACCTTAACTCCTGGGGATCGATCGGGGATGACGAGCTACGGCGCGCACACGAGCACCATGGCCTGCCCCTGCGACTCAACGGCACAGCGGAAATCACAGACTGGATCATCGCGGACGCCTGCGCGCAGGCCCCCGCTGATGTCTTCGACTATGTCCCGGCGTATCGCACGGAATCCGGGTACGGGGTAGGCATGTGCTTTGCCCAGTGGGTCCTGGCGTCCTGACCCGCACCATTACTCAACGCGTGGATCAACGATCGTTCGCGCCCCGGTTTACGCCCGCGCCCTGTGGTGCGACAAACCACACCCTGATCGGAAAGGAATCGCAATGTCAGTGAACGGATACCACGGATCGGAGGAGGACATCCTTCTCTCGATCGAGGACAGGATCGCCTGGATCACCTTCAACCGGCCCGAGACGCTGAACGCCTTTGGCCCCAGTCAGTTCCATCGACTCGCCGATATATTGGACGAACTCTCGGTCAACCCGGAAGTCGGCGTCGTGGTGATGACCGGCAACGGCCGGGCCTTCTCGGCCGGCGGGGACGTGCGGGAGTTCACGAAAAAGGGCCTGGTCGACACCGGTGTCTACGCAATCCGGGCCATGACGTCGATTCGGTCGTGCCGCAAGCCGGTGATCGCGATGGTCAACGGGATCGCAGTCGGCGGCGGCAACGAATTGGTCATCGCGGCCGACCTCGCAATTGCCGCACGTAGCGCTCGACTGGGTCAGGCAGGCACGATGATCGGGGCCTGCCCAGTCCTCGGTGGAACGAACGTCCTTCCGTTGCAGATCGGTGAGAAGCGGGCCAAACAGATCGTCTTCTTCAGCGAAAAGGTCTCGGCCCAACAGGCATTCGAGTGGGGCTGGGTCAACGCGGTCGTCGACGATGCCGACCTGTTGTCGACCACCCGTGAGTGGGCTGAGCGGCTGCTTGCGCTGCATCCCCAGGCACTTCAGATCGCCAAAGCCGGCAGCAACGTGTGGTGGAACTACTCCTACGACACCATGGTCAACGGCCTCGACATGATCGCCATGGGTGTGCCGGCCGAATCTGTCGATGAGGGCCGCGATGCGTTCCTGCAGAAGCGTCCCGCCGATTACTCGCCGTGGCGCTGACCTTCCAATCCCCGCACCGCAACCCTAGCACCTCGCAGAAACGGACTCCGTCATGACTGTTGATGCTTCACAGGCACCGAACACATCGGGGCTCGGTGCCCGGCTCGACCGAATTCCGGTCGCGACGAGCACCCTTCGAATGATGATGATCCTCGTCGGGTTCTTCTACCTGTTCGATGCCGTCGACATCGTCGTGTTCGGAAACACAGTGCCGGCGATGCGCGAACAGTGGGGGCTGAGCGTGAACGACATCGCACTCGGTTCCGCCGCGCCATTCGTCGGGATGTTCATCGGCGCGATCGTCGGCGGGCAGCTCGCCGACCGATTCGGGAGGCGACGAATCATCCTCGGCTCCACCGTGTTGTACTCGGTCTGTTGTCTTGCAACCGCGTTCGCTCCGACCTATGAAGTCGTGGTCGTTCTGCGTGGGCTGACCGGACTGGGCTTGCAGGCGCTGGTCGGTGCAGTGATGGTGTATGCGAGTGAGCTGTTGCCGGCACACATCCGCGGGCGCTACCTCGCGATCATCGCAGCGGTGGGCGCGGTGGCCGTGCCAGTGACGGCGGTGGCCTCGAGGATCATCGTTCCGCTCGGCGACGAGGCCTGGCGGTGGATGTATGTGTTCGGATCGCTCGGCATCCTCGGGATCGTGACAGGGTACCGGCGTCTTCCCGAGTCACCCCGGTGGCAAGTTGCCCGGGGCCGACCCGATCTGGCCGAGACCCTGGTGGCCACACTCGAGGCGGAGGCGGTCGCGGCGACGGGAGCGCCCCTTCCGCCCCCGCGCCCGGAGCGGCTCATCCGCACAGGATCGGCGCGCGAGCTATTTTCCAGGAGGTACGTCAGGCGCACGGTGGTCGCGTCCGCGGCGATGGCATGCTTCGTCCTGCTCGCCTACGGGTGGTCGCCATGGTTGCCGTCGCTGCTGACCGGGCGAGGGTACACCCAGGCGGAGGCGTTGACTTTCGTGAGCGTCCTGGGAGTCGCCTCGGTGGCGGGAGCGCTGACCTCCTCGCTGCTCATCGACCGATGGGATCGGAAGAACTACGTGTTCGTCCTGACCGTCTTGCTGGCGGTTCTGCTGTTCGTCTTCGCCGCCACCGGAAATCGATCGGTCATGCTCGTGGTGGGGTTCGCCATCTCGATGCTGATCCACGCGCTACTCACCGCGGTGTACACCTATGCCCCCGAGGTGTTTCCGACGCACCTACGAGGGATCGGCAACGGTGTCGTCAACGGTGTCGGTCGTATCGCTGGGATCGGTGGTCCATTCATCGTGGCGGCGGTATACAGCGCCTTCGACTTCGGCGCGGTGTTCGTCTACCTCGCGGTCGTCGGTGTGGTGCTCGGGCTCGGGCTGATGCTGTTCGGCGAACAGACCACCAACAGGTCCCTCGAGGACATCGCGGCCGACGCCGGAGAAGCCGAACTCTCTCACTGAACGAACGCGACCGGTGTTACGTGGGCGGAATCGTCACGACGACGGTGATCGGGTCGCAGCTACTTCGACCGGCGTTGCCGTCGTCGTTACGCCTACCGGCCGATGCGGACGCGCATGTGGTGGTCGAGGTCGCCGGTCCGGGGACGAGGTCTTCCCTCGATACCGTAGCGCGGTTGGGCATGCATTGGGTCCACGGGAGAAGCGGGGGCTCGGTCTCACCTCGACGGCCCGATGGGTGAGCGCTCGCGGTGGTCTGCAGCGCCCGGTAGCCGAAGACCGGGTCACGTTACCGGCTTTCGGGCAGGCGAGGCCGCCACCGTGATGCGAATCCCGCGGCGGTATCTGCGTCCGGACGGCGGCATCGCCCCATCCGGACTCCGCGCAGTGCCGTTGATCCGCCCTCATCAGGACTGTCGTGGCAGGACGGCACGCCCTCGAGCTCGGGATGTTCGCGGCACAGCGCACCGCGGTGGTTCCAGTGTCCGAACGCGGGAAACGCCACGACCGAGCGGTGGTCAGGTCGGCCACAGGGTGCGTGACGGCACGGGTTCGGCTGCATTGCCGCCGCTGGGCGGGGGCGCAGGGCGACCTCGGCGACAATATCGCTCTACGATAGGGCATTCCAGATTAACCATGATCCGAGGCTCCGACCAGGTGGTATTTGCGTGCGCGATCTAGCGCGCACTCGCGGCGGGTATTCGTCGCCACTCTTTCCTGATCCATTGCGCGTTCCGAATCCCTCACGCTGCCCGACTTGACTACGTGCGCGTCGAGAACCGGCACGGCGTGTCCGCCATGCCTGCGGGGAATGTGTTCGGTATCGCCGGCCACCGGGCCCCGCCGATCGTTGTTCACCTCGCCTCAACGGTGAGGGCCGGGCGATTTGCGTGTCCGCATCTCGCAGGAACGGGATCGGCGAAAGCCGGGCGCAGGTGGCCGCGGGTGGAACACGGACGTCATTGGCTTCCACTGCACTCCCGCGCCCTGCCTCTCGAGATGGTGCACCATGCCCGCGCGCGGGCGCAGGCAGACGGATTGCTCGGGGGATTCGTTGGCGAGCGTCGCGGTTCGCCGAACACTCTGGCACCGCCATCGTGCCCGAAGCGGGGCCGGGCGGCGCCGGCAGAGAAACCGATCGTTCCGCTTCGGTGGCTGGGGGCGCGGGCGGTAGGGACGGCCGAGCGACAGTTCTGTTGCCCGCGTCTGGGTAGCCGGTTTCATTCGAGGGGATTCACGAAATCCGCCATTGACCTTCCGATCGGAAGGTCTTAGTGTCTAGGCATCGCCCGATGTGGGGCACAACACATTCAACGGCTTCTGGCCCATCCCAATCTGGGGGAGCAGTGGACATCAGCAACAGCCATTACGACAATCGACATGTCGCCACTCTCAATGATCCTGAGGAGATCCACAGCGCGATGCGGGCCAAATGCCCAGTCCAGCACAGCGAAAACCACGGCGGCTTCTGGGCATTGACCCGCTACCAGGACGTCGAGGCGGCAACTCGCGACACGACGCGGTTCTCGTCCCTCCCGACCATCACATTGCCATCGGTCGGTGCGCCGAGGCCCTTCATTCCCATGGAGTCCGACCCACCGGAGCACTCGAAGTACCGCTCGCTCCTCAACGTCGTATTCAGCGCGCGCAGGATCGCCGAACTCGAGGGTGAGATCCGCAAGCACGCAGTGCAGCTGATCGACCGGTTCGCCGCGGCGGGCGAGGCGGATCTGGCGCGGGACCTGATCTTCCCGCTGACCTCGAGGGTGATCACCTGGTTGCTCGGAATTCCCGACGAGGACGTATCCCGTTTCAGCGACTGGTCATTAGCGTTGGTATCCGTCACCTCGCCGGAGGCGGGAGCGGCGCTCCAGATGGAGATTCGTGACTACTACGTTCGGCTGATCGCGGCCCGCAGAGAGAACCCGACACGGGACCTCGCCAGCCACCTGCTCGCATCGACCATCGACGACCGTCCGGTCACTTCGGAGGAAACCCTCGACATCTACCTCTCGCTGACCGGGGCCGGCGGCGAGACAACGGCCGCTGCGGCAAACCACATCTTCACCTTGGTCGACCGTCACCCCGATCTGCGGTCGCAGCTGCAGGCCAGGCCCGAGATTTTGACCACCGCGATCGAAGAATTCCTGCGCTATGTCACACCGGTCCCAGGCTTCGCCCGCACGACCACCTGCGCGGTCGAGGTGGCGGGGACGGTGATCCCGGAAGGCGAGCGGGTGTGGATGTCGTGGCTGTCGGCTAACCACGACGCCGCCGCCTTCGAAGAACCGGCCACGATCGTCCTGGATAGAAAGCCCAACCGACACCTCGCGTTCGGTGCGGGCGTCCACCGCTGCCCGGGAGCGCCCCTCGCCCGGCTCGAGCTCGCGATCATGGTCGACGAGGTCCTCCGCAGGATCCCGGACTACCGATTGGCCGATCCGGGCGCGGTGCGGATCTCGGAGGGGCAGACGCGAGTCATTCGCTCGTTGCCAATCGTCTTTACGCCCGAACCATGAACACCCACAGCGGGATCAAGGCGCTTCTCACCCAACACACCACGTGCAGGAGATACACATGAGAGCTGCAGTCAGCCGCGAAGTCGGTCAGATCGGCATCGAAGAGCTACCGGACCCAAGACCGCGGGCAGGTGAGGTGAGGGTCCGCCTGGTGAGTTCCGGAATTTGCCACACCGATGTCTCGGTGTTAGCCGGACATCTGCCCTCGCCGCGCCCGATCGTCCTCGGACACGAAGGCGCTGGTGTTATCGACGAGCTCGGTCCGGGGGTGGACGGCCTCGCCATCGGCGATCACGTGATCTGCTCGATCATCACCTCCTGCCACGCGTGCTTCCAGTGCCTGCGCGGAGAGTACGCACTCTGCGAACGCGCGGTCGGCTTTTCAGGAACAATGCTTGACGGCACCACGAGGCTTCAATCCGGGGAAGCGGACGTCCATACCCTCTTCTGCCAGGGTTCCTTCTCCGAGTACGCGGTCGTGCCGGCATCGGCGACGGTAAAGATTCGACAAGACGCGCCGCTCGACAAGCTCGCTGGGCTCGGGTGTGCCTGGTCGACGGGTTTGGGGGCAGCCATCGTCCGCGCGGAGGTCAGACCGGGAAGCAGTGTTGTTGTGATCGGCGCCGGTGGTGTCGGACTCGCGGCAATGATGGGGGCTCGGGCGATGGGAGCCACGTCCGTGATTGCGGTCGACATCGCCGCCCGCAAGCTCGACCGTGCCAAGGATCTGGGCCTGGCATCGCACACGATTACGGCATCCGGATCGGACGCGGTGGATGCGATCCGTGACCTCACCGGCGGTAGGGGCGCCGACTATGGGTTCGACGCGGTGGGAGCCCCGGGCACGTTGGAGACCGCGCTGCAGGCAGTCCGTCCCGGTGGACTGGCAGTGGCGATCGGCGTGATGGATGCGACGGTCACGGCCACGTTCGACCTCTTCGGGTTCTTGATGCAAAAACGACTAACCGGAACCTATGCGGGATCAATCCTTCCGCAACGGGACATTCCCGCCTTCGTGGACCTCTACATGGACGGTCGGCTTCCGTTGGACTCGGTAATCGATGCCACCTACTCACTGGACCAAGTTCCCAAGGCCCTCGACCAGCTCGCCGCGAACGAAATCACCAAGGGTGTGGTGCTGCTATGAGTGCACTGGACATGGACATGTACGTCGACGGTAGCTGGCGTCAGGCGTCCTCGGGCGGGCGGATCGACGTCATCAACCCCGCCCGCACGAGCGAGACCGTCGGGTCGATACCCGACGGCGGGCCCGCGGACATCGACCTCGCGGTCGCCGCCGCGAAGCGCGCGCAGTCCGACTGGTCGCATCGCCCGCTCGCGGAGCGCGCCGCGTTGATTGCCGATGCCGGGACGCGGCTGACCGCCATCGACCCGTCCGGGCCGGAGGCGCTGACCCGGGAGATGGGCAAGATCCTCGCGGAGTCGGTGATGGACTTCCAGTCCCCGCCCTGGGCGTGGTCGCACTATCTCAATGACCCCGATGGACTCGACCGGGCCCTCAACGACCGCCGGTGCGACGACACCGGCCGGCTCGAGATCCGGCGACGGCCGGTTGGCGTCGTCGGGGCGATCGTCCCCTGGAACTGGCCGATCGCACTGCTCGGGGTCAAACTCGGTCCCGCACTGCTGGCGGGCAACACCGTTGTCGCTGTGCCGTCCCCGTACGCCTCGCTGGGTGTGCTCAAGGCCATCGAGGCGATCGGTTCGGCGTTGCCCACGGGTGTGGTCAACGTCGTCACGGGGACCGGCGAGCGCGTCGGTGCGGCCCTGAGCGCGCATCGCGATGTCGACATGATCGCGTTCACCGGCGGACTCGAGGCCGGTCGAGCGGTCGCCCAGGCCCTCGGATCACGGTTGCGCAGAGGTGTGTTCGAACTGGGCGGCAACGATCCCGCCGTACTGCTCGACGACGTGAAGGTCGATGACGACCTGATCCGCAAGCTGGCGGCCGCCTTCACGATGACGTCGGGACAGGTCTGCTTCGCGGTCAAGCGGCTGTACGTCCATCACACCGTCCTCGACGAGGTGACCGCGAAGCTCGGTGACGCCCTGCAGGCGGCGGTCGTCGGCGACGGGCTCGATCCCGGAGTCACGATGGGTCCGCTGGCCAACGAGCGGCAATTCAAGAGGTTCACCTCTCTCCTCGCCGAGGCCGAAGCATCTGGTGCACAAGTGACTACGTTCGGGCGCGCCCGTGACAAGACGACATGGGACGGCGGATACTTTCACCTGCCCACACTGGTCACCGGAGTCGGTGCGCGCGAGCGCATCGTCACCGAGGAGCAGTTCGGGCCCGCACTGCCGATCATCGGGTTCCGCACCGACGCCGAAGCGATCTCGCTCGTGAACGCGACACCGTTCGGCCTGACGTCGAGTATCTGGACCTCGGATCCGAGCCGAGCCTGGGCAATGGCCGATCAGATCGACGCGGGCGCGACCTTCATCAACAAGCACGGCATTGCCGCGTTCGACCCGGGCGCCCCTTTCGGTGGGATGAAGGAGAGCGGGTACGGACGCGAGATGGGTATGGAGGGACTGCTCGAGTTCACCTCGACCCAGCAAATCACCGACCGCCAGATTCCCATGTAGCAACCTGGCGACCGCGGCGGAGTCGAGGGACATCGGGTCCTCGACTCCGCCGCGAACCGGCCAATCAGAGCCGAAGAACAATCTCAACTTCTCGAATGGGTGAATATGCATGACCAACGGTGACCTGGACAGGAACCCGCAGGGTGTACTCGAGCTGCTCGTGCAGCAGGTCACCTGGGAGGCCGACGGTATCGCCTCGCTCCGCTTGATCGACCCGAACGGCGCGTTGCTCCCAGCCTGGACTCCCGGCGCGCATCTGGACCTGGTGCTTCCCTCGGGGAAGGTCCGTCAATACTCGCTGTGTGGTGACATCGGGGACCGCTCGACATACACCATCGCGGTGCTGCGCGACGACGCCGGCCGCGGTGGGTCCGTCGAGCTCCACGACACCGCATGGGTGGGACGACGTATATCAATCAGGGGGCCGCGCAACCATTTCCCACTCATCGAAGCACCCTCGTACCTCTTCGTCGCGGGTGGAATCGGGATCACGCCGATCCTCGCGATGACGCGGGAGGTCAGCGGCCGTGGACTGCCGTGGCGACTGGTCTACGGCGGCCGGAGCACTGCGTCGATGGCCTTCCTGACCGAGCTGGCGACGCTCGGCGGGGAAAACGTCGACGTCGTTCCACAAGACGTGCGGGGGATGCTGGATCTCGACCGCGTCTTCCAGGACCTATCCCCGGGCTCAGCCGTCTACTGCTGCGGGCCCGAGGGAATGATCCGTGCCGCCAAGGGCTGTGCCGCCGCGACCGGGACCGCCGAGGCTCTGCATGTCGAACGGTTCGGCGCGCCCACCAGCGATGTCCAGAACGGCCATTCGACACCGGCGAACACCGGGAACACCGAATTCGAGGTGGAGCTGCGCCGCACCGGCGCGGTGCTGGACGTGCCCACACACCGGACCCTGATCGACGTCGTGCGCGAGGCCGTCCCGGACTTCCTGTCCGACTGCGAGGAGGGATACTGCGGCGCCTGCGAGGTGCGCGTCCTCGAAGGCAGCCCGGAGCACCGTGATCTGTTGCTTTCGGAGACCGAACGCGAGGTGGGCGACCGAATGATGATCTGCGTCGGGCGGTCACAGTCCCCGCGACTGGTCCTCGACTTGTAGAACTAGGAGTTCTGTTGCAACCCATCATCTTTCCCGACATCGGCAACCCTGTGCGCGCGTCCGCGGGCTTCCGCTACGACGACGCCGCCACCGCCCCTGCCCACTCGCGGGTACGCCCGCTCGATCAGTTGATCGCAGACGAGGTCGTCTCGGGTGCCTCGATCCACTTCCCGTGGCTCTCCACGCGCGCCTATGCCGCACTGTTCGAGGTGATCCGGCAGGCCCGCTCCGGCCGCCTCCGCGGGCTGACGGTTATCTCCGCGTCGCTGCGCGCGGAGGTCGGGCTGCTAGTCGCCTCGGGCGGCGTGGACAAGCTCATCACCTCGTTCGCCGCGACCACCTATCCGGCGGTGCGCCCCAACCCAATTCTTGCCCAGGCGATGAAGGATGGATCGCTGGTCGTCGAGGAGTGGTCCATCCTGGCACTGATCCAGCGGGTACTCGCCGGCGCGCTCGGGTGGCCGTTCGTGCCGGCAGGGACGATGGACGGAACGGACCTGCCGGCCGGCGCGTGGGGCGGCGGTACGACCCCAATCGTGGATCCGTTCGACGGCACGGAATGCTCGGTCATGCCGGCGTTGCGCCCGGACGTGTCGCTGATCCACTGCCCGGTCGCCGACTGGGAGGGCAACGGCATCCTGTTCCCGCCGTTCGCGGAGGACGTCCACACCGTCTATGCCTCTCGCAGGGGCGTGATCCTCACCGCCGACCACATCGTGTCCCCGCCGGACCTGCGCCGGTGGGCCGGGCACGTGCGGGTACCCGCGGCCCGCGTGCTCGGTGTCGCCCACATACCGTTCGGCGCGCACCCGGCGGCGTCACCGGTCCCGGTCCGGGTGGAGGGGGTCGCGGGCTACGGGGAGGACTATCAGTTCCTCACCGAACTGGGGCGTCTGCGGACGAGGGAGGACGCGGAGGTGTTCAGTCGCCGCTGGATCGACGAACCCGCACGCGGGGCGTACCTGAGCGGGCTGGGCCGTGAGCGGATCGAGCACCTCCTCGCGATGGACTTGGACGAGTCCTGGAGGATCGACGAACTCGACCCCGAACCAGAGTCCACTAGGGCCGGGTCGGTGACCCTCGGAGAGCGCCTGGCGGTCTCAGGCGCCCGCGCGATGGGGCAGATGACCCAGGCGTCCGGTGTTCGGACGGTGGTCGCCGGAGCGGGACTGTCACACCTCGCCGCGGCACTCGGAAGGGCAACCCTGCTCGAGAGCGAGCGCGTCGTGGACCTCGTCTTCGAGAGTGGGGTTCTCGGCTACGTGCCCAGACCCCATGACGCCACGCTCTCCAACACCCGCAACCTGCCCACCGCCCGCCATCTCAGCAGCACTCTCGAGGTGCTTGGCATGCTGCTGCCGTCGACGGTCGACACGACGATCGCCGTGCTCTCGGCCGGCGTCCTCGACAGCAGAGGCAACGCGAACAGCAACCGCACCCCGTCCGGCGACTTTCTGGTCGGTGGCGGGGGCAGCACCGATATCGCATCACGCGTCCCGACGATCGCCGTCGTGGCCGCCGACCGGCGAAAGTTCGTAGACGCTGCGGAGTTCGTGAGCTACCACGGCGCGAAGCTCGCCGTCATCGCCACGGACATCGGGCACCTCGAGAAACAGGACGATGTTTACGTTCTCGCGGCCTGGTTTACCGACATGGCGGCGGGACCCGACGACGCGCTCGCGCGCATCCGGAACGCAACCGGGTGGGACGTCCAGCTCGCCGAAGACGTTCGTCCGTTGGCTGCACCGACCCCCGAGGAACTCGACTACCTAAGGGCCATCGACCCGGACGGCAATTTACTCGGGCGACGGCCACACCGAACCCTCTCGGAACCTGCGAAATGAACGCTGAGGACAGGCAACTCGTCCAGTTCGCCGCGAACTGGGCGCCGTTCGGCGGTGCGCCTCCGGGGGAGGTCTTCGTGACTTTCGGTATGTCCGTCGACAGGTACCAGAGCCGGCTCCACCAGATCCTCCACACGCGCGAGGGGGACTGGTTCGCCGATCGCGTCATGAAGGACCGGGGTGCCCGCGTGAATCCGGAAACTCTGGGGTTGGCTGAATATCCGCGACGCCACCCCCGGTTGGGGAAGTGACGGTTCCCCACGGATACACACAATTACTGGACTCGAAGGCTCCAGCCGGTCATGTGCTGTCGTTGATTGGGTGTCAGGGCTGGGTGAGCTCTGGTGGGATGTGTGTCCAGAGGGTGCGGTATCGGTGGGGTGTGCGGGCGTTGCGGATGGCGCGGACCCAGTCGTGTGTGTTCTCCGGTGGCCGGCGGAATCGCAGCGATCGTGGTGGGTGGTCGTGGGGGTTCTGTTGTGCAAGCACAGGGCGGTGAGGGTTGCGTCCATGACGATGGTGTACGAGCCGGATCAGGACGTCACCGGCGTGTCGTAGCCGGAAAGTAGGCGGTCATCGCGTGATTCTTCGAGAGAGCTACCAACTCGACTCGGCGAAAGAGCACGCGATGACCACTGCCCACGATATCGACCTGCACCAGTTCTTGACCGATCGCCTCACTGACGCCAGCCCTGACCTGCTGCGGAGTTTGTTGGCCACGTTCATCGACGCGCTCATGGGCGCCGAGGCCGACACCCTGTGCGGCGCCGGTTACGGCGAACGCTCTTCAGGGCCGCACCAACAGCCGCAACGGGTACCGGCACCGCGACTTCGACACCCGCGCCGGCACTCTCGACGTCGCCATCCCCAAGCTGCGTCAGGGTTCGTATTTCCCAGAGTGGTTGCTGCAGCGCCGCAAACGTGCCGAACGTGCCCTGACCTCGGTGGTGGCCACCTGCTACCTGCTCGGAGTCTCCACCCGCCGGATGGAGAAACTCGTCGACTCCCTCGGCATCACCTCACTGTCGAAGTCGCAGGTCTCCGTCATGGCCAAGGACCTCGACGCCCAGGTCGAGGCGTTCCGCAGCCGACCCTTGGACGCCGGGCCGTACACGTTCGTCGCCGCCGACGCCCTCGTCTTGAAGGTCCGGGAGAACGGGCGGGTGGTCAACGTGCACGCCCTCGTGGTCCTCGGCGTCAACGCCGAGGGCTACCGCGAGATCCTGGGCCTGGACGTAACCTCCAGCGAGGACGGTGCCGGCTGGCTGGCCTTCTTCCGATCGCTGGTCGCTCGCGGTTTGTCCGGGGTGCGGTTGGTGACCTCCGACGCACATGCCGGCCTCGTGTCGGCGATCGGCGCCACCTTGCCCGGGGCCGCCTGGCAGAGGTGCCGGACGCATTATTCGACGAATCTCATGTCCCAGACGCCGAAGAATTCGTGTCCCTGGGTGCGTGCCCTTCTGCACTCTGTTTACGACCAGCCCGACGCCGATTCTGTTCATGCTCAATACGATCGGGTGATCGACGCCTTGTCGGAGAAGCTGCCGAGGGTCGCCGATCATCTCGACGCCGCGCGGGCCGACCTCCTCGCCTTCACGGCCTTCCCGAAGCAGATCTGGCGTCAGATCTGGTCCAACAATCCCCAGGAGAGACTGAACAAGGAAATCCGCCGGCGGACCGATGTCGTCGGGATCTTCCCCGACCGCACCGCCCTCATTCGGCTCGTCGGCGCAGTCCTCGCCGAACAGCACGACGAATGGATCGAAGCCCGCCGCTACCTCGGTCTCGACGTGCTGGCCCGCTCCCGCGGAACCCACACACCATCCGAACCCGCAGAGGAGGTGACACCGGCGGCCCTGACCGCATAACCACCAGCCGAGGAATCACACGACGACGTCGTATACCACCTCACGGGACTTGACCGGTGTCGCCGATGTGTGCATTGTGGTGTGTGACGGACTGCAACGGCCTGCCGGACGCGATCACCGCGGTGTGGGATCGAACGATTGTCCAGACATGTGTTATTCATCTGATACGCAACACCTTTCGGTACGCGTCCCGCAGATACAGGGACGAGATGTCACGGGATCTGCGACCGATCTATACCGCTGCAAACGAAGCTGCGGCGCGGAAGCAGTTCGACGAGTTCACCGGCAAGTGGGGCTCGCGGTATCCGGCGATCATCCGGCTATGGCAGAACGCCTGGACGGAATTCATTCCCTTCCTCGACTATGACGTCGAGATCAGGCGGGTCATCTGCTCGACGAATGCCATCGAGAGCCTCAATGCCGGGTACCGGCGGGCGATCCGGGCACGCGGGCACTTCCCGACGGACCAATCGGCTCTCAAGTGTCGGTATCTCGCGACCCGGGCCCTGGACCCGACTGGGAAGGGCAGAGCACGATGGGCAATGAGGTGGAAGCCGGCACTGAACGCATTCGCGATCACGTTCGAAGACCGGATCACCCCAAGTGAGAACTAAACCGATGTGCCAGAGTCAGATCCACCGAATATCTGATAGTCCCCAGATTGGGGGCGTCGGCGTCGAGGTAGGCGATCGCCGCGTACCGCGGCCCTGTGGGGACGACGATGACGCCGACTGCGAGTGAGCACACTCCACATGCGGTGGCACGGTCATGACGGTGTTCTCCCGGCTGTTGGGGATGTGGCCGGCGCGGGCCTGCGCCGTAGGGTTCGGTACCGCTGCGACCGGAAGTCCGGGAGACGCTGCACCGCCGGAATTTGCGGCACAGTCGTCGGTGAGTGGATGGTGGGCCGTAAGGCGCACGCCTGCTCGTCGCCCTGAACACTGAAAGCGTCAAAGCCGCCACACTAAATCCGCAGCTGCCGAGGCTATTTCGGGATTGCGTTGGAGATTAGCCCCTGCCATGGCGCGCCACGCTCGTCCTGCATGAGCGATGTGAGTGTGAGCTCCAAAGTGGGTCGTGTTGGTCTGCCCACATGGACAATGTCTTAGGCATTGAAATTGTCAGTTCGGGTGAGCTTCCTCATTACCGAGACGGACCTGCCGTTACTGTGTGCGGTCGACGATTGCCGATGTAGAAGGAGAGCACGATGGCGGTATCACCGAGGAATTCCGAAGGTTCGGCGAAGAGGACGACCAAGGAGATCCGTGAGTGGGCGATCGGAGAGGGCCGTGAAGTGTCGCCCCGCGGTCGGATTTCGGCCGAGATCGAGCAAGCTTTCCATGACGCTCAGGCAGAAACGGCGCCAGCGAGGAAGGTAGCCGCGAAATCGTCGGCCGCGAAGAAGTCGGTCGCTAAGAAGGCTCCGGCGGCGAAGAAGGTGGCTGTGAAGAAGGCTCCGGCGAAGACAACAGCGCCGAGGACGACGGTCGCGGAGAAGATAGTCGCGACGAAGGCGCCGGCGAAGAGCGCGGCGGCGGTCAGCAAGGCTCCGGCGAAGGCGACGACCAAGGAGATCCGTGAGTGGGCGATCGGAGAGGGCCGTGAAGTGTCGCCTCGCGGTCGGATTTCGGCCGAGATCGAGCGAGCCTTCCATGACGCTCAGGCAGAAACGGTGCCGGCGAGGAAGGTAGCCGCGAAATCGTCGGCCGCGAAGAAGTCGGTCGCGGAGAAGGCAGTCGCCAGGAAGGCATCGGCGGCGAAGAAGGTGGCTGCGAAGAAGGCTCCGGCGAAGACAACAGCGCCGAAGACGACGGTCGCGGAGAGGATAGTCGCGACGAAGGCGCCGGCGAAGAGCGCGGCGGCGGTCAGCAAGGCTCCGGCGAAGACGACGACCAAGGAGATCCGTGAGTGGGCGATCGGAGAGGGCCGTGAAGTGTCGCCCCGCGGTCGGATTTCGGCCGAGATCGAGCGAGCCTTCCATGACGCTCAGGCAAAGGAGGTTCAGGCACAAGCGGTGCCGGCGAAGAAGGCGCCTGCGAAGAAGGCAGTCGCGGGGAAGGCTCCGGCGAAGACGTCGGTCGTGAAGAAGTCGGTCGTGAAGACGTCGGGCGCGACGACGGCAGGGGCGAAGACGGCGGCTGTGGCGTCGGCGGCGGCTGCGGAGTCGGCTGCGGATGCGACGGCCGCGGAGACGACGGCCGTGAAGAAGAAGGTCGCGAGGAAGACGTCGGGCGCGAAGACGTCGGGCGCGACGACGGCAGGGGCGAAGACGGCGGCTGTGGCGTCGGCTGCGGATGCGACGGCCGCGGAGACGACGGCCGTGAGGAAGAAGGTCGCGAGGAAGGCTCCGGCGAAGTCGGTCGCGAAGGCGGCGGCTGCGGAGTCGGCTGCGGATGCGACGGCCGTGAAGAAGGCTCCGGTGACGGGAGCGGCTGGCACCGCTCCGGCGAAGACGACGACCAAGGAGATTCGCGAGTGGGCAATCAGGGAGGGCCGTAAAGTGTCCTTCCGCGGTCGGATTTCGGCCGCGATTGTGCGAGCATTCCATGACGCTGCGGCGAAGTTGCCGCTCCCGCTCAGTTGAAACGGGTGAGGGTCCGCTATTGAGCGTGACCGACCGACTCGCCCTGTTGCCGCGGTATGCCGTCTCGGGTGATCCCCTGTTCGGCACCGTGGAGGTCACCATCGAGGAGCTTGCTGAGTTGCTCGAACGCCAAGTCCCTCCCCGTGACCAGGATGCTGCGCCGCACTGACGGTGCGGCCGATCGTGGCGTACGCGAACAGCAGGTTGGGCGCTGCCGAGGATCCGTGGGGGGTCACGTCCTGGTGGCGCACCCCCTCGGACATCCTCGACGGCCGAACCCCGTTGCAGGAGCTCGAGGACGGCGATCTGACCGAGATCGCCGTCGACAACATGATCAGCGCGGCCGAGCGGGGAATGTAGGAGAGTGGGGGCCTATAACGGCAATCCGGCGAACATCGTCACCCTCGCGGCTTCGGACGCCGGTGTGGCGGGTGCACTGGACGTCATCGGCGTATCCTCCGAACGCGTTTGGGCCGCAGTAACATCGCGCCCTGTGGTGATGCGCGGGCACGGTGCGGGTTGGGTTCGAAGGTGACTGCGTCACCGAAATCCGGCAGTGGTCTGCGGGGTATGGACGAAAATCAGGAGCCGATCTGGAGAGGGTGTCCTGCTTCCGTTTGTACACCAACCACGTCGTTGACTACGTTTAATGCCCACAAAGTACGTTAATATCTAGGTTGTCTACGTTTGCACCGAACCAGGGGGAGGGCCTGTGATCTGGCCGGAGCACCGTACCGAGACTCGGGACTGGAACCCTCGTCATCGGCAGGGTTCGCGGGCTGACCGCACCCTGGAGACCGTCGACGTCTCGATCCCGCCGATGATCGGCTCCCTCGACTGCGATCTGGTCGGGACTGTTGCCCGCGCGCACGAGGAGGCGGTCATCGCTGTGGCCCGCCTCGAAGCAGGCTTCGGCGAGCACCTGGCGCCGCTGTCGGACTTCCTGCTGCGCAGCGAGTCGGTGGCCTCGTCGAAGATCGAGCACATCGACGCGGGCTGGCGGGCGTTCGGCAAGGCGCTGGCCGGCGGCAAGGCCAGCGAGGAGGCCAAGTCCCAGCTCGCCGCCGTGAAGGCTCTCATCGCGATGGTCGACGCGGCCGGCGATGGCCCGATCACCGGTGACACGCTGCTCGGTGCGCACCGGTTGCTGATGGCACCGGATTACTACACCGCCCGCGATTCCGGTCAGGTCCGCGAGGTGCAGAACTGGATCGGCGGCAGCGACTACACCCCGATCGACGCGCTGTTCGTGCCCCCGCCACCGGAACTGGTCGACGAGCTGATGGCGGATCTGTTGGAGTTCGCGAACCGCATCGACCTGCCGATCCTCGCGCAGGCCGCGATCGCGCACGCCCAGTTCGAGTCCATCCATCCGTTCACCGATGGCAACGGGCGCATCGGCCGCGCCCTGATCAGCGCGATCCTGCGGCGCCGCGGCCTGACCCACCGGGTCACCGTCCCGTTGGCGTCGGTGATGCTCGCCGATACTCGCCGCTACTTCGACCGCCTGACCCGCTACCGCTCGGGGGATGCCGACGGGTTCGTCGAGTACGTCGCCCGCGCGGCGATCGTTTCCAGCGAGGCCGCGCAGGACTCTGCCCGCGCACTGGCCGAACTCCCCGGTCATTGGCGGGACATCGCCCGGCCGCGCAGCAACTCCGCCGACGAGAAGATCATCGACGCCCTGCTCGATACGCCGATCTTCAGCGCCGATACCGCCCAGCGGATCACCGGCACCACCGATGCCAGCGCGTACCGCGCGCTCGGCCGGCTCACTGCGGCCGGGGTGCTCGAGGTGCTGTCCGAGAGCAAGCGCAACCAGATCTGGGCCGCCACCGCCGTGCTCGCCGAACTCGACGCGCTGAGCACCGCGATCGGCAGGCGCACCACCGAGCACCTGTAGCCGCCCGCAGGGCCCGCCGTTCTGCGTCCTCGGCTCCATCGCGGCGACGGGTGCTGGGTTAGGGCCCTGGCGGAGGTGTTGGCTGATCCGGATCATCGTTCGTGGCTGTCGCTGTCGGTGCCGGTGCCGGTGCAGCGCCGACGGCGAGGGCGAGGGCGTGAGGCGTTGCTGCTGCTGGTTCGGGAGCCGACGGAGAGCTCCGCAGTAGCAACGAAATACACGGTAGCGCAGAACCTGCCACTGTCGGCTGCGGCTCTGCCGGGCCACGGACGTGGCGGCGATGGAAAGCCCCACCGAGGGCGGCGCGGGTGACCCTGGACACGAAAGGCGGAGGCGCTGAACGCCCGTCGTTGGTACCACTGCAGCGCGAACGCGTCCGGTGGTGTCGAGGTTGAGCGCATTGCTCCCGGTCCCCACGCCTGGAACCGGATGCCGGTACGGCGTGTTTTGCGCGGTTCACTGCTGTGGTTCGGCGCGGGCCGGGGCTCATGTGCGCCCAGCCGGCCGTCCGCGGTCACCCCGGCCTGAGTATGGTGCGCAAAACCACAGGACGACGACCGTGTGTACCGGCGGAACGTCTCCGGGCGGAGGTTCCGGCGCTGCCGGAGCGGCCGTATTCGAGGCGCGCCGGACGGACCACTCATTGCCCGGTACCCGCTCACCGGTGACCGGAAGGACGCTTCGGCGAGGTGAATGCCGGGCATCGGTGGATTCCGTCCTGTCGATTGCGGAGGGGTTCGCGGAACGCGACAGCGAATCTCGTGGCTCTGCCGCCCGAATGTCGGTGCCGCGGGCTAGCGTCGAGTGGGTACCCGGCAGACGGAGGAGCAGCGATGAGCGCGGTCACGACGAATCAACCACTCGGTACCCCCACCTGGATCGACCTGGGCATCCCGGATCTGGACCGGGCGATGGCGTTCTACGGGTCGGTCTTCGGTTGGGAGTTCGACGTGGGTCCCGAGGAGTACGGCAGGTACACGATGTGTCTGCTCGGCGGCAAGAGGGTCGCCGCGCTGATGCCGAATCCCGACGAGAACGCGACCGAGTTCTGGTGGAACGTCTATCTGGCGACGGATGATCTCGATGCGACGGCCGCTCGGTCCGCAGCCGCGGGCGGCGCGCCGTTGATGGAGCCGATGGACATCGCCGACCAGGGTCGGATGGCGATGGTGCGGGATCCGTCCGGTGCGCAGTTCGGACTGTGGCAGGGGCGGGCACACGTCGGCTGCGAACTCGTGAACGAGCCGAACACGTTGTTGCGCAACGACTTGGTGACCCCGAATCCGGGCCCGGCGCGGGAATTCTACGCGGCGGTCTTCGACTTCACGTTGGACGGGAACGACGACCTGCCCGGCGTGGACTTCACCTTTCTGCGCAGACCGGATGGGCACGAGATCGGCGGCATCGTGGGCGATCCGGCCGCGTCGGTGTCCTCCTGGGGCACGCTGTTCCAGGTGGCCGATACCGACGCGGCCGTTGCCGCGGTCCGGGCCGGCGGGGGTACCGCGGAGGATCCGACGGACATGGTGTACGGGCGGACCGCGGATGTCACCGATCCGTTCGGTGCGAAGTTCACGGTGGGTTCCCCGCTGCCGGGTGCACAGGGGTAGACGCTGGTCCGGCTGCCCCGCCCACGACGGGTGCGTGCGAGGTGGTGCCGAGGGTGATCTCGGGCCGTCGGCCGAATGATGTCGAACCAGTCCTCGTGCAGCGGAAACTCACCGAACAGGCCGTCGCATTCCGGGCATCAGCGGGGCGCGGCCACACTCACCGCAAGGACGCCGATCCCACGCGCCAGACGAAGGTGATCAAGGCGCCGACCGCGAAAGGTGGCGGGCCGCGGCGCGGAGGTGGCTGGCGAGTTCGTGGAGTACGTGACCCGGAATGCGCCGCGACAGGAGTGGGCGCTGATCGCGAAGCTACTTCTCGATGAGGCGTTCGCCGACCCGGTGCGAACTCGTGCCGCGGACCTCGCGGAGGCGGCGGCCGAGCGGCGGCAGTCGTTGCTCGAGCAGGTGGCCACCCTCAAGGCTGGGGAGGCGGGCCGGGTGCTGGCACCGCGGGCGGGGAGTCGCGGACCCTGGTGAAGAAGTTGCGGGATGAGGGGGTACCGCTACAGCGGAGCGGGTGGTGGCCGCGTAGGCGGCGGTGATCACCGCCGCCCTGCCCAGCTGCTCACCTCGCAGGGCTGCCTGGATCCGATCGGTCTTGGTCTCGATGTCGCGGCG
>NZ_JANFQF010000014.1 GCF_024438035.1 Rhodococcus tibetensis
GTGGGTGCCCCCGCAATCCATCCGTTCAGCGCACAGCCGCCAGCCCCAGATCGAGCCGGTATCTACATGCTCCCACTTCGCTACAACGCGAACAACGATCCAGGAAGCCGGGCGCGGATCTCGTTTCGGTTCGCCCTTCCGCCGACCCGCCCGAAGACCGGCCACCAATCCTGCAGGCTTCTTGACTGCTCACGCCCTTGTTCACGAGATCCAAAGTGGCGCGCCGTTCCCGATGTAGTGCCTCATCACGTGAAGAACCAACCACGTTGCTTCCGTCTCACGAATTCCATCGCAACCCGGAACTGTCGGGTGTTGCAACGACCAGAGAACCCAAAGCGCCGACCGCGGGGCTCTTCCGTCAGGCCGCGATGATCGGCGTAGCGCTCCGCGCGGGCCGCGGCAATGCGGCATTGCGGTGGGCCGCTGGGCGCGCGTACATTGGTATTTCGCGGATCGAGATCGTCGGCAACGATGAAAGACTCGAGAAGCAGAGATCCGGCCGAGAATGTGAACGCATTCCCGGCCGAACCCCTGTCTGAGGGAAGTCTCAACGGCGCCAGCGCACCCGCAGACGTTCGTGCTGTTCGTCGCGCGCTCGCGCCCGCCGACGGGGCTTCGGATTGGTGTCTCTGTTGGTGTTCTCCTGGTCCGGTTCGAGTCCTTTCGACACTGCCCGGGGAGCTCGCGTGTGGATTACGTGGCTGCAGCGAGGAGTTCGGCCACCCGGGTACCGATCTCGGTGGTTACTGCCGCCCGCCACGACACCACCTCGACCTGCAGTCGCGGCATGCGATGACGATGTCCGGCTGCTCGACTCTTGTCGAGCGTCCCGGCCGGGCCCGAATCGACCATCATCGCGCCCACCGCGTTCACCGCACGCAGACGGGAGGTGTCGACAATCTTGTATTCGGGGTAGCCGCCCGTACAGACCCGGCCAGCACGGATGCGTTCGATCTGCTCCGGGGTTGTCGCCCGCTGCCGGACGACGACATGGACTTCTCTGCTGTCGTGCTCATCGGCCCACAGGCGCTCGAGGGGGCTGGATCGTCCTCGGGAAGATTCGTACCGGGCGCCGGTGACAGTCCTTCCAGGAATTCCGGTATTGCCGCCGCGATCGCCGAGCGATCAAGGACAACTGAGATCGAACCGACAGCGCGGAGTTCGATGCCCGCTCCGCGATACCCGACATCGGGACGAGTACCCCGACGGCCCGCCGTAACTCCCTCGGTGTCACCCGGCTGGATCGAACCCACTGCCGCCAACCGCTCACCGCAAGGGGAACCCCCACGCCCAGGTCGCCGTTCGAGGGGTCATGCCGGCTCGGCGATGCTGTTCTCGGCGGAGTCCGGAGCCTTGGGAGGTTGGCGGCTGAGGAACAGGGCCAGCACCGCTCCCGCCGCGCACACCACCGAGGTGATCAAAAATATCTCGGTGTACTGAGTAAGCAGAGCCCGGTCGACTGCTCCGGTGTACTCGGCCAGCTCCCGTGCCGCCTGCTCGGGAGGTTTGGCGACGGGGAAGGGCACTTGCAGGTTCGCGGTCAGGCTGTGGAAGCGGTGCAGCCCCCACGCGGATAACGCGGCAACCCCGACGAGCATCCCGGTCATCCGCGCGACCACCACACCGGCCGAGGCGATCCCGTGCTGGATGGGCGGCACGGCGCGGAGCACCGCAACGGAGAGCGGCGCGATCACCAGGCCGAGACCTAGCCCAGCGATGGCCAGGTCGGTGTCCAACCGGGGCACCGCAATCGGCCCGACCTGATACGGCGCGGACAGCACGTCCATCGGCCACCGGGCCATCCGGAAGTAGCCCGCCGCGGCCAGCAGCATGCCGGCCGCCGCGACCACCCGGTCGCCCAGCCGTGCCGCCAGCAGCCCGCCGAGCAGCGCGCCAACCGGGAGCGCGGCCAGGAACCGCAGCAGCAGTATGACCGCTCCCCGGTCGTCCCGGTCGAGCAGCGACTGAGCGAACAGGTCGACGTCCACCAGGGTCACCATCAGCGCGACGCCTGCCGCTCCGGATACCCCGAGCGCGGCAAGGAATGCGCCCATCTGCACCTCGACCGGGTCGATCAGCCGGGTCTTGGCGCGCAGCTCCCAGCCGACGAAGGCGATGGCAGCGACACCGACCCCGACCAGCATCGGCCCGCCCCACGGCGGCAGCACCGCGGTGCGCGGGTCCGGGTTGTACAGGCCGACGACGGCCAGCCCGAGGGCGACCGCGAGCAGCAGCCCCCCGGCCACGTCCACCCGGACGGGCTCGTGCGCCCGGTCGCGGCGCGGCACCGAAACCTGCACCGCGATCATGGCGAGCAAGCCGAGCGGTAAGTTCATCCAGAACACGCCGCGCCAGCCGGCGACGCCGAACGCGCTCGACCACACGGCAAGGCCGGCGATCGCCACCCCATACAGCGGGCCCAGCACGCTGCCCAGCTCCTGCGCGGCACCCACCGCGCCGAGCACGTTCGACCGCCTGTGGGTTGCCCACAGGTCAGCGGCAAGCGCCATGGTCACCGGCAGCAACGCCCCACTTGCGACACCCTGGACGACCCGCCCGGCAACGAGCATGGGCAGGTCGTCGGCGAGCGCGGTGACCACCGAGCCGACCAGGAACCCGGCGAGGCAGCTCTGCAGCACCAGCTTGCGGCCGAACCGGTCCGATGCCTGGCCGAGCAGCGGCATCGCGGCGATGTAGCCGAGTAGGTACCCGGTGACGATCGGGGTCACCCGCTCCAGTCGGTTCACCGGGATCAGCAGGTCGTCCATGATCTGCCGGATCATGCTCACCACGACGTAGGTGTCCAGCGCGCCGAGCAACACGGCGAGCGCCGCGGCGCCGATGGCGACGGTCCTGCTCCGCGGGATCAACTCCACACTCACGCCGGGGGTGTCACCGTCACGGGCTTGTCCAGCTCGGACACCACCACGTCGACGGTCGGGGCGTCTGCGCCGTCCGGCTTCGGGAACGTCACCAGCGCTCTGGTCGGCAGGTGCCTGCCGTCCTCGTCAAGCCAGACCGTGATGTCCACCTCGGACTCGACCCCGGGAACGATGTTGCCCACCGCGTCCTTGTCCGCCCGTCCGGTGATCTTGTACGCCGGTGTCCCGTCAACCCTTTCCCTCGCCTCGGTCTTCGCATCCGTGATGCTGGTCAGCACCTTCGCGAAGCCCCGGTCCGGGTCGAGGATGGCAGACGGGTCGTAGTACTCGGCGGTGAGCGAGGACGGATACCGCTGAAAGGTGCCGGTCGGGCCCTTCAAGTACAGCGAGTCGTCGACCAGCACGAATTCACCCTCGATCAGCTGGCCGGCCAGGGTCAGCTTCACCGTGCCCTTCGCGCCACCGGCCGGACCGCCCTCCCTGGTCAAATCGCCCTCGGCGGTCTCCACGCTGATGCCTGGAATCGAGCCGTTGACGGACATCGTGAAGTGTGCGCTCCGGATATCGCGGACGGCGGACGCCGACTCGGCGAGCAGCCCGGCCGCGTCCGGCAGGTTCGCGCTCCCTGCCGGATCGGTGTCGGTGGTGCAGCCTGTGACTACCGCCGCGCTGAAAGCGAGGGTCCCGAGGAAGATGCGGCGCGTGAGCATGTCCGCATCGTAGGACGCCGGCTCCGAAAACGCCTGGGATTGCGGCCAGAACCGGGTCGTTGTGGCCCGACCCGGTCCCTCGGCCGACCGACATCGCTCTGACGACGGTTGTTCATCCCTACCGCTCTCCCGCGGTCAGGCTGCGGGTTCGCTTGTCCCATGATTGCGGGGGCGGCAAGCGCTCCGGCGCCAGTTTCAGGGGTTGAGGCACCCCGGCTCGGATGCTGCCTGATTCGGGTTCGCCCAGTGGCCACGATTCGAAACGCCCAACCGCTGCTGAGCAGTTGAAATGTCACAATAAGGTAATCGCCACTAGAAACGTATTACGTGCAACGTAATTGCGCTCTTCTGCAACGGCTCCTTCCAACTGCATGGCTACGCTTCTCAGGCGGCCATCCAGGCGGAAGCGACGCGACCTGCGCCCCCGAGTGTCCGGGAGTACGCACCACAATCGCCATCCAGTGGTGGGTCCGATCATTCGCTGAGGATGTCCCAGTTCTGCAGTTCCGCCTGCGGGGTGGGTTTGCCGCTCCACGGGAACATGTGGAAGTTCGGGACCTTCAACTCGGCCCCGCTGGTGACATCGCCGTCGGTGAGCCAATAGTTCTCCACCCACATGGACGACACCTGGTCCCCGAGCGAGGAGTTCCTCACTGCTGTCGCGTACTGGGTGGCGATGGGGCGTAGTTCGTCGGCGGTGTCGACGTTCGGGGCGCACACCTCGACCGCACCCCGGCCATGCCGGGCTTGTCCGAGTCCGGGGTGACTCGGCCGGCGATGACGGGCAGCCCGTCCGTTGGCGGGACACTGGCGACCGCCGTGGCGAGGGCCTGGTCGCGGATCGGTTGTACGGGTGGGGCAGGTGGTGGCAGTGGTGTCGGTTGATGATCCGCCGCATAAGGTCAGGGCGCCTACGGCGACAGCGAAGATGACCGTGTGGTTGGTTTTCTCGTGTATCAAACTAAACCCGATAGCGATAGCCGGCGTCTTGTTGCCGCCGCTGCTGTAGACGGTCTCGACCGAGCGCCTCCGCGTGCCGGGCTCATCGCGTATTGAGGTGCCCATCCGCCCTCGTTCGATGAACAGGTCGGTCGCGACCTCGAGTTCGGTGATGCGCGCGGTCAGCGCTTGGTTCGCCGTCACGAGCCGCATGATCTTCGTGACCCCGACCAGGATCACCCTTCATCGAGCAGCCTACGGATCCGGTCGATCGCCCCAGGTTCTCGGCGCCGGTTTCGGGTTCGACGAGTGCGCCGGGGCGGGCACCCGCTCGTCCGGAATCAAGGACCTGGATCCCGACCTCTGGCGCGACGGAGTGTCGGGCCCGCCGGAGACCGGCCGGAGCGCCTTCCGCTGCGCGGTGCCGTTCGGAACACGGTAGGTTGCGGGGTCGTCGTGCGTTCGATGAACGACAGATGCGCGGCGTTGCGGTGGGTCGCCGTGGCCGCGTAGATTGGGATACGCGGATCGAGCGAGTAGCCGGTCACGGTGAATAACTCGAGATGCAGAGATCCGGCCGAGAATGTGAGAGCATTCCCGGCCGAACCCCTGTCTGGGGCCGCTCGTGGACCGCACAGGTCGAGAATTGTCCCCGGTCAGGATTGTTCACACGTGTTCGGCGCCGGCTGCCCGGCAAACCGCGCCTCGATCCAGGGCATGACGGGACCCATATCCATCCCGCCGTGGCCCTTTGCCGGATCGAAGATCACATCGACAACGGCGCCCTTGGCGCACGCTTCGGCGATCGCGCGGGCGGTCGATTCGGGCCGCATGAATGAATCCATGCCACCGTAACCGATCAGCATCGGTGCCGCCGCAATGCCCTTCGGCAACGACATCGCATCCAAGAGTTCGCGCAACCGTCCGAGTGCTTCTGGTGTGGCAGGTCTGAGGTCGTCGGCGGAGACGGTGGTCGCAATCCGTGCTCGTGTCTCGGCGGTGGGGCCGGAACAGGACAGGAGAACATCCCAATTCTGCGCCACCACACCGCGGCGATACTCGTCGAGGTCGAGCCCGGGATGTGATCTCTCGAGCGTTGCCAGCACCCACTGCAAGACCAACACCTGCTCGGTGGTCAGGGTACCGGTGGCCGCGGCGTCGGCCAGTCCGCGTAGGTTCGCCAAGGGCGACATTGCCACGGTCCCCACCAGGTTCAATCCCTGTCCGTACTCGCGCGCGAGCTCGTTTGCTGCCCAGGAGGCCTGGCCGCCCTGGGAGTACCCGAACCCCAACCAACGGTCGGATGTGTCTGGAATCATCTGCCGGGAGGCGCGAACGGCGTCGATGACGTTGTAGCCCTCGGTGGTCGGGTCGAGATAGGGGTGGAATCCGGGTCCGCCCAATCCCTGGTAGTCGGGAACGGCGACGACGTAACCGCGGCGGAGAAACTCACTCACCAGCAAGGACGAGCCCAGCAGCTGACTGTCCTTCGAGGGTGCGCACTCCTGCTGGATCCCGGTGGTTCCGTGCGCCAACGCGATGATCGGCCACCCGTCTTCCGGCGCGTTTCCCTGGGGAGCGAACACCGATCCCGAGACCTCGGTAATGGATCCGTCGACGCCGCTGGTGGAAAGGTAGGTTACCCGCGCGGTCAGTGCCGCCAGTTTGACGATTCGACGGTCGATGGTGGGGATCTCGACCGCGCGTAGCACCGCCCCCGGGCCTGTCGCGTCCGATGGGATCGGCACAGTTGTTTCCGAGGTGCGATTACCGTCGTCGGAGTATCCGGACCCGGCGCCGCACGCAGCCACTGACGTCAATGCGAAGGCGGCCGCGGTCGCGATTCCGAGGATGCAGGGGAGCCGGTGTCTGCTGTGCCTTATCACCGTTGCGCTCCTCGAGGTGTGAACGCGGAGAACATTATTGGTTTGACCGTCCGCCGTGGTGCGCCGGGCTGCGGGCTATGCACGGCCGACATTACGCCCTCGGCGCGTCCGCACCGTCAGGACACTGCCCAGCAGCCGTCCGTGTATCCCCTTGATAGTCGCAACTGCGGCTTCGACACGGCCTCGATGACCACGCCGACTACGACCGACCAGCAACACACCATCGCTCAGTGCCGCGAAGCGCAGCGCGGCGCTTCCATGTAGTACTGGCGGAGTGTCGATGACAATGTAGTCATGGGCGTCACGGAGTTGCTTCACGACCTCGCCGATGCCGTCGGCCGCCGCCATCGTGCGCAGTTCCGTCGCTGCTGGATCGGTGACGAGCACCTCGACCCCGAGTACCCATATCTGCAGGGAGCTCCATAGCGTCGCCGGGTCGTGGAGCACTGTGGTCAGATCCGGGGTGGGCGCGAGGTGCAGTTTCGCCGCCAACTCTGGGGCCTGGAAGTCACCATCAACGAGCACCACCGTGTGCTCACCCTCGGCGAGCGCCAACGCTAAGTTGGCCGCCACCGTGGTCCGTCCGTCCTGCGGATCCGCGCTGACGACGGCCACCACCTTCGCCCCGGTTTCGCGGACCTGCACGCACAGCTCGCGGTAGTCCTCCGCCAGTGTCTGCGAGCTGCCCGCGATGGCCCCCGCCGGCACGGTGCTCATCACTCGGGTGTCCGACGCAATCGCCAACGTGCGGGGATCTCTGATCCGTCGGTCGAGGACCCCGTACCCCACCGCCACCAGCAGCCCAAGGACAAGTCCGGCGCCTAGGCTCACGAGCAGGCGGGCAATGGGTGTCGGTTGCGATGCCGCGGGTAGGTGCCCGTAGTCCACGACCGTGGCGCCCGCGGCAGGCGGGTCGCCCTGTGTGGAGGTTTCCAACTCGTAGACCAACTTGACCAGTTGCTGAGCAGCGGCGTTCGAGATCGCCCGCGCACGCTCGGGATCCTGGTCGGTGGCGGTGATGTTGAGCAGCACGGTGTCCTCGACCGGGTCGGCGGTGACCTTCGAGGCGACATCCGCGGCGGTGGTTGGGTCACCCAGTTGATCGGCGACGCGCTCGGCCAGCTGAGGGGAAGCCGCCAGAGCCGCGTAGGACCTCACCCGTTCCCGGGCGAACAGGTCGCCCTGATACGCCTCGATGACCGCGGGGCCGCCGCCGGCGGTCACGAAGAGTTGCGCGGTGGCCTGATATTTGGGGGGCAGGATGCGGGTCATCAGGAGGGCCACCGCTGCCGCCAAGATTCCGAAGAGGACGATAATCCACCAGTTCGCGCGCAGGATACGAAGATAGTCCGAAATCTCCAACGCTCATCCCTCTCCGTGCAGTCGGGCTGTGACCTGCTCTCTTGGAACCGCAGGCCGGTAACCCGCAAGGGGGTCAGTCCGAGTCGAGCGGGTGGCCGCAGGCACTCTCACCGAACCACGTCGCCTCGCCTACCCGATCACATCTGACGGTCGACGACCAGGAATTGAGCGCAGCACTAGTATCCTCCTTATCACGTGATCCGAGGTGAGATTCCGTGCCCAACCTCTCCGTCCGGCGTCCCCCGTGGAATCGGATCGTCGGCTGGCTGATTACCACCGTTGCGGTGATGGCGTCCGTAGCGGTTCTCAATGGCGGCAGCGCCCGGGCGGTCGTGCTCGTCTCGGGGTTGCTGTGCCTGCTGGTGGGGGTCTACGTCGTTGCCGCGCATCCCGCCCTGATGCGGAATTCGATGGCTGTGCTGCTGGGCGCGGCGCCGTTCGCCCGCTTCCCCGTGTTCCCGGCGCCGGTGTTGTTGGCCCTCGGTGGTGGGGTGATCCTGGCGGCGCTGGTGCATCGTGCGGCGGTCACGCGGGTATCGACGCTCGAGGCGGCGGTGGCGGTACTGGTGGTGGTGTCGGCGCTGTCGGTGTATCCGAACGCGGTCGGCGGCATCGACCTGCTGCAGTTCTCCGAGTGGCTGATCGCCACCGCGGTGATGTTCGCCTTGCTGCGCCTGCCGGTCGAGCAGCTGGCCACGGTCGGTCGCATGTTCGCCTACGGCGCCGCCGCCGGAGCGGTCTACGGACTCGTCAACCTGTACGCGGGCGGAGCGGGTCCGGTCGCGCAGGTGTTGGTGGTACTCGGTTACACGCTCCAGGCCGATACGAGTCGCTATGTGTTCACCGAAGACGATGTCGTCAGCCGACTCGCGGGATCCTTCATCGACCCGAATGCGGCCGGCATCTTCCTCTTCGTCGCACTGTTGGTGTGCATCGTCACCGTGTCCGGCCCGCGGAGATGGGTACTCGCCGCGGTGATCGGCGTGGGTTTGACGCTGACGCTGAGCAGAGCGGCCTTCTTTTCATTGGTGGTCGGTGTCGTCCTGGTCCTGCTGTTTCAGCGCATGAACGCGGGCCGGCGGGTGGCGACGATATGCGCAGCGGTGATCGCGGCCGCACTGACCCTGACAGTCCCACGAATCCGAGACCGCCTCTTCGCCTCCTTTGGTGCTCAGGACATTGGATCGTCCGCCCGTTCGGAGGCGTTCGAGCAATACACGACAGTCATGGACAATCGTTGGCTGTTCGGCCTGGGCTGGGGCCGGCCGGAGTTCTTCGATGCGGACGCGGCATTCGAGACCAATGTGGTGGCTAATTCCCCTCTTCTGGCGGTCTACCGAGGCGGCATCTTCACCGGGCTCGCGTTCTGCCTGGTCATCGGCATCGGCATCGCCGTCGCGTATCGGTGCCTGCGCAGCACACGCTGGGAATCCGGGATCGTGGGCGGCGGATTCGTCGGGTTCACCCTGGTCGCGCTCCAGTTGGATTATCCCGTGGTCACGATTCCCCAGGTGACCCTGTCCTTCTCCGTACTCCTGACGTTCCTGGTGTATGCGCAGAGGGCAGCCGAGACCGCGGGCGTCTGCGGAATCACCTCCATGCCCGAAAGTCTGCGAGCACCGCGAGATGCAGCGGGTAGCAGTACGGCCGGCTCCGATGCACGGGGGTAGATACTGGGGCACCGCAGGGCGCCGAAAGGCACGGCGACTCGGCGGCGGGCGGGGTGATACCGGTGAGCGCCGGCGCCTGATCCTGGTGGCGGCGATCGTCCTGGTGGTGAGTATCGGTGCCGGCACCATGGTGCTCCTGAGGGCGGGAAGCGGACCCGAAACGCAGACTCCTGCTCTGCCTCCGCCCGCCACGCAATCGCCTCCCGTGGTCGGGGTCGGCGATAGCGGTCAGCTGCTCGACGCTCCCGACGCGGACGTAGCCCAGGCCCTCGACGCGGTGACCGCGCTGGGCGCCACCAGCATCCGGCTCCCCATCACGTGGGCGTTCGTCGAACCCGAGCAGGGTGTGTTGGACTGGTCCCCGGTGGATCGGATCGTCGTCGCGGCCGAGCAGCGGGATCTGTCGATTCTCGGGATGATTGCGTACAGCCCGGGGTGGGCGGCGGTACCCGGGGCAGCCGGCCTGTCCGCGCTCGCCGCGGAGCCGTCGTCACCCGCGTTATTCGGGCAGTTCGCCGGACGGGTGGCCGAGCGGTACCGAGACCGGATCGCCGCGTACGAGGTATGGAACGAGCCCAACAGTAGTCTGTTCTTCGCACCCGCATCGGACCCTGTCGCGTACACCGACCTCCTCAAAGCCGCGTATCGGGAGATCAAGGACCACGATCCAGCGGCCCTGGTGGTGGGCGGCGCCATCACCTCGGTAGTCGACTCGCCAATCTTCATGAACGCCGTCGACTTCGCCCGCGGCATGTACGACGCGGGGGCCCAGGGTCACTTCGATGCCCTGTCCTTCCACCCCTACCACCGCACCACCGGCTTCGCAGCCGGAACCATCTGGCCCGAGTCACCCATTCGGCAGCTGATCGACATCCGGCAATTGATGGTGCAGCACGGTGATCAGGACAAGAAGATCTGGGCCACCGAGTACGGGCTTCCCTCCGCGGAGGTTCCCGGCACGACGGCCAGCGCCCTGATCGCGAACTTCCTCACGACCTGGCAGGAGCTGCCCTACGGTGGCCCCCTCTACCTCTTCGAGATCATCGACCGGGGCACCGGCAGTGCCGACCCGGAACACACCTTCGGCTTATTGACCGGCGATTTCACCCCCAAGTTGACCTTCCTGGCGGCACAGCATGTGTTGGGACAGGAAATTCCCCTCAGCAGCGAGGCCAGCCGATTCGCCGGTAAGGCACCCCCGTCCCTCGGGGAGATCCGCAGCCCGGTGTATGCGGTGGGGACGAGTCTGCGGCAGGAATTCGAGGACGGCACCCTGTACGAGACCGATTCGGGGTACGTCGTCGTCCCGCCCCCCATCGCGGCCAAGATGCGCCAATCACCCGCGCGACCGACCACCCAATTCGCGGACGGGACACAGCAGTTCGAAGGTGACACCGGACTGCGGGCATTCACCTCGCCGGCGGGTACGTTCTTGGTGCACGGCGCCATTCTGGATGCCTACGACCCGGCGCTGGGTTTCCCGGTCACCGACGAGTACGACACGGCGGACGGGAGGCGGGAGAGTCGCTTCCAGCACGGCGCCATCACCTGGTCGTCGGGCACCGGGGCGGTCGTCACCTTCGCCTGACCAGTTCGGGTGTCACCGAGCCGCGCCGGGATCTGGCTCGCCCTACCGATGCGAATTCTTCTGTACCGAAGTTGATTTCGACACTGATGGCCCCGCCGGCGGGGCGATCACGAACATGACGAGGTCCCCGGGACCCATCGGTGATCTCGTCGGCGCGGACCATGACCCGGGGGACTGTCCTCGCTCGCCCTGCGCGGGTGTTCGGGGTCCGATCATTCGCGGTGCCGGATCAGGGCCGCAGGAGGTTCGTCACGGCCGCGTGGGGCATTCGGTTCTTCCAGCGGCGGGCGTTCACCTCGTAGAGTCGCTGCCCGGCGGTGGTCGCGGCATCCCGGTCCCACAGGTACCGGCGGCACTGATCGACGAAGGCGGTCCGGTCATCGAAGACGGGAAGCTCGAGGATCGTGCGCAGGGACCCGACCGCCGCGGTGGTGCCGACGACGGGCACCCCCCTGCTGGCGGCGTCGAGAATCTTCACCCGCACCCCACCCCCCGTCGCCACCGGTGCGATCAGGGCGCGGCAGGTGCCGAGGAAGGTGTCGAGATCGGCGACGAATCCCAGATCGGTGACACCGGCCGGATACGCTCGGGTGCGGGGGCTGGAGGCCGGCGCGCCGATGACGCACAGTTCCGCGCCCGGGATCCGCGCGGAGATCGCGGGCCACCACCGCAGCGCTAGTTCGAACGCCTCCTGGTTGGGGGGCCACGCCCGGGTCCCGAGGAAGACCAGGCGCCGCCCGGTCTGCGAAATGGGCAGCGGGGGAGCGGGTTCGAGGGTGAGGGCGATCCATTGTGCGTTCGTCACACCGTGTCGGGTGTAGAAGTCGGCCTCGTCCCGGTCGTAGGTGCCCACGGCATCCGCGGCGCGGGCGACCCGGATCTCGTCCCGAAGGATGCGGGGCGCTTCGATCCGGCCGAGCAGCCCGCGGGTGACCTTCCATACCTGCGATTCGGGGTTGACCGTGTTGATCACCAACCGCGCACCCGAAGCGCATGTCGCCGACCGCAGATACGATTCGGCCATGTAGCTGTGCTCGGCCACGTAGATGTCGCTGTTCACGGATTCGATCGCGCGCACCAACCCGGGCATGTCGAACCGGGCATGTACCAGGCTCCGCCGCGAGCTCACGCTGTCGAGGAGTAGCGGCAGTCGGCGCACCGGCGGCTTGGGCACCCGTATGAGGCTGCCGTCGGGTGCGTCGCCGTCGATGCCCGACAGGCACACCGCCCGGACGTCGAAGTGTTCGCGCGCGAGTCGCATCACCAGCCGCGACAGCGCGATGTCCCCCCCGTGCTCGGTAGTGGGGTCCTTGGAGAGCAGGAACGTCACGGTCGGGCTCATCAGGACCTCTCCGCGGAACTACGCGCGGACCCGTGCAGGACGCGGTGGAGCCAGGCGAACAACACCATCTCCGCCATCACCGAGGCCGAGGCCGTGCCGATCGCGCCCGCAGCCCCCGAGGTGAGGAGACCGACGAGACCCAGTATCAGCACCATCTTGAGTGCGGCGACCGTGGCATTGGCGGTCACCCGCTCCCGGTCGCGTTCCTGCAGATACAGAACGGTGGTAAACACCCAGTTCATTACCCGCAGGAACACGAACGCGGCCATGGCGATCACCGCCCCCGCCATGGGCTCCGGGGCGGGGGTCGCCAGCAGCACCAAGCCCACCACCAGGACCAAGGCTCCCGCAGTCGCCGCGAGGACCGTGGTGCTCCTCAGACTCGGCCCCGCCGACACCGCTCCGCCGGCCTCGCGGAGCCGCTCGTGGTAAGTCTGCGCGTAGGACTGGCCCACTCCGGCCACCGCCCAGCCGACCAGGGAGGCGATGGAGTAGTAGCCGGCGACCGTGCTGTCGGTCAGCACGCCGAGAAGCAGCACGTCGCCCTGCACGTAGACGGCGTTGGAGAAATTCTCGAACACCAGCAGCGACATCTCCCGCCGGCCACCGGGAAGCGCCGGCCGGGCCGCGAAGATCTTCGGCACGGTCAGCGCGATAATCACCGCGTACGGCGCCACGTAACACAGGCTCGCCAGCTGCAGCGACGGCTCCTCGACACTCACCAGGTAGGTCGCACCGAGGCCGATGCTGGCCCCCTGCCGCAGCGTGTCCATCCGCATGACCACGTCCGGATGCCCGTCGCGCACCGCCTGACTCTTGAAGGCATTGAAGACGATCTCCCCGCCCGCGATCACCAACGAAAACCACGCGATGTACCCGGCCGGGGTGAGCACCCCGGCCAGCACCAGCACCGCGCCCCCGACCAGGATGCGGGCCGTCCGCTCGCGTTGGAACCGCTGGTCGTCCACGCGGACGGACCGCACGTTGAATGGATGATCGACGGGCCCGGCCACCATGGCCGCGAGGGCGAACCCCATCGCGTACAGGCCGTAGTCGGAGATGCCCAGCGATGCGATCACGATGACGGTCCACAGCAGCCCGATCGCCCGCCCGCCATAGGCCCACATCGCCGCGCCGAGTGCCGTGACAACATGGGTGCTCCATCGGCCCGCCATGGCTAGTTCATCCTCGCCCAGACGTCGGTGAAATCGGCAATCAGCTTGTCCGCGGACCGTTCGTGGCGCAGCCGCTCGGATTGCGATCCCAGTCGGGTGAGGGTGTCGGTGTCGCGGAGTACTGCATTCGCGGCCCGCGCTAGATCCGCGCTGTCGCCCGCCACCACCACCGCCCCGCTGTCCTGGTCGGCCTCGGTCAACGCACCGTATCGGCGACACAGCAGCGGTGTTTGGTAGGCCAGTGCCCGGCAGGCCGCCGCCGAGGCCGGATACGCGTCACCGTAGATCGTGCGCCGCCCGTACGGCAGCACCAGCATCCGGATCGAGGCGAAGAATGCGTCCTCCGCGGCGCCGTCGACCCCGCCGACGATCTCGATGCCCGGCCCCCCGTGGAGGCGCTCGGTGCCGCGGCCGGCCACCCGGATGAGGATGTCGTCGTCCAGCAGCGCCCGGAGCTGACCGATTTGTTCGAATCCCTTGCCTCGGTAGACGAGCCCGAACAGACCCACGGCCAGCGGCCGGTGCTGGGCGGCGGGGAGCTGGGGACGGTGGGGCACCAAAAGTGCGGTCGGCACGACCTCGGATCCGGACATCACCTCCTGCAGGTGCCGCGCCCCGGTCGCCGTCAGGGCGAACAGGGTTCTCCCCTGGAGGATCCTGCGTTCGAGAATGGTGAACGGTGTGCGGAGCGGGTAATGCACCGCATGCGTGAGCAGTTTGTGCTCGGCCAGAAATTTCGTGCGCAGCGGCCACCAGACCGCGCGGGGAGGATCGTGCACGGTTGCGGTCACTGGCACCGGTCCGAGTCGACAGGTGCCCCAGAACGGCACCAGAGCGCCGCCGCTGAGCTCACAGTGCACGATGGTGCGCTTGGGCCCGGTCTCCTCGACGAGGGCGCGGATCTTCTGCCCATGCGCCCGTAGCCGGCTGAGGCTGTCGGCGCCGGGACCGTCGTGGCGGTACTCGACGACGTCGCGAAAGTATGGGCGGGCGGCGGCGGCGAAGTCATCGGCGTAGTCGCCGACCCCGCCGATGCCCGGCTTCGGTGCGACGTACACCAGTCGCTTCTCGCTCAGGTTCACCACCTGCCCGCTCCGCTCAGGTTAACCACGTGCCCGCTCCTTGTGCTCAGAAGAGTGGGGGACGATACTTCGGCCGATAGGCGAGCGCGGCCGCGTCGCGGGTGCCCACCACCTTGGCCGGCACGCCCGCGACAATGTCGAGTGGTGCGACATCCTTGCGGACCAGTGAACAGGCCCCGATGACCGCGCCGCGTCCGATCCTGGCGCCGGTGATGGTGGCGCGGCTCGCGATCCACACATAGTCCTCGACCGTGATCGGGACAAGGATTGCTGCGAAGTCGGGGGCGCTGATGTCGTGATACCCGCCGATGAAATGGGTATCGCTGGCGATCACCACGTTATCGCCGATGGTCAGGCCGCCGCGGGCGTCGAGCAGACACCGGAACCCGATCGAGCACGCCTCACCGATCTTCAGCTTTTCGATGCCGAAGACCGTGGAGCCCATGAAGATCGAGGTATCCCGGCCGATCTTCGCACCCCACAACCGCAGGATTCCCTGCCTGACAGCGTGAACCGGAATGTGGGTGCCGATGATGTTGAAGAACACCACCCCGAGACGGTCCCAAATCTTGGTGATCAACGGAAGAACACTCCTTCATGTTCGGCGGCGGGTGTGCACGCCCGCCGTCAGGTAACCCTGCCGGCGGGCCGCAGGCCGAGGTCGTGCTGGACCATCGCCGTCACGATGTCGTCGAAACTCGCGGCCGCCCGCCATCCCAGCACCGCCTGCGCCTTGCCGGCATCACCGACCATCACGGTCGGGTCGGTGGGACGGACCATCGCGTCGTCCAGGCGCACGTAGGACTGCCAGTCCTCAATACCGGCCGCCGAGAACGCTGCGATGACGAAATCACGGATACTGTGCGCCACCCCCGTGGCCACCACGTAGTCGTCGGGCTCCTCGCGGGCCGCCATCCGCCACATACAGTCGACGTAGTCCGGCGCCCACCCCCAATCCCGGCGACCGTCGATCCGACCCAGCGTGAGCGTGTCGGTACGGCCGGTCGCGATCGAGGCCACCGCCTTGGTGATCTTGCGGCTGACAAAGGTATCCGGGCGGCGCGGGGACTCGTGGTTGTAGAGGATCGCGCTGCTGACCGGTAGCCCACGGACCCGGAACACCTGCCCCATCTGGAAGCCGAAGGCCTTGCTCACCCCGTACGGCGAGGTGGGCGCCACCCGGGTCTGTTCGTTCTGCGGCGACTGACCGGATCCGGCGAAGATCTCCCCGCTGCAGGCGTTGAGGACGACGACCCGCCGACCGAGTGCCTCTTGTAGATCCAGGCATGTACTGTACAGCGCCACCGTCGCGAGGCTGTTGACCTGAGCGGTGAGCACCGGGTCCCGCCAGGAGCGGCCCACCGAGGACACCGCGGCCAGGTGGAACACGTGGGTGGGGGCGACCTGTCGGACGATCCTCGACAGTGCGGTCGTGTCGGCGATGTCCACCCGATGGACGGTCGGTGCCGGGCCGAGGGCATCACCTATTACGCAACCGTCGGGGCACCCGCAGTCGTGACTGATCCCGTGCACCTCCCAGCCCGCCGCGAGTAGCCGATCGGTCAGGTAGCTGCCGTCCTGACCGCAGATGCCGGTGATCAGCGCCCGGCTCACCGGCGGCGGTGTCATGCCACGGCCGTCCGGGCGGAGGTGATCGTGTCCACGTCGGCGCGCACCATCATCTGGACCAACTCGGTGAAGTCGATCCGGGGCCACCATCCCAACTGCCGGTGCGCCTTGGTGGAATCGCCGACGAGGGCGTCGACCTCGGCCCGGCGCAGGAATCGGGGATCGACCTTGACGAACGGCGCCCAATCGGTGATGCCCACCTCGGTGAAGGCCACGTCCAGCAGGTCCCGGATGGAGTGCATCCTCCCGGTGGAGATCACGTAGTCATCGGCCTGGTCCTGTTGCAGCATCCGCCACATCGCCTCGACGTAGTCACCGGCAAAACCCCAATCCCGGCGGGCGTCGAGATTGCCCAACATCAACTGCTCCTGTAGGCCCGCCTTGATGCGGGCGGCGGCCAGGGACACCTTCCGGGTGACGAATTCCGGTCCCCGGCGGGGAGATTCGTGATTGAACAAGATTCCGGAGCTGGCGTGCATATCGTAGGACTCGCGGTAGGTGACGGTCATGTGATGCCCAAACGCCTTCGCGACCGCGTACGGTGAGCGCGGCCAGAAGCGGGTCGACTCGGACTGCGGCACCTGCTGAACCTTGCCGAACATCTCCGAGCTCGAGGCCTGGTAGAAGCGGACCCGGGTGCCGGCCTGATGTTCGTATAGTCGGGTGGCCTCGAGGATGTTGAGCACGCCGCCGGCCGTCACATCGGTGGTCAACCGGGCGTTCTCCCACGAGTACGCGACCAGGGAGATCGCCCCGAGGTTGTAGACCTCGTCGGGCTGCGCGGCGGTGAGGGCACTCATCAGGCTGGACAGGTCGAGCAGGTCGCCGGTGAGAATGGTGACCCCGGGGACCACCTCGGCGAGCAACGGGAGCTTCGGATTGTTCTGGCCGCGGACCAGCCCGTAGACCTGATAGCCCTTGCCCAGCAGCAGCTCGGCGAGATACATCCCGTCCTGACCGGTGATTCCGGTGATCAGTGCGCGCCTCATGGTCGACCTGCCTCTCGGGGGAGCGGTGCCGGGTCCGGGCCGGCGGCCAGCAGCTGGTCCACCGCCCCGTGCAGCGCGCGAGCGAAATGCGCCTCATCCAGTTTTTCCACGTGCCCGGCGATGGCGTCCGGATCCCACGTCGCCGCCTCGCACTGGTCGACGGCCGCGGCGATCTGTGTCGGGTCCGGCTCTTCGAAGTACACGCAGGTCACACCCTCGACCATGGTGTCGAGGAAGCCGCCCCACCGCAGCAGGACACTCGGCTTCCCGAAGCCCGCGCCCTCGAGCGGGGTCAGCCCGTAGTCCTCGTAGGCGGCCGAGATAACCGCCCGGCAGTGTTGATACAGCCACCGCATCTGCGCGTCGGTGAGGTTCTTGACCATCAGGATGTGGTCGGTGGCCAACCGGCGCAGCACCGGCTCCTGCGGCCCGGCTCCGACGATAACAAGGTTGCGGGGGCCGCCGGCGAACGCCGAGATCACCGTGTCAACGTTCTTGTAGGCCAACAATCGTGCGATGCATAGGTAGAAGTCCCCGCCGCCCGCCCAGGTCCGCAGCTCGTCGACCGGCTGGACCGGGAGGGAGGTGACGGCGCTCGGCGGAGCTGGCAGTACCGACGCATCGATCCCGTAGACGGCGTGGATCCGCTCCCGCACCGCCGAGGAGATGGCCAGGTAGCGGTCCGCCGAACGGGCCGCCCGGCGATCCCAGGCCCGCAGCGGGCGGGTCAACACCGCCGCGACCAGTCGGGTACCCACCGGCGCGGTGTCACCGAGGTAGACCCGGGTCTGGTAGAGCCAGCGCGCCGGCGTGTAGCAGTAGACAAGTTTTCTTCCGGTGGTGCGGAAACCGTGCGCCCATCCGCTGCTGCTCACCAGCACGAGATCGGCATCGATCTTCATCGCCGAGGCCGCGAAGGGCAGCACCGGCAGCCCGGCACGGTGATGTTGGCGCACCACGGCGATCTTGTTGAGCGGTGAGGTGCGGATATCCATGCCCGCGAACTCGGGAAAGGTCGTTGCCGACTCGTAGAGGGTGGTGTAGATCGGCGCCTCGGGAAACGCCCGGGCCATCGCGAGAACGACCTTCTCGGCGCCGCCACGTTGGGTGAGGTAATCGTGTGCGATAGCAATCCGCGGTCGAAGCGTCATGTCAGTACGCTCCCTCGTGGCGCAACACCGCGCGAAGTGTTTTGAGGATGATCACCAGGTCCTGAACCATGGACCAGTTCTCCACATACGCCAGATCCAACTGGACCGACTCCTCCCAAGACAATTCCGAACGTCCGCTGATCTGCCACATCCCGGTGATCCCGGGCCTGACCAGCAGCCGCCGCCGCACGGTGCCGTCATACCGTTCGACCTCGCAGCGCAACGGGGGCCGGGGCCCGACCACACTCATCTCGCCCCGCAGGACATTCAGGAACTGCGGAAGCTCGTCGATGCTGTACCGCCGCAGGAAACGACCCACCCCCGTCACCCGCGGATCGGCGCGCACCTTGAACAACATTCCCCGATCGCTCTCGTTGACCAGCAACGCCAACTGCTTGTCGGCATCGACGACCATGCTGCGGAACTTGAACATCGGAAAGGCCTTGCCGTCCAAGCCGATCCGTTCGCCCTTGTAGAAGACCGGACCATCACTGGTCAGCCGGACCGCCAACGCCGCCGCGAGGAACACCGGTGCCACGACCACCAACCCGGCGATGACGAACACCAGATCGAACGCCCGCTTGTTGAACCGTTGCGCCCCCCGGTACTGCGGCGGACCGACATGGATCAGCGGAAACTGCGCCACCGGACGCATCTGCAACCGCGGCCCGGCGACGTCGATCACGCCCGGCGCCACCATCAGATCGACACCCAACGGCTCGAGCGACCAGGCCAGTTCTCGCACACCCCGATTGCCGAGTTCCGCGGTGGCCGTGACCACGATCGTGTCGGCCCCCGCCGAATGCAGTGCGGCAAACACCGCGTTCTCGTCACCGAACACCGCGATCTCGCGATCCCCGACACAGATCCCGCCGGTCGGAGGCCGGGCCGCCCCCGGTACGCACGCGCCCACCACCCGAAATCCGGATTCGGGGTGGCGATCGAAACACCGGACCATGGCCTTCACCAATGAACTGGGGCCGACCACCAGCACCGCGGTCAGGCAGTGGTCGGCCCGGCGCCGGCGCACCATGGCCTGTCGCCACAGCCAGCGATTGACCAGCAATGCCACCAGACCCAACGGAAACGCGATCAGCAGGTATCCGCGGGCCAGATCGATTCGCAACAGCAACGAGACGATGGCCACCGCACCGAACAGCCAGAACGTGCCGGACACCACCCGGCGGTATTCCTCGACTCCGCGACCGATCACACCCACTGCCCGGGACCGGAAAATGGACAGGACCATCAGCCACGCCACCGCCAGCAAAACCGACACCACCGAATAACTCAGGCGCGAAATGGTTGTCGTTTGCACCGGTGCGTATCCCGGACCGAACCGAACCAATTGTCCAGTGAACACCGACGCGAAAATGACCAGAACATCGCTTGCCGCAACCGATTTCGCGTATGAGCGCTCCCACCGCCGACGTCGAATCACGCCGGTAGGAAACGCCGCATCTGGACTGGAGCGCCTCGATGATCGCACGCGAGGAGTAGGTCGGCTGACAGTGTCATCGCTGACGCGATTATGGATCCGCCCTTGGATTGGCAGGCGGTGCGGAAGTGTCATGGGTCTCGTCCTTGGTGGTCCGCTCGCCGAGAGCGTCCACTATCCCCATCGCCCACAACCAAAAGTCTGTTACAGCGGTCATTCCAACACTCGCGGTCCCCTGCACCGGCATTACTCAGATAGAAAGCAGTTACACCGGATGGTTGACAATGTGAGTTCATGCAGCGGTGCATGTAACGGGTTATCGGTATGTTTGTTGCGGCCAGCGAACTCGCTCAACGGGATGACGCCAGATCGTCCATCTGCTTCGCGCTGTAGCGCGCGAGTAAGCGTCCGGTCACCGCGGGTCGGAGAGAAAGGCGCTCAGGCGGCTGGCCGGTGCATCGAGTCTCTGGATTTGGTTCCAAGATCATCGCACGGGCCGGATCGCGAATGGCTAGGTGACGTGGCGTCGCTCGCGGCGTGTCGGCGGCGTGGCTACACTCAGTGGCTACAGTGTCCGGACCAGAAAACCGCTCTACCTGCGGTAATGGTGGAGCCGATGACGGGAATCGAACCCGCGTATTCAGCTTGGGAAGCTGATGTTCTGCCATTGAACTACATCGGCGCGCATGATATTGGGCGCCCTTGGGCAGGCCCAACACCCTGCGGGGCAAACATTAGCAGATGTGTTGGGTTCGCCTGGAGGCGCACGCCGATGCTCAGATGAGTGGCCGGCCGGACTTGATTCGCCACCGCAGGTCGCGCATGAGGAGGTTGTAGGGGAGTTCGCGGATGGCGTCGGGGAAGCGCCGGCTGATGGCGCCGATGGTGTGCATGACGCGGTCGAAGCGCCGCTGGTCTTTTTCGCTCCACGCCAGCTGCATCTCGTCGCGGAAGTGTTGGGGGAGGAAGCCTCTGGTGAAGAACAGGTTCATGGGGCCGAACAGACGCGAGACGATTGTGGGGAGGAATTCGAGCCGGGCGATGGAGAGGACGTGTTCGCGGATGGTGTCGTCGATCGACACGTTGGCCAGCGAGCGGTTCCAGTACTCCTCGAATGCGATGCGGTCTTCGGGCCACATCTCCGGGGGTACCTGGAGGGTGGTGCCGAACGTGGCACCTTCCTTGTAGAAGAACTCGGCGGCTGCTGGGGAGAGGTCGCCGTGCAGGGCGCGGTTGACGTCCTCGAACCCCCGGTAGATGCAGGCGGCCACCCACAGCTGCAGTTCGGGGTCGAACGCGTTGTATTGCACGGGGCTGTCGGGTGTGGAGCGCACCTTCGCGTGGGCGCGGTTGACGCCCGTGCGGAAGGCTGCTTTCTCCTCGTCGGTGCCGCGGGCTGCCACCACGAGGTAGGTCAGCGTGGTGCGGGTCCGCTTGATCGGATGCCTGAACAGCTGGCCGCTCTCGACCTTGCTCTCGTATACGCCGTACCCGACCCCGGGATGGGCGAGCTGCATGATGATGTTGGCGGCGCCCGCCAGTAGTCCGGCACCGTCCATGGCCTGGTCGAGATGGTCCGGTGCCTCGAGTGACGTCGACATTCTGCTCCTCTTCCCACCACTGATTCTGCTATCTGAATACGACCGTACTCACATATATGTTCCGCGTCCAGAGTTCGGTGGAAAGATGGTCGCCATGGTTACGGCACCGTCAGGTTCCACAGGTGGGCGCATGTATGGCGGCCAGGAGGGTGATGCTCGCCGCGCCGAACGTCGCGCGCAGCTGATCGAGGCCGGGCTCGACCTGCTCGGCGGCGATGACGGCGACCACACGCTGTCGGTGCGTGGCGTCTGTAAGCGGGCCGGACTGGCCACTCGCTATTTCTATGAGAACTTTCCCGACCGCGACGCGCTGATCGTGGCCGTGTACGACCACGTCGTGCAACGCATCGCCACCAGCACATTGGAGGCCGTGTCGACAGCGGGGCCCGGCGAGCGCGAGATCGTCGAAGCGGGCGTACGCAACATCGTCCGTGAAGTTGCCGAAGATCCGCGACACGGCCGTCTCATGTTCTCCGTGGCACAGTCCAGTGAGGTGCTGGCGCAGCGAAGGCTCGACAGTTCGCGGCTGTTCGCCAGCCTGGTGACCAAGCAGACCGTCGGGTTCTACGAGGTGGCGGAGAGTCCGCGCCTCGACCTCGCCGCGCACTTCATGGTCGGTGGCCTGGCACAGACGTTGACGGCGTGGTTGAACGGCACCGTGTCGCTGCCCGAGGAAGACGTCGTGGACACCTGCACGGATCTGCTGCTCTCGATGGCAATCCACACCCGTTAACCTCTACCTGTGCTCCTCTCCGATCGCGATCTCCGTGCCGAAGTTTCCGCTGGACGTCTGGGCATCGACCCGTTCGATCCCTCGATGGTTCAGCCCTCGAGCGTGGACGTACGCCTCGACAGCTTGTTCCGGGTGTTCAACAACACCCGCTACACCCATATCGACCCCGCTGAGCGGCAGGACGAGTTGACGACGCTGGTCGAACCGGCCGAGGGGGAACCTTTCGTTCTGCATCCCGGCGAGTTCGTTCTCGGCTCCACGCTCGAGGTGTGTTCGCTTCCCGACGACCTGGCTGGGCGACTCGAGGGCAAGTCGTCACTCGGGCGCCTGGGGCTGCTCACCCATTCGACCGCCGGGTTCATCGACCCCGGGTTCAACGGCCACATCACCTTGGAGCTCTCCAACGTGGCGAACCTGCCCATCACGCTCTGGCCGGGAATGAAGATCGGGCAGCTGTGCCTACTCCGGTTGTCGAGCGCGGCGGAGCACCCATACGGCAGCTCTGCTGCCGGCTCAAAGTATCAGGGGCAGCGGGGGCCGACCCCGTCCAAGGCGTACCTGAACTTCGCGCAGGACTGAGTGCGCGCGGCCCTCACGCCCGCGCATTCCATGCGGCGATCACCGAGTGCACTCCGATCGAGTCGATTGTCGATCGGAGTGACCCCTCGACGGCCGCCCGCCGTCCGAGATTCCGACGGCCGATGCCGGAGGCACTCGGTGACTCGGTAACGCCGATCAAAATCTCCGGAAACACGGTGCGGCTGCCCTCGATGAGCAGAGCCTCCTCGTCAACTGCTCGCACGGTGACGGGGGCACTGCCCGTCACGTTGCCGACGAGCAGCGCGAGGTAACTCATATCGGTGTACGCGTCCCGGACGGCGATCAATCGTGCGTCGTTGTCGCCCAATCGTATCGACTCGTCGAGTATCCATGTAGCCGAACATGTTTCACGGTACTCCGCGCGGTCGGCTCGCCGCTCCGTGTCACCGGAGATTCGCTCAGGCAGAGTGTTCATGACCATCTCCTGCACTTCAGAAGTCCCTTCGCGGGATCTGGGTCCAGTCTGCCTAATGTATCCACTTCGATCATGGGTAGTGGACTACCTGTTCTCGGTGCATGGGTGCCAAACGAGGTCGAAATGAGACCGTACATTCGTTATGAATTACAGCGGAGGGGCTGAGAACGAGGGCGTCGACAAACTAGACTTCGAGAATGAGTCAGAGGTGGCCCCTGATTCGAAGGCACGCCGAGTTCGACGCCATCACCGCGTCGCTGAAGGCTCGGTCCGATTGTTGCGGGGTGGTCCTTACCGGCGATCCTGGCGTGGGGAAAACCACCCTCGCCCGGTTCGCGACCGAATCACTGCCCGGCGAGGTGCGCTGGGTTGCCGGGACGGAATCCGCCCGAAGCATCCCGCTCGGCGTTTTTGCTCACCTGGTCGGCGCGTCGACCTCTCGGGATCCGGTCACGCTGCTTTCCACGGCACGGCAGGCCCTCATTCACGACGGCGACACCCACCAGGACATGGTGATCGGTGTCGACGACGCCCACCTGCTCGATCAGCTCTCGGCGACATTCCTGCACCAATTGGCCCTCGATCGGGTGGTCAATATCGTCGCGACCGTCCGGAGCGGTGAGACCGTGCCCGACGCGATCACGTCCCTGTGGAAGGACGGGCATCTTCTCCGGCTGGAGTTGATGCCGTTCACGCGGGAGCAGAGCATCGAACTGGTCGAGTCCGTGTTGGACGGCCCGCTCGAGGGGCTGAGTGCCGACATGATCTGGGAGGCGTCGGGGGGCAACGCCCTGTTTGTCCGGCATCTCGTCGAGGGCGCGCTGGAAGCGGGGACACTCCGCCGGTCCGGCGGTGTCTGGCAGCTGCGGGGTCGCGCCGCGATCACCTCCGAGCTCGCGTCGCTGCTGGAAACCAGGATCGAGAAGATCCCGTCCGAGGTGCTGCAAGCGCTTCAACTGCTGACCTTCTGCGAGCCGCTGGATCTCGATGTTCTGTGTGCTCTCGCCGGTGAGAACGCAGTGGAAGAGGCGGAACGACGGGGCCTGGTCAGGATCGCCGAAGAACGACACCATCTCGATGTGCGCTACACCCATCCGCTCTTCGCCGAGGTGATTCGTCGACGGGTCGGTCGTGCGGCAGGACGCCGGCTACGGGGGAAGCTGGTGCAAGAGCTCAGTAATGGCGCCGTGACGGGTGCGGCGCATCGGATACGTCTCGCCGAGCTTGCACTCGACAGCGACCGCTCCGTCGACCCGGCACTGCTGGCGTCGGCAGCCGCGGATGCCATCGGGCTGGCCAACGTCCCGCTCGGTGAACGTCTGGCACGTGCAGCGTTCGAAGAAACCGGCGATTTCGGAGCGGCCGACCTCCTTGCCAGGGCATTGCTGTGGCAGGGGCACGCGGCCGAAGCCGAGGCACTGTTGCTCGCATTCCCCCCCGACTCGTTGACTCAAGCGCAGTTGGTGCGCTGGGGGACTTCACGTATCGCGAACCTCTTCTGGGCACTCGGCGATTCGGAGAAAGCGGACGACGTACTCGCAGTGCTACGCGAGCGCGTCACCCAACCGAGTCTTCTCCCGGTGGTCGAGGGAATCGGATCTGTGTGTGCGGTTTTCGAGAACAGACCGCAGGACGCGGTGGACGCCGCGTGCGCTGTTCTCGCCTCGGAGCTGCCGTGGGCGGTCGAATGGGCGTTCTTCGGCGGGGGACTGGCACTGGCGTTGATGGGACGCGGCGACGAGGTTCCCGCGTTGGCGGCGCGGAGCGCGGCCGTTGCCGAACAGATCGACGGATTGCTGCGCTTTCCCGCCGGGCATGGCGAGATTCTGGCTTTGACCATGACCGGGCAGTTCGATAGGGCGCAGCGCCGAGCCGAACAGTATCTCGCCTTCGCGTCGAGTGGCCGCTACCTGGCGTGGGGATTGGCAAATGTCCTGGTCGGGACGGTCGAACTCGTCCGCGGACGGTTCACCGCCGCGGCTCAGCGCCTCGAGCAGGCGATCGCAGCACTCGACGTGGGTGACACCGCCGACGCAGTGTCCTGGAGCGTCCCCGCCTACATTGCTCTGGGGCAGACGTACGCCGTGCTCGGCCGCGTCCACGAGGGGCAGCGCGTCATCTCGGAGGCGCGAGCCCGCAGTGGCCGACACGTGGCAGTGTTCGGCCCACAACTCGAACTGTCCGCCGCGTGGCTCGCCGCAGCACAGGGTGAGACTTCGCAGGCCATCGCCCTCGCACGGTCCGCCGCCGAATCAGCAGCAGCCGCGGGACAGTTCGGTGTCGAGGCGGCCGCACTGCACCTCGCTACTCGATTCGGTGACCATTCCACTGCTCCGCGACTGGCGGCGCTCGCCGAACAGTGCGACGGCGAACTCGTCCGAATCGCTGCAGCACAAGCATCCGCGTCAGCGTCCGCCGACGGACCCGGGTTGGCGGCGGCAGCGGACAGATTTCGAACGGTCGGTGCACTTCCCGATGCCGCCGATGCCTATGCGCAGGCCGCGATCGCCTTCCTCCGCGCGGGCGTCAAACGACTCTCGGTCGAGTGCGCCGCCACGGCGGCAGCACTGGCAGCCGAATGCGACCACATGTTGTCTCCTGCTCTCGCGGAGGCCGCACACCCACTGCCGCTCACGATTCGGGAACGTGAGATTGCATCGATGGTCGCGGCAGGATTATCCAATCGGCACATCGCCGACCGTCTCTTTCTGTCGGTCCGAACCGTCGAGGGACACATTTACCGCGCGTGCATCAAGCTTGGGGTCGCGGACCGTAACGAGCTCGCCCAGTTGATGAACCTCACCACACGACCAACTAAAAACGAGTAGTCGGCTACTCGTGTGCTCCCTCGCAGACCTGAGAACACTGGGGTCGGAACGGACCGTTGCCGGTGTTCGGTGTGGAGGCCGCCATGAAAGACGTCGTTGTGTTGATACCAGGGATCACGGGATCCGTTCTGGCGCGGGACGGCAAGGACGTGTGGGCGTCGACTCCGGGGGCTGCACTGCGGGGAGTGCTCTCGCTCGGCAACAACATCAAGCGGTTGCAGCTCGACGGGGACGATCCAGAGGTCGACGATCTCGGCGACGGCGTGGTAGCGACCCGGGTGATGCCGGACTTCCATGTACTTCCGGGCTTGGATTGGAAGATCGACGGCTACACCAAGTTCCGCGTTGACCTGGTGCGCCGGTTCGGGGTGGTACCGGGCGAAAACTACTTCGAGCTTCCGTATGACTGGCGGCGTGACAATCGGGTGGCGGCCCGCAAGCTGGCGCGGCAAGCTCACGGATGGTTGACGCGCTGGCGGGAGAAGTCGGGCAATCCCGATGCACAGTTGATCCTCGTGTGTCACTCCATGGGTGGCATCGTTGCCCGCCTCTACCTCGAATTGCTCGAGGGGTGGAAGGACACCCGGACACTCATCACATTCGGCACGCCATATTCTGGGTCGATCAACGCGCTCGAGTTCCTCGTCAACGGATTTCGCAAAGGATGGGGCCCGTTCACCGTCGATCTCGGCAACCTCATTGGTTCCTTCACCTCCGCCTATCAGCTGCTGCCGTCCTATCGGTGTCTCGAAGGCCCGAATGCGTCGTGGTCGAACCTGGACGACAAGATGGACGACTGGGCGGGGACCGGGCTCGACGCCGCCCGCATGAAGGACGCGGTGACGCTGCACCGGCAGCTGCGCACTCAGGTGCAGGAGCGACTCGAAGCAGACAGGGACGAGGGCTACGACATCCGTCCCATCATCGGCGACTTCCAGCGCACGAACTGGGCTGCCCGGTTGGTGGACGGGAAAATCGTATCGCTGCCCGTGCGCGGGCCGGGCGAAAGCGGCGGCGACGGCACAGTGCCGAAGTTGTCGGCGACCCCACCCGAACTCATGAAAGGGTGGAAGAACGCCGCCTTCTTCAGCCAGAAACATGCGTCGCTGCAGAACGACGACCCGGTGCTCGACCACGTCGGAGGGGTACTGAACATTGCGGTGATCACCCCGCCGAACGTATTTCCTGCGGTGAGCGAATCGGTGTCGCTCGAAGTCGACGACGTAACGACCGCCGAACCACTGGTGATCCGCGCGCGAACTGACGACCCTGGCGCCGAACTCGTCGCACACGTCGAGCCGGCCGTCGGCGGGCCGGTCCGGGAACATCGGCTCTCGACTTCATCCGACGGTTGGCAGCAGGCGACTGTCGAGGACCTCGTAGCTCAGGACTACCGCATCACGGTCGGTGCCCCGGGAGTGCACCCCGTCACGGACCTGGTGAGCGTTGTCGACTTGGACGAGGTAGCACGGACAGCGGATATGTAGGAGCTGGAAAGCATGATTCCGCTATCGAGGCGCAGTTTCGAAGAGCTGGAAATCAGCGTCCTCGAAGCCGGGGACCACATGTGGCTCTCGGCGAGATCCCCGCAGGGTTCGGTATTCGCGGTGAAACGACCCCTACCCGAGTGGAAGCTACCCCGCGATGTCACCGGCAGGCCGGTGGACGAACCAGGTGAATGGCTCACCGATGCCGTCCGGCACGCTCGCCCGGACGCCGGCCCCGAAGCGCTCGAGGTGGGGAAGGTGCTGACGGACCTGGTGTTCGGTGTGCCGGAGATCGTGACGCTTCTGCAGCAGACACGGGGAACGGCAGGGACCGCGGGGAACCAGTTGCTCATTCGGGTGCTCGCGGCGCCGAACCGGATCGCCGCATGGCCGTGGGAGTTGTTGCTGGATCCCCAGCGCCCGGAACGGTTCCTGTCCATGGCGCGGGACGTCCACGTGGTGCGGTCGGGACGATCGCGCACCTACCCGATCCGGCAAGCGCCGATCGATCCACCACTCAATCTGTTGCTGGTCATGTCGAGCCCCCTTCGGTCGGGCCCGGACGAGTCCGAGGCACCGTTCGACCTCTATGCTGAAAAGCGCAGTCTGCTGACGGAGTTGCAGCCGCTGGTCGATCGAGGCCTGTTGCGTGTGGTGGTGGAGGATCGCCCCTCGGTCGAGCGTCTGCGCACTCGTATGGGGATGCAACGCCGCGGCTTTCATCTGTTCCACTACCTCGGGCATGCCAATCCCCACGGACTCAAGCTGGAACGCCGCAACGGTCGTGGAACGCTTCTGCGGAGCCAAGAATTCGCCCTCCTGCTACAACAGCTTCCGGATCTCCGACTCGCTGTTTTCGCGGGATGTGAGACGGCGCGCGCGCCGGGTGTCTCGGCGGCGGACGAAACCTGGCCGGGACCGCTGTCGTCGGCAGACTACTGCGTGCGGGATGCGTGTCCGATGGTAATCGGCATGCAAGCCGTGCTGCCCTTCGGGACGGAGCGACTGTTCACCCGCTTCTTCTACCAGGGACTTACCGCCGGGCAATCCGTCGCCGAGGCGCTGCGTTTGGCGCGTCTCGCGATCAACGGCGACGAGAACAGCGGTGATCCACTGCTGAACTGGGCCGTGCCCTGTCTGTTCGTCGGCGGAAGCGATCCCGGTGCGGTCATCGACCCGGACGCGAAGGCCCGGCCGAGGCCCGCACCGCGCAAGGTCAGTCGCCACCTGGGCGTACGTCAGGGTGAACTGCGCTTCATCTCCCGGCTCACCGAGTTGCGTGAGGCCGTGGACGTGTTGTCCGGGAACACTTCGGCGCGGCTTCTTCAGGTGGTCGGCATGCCGGCCACCGGGAAGACCTCACTTCTCGACCGGGTGCTCGAGGAACTCGATCCGGATATCGCGCAACTCTTCATCAGCGCCAAACGTCTGCTCGCGGAACCCGAACCGGTCCGCGAACTGGCCTGCCTCGTCAAGGAACTGATTGACGGCAAAGGTCTTCGGGCGGTGCCGGCGGGTAGGTTCAGCGCCGACGACTGGTGGGAACGGTTGATCGGGGACCTCGGGGCCGTGCCGGCTGCGATTGTGATCGACGATGCGGACTTGCTCGCAGGGGATTCCGCCGGCGCATCTGACCTCTTGAACGCGCTCGTCACCCTCACCGGACGACGCGGCCGCGCACGGTTGGCGGTGGCCACTACGAGCGATCTCGATCAACTGACGCAGTTGCTGCGACCGTCCGAAGTGCGCACGATCCGCCTCGAGGCACTCTCCTGGCCCGAGGTGTGGCAGTGGATCCGCCGCAATCTGCCGACACTCACTCGCTTCTCCGAGACGGAACTGTCGAAACTGTACGGCGAACTGCGCCACCTCGAATTGTGGGAACAGCTGGCCGATCTGGTTGGCCAGAGCAATTCGTTCGATGCGGACGATTTGCCGGTCCTCGTCAAGCAAGTCGCGGTTCCGCCCGGCAAGGTTCCTACGGCGGCGGCGATCGGCAGCGACTTCTTCGGGATGTCGACCGAACTCGAATCCGACGTGGAACGACTGTCACCCGCGACTCCGGTGAAGCACCCATTGCAGCTGGCGGTCGCGGGGCCGTTCACTGCCCGGCGCCGTCAGGAGGTCGCCGTCGCGCTCACCCAGTGCGCCATCAACCATGGAGTACCAGGACGGGTCGTCGCCGGCGAAACAGGAGTCGATGAATCTGCTCTTGCCGAACTGCTTTCGCACGAGTTGGCGTTTACGGACGGCGCGCCGTCGGAGCGCGAAGTCTGTCTGTGGTTGGAAGAGGCGGGGCGAGCTGGAGCCGACATCATCGTCCTCGACTACGGGAACGCGGAGCCGACCGACGCCCAGAATACGATCATCGCCGATCTGGTCAGAGAGGGTCGACTGGTGATCGCCTCGGGTGATCACTCGGACGAACCCAGCTTCCCTGCGTGGAGCATCGACGCACTTGCGGTCGGTGCGGTCGAGGACGACGGCTCCCTCACCCACGAGACCCCGTACTTCTCCCGAGAAGGCAAGCCGGATATCTACGCGCCGAGAACCATCTCCGGGACCACCTGCGAACAGATTGTCGATCAACCGGAAATGGAGGGGACGACCTTCGCCGCGCTGTACGTGGCTGCCGCTGCCATGCTGGTGTGGGCCACCGATCGGAATCTGACGGCCTCCGAGGTCCGTGCGCTGCTGATGGACACGGCGGTCCCGCTACCGGCGGGGCGTGGTGAGTCCGCGAAGCGGCTGGACATGGAAGCTGCACTGGATCGAGCCCGCCGCAGGCTCATCGTCGGCGCGCTGGGGTCGGAGGCGCTCGAACTCGGGCAACTACTCGCCGAAACGCCGATCCGCCCAGAATTGGCGGTACCGATCCTGGACGCCCTTGTGGCCGAGGGCGGTGCCGTCCGCAAGGTGGTCCGCAACGGTGTCGAGCAATTCGAGCGCAGCGATTCCGCGGTGACGCCGAAATACGAGTAGCGGACTACTCATGACTGCCATGCCGGACGGGACAAGGCTGGTAGCAACCGGCCAGTACTACCCGAGGAAATAATGATGACCACCGTCAACAGCATGGGAAGCCGTCGAGTTCGACTCGATTCACCCGCACCGACATTCGCGAGCGAGAGACAGCGGCAGGCCGAAGCGGCCGAGCGCCGCGCGCGGGAGAGGGCCTCGCAGAGACGCGAGCATGTGGACGCGCTCGCCGGTCCCGGTGGAATCGCGGCCGTCGAGAGTCCCGAACGAATCGCCAAACGCCTGGATCGGCTCACCCGCTATTACACAGGCGAGGATGTACCGCAGGCGACCCCCACCGCAGCGTCGGGCGTCCTCGTGGAGGAGGCGCTCGACCGGGTGAGCGAGTGGGTGGACAGTGACGCGTCGGCCGATCAGGTGCTGGAGAAAATCATCAACACCTCCGATTTCGTGGGAGTGCGCTATCTCGATGCCGGGGTGGCGGCTGCACGGTCGATCGGAAGGGTGAACATCCGCGATTCCCGGGGGAACCTGCAGGGCTACGGCACGGGTTTTCTCGTATCGCCGACCTTGCTTCTGACGAATCACCATGTGCTGCCGAGCGCCGAAACAGCACACAGCAGCGTAATCGAGTTCGATTATCAGGACGGTATCGACGGCAACCCGCTTCCGGTGCAGGTCTTCCCGTTGGATCCGGGCCGGTTCTTCCTCGCCGATCGGGAGCGCGACTTCGCCTTGGTGGCGGTTCGGGCACCTGCGCCGGTTCTCGCCCAGTTCGGATTCAACCGGCTGTTCGCAGCGGAGGGCAAGGCCGTCATCGGAGAGTTCGTGACCATCGTGCAGCATCCGCGCGGAGACAAAAAGCAGATCGCTCTGCGGGAGAATCGCATCGTCGATATTCCCGAACGGTTCCTGCACTATTCGGCGGATACCGAACCGGGCTCCTCGGGCTCGCCGGTGTTCAACGACCAGTGGGAGGTGGTTGCGCTCCACCACGCGAGCGTACGAGCACCGCAGCACACCGAGTTCGGTGGGATCCTCAACGAGGGGGTACGGATTAGCCGCATCCTGAAGTTCGTCGCCGAGCAGGACATGCCGCGTGACTGGCGCGCTCTCGTCGACGAGATCGTCAGCGCGGAGCAGGAATTGTCGACTGCCTCTTCATCGCTCCGGCAGGACGTGGTGCCCAGGGAGGAAATCACCGTGCGCGTTCCGCTGGAGATCACTGTCCGCCTCGGTTCCGCCGAACCTCGCAGGGCCGTCGGCGGTGAACCGATTGACTCCGAGGCAATTTCGATCGACCCCGACTACAGCAACCGCCGTGGTTACGACCCGGGCTTCCTGCGAGTTCATCTACCCTTGCCGGTGACCGGCCCGCAGGTGGCTTCGGTTGCGTCCGAAGAGCTCCGCTATCACCACTTCAGCGTAGTCATGCACACCGAGCGGGCTCTTGCGCTGTTCACAGCTGTGAACATCGACGGCAAGCAGTCACAGAATCCGAAGCGGGACCGTGACCGCTGGATCCTCGACCCTCGGCTCCCGGCACGCCAACAGACCGGTGAGCGTGTGTACGAGGACAACCCGCTCGACCGAGGGCACCTCGTGCGCCGACTGGACCCCGCCTGGGGCCCGAATGCGAAGGCGGCAAATGACGACACGTTCCACTTCACGAACTGCACTCCGCAGCATCACGACTTCAACGCGGGCAAGACGCTGTGGCTCGGACTCGAAGATTACGTGTTGAAGAACGCCGACAACGCCGATCTTGCCGTGAGCGTTCTGACGGGCCCGGTGCTCGCCGCCGACGATCCCCGCTACCGTGGTGTGGCGCTGCCGCGTCAGTTCTGGAAGACCGTGGCGATGGCCAAGCGAGACGGCGGCCTCTCGGTTACCGGCTACCTGCTCACGCAGGCGGCACTGCTCGACGAGTTCACGGAAGGGGAGGAGTCGTTCTCCTACGGCGCGTATCGCACGTTTCAGGTTCCGGTGCGGAGGATCGCCCAGTTGACCGGGCTCGACCTCGACGCCTACGTCGCGGCCGATCCACTCGAACAGGTCGAGGGCACCACTCTGCCGCGCGAATTGATCCGCCCCCAGGACCTCATCCTCTGAATTCGACAACGATACCGCTCGAGAATCGAGTACCCCACTACTCACGACGAACCGACGGGATAGGGGAGAGGATCGAACTATTCAGCGCAGTGGGGTGATTGGTCCGACATGGAGCACCCCGGCGTTGTCGCGGACCGCAGTTCCATCTCACCGGTGAGGAAATCATGAATCGCTACCATCCGTTGGCCCCCGGAACCTACACCGGCGTGAGCAGCGGCTACCGAACCCCGGACCGGCCGGACCATCGCGGCGTGGATATCGCCGCGAACAACGGCACGCCCATCTATGCACCGACAGACGGCACCATCGCCCATGTGGGAATCGACGACGACCCTCAGGGCTACGGCTCCTGGCTGGTGATCGATTCCCAGAATCAATGGGGGCTCGACTTCACGTTCGGCCACACGCCGCCATCGTCGTTCATCAACCCACACACTGGGGAACAGTGGAAGTTCGGCGATCCAGTGCACGCGGGTGAGCAGATAGCCGTGGTCGGCTCGGAGGGTGGTTCGAGCGGTCCTCATCTGCATTTCGAGACATTCGGTGCGCCGGGCCGTTTCGGCGGACCCGATCTGGATCCCAACTCGACATGGCTGAAGGAGGCCAAAGATCCGCGTGAGGCACCGAAGGACAACGGACACGCCTCGCTGATGGGCAAGCTCCTTGTCGACTTCTCCGCTGGTGTTCCCACAGCTGCTCAGATCCAGTCGGGCGGATTCGCCGGTGCCATTCGTTACATCTCCGATCCGAGGGCGGGATGGATGCTCGGCAAACCCCTGCGGAGGGAAGAGGCCGACGCCCTGCGCGCACGCGGTATGGTCGTCGTCTCCAATTTCCAATTCGGTAAGTCCGACTGGCTCGGTGGAGCGGAGCAGGGGCGACGGGATGCCGAGCGGGGAATACAGATTCACCGTGAGGCCGGTGGTCCCGAGACGGCGGCAATCTATGTGTCGGTGGACGCGTCGCCCAGCGAGGAACAGTGGAATACGCTGGTTCGCCCGTACCTGCTCGCGTGGCAGGAACGGCTCGGCAAGACCAGGATGGGTGTCTACTGCAACTACCCGACCATCGAGTGGGCGCTCCGCGACGGCGTCGGCACCTATTTCTGGATGCACAATTGGGGCAGCAACGGTCGCGTACACCCCGCGGCGCACCTGCATCAATTCGAGATCGACAAGCAGAAGGTGGGAGGCGTCGGCATCGACCGGAACCGTATCCTCAAAGGGCAATTCGGCCAGTGGGACGCCGTCGCCGCAGACGTTCCGACCCCGGTCGTCGAACCAGCGCAACCGCAGCCGGTCACGTCGCCCAGTGGGTACCCGATCGCGTGGTACGGAGGCCCGGGGTGTGACACCGGTCACGGCGCATATCTGCGTATCTACCTGCACACCACCGAGAACCAGGACTGGGTGGCCCGCGCCGAGAATGTTGCCAACTACCAGGCCGGAGCGCAGAACGGCAGCTACCACTACCTGATCGACGACCACCACATCATCAACACCGTCAGCACCAAGAACACTGCTTGGGGCGTGCTCAGCGACAACCGTGTCAGCGTCCAGATCGCGATGGTGGGCACTTCGGGAAGCACTGAAACCTGGAGTGGCGCCAATCCGAACCGCGAGGAACGGCCCAAGTCGCGCGAGCAGTGGCTCGCCCACACGAAGATGCTCGACATGGTGGCATTCGTCATCGCCAAGGTCGCCACGGAGTACGACATTCCGATCGAGCGCGTCGACATCGGCGGGGTGGGCCACAACCGCAAGGGAGTGAGCAGCCACAACAACTACACGTACGGTTCGCGCGTTCTCAAAGGTTTCAAGGATGGGACGCACTGGGACGTCCCCGACACCTTTCCCTATGACGTCGTGCTGACCGCGGCGAAGCGATACGCGGGACTCCCCGAAGATCCCGATCGCTTTCCGCTCCCGCCCGGTCACTACTGGGGGCCGCTGGACGGGCCCACCGAATCGTGGTCGAACACCTTCGGCAACGAACCGCAGTCCTCGAAAGACGGCCTGAAGCGCTGGCAGCAGACCATCGGAATTCCCGGGACGAGCATTTTCGACAAGGCCACCAAAGATGTGGCGACGCGAATGCAGCAGCTGTGGGGATGGCCGGTCACCGGGAATGTCTATGAGGGTGAATGGAACGAAGTCATCCATAACGGGTGGCGGTTGCCGGCGCCGGAACCACCCCGGCCGGCGGTCCCGATCGAGGCCGGGCCCAAGGTGTTTCACTCCAAGAAGATCAAGGAGGTGACGGGTCCGGGGCTGACCGACAGGTTCGGCATGGCGGCAACCGATCTCGGCGTGATGGCACGCACCCCGTCGGGACGAATACTGGCAATATTCGGCGACACCTTCCGTGGACCCCGAGTAGGTGACGGTGACTGGCGTTCGCCGGTAGCGCTGTTCTCCGACACCAAGAAGCTCGACGGGGGAATCGTGTGGAGTGAGGCCGCCGGCGGCGATCCGCGCTATGCACGACAGCTCTGGGACTACCAACACGACAATCCGTTCTTCTCGACCGTTCTCCCCTCCGACGTTGTCACCATCGGCGACACGATGTACCTGCATGCCATGGTCAACAAGGGCCTCGGCAACGTCGTCTGGACCGAAATCTGGAAGTCGACCGACGACGGGCACACGTGGCAGCACACCGGGGCGAAATTCGATGCGGGGATTCACCGCGGACTTGCCCAGCTCTGGACGTGGGATGCTCCCGGGGACGGATGGGTCTACGTGTTCTCCACCGGCTTCCAGCGCGACAAACCCCTGATCCTCAGGCGTGTGCGCGAGGACAGGATCACCGACCGGAATGCGTACGAGGGGTGGGGTTGGAAGGACGGCGCTTGGCGCTGGGGCAACGAGCCGACCCCTGTGCTGGAGAGAGCGCACTCAGCCGCCAAGTTCGGTGAAATGTGTCTGCGGGCAATTCAGGGTAAGTGGGTACTGGTCACGTTCGACAGCTCCGACGCGGGCGGCTACGACATCGACGTGCGCGTGTTCTCCGAGATCACCGACAACCTCTACGAGGCGCACAAGAGCACGCCCTTGCGCGGGGTCGGCTGGGGACAGGAGGGAGACGACGCGGTGGCCCAGCTCTACGGTCCGTCGATCGTCCCCGGATCGAAGTTGGACGGCGGGTTCCATATCTTCGTGAGTCAGTGGAAGACGGAGGGCCCCGACAAGGGATGGCCGTACAGGGTGCTGCAGTTCAAGATCCCCGTGTCGAGCCCCGGGTTCCGTGACGACGGGGGCGTCAACCCCCACGACGGCCGGTAGCGGGTTGCCTCCCGATCTGCGGATCGGGAGGCAACCACCTCCTTCCCCCGCGCTTCTGCCACACCTAGACTGTGTTTCATGGTCCTGACGTGGCCATCCATCCAGCGGGGGCCCGAGATGAGCGCCCTCGGGCGGGATTCGACGCGCGGTGTTGTCATCGTCGGTGCGGCGGGGGTGGGAAAGACCACCTTGGCGCAGAAGATCGTGTGCGAACGCGACTGCGAGGCAGTGTGGGTCGTCGGTACGGACTCGTTACGCGGCGTCCCGCTGGGTGCATTCGCTTCGGTGGTGAATATCGGTGCGGCACCGGATCCCGACACCGCACTCACGAGCGCTGTGATCGCACTCCGAGCATTCACCAAAACCCTCGTCGTCGACGATGCGGACCGGCTCGATCCGCTGTCCACCACTCTGCTCCGATGCGTGATCGACGATGGAGGTGTTCGACTCGTGGTGACGCTCGGCGGCCGTGGATCACGCCCGACCACCGCGATTCTCGCCGACGGCGTCCTGCATCGAGTCGAACTCGACGCGTTCACTCGTGACGAAGCGGTGCGCGTGATCGAAACTGCTCTCGGCGGACCCATGGATCACGTCGGCTCGCAATGGTTGTGGGAGGCGTCGGAGGGAAACCCGCTCTACCTACGTCATCTCGTCGAGGGGTCATGGGAGTCGGGCCTGTTCGAGCGGTCCGACGGCGTGTGGAGGTTGCGATCGCGGCCCGTTGTCAGCACGGAGCTCGCATCGCTGCTCGGGTCGCGGTTGCGGAACGTGCCTCCCGACGTGCTCGACGTGCTCCGGCTGGTGGCTCTGGAAGAGGGCATAGACGTCGACGTCCTCCAGCGCGCCACGTCGCCTGACGCCGTCGCTGCCGCACACTGCTGCGGACATCTACGGCTTCGCTCCCAGGGCCCGGGCTGCGTCGCGACACTCAGCCATCCGATCCTGGGGGAGGTGCTGCGCGAGCAGATGGGCGTGCTGGCCGCCCGCATACTGCGAGGACGGATCGTTCGCGCCCATCTCGCAGGTAGGTCGCCGGGCGACACATTGCGGCTGGCAACTCTCGCGCTAGACAGTGACGCCGAGATCGATGTCGCCCGATCGGTCGAGGCGGCCGAGTCCGCGCTCGACCTGTGTGAGTATGCGCTCGCCGAGCGTCTCGCCCAGGCGGCCCTGTCCCGAGGAGGTGAGATCAGAGCGGCGATGGTCGCGGCGCGGGCGATGACGTGGCAAGGAAGGGTGAATGATGCCAACACGCTGCTCGCGGCCTTCGATCCTGTTGAGATGTCCGAAGCCGAATCGCTCACGTGGGGGATGTGGCGTGCCACGGCCTTGTTCTTCGCCGACCGGGAGGCCGCCGCGCGGGAGAAGCTGGCCGACATGCGTGCTCGCGTGACGAGCCGCCACGGATGGGACGTCGTCACGTCCGTGGAGTTGACCTTCGACTTCTTCGCCAATGACGTGCCGCGATCGCTCGAGTTGACTCGAGCCCTCTTCGGGCCCGGAGAAGGTACGCCGTCGGCTTTGGCGCTGGCAGCATCAACCGGTGGCGCAGCGCTGGCGCGGGCAGGCCACACAGATCAGGTCCGAGGTGTCACCACGCGCGGTGCGGAGGCGGCGAAGGAGGTGGGATTCATGCTCGGGCACATGCAGATCGGCGTTGCCGAGGTGTTCGCCGCCACAGTATCGGGACAGCTCGACACCCTCGATTCGGTGCTCGAACGCTACGTGCCGACCCGCCAGGGCAGATCGAACTGGGTGGTCGACATGTACATTCGCGGTCTTGCTCACCTCGCAGTGGGTCGTGCGGCCGACGCAGAGGATCAGTTCCGGCGCGGTCGGGCCGCGGCGATGGGCGGGGGACCCCCGATCTGGCTGACCGCGAGCGTAATCGGACTGTGCCAAGCTCTGGGCATGCAGGAGCGGACCGATGATGCCACCGAAGCACTGGCTGCTGCGGAGTCGTCGTTCGGTGCCCACATGGCGTCGTTCGAACCCGATCTGTTGCTCGCACGCGCCTGGGTGCTGGCGGCGCGAGGCGAGCATCGTGAGGCAATCGCGGCCGCACGCAAGGCTGCAAGACTGGCTCACGCCGGGTCGATGTTCGGTGTCGAGACAGTGGCCTTGCACACCTCGGTCCGATTCGGAGACCGATCTGCCACGGGCCGACTGCGGGCACTGACCCATTCGGTGGATGGTCCCTTGGTGCGCGTGGCTGCCGCTCAGGCGCACAGCTTCGGTGTGCGGGACGGTCACGGATTGGACCGCGTCGCAGCGGAGTTCGAAAGGATGCGCGCATGCCTGCTTGCAGCTGATGCGGCCGCGCAGGCTGCAATCGTGCATCGGCGGCATGGTGACGATGCCAGTCGGCAGCTGTCGGCGGCAGCAGCCCGTAGGCTCGCCGGCCTGTGCCCCGGTGCGAAGACACCCGCGTTACGTGCACTCGATAGTCCTTCGTGGCTGACACCTCGTGAAGTCGGCATCGCCTCGCTCGTCGTGATCGGTATGACCAACCGGGAGATCGCTCAACGATTGACGTTGTCGGTACGCACCGTCGAAGGTCACGTGTATCGGATGTCCACGAAACTCGGCGTCGACAATCGGAAATCGCTGGTGAGCAGACTCATGATCGGTCCCGACTCCTAGCGGCAGGTCCCCATCGCGACGGTCTCGGCCATCTCGTCACGATCACGCACATCGAGTTTCATCAGCACGTGGTAAACGTGTCCTTCGACTGTGCGTGCCGATACACCCAGTCGTTGAGCGATCTCCTTGTTCGTGAGCTCGCCGGCTGCAAGTGCAGCCACGGCCCTTTCGCGGGGTGTCAGCGGTAGCGGGGCAGCCGATGTGAATATTGCGGGGGTCCAGGCGTCGTCACACTTCTGCGCCAGTGCATATGCCCGCGTGGAGGAGCGGAGTTCGTCGCGGCGATTACCGGCATGACGGTATGCCCCCGTAGCGTGGGCGTACGCGTCCGCAGCCAGAAGAGAGGCACCCAGGGATTCGAATTTCATAGCAGCAGCGACCAATCCATCACCGTCGGAGTCGGCGAGTGCGGACGCATGATCCACCATCGGGCCGATCAGCAGCCCGTCGACGGCAATCGAGAGGGCGTGCAGCTGAACGGCCGAAGCGCTGTCCCCGAACCGGACGGCCGTATGCGCTGCCTCCGCGGCAACGGCGAGAAGACCCGCCTCCTCTGCGTCGGCGGCAGCACGACGTGCCAACCCGATCGCGCGGCCGAGGTTACCGGAAGCGGCGGAGATCCAGGCTCGCGAAATCGCAACGTCGGATCGGTAGAGATGTCGGTGTTCGCCCAAGGACGCCTCTGCCTGCTCGAGCGCGCCAACCGCCTCCCGGGTCTGTCCCGAGACAGTGAGGACCCGGGTCAGGAGAAGGTTGGTGACGACCCGCCGTTCGGGACTGGATGTGTCGAGGACCGCTGCGGCTTCCGTCAATCTCTTGTGTGCGTCACCGATTCGTCCCCTGGCCAAGTCGAGTTTCCCGACCAGCGAGCTGATGCCGAACCATGCGGCATCGTGGTGTCGCGCCAGCTCGAGGTAGCGGTCGGCAGCCAGTTGTGCCTCTGCGAATCGACCTGTGTAGATGAGCGCCGTGATATGACCGTGGCCGATGGAGAACCGCAGCACAGCTGTGTCGGGTTGAGTGAGGGGGAGCGATTCATCGGCCAGGAGGGCCGCCTCATCTCCGTGTCCCATCATCGCGAGACCCATGCAGCTCGCGCTCGCCGCCCACATTTTCGCGGCTGAGGAAGCGTTCGGAGAGTGGCGAACCCGAGCCGCGGCCTCCGTTGCTGCGACTACCCGTCCGGCCGAGACGTCGATGGCCGCGCGCGCCGCCTCCACACAGTGGCGTCCTGCTGGACCGGCGACATGTGTGTAGGCAGTTCTCAAAATCCTGTATGCGCTGGGGAGCGCGTCGAGGTTCCAGAACAGGTTTCCCGCCCTCAGCACTGCCCACCGGGTGTAGTCGGATTCCGGCCTGTTCACCGGATCGAGTGAGGTCAGGACTTGTTCGGCCTCGCCGCCTCGGTCCGTCCACGCCAGTGCGCCTGCGCGAAGGAGCTGAGCCCGGAAGCCGGCGCCCTCGGCCGACGCCGCAAGCGCGAGTTCTTCTGCGGTGGCGAAGGAGCAGAGCGCAGTCGCATCCGCGGCAGCCGCGGTGAGCGACTGCGGACTTCGATGATGGTCGGTGCCGATGGAGAGTGCAGCAGCCCGAATGCGCGTGAGCGGCTCCCCGGCGTCCGCGCCGAGTAGCGTTGCGAGTTCCCCACGGATGCGGCGTGCCTCCGCATCATCCACCTGCTGTCGCACAACCTCCCCGAGGAAGGGGTGCGCCAGCCGCGCCACAACAATCCCGCCTTCTGTGCAGAAACGGACCAATCCGGTGCATTCGACCGCCAGCATCGACTCTGTGCTGGTCAGCGCCTCGAGAACTGCCACGTCGAGAGGTTCACCGAAGGCTACTACCGCGAGAGCCCGTTCGGCGGCCGCCGGTGCTGCTGCACACCGGTGACGCAGATGCAGTGCGCATTCATCGGTGATGGTGGGCTCGCCGCGCAGTTGCCAGATGCTGTTGCAGCAGATCAGCCGGTCGTCGGCCAACGAACCCTCCACCAGGTGACGAAGAAAACGAGGATTTCCCTGCGATGCCGCCGCGATCCGCGCCGAAGTCTTGCTGTCCACAGGGCCCCCGAGTGCGGCGATCAGGACGGTATCAATCTCGTCACGGCCGAAGCAGCCGAGGGTGACTCGGGAGAATCCGCGGTCCTTCCAGAGTGCCGAAATTGCCTCGGGGACCGGCACTCCCGTCTGAAGCGCGACTACCAGCGAGAGGGTGTGAGTGGTGGCGATCTGGTTCAGAATGTCGGCCGAGAGCGGGTCGAGTAGGTGTGCATCATCCACCACAACGGTCCCGTTCCTATTTTTATCTGTGACCGTCCGGCAGATTGTCGACAAGGTCACTGCCGCATTCCAGGGGTCGGGGTCGGGGTCGGAGATGACGCCGGAGAAGGCCCCGAACGGAGTGCTACTCGTAGTCGCGTTGCCGGCGAGCCAGGTGGTTGGGCCATCACAAGACTTCACGAATTCCGACACCAGTGTCGTCTTTCCCGCGCCCGAGACACCGTCGACGATCACTCCCCGGGGGCCGGTGGCGCAGCCTACGGCCTCGGCGATCGCTTGTGCCTCTGCGCGCCGCTCGATCACCGGCCACGGCTGGTGCATACCAACGAGCCTAGTCGGTTTGTTTCCAGTCCGGAACCGTGCCGCATCGGTGGACGCCGAATCCGACGCAGCACACTCACGTGAACGTAATGGCGAGAAATGCGGAGATGTAGGCAAGCCCGAAGAGGATCGGGATCCACTGCTCGATATGCGACAGGGGCCAGTACCGGGACCGGTCGTTCCCCTCACCCAAGGCCCACCATTCGGCACGCCAGAACGGCGAGGCCGGGAGGCGTTCCTCCAGGGCGCCGACGACCTGATATTTCGCGCTGTTCAGGAGGCGGTAACTCCGAACCAGATAGAACCAGGCAAAACACTGACCGAGCACCGCGATCAGGGGGATCACCAGCCACCACGTCCTGTCCGGAAGTGGGATTCTTCCGAAGGCAGCCACGAGGGCGAAGATGCCGGTGTTGAGGCTCAGGAAAAACGAGTTGGTCAGGCCTCGTCGGGCGCTGACCCGGTCGGCCATCTCCACGTAGATCCGGTATTGATCGAGCACCGCGCTCTCATAGGGGATGGTGCGGCCATGAGGTCCCGTCTTGTCTTGCGGGTCGTTCCAGAGTCGGTGGCACAGCTCGGATCGGTGATCGTCGGCTTGCATCGTCTACCTCCTACCGGCATCGGCCGGATTGTGCGCGCCTTCACTTCCCGGTTGGGGTGTCGTCGGCGGGAATCGGAAGTCCGGGGCAGACTTCGACATAGTCGATGTCGGGGGAAACCCATTCGCGCCACTGCCGGTGGCTCAAATTCATGGTGAGCTTGGTACATAAGGTGGCTGCCCAATCTGCCGGTGTGATGGCCCATTGCCAGATCTGGCCGTCGACACCGCCGGAGACAACCGACCCGCCGTCCGGGCTGAATGCCACACTGCGCACCACGTCCGTATGTCCGCTCATCGGCGGGCCGATCGGCATGCCCGTGTCCGTGGCCCACAGCCGTACCGAGCGGTCGTAACCGGCGTAGGCGATGAGGCGGCTGTCCGGGGCGAAGGCCACGCTCGCAAGCGGACCCGCCTGTCCGTTCAGAGGTTCGCCGACCGGTTGACGAGTTTCGGGATCCCACAGCCGGATGGTGCTGTCGATACCGCTGGAGGCGATCCGCTTCCCGTCCGGGGCGAATGCCACGCTCGTGACCTCACCATGGTGTCCTGTCATCGGTTCGCCGACGGGTTGGCGGGTGTCGGCGTCCCACAGTCGGATGGTGCCGTCGTTGCCGCCGGAGGCTATGCGCCGCCCGTCCGGCGCGAACGCCACGCTCACCACTGCATCCTGGTGTCCGGTCATCGGTTCGCCGATGGGTTGACGGGTGTCGGCGTCCCACAGTCGGATGGTGCCGTCGATACCGCCGGAGGCTATGCGCCGCCCATCCGGGGCGAACGCCACACTGAAAACAAAGTTCTGGTGTCCGATCATCGGCTCGCCGATGGGTTGGCGGGTGTCCGCGTCCCACAATTGCACGGTGCCTGACTGTGCAGCCGTGCCGTTTGACGCTGGGGCGGAACTGCCAGAGACGATGCGCCGTCCGTCTGGGGCGAACGCCACGCTCGTCACCACGCCTTGTCCGGATATCAGTTCGCCGATCGGCGCACTGATATCCGGGTCCCACAGCTGCAGGGTGCCGTCAGAACCCCCGGAAACGAAACGCCGCCCGTCCGGGGCGAACGCCACGCTTAGAACACTGCCTTGGCCGGCCGAACCGATTTCGATATCCCACACCCGTACCGTGCCTTCGTCGCCACCGCCAGAGATGACCCGTTGGCCGTCCGGGCTGAAGGTTGTAGAGAAGACCCAACTTTCGTGTCCGATAAGGGGTTCCCCGAGCGGTTCTCTGGTGTCGGCGTCCCACAGCCGGACGATGCCGTCGGCACCGCCGGAGACGATCCGTCTCCCGTCGGGGGCGAATGCCACACTCGCCACTGCACCCGCGTGTCCGGTCATGGGCTCCCCAATGGGTGCTCCGGTGTCGGCGTCCCACAGCCGTACGGTGCCGTCACCGCCGCCGGAGGCGATGCGCTGGCCGTCCGGGGCGAATGCCACGCTCACGACCATGCCGTCGTGCTCGGTCATGGGTGAGCCGATGGGTGCTCCGGTGTCTGCATCCCACACTTGTACGGCACCATGGACGGGTCCGCCGGAACCGACAACGAGGCGGCGCCCGTCCGGAGCGAATGCCACGCTCAAAACCATCCCGTCATGCTCGGTCATGGGCGCACCAAGAGGTGCTCCGGTGTCCGCGTTCCATACCTGAACTGAGCCGTGATTGACCAAACCGCTCGAAGTCATTTCACTCGAGCCAATGACGATCCGCCTTCCGTCCGGACTGAACTCCACGCTCGACACCTCACCGAGGGCCACGGTCATCGGTGTGCCGAGTGGTGCCCCGGTGTCGGCGTCCCACACCCGAACCGTGGTGGCGCCGCCGGACGCGATGCGCCGCCCGTCCGGACTGAACCTCACAATGACCACCTCGCCCTGGTTTCCGGTCATGGGCGGGTCGATCGGCGTGCCGGTATCGGCTTCCCACAGCCGTACGGTGCCGTCGGCACCGCCGGTGACGATGCGCCGCTCGTCCGGCGAGAGCGCAATGTCCTTCACGTCCGTTGCTGTGGTCTCGGCGATGTCGAGCAGCTCCTTCCGTGCGAGTACCGCGTCGAGCAGGGCAGCCTGCTCTGGTTCGGAGGCGATCGACTGCGCGGCCAATATCTGTTTCAGCGCGCGTGCGTCACCGCCGGGTCGGGCGCCGGCGAGCATGGACTGGCCTTCCGATACCAGCCGCAGGGCAATCGCCTGGTTCCGCTGGCGTATCGACTCCTGCCGTTGCACGAATGCGATCGTCGCCGCGACGACTGCGAGGACAGTCAACAAGACCAGGCCGGTGATGGCGGCTCGCCGTAGGCGCCGGAAGCGTCGTTGTTCGCGTAGATCCTCACCGGCAAGTTCGTACTTGGGCTTGCCGTGGATGGGAGCGGCCAGATCGGTGATTTTCTCCCGGAAGATTGGTGACGCGGGATCCCACGGCGCGTCCTCGGTGACGTCGACATAGAAGGGCTCAGCGGCGAGAATCCCCGGCTGGGTCAGGACCGGCAGGGCCACATCGGACCGGTCCGGGTCGAACCGCCCAGATGCCTCGTCCCAAGTCAGATGCCCGCCGGTAACGACGAACAAGAGCCGGTCCGGTCCATGCCGCTCGAGCCAGTGGGTGACCTCCTTGTTCACCCAGCCCGACGCGACCGAATCGGGCGACAGCACCACGATCAGGTACCGGGCGCGGCCCATCGCCTCGGTGACCCGGCCCCACAGGTCGGGACTGGCGATCAGATCAGTGGCATCGCGAAATACCCGCAACGCATGCAGCTGGCCCATTCGACGGCCGATGCGGTGCAGACCCTTCTGGATGCCGGCGGCGACCGGCCGATCATCGTGGGCGTAGGAAATGAAGGCGTCGTACTCGAACCGCTCTTCTTGCCCGCGAGCCTGCTGCTTCTGTGGAGCGTGCGCGGCCTGAGCACACATGGGTTATCTCTCCGCTCTCCGGCCGGTGCCGAGTTCCGTCAACGGGATAATCTGAGCCTGGCGCATGTGGGCACGGATATCGCGAGTAGTCCACTACTCAGCTTTTCGCAGCAAGCGTGGGCCATGTGCCGGTGAACTTCGAATCGACCCGGGAGGAACCGCACCCGGTGCTCCGCGATTGTGGCCGTCCCCATATCGTGACCAGCAGGACGAGGTCCTTAGTTGTTACCGTGACACCGTGACAGTTCGTGAGGAAGCCGCCGCACCGCTCGAGCGGCGCACGGCCCACCTCACGCGGTACGACGAGTACGCGGTAACCATCCCGGCATCGGGTGACCCCGCGCTCGTGCTGGTGCCGCAGGGAGGAACACCGTCCGCAGCGGTCTATTACCTGCACGGACGCACGGCAGATGAATCTGCGATCGACGAACGGGCCGACGTGCGCGACGGTCTGCTGGACGCAGGGTTTCTCGTCGTCAGCCCCTACTTACATGGTGACCTGTGGGGGAATCGAGATGCCCAGGACGCGTTGGGTTCCGTCCACGACTGGGTGTCGTGCCGGTGGCCGGTAACGCGCCGGTTCCTGATCGGCGAATCGATGGGTGCCACCACCGCTGCCAACGCAGTCCGCTTGGGTGAAGTGCAGTGGAATGCAGCGGTATTGATCGCTCCGTCGTTGTCGATGCGAGCGGTGTGGGAACGGGGCGAGCACGGCCGCGACACCCTCGCGGCGGCGTATCGGCTCTCCGCAGACGGGCACGACCTGGAGTCGAAGACTAATGCATGGGATGCCGTCCGCCACGAGCCGGACGCCTATGCGGGCGTGCCCGTCCGCGTGTACGCATCGCCGGACGACGTGGTAGCGAATATCGCCGAGGTGACCGGTCCGTGGGTGCGGCGACTGCGCGCCGCGTCGATGACAACAGAGTTGATCGTCGTGAGCGGCGAACACGTGTCGGCCGACCACTTCCGGGTCGGCGACATCGTGGCGTTCTTCACCGACCGGCCGTGAGCGCCGAGAGCCCTGCGGAGTGGTAGGTCTCTCGGCGGCCGGTCACGCTACTTCGAGGTGTCGAGGCGGAAGATGTTGGTGAAGAAATCTTTGATCGCCTGAAATTTCTCGTTGGTCAATTCAATGGCGTGGCGACGTGATTCTTCGAGTGCGGTAGACATTGGGCCTTCCTTTCGGGAGAGGGGCACGGGCCTGACAATCGACAGTGTGCAGTTCGTCGGTGACATCCGGATGACGAGACGATGGCATCGGTGTAGATTCCTCGGACCGTCAATCGGTAAGCGCCCGAGTGGGTTCGGGCCGCCGCGTCGGTTACATTGTCTCGATGACGACGAGTAACCCAGGTAGCCGGGTCGAAATCGCTTACTGCACGCAGTGCCAGTGGCTGTTGCGCGCAGCATGGATGGCACAGGAACTTCTCGGCACCTTCGGGCAGGATCTCGGCGAAGTTGCCCTCGTTCCCGGCACGGGCGGAATCTTCCGCATCACCGTGGACGGTGAGCTCATCTGGGACCGCAAGGAGAAGAGCGGATTTCCCGACATCACCGTCCTGAAGCAACTTGTCCGCGACCGGGTTGCGCCTGACCGCCATCTCGGGCACAGCGACCGCGCCGAAACCTGAGAATCAGATCCCGACCGACCGCTCGAGGACGCGCAACTCGTGTCCGAGCCTGGCCGGGATCGACTTCAGGTCGGGCACCGCGCTGCGGCAACCGGTGACACCGAACGAGATGGTGTCGTCGTTGCTGGTGCAGGTGATGTTCAGCGCCTGGCCGTCCACCGGTATGGACAGTGGGTAGATGGCGTCCAGCCGTGCACCATTCCAGTAGAGCGGGGATTTGGGTCCGGGAACGTTGGAGATGATCAGGTTGAACGGCGGCCGAAGCCGCGAGTTGTGCCCGAAGAGCATGCTCGCGCCGACCGGCGCCGCACCGACTGCGCTCATCGCCAGGATCTGGGTGGCGCTCATCGACTCCAGCGCATCCTTACCTTCGTGCATGCTGGTCCGGATCGTGCTCATCCGGTCCGCCGGATCCGACTTGTGCGTGCCCAGGTTGCACATGAGGACGCCGATATTGTTCCCCGTCGACGCCTGGCGTTGATCCTGCAGCGACACCGGCACCATCGCGATCAGCGGCTCCGCCGGGAGCGCATTGTAATCCTCCAGGTAGCTCCTCAGCGCTCCCGCGGACATTGCGAGGACGACGTCGTTGATGGTGGAGTCGGAAAGCTTGGCGACCAGGCGCAGGCGTTCGAGCGGCCACGACTGGGCAGCGAACTGGCGGGCACCGGTAATCGGAACGTTGAAGGGAGTCTTCGGAGCGGAGAGTGCGAGTGGACCACCCTGATCCCGGAACGCCCGGGTGATCGTTCCGGCGAGCGCGGGAACGAGCCCGGCAACGTCGCCGACGGTGTCGCGGGCGGTGCGCAACGTGGCGCCGGCAAGGTTCGAGAAGCTGAAGCCGCGCGAAGACTGCTCGCGGTGTGGTCGCGCGCTGCGGAGCTCCCACGGAGCCGGCATGTCCCGCTCCTCGGAGTCTTCACTGAGCGCGTTTCGCAATATCTTCATGGCGGTGACGCCGTCGGCGACCGCGTGATGGATCTTGGTGTAGACGGCGAAGCGTCCGTCGCTCAAGCCTTCGATGAGGTGCATCTCCCACAGCGGCCGACTCCGGTCGAGAAGGGATTCGTGCAACCGCGAGCACAGCGCCATCAACTCGGCCTCGGTACCTGGAGCGGGCAGGGCGTCGTGGCGAATGTGGTGCTCGAGGTCGAGGTCGTCGACCGTTTCCCAGCTCCACTGTCCGAACGAGGACAGGGATCGGCGGGCGCGTTTGGCCAGCTTAGGGGTGATCGTCCCGGCGCTTTCGGCGAGCGCTCGATCGAGCATCGTGCGGATGTCGTGGGTGTCGGCGCCCTCCGGCGGCTGGAAGATCTCTACACCGCCGACATGCATCGGATGCTCGCGAGACTCCCCGAGGAGGAACATCGAGTCGAGAGGTGACATGGGGAGTGGCATCTGAGCCCTTTCCATCCCGGGGACGTTTCCCGGATCGCGGGAGGTTTCGTCTCTGGTTTGAGGTGACGGCGGGGGACGGCGGCCACCTTTTGTCAGGCACCACCACTAAATAACTAATTGATATGGGACGGATCACGAATCAGTGACGCTCGTATTTGTACAGGTTTTCGGTGAGCCATGCCACTAGACAAGCGTCCAACTCGAGGAGGCGACGCGGGAAGTGTGACGCCTGCGTGAACAGGGGAAATTTGTGCACTCAGTGCGGAATTCGGGTCGGCTTGCCCTGGCTAGGGTCAAAGGTCCCTTATCAGCGACAATTACGGCATGGACAAGCCGTGGGCAGTGGTGAAGCACGTGTCGTTCGAGGGGCCGGGTTTGGTTGGGGCCCTTTTGAAAAACCGTGGGATTGCTTACATCGAATATCCGATGTACAACGCCTCCGAACTACCCAGCGCCACCGACATCGGGGGACTCGTGGTGATGGGCGGACCGATGGGAGCCTTGGACGACGTTACCCACCCGCAACTTCCGCGAGAGCGAAAGTTCATCAGGAATTCGGTCGACGCAGGGCTCCCGGTGCTCGGAATCTGCCTCGGCGCGCAGCTTCTCGCCGCCGCTTTCGGCGGAGACATCCGGACCGGTCCGGTCCCGGAACACGGGGCCGGCCGAGTGACGGTAACCGACGAGGGCACCCGCGATCCGGTGTTCGGCTCGGCCGGGAGCGAGTTTCCCGTCGTTCACTGGCACAACGACACTTTCGACCTCCCAGAGGGGGCGACTCGGCTCGCGAGTAGCGAGGCGTATGAGAATCAGGCGTTCACCGTCGGTCGGCGCGCCTACGGTTTGCAGTTCCATGTCGAGTTGACGCGTGAGCACCTGTCGGTGATGCAGAACCACATGCCCGCGGGCACGGCACCATCCGGAGAGCACATGGACGAGGTGGCCGCGGTCGGGCGAGTAGTGATCGGCGCGTTCCTCGACCTCGCCGAAGGCTGAGAAAAAAACTGTCCCGCTCACCGATGAGTTTCGAGGACGACCGCAGTCTGTACCGATGACCTTCCGCTGGGGAAGGAACTCGAGAAGGAGATTGCGATGTCCCGGATGCTCTTCGTCAACCTGCCGATCAAGGATCTCGACGCCACCAAGAAGTTCTTCGGTGACCTCGGCTTCGAGTTCAATGCCACCTTCAGTGACGATTCGTGCGCCGCGATGGTCATCAACGAATCCACTTCGGTGATGTTGCTCGTCGAGTCGCGATTCCGGGACTTCATCGAGGGTGACATCTGCGACACTTCGAAGGCAGTCGAGGCTCTGTTGTGTATTTCTGCCGACAGCCGTGAGGAAGTCGACGCCCTGGTCGACAAGGCCCTCGCCACGGGCGGAAGTGCCTGGGGCAAGTTGCAGGACGAGGGCTTCATGTACGGCCGGGCGTTCCGCGACCTCGACGGTCACGTGTGGGAGGTCATGTGGATGGATCCGGCGGCCGTACCCGCGTAAGGATCAGGTCGGTGGTGTCTGCGGCAGTCCGAACTTCTCGAACAGGCCGAGATCGAAGAAGCAGACGACGTGCGCGACTCCACCGGCCGTGACGTCTAGAACATGGAGCTGAAACGGCCGGTGCACGCCGTCCTCGCCTCGCATGTAGAGGCCGAAGGCGGGCTGGCCGTTTGCCCACGAGGGGAGCAGGCGCATGTCGCCGGCGCGTTGCGCAGGACAGTTGTTGCTGATGAGCCGGCCGATGTTTTCACCGCCGAGGTACCAGCCGTCGAAGGGCGGCATCTCCCACACGGCTTCCTTGGTGAAGATCTCCACGATTGCCTCGACGTCGTAATTCTCGAAGGCGGTGACATACCGCTCGAGGAGCGCCTTTTCCTCCGGGGATTCCGGTTCGACGAGGGTATCGGTGGTGGGCATGGCGAGTTCGAGCTGCGCGCGCGCCCGTTGCAGCAGGCTGTTGACCGCGGGAGTGGTGCTGTCGATCGCGGCGGCCACCTCGGACGCCTTCCATTGCAGCACGTCGCGCAGAACCAGAACGGCTCGCTGACGTGGAGGCAGGTGCTGCAGGGCGGCGATGAACGCCAGCCGCACCGATTCGCGGGAGGTGACAATGGTGGCGGGATCGCTGGCGTCGTCGTCGTACGCAGTGTTGGGGATCGGTTCGAGCCACGGGACCTCGTGCCGCTGGACGAGCTCAGCGGTGGGATCCGAATCCGGGGCCCCCAACCCACTGGGCAGTGGGCGCATGGACCTGCTCTGCAGCGCCGTCAAACAGGTGTTGGTGGCAATCCGGTACAGCCACGTACGCAGCGACGACTGCTGCTTGTAGCCGGCGTACCCGCGCCACGCGCGGATGAACGTCTCCTGCATCTGATCTTCGGCATCGTGCAGAGAACCCATCATGCGATAGCAATGGGCGAGTAACTCACGTCGGTAAGGGTCGGCGAGAGCGAGGAAATCCTCGTCGAGCGACTGCGCAGCCGTCATAGTGGGCAGCTTACTGCTGCCCACCGACGAGTGTCGGCACTCGCGCTCACCGACCCGAAGTTCAGCCCCAGTTCACCATCGGCTCTCCCGTCTCGAGGAGTGTCTTCAGCCCGCTCAAGACCTCGTTCCAGCCACCACCGGCGCCCTCCGACTCGTGCTCACCCGCGACCACTCGTGCCACCTGCGGTGCATTGGTGAGATCATGCGTCACAGTCAGTTTCGTGACCCCGGGTCGACTCGACGGCGCAATGTCGTAGGTGAGCGTGGTGAATCCTTCGACGTTGTCGGCGTCCATCAGCATGCGCCACGTCTGGACGAGCTTCTTCGGCGGATCGGACTCGAGCACTTCACCGTCGACGACGACATCGGGCACCCCGGGGTGAGCCTTCATCGCCTCGTCGGCGCGGGACTCGTACCTGCCTCCGGGCCGCAGGTCGTAGTTCACGAGTCCGCCGTACCCGTACTTCTCCGACCACTCGGGCTTGGTGACGGCATCCCAGATCGCCTCGGGTGTCGCCTTGATGTACACGGCATAAACCTGCATGAGTTCGGTCATTTCTCTTCCTCCAGTTCGGCTTTCAGCTGAGCGAGCGCCGCGGCGTGGCGTTCGGTGTACTTGTCGATCCACCTCTGGTGGATCAGCTGGATCGGCACGGGGTTGAGATAGTGCAGCTTTTCCCGGCCGGAGCGACGCGTGAGAACCAAGCCCGCGTCTTCGAGTACGCGCAGATGCTTCATGACCCCGAACCGGGTCATCTCGACCTGCGACTCGAGTTCGGTCAGCGTCTGACCGTCATGGGTGAACAATCGGTCGAGGATCAGGCGGCGCGTGGGATCGGCCAGCGCCTTGAAGACGTGATCGTCGTCCATGGCTTTTACGATAGGTGACCATTTGGTCACATGTCAACGAATTCGCGTCCAGTTCACCTCGGTGACACGGTGCGACGCCGAAGTCGGACATGTTTGGTGCTTAGCGTCCGGAGGTCCCGTTCGGCATGCATGGAGGTAACAGACAGTGACCACAGCACCACTCAACCGCCGCGGTTTCCTGGGCCGGACCGCGCTGACCGGCCTCGGCGTGGCACTCGCCGGAAGCGTCGCCGGATTCGTCCGACCCGCTGTGGCGTCCGCGGTGCCGGGGCGGGCGATCGGTTATGGGCCGCTCGTCCCCGACCCGAACGGACTTCTCGCGCTCCCGCCCGGTTTCTCGTACACGGTGGTGTCCCGATCCGGCGACACCAAGTTGGACAGCGGTGATCCTGTGCCCAGCGACTTCGACGCCAACGGTGTATTCGCCCGGCAAGGTGGTGGCTCGACTGTGGTCAGCAACCACGAGATCGGCAAAGACGAACCGTTCGGCGTACCCGCAGTCGAGGGGCTCACCTATGACACGGGTGCGCGCGGTGGCACCACCACCACAACGGTGGACGCGGACGGTACGTGGCTGGGCCAGTACGTCAGTGTGGCCGGGACGGTGAACAACTGCGCGGGCGGTATCACCCCGTGGGGAACGTGGTTGACCTGTGAGGAAACCGAAGCGCGCGCAGGAACGGGCGGATTTCTCCTCGACCACGGGTACGTCTTCGAGGTCGACCCGGCCGGACAGGACGCCAACCTTGGCAAGAGCCCCGTGCCCTACAAGTTCCTGGGCCGGTACGCGCACGAGGCGGTCGCCGTCGATCCGGCGACGGGCGCCATCTACCTCACGGAGGATGCGTCCGATCCGAACGGCCTGTACTACCGGTGGACACCGCCGCAGGGTTTCCGCGGTGGACCCGGAGCACTTCGTGAACTCGCCCAGTCTTCGGGCGGGGACACCGCAGGCGCACTGCAGGCCATGACGTGCTTCCAGGACGGCACCCACGTACGCGACTTGTCGCAGGCGACGGAACCGGGTGTTCGATACACGGTGCAATGGGTAGACGTGCCCGACCGCGACGCCAAGAGCACCTCGGTGCGCAAGCAGTTCACCGACGACCAGGTGACCCGTAGTCGAAAGTTGGAGGGGCAGTGGTGGGGTGACGGCGGCGTGTACTTCGTGGCCAGTTTCGCGCGTACCAGCGACGGCAGTGCCGCCGAGCACGACGGCCAGGTCTGGTTCTACGATCCGGCGACGGAGACCGTCACGCTGAAGACTTTGTTCGGCGTGAACCCGGATCCGGCTGTGGATACGGGGAATTACGACGGCCCCGACAACATCACCGTGTCACCGCACGGAGGTGTCATTCTCGCCGAGGACGGCGACGGTATCAGCCATCTGGTGGGGGTCACGGCCGAGGGGGAGCCGTTCGCGCTGGCCCGTAACGAACTGAACGACAGCGAGTTCTGCGGTCCGGCCTTCAGCACGGACGGAAAGACGTTGTTCGCCAACATTCAGTCACCAGGGTTGCTTCTGGCGATCAGGGGACCGTGGCGGCGCGCGACCAACTCGATGTTCGGTTCGTAAACGCGCTGTGAGTACTTGTTGACAGCGGGGTGTCAATAATCACTCAGGGGTGGAGGCGAACACCCAACCGCGCAGTGCGAGGAAACGGAGGCCACCCACGACCGCACTGACGGCGACGACGAGGGCCACCTGAACGAGGCCGTCGGCGCCGGGAAACGCCATGTGGAGCCACGCGAGAGCGAGGGAGCTGACGGCGAGGCCGATCAGTGCGAGGGTGCCGCCCTCCCACTGCGCTACGAACCAACGGACGCGGTCGGCGGCGCGGAAGGTGAGTCGACGATGGAGTTCGTTGGCAAGGATGGAACTGGTCGCGACACCCACGAGATTGGCCAGGAACGACCCGTACACATCGAGCGTGAAGAAGGCGAGGGCGTAGAGAGCGTTGCTCGTCGTTCCGGCGAGGGTGAACCGGGTGAGCTGAGCGAGCACACCGTCGGCCCGCCCACGTAGAGGGGGATACGTGGACGGGCCGACGGTGTCGTACAACTGAACGATCATGTCATTCAGCGGAGGAGAACGCCGTTGCCGGTGTCCGTGACGTGGCCGCCGCCGAGCACGCCGGCCACCTGTTCCTCGCTGAGTCCGAGTTCGCGCAGGCGATCCCAGACTGCGTCGAACTCGACGAGCTTCGCGTTGAGGTCGTTGCGGAGGCGGTTCACCTCGTCACGAATCTTCTCGGCCTGGTCGATTGCTTCGAGGGTCTGCTCGGGCTGGGGCAGGAGCAGGGACAGGAGTCGGTCGCGAGCATCTGCGCTCAGACCTGCGAACGGTTGCTGGTCGGCCGGCGCCTCGTGCCTGCCACCGCGGGAATCCGCGGACGGGATCGGCGTGGTGTCCGACTCCGGCAGCCGTTCGGCGGCCATGGCGTAGTCGGGCTCTTGCACCGGATCTTGGTCGCTCGACAGGTCGATGGTGCGACGCAGCGGGCGGTTGGGCAGCAGGATGACCGCGAGCAGCGTGATGATGGCGACGATAGCGGCGATGAGGAAGATCCGACCGGTGGCGTCTCCGTATGCAGCACGAATGACACTCTGCACGGGTGCAGGCATGGCGCTCAGGTCCAGGCTGCCGCCGCCGCTGGTCGAGCCTGCGGGGATGCCGAGCTTGGCGAATCCGTCGGCCGAAAGGTCGGAGACCCGCGTCGCCAGGACCGAACCCAGGACCGAGACGCCGATGGCACCACCGAAGGTCCGGAAGAAGGCGACCGAACTCGACGCTGCACCGATGTTCTGAACGCTGACGGTGTTCTGCACGGCGAGGACAAGGTTCTGCATCAGCATGCCCATGCCCAGACCGATCAGTGCGATGTAGACGCTGACCAGGGTCAGGCTCGTCTCGTGATCGAGGGTGCTGAGCAACCCGAAGCCGATGATCATCAGAACGGAGCCGCCGACGACGAACGACTTCCACTTGCCGAATCGGGTGATGAGCTGTCCGGAGCCGACCGTGCCGATGAGCATCCCGGCAACCATTGGAATGGTGAGGACGCCGGCCATCGTAGGGGTGTAGCCACGGGAGGTCTGGAAGTACTGGCCGAGGAAGGTGGTGGAACCGAACATTCCGACACCGACGGCGATGGACGCGATGATCGCCAGGCCCGTGGTCCGCTCGGTGACGATCGCGAGCGGGATGAGGGGAGCCTTCGCCTTGGCTTCGACGAGGACGGTTGCCAGCAGGAGGAGCACACCGGTGCCGACGTACAGGGCTGTCTCGCGGGAGAACCACTCGTAGTAGCCGGCCTTACCTGCGAACGACACCCAGATGAGCAGGATGGACACGCCCGCGGTAAGTAGCAGTGCTCCGAGCCAGTCGATCGAGACGTCGTCCTTCTTCTCTGTCGTCAGATGCAGTGTGCGTTGCAGCAGGAACAGCGCGACGACGGCGAGTGGGACGCACACGAAGAACGTCCAGCGCCAGCCGAGAGGGCTGTCGACGATGACTCCGCCGAGGATCGGGCCGCCGGACATCGAGACGGCCATGACGGCACCCATGTAACCCGAGTACCGGCCGCGTTCCCGAGGCGAGACGATGGTGCCGATGATGGCGACGACGAGTGCGGTCAGGCCGCCCATGCCGATGCCCTGGATGACACGTGCGGTCAGCAGAAGCGGCACGTTGTGTGCGAACCCGGCGATCACCGAACCGATGACGAAGATGACGATCGCGCTCTGGACGAGGACCTTCTTGTTGAACAGGTCGGCGAGCTTGCCCCAGATCGGCGTCGAGGCGGCGTTGGCGAGCAACGCGCTGGTGATGACCCAGGCGTACGCGGTCTGTGTCCCTTTCAGGTCGCCGATGATCGTCGGCAGCGCGGTGGCAACGATGGTGCTGCTGAGCAGTGCCGTGAAGAGGGCTGCGAGCAGGCCGGTAAGGGCTTCGAGAATCTGACGGTGACTCATGGCCTTCGGTTCAGCGACCGGCGGGCGGGTATCTGTTTCGGTCATACGCTTTGTGTTCCAATCGGTTTCGAGCTCGAAACGATCCGGTACTCGGCATCGAACAGTGTTTCCTTCAGATGCCGGATCGAGTCGAGGGCCGTCGCTGCCTCGGTTTCGTTCCATCCGTTCAGCATTTTCTGCATGCGTGCGGCGCGTCGTGTCCGTACGTGTTTCACGTACGCCAAGCCTGCGTCCGACACGCGAATTCGGAATGCACGTCCGTCCGCGGGGTCCGGGTGCCGGGTGACGTATCCGGCCTCCACCAAATCGGTGATCTGGCGACTGAGGGACGACTGACTGACGCACATTTCCGTGGCCAGTTCGTTCTGCCGGCATTCACCCCTCCCGGCAAGGACGAGGAGAACTCCGGTCAGCGCGCGAGGGATGTGGTCTTCGGAGTCCGACGCCAGGGCCTCACGAAGCACCCGGCCGAAGAGGAAAACCTCGTCGATCAAAGCCTCGGTCGTGCCGAGCGACACGGACGACGCGGAAGGCGCGGATGGCATGGACATGGCAACAACCCCTGAGGACGACTTACTTTCTGCATGCAACTATATACATCGTTACCCCAAGCAAGTAAGTCGTTTCGCTGTCTTTCGCGTCACAGGGCGCCGGACGAGGGATGTGCGCGCGGAATACGACATCGATGCGATCCGAGCGGACCGCGCACATAGGGAGGTGAGGGTTCTCAGTGACCGTGCGCGGACTTAGGTGGGCGTGAGTCGGTAGTGGAGCCGGACTGCGGTTCGTCGCCACAATCGCAGTACGTGGTCGGTTCGCAGCGTGTTCTCGTCGTCGACGTAGACGTGAAACTCCTCGTGGATCGGCACCCGTGCAGCATGGTCACGGCCCTTGTCCATGACGGTGACGTAGGCGCCGTTGTCACCGAATGGACCAATGGGTGAGATGAGTAGGAGTGATCCGGCCGCGCTGTTGTGCGGCCGGAGAAAGACCTGCACGTTTCCCTGCTCGAGCGGAAACGTCCCGTGGACGCTCGGCTGAGCATGCCCAGGAAGCGTGGTGGCTCGGTAGTAGCCGCTGTACATGTAGTCACCGCTCTTGCGGAGCGTCCGCAACCATGCCGCGCCGGCGTGATTGCCGTGGCTGTCGAGCACGGTCGTGATCTGGCTGTCCACCCCGTGTGCGACCGCGAGAGCGTTCACCGGAAGTGCCAGCTGCTGAATGCGCCTGCCGTAGAGCGCTTCGATGGCCGCACCTGGAGCGGCGAAGGCCGGGGACCATTGGGTCCAAACATCCATGCGCCAGCGCGAGGTGTGTTCGTAGAACTCGCGAACAAGCGGATGGAGGAGATTCGCGTCGAAATTCGGACCCGTGAGGCAACTGATGTCGGGAAGTAATCCGCAGGAATTGGCTGCTTCCGCCTCGACGGGAACCTCCGCGATGCGGCCGCCGATCCGCGTCGCCTCTGTCGCCACCCAGTGGTTGCGGACAATGTCACCAGACGCGGTCGGTGCCGCTAACCACACACCCTGGTGACAGCATGCTCTATTATCTGCGTATGAATGCAGATAGGCGATCTTGTCGCCGGCGGCTGGATGATGACCAGGTGGGACTGGTGGTCGAGGTGTTCCGCATGCTGGCCGACCCGACTCGGGTGCAACTGCTGTGGCAGTTGGTCGATGCGGAGATGTCCGTCAACGACTTGGCCGAACGGGTCGGGAAGCCCGCGCCGTCCGTGTCCCAGCACCTGGCGAAGCTTCGGATGGCGCGGTTGGTGCATACGAGGCGTGAAGGTACGTCGATCTTCTACAGCGTCGCCAATGAGCATGTTCGCCAGCTGGTGACCGATGCGGTGTTCAACGCGGAGCACGCAGGCCCCGGAATACCCGGTCACCATCGTGCGGAGCGAGAGCTGCAGGTCCTGCACGAGCGCGCATCCCACGTCGCGGGAGGAAATCCGTCGTGAACAGTCAACACCACCACCACCACACGAGCGGCGTGCTGGGCGCGGTTCGGGAGATCTTCGCGCCGCACAGCCACGACTCGGCCGACAGCGTCGACGACGCCCTCGAGGCGAGCGCAATCGGTATCCGCGCGGTGAAGATCAGCCTCGTCGTGCTGGCGATCACGGCAACAGCCCAATTGGCCGTCGTGGCGGTCTCGGGGTCGGTGGCCCTCGCAGCCGACACCATTCACAACTTCTCGGACGCGCTCACCGCCCTTCCGCTGTGGATCGCGTTCGCGTTGGGCCGGCGCGCGGCCACACGCCGCTTTACGTACGGTTACGGGCGCGCCGAGGATCTCGCCGGACTGTGCGTGGTGGTCATGATCGCGCTATCCGCGTTGATCGCCGGTGTGGAGGCCGTTCGGCGCCTGCTCGATCCCGTTCCCCTCCAGCATCTCGGCTGGGTGGCACTGGCCGGGGTCATCGGCTTCATCGGCAACGAATGGGTGGCGCTGTACCGCATCCGGGTGGGGCGCCGAATCGGCTCGGCGGCACTGGTCGCCGACGGCCTGCACGCGCGCACCGACGGGTTCACCTCCCTCGCCGTCGTTCTGGGCGCGGGTGGCGTTGCACTCGGAATTCCCCACGCAGACCCGGTGATCGGCCTCCTCATCACGGTCGCAATCCTGCTCGTCCTGCGCACCGCCGCCCGGGACGTATTCCGCCGTCTCATGGACGGGGTGGACCCGGCGCTGGTGGACGCGGCCGAGCACACACTGGCCGCGGAGCCCGGGGTGCTTGGCGTGCGGAGTGTGAAGATGCGGTGGATCGGACACCGACTGCACGCCGACGCCGAACTCGACATCGACCCCCGCAACAGTCTCCGCGATGCGCACCGGGTTGCCCACACGGCAGAGCATGCGCTCATCGACGCGGTTCCCAAGCTGAGCACTGCGCTGATCCACGCCTACCCCGCGCACGACACGGAGTCGGTCGGCTAGCGGTTCGGCTCCCTCAGCGTTCGGGGTCGGGCCCGGTGGCCACCGGGCGTTCGGGGTCGTTCGACCACTGTGACCACGACCCCGGATACAGGGCCGCCTCGACACCGGCAAGGGCCAGCGCCGCGATCTGATGGGCAGCCGTCACCCCCGAACCGCAGTACACACCCACGACGGCGCCCGGTTCCGCTCCCACCGCGCCGAACCGATCTCGCAGCACGTCGACGGGCGCGAACCGGCCGTCCGCAGCCAGATTTTCGGTTGTGGGAGCGCTGCGCGCGCCGGGGATATGACCGGCCTTTGGATCGATGGGCTCAGCTTCCCCGGTATAACGTTCGGCGGCGCGGGCATCGAGCAGAACGCCGTCGGCGGCGAGCGCGGCGGCATCATCCGCCGTCAACGTCGGGAAATACCCCTCCTCGAGAAGTACGTCACCGGGTGAATCCGGGTGTTCGTCGCCGGAACGGGTGGGATTGCCGGCCTCCGTCCACGCACGGAGACCGCCGTCGAGCAAAGCGACATCGGTAAGCCCGGCCCATCGAAGCAGCCACCACGCACGGGCGGCAGCGAGACTGCCCGCGTCGTCGTACGCCACGACGGCACTCCCGGTGCGGATACCCCAGCGGCGCGCCGCATTCTGGAGTGCGCCGACCGAGGGGAGTGGGTGACGACCGTGTGCCGGAGTCGCGTGGCCGGCGAGTTCGCTGTCGAGGTCGACGAACACTGCGCCGGGCACGTGCGCCTCGAGGTAGTGCCGACGGCCTTGCGTGTCACCGAGTGCCCATCGGACGTCGAGGAGCACCGGGGGTCGTTCGCCGGCCAACGCCTTCTTCAGTTCGTCCACGGTCACGACAGGTCCCATCACACGTGCCCTTTCCCTCGGTCCGCGATGTCGGCGTCCCGCATCACCCGCGATGAACGGGCGCACGACCGTACGGCTGCCGGACGGCGGGACTGTCCGGGGCGGCGGGAATCGGTTTGGTGACCGGTGAACCGTCCAGCGTGAATGTGCTTCCGTGATGAGCCAATTCGAGGGGCTCACCGGAGATCAGCCGGTACGTTGCCACCCGCGGACGGACGTCGACGTGGATCTTGCTGCCGCGCACGGTCATGCGGAACGACAATCTCGTCAACTGCTGCGGGATGCGGGGTGCGAACGTCACGTCGCCGTCGTGGTCCCGCATTCCGCCGAACCCGGCAACACATGCCGTCCAGGTGCCGGCCAGTGACGCGATGTGGAGCCCGTTCTCCACGTTGGCATGGAGGTCGTGGAGATCGGTGAGTGCGGCCTCGGCCAGGTAGTCGTAGGCGAGTTGCAGGTGCCCGACCTCCGCCGCCATCACCGCCTGCACGCACGCAGACAGGGACGAGTCGCGGACCGTGAGCGCCTCGTAATAGGCGAAATTGGCGACCTTCTGTTCCGGGGTGAAGGCATCGCCACGCAGATACATCGCCAGAACCAGGTCGGCCTGTTTGACCACTTGTTTGCGGTACAGATCGAAATACGGGTAGTGGAGAAGCAGGGGATAGTGCTCGGGCGGGGTGCCCTCGAAGTCCCATTCGTCGTGATGGGTGAAGCCTTCGGACTGCTGATGCACGCCCAGTGCCGCGTCGTACGGAATGCGCATGTGCTCGGCCGCATCCCGCCACCGCGCCGCTTCCTCGTCGTCCACCCCCAGCTCGCGCGCCCTTCCGGGTCGCCGCTCGCAGGCGATGGCCGCGTCGCGCAGGTTCTTCTGCGCCATGAGATTGGTGAACACGTTGTTGTCGGCGACGGCTGTGTACTCGTCCGGGCCCGTGACTCCGTCGATGCGGAATTCTCCGCGCGAATTGTGGTGGCCCAGAGTGGCCCATAACCGTGCCGTCTCGACCAGCAGCTCGAGGCCGCACTCGGCCTCGAACTCGGCGTCGTGAGTGGCTGCCAGGTACCGCGACGTCGCCACCGCGACATCGGCGCCCACATGGAACGCCGCGGTTCCGGCAGGCCAGTACCCGGAGCACTCGTCACCGTCGATCGACCGCCACGGAAAGACGGCACCGCCCTGACCGAGTTGCAGGGCCCGATTCTTCGCCTTGTCCAAGGTGGAATGCCGCCAGCGAAGAGCATCGCGGGCCGAATCCGGCACCGTGTAGGTGAGCAGCGGCAGCACGAACGTCTCGGTGTCCCAGAACGCGTGTCCGTCATATCCGGGGCCGGTCAGACCCTTCGCGGGGATCGCGCGCGACTCACCGCGCGCACCGGCCTGCAGCACGTGGAACAGTGCGAAGCGCACAGCCTGCTGGAGCTCGGCGTCACCGTCGATCTCCACATCCGCGGTTTCCCAGAAATCGTCGAGGTACTCGCGTTGCCGACGCAGCAGTTCGTCCCACCCGGTCTCGAGCGCACCGGCCAGGGCGCCCTCCACCTGACCGCGCAGTGCGGGCGTGGACCTGCGCGCCGACCATCCGTAGGCCAGGTACTTGGTCATCCGCAGTCGCTGTCCGCTCGGCACATCGGCGGCGACGGTGAGGCGGGCGAGGTCTTTCTCCGTCTCGATGCCGCAGCGGGCACCCGCCGGGAGGTCGATCTCGTGGTCCATGCCCGCGGCCATGCGCAGTCCCGACGTCCGCGTGTGATGGGCGAGTACCGCCCGGAAGTCGTGGGCGGCCGCGAAATCGGATATCAGTGGGTTGTCGAGGGCTGCGGCCACTCTCGGGTCGTCCGTCCGCGCCGGAATCGGCTCGTTGGCCAGGAGGTCCGACTGCATGACGAGTTCGATGTCGCCGTCGAGGGGTTCCACCTCGTAGTGGATGGCGGCGACCGCCCGCGACGTGAACGACACCAGCCGCTCCGAGTGGATGCGGACCTGCCTGCCCGTCGGGGACATCCAGTCGGTGGTGCGGCGCAGCGTGCCGGTCCGGAAGTCGAGCACTCGCTCGTGGTGCGTGGCACGGCCGTAACGCATGTCGAGTGGTTCGTCCTGCACGAGCAACCGGATGATGCTGCCGTCGGTGACGTTGACGACCGTCTGGCCGTCCTCGGGATAGCCGTAGCCGGCCTCGGCGTACGGCAGCGGACGCTGCTCGTAGAAGCCGTTCAGATAGGTGCCGGGCAGACCCCGTGGCTCACCCTCCTCGAAGGTGCCCCGAATGCCGATGTGGCCGTTGGAAAGGGCGAAGGTCGACTCGGTGGCGTGGAGTGCTTGCAGATCGAGTCCGCGCCAGCGCAGGTGCCACGGCGCGATTTCGTAGCCCTTGTCCTCTTCCATGCTCACCTTTCCAGGAGTTCGGCCAAATCGTTGACCACCACGTCGGCACCGTGCGCGCGGAGGGCGTCGGCTTGATCGTTGCGGTTCACGCCGACCACGAATCCGAACTCACCGGCCCGTCCCGCTTCCACCCCGGACAGGGCGTCCTCGAACACGGCCGCCTGATCGGGATGCACGTTGAGTGCGCGCGCTCCGGCGAGAAAGGAATCCGGTGCGGGCTTGCCCCGAAGCCCCTGATCGCGGATCACCACGCCGTCGATGCGCACATGAACGTATCGGCTGAGATCGGCGGCGTCGAGGACGGCCTTACCGTTCGCCGAAGATGTGACCACAGCGATCTTCAGGCCGGCGTCGTAGGCGGCCTTGATGTATCGCACCGAACCCGGATACGGACTCACGCCCTCTTCGTCGATCACCCTCAGGAGCCGGACGTTCTTGTTGTTACCGACGCCGTTCACCGTCTCGGCGCCCGGCGGATCGTCCGGGAGTCCCTCCGGCAGCGTGATGCCACGGGAGGTCAGGAACGTGCGCACCCCGTCGGCGCGGGGCCTGCCGTCGACGTAGTCGTAGTAGTCCTGGTCGGTGAACGGCCGGAAATTCGGGCCTTCGCGATGCTTCAGGAAGTCGTCGAAGGAGCGTTTCCACGCCTTCCGGTGCAGCACCGCGGTACCGGTGAGCACACCGTCGAGATCGAACAAGCAGGCCGAGATCGCATCAGGCAGTCCCATCACCTTCTCGACGGTACCGCCGTGGCCGGTGGTTTCGCCGAGGCGCGCGCGGGTGTCGGCGGATCGGAATCGGGTCGGTCTCGGTTTCTGTCGAAACCGGACAAACCATACCGTTCGGACTGTAGGTTCCGCGTGACCGGTAAATAGATGTGCACACGAAGGAGCTGTCCTTGAAACGCTTGGTGGTAACCGCGGCAAGTTGCGCACTCCTCACACTGTCGGCCTGCGGATCCGACACCGAACCGACACCGACATCTGAAACATCCAGCTCCACCACGAAGGCCACGACGACCTCGGCCACTTCGACGACGAAGACCTCGGAGTCGGTACCACCGGTCGTCCCGCCCGGCTCGAACGACGGTGTCGGCGGCGGTACGTCGGGGACAGGGTCGGGCGGCGGTGGCGGCGGCGGGCAAGCACCGGCCGCAGGCCAGCCGGCACCCGTGGTACCGCCGCCCGCACCCGTGGTACCACCGCCAGCCGTCGTGGTGCCGCCGCCAGCGGTAGTTGTACCGCCGCCGGCCGAAGGTGAGGATCCTCCTCCGGTCGAGGGTGAAGACCCACCGGTGGAGGGCGAAGACCCGCCTGCCGAGGGTGAGGACCCGCCCGCAGAAGGTGAGGACCCTCCTCCGGCCGAGGGTGAAGACCCGCCTGCCTAGCGCGGTTGCTGACCCGCGCCACGCGCACCCGCACCTTCTCGGCGAATGCGGCGTACCGGACCTGTCAGGTCAGGCCAACGCCCGCGTCCTCGCGTCGGTCAGGTCAGTTCGCTGAATCGTTCGGTGTCGCGGACCTGTCCGGAGACGATGATGGTGTCGCCCGCAGCGATGACGGTGTCGGCGGTGGCGTAGGTGAAACCCTCGCCGGGTCGTTTGATCGCGACGACGGTGACCCTGTATGTGGTGCGGACGGTGGTGTCGCCGAGCCGTTTCCCTATCACGGCCGCGGGTGGGGTGGTCTTGACCATCGCGAAGCCGTCGTCGAACTCGATGTAGTCCATCATCCGGCCGCGCACGAGGTGCGCTACGCGCTTGCCCATGTCGTGCTCGGGCCGCACGACGTGCGTGACACCGATCTGACGGAGGATCTTCGCGTGGGCGTTGCTGATTGCCTTGGCCCATACGTTCGGCACCGACATGTTGATCAACGCCGACGCGGTCAGCAGGCTGGCCTCGAGATCGGAGCCGATCCCGACGACGGCCCGGTCGTAGTCGTGCACCGACAGCTGGCGTAGCGATTCCTCGTCGGTGGTGTCGGCGACAGCGGCGTGGGTGAGGCGGTGGGAGACTTTCTGGACCACCGCCTCGTTCGAGTCGATGCCGAGCACCTCGGCGCCCTGTGCCATCAGTTCGAGGGCGAGGGACTTGCCGAACCGGCCCAGGCCCAGCACCACCACGACATCGGAAGTCGGTTTCCTAGCCAATGAACGGCCTTTCTTCGGGGAGTTCGTAGCGGCGATCCCGCTGCCGCGCAGCGAGGGCGCTGACCAGTGTGATCGAGCCGATCCGGCCCAGATACATCAGCAGGACCAGGATCAGCTGGCCCCACGCGGGTAGTTGCGCGGTGATGCCGGTGGACAGGCCCACCGTCGCGAAGGCGGAGGTGACCTCGAACAGCAGCACGTTCAGGTCGAAGTCGGTGCCCGCCAGCAGCACGATCGTCGGGACCATCACCAGGGCGACACCGATCAGCGCGACCGACAGCGCCTGCCGCTGCACCCGCGGCGCGATCCGGCGGTCGAACACGACCACTGCACGATCACCGCGCACCTCGGCGACGATCGCGAACAGCAGTAGCGCGAACGTGGTGACCTTGATGCCGCCGGCGGTGCCGCCGCTGCCGCCGCCGATGAACATCAGCACGTCCGTCACCAGCAGGGTCGCCGGATCCATCTGCGCGTAGTCGACACTGTTGAAGCCGGCGGTGCGGGGCATGATGCCCTGAAACGCGGCCACCAGCAGCTTCGCCCCGAGATCGTGGTCGCGCAGGGTGTAGCCCCACTCGAGTGCCAGCACCAGCACCGGACCGGCCACCAGCAGCACCGCGGTGACCGCCACGGTCAGCCGGGTGTGCAGGCTCCACCGGCCGGAGGTGGTGCCGCGGACCCGCCGCCCCACCTCGAAGAGCACCGGAAACCCGATCCCGCCGAGGATCACCGCGGCCAGCAAGGGGATACAGATCCACGGGTCGTCGGCGAATCCGATGATGTTGTCGCTGTAGAGCGCGAAGCCGGCGTTGTTGAACGCCGAGATCGAATGGAACACCCCCAGCCACAGGGCCCGACCGGGCGGCTCGTCGTAACCGACCGCGAACCTCATCGCGAGGCACAGTGCGGTGACAGCCTCGATGAGGATGCTGACCCGGACCACGCCGACGACGACGCTGCGCACGTCCCCGAGCCCGGAGGCCCGGACCTCGGCGGCGGCGTTGAGCCGGGCCCGTAGCCCGATCCGGTTCGCGAGCATCAGCCCGACCAGCGACGCCATCGTCATGATTCCGAAGCCGCCGACCTGGATCAGACCCAGGATGACACCCTGACCGAACCCCGACCAGTGGGTGGGGGTGTCGACCACGATCAGTCCGGTCAGACACATCGCCGACGTCGCCGTGAACAGCGCGTCGATGACACCGGTGTCGATGCCCGGCTGGGTCGCCGCGGGCAGGAGGAGCAGCCCGGTCCCGACGGTGATCGCCGTAGCGAAACCCAGGGCCACCACCCGGACCGGGGTCAGCGTCACCTGTCCCGCGGCACGCCGCAGCGCGGAAGCTTGCGACGCACCGGTGCGTGAAGTCACGAACAGGAGGTTAGACCTGGACGTCGCCGATGCCGTGCGCGGCACAGGACTTCGCTGTGCGACTTATCGGAAGGTCCGACTCTTGCGTCCTCGCTGATCACGCGTTTAGCATACTGACTATGCGTTCAAACGAGCGTTTTCGGGGGCCGCGTGCCGCGGCCCGCGACGGTGATCTGACGGCAGCGGCGCGGATCCGCGACGCGGCCATACTCCGGTTCAGCCGTGACGGGTTCGGGGTCAGCATCCGCGCGCTGGCCGAGGATGCCCAGATCAGCGGCGGGTTGATCCTGTATCACTTCGGGACCAAGGAGGGGCTGCGCCGCGCGTGCGACGAGTGGGTGCTCCGGGAGATTCGGGAGTCCAAGCGGGCGGTGTTGGGCACCGGTGAGACCGGGCCGTGGCTGGCGCAATTCGGGCAGGTTGACCACTTCGCGCCGCTGGCGATGTATGTGGCCCGCACCTTGCAGGCCGGCGGGGAGGCCGCCGCGGCGTTCTTCGATCACCTGGTCGACGACGCGGCCGGCTACCTCGAGGAGGGGGTACGCAACGGCGTGATCACCCCGTCCCGGGACCCCTACGCGCGGGCGAGATTTCTTACCGGCATGAGCGTAGGAACGGTGCTTCTGGAGATGTCGTTGCGCCCGCAGATGCTGCGGGACGGCGACTTCACCGGCTTCTTCCAGGCCATCGCGGAGGCCACGACCGGGCCCGGCCTCGAGCTCTACACGCAGGGATTGCTCACCGATCGGCAGATGCTCGACGACTACCTGATGTATGTGACGGATCCGCCTGCCAGGGCAGACGACGGCGGCGATATCGCCGCCTCCCACCCCTGACAACAGCAGATCCTCCCCCATTAGGAACCTCCATGAACACTGTCATCGAGGTCGCGAACCTCACGAAAACTTTCGGAACCGTCACCGCCCTCGACGAACTCGACCTGACCGTCGGCCGCGGCGAGGTCGCCGGCTTCCTCGGCCCCAACGGCGCCGGCAAGTCCACCACCATCCGGGTGCTGCTCGGGCTGCTGCGCGCCGACTCAGGAAGTGCGAGCGTCCTCGGACTCGACCCGTGGCGCGACACCGTCGAACTCCATCAGCGGCTGGCGTATGTGCCCGGGGACGTCAGTCTGTGGCCGATGCTGACCGGCGGCGAGGTGATCGACCTGCTGTGCCGGTTGCGCGGAAACGTCGACCCCGCCCGCCGCACCGAACTCATCGACCGCTTCGAACTCGACCCCCGCAAGAAATGCCGCACCTACTCCAAGGGCAACCGGCAGAAGGTCGCACTGATCGCCGGTTTGGCCTCCGATGTGGAACTGCTCATTCTCGACGAGCCGACATCGGGGCTGGACCCGCTGATGGAGCAGGTGTTCCAGCGGTGCATCGACGAGGTGAAACAGCAGGGCCGATCCGTCCTGCTGTCCAGTCACATCCTCGCCGAGGTCGAAAAGCTTTGCGACACCGTTACTATCATCCGGGACGGGCGGCGGTCGAGACCGGGACGCTCGAGCAGTTGCGGCACCTGACGCGTTCGACGATCTCCGCCGCCACCGACCGGGACGCCTCCTCGCTCACCCAGCTTCCTGGCGTGTACGAGCTGCGGTTCGAACGGGGCCGTACGGTTTTCGAGGTGGACAATGCCCACCTCGACGAGGTGATCCGGGCTCTCGCCGAGTACGGGGTGCGGAGTCTCGAGAGCGCACCGCCTTCGCTCGAGGAGTTGTTCCTGCGCCACTACGGTGATGCCCGCCAGACCGATCCGGTGGGGGGTGTGCGATGAGAGCACTCCGCGCCACCCCGGCTCTGCTGCGATTCAATCTGCGGCGGGACCGAATCAAGCTGCCCGCCTGGGTGCTTGGCATCGCGGTGATGACGATGTACTTCGGTAACGCCCTGAAGCTGGCGTACCCCACCGACCAGGACATCGCCAACGTCGCGTCCTTCGCCAACAGTCCCGCCGCGATCATGATGTCCGGGCCCGGCTACGGCATGGACAACCCGACCCTGGAGGCGTTCCTCGCCAATCAGTACGCGCTGTACCTGATGGTCGCCTCGGCGTTGATGAACATCCTGCTGATAGTGCGTCACACCCGACTCGAGGAGGAGGGCGGCCGCACCGAACTAGTCCTCGCCGGGGTGGTCGGCCGATTCGCGCCGCTGACCGCGGCGATGCTCACCGCACTGGTCGCGAACACCGCCCTGGTCGTGGCCGGAACCCTGGCCTTGGCCGGCACCGGGTTCGACGCCGCCGGCTCCCTGCTGCTCCTGACCGGTTTCGCCGCCCTCGGCCTGGTCTTCGCAGCGATCACGGCCGTGATGTGTCAGGTGACCGAACACGCGCGGGCCGCCACCGGGCTGGCCGCCGCCGTCCTCGGGGCCGCCTTTCTGGTCCGCGGGATCGGTGACCTTACAGCCAAGCACGGCAGTGCCCTGTCCTGGCTGTCCCCGATCGCGTGGTCGCAGCAAACCCGGGTGTTCGTCGACCCCCGCTGGTGGCCCCTGACGCTATCGATCGTATTTGCCGGTGCCGCGTTGGTCGGCGCCTACGTGCTCGTCGGCCGCCGGGACGTCGGCGCCGGCCTGATGGCGCCGCGGCTAGGGGCTGCGGAAGCGTCTGAGGCGCTGTCGCATCCGTTCACCATGGCGCTGCGGCTGCAGCGCGGCGCCATCATCGGCTGGGCGGTGGGACTGAGTGTGGCCGGGTTGTTCTACGGTGCGTTCACCGAATCGATCGCCGACGCGTTCGCGGACCTCCCCGACGACATCCTGGTGATCATGGGTGGCGCCGAGGACAACCTCGTCGACGGCTACCTCGGTTTGATGGGCTTCACGATGGCCTTCCTCGTCTCCTGCTTCGCGATCTTGTCCGTCCGCCGCCTGCGCAGCGAGGAACAGGCCGGGCGCGCCGACCCGGTGCTGGCCACGAAAACCAGCCGGATCGGATGGATGGGATCGGGTGTGGCCGCCGCCGCGGCCAGCTCGATCGTGCTGCTCGGCCTCTCCGGCGTCGCCACCGGAGTCGGTGCGGCGTTGGTGACCGGGGATCTCGGGTACGTCGTGACACTCAAACTCGCGTACCTCGCGCACACCCCGGCGGTTCTGGTCGTGGCCGCGGTCGCTGCGCTGCTGTTCGGTGTGGTGCCCCGGGCGTTCAACGTGGTCCGGGTCCTGCCGGTGTTCGGGTACCTGGTCGGCACCTTCGGCCCCCTCCTGCAACTGCCGGATTGGATCGGCGATCTCTCACCGCTGGGCCACATCCCGCAGATGCCGCTGGAATCCTTCGCGGCGGCGCCATTTGTCGTCCTCCTACTGGTTGCGGGTGTGGCCGCGGGTGGGGGAGTGACGGCATTCCGCCGTCGCGACATCGCCGCCACCTGAGCGCACTTTCGCGGACACCTCGGGTCGGCCGATCGGGGGACGGGGGACTTCCACCGGAACTGCGCCCGATCGGGGGACAGACGGCAACCGGCGAGGGCGGGAGAGTTGTTCCGGTGCGCCCTGCTGCACACCGGAACGCTCACCCTCGTCGACAGGAACACCCAGTCATGTCACCCATTTCCGATATCGCGGCGGCGCGGTCGCGACGGTCGCGGCGCCTGCTGTTCGTCGGTAATCCCACTCGGCATTCGGACGTGTCGCAGTGGGCGATGGTCAGGCAATGGGTGATGCTTCAGGGACTCGAACCCATCCGGTCCTTCGGCGGTGACGTGCTGTGCGTGATCGTGACCGAGGACGTTCTCGACGGCAGATGTTCCTCGGCCGACTCACTCCTCGTGCGGCAGGCCCGGGACAACGGGGTGCCGTGCATCAGCGTCCACGACACCACCACGATCTGGCACACGACGGCCCGGGTGCGAGCCCGCATGGCGCTGGGGAGCTCTGCGGTCAGGTGAACCCGCTGACCGTGAACGCCGATCGCTGGTCGGCGAGCTTGCGGTAGAACTGGAGATTGGGATTGCGCGGCGTCGTCCCAGCTGTGCGAACGGGCAAGCGCCCGGCCGTGTGCGAGGCGTCGTCGGTCTGCCGGCTGGGCGAGTGCGTCGGCCATCTCTGCGTGGGTGGACGCGAAGTGCACTGCCCCGCCGAAGATTTCGCGGAGAACGGGGAGGTCGCGGGCGACGACGCGCACGCCGGCGGCAAGGGCTTCCATCGCGGCGACGCCGAACCCTTCCTTCGTCGACAGAGCAATCCCAGATGGTCGCGCGTACGTAGGCGAACAAGACCCCGGCCCCGACCACACTGCTCGTTGTTTGCCCTCCGGTTAGACGATCTCCTCGTCGACACGGCTGTCGATGACTTCGGCAACAATGCCGCGCATGTATGCCGATAGCATTGCATTCGGTCACGGTCTCAATTCGTTGTGCGCGCTCGATCGAGAGTGTCCTATAGGCCCAACTCGGATAATCGCGGCATGTGGCGGCGATCTCCGCACGGTTTTTGCGCTCCGCACGGGTTTTGCGTCGAGAGTGGTGGCGGCACGATATAGGTCCCTTCGACGGTCCGCACGGCAACGTCAGCTGGTAAGCGATCCGCTGATTCGACAGACGTTTAGGCGCCGCTACACCGGTTTCACGTTGGCCGACGGTCACGACCGAGGGTAGAGGTGACGGCGATGTCGATCAGGACCTTGCCCGGGCACTCACGGTGAAGGCGGTAGGCTAGCGCGATTCTGAGGGGGGCTCGAGTGTTGGATCGACAGGTGCGGGACGCTCTAATTGTGCGATTACCTCTGTGAGGAAACGTTCAACTCCCTCCTGTTGGCTGCTCGTGAGCATCCCGTAGATCATGGCGGTCCTTGCCCCGAAGTCGCTGTACAGCGTCGTCGCGGCCTTCCTGCCATTCGAAGTAAGATCTACCAAGCGTTTGCGGCGATCGGTGAGGTGTGCGCGGCGGTGGGCGTACCCGACTTCTTCCAGTCGATCGATGAGTTCGGTTGCTGACGCGCTGGTGATCACGAGTTCGGCCGCGAGTTCGCCGGGCGTGAGGGGCCCGTTCGCATATAGGTGGCCTAATGCCACCATTTCGGTGAGTCCGATGTCGCGGTCGGTGGCGGCAGCGCGATACCGCGATACCGCCAGCGCAAAATCACGAACGAGCAGCGCAAGCGACTGATTTCGATCGTGATTCACCAGCACAAGTATAGCGCCAACCGCACTGAAAGAATCGCCAGAGTCGGGTCGACAGTATTTCGGCCCCTAGCCTCCGCGTATGGAGTTCGCACGCGAAACGCTAATGCACCCAACATGAGTGAGGGGCTGACACCGAGGCGAGCGCGGAGATTTCCGTCAGGTGGAAAGTTGGGCTCGGGTTCGATATGTCACGCGCAGAAGCGACCCGTGGCTCACGGGACGCTACTCCGAGGGTCCGTTGGCTGCCGACTCGAGAAAGAGTCGACATCTTCTCGCGCCGCAGGCATTCGACCGAAACCGACTCCGCAGGGGTGACGTTCGCAGCGGAAGTGGAAGAATGCAATGTGGGCCGGACGTCTACAGCTGGTCCGCCAACCGGAGCAACTGGTATGAAGTTGCTCTAGAAACACGGCAACCGAGAGAGTAACTTGAGATTATCGGCCCATACTCGACGGCCCGATGAGCAGAGAGCACCTCCAAGCGCAGTTCAAAGGCAGTTTCATGATCGACTTCGGGCTCGACCTTGGCTGTTCCCGCAGCAAGCATTCGCCTGTGGTAGCACCATCCCGACGATCATCATCGAGATTTCAGCCGGCCGGTGGCGTCGCGCTAGCGGCAGCTGCCCTTCTCCTTCTGATCCCCTAGTTACAAAGGAGTCACTTCCGAGTTCGGTCAACGACGACCGGCAAATCCGCCAAACAATCTGTGGGTGAACCAATTTCGGAGCGACATCATGTGCCCGAACGGGTAGCCCATCGTTCTACACCCGCAGCGTGTCGCAAATGAAGTGCCTGTAGCTGTAGACGGCCAGTCGGATGATCGCCGTGATCATTGGTCTGAGGATCCGGATTCCTTCTCCGGCAGGGCGAGAGGTGCAGCTGAATATGGCACGGCTAAGCGACATTAGCGCGGTCGCTCAATATGTCCTTGCCAGCGTGGTCGATGTTCCATCGCTGTACTCCGACCGGACGAACGTTGCGAACTCGGGAAGCGGATGTTCGTCCGTGGGGAGCCGCCTCAGATTCATTTCGACAGGAGTCCCCATCATGAAACCGACCAAGGCAGCCGTCCTTGCGACTGCGGCCATCTCATCCTTCGTGCTGATCGCAGGGTGCTCTAGAGAGTCGGCACCCGCTGTCCCGACGAACGAGCAGATCGACGACAGCATCGTCTACATGGAGATGACGTCGACCGGATGGGTCTACTATCCCAGCACCACCGGGTGGAAGTGGACGTCGGAGTCAGTCGACGTGTTCAGTAGCTGCACCGGGTGGTTTGCGGGTGCATCCGGCGAGATTATGACGGCTGGACACTGCGTGGATCCGGAATCGGACACGAAACGCGAGAGTCTGATCCGGGCAGTAGGCAAAGAAAACGGCTGGAATGCGGCTGACGTCAGCAAATGTTTGGACGAGTGCTCTGTCGGCGGAGAAGAGTCCGGGTCGCCCCCCGACCTGAGGGTTCAGGTGAATCAGCCCGACATCGACGGCCGCGTGATCTCAGAATGGCGAGACGTGCAGGTCGCAGACATGGTGCCCGCAGAGGACGGTGACCTAGCGCTGCTGCGTGCGAACGGCCTGAACAAGGAGACACCGTTCTTGGGTGTCGCGACGGAGGCGCCCAAGAGTGGGGAGGCCGTAACCGCGATCGGCTTTCCTGGCGTGGTTGATGCAGCCGACGGCAGCAAGACCGATGCGCTTTCGAACCCGTCGTTCAAGACAGGGACCGTGTCCTCGTCGCAAGTCGGTCAGAACGGGGTTGCAACGTTGGAGATCAACGCCGATGTCTCGTCCGGAATGTCGGGCGGGCCAACGATCAATGACCAGGGCGAAGTCATTGGTGTTAACAGTCGCAAGGCCCTCCGCAGCAGTACGGGCGGCAGCGTCGAGGGGAACGCGTTCAACTTCGTCACCGATACCGCGGATCTGAATAGATTTCTGCAAAAGAACGGGGTGACGGAGAAGTGACCCGTGTGCCGGGTACTTCTGCTGACGCTCATCAGCCCCAATGTTACTCATAGCAGCTGGGTTTACCGGACCTACATGTTCGGGGAACGATGCGGCGGTGGACAACTGAAGGTGGTCTCGTCCCCGCGATGAGTGCTGACCAAGACAGGAATCGCGAGGGTTGGCCACGGCCTCTCCGCATTCATTTGTGTTTCCCCGGAGTGCTGCACTAGCACCTGCGATTCCCGTCCCTGGCAGTGACGTGGTCTAGGCGACCGATTCCCACCATTGGAGCAAATTTTCGCTATCCGCCCCGAACGTCACCACCATGGTGAGGTCAGCCTCGTTGGTCCAGATAACTGCTGGTGAGCTTTTGATGATCGCGCAGGCACGTAGACCAGTGCTTTGTTGCCCGTAGCCCCACTCTCCGGGACTCTCGGAACCATCCAGGCAGGCCGTGACCCTCACGTTTCCAAGAACGTTTGCGAAGTCTGCATTAAGACCGTCGGAGCTGGTGTACTGGTAGTACAGAGTCCCAGCCGGGCCGCCCGACGCTGGATATTTACCGCACTCCAAGGACGCCACCGCAGGAGCATTCGGTGTGCCTACCGCGCAGTTTGAGGTGTCGTATCCGGTCGGTAGTGTGCTCGCCAGATGGTTCAGTGCAGCTTGGTTCTGTGAGTTTGTGGGCGACGAGTCGGGGGCCGCGTTGGCGACCGCCGTACCGGCGACTCCCATGGTCGACAATCCGAGTACGACGGTTGCGCTGACCAAGTTGGCGAGTGCAGAGCGAGTAAGCATGTGAAGTGGCTTTCTCTTGGCTGATGTTCTTGCTGACACCTCAAGGATCGGACCATCAGCTATCCAACTTCTTGCAAGTTCCTTATGGTCAAGACTTCGCCCGACCACGCGCTTTGTGCAGCATCGGTCTAGCCTGATATCTCGAAGGCCAGCTCGTGGTGGCCGATTCGGATGACGTCATCGTGTGAGAGGGCTGCGCTGTTGACGACGCGCTGGCCGCCGACGTAGGTGCCGTTGGACGAATGCAAATCTCTGATGACGTAGGTATCGGTGGTACCTACGATGACCGCGTGGTGCCGGCTGACGTTCCCGTCGTCGAGTACAACATCGTTGTCGGGCATCCGGCCGATGCTCGTTTCCGTTGCGTTGATGGGGAATACACGACCTGTCCTGTCGTGGAGGCGAGCATGATTCGTCACCTGCCGATCGTCGACGATCGTCATGGCGACTGCGGCTGTTGCGGCGGCCTTGGCGCGAACATTGAGGGCTTCCTGTCGCAGAATGGACGATTCCAATTCCTGGATCCGAGGACTTGGATCGATACCGAGTTCGGCGGCGAGCAGTGAACGTAGGCGCCGGCAGGTGCCGAGTGCGTCGGATTGCCGGCCGCCGAGGTAGAGCGCTGTGATCAACTGAGCCCACAGCGGTTCTCTCAGTGCATGCCTTTCCACGATTGGTGTGAGTTCGGAGATGACCGCGTCGACATGACCGCATGCGATCTCGGACTCGGCCCGGGCGGTGATGATCGCTAGTTGGTCTTCTTGCATGGCAGCGGCAAACGAATCGGCGAAACCCATGCCCCGCAGATCGTTGAGCGCTTCGCCCCGCCATTCCTGCAAGGCGTGGGTGAAGTGGGTGAATGCCTCTTCGAAGCGGTGGTCGGCGGCCGCTTTGAAACCTTGCTTCTTTCGCAGTTGGAACCGACCCACGTCACACCGCTCGTCGGAAAGGGTAAGTCGATACCCGGGCGGCGCAGAAGCGAGGACGGATCGTGCCTCGATCTTGCTGTCGCTGATCAGCTTCCGGAGGTTTGATATGACGACTTGCACGCTACCTCGGTAGTCCGGTGGGGGTCGGCCGTCCCAGGCGGTGGTGGCCAATGTTTGCGCTGACAGGGGCCGGTTTCGGTTAATGGCGAGCATCGCGAGCACCGCCCGCTGCTTCGGGCCGCCGAGGGGTCGCGTCGTATCATCGACGATCATTTCCACCGGCCCGAGCATGCGGCATTCGATTACCGGGGGGTTCCCTCGTTCGCCTTGATTCATGGTGACCCCGTTGGTGCCGGTATGGGTGCGCGTCCGATACGCCCGAGCACATGGGGGTGGGTCTTGACCAGTCGCGTCGTGGTGGCAGCGTGCTGCCTGATGTTCCTTCCGTTCACGAGTTGTTCGACCACCAATTCCACAATGCGGCCAGGTCGGTTCCCCGAACTATGGTCATGGTGAGTGCGCTGTCGTTGCTCCAGACGATGAGTGGATCGTTGCTCTCGGTGTAGCAGGCGTAGTCGCCGGCATTCTGGTTCGGACTGCGTTTGTAGTGCCATTTGAGCGGCCCAGGAGCGGTGTCGCCGGGACATGGAATCAAGCCCGTGCCGTTGTACTTCACGGTGTTACTGACATCGCGAGCAAGATCGGTCGTGTCGTCGTAAAGATAGACAGCCATGCTAATTGGTCCGCCTTGGCCAGGGTAGGCGTCACACTGGACCCCGGCCTCCGCTGGCGCGAGGTCCTCGGTGTCGGGGTCGCAATTTGCGCGGCTGTATCCGGCGGGGAGCAGACTGAAGAGTTCCTCTTGTGCTTGGTCATCCAGTGCCGTTGACGTAGATGCTCGAGCCGACGCGCCCGGATCCGCATTTCGGGAAGTAGTTACCGTGTACCACAGCCCAGCGATGCCGAATAAGCCCAGCGCAACAACGGCCGCGACGACCAGAGCTCTCCACCACCCGCGCCGGGGCTCCTGACGCCTGGGTTCGCCAAGTGCGGGATCCCACCGGGGAGCGAAATACTGGCCGGGAAAGGGAGGCGGAGGAGGTGGCGTAGAGCCGAAGTTGGGCGCATACGGCGCCCTGGGTTCTGGTGGTGGGGTCGAGTGCGTGATGAATTTGCCTGCGTCGTGGATCGTCTGAGCGTGCCCTCCTGCCGTGAGCGCGTCTTGTGCGGCGACGGCGAGATCACCCGCGGTATGGTATCGGTCGTTCGGGTCCTTAGCCATTCCTGTGGCGATCACATCGTCGAATGCCGTGGCAATGCCCGGTCGAACCCGGCTGGGAAGTGGGATGGGCTCCAGGAGGTGAGCCTTGACGACGACTCGGACACTGTCCGCGGGATAGGGCCGCAATCCCGTAAGGCATTCGTACAACACGCAGGCGAGCGAGTAGACGTCTGCGCGACCGGTGACCTCGCGATCGTCGAACCTTTCCGGTGCCATGTACGCGTAGGTGCCCACTGCTGTTCCCATGGACGTGAGCTTGGTGTCGCCCGCCGTATGCGCGATCCCGAAATCCACCAGGTAGGCGAAATCGTGTCTCGTGACAAGTATGTTTTCCGGTTTGATGTCGCGATGCACCAGTCCGTCCGCGTGTGCCGCATCCAGAGCGGACGCTATCTGGCCGACGATCTCCACTGCCCGAGTGGCTGCCATCGGCCCGTTCCTGGCCAGTAGCTCACCGAGACTTGTTCCCTCGACCAGCCGCATGTCGAGGTAGAGGACGCCGTCGATTTCACCGTAATTGTGGATCGGGATGACATGTGGTTCCTGAAGACGAGCGGCGGTGCGAGATTCACGCTGGAAGCGTTGACGATAGATCGGATCCTCAGCGAACGTCGGGGGCAGCAGTTTAACGGCGACGACACGGTCTTTCGAAACGTCGTAGGCCTCGTAAACCTCGCCCATCCCGCCCCGGCCGATCATCCTTCGCAGGAGATAAGGACCGAACTGTGCGCCTACCCGCGAACCACGCGCCATGTCACTCATGCCGTACTCCCCGGCCGCAGAAGGTGCAACGGCTTCGATGTTCTGCCGCACCAAATCGCGGGTGGTCCCTAGGTAAAGAAAGGCTGCAGGTGGCGAAGGGGCAGATCACCGCTAGAACTCACTCTAATTCGGGGCCTTACCTGAACACAAGGCGTGCGTGAGACACGGCAACCTTGGAACGTTGTCAGCTTCGGGCGAACTCGAAGTGTGAGAGGAGGGCCTTGATGTCCTCCGACACCAAGGCCCTCCTCTTCAACCAAGCCGGCTACCCGCCCGCATTGCAGCGGCCGATCAGGCTGCTACAACCATTAGATGATCGCTTGTCGCCCACGCTGCGGCGAAGACATCGACGGGAATCGCCGCGCCACGCCCCTCGTCGATTCCGCTGTCATTGAGATACACCGTCGCAGTGGCGGTGTCGATGCCGATGACGGACACGGCATGGTCTGGCCGGGTGCGATCCCCCGAAATGTTCCAAATGGTGTCGGAGTCGAGTATGGCGACGACCCGGTGGCCACTTGCGAGGGCGCGCATCACTCCCTCGATTGCTGCTTCCGGGTTGGGTGTCTGTGAGACAACGCTGTCGATGTTGTATGCCGCGAACAGAACGGGGATGTCTGCGGGCTGGGTTCCTCCCGCTGCAGGTCCAGCCGGCGACGGGTCGTCCTTGCGACGCACATCGGGATCGAAGATGGGTCCTTGCCGCACGGTACTCGGAGTGGTTTGCGCAATTCCGAGGATTTCACGTTCTGATGGCAGGTATCCCGTCAGGTCTCCCACAATGCTCGCAACCGCCATCTCCGCGCAGTCCGAAAAGTGCTGGCGTTGCCAGTACCGTACCGATTCTGCCGGATCGCCGATCATGGTCGACACGGAGACTGTGGAGGAGGCTGCGGCCGCAGGAGCAGCCGCGTTCGCGGCTTCTACGTAGCCGAGTGCGGCGAGTCCGATGAGGGCCGAGACGACAGCGGAACGGGTGAGTGTCTTGATTCGGTGATTGAACACGGTGAATGCCTTCGATCGAATGCCGGATGTGGGTGAGGCCTACTTAACGAGGTTGTGCTTATCCACTTCTGAACGGATCCTTATGCCGAAAGCGCCCCGCCGGGACGACTTGCTCGAGCCTGTCACGCTTCCGTACGTGATCCCCTCCGGCTGGATCGCGGGGGAGAGTAGCGTACGACAGATATGTCTAGGCAGAATCGGGCGGTGCGCGTCCGGTCGGCGGCCCTGCGCGCAGTGAGTGAGAATCGACCATGGGCGACAGTGAAGCGCTCGATGCGATGCGGGAGGCAGCCCGGCTCTCGCCCGGCAATTTCCCATTGCGGCGACTCCTCGCCGATGCCCTACTCGCGGCGGGGAAGTCCACAGAAGCAGAGGCGGCATATCAGGCGGCCCTGCTCCTGGCCCCGGGAGACCCGGAAGTCATCATCGGACTCGCGGAATCGTTTGTTCGACAAGGCAAAAGCGGCGCCGCACTGATCGCACTCGAGTCGCTTCCAACCGAACCCAGGCGGCCGGCCCGCGCCGGGATCGTGGCCGCAATGGCTCTTCTCGGAAACGGTGACAAAGCGGCGGCAGCCGCTCAGTATCAACAGGCCATCAACGAGGATGCCGCACTCGCCGATGCTGATATGGCAGCACGGCTGGGCGCTCTTGACACCCCACCGACAGTGGCGCACACTCCACCGGCTGACTCACAGCGGGTGCGTGTAGGTGGTGCCGGCGCGCAAGAGGACGAGCGTCCGGAAGAACCGATACTCGATGCACAGCGCTCGCACATAACCTTCGTCGACGTCGCCGGAATGGAGGACGTGAAGAACACGCTGCGGATGAAACTGCTGCTTCCCATTCAGAAACCGGAGCTGTTCGCTGCATACGGGAAGACGGCCGGCGGAGGGCTGATGCTCTATGGCCCGCCGGGCGCGGGAAAGACCCATCTCGCGCGGGCCACTGCGGGTGAGCTCGGCGCCGACTTCATCGATGTCGGACTCGCCGATATCTTGGACATGTGGGTTGGTTCGAGTGAACGCAACCTGCACAGCATCTTTCAGATGGCGCGGCGCCGCACTCCGTGTGTGCTGTTCTTCGACGAAGTGGACGCGCTCGCGTCACGTCGGTCGGACATGCGTGGGCATAGCCGCCACGTCATCAACCAGTTCCTCGCGGAACTCGACGGCGTCGATGACCGAGCAAATGAGGGGATACTCGTGCTCGCCGCCACCAATGCACCCTGGTATGTCGACACCGCATTCCGTCGACCGGGACGCTTCGGCGAAATGGTTTTCGTGCCCCCGCCCGACGCTAAAGCACGCGCAGCGATCCTCGAAATTCTGTGCCGCGGCAAACCGACAACTCGACTGGACATGAACGCCCTGGCAGCGGCCACCGAGGGGTTTGTCGGGGCCGACCTCGAGGGCGTCCTCGAGCGAGCTATCGAGACCAAGCTCGTCGACTCCATCCGCGCCGGATACCCGCTGCCGTTGACCACCGACGACTTACTGAGGGCCATTCGCACTGTGACACCGACGGCGGTGCGTGAATGGCTTCTGACAGCGCGCAACTATGTGCTCCACGCCAACGAGAGCGGTGTCTGGGACGAACTGTTGCCCTGGCTGCGCGATGTCCGATGAACGTCGAGGTCCGCATACCGGCCGTGGTGGCGCGCAGGTAGCGGTGGAGCGTGCCCGAATCCTGATGGCCGTCCGCCGGCATCTCGATGCCGAACGTGAACTGCGCCGCGCTCTGTCGGACGAACCCCAACATGCTGAAGCGCACGCCGTCCTGGCTGTTGTGCTTGCCGGGCTCGATCGGTCGGCGGAGTCGGTGATCGAAGCGCACGAGTCTGTGCGTCTTGCACCCGATTGGTGGTATCCGCATTATGTTGTGGGCCGGGTGTTCTATAACGCCGGGCACAACGACGAGGCGCTGCAGGCTGCATTGGCTGCGACGAAGATCGATCCGACCGTTTCGTCGGTCTGGACATTGATTGCTCGCGTGCACATGGCACGTCGGGAATTGGTCTGGGCGATGGGCGCCATCCGCGAAGGACTCGCACACGATCCCGAGAACAGTGAACTACTCAGCCTGATGTCGATCGCGCTTATCAACACAGGCGACGTACCAGGTGCTTTGGCCTGGGCGGAGCGGGCAGTGAGCCTCGCGCCGGAAAGCCCGTTCGCTCATCTCGCCTATGGGTTCGCAGTCCGCGCGACTGATAAGCCAGAGCGCGCGTATGCCACCTTTCGTGAAGCGCTGCGCCTGGACCCCACCATGGATGCCGCGCGGGAAGCGCTCGTCGAGACGGTAAAGCGACGGAACTCGTTGTATCGAAGCTTGTTCGATACTTTGCATGCAGACACTCATGAGTCGTGGCTGCCGTTTTGGATATGGGCGGTGCTTTTCGCGTGCCTCACCGTCGCCCATTGGGCGCTGTGGGTACTCGACGCAATACTGACCACCTTGATGTCGTACCACAGAACCGATCGTCATCTGCTCCCCTTCGCGGACGTCCGTGTCGCCCGGTTGTGCTCCGCGGTGCTCTGCGTCGGGTGCGTCATCGTTCTGGCGGGATTCGTCATGGGAGTGGTGTCGGTTGGTTGGATCGGTGTCGCGACGCTCGGGCTTGCCACCCCGATACAGGAGGCTCATGCCCAGGACGGACGGCTGGGTAAGCGACTGCTGTTGGCATGGTCAGGGTTGCTTGCCGTTGTACTTGCATGTTCCCTGGTCATGACCCTCTCGGCCGCTTCTCCCGACAGCGTCGAGGAGATCGGATTCTGGGTCGGTGGCGCCGCAATACTCACAGTGTGGGCACCACCCCGGGTACGGAAATCCTGGGCGTTCGGCCGACGCGCCGACAGGTCCGCACATCGCCGACCATCGAGTAGTAGCGGCCACTAGCTTCCCCTCGACCTTGGATTCTCGCCCTGACCGCGGCAGGACACAACCGTGACCATGCAACGTCCAACTGAGTGCCGATGTGCGCCCGAGCGTACTTTCGCGGACACCTCGGGTCGGCCGATCGGGGGACGGGGGACTTCCACCGGAACTGCGCCCGATCGGGGGACAGACGGCAACCGGCGAGGGCGGGAGAGTTGTTCCGGTGCGCCCTGATGCACACCGGAACGCTCACCCTCGTGGACAGGAACACCCAGTCATGTCACCCATTTCCGATATCGCGGCGGCGCGGTCGCGACGGTCGCGTCGCGTGCTGTTCGTCGGTAATCCCACTCGGCATTCGGACGTGTCGCAGTGGGCGATGGTCAGGCAATGGGTGATGCTTCAGGGGCTTCAACCGATCCGGTCCTTCGGCGGTGACGTGCTGTGCGTGATCGTGACCGAGGACGTTCTCGACGGCAGATGTTCCTCGGCCGACTCACTCCTCGTGCGGCAGGCCCGGGACAACGGGGTGCCGTGCATCAGCGTCCACGACACCACCACGATCTGGCACACGACGGCCCGGGTGCGAGCCCGCATGGCGCTGTCGGCCGAGACGCCGGGCGAGGGGGCGTGACGGTCCGGGAAAATGCGTCTATTCCTGCTCACGGCGGTTTGGCTGGTTCCGGCGCGTGCACCCCAAAGTTGGGGAAAGTTTTCGCCTTTGGAGTGAATGCGTCATGTCGACGACATCCGGAATGTCGATCGATAGACACCCCGGCATTGCCGCATTCGTGATCGCTACGACGGGGTCGCGGAAAGGCCCGTCACGCAGGTGGCAGAGGGCCTGATGTTCATCGCGGCGCTGTATGTGCCGGCGTCGCCGTGGATCGTGGGCTTCGGCGATAAGACCGGGTTGGCGATGTGCAACCTGATCTCGGGCATCGCTGTTGCACTACTCGCCGTCGGATTCACATCGGCGAACGGCCGCACCCATGGGATGACATTCGTCGCGCCGCTGCTGGGTTTGTGGATGATCGTCAGCCCGTGGCTGGTGGACGGTGTCACCACGACCACAGGCATGATCTGGTCGAATGTGCTCGGCGGCGCCATGGTGTGCCTGCTCGGTCTCGGTGTGACAGCAATGGGGACGATGCGTGAGGACCGCATGCAGTAATCGGTCGACTACGTACGAAAGGGAATCGGAGACAGCGCTCGCCGATTGCGACGGGCGCTGTCGCCCGCGGGGCTCGTTCAGAGCCGCCGGCGGAGGAGGCTTCGCGGGCCGCGCTGCGGTCCTCGCGGTCCTGCCTCGAGGAATCCCCACACGGCGACCAACAGGGCGGCGGCGGAGAGCAGGTCTGACATGGTCAGTCCGTGCGACGGGGTCACCACCCAGAGAATCCGACCTTCGAGTTGGCCGTTGCCGAAGATCCAGAGCACGGCGGCGACGACGGTCGCCGTGGCGGTGAGCCGCGACGGCCGGGCGAGGCACAGGGTGGTCGTCGCGAACAGAAGGTTCATGAAGACCAGTGACTGGAAGAGCGACGGCATCGGCCCATCTTCTCCGATGACGCCGTGCCGTGCGCGCGATGGGCTCTGTGCTCAGCGGTTGAGGAAGGCGTCATGATCCGCATGGGCGCGCTTGATCAGATCCAACAGAGCCGTCTCCTCGCGCACCATCTTCTTGAACTTGGGGTCGAGGTTCTTGAGCTGCTCCTCCTCCTTGACGAGCTTGGTGTAGATGCGCTCGCGCTCGTCGGCATCTGCCGTGTAGTCGAGATCAACGTAGTTCGCAGCATGGTGTCGGGCGCCGGCGATCGCCGCTTGGGCCCGGCCCTTCTGGCTTGTCAGGGAGGCGATGACGGTGACGATCAGAACTCCGATGATCACACCGAGGGACAACGCGGTGCTCACTTCCACCACGGCGACGGGTTCGCCGTCGTTGACGAACGGCAGGTTGTTCTCGTGCAGCGCGTGCAGGATCAGCTTGACGCCGATGAAGCCGAGGATGGCCGCCAGCCCGAACGAGAGGTAGATGAGGCGGTCCAGCAACCCGTCGAGGAGGAAGTACAGCTGCCGCAGTCCCATGAGGGAGAACACGGTGGCCGTGAAGACGATGAAGACATTTTGGGTGAGGCCGAAGATCGCCGGGATCGAGTCGAGTGCGAACAGAATGTCGGTGCCACCGATGGCGACCATCACCAACAGCATCGGTGTCATGGCCCGCTTGCCGTTCTCGATAGTGAAGAGCTTGTCGCCGTCGTAGTGCTCGGTGGTGTGCATGAACTTCTTCGCGATCCGGATGATGAAATTGTCGGCCGAGTGCGACTCCTCGGTCTCGGGCCGGAGCATGTTGCCGGCGGTGATGAGCAAGATGAGGCCGAAGATGTAGAACACCCACGCGAAAGAGTTGATCAGCGCGGCGCCGAGGAAGATGAACGCGGTGCGAGCGAAGATCGAGAATACGATGCCGAACAGCAAAACCTTCTGCTGGTCTTCGCGTGGCACCCGAAAGCTGGAAATGATGATGAGGAAGACGAAGAGGTTGTCCACGGACAGTGCCTTCTCCGTCACGTAACCGGCGAAGTACTCCGACCCCATGGTGACGCCACCGAAGATCAGAACGACCACGCCGAAGATCAGAGCAAGTCCCACATAGATCGACGACCAGATTGCCGCTTCCCTCAGGGTCGGAACGTGGGCGTGGCGGACGTGGAAGAAGTAGTCGAACGCGAGCAGGGCGACGATCACGACAATCGTCAGGCCCCAGACCAGCGGAGTTACATGCATCGTCTCTACTTTCACCAAGGGGAGAGGATGTTCATTTCCTTGAGCCTAGCGGGGGATCACGCGGCTGGCAGGCGCGTTCGTCAGGCAATCTTCCCGTCGGGCGGGTCGGCCTCGATGCCGTCGCCGGACGGCGGCGCGGTGCGTTCGCGCACGTCCTTCTGTGCTGCCGCTTTGCCGATCAGTATCGCGATCGGGATCGACAAGGCGATCCACGCGGCTACTGCGCCGATAATCCACCACACCGCTCAAGTATGCGACGCCTACCTTGGGGAATGCTGAGAGCGCAGCCGCGCATCATCACGCGTGCGCAACCGGTCGTTGGAGGGCACGCTGGGCCGCGGGCCAGAACTTGAATCCAGCGGTCATCAGCCCACCCAGCCCGATCAGGGTCACCGCGGCGTCGACGCTTGTAGCAGCCCTAATGCAATGGCTCAGGCGACTATCCCTCTCATCTGGGCGTCTATCTGCCAGCTGCCGGTGCGGCGGTCGTGGGTGTGGGCGCACCGGGGTACAGGCCATTCAGCGTCGACAGAACCTCGTCGGCGATCCGCATCTGCCCGAGGTTGTTCGGGTGGAAATCGTCGGCGCCGAAAGTGGAGTGGTTGTTGGCTGGGCCCCGGTTGCGCGGATCCATGAAAAGTTCGTTGATCTGCACGTAGTAGCCCCCGGCGCGCAGGCAGGTCTGGCGAGCGGCGGCTTCGTGCTCCGTGGACTTGCCGCCGGGGATCGTCCAGGCACCGGGGCAGATGAGTGTTGCTGTCGGGTTCTTCTGTCGGAACGTACCGATGAACTCTCCGTACTTCTCGCGGTAGGCGCCGATCTCCGAGCGCGACACGTCGTTGGTGACCAGCTCGATGACGCCGAGATCGATCCCTGTTGGGATATCGGCGGCAGAGTAAGAGAACACATTCCGTGCCGTACCCGGTGGCTCGCGAAGGATCGGCATGGTCACGCGCTCAGCAGGACCACCCTGCTCGAGAGCACGGAGGACGAGGTTCGGCCACGCGTACTCGACACTGGATGCGGCCATGCCCGCCGTAATCGACGTGCCGACGAACAGCGCCTTAAGCGGCCGGTCAGCAGGTCGCACCTGGTCGGGAGGTTCCACAGCGGGAATGTCCACACCGGTCGGAAGGGCTGTCGGCGGCGCGGTATAAGAACTGGCGTAGTCGTTGCTGGTGGATCGGGTGCTGTACGCAACACCGACACCGACGATCACCAGAAGCACCAGAGCACAGATCGACCCGACGATGATTCGGTTACGGCGAGTTACGGCTTCACGACTCGAAACACTTCTGACTTTGGGCACGCCTCAGCATAGGTAGGCAGCTCTGTTTTCTCTCGGCAAGCGCCCATAAACCCACACAGCAGGAGGATTCGAACGCGACCGCTCCCTTCGTGCCTGCACGAGTTGGACATTCGCGCGACATTCGACCTCAGTGACACCGGAATACAGTCGTGAGGCACTGGCAGGACGATCTGAGATCGTCCTGGCCGCAACTTTCGGCGTTCTCTCGGATTGCCGGTGCCATTCGTCGGGGCTTGGGCGGAGGCGCCTGCACCGCGCCGATCGACAGGGAGCCACCCAATGGTCCGGAGGGTGACAGTTGCTCGGTGACGGGAGACAGGCCGATGCTCGGCGGGCGTCGATCGTGTCGGCTGCGCAGCGAATGGCTGGTTCGGGGCACGACTATGAGGATGGTGGCTCCGGGAACGCAATCGGGGGAACTCGTTTACGCCGAATAAGAATCGTCGTCCGTCGAATTCGCGCTCGACACGTACCGTCACCGACTCGCTCGTGTGGTAGCGCCCCGATCGAGGTACCGGTGGAGTAACTACTGCGGGCAGACCGCGGCCTCCTGGAGGTTGTTCGCAGGAGCGAGTGGTGGAACCCGACTCGCCCGGCGGATGAATATCTCGCGGAGCCCAAGAAACATACCGGAGGATCTAATAACGCCCGAATGTCTGCAGCCTGAACAGTATTGCGACCTCAGCACCCGGGTCTGGTTTCCTTTCCGGCAGATTCTCCGTTCATCGGCACGTGAGTGGAGCCAATTTCGGTGGCCGGACGATTTGGCCCGCCGAGACGAATGCAACGTGTTGCAGTGCGGCACTTGGCCGTTGCGGTTGCGATGTCCGGCAAGTCGTGTAGAAAGAACGAGTGCCCGACAGGGTGCAGATCGGGAGTTCTCCACCAAACGCCTCGACAGGAGCAGATATGTCTTCAGCTTTCGGCAGCCTCACGGAACTGGTCACCTTCCTTGCGCAGTTCCTCACCTTCGGGTCAGAAGCTGGATCCAGCGGCGCCTAAGTCGGCATCTTTCTGAACTGGGGCTCACAGAGTGTGTGGCCCCAGTTCAGGTTTCCGGCCGTTGCACGAGTTACGGCCTCGTCATCGCGCGCTGGGCAGCGGTCCAGAACTCCAGTCCTGCCGTCATCAGCCCGCCGAGGCCGATGATGATCACTGCAGCGTCGACGCTGGTACGTCCCTCCTTGGCCCAGTACACGTCTTCCAAGTCGAGTAGCAACGCCAGTTCGTCGACAATGAGCGCGAGTCCGGTGCCATACGACAAGGGAACCGTCGGATGCCGTCGCTGCTTCTCGGAGCCGCGTACCGCGACGGCACCCACCCCGGCCAGTGCACAAATCCCGAGGTTGTAATGGTGGAAGTGGCGGCCACCGAGTGTCATCCCGCCGCTGCTGGGCCCGTGCCCGTCCTTGATCCAATGGGTCAACGCACGCACCCCACCGAAGGTCAAGGTGAATGCGGTCCATGCCACGACGGCGGACTGTTCGCTCGGGTCGAGGTTTTTTCGCCACGCGGTGCGTAACCGCATTAGGCGAGTCCGTTTCAGAGCTGTCCCGGGACTATTTCCGTTCACGAGTTCGATCGTGCCACCGAACTGTGGAATTCATCCGCGCTTCGGTCCGATGGCAAACCCCACTCGGAAGGTAACGAAACGAGACCAAACTGGGTAGTAAGTCTCGTTTCGGCAAAAAAACAGACCGGACGTCTGTTTAACGGCATACTGGACAGCATGTGGTGGGTCATAGGGATAGCAGTGGTGTGGGTACTCGGCGCGATACCGCTCGCCGTTCTCCTCGGGTCGGCTGCGCGACTGAAAGACATGCGCGAAGCACCGGGTCACGAGCCGGCGTCATCGGCCTCGAGCGCGGATGCTTCCGCGACCCCGGGTTCCGGGGCGAGTGCCGGCCACTCGGGAACGCTGTGGCTTTCAGACGTTTCCACGACACCCGAGATCGTCCAGCGCAGAGCCTGATCCGCGAGAAGACGCGCCGTCGCCGACGCACCTGCTGGACACATTCGGCCCTTGGCCGCAGCGCAGAGCCTGCCCCCGTCGGAAGGAACCTCACCATGACTACTGTCTCGCACATCGAGGTCGCGCGGGCTCGGAGGTCCCGGCTGGTGCTGTTCATCGGGAACCCCACGAGCTATTACGAGGTCACGCGGTGGGCGAAGCTCCGGCAATGGATGGCAGCACACGGTCTGGAACCGGTACGGGAACTCGACGGTGACATACTGTGCGCGATCGTGACGGACGACGTCCTCGACGGAGTCGGATCACCGAAGGACGAGGCGACGACGCAACGAGCGCGAGAGACCGGCGTTCCCTGTGTCAGCCTCCATGACACGAGCCGAATTTTGGGGCTCACCGCTCGCGCCCGGACACGCAGCATGCCCACCGCAGGCGGCGTGTCCGCGCATACCCGGCACGAAGGGGCATAAAGTGCAGCGCCCGAGCCGCTACGCGCTGCGTTTCGTCACGTACGTCCCTTGAACCGAGTACGCCTGCTCGTCGAGGCTGCGACGCACCGTGTGGAGACCGGCTGCGAGTAGTCGTTGTTCGAAGGGAACAGGTGCCTCGAACAGCATCGAGATTCCCGACAATCCAATTCTGTCCAGACGAGATGCTGACGCGCCCAGCGCCCGCAACGCGCGATAGGCGCGATAGCTCGGCTGGAGTCGCCGGCGCAGGGAACGCGGGGGTGTGGGGAAGTCGATCACCGCGTAGCCGCCGGGCCGGAGGGACGAGCTGATTTTCCGTAGGGCGGCGTCGACGCTGTCGAAGGTCTGGACGTGCTGCAAAGTGATCAGAGAGATCGCGACATCATGCCCGGGCTCAGGGTCTCTGTCATTGAGGTCGAGCGTGTCAATGTTGGTGATTCCGCGATCAGCAGCGCGCTCTTCGAGTAGTGCAATCATGCTGCGCGAGATGTCTGCAGACGTCACGCGATCGTACCGCTCGGCCAGCGCGAACGAGAGCCTGCCGGTTCCGGAACCGTAGTCGAGCACACTGTGACGCCCGGCGTCGTCCGGCAAGAAGTCCAGCACCTCGTCGATGCGTCGTGCTCCCGAGGCGTAGAACTCGTCGAGGTTCTCTGCCCACGCTCCGTGACGACGCTCCGGCCTCGACGCGACAGCCCAGTCCGCATCTACCTCACCCAGATGTTCCCAAACATTCCGTTGGCTGGTCATCGCCGAATCCTAACTCCCTCGCCGGACTCCCTCGGGTGAATTTTCGGAAAACAAGCGCTCGGGAGCGGAACGCGGTGCACGGTGAATTGCCCTCGGAGCCAATGCATACAGAAACTGAACGGACCGATGCCGGAATCAGGCCACCGACCGGTCCGGTGGATCTTCCTTACGATCCTCGTCCAGAGTGGAGGACCGCTCGTAACGGTCTTTCAGCCGAGCAGCCCGGCCCCAGCAACATCACAAGTGGAACTGTCAAGGCTGCCCCACAACCCCTATAGCCCACAGAACCCACCGCTACACGTATTGAGTATGCCGGCGGTCGGACGGCCGACCACGATGCTGCGTCTGTGCAAATTCTGTGGAAATCGATGATGAAGCTCCGGTGTCATCAGTCCGGAAAGTCCTGCGGTGAGGGAGAGGCTGCTCAACAAATGCTTGTCGAGGCAAGACCCGGGCGCGTTAACAAATACGAAACATACTCTGCCCGGCGGAAACCGGAGGCGCATCGGGTTTTCGAGCCTAGGCCGATCTCAGGGTTGGGATTCTCGTCGGTTTTGCGTAAGCCTCGCAGGTTCGGGGGGTTATAGATAGTCACTCCATGGCGAGCAGGCTGGATTACCCTGTCTCGGTAAGGATAAAGTCTACGAATCACGGAGCGCAGTCGAGAGTGCATGTGAGACTGTCTTTTCGCATCCGTTCATGCAGGATCACCCGCCATAGCGCGAATCCGTGTTGTCAAGGGCCTTTAGGCCCCATACTCGCCAGTAGCCGAACTTCCTGTGCGGGAAAAGCTCCGCTGCCCGTTGTGATTTGCCTCACATATTTCGCCGAAAATTGCTTTCGACCATGAGTCGGTGATGAAGATTAGGCCCTGACCAGCCGAATTATTGTGTTAGATCCCAACTTTGCAGTCGGCCGCAAATTCACGGTTGGCACGCGATGTACGTGTCGCGAATGCGATCATCGACACGGCAGCAATCGGGGGGACGGTTCTCCTTCTCCGTCACACAGCAATCGCCACACGGGCTGCCGACTCGGACCGACTCTAGGTGGAGGGCGTGTGATGGTTACGGCATTCAATGTTCCACTCAGCCCTATGCTCGGTGCGCGACATCCAGCGGCCGGGCCGAATGCTGGAACCGTGGGCAGCCGCCGGGACTGGCAATCGGCTTACATTCGGAGACTGAGAATCTCGGACACGGTGATTGTCATTGCGGCGGTGGCGTTCGCGCAGTGGGTCCGATTCGGAAACCGCGACGTCCTGGCGACATCCAACTCGATCCCGAACCTCAGCTACTCACTCATCTCAGCGGCGCTCATCGTCATGTGGCTCGCCACCTTGGTGATCTACCGAACCCGCACAGTTCGGGTAATCGGTAGCGGTCCGGAAGAATACCGACGCATCTTCGTCTCCGCCATTCGCCTCTTCGGAATGATCGCGATCGTATCTTTGCTCTTCCGAGTAGATCTGGCGCGCCTGTACCTCGGTATCGCATTTCCACTGGGGCTTGCAGGACTGATTACCAGCCGATGGTGCTGGCGCAGGGCGATCGCGCGCAGGCGGGCGTTGGGAGAATTCCAGACTTCCGTACTGGTCGTCGGGGGTGAGCGGGCTGTACGCAGTCTCGCGGAATCGTTCTCGCGGGGGACCGCCGACGGTTACCGCGTGGTCGGTGTCTGCACGCCCGGACGTAGTACCGAGTGTGGTCAAGCAATTCGTGTCGGCGGACACGATATCCCGGTCCTCGGCGACGAGCGACACGTACTGAGTGCGCTGGAGTTCTGTGGTGCGGACACCGTGGCAGTCACGGCTACCGAACATCTCGGCCACGATGGTATGCGTGCGTTGGCCTGGGCCCTGGAACCCCATCACGTCGATCTCGTGGTGGCGCCGGGAATGATGGACGTTGCGGGTCCGCGGCTTTCGATGAGGCCAGTGGCAGGCCTCCCTTTGATTCACGTCGAGAAGCCCCAGTATCACGGCGCTCAAAAGTTCATGAAGACCGGATTCGATATCGTTTTTGCAAGTGTGGCGCTGATCGCCGTCAGCCCCGTGATGCTCGCGGTCGCCATCGCGATCAAGCTGACAGGCAAGGGACCGGTCTTCTATAAATCCGAGCGAATGGGGCTGGACGGTAACCCCTTCCCCATGTACAAGTTCCGCAGCATGGTGGTGGACGCAGACAGGCATGTCGCATCACTGATGCAGGCGAACGAGGGTGCCGGCGTTCTGTTCAAGATGCGCGAGGACCCAAGAGTTACAAAAGTCGGCCGAATCATGCGGAAGTTCAGCATCGATGAGCTGCCGCAGTTCATCAACGTTCTGCGCCGTGAGATGAGCGTGGTCGGCCCCCGCCCACCGCTTCGCCGCGAGGTGGAGACGTACGACGGGACCGTGCGGCGCCGACTGCTGGTCAAACCGGGAATCACCGGACTGTGGCAGGTGAGCGGCCGGTCCGACCTGTCCTGGGAAGAGACCGTCAGACTCGATCTTTCGTATGTCGAGAACTGGTCGATGACGGGTGATGTCCTGATCATCGGCAAGACGCTCAGGGCGGTGATCGCGGGTGATGGGGCCTACTAGCAGCAGTAGCGACTGTGTGATCGACTCGGCCCGGGTGCGTCACCCTACCGAACGAAGCGATGAGGAATGTGTATGACTCGGTCGGTAGCAATTCTGGGAACACGGGGCTACCCGAGCTATTACGGTGGCTTCGAAACTTTGGTCCGGCGTCTGGCGCCGCACCTCGTCTCACGCGGTTGGGACGTCACCGTCTACGGGCGCAATAAATCCACCTACGACGCCGACCCGAACCGCGATCCCCGCGTGCAGGTGAGGACGACACCAGGCGTCGAATCGAAGTCCGCCAGCACTCTGTCGTACGGACTGACGTCCACAGTGGACACTGCAGTGCGTAAACCGGACGTTGCACTCGTCATGAACGTGGCCAACGGTTTCTGGTTACCCGCACTGAAGATGCGGGGCGTACCGTCCTTGGTGAACGTCGACGGAATCGAATGGGAACGGGCGAAGTGGAGTAAACGGGCCAAACAGGTGTTCAGGCAGGGTGCCCAGTTGACGGCAAGATATGCCAACGGTCTCGTGATGGACTCGCTCGAAATCCGGAGACGGTGGGAGACCGAGTTCAACCGTTCTGGATACTTCATTCCATATGGCGGCGATGCTGTTGCGCCTCTCGACGTGGTCGACGGTCTCACACCCGGTGAGTATGTGCTCATGGTCGCTCGGTTCGTGCCGGAAAATACAGTTCCCGAGTTCATCGAGGCGGCAGAGGTTCTCAGCCGAAGCCACGATGTCGTCATAGTGGGGTCGTCGGGATACGGCGGGGAACTGGATCGGAGGGTCGAGGAACTCGTGGGGCGATCGGCCCGTATCAAGTGGTTGGGACACGTCAGCGACGACACGAAACTCTTCTCGCTCTGGCAACATGCCGGAGTCTATTTTCACGGACACAGTGTCGGTGGAACAAATCCCGCACTGGTACAGGCGATGGCCTGTGGCGCCCCCATTGTCGCGCGCGACACCGTCTACAACCGAGAGGTGCTGAGAAACGCCGGAATCTTCGTCCATCCGGCCCCCGATGACATAGCGACGGCGTGTCTGGCACTGCTCGGCTCGCCCGATGAACGAAAGGAGCTTTCCCTCAGGGCCCTGGAAGAGGCGAGGACCCGGTACACGTGGGAGTCTGTGTGCGAGAGCTACGGAGAAAGTCTGCTCAGCGTTCTCGACGCGACGCGGTCTGGACTCTCTGACCTTCATCCGGGGCAATCATGCTGACAGGTGCTCTCAACGCATACATTTCGAATGCCAAGGGCAGCGACTATCGTATCGATCAGAGGATCGGCTCCGGCTACCTCGTCGACTTGACCGTGCGTCGACTGTTCATGAAACTTCGGGGATTCGCGAAGTTCCCATCCCGTCAGCACAAGCCATTCATCGGTCCTGGCGTAGGACTCAAGGCCCGGCACCTGATCTACTTCGGCAAAACTGTGACGCTCGACAGTGGCTCGTACATCGACGCCATGTCGTCGCTCGGGGTTACTCTCGGGTCCAACGTGTCGCTGGGGAAGAACTCGCGGATCGAGTGCACCGGCAATATTCAAAACATCGGTCGCGGATTCCACGCGGGCGACAACGTCGGACTGGGAACCGACAACCTGTTCGGCAGTGCAGGTGGAATCGAAATCGGGTCCGACACAATATTCGGTAACTACGTTTCGCTGCATTCCGAAAACCACAATATTTCCGACGTCGATGTACCGATACGACTGCAAGGCGTGACGCGGCAGGGGATTCGGATCGGTTCCGACTGCTGGATCGGTTCTCGCGTGACGATTCTCGACGGAGCAACTATCGGCGATGGTTGCGTCTTCGCGGCCGGCTCAGTGGTCCCGGCGGGGGAGTACGAACCGTACGGAATCTACGGCGGCGTACCTGCGAAGCTCCTGCGCAAGCGGAAGGCGTGAACACCGATGAGTGGAGAAATGATTGTCGTCGCGCATCCGTCCCCCGATCTGTATGGATCTGATCTGCAACTCCTCGAAAGTGTCGCCGCGATGGTGGACGCCGGGCACACAGTGCTCGTTGTGATACCGGAGAGCGGGCCACTCGTCCCACGCCTCGAACACGAGGGCGCTCAGGTGCGGATTGTGCCGATGCCTGTTCTGAGGAAGTCCGCACTTTCTCCACTCGGGCTCGTCCGGTTGGCGTTCGAGAGTGTTGTCGGCCTGATCTCACAGATCCGTTTGCTGCGCGAGGTTCGGCCCGCAGCAGTGTACGTCAACACCGTGACGATTCCGGGTTGGATCATTGCGGCGAAGGCAGCACGAGTGCCGGTGCTCTGCCACGTTCATGAAGCCGAGGACGCCGCGCAGCGCGTGATCCGGACGGGCTTGGCCGCACCGCTCGTGTTTGCCGACCGGGTCGTCGTCAACAGCAATGCATCCAGGATTGCCCTCACAGACGTCATTCCGCAGTTGAATCGCAAGATCGAACGGATCTACAACGGGGTTCCCATGCCACCCGGTCCGACCGTCCCCTCCGACCCCTCCGGATCCGGAACCAAACTGGTGCTGGTCGGTCGGCTGTCTCCACGAAAAGGAATCGATACAGCGATTGACGCGGTCCGAATCTTGCGACTGGATGGATTCCCCGTCGAACTCGACATCTGCGGTACCACCTTTCCCGGCTACGAGTGGTTCGAGGCCGATCTACGGAAGAAGGCCTCCGAACGATGCCTCGTCGACGCAATCTCGTTCTCTGGATACGTGTCTCCCATCTGGCCGGCACTGGAGCGCGGTGACATATCGCTCGTTCCCTCACGTGCAGAACCCTTTGGGAATACCGCAGTCGAAGCGCAGTTGGCGGGAAGGCCGGTGATCGTCTCCCGTATACAAGGCTTGATCGAAATCGTCGAGGACCGCGTAACCGGCCTACATTTCGAGGCCGGTAACGCCCACGACCTGGCGGACAAGATTCGCCAACTGATCACCGAGCCGAGCCTTGCGGCACAACTGTCGACGCACGCGCAGGGAGCCGCGCAACTCAATTTCGGCGTGGAGCGCTACCGGAAAGAGATAGTGCGCACCGTCGATGAGCTGATGGGGGATACCAATGCGTAGGCATTCTCATCCCATTACCTCCGAGACCCCCGGCGAGAACACCGATGACCCAGTATGCCGATTCCGGGTGATCGGCAACGACGCGAGAGAGGTGCACGTTGGTCTCTAGCAACCCGGACCCGCTCGTGTCGATTGTCATCGTCACGTACAACAGTGCTGCGGTGATAGAAAGCTGTCTCGCTCCGCTGAGTGATCGCGACGACATCGAACTCATTGTCTTCGATAACGCCTCCAGCGACACCACCGCGGACGTGGTTCGGGCAGCGAGCCCGCAGGCAACACTCATCACCAGCGACGACAACCTCGGATTCGCTGGCGGGGTCAACGCAGCCGCCGGCGCCTCGACAGGCAAGGCGATCCTACTGCTGAACCCGGATGCAGTGATCAGCGCGGAATCCGTCCTCGACCTGTTTCGATCGATGGAATCGGATACGCGGATCGGGATCGTCGCGCCGGTACTGCACCGGCCGGGACAGCACTTGCATGTCAGGGAAGGCGGCCATGTACCGAACCTGTGGCGCGTTTTCTGCCACTACACCGGCGTATCCCGGTTATCGCATCGCTTCCGGATATTCGAAGGTGCCTACCTTCTGCACAAGCACGCCCTGACAACTCGCGAGGTCGGCTGGGTGTCAGGTGCATGCATGATGGTGCGCTCGAGCACCTGGCGGAAGTTGGGCGGCATGAGCGAACGATGGTTCATGTACGCCGAAGACGTGGAATTGTGCCTTCGCGTACGCGACACCGGCCAGAAAGTCATCATGAATGCCGAGGTCTTCGGAACTCATGCCCTCGGCGGGAGTTCCGGAGACGCGGAGCGCACGGAACCCGGAACGGCATGGATCGAGAATCTCTACGATCTGTACAGATGGAAGATCGCATCCACCCGTCTCGCCAGTATCAGTTGGAAAGCGACGGTGGCGTCGGGATTCGGCGTCCGAGCGCTGGCCTACCGTGTCCGATCGCGACTGAAGCCGGCGACGAGGGACTCTTCCTTGGTCGAAGCGAAGCGCGCCCAAATATTCGCACGCACCGTCCTGCGGCAGAACAGTCGTTTGGTCCGGACAGGCGCCGCGGAGGGAGTGAGTTCGCGATGAACTCGACAATGACGCCCCTGACCCACGGCGCCCGACGCAGCGTAGGAACTGGAGCGACCATCGCTCTCGGAGTAGTGCTCTTTCTCGCATGCATGATGATTGCCGGTCTCCCAGAGCTGTCGATGCTCGTTGGCGCGGCCCTCGTGTTCGGTATCTCTATGCGCCACCCGCAGTTCGGATTGGTAGTCTGGCTTCTCTCCATCTGCTACCTGCCGTTCTGGTTCGGTCTCAGCAAGCCGATGTATCTACCCCCTACGTCCATCGTTGCCTTGCTCCTACTCGGAGCAATTTTCACGCGAAATCGGTGGATTCTGAATCGCTTCGATTTCTGCGTCCTTCTCTTTGCAGTGCTCTCGGTGACGGCAGGTCTCACCGGAATGTCGCGCCCCGGAGACGTGACCAATGTTGTCACCCAGTGGGTTCTGTCCTTCCTCGTAGGCAGGCTTATCATCCAGCGCGTCGGGTTCGATGCGACATACAGGTTGATCACCGTACTGTTTGCGTCGGTCGGCGCATTCGCTGTTCTCGAGTTCTTTCTCGACTGGAATCCGTATTACGAGATGGTGGCGGACAATGCTCAATACCTCGCGTGGGGAAGGCCGCAGGAGCGTGGCGGAATAATCCGTGCGGAGTGGGCCTTCGGTCACTCGATTGCTCTCGGTTGCTCACTGGGCATGGCAATACCCGTCGCACTGTCGAGCAGCTTTCGTCCGGCGATCCGCATCCTGTGCGCCAGTCTTCTGCTCGCCGGGGCGGTGGTTACCTTCAGTCGCGCCGGCCTTGTCACCGCATTGCTTTCGATCCTGATCTACCTGCTGTTCGCGCCGAGCAGGCACCGGCGGCGCGGGGCCATTCCACTGGTCGCGGTGTGTGGTGTGGCGATCATGTACTTTGCGCCGAAGGTGCTGGCGATCTACACGGCGAAGGGCACCACCGTGAGTGCCGAATACCGGGCGGAACTGTCGCAGCTGATTCCGTCGTTCAACCTGCTCGGGCTCGCGAACGGCTACCTCGAACCCTCGCCGGGTGTCTACTATTTCGAGGGCTTCAAGTCGATCGACAGCACTTTCATCCTGCTCGGGCTGAGCTTCGGAATCATTCCACTCGCGATCATTCTCCTCGGTGTGATCGCTATCGTGATTCGTGTTCTGCGGCGAGCGGGCACACCGGCGATGATCGCCCTGGCCTCAGTGATCCCGGCTTTGTTCACGGTTGCCTTGATCACTCAGTTCGGATCTCTGGTTTGGTTCTACGCCGGGCTCGCGGCACTCGCGTGGACAGCGCGCGCGAACACCGACAACACGGCGACATCGGAAGCGGTGGTTTCGACATGATGACCTCGGGCGCCGGAAGCGCAGACCGACCCTTCAGGATTCTGGTGTTGTGGGCGGACGGTGAATCTACCAACCTGGGATTGAGAGCCTTGGCCGAAGGCGTGCGAGAGGTCGCGTCCCGCGCGTGGGGGACCGACTGCGAGATGGTCTTCCACACTCATGCGAGCGAGGGGACGCCCTTGCAACGGAAGAAGGTAATGGCGGATCTCGGCAGGGGCAAGGGCCCAGTCAAGACCGAGATCCACAAGTACGACATTGTCCTCGATACCGGCGGCGGAGACAGCTTCACCGACATATACGGGTTACGCCGCCTCATGCTGATGGCATACGTCCACCGGGCCGCAAAGAAGTCCGGCGTACCCCTGGTGCTCATGCCCCAGACGATCGGACCGTTCCACAGTCTTCTCGGCGGTGTGATCGGCGCGGGTGCACTCAGGCGTGTATCGGCGGTATTTGCACGAGACCCGGTGAGCGCGGACTACTCGATGCAGCGTGGTCGCCCCGTCGATGGAATTTCGACGGATATGGTCTTCGCGCTTCCGATCCCGGAGGTCGCATCGTCTTTGGCACACGATGTCATCGTCAATGTCTCCGGACTGTTGTGGGAGCCCAACAGTCACATCGACTTTGCGAAGTATCGGGAAGCGACATCCTCCTTGATCGAAGCATTGATCAGTCGGGGGCGTACGGTATCCGTCCTTGCGCATGTACTGGATTCCGATATGGCAGACAACGATGTTCCGGCCGCAGTCGCTGTGGCCGAGAACTACGGATCCCAGGTCGAAGTGCTGGTACCGGAGGGTCTATCCGAAGCGCGGTCGCTCATGGCTAGTGCAGAACTCGTTATCGGGGCGAGGATGCATGCTTGCCTGAACGCTCTGTCGGTCGGAACCCCCGCAATTCCCTGGGCATACTCGAGAAAATTCGAGCCGCTGTTGTCGGCTTTGGGATGGGACTGGAGTATCGATCTCAAGACTGTGGGCGATGCGGCGGCGACGACGTTGGGCATGATCGATTCGCTGGATTCCGAGACGGTGCTGGAGCAGACAGCGTCTCTGCGTGCTCGAAGTGACGAGAAGATGGTTGATCTGGTGGCCCACATGCAGAGCCTTGCGACTCGTCAGAGCGTTTCGTAATCAAACTTTCCACGCAGGACGATCGCCACGAAGTGCTTCGAATCGCGCGGCCGGGGAACGAGAAGTCGTAGCGGCACCTTCAATGAGATCAGGTGAAGGCTAGTTGCGGTCAGCCACCCAGCAGCTAATCCGATTGCCGCACCATTTGCGCCCAATCGTGAGCCGAAGAGAAAGAAGAAGGCAACGCTGATTGCGAGCCCGGCTAGCTGATTCACCGTCATCCGCGCACCCTTGTTCTGCGCGGCCAGGATCTGCGCCAACACGTAACCGCCGGCGAGGAATACAGATGCCGAGAGAGCAATCAGTGTGGTATCGACTGCAGGCGCGAACGCTTGCCCGAATATCAGTGGGATGGCAATCGGCGCCGAAAGTGCGAGAGCGACGGTCGGCACGGCGGTGGCAAGCACGGTCACCCGAATTGCGATGCCACTCAGCACCGAAGAGTTGCGATCGGCCACAGCGGCATCCTTGTAGATCACCGCGGTCACGGTATGTGCGATGGTCAGCGGCAGGCCGGCTATCGTTACGGCAATCGCCAGAAAACCCGTCTCGGCAGCGCCGATGACTCCGACGGCCAACACTTGTATTAAAGTAACGTTGGCTGTTTCGGCGATCTGGCTGCCCGAATAGGTGACACCTTCGCGGAACATCCGCGGAATGCTCTCGCGCTCGCCTCTGAGCCGAATACGAGTAAGTGCAAGCCCGGCGACGAAAGAGCTGAACATACTGACGGCTGCGACAATCAGAATCCAATCGAGGGTGAGTGACCCGGCAGCCCAGCCGATGACGATACCGACCGTAAGCGAGATCGGTTGTACAGATTGGACCACCGCGATGCTCCGGTATCGCTGCTCGGCAATGAGTATGCTCTGGATGCATAGTGTTCCGATGAACAGCACCGAACATCCCATCCCGACGATGTAGAGCATGCCGGTATGAGGGGCGATTTCCGACAAAAGTGTCTTCTCGACGAGAATCCCAACCCCTACGGCGAACGGGATTGCTATAGGAAGGACGAGGTACACCGAGCGCAAGGCCCGCGCCGCAGACTCATTCGCGGCTCGCCGTCGAACAACCAGTGGCAGGCCAACGCCCAGAACAACTGGTGTCAGAATCATCGCGGCGAAACACGCGGCATAGTAGCCCCGCCCATCGGGCCCGAGTGCCCGTGCCACGACTGGCGCCGTCAGTAGCGGCGAAAGTTGTACGAGCAGGCGCGACGCAGCGATGATGCTGGGCGAATTCGATACAGAGGACAGTTTTCCGCGTTCGGTCGGTGGGCTCACGCGGTGCGTCATCTCATCATTCCTTCTCGCGCGAGTCACTCGTGGTGGGAGTTGGAGTAGACCCAGCTGACGTACTCGTCCGGGCGCATGTTCCATGGTTTCGCCTTCGCGACGAAGTTCTGTGTGTCTTCATCGAAGCGATACTTCACAATTCTGGCTGGATTACCGGCGACCACAGCGAAGTCCGGAACCTCCTTCGTCACTATGCTCCCTGCGCCGATGACGGCGCCGTTCCCGATGCAAGTGACGGGCGCCAGGATTACGGTATTGGCGCCGATCCAGACGTCATGCCCGATGACCAGAGAAGTGCGGTCGACATCAGACGAAGCATCCACCATTCCCAACGTGGGGTTGTAGAGGTAGGGGTGCAGTCCCAACTTCTCGAAGGGGTGGTTGGCACCGAAACGCCTCACACCGGGGCCGATCGAGACATAGTTCCCGATGGTTGTCCCTCTGTCACATGACGCAGGGTCCAGAAGTGAGCCGTACGAATGGTGGCCGACCTCCAATCCGTGGTGCCGGGAGAGTACTTCCCTGAGAGTCGGCGACTTCATCTCACCGCCTTCGAGGTGCGCAATGAGGCGGCGGACCCGCCGTTGTGCGGGCAACCGGGGATACACGGCTGCCAACATTCTCGCTGTGGAATGTTTGCCTCGAAGTGTCATGTCTCAGCTCCGCCTCGAAGTGTCATCGTTGCCAACGCCGAGCTCGAATGTAGGTTCCCACAGCCGCTCGCGCGGATTTCACCGGTGTCAGGACCGAGAGTCCGAGCAGCCCGAAACCCCTGTATCGCGGTGGCAGATGTCCGGCGACCCGGCCACCCAGCAGCCTGCCCGACAGTGTGCGACGCCGGACGCTCTGGGAGGGTTGAATCGCTGCTACCGAGTCCGGGTCGATGCTGCGGATCGTGATGATGCCCGCGTCTGCTGCCTCGCGAAGCAGTGTCTCACCGCGTGCAGTGCGGGCAATGAGCACACTGACGCCATCGGCATTTGCGAAGTCCGGATAGCCACGCTCATCGGCCCGCCAGTAGTCTCCGGCAGTGATGTCCGCGCTTTCACCGACCCCGTCCGGACATATTTTGCAACGACTTTGGATTGCCGGTCCCAGATAGGATCCCCAGGACACGTCATAGGACGTTCGTGCGACGTTCCCTGCGGTGTCCTGCGCCGTGAACTCGCCGGGCCAGCCGTGACCTCGGTAGCGAAGTGATGCCAACTCCTGGTCGGCTGCGATCCCCAGCTGCTCGACCAGGTTGTCCGTTGCGTGCTGGCTCGGTACTCCCGCGCAGAAGAACGACAACAGAACCGGTCCGTCGGTGCCTCTCAACTGCGTGAGCTTGCGGAGCGCCGACACTTCGCATGGTTTGGCCACCACTGCCGAACTGCTGCTGTCGATATCCACTGTCGGTGTGACGGATACCGGCGCATACCTCGAGCCGGCGGTCCTGAGTGTGTCTTTCGAGGCGGTGACTCGCACTGCCTCGGTACGACGTGGATCGGCGAGGCTGGGCTCCGCGGCATGTACCTGGGCGACACGCCCCGTCTCCAGAAGCCACGTGGACAGCGCAGTGAGAGTGCCACCGCTGCTTCCCTTGAATCTGATCTCGGGGTCGGTGGCATACGCCTCCCAAATCGAGGTGATCGGGCCGAGGATCGCGTGGCGCGTGGACGTCTCAGGCCGCTGCGCCTCGACCATTCGACCGGGACAGCATTGCGCGAACTCGCGAAGGCGGCTGGTGTCGGTGCTCGACTCGTGTCCCTTCTCCGTAACGGGCCGCATGTAGCCGTCCTCGGACAAAGTCATCCTCGTAGCGGGGTCCAGCAAAGCGCATGTGCCGCATCCCGAACAGTTCCCCCGATCGACTACGCGAGCTATCTCTACAAGCAAGTTCGTCTTCTTCACGTCAGGTCCTCCGGGTGTTCATGTTCGTACTGCCAGTCCGAGAGTGCGAGATCGCGATGTTGTGGATGGGATTGGCTGCCACCGCATCTTCTCTTAGGCGTAACCCTCTCTCAACACGGAGCTATCTGCCACCGCACCCGCTGTGTGACTGCAATATGAGAGGTCGAAATGCCGGCATGTCGTAGCTTTCCTGTGTCTACAATGACCTCGGTCGTATTCAGGGGTGCTGCAGCGCATCATCGATGGCGGAGACGATGAGAATCAGGACAGAATAATGCCTGTTCGGTTCCGAGGGAAAGACTTCCGGTGCCACCGGGCACGCAGTCGCATATATGGACGTCGCCAGCTGTGGCGTCGGACACTATGGGCGCGAACTCTGGTTGGTGCCCTTGACCGAGAGTAGGCTCTGAGCGTCGGCGCGAGAGTATTCCTGGCGCCGGGATGTCTGCAGATTTCTGCGAAGTTACGTGGGGTGGATGTGCGGATTCTGGTTACCGGCGGCGCCGGCTTCATCGGATCGAATTTTGTGAATGCGACCGTGCGAGAGCGCCCGGATGTCCAGGTCACCGTGCTGGACGCGCTGACATACGCAGGTTCCCTCTCGTCACTCTCGGCGGTGCGCGAGTCGATCGACTTCGTCGAAGGCGATATCACCGATGTCGACTTGGTCGACGCACTGGTTGCGGAGTCGGACGCTGTCGTGCACTTCGCGGCCGAGTCACACAACGACAATTCGCTCGCGGATCCATGGCCATTCCTGCAGACGAACGTGAGCGGCACCTACGCACTGCTTCAAGCGGTGCGAAAGCACGACGTTCGCTACCACCACATTTCGACAGACGAGGTGTATGGCGACCTCGCGTTGGACGATCCTGCCAAGTTCACGGAGCACACCCCGTACAACCCGTCAAGTCCGTACTCGTCGACAAAGGCTGCGTCGGACATGCTCGTTCGTGCGTGGATCCGGTCCTTCGGTGTACGGGCGACATTGTCGAACTGTTCGAACAACTACGGGCCGTACCAACATGTGGAAAAGTTCATTCCGCGGCAGATCACCAACATCCTGAACGGCGTGCGGCCCAAGCTTTACGGCGCCGGTAAGAACGTGCGCGACTGGATCCACGTCGAGGACCATAATTCAGCAGTCTGGCGGATTCTCGAATCGGGGGAGACCGGCCGCACCTACCTCATCGGTGCAGACGGCGAACTCGACAACCTGTCAGTCGTTCGGATGATCTTGGAGCTGATGGGCAAAGATCCCGATGACTTCGATCACGTCACCGACAGAGCCGGGCACGACCTGAGGTATGCCATCGACTCGTCCACGTTGCGGACCGAGTTGGGTTGGGAACCGCGGTACACCGACTTTCGGCAGGGCCTGCAGGCCACTATCGATTGGTACCAGGACAACCACACATGGTGGGAAACAGAAAAGCACGATGTCGAGGTGCGCTACGCGGCACAGGGGGCGTGACGGTGAAGATTCGACACTTGCAAGTGCCAGGCTCATGGGAGGTAACGCCCGAGCAGTTCGGCGACCACAGGGGTGCTTTCCTCGAGTGGTTCAAGGGCTCGATTTTCGAGGACAGTGTCGGGCATTCCCTCAACCTCGCCCAGGCCAACTGTTCGGTATCGGCCGCCGGAGTGTTGAGAGGAATTCACTTCGCGGACGTGCCTCCCGGACAGGCGAAGTACGTGACCTGTGTGCGAGGCGCCGTACTCGACGTCGTCGTCGACATACGAATCGGATCACCGACCTTCGGCGCGTGGGACTCGGTGCTGCTCGATGATGTCGACCGGCGCGCGATCTACCTGTCCGAGGGACTGGGCCATGCATTCCTTTCGCTCGAGGACAACTCGACCGTGGTCTACCTGTGCTCCACGGGGTACACGCCGGGCGCCGAGCACGGAATCCACCCGCTAGATTCGGAGGTCGGTATCGAGTGGCCGACGACGACACGGGCAGGTGCGCCCATGAAATTCACGCTGTCCGACAAGGACGCTGCCGCCCCGTCTCTGCACGAGGCCGTGCAAGCCGGCATTCTGCCCGGCTACGACAAGGTAAAGGAGTGGGTCAGTGGCCTCGACTAACGAACTTGACAACTCGGATGGCGCCCTCAGTGGTTCGAACGAGTCCCGCATGAGAGGCATCATCCTTGCCGGCGGATCGGGCACTCGCCTTCACCCAATCACCATCGGCGTCAGTAAGCAATTGGTGCCGGTCTACGACAAGCCGATGATCTACTACCCCCTCAGCACACTGATGTTGGCCGGCATCCGGGACATCCTGATCATCACCACCCCCCACGACGCCGAACAATTCCAGCGCCTGTTGGGCGACGGCTCCCAGTTCGGTGTCAACCTCACCTACACCGTTCAGCAAGAACCCAACGGACTTGCGCAGGCGTTCGTACTAGGTGCGCGGCACATCGGTAACGGTCCGGCTGCACTGGTCCTCGGGGACAATATCTTCTACGGGTATGGCCTCGGGCAACAGCTCGACCGGTTTGATCAGGTGGACGGTGGCTCGATCTTCGCCTACTGGGTGGCCGATCCCTCCGCGTATGGAGTGGTCGAGTTCGATGATCGCGGCTTTGCATTGTCACTCGAAGAGAAGCCGGCAACACCCAAATCGAATTACGCGGTGCCGGGACTCTACTTCTACGACAACGACGTTGTGGACATCGCGAAAAACCTCCGGCCTTCGGACCGGGGCGAGTACGAAATTACCGATGTGAACCGCGCCTACCTCGAGCAGGGGCGTCTCAATGTCGAAGTTCTCCCTCGCGGGACAGCGTGGTTGGACACCGGGACGTTCGATTCGTTGCTCGAGGCGTCGAATTACGTGCGCACCATCGAGCAACGGCAGGGACTTAAAATCGGCGTACCAGAGGAAGTCGCGTGGAGGCAAGGGTTCATTTCTGATGACGAGCTGGGTCAACGGGCAGGGGCACTACTCAAATCGGGTTACGGTGCATACCTCCTACAACTCCTCGACCGGGGGCGCACCACACCCTGATGCGTCCGGACCTACGGTCCCGCTGGATCTCTGCCAGTTCCTTCGTCCGGCCGACCGAATGATCAGGGCCTAGGCTGAAGCCGTGCGAGGGTGGAGAGGCTTGGTGGTAGGTCTGGTGTGCGCCCTCGTCTTCGCTGTCGTGGGAGTCGGGGTGGTCGGCTACTTCGTCTACACCGAAGCACGTGTAGACGACGTCCAATCGGTTGACGCCATCATCGTGCTGGGCGGTGAGCACGACGGGCGTGAGCAGTACGCCATGAGCCTTGCTCGCCAGGGCGTATCCGAGAACATCGTGCTGTCGAACGCTTACTGGACAGGCGACAAGCAGATGGCCGCCTTCTGTGCCACCACCGACCCACGATTCACCGTGACGTGCCTTCCACCGGAACCGGGCACTACTCGCGGCGAGGCACTCTTCACCCGCGACCTCGCGGCGCAGCGCGGGTGGACAAGCGTGCTGGTGATCAGCTGGCGCTACCACCTTCCTCGGGCCCGCTACATCTTCTCCCAGTGCTTCGATGGTCGGATCCTGGTGCGGGACGTACCGCGCCGGTACGACTTCAGTTTGGCCGAATGGGAATACACCTATCTGTACCAGACGGTGGGTTTCGTGAAGGCGGCACTTCAGGGTGAGTGTTGACGGGGCGGTGCTCTATCGAAGGCGTCCCGGGATCTTCTCGAAGGCAATGCTGCCCATGTCTGCCACGGTATAACCCAGAATCGCCATCGACACACCGGCCAGCGCCGTCCACGCCGCCAGTAGTGCCGTCCGCCGCCACGGCTCCCGAGGAGGGCGGTCCGCCACTGACCCGACCACCGCGGTGAAGGGTGCGATGGAACCGAGAAGACCAACGCCCACCAAGGCGTAACCGTCACCATGACGCCCGGACGCAACGACGATGCCCAGCACAGCGCAAACGCACATGGTGAGTGCCACGGTGAGGCGACGCACCCCTACGGTCGGGCCGATCACCGTCACTGCGAGGTAGTACAGCACAGCTCCCAGGGCGCCGCCCACCGCAACCCACCACCCGAAATGAGCTGAAGGCAGCGCGTTCACCGGACCTGCCGCCCTAAGCGTGCACCCACCACCGCCGCACCCAGCGCCGCCACAGGCGTGACCAGGAGGTACAACCCCCCCACACGGGGCGACGTGAGCGTGACGCCTTGCACCGCGAAGAAGCTGAAGGTGGTGAAGCCACTCATGACACCGAAAACGACGAAGGTTCGGATCAGCCCGACGGGGCCGCGGGCCGGAACGAGACAGAACAGCAATCCGAAGACGAAGCAACCCATCACGTTGATCGCGAAGGTGGTGAAGGGAAACTCGTCGATATCATCGGGCCACCAGCGCCACAACTGACAGCGCGCCGCGGCGCCTACCGCGCCACCCACCATGACGGCGAGTAGCGTGGCGGGACGCAGCTTCGTATCGATCGCTCAACCTCCGCAGACTGGGACGTTCACCGACACCGTCGGATCATCGACTAACGGCTGCACAGGAACCCGCGCCTCACCGGGCACGGTAGGTTCCGTCAGCTCGTACTTCACTTCGGTCGTGGCGCCCAATCGGATAGGGACGAGGGTGTCGAACACCGGATGTCCCAGCTCCTTTCCGGTGAGGAACATCGTCGGCTTCCCGTCGATGGTCACGTTTCGGAGCTGAGCCCCCTGGGTAGCGAGAAGCGAAAGAGCAGACACGTTGGTCCCCTTGGGCACGTTGAGGGTGTTGATGAACGTTCCCGCCACGTAGTCCGGGAAGTCTGCGGAAGGCACGGTGTTGGTCAATCTCACCGTCACCGTGGATCGTCGCGTATCTCCCTCACAGCTCTCCGCCGTGTAGTCGATCTCGCGCGTCAGGTAGTAGTCGAGCTTGCCGCCCGCCTGATTGTTGATCACCACACCGGCGAACGGAGCGGGGTCCTCGGGAACGGTGTGACCCAGTGGGGTCCCCGCGAGAACAGCTTGCTCGTCCGCCTGGGCGCTCCACACGGCGATGCGGCGCTCACTCACACCGCGGCCCAGTGCATCGAGCAACTTCTGCGGTGACGTGATCTGGCCGGTCATCTTGTCGATCACACGGGCCGCGACGGTCTGCAAATACTGCTTGCGGGCGTTGTTGTCGTCGGCGAAACGGACATAGGAGGTTGATTCGGTGAGTTCGACGACGTTGTCGGCGTTGATCACCTCGCCGTCCGGCATGGTGACCGGTCCGATGGCGCCGAGAACATAACTGAGAGCCACCGGATCGGTGGCGATGGCACCGTCTACCTGCTCACCCGAGTCCTGCGCCCACAGCGACTTCCAGATCTGCGCGGCGTACGGGAAGTGCGAGCTGAGATTACTGTTGCGCGAATCCGTGGTGGGGCGGCTGCGGCCGTACTGGGCGGCGAACTCAGGGCCGAGGTCGAGAGGCTGACTGTTCATGGGCAGGTCGGAGTTGCGTCCCAAAGTGTCGACCCGCGTCACCCCGTCGTTCGCCCGGACGACGCCGTACCCACCCAGCAGACCGCCGGTTCCGCGGGCTTCGGCGTTGGTCTGAAAGGCCATGAAATAGCTGCGGGGGCCGTCGGCGCCGAGCATGCCGGGTGCGATCTCGGCGGCAATTGCCGTGTTACCGAGGAGTTTCGCCAACTCTTCGGTTTGTACTTGAAGTTGGGTTCTGGCATCGATAACAGCTCCGAGGTACGAAGGCTCCTCGATATCCTGTGCCTTGATATTCAATTGTGCAGCGGCAGCGGCCGTCTCGGCGAGTACCGGGGCGGCATCCCGGAGCGGCTGCAGGTTTACCTTCCCTCCGGTCGCGATCAACTCGTTGGGGGCCAATGATGTTCCCGCGGCCACCGCCGGCGTCAGCACCTCGGACGTGAGACCCCGTATGACGGCCGAAATTTGCTGCGACGCCTCGAACGGGCTGCCCAGCCACGGTACGGCCGACGCGATGCTCCACGGGATCGAGTGGGTGTTGTCGAACGCTCGGGACGCGTACTTGTCCGCATCCGCCGACGACCGCTCTGCGTCAACTGGATTACCGTCCAGTAGGGCGTCTTTCGCGAGCTGAGCGTGCTGCCGGGCCTCGGTGAGATTGGCCTGTGCCTCGCGGGCGGTGTATCCGAGCCAGGCCCCGAAGGCCACCACCACCACGGCCGCCACGGAACCACCAGCGATAATGCGACGCCGTCGCTTGTAGGCCTTGCTACGCACCGTGGTGCGCTTACGTACACGCCTGGGGGCGTCTGCTGGGTGAGTTGCGTCCTGGGGGTCAGGAATCTCGTCTCCCGATGTGCCCGTGACGTTGTCGTCCATGCAGATCGGCTCCTGTCTAGTCGGTGGGGTGAGCGTAGCGCGAAGTTCGCTGCTCGTCCCTCTCCGAGTAGAGGACCATCGCTCGGCAAAGTATTGTCCCCCTAACGGAACCCGCAATCCTTCCGAAATCGAGAAGGCGGCCACGAGAGCCGGTGGTGTCAGCAAAGATGGGGTTCGGTGACGGGGTGACGGCTCGATGCGGTGCATCGCTGATGAGGGGGTGGCGCTTGTGAGTGCCTTCCCTCTGTCGCGTGCCCAGCAGGGGCTGTGGTTCGCTCAGCAACTCAACCCGGACGTCCCCCTGAACGTGGCGTTGTACGTTGAGGTTCGCGGGGCCCTGGACGTCGTTGCATTGACCGACGCGACCACCCGTGCGGCGCGCGAACTGCAATCTCCATTCGTCCACATCGTCGAGCGCGACGGAGTGCCGTCGCAGTCGTTCGACCCGTTCGATCCAAATGTGCTCAGCTACCTCGACCTGCGGGGATTCGCAGATCCCGTGGCCGAAGCGCGACGGTGGATGACCGAGCGATATAGCCGTCCGCTGGACCCGACCGCCGATCTGATGATCGTGTCGACGCTTCTGCACCTGGGCGAGAACCACTTTTACTGGAACACGTTCGCGCACCATTTGATCGTCGACGGCTACGGCGCGATGAATGTGGTCGAGCGCATCGCGGAGCTGTACACCCACACCGTGCGCGGGACGGAGGCGCCGGCTCCACGGGTGCTGGGGGTACGCGACATCTTCGACGCCGAAAGCGCGTATGAGAGTTCGAGCAGGGCGGCGGTCGATCGGGAGCACTGGAGGGAGCGTCTGGCCGACCTTCCCGCGTCTTCGCGGCTGACTCGCGGCGAGGCTCCACCCGCCGCCGTCTCGCGGACCGTCAGTCGTTCGATCGACACGAAATCCGCCGTTGTGATGGACGAACTCGCGCGTCGCTCGAACTCGTCCGAAGTACCGATCGTGGTTGCCGCCTTCGCGGCATATCTGGCTCGGATGACCGGCAACACCGACGTCGTGCTGAGTCTTCCGGTGTCTGGGCGCACCACCGCGGTGATGCGCCGATCGGCCGGCATGGTGTCCAACCTCGTCCCGGTGCGTGTGGCAATCGGCGCCGCAGACCCCACTGAGGACGTGGTGCGCCGCGTGCAACTCGAACTCACCGGAGCGTTGCGTCACCAGCGATATCGATACGAAGACATGCTGCGTGACCTGTCGCTCGAGTCGCATTCGCGCGCTGCCTTCGGGCCGGTGGTCAACATCATGGCGTTCTTGCACGATGTCACCCTCGGTGACGTAACGGGCGAAATGCACCTCCTTTCAGCGGGGCCGGTCGACGACCTGGCCGTCGACATCTACCCAGGAGTCGGCGGAGGTCCGCCGCGGGTCTGCTTCGAGGCCAACCCCGCCCTGTACGAACAGGTCGAGGTGGAGCGACTTCTCGAGCGGTTCATGTGCTACCTCGCCGACTTCGTGGGAGCGGGCGCCCCAGTCGCCGATCTCGAGCTTCTCGACGAGACCGAGCGCAAAGTTCTCGTGCCGGCATCCGGGCCCAGCGCTGCTGAACCGGTGGCCCTCGCCGCCCTGCTGACCGTTCCGGAGCACGCGGACAAACCGGCAATCCGCTCCGGCGGAGGGGAAGTGACATATCTCACACTCGACGAGTGGTCTAACCGGCTGGGACGGAGGCTGATCGAGCGAGGAGTGGGCCCTGAAGACCGGGTAGCGGTGATCGCTCCCCGTTCCGTCGAGTCCGTCGTGGGGTTGTGGGCCGTCGCGAAGACGGGCGCCGCTTTCGTACCCGTCGACCCCGGATATCCGGCCGAACGGGTTGCGCACATGTTGGCCGACAGTGAGGTCACCCTCGCGCTCGCCATGGATCCCGATGTCGTACCCGAGTGCGTCGAGTGGATGTCGCTGGCCGACGGGGACGGCTCCCGCGCGCCGATCACGGACGAAGACCGCGTACGTCCGCTGCGCATCGATCATCCGGCGTACGTGATCTATACATCCGGGTCGACCGGTACACCCAAGGGTGTGGTGGTCACTCATCGCGGGCTGTCGAGCCATGCGGCAGCACTGCGCAGGCTCTACCGGGTGACGCCGGATTCGCGGGTACTCGCGTCCGCGTCGCCGAGTTTCGACGCGTCGATCCACGAGATGCTGTCGGCGTTCACCGCCGGCGCCACGTTGGTGATCGCCCCGGCAGACGTGTACGGCGGCGACGAACTGACCGCACTACTGCGCCGGGAGCGAATCACGCACTGGACGGTGACCCCAGCCGTGCCGGCCCTGACGAACCCCGACGGGCTCGACGAACTACGGGTGGTGGCCGTGGCAGGCGACGTATGCCCGCCCGAAGTGCTCACCCGGTGGGCGCCGGGCCGGACACTGCTCAATCTCTACGGGCCCACCGAGGCGACCGTGTGGTCCACGGCCACACCGCCATTGCGACCCGGCGACGCCGTCACCATCGGTGCCCCCATCGAGGGTGTTTCCGCGTTGGTGCTCGACTCCCGGTTGCGTCCGCTGCCCGTCGGCGCAGTAGGGGAGTTGTACCTGTACGGGCCCGGGGTAGCGCGCGGATATCTGGGACAGCCGGGGCGCACCGCCACCCGGTTCGTCGCCAATCCCTACGGAGACGGACGCCTGTACTGCACGGGCGACCTGGTGCGCTGGACCCCCGAGCTGGCGCTCGAGTTCGTCGGTCGCGCCGACGATCAGGTGAAGATCCGTGGTCACCGGGTCGAGCTCGGCGAGATCGACGCCGTCCTAAGGACGTATCCCGGTGTGGATCTGTCGGTGACCGTTGCCGCCGCGGGCGTGGGCGGTCGGGAGTTGGCGACCTACGTGCACGGCCGTGACCTCGAGGCCGAGCGGGTGCGGGACTACCTCGTCCACCGGTTGCCGGACCACCTCGTTCCGTCGTCGATCACTGTGCTCGATTCGGTGCCGTTGACACCAGCGGGCAAGGTGGATAGAGCAGCGCTGCCCACGCCGTCGCCGCTCGGGACCGGTGATCGCGCACCGCGATCTCTGGTCGAGGAACTTCTCGTCGGAGCGTTCGCCTCCGAGACGGGGCTGACCACCGTCGGCGTGGATGCCAATTTTTTCGCGATGGGTGGAAACTCGCTGGGCGCAGCGCGCCTCGCCTCGCGGTGTAGCGCGGTCCTCGGGCGCCGGGTGACGGTGCGCGACATCTTCGACCACCCCACCGCGGAAGCCCTGGCCGCTCACCTCGGCGCGCCCGACACCGCTACCCGACCACCGCTGGTGCCGCGGGCCGTGGGCGCAGCGGTGCCGGTGTCTGCGGAACAGCGACGCCTGTGGTTGGTGAATCAACGGAACCCCGAACGCGACCCGTATGTGGTGACGTTCTCGGTGGACCTTTCCGGCGATTTGGATGTCGCCGCGTTCCGCGCCGCGATCGGTGATGTGGTGCAGAGGCACCCGACGCTGCGCACGGTGTTTCCCGACGACGGGAACGGCCCGCAGCAGGTGGTGCGAGGCGCTGAGGTCGAGCTGACAGATGCAGAAGCTGTGGCCGTTTTCGACCTCACACGCGAGGTGCCGATCCGGATGCAGCTGCGCCGAGCAGCCTCCGATCAGTACACGATGTCGGTAGTGGTGCACCACATCGCGATCGACGGTCTGTCCCTTCCTCTCTTCGTCCGCGATGTCTCGGCCGCATACGCCGACCGTCGTCGAGGGCGCCCGCCGGTGTGGGAGCCGTTGCCGCTGCAGTACACCGACTACGCGTGGTGGCAACAGGAAATGCTCGGCGATCCGGACGACCCCGCCAGCCTGGTCCGCCGGCAACTCGACTACTGGGCCGACACTGTGCGTGGCCTGCCCGAGGTGCTGCCACTGCCGGTGGATCGTCCCCGGCCACCGTCCTCGCAGTCCCTCACCGCCGGAAGCTCCGAGTTCCGGGTAGATCCTGAGTTGCATCGGCGTCTGATGGCGCTGGCCCGCGACCACGACGTCTCGGTGTTCATGGTGCTGCACGCGGCACTCGCCGTACTGCTGCGCGGGGTGACCGGAACCGAAGACATCGCTGTCGGCACAGCCACCGGGGGCCGCCCCGACCCCGCGCTCGACGGCATCGTTGGCATGTTCGTGGGCACCGTCGTGCTGCGCACCCCGGTAGCGGCAGGGTCGACCTTCACCGACCTACTGGGCACCGTCCGGCGCGCCGACGTCGACGCCTTCACAAATGCCGACGTGTCGTTCGACATGGTGGTGCAGGAGGTCCTCTCCACCCGCACAACAGGCGCTCACCCGCTGTTCCAAGTGATGCTGGCGTACCAGACTCCGAATGTCACGGACATCGAGCTCGACGGGGTCACCGCCCATGTGCGGGAGCAGGAATCGCACGTCCGCGCTTTCGATCTCGACATCACGGTGGACGAACTCCCGGGCGAAGACGGCAACCCGAGCGGTCTGCGCGGTGTCATGACGTACCCGCGTGAACTGTTCGACGACCGGACAGTGAACCGGTGGGCAGGGCAACTCGAGACGATCCTGGCTGCCGTCGCGGACGATCCGTCGCTCCTGGTCGATCACATCGACCTGGTCGGTCCGGCCGACCGGGCGGCGCTCGTGCCGGCGTCCGGCGCTGCCTCGGTACCCGCGCGGACCTTGCCGCAACTTCTGCACGACGGGCTGAACCCCGACGGCGTCGCACTACGGTTCGACGGCAGCGCAATGACGTACCCGGAACTCGAACAGCGCTCGAACCGGCTGGCCCACAGGCTGATCGCACGCGGCATCGGGCCGGAAGACCTGGTGGCGGTGATGGTGCCTCGGTCTGCGGAGTCCGTCGTGGCCATGTGGGCTGTCACGAAATCCGGTGCGGCCTTCGTGCCGATCGACCCCGGCTACCCCGCCCCGCGGATCGCGCACATGCTCCGCGACTCCGGAGTCGCGGTGGCGCTCGCGCGGGACGCCTCGGTGGTCCCGTACGGTATCGACTGGATCGGCACGTCAGATCCCACCGGCGACGGCACCGCGATCGACGACCGGCACCGCACCCGTCCCCTACACCCCGACCATCCTGCCTACGTCATCTACACGTCCGGCTCGACCGGAATACCGAAGGGCGTCACGGTGACTCATCGGGGTTTGGCGGCCCTGGTGGCGGCAAATGCCGAGTACCGGAACCTCGGTCGCGATTCCCGTGTCGCGCACGTCGCCTCCCCGTCCTTCGACGTCTCCGTCGGAGAGCTTCTGCTGGCCTTCGCTGCCGGTGCCACCGTGGTGATCGCGCCTCCCGAGACCTACGGTGACGATCTCACCGAACTCTTCCGGCGCGAACGCGTCACCCACTTCCTCACCACCCCCACGGTGCCGCGACTGATGAACCCGGAGAGCCTCGACGACCTCCGCGTCCTCGAGGTCTGCGGCGAGGCGTGCCCGTCCGAACTGGTGACCAGGTGGGCACCGGGCCGTGTACTCCTCAACAGCTACGGCCCCACCGAAACCACCGTGGTCTGCACCAGCGCGGAACCACTCCACGTCGGTGATCGCATCACCATCGGCCGGCCCTACGCGGGAACCTCGGCCGTGGTGCTCGACGACCGACTGCGGCCGGTGCCCGTCGGCGCGGTCGGGGAGCTGTACCTGTCGGGCGACTGCCTGGCCCGCGGCTATCACCGCAGATCCGCTTTGACAGCCCAGCGATTCGTCGCCGGCGCATTCGGGAGTTCGGGGTCCCGGATGTATCGCACCGGTGACCTGGTGCGGTGGACCAGCGACCATCGGCTCGAGTTCGCGGGGCGCACCGACGACCAGGTGAAGATCCGCGGATTCCGGGTGGAACTCGGCGAAGTAGACGCAGCCCTGGCGGCCGCCCACGGTGTCGACACCGCCGCAACGGTGGTGCGTACCTCGGCCGAGGGTGAACCGGTGCTCGCGTCCTACGTCCACGGCACGACACTCGATTCTCATGCACTTCTGCAGTTCCTGCGTGAACGCCTGCCGGGCTACATGGTGCCCGCCTCGGTGACCGTGCTCGACGACGTGCCGTTGACCAGCAGCGGAAAGCTCGACCGGAAGGCTCTGCCCGCACCCACGGCTGCGCAAGTCAGCACCCGCGCGCCGCGCGGGCAGCTGGAAGAGCTCCTGGCCGGCGTGGTGGCCGACGTGCTGGGTGTGCCCTCGATCGATGTGGACGCCGATTTCTTCGCCCTCGGCGGAAGCTCGCTCACCGCAACACGATTGGTGTCACGATTGAGGGCGGCGTTGAACCGCCGGATCAGCGTCCGCGACGTGTTCGACGCGCCGACCGTCGCCCAACTTGCGATTCGGCTGGGGGATGCGCGCGTCACCGCACCTCTGCCGCCGCTCGTCGACGGACGTCCCTCCGGAGACCAAGGCCTTTCGCCCCTCGCGCCTGCACAGGAACGGCTGTGGTTGCACGACCGGATGAACCCCGGCTCAGCCGACTACGTGGTTCCCTTTGCGATCGACCTCGACGGTCCGGTCGATGTGAGTGCACTCGCGGCAGCCGTACGCGATGTGGTGGGGCGGCACGAGCCGCTGCACTCGGTGTTCGAGGACACTTCCTCGGGTGTGGTGCAGGTGGCGCGGCCGGTCGACCTCCACCTGTCGCCGATCGCTGTTGCCCCCGGTGCACTCGACGACGCGCTCGCGGCCGTGTCCGGGCACGGCTTCGACCTCACCCGCGAAGTGCCCGTACGAATTCGGATATTTCAACGCGCACCCGAGCTCTACACCGTCGCCGTCGCCGCGCACCACATCGCGGTGGACGGACTGTCGTTCGGCCCCTTGACCCGCGACATGATGACGGCGTATGCGGCGCGCCGCGCCGGACACGAACCCGGGTGGCCGGAGTTGCCGGTGGGCTACCGCCAGTTCGCGCGGTGGCAGCGATCGGTGTCGGCCGCCGCCGCGCCGGCGGACATCACGTACTGGTCCGAGCGGCTGCAAGGCAGTCCCGAGCTGCTTCCGCTGCCGACCGACCGCCCGCGGGTACCGGCCTCCGCCCGGACTGCCGGAAAGGTGGCGTTCTCGGTGGACCCCGCGTTGCACCGGGCCGTGGACGGCGTGGCCCGCAGCTGTGGCGTCACCCCCTTCATGGTGATGCACAGCGCGTTGGCGCTAACGCTCGCCGTGCTCAGCGGAAGCGAAGACATCGCCGTGGGCACCCCGACCTCCGGACGGCCCGACCCGGCGCTCGACGACCTGGTGGGGATGTTCGCCGGAACAGTAGTGCTGCGCACTCAGGTCGATTCCCGCAGCACGTTCGCCGAGTTCCTGGCAACGGTCCGGGATAACGATCTCGAAGCGTTCGCGCACGCCGACCTGCCGTTCGATCAGGTGGTCGACGCCGTCGCCCCCGTGCGGTCGGCAACTCACCACCCGCTGTTCCAGGTGATGCTCGCGTACCAGAACTTCGGCGAAACCGAGCTACAGCTCGACGACGTCGCCGTCCGTCGTCGCAGCATCGAGAGCGCCGTCAGCCGGTACGACCTCGAACTGTCTCTCCGCGAGACGCGGGACCACGACGGGACACCCGCCGGCCTGGACGGCGACCTCGTGTACCCGGCGGAACTGTTCGACTCCGCCACCGTCGTCCGGTGGTCGGAGCTGCTGCACCGCATTTTGTCCGCGGCGGTGGCGGATCCTTCCCGGACACTCGGCGACATCGAGTTGGTAACGCCCGCCGAGACAGCCGCGCTGGTGCCGTCCCTGGGACCGAAAGCCCCGGAGCCACAGACACTTCCGGAACTGTTGCGGGGTGATCGGCCCGGAGTCGCTGCACGCTGCGGCAACGAGGAACTGACCTACCGCGAACTGGATGCCCGGTCCAACTGGTGGGCCCGCCGCCTGATCGCACTCGGTGTCGGGCCCGGTGACCGGGTCGCGGTCCTGATGCCGCGCTCGCTCGAATCGGTGATCGCGGTGTGGGCGATCGCGCGCAGCGGCGCCGCGTTCGTACCGATCGACGTCGACCAGCCGGCTGAGCGCACCGCGCACCTCCTCACCGATGCGGGTGTCACCCAAGCGCTCACGCTCGACGCCTCGCTGGTGCCCGGCGGTATCACACCACTGGACCTGTCCGGCATCGGCAGCGACCCGATCCCGGTATCCGACGACGAGCGGGTTCGGCCGCCGTCCGTCGACCACCCCGCGTACGTGATCTACACCTCCGGGTCGACCGGCACTCCCAAGGGCGTCGTGGTGACACACCGCGGCCTGTCCGGTCACGCCGCCGCACTGCGCCGCTTCTACGGGGCCACCCCGCAGTCGCGGGTGCTGCACGCGGCGTCCCTCATGTTCGATGCGTCGATCCACGAGATGCTCCTGGCGTTCACCACCGGGGCCGTGCTGGTGATCGCTCCCCCCGACGTCTTCGGCGGTGACGAGCTGCGAAACCTCTTACGGCGCGAGCAGATCACCCATTGGACGTCGACCCCGGCGGTGCCGGCGACGATCGACCCGAGCGGACTCGAAACCCTCGAAGTTCTCGCAGTCGCAGGTGACGTATGCCCGCCGGATTTGGTGTCCCAATGGGGCACTGGACGCACGGTGCTGAATCTCTACGGCCCCACCGAAACGACGATCTGGGCGACGGCCGCCGAGCTGTCCGGATCGCACATCGCGATCGGCGGCCCCGTCCACGGCATGTCGGCAGTGGTACTGAATGCGCGACTTCGACCCATTCCAGTCGGCGTAGTGGGGGAGCTGTACCTGTCGGGACCCGGTCTGGCGCAGGGGTACGTGGGCAGGCCGGGATTGACCGCGGGCACCTTCGTCGCCAACCCATACGGCGGTGGACGCCTGTACCGCACCGGTGACCTGGTGCGGTGGAACCAGTTGGGTGAGCTCGAGTTCGTCGGGCGTGCCGACAGCCAGGTGAAGATCCGTGGATTCCGGGTCGAACCCGGCGAGATCGACGCGGTGCTGGCCTCTGCTCCCGGGGTCCGCGCTGCGGTGACGATCGTGCGGGGCGGCGCACTGGCGTCGTACGTCAGCGGCAACGACCTGGAGTCGGGGGCACTGCGCGCCCTCGTCGCCGCGCGACTGCCGCGCTACCTCGTGCCGGCATCGATCACGGTGCTCGACCAGATGCCGCTGACGGCGAGCGGAAAGATCGACAGATCCGCGCTTCCCGCGCCGGAAGTGCCAGTCTCGTCCACGCGTGGGGCACAGACACCCCTCGAACAGGTGGTGGCCGACGCAGTCGCCCAGGTGCTCGGGGTGCCCGAGGTGGGAGCCGACACCAATTTCTTTGCGCTGGGCGGTAACTCGTTGTCCGCTACCCGGGTGGTGTCGCGACTGTCATCGGTGTCCGGGGTGCGCGTCGGGGTGCGTCACCTGTTCGACCATCCGACCGTCGCCGGCCTAGCGGCGTTGATTGCCGAGGGCGGGGAGCAGCGGCCGCCGCTAATGGCCCGCGACATCGACAGTCCGGCACCGGCGGCGTTCGCGCAACAACGGTTGTGGCTGCTGGGTCAGCTCGCGCCAGGGTCCTCCGCCTACAACGTGCCGTTCGCTGTCGACCTGGACGGTGCCCTCGATGTCGAGGCGCTGCAACAGGCGCTCACCGATGTCGTCGAGCGGCACGCCACGCTGCGCACCGTGTTCACGGCAACCGACACCGGCGTCGTACAGATGATCGGCCCGCCCGACGTGGAGTTGACACCGGTCCGCATCGAGGAAGCTTCCGTGGACGACGCCATTGCCGCCCTCGCCACCGAGGGATTCGACCTCGCGGTAGAGCGGCCCGTGCACCTGGCCCTGTTCCAAAGGGCACCCGAGCGATACACCCTTGCCGTCGTGCTGCATCACGTGGCCGTCGACGGACTGTCCTTCGCCCCACTGGTCCGAGACCTCACCACCGCGTACGCGGCACGGCTGAACCACCGGGCGCCTACGTGGCCGGCGCTCCCCGTGCAGTACACCGACTACGCGCGATGGCAAAGTGAGATCCTCGGCGATCCCGCCGATCCGAACAGCCTGGTACACCGCGAACTCGAGTACTGGGCCGAGGCATTGAACGACATGCCCACGCTGCTGGCCCTGCCCACCGACCGGACGCGTCCCGGCACCGAGCAGTGGACCGCCGGTGTCGTGGAATTCACTGTGCCGGCCGAACTGCACCGCGCACTCGAACAACTGGCGCACCGGCAGAACGCGACCCTCTTCATGGTGATGCACGCGGCGCTGGCCGTGTTGCTGTCCAAGCTGACCGGATCCGACGACTTTGCCGTGGGAACCCCCACTTCAGGTCGCACCGACCCCGCTCTGGACGACGTGGTCGGCATGTTCGTCGGCACCGTGGCCCTGCGCAGCCGGATAGACCCGCGCGAGGCGTTCACGCAACTGCTGGCGTCGGTGCGGGAGACGGACATCGCCGCGTTCGCGCACTCCGAGGTGCCGTTCGACCTCGTGGTCGACGCCCTCGCACCCACACGGTCGGCGGGTCACCATCCGTTGTTCCAGGTGATGCTGGCGTTCGAGAACTTCGGCGACGGCGGCGCCGACCGGCTGCCCCAACTACCCGGCCTCGTCGTCCGCAGCCGCGCGGCAGGCACCGGGATCAGCCGCTTCGGCCTCGAGGTGTCGCTGCGCGACCGGCGCACCCCCGACGGAAGCGCCGCGGGTCTCGACGGCGTGTTCACCTTCCCCACCGAACTGTTCGATCAGCACACCGTCGAACTGTGGGTGCAGCGACTGCAACTGATCCTCCGTGCGGTAACCGACCGGCCCCACGTCCACATCGGCGCCATCGAGGTGCTGACCGCGGACGAACAGAGGACCCTGGTGGCGGGCACCGACGGCGTCGCACCCACGGCGGAGTCTGTGGCGGAACTCTTCGAACAGCGCGCCGCCGAGAAGCCGACCGCGGTGGCCGTCACCGACGGCGAGACCACCCTGACCTACGGTGAACTGGACCGGCGTTCCGCCGAGCTGGCCGCGATGCTGATCGATGCCGGAGTGGAGGCCGAAGACGTCGTCGCCGTGGCGCTGTCGCGGTCCGCAGACCTGATCGCAGCGCTGCTCGCGGTAGTCCGCGCCGGTGGTGTGTACCTGCCCGTCGACGTCGACTACCCGGCCGAACGCGTGCGCTACCTCCTCGCCGACGCGTCACCCGCGGTGCTGCTGACCTCCGCCGGAGACGCCGCACAGCTGCCCGAGGTCTCGTGCCCGGTTCTCCTGCTCGAGGCTTCGCCTGTGAGTGGTTCGCGAGTCCAGGGACTCCTCAACCACTCACGGGCGCACGGCGCCTACCTCATCTACACCTCTGGCTCCACCGGCGAGCCGAAAGGTGTGCTGGTCTCACACGCCAATGTGCTCTGGCTGCTGGCGAATACGTGCCGAGAATTCGATTTCGGTGCGGGCGACGTGTGGACCATGTTCCATTCCCACGCCTTCGACTTCTCGGTGTGGGAGATGTGGGGAGCGCTCACCACAGGCGGGCGTCTGGTGCTGGTGGAACACGAGGTGGCCCGTTCTCCCCGCGAGTTCGCGGAACTGCTGAGCCGCGAGGGTGTGACGGTACTCAACCAGACGCCGTCCGCGTTCGGTCAGCTGGCCGAATTCGACATCACCGACACCGTGCGACTGCTGATCTTCGGTGGGGAGGCTCTCGACCTTGCGCTGGTGTCACCGTGGCTCGCGAGGCACCCCTCGGTTCGCGCCGTCAACATGTTCGGGATCACCGAAACCACCGTGCACGTCACCCACGCCGACGTGAGCGTCGGCGACGGCAGGGCCTCCCTCGGCTGGGCGATTCCGGGAATGCGAACGTACGTATTGGACACCTCGCTGCGACCCGTGCCGCCGGGGACCGTCGGGGAACTGTATGTCGCGGGACCGCAGGTGTCGCGTGGCTACCTCGGGCGACCCGGCCTGACCGCCCTGCGGTTCGTGGCCGACCCGTTCACGACCGGTGCCTGCATGTACCGCACGGGAGACCTCGCCCGCCGGCGTAGCGACGGAGAACTCGACTACCTCGGCCGGGCCGACTCGCAGGTGGAGTTCCACGGGTACCGCATCGAGCCCGGCGAGGTCGAGGCAGCGCTACTGCGCCACCCCGACGTCGAACGGGCGGTGGTTCTGCTGCGCACCACGAGTATCGGCGAGCGATTGGTGGCCTACGTGGCGGCCGGAGTCGATCCGGCCTCGCTCACGCGGCACCTGCGCGCGATCCTGCCCGAGTACATGGTGCCCGGAGCAATTATTCCGCTGCCGTCGATTCCGTTGACCCGCAACGGCAAAGTGGACCGGCGTGCACTGCCCGAACTGGACGTGACCGCGGACGAGTGGCAGGTGCCGCACGGCCCGATCGAAGAAGTGGTCGCCGGCGTCTTCGCCGAACTGCTCGGCTCGCCCGAGGTAGACATCCGCCGCAGCCTGTTCGAACTGGGCGGCAATTCGCTGATCGCCACCCGGGTCGCGACCCGGGTGAGTGCCGTATTCGACACCGACGTGACAGTGCGCGACATCTTCGAAGCGCCCTCTGTGGCCGAGTTGGCAGCCCGCGTGGAGGACCGGGCACACACCGGGCGTCGTCGGCCCGCTCTGCTGCCGGACCGGTTGCGCGGCCGGGTGCCGCTCTCGCCCGCTCAGCAGCGGATGTGGGTTCTCAACCAATTCGACACAGGCGCAACTGGATACAACATTCCGATCGCCCTCCGTCTCGACGGCGAACTGGACGCCGCGGCCTTCGCTGCTGCGGCCCGAGACCTGCTCGAGCGGCACCGGGCGTTGCGCACCGTGTACCCGTCCGACACCGAGGGGGTGCACCAGGTACTGCTCGCGGCCGACGCGGTCCCCCTCGACCTGGCCCCGGTCGCCATTCCCGCCGACGCGCTCGACGCCCACGTGCGAGCCCTCGTCGGCACAGGATTCGACGTCGCCACCGCACCGCCGGTTCGGGGACGTCTGTATCGCGTCGGTGCCGATGCGCACGTGCTGGCGTTGGTGGTCCATCACATCGCCGCCGATGCCTGGTCGCTGGGCACGCTGATCCGCGACACCGCGGTCGCCTACCGTGCACGACTCGACGGTCGCAGCCCGGAATGGCTTCCGCTGCCGGTGCAGTACAGCGACTACAGCGTGTGGCAACGCACCATGCGGAACGATCTCGGCCGGGAGTACTGGCTCGAGACGCTGGCCGATCTGCCGGAACAAGTGACGCTGCCCCTCGATCACCCGCGTCCCGCGGCGCCGTCGGGGCGCGGACTCGTCCACACCGTGGAGTTGGACGAGCTACTGCACGACGGCATCGCCGCCTTGGCGCGTGCGGGGCGCGCCACCTCGTTCATGGTGTTGCATGCCGCGCTGGCCGTGCTGCTCTCCAAGTACAGCGGCAGTCGGGACATCCCGATCGGCACCGCTGTCGCCGGGCGCACCGACCCGCAACTCGACGATGTCGTCGGTATGTTCGCCGGAACCCTGGTGCTGCGCACACACATCGATCCGTCCGCCACCTTCGCCGAGGTGCTGGCCCACGTCCACACGCAGGACGTCGCCGCGTACACGCACGCCGACGTGCCGTTCGAGACTCTGGTGGAACTGCTCAATCCCGCCCGCTCGACGTCACATCACCCGCTGTTCCAGGTGGCGCTGTCGATGCAGCGGCACCGCCCGGGACACTTCACCCTGCCAGGCCTCGAGGTCACGCCGGTGACGCCGGCGACGAATCCCGCGAACTTCGACCTCCAGCTCACCGCCACCGAGGCAGCACCGGGCGGACGCATGCAGCTCGAATTCGGGTACGACGCCGAACTGTTCGACCGCTCGACGGTCATCGCGTTCGCCGAACAACTCGTGCGGTTGCTCGGGTCGGTCACCGCAGAACCGGATCTACGGGTCGGCGACGTGGACTTGTCGAGTCCGACCGAGCGAGCAGTACTCGCCCCTGCCCGTGGCGTCGCGGCACCCGCCCCCGTTCCGCTGCACCGAATCCTCACCCGCGGGGCGGTGCTGGCTCCCGGCGCAGTCGCGGTGCAGGACGGCGCCACGGCCGTCACCTATCGGCAGCTCGACCTGCAGTCGGACGCCCTGGCCCGCGACCTACGAGCACTCGGCGCGCGGCCGGGCACGACGGTGGCGTGGGCGGTGCCGCGATCGGCGCAGTCCGTGGTGGCGCTGTGGGCCATCGCGAAAACCGGTGCAGCACCCGTACTCATCGATCCCGATCTGCCCAGCGTGCGGGTACACGCGATGCTCGCCGCGGCGGGCACCACCCTCGGCGTGGGCTCCGTCGCCCTCGGCGGCGAGATCACCTGGCTGCAACCCCGCGCGCAACCGGACCCGTCGGCGATGGCGACGGCGCCGCCACACGTCCACCCGGACCAGCCCGCCTACGTGGTGTTCACCTCCGGTACCACAGGCACCCCCAAGGGAGTGGTGGTCACACACCGCGGCCTCGCCGCACTCGACCTGGACGTCGCCCAGCGCTACGCCGCCGGTCCCGGATCCCGGATGCTGCACCGTGCGGCCGCCGGCTTCGACATGGCGTTGCTCGAAATTCTCGTTGCGGGTGCTTCGGCCGCGACCCTGGTTCTCGCATCCGAGGCCGAGTTCGCGGGGCCGGAACTGGGCGCTCTGCTGGAACGGGAGCGGATCACACACGCCTGCATCACCCCGACGGCCCTGGCCACGATCGGTGCGCGCGAGTTGCCGCATCTGCGGATGATCATGCTGGGCGGGGAACGTCTGGGTACCGAACTGGTGGATCGGTGGGCACCCGGACGCCGGATGGTCAACGGCTACGGACCGGCCGAGGCGACCATGTACGCGATCGCCTCGGGCCCGCTCGCACAGGGCGGGTTCGTGCCGATCGGTGAACCCGTGCCGGGCATCGAGGCCGTCGTCCTCGACCAGCGGTTGCGTCCGGTCCCCGTCGGGGTGCCCGGTGAGCTCTACCTCGCGGGCGCGGGCCTCGCCCGGGGTTATGCCGGGCAGCCGGGACTGACAGCTGAGAGGTTCGTAGCTTCCTCCGACGGCCGGCGCAGGTACCGCACCGGTGACCTGGTGCGGTGGAAGATGGCCGGTGATGGCCACGTCCTCGAATTCCTCGGCCGCAACGACGCTCAGGTCAAAGTACGCGGGGTGCGCATCGAACCCGGCGAGATCGACGTTGCCATCGCCGGGCTCGTCGACGTGGACTTCGCCGCCACCGTGGTGCACACGACGCCTACCGGCCACGACGTGCTGGCGTCGTACGTTCTGCCGCGCGCCGAGCTCGATACCGTCGAGCTGCGCCACCGCCTCGCCGAAATCCTGCCGTCGTATCTGGTGCCGGCCGCTGTCGTGGTGCTCACCTCGCCGCCTCCGCTGGTCAACGGGAAGCTGAATGTTCGTGCGCTCCCCGTCCCCGTCCTCGGTGCAGGGGATCACGAAGCGCCGGTCACCGACACCGAGCGCGCGGTCGCCGAGGTGTTCGCGGACGTACTCGGTATCGGTACGGCGGGTAGGGGAGCGCACTTCTTCGATGCCGGCGGAAACTCGTTGCTGGCAACACAACTGACGGCTCGTCTGACCGAGACCGTCGGATTCCCGGTCCCGCTGCGCACCCTCTTCGCGCATCCCACCGTGGCCGAACTCGCCGCCGCCCTCGACACGTCGGTGCCCGCGGCGGACCTGCGTCCCGCGCTCGGAGCCCGGCGTCGCCCGGACCGGGTACCGCTGTCGCGCAGCCAGTACCGCATGTGGGTGTGGAATCGCCGCAACCCGGAATCTGCCACCTACAACCTTCCAGCCACCGTGCGGCTGGAAGGTGACCTGAAGGTGACGGCACTGGCCGCCGCACTCGGGGACGTGATCGCCCGCCACGAGGTGCTGCGTACCCGCTATCCGTCGGCGCCGGGGGAGTCGCCGTGGCAAGAGATCACGAACAGCGTGGCAGTCGACCTCACTCCTCGGGAGGTGAAGGCCTCGGATGTCGCCGACACGGTGATGCGTGCGGCGCGAGCACCATTCGACCTCACCGCCCAGCCGCCGCTGCGGATGCAACTGCTGCGAGTAGCGCCCGACGTCCACGTTCTGGTGGTCACCCTCCACCACATCGCCGCCGACGGCTGGTCTCTCGCCCCGCTGGTGGCCGACGTGCTCGCGGCGTACGCGGCTCGGTGTGCAGGTACCGCTCCGGAGTGGGAGCCGCTGGCCGTGCAATTCGCCGACTATGCGCTCTGGGAAGACGAGCTGCTGGGCAGTGCGTATGCGGCCCGCGGTATCGAGCGCTGGCGGGTCGCATTGGCCGGCGCGGAATCGGTCGCGCCCTTCCCCGTGGACCGTCCCCGCAAGGATGCTCCCGGGAACACGGCGGGGACGGTGCCGTTCTTCGTGCCTGCGCCGTTGCAGCGGGCGGTCCACCGGCTGGCACACGATCACCGGGCCACTCCGTTCATGGTGCTGCACGCCGCACTGGCTGTACTCCTGGCCAGGTTCGGCGACCAACGTGACATCACGATCGCCACCGCCGTCGCCGGTCGCGGAGACCCGGCGCTGGATGCGATGGTGGGGATGTTCGTGAACACCCTGGCCCTGCGCGCGCAGGTGGAGCCGGACATGCCGTTCACCGGTCTGCTGGCCCAGGTGCGGGACTTCGACGTGGAGGCATTCGACAATGCCGAGGTTCCGTTCGAGGTGATCGCGGACCTCCTCGGTGGCCGTGTTCCCCAGGTCGCGTTGGCGCTGGAGAATTTGCAACCTCCCGCCGTGCGGGTGTCCGGACTCGACGTGCAGGCGGAGGAAGTCGACACCGGGACAGTCAAATTCGACCTTCACCTCACCCTCACCGAACTGTGGGACGGCGCCGACCCGGCGGGAATGACGGGCGCCGTCGCCTATGCGCAGGATCTGTTCGACCACGCCACCGCCCAGTCGCTGGCCGAGGAATTCGTCCGGGTGCTGGCAGCTGTCGCCGACGACCCTGAGGTGGCCACCGGCGACATCACGCTCACCGGGGCGCCGCCACTCGTGGGAGCACCTGCCGCGGAGGAACGCACCCTCGCCGAGATCCTGACCTCGACCGCCGCCGCGTACCCCGACAACCCCGCAGTCACCGACGGCACACGGACGCTGACGTATCGCGAACTCGACCGGCAGTCGAATGCGCGCGCCCGCGAATTGGTCGCCGAGGGTTACGGGCCCGGGTGGATACTGCCGATCGATCTGCCGCGATCCGTCGACTTCGTCGCCGAGTTGTGGGCGATCACGAAGACCGGCGCCGCCTACGTGCCCAGCCCGAACCGGGCAATCGCCGCGACCGCGTCGTACCGGGACTCCGCACGGGGACTCGCCTACGTCATCTACACCTCCGGGTCGACGGGAGTCCCGAAAGGCGTCGCCCTCACGCACAGTGGGCTCGCCTCGCTGACCACCGAGGTCGTGCAGCGCTACCGGGTGACGCCGGACTCCCGGGTACTGCACGGATACAACCCCGCCTTCGATGCAGCGCTCCTCGAGATGTTGCTGGCGTTCGGATCGGGCGCCTGCCTGGTGTGCGCCCCGCCCGACGTGTACGCGGGCCCCGAGTTGCAGCGCTTCCTCGCGGAACAGCACGTGACGCACTACCTCTCCACACCCGCAGTGCTCGCAACCCTCGATTCCGACGGGCTCGACGCGTTGCGCGTGGTGGCGGTGGGTGGTGAGGCGCTGCGCGCCGAGCCGGCCGAAGTGTGGAGTGCCGGTCGGCTCATGCTCAACGCCTACGGGCCCACCGAAACCACCGTGGTGGCCACGCTCACCGAGGTGAACGGCGAGGTGACCATCGGCGCACCGGTCGCCGGCGCCACGGCGACCGTCCTGGACTCCCGCCTGCAGCCCGTGCCGGTGGGTGGCGTCGGCGAACTGTATCTGTCCGGTCCGGGTCTCGCCCGGGGATACGTGGACCAACCCGGCCTCACTGCGGCGAGTTTCATTGCCGCCGAGGGTGGCTCGCGCCGGTATCGCACCGGTGACCTGGTGCATCGCCGTGCAGACGGTGCGTTGTCGTTCTTCGGCCGCGTGGACCGGCAGGTGAAGGTGCGCGGCATGCGAGTCGAACCCGCCGAGGTGGAGGCGGGGCTGCTCCGTCTGACCGGAGTGGAACAAGCCGCTGTACTTCTCCGCGACGGCGAACTCACCGCCTTCGTCACCGGCACCGACGTGGATCCGGCATCGTTGACCGAGCGGCTGGCCGAACAACTGCCCGCGTACCTGGTGCCGCCGAGAATGGTCGTGCTCGAGTCCCTGCCCCTGACCGCCAACGGCAAACTCGATGTGCGCGCGCTGAAGCTGCCCGACGTGCAGCCGGTGAATGTGCTGCCGCCCCGAACGGTTACCGAAGAGCTGGTGGCAGGTGTCTTCGCCGATGTCCTCGATGTCGACCTGCCCGGTGCGGATCGCAGTTTCTTCGACCTCGGTGGTGATTCGCTGTTCGCCACCGCGGTGGCCGGCCGGCTCTCCGCGGCGTTCGGGGTGACCGTGGCATGGCGGGCGTTGTTCGAGAACCCCACCGCCGCCACCCTCGCACAATGGCTCGACCACGAACGATCGACCGGAGCAGCTCAGCGCCCGGCGATCGTGCGCCGCGACCCGAATGCCCGAGTTCCCCTCTCGCCGCAGCAGCAACGCATGTGGCTCCTCAACAGAGTGGATCCCGACGCGTCCGTCCATCACCTGGTGTTCGGCACACGACTCGACGCCGGCGTGGACCCGGCCGTCCTGTGGGCGGCGATCACGGATGTGGTGGAACGGCATGCAGTGCTGCGAACTGTTTTTCCCGCCGATGCGGACGGCCCGCACCAGGTGATCGTGCCCACCACCGAAGTCCTCGGCAGCCTCGTACCGGCGGACAGTGACACAGACCTTCACGAATTCGGCAGCCGACGTTTCGACCTCGAACACGAACCTCCGCTGCGCGTGCAGATGTGGACCGACCCTGCCGGCGGCTACGTGATCGCCGCGATAGTGCACCACATCGCCCTCGACGGCGGCTCGATGAATCCGGTGCTCGCCGACCTCGCCGACGCCTACCAGGCTCGGGCGGAAGGCACAGCGCCGCAGTGGGAACCACTTCCCGTCGACTACGGCGACTACACCCTGTGGCTGCGCGAGATGCTCGGTAACGCCGCGGATCCCGACAGTGTCGCGCATACTCAACTCGACTACTGGGGACGAGTCCTCGACGGCGTCGACGCGCCGCTGGCACTGCCGACGGACCGCCCGCGGCCGCGGCACCCCAGCCACACCGGTTCCGGCGTGGACTGGGTCCTCGACGAGGAACTACGCGCGCGGCTGCATCGACTGGCCCGGGAGCACGGAGTCACCGACTTCATGGTGTTGCATGCCGCGCTCGCCGTGTTGCTCGCGCGGGAGAGCGGAGAGACCGACGTCGTGGTGGGCACGGCCGTGGGTGGGCGACCCGACCCGGTGCTGGACCGGCTGGTGGGCATGTTCGTCGGCACCGTGGCGCTGCGTACCGAGGTGCCGGCCACATTGTCGTTCACGGAACTGCTCGAGCGGGTACGAATGGTGGACCTCGAGGCGTTCGCACACGCGGACGTCCCGTTCGACGACGTCGTCGCGCGGGTCGCACCGCAGCGTTCTCCCGCCCACAACCCGCTGTTCCAGGTGGTCCTCAATTATCGGCACGTGCCGGCGCAACCCATCAGTCTGCCCGGTGCCGCACCGGTCGATGTCGAAGACCCGCGCATCGAATTCGACCTCGTCTGGGACGTCCTCGATACCGGCGAAACCCTCACCCTGCGACTGGCCTACGCCACCGACCTGTTCGACGAGGCCACCGCCCGGGGATTGGTTGGACGCTACGGTCGCATCCTCGACGCCGTCACCGACAACCCGTCGATTCCGGTGGGAGACGTCACCCTCCTCACCGAGCACGAGTACGACGAGCTGGTACGTGGTCCGCTGCGCACACCGTCGCCCCGCACCCTCGCCGACGTGTTCGACGCCCAGGTGCGGGCGACCCCGGACGCGGTCGCGGTGGTGGACGGCGACCGGCAGTGGACGTACGCGGAACTCGACGCGGAAGCGGAACGCTGGGCAGGGCGGCTGATCGGCCAGGGCGTCGGACCCGAAGATGTCGTGGTGATCGCGACACCCCGCGGCCGCTATTGGGTCATGGGCGTGTGGGCCGTGACGAAGTCCGGTGCGGCGTGGGTGTCGGTCGACCCGGCGCATCCCCCGGAGCGCGTCGCCTGGATGATCACCGATTCGGCCGCGGTGCTCGGCGTGACGGTCGGGGACGTCGTCTCCACACTCCCCGACGCCGTGGAATGGCTCGATCTGTCCGATCCGCAGTGGGACGAGCAGACACCGGCCGCCGGGGATCGACGCTCTCGTCGGCGCGGCTACGCGCAAGCGACGGAACCGGATCACGCGGCCTACCTCATCTACACCTCCGGATCCACAGGACAACCGAAAGGTGTGGTGGTGCCGCATCGGGGGCTGGTGAACGTGGTGGCCGCACAGCCGCCGGTTCTCGGCGCCGAACCCGACGTCCGCGTGCTGCAACTCGCCTCACCCACCTTCGACGCCTCGCTGTTCGAGATGCTCTACGCGCTGAGCTCCGGCGGAAGCCTGGTGATGTCTTCCGAATACGGTTACGCCGGAGAGGAACTGGCCGAGACTGTCGACAGCGGACAGATCACGCACCTCATCGCGACACCCAGTGTGCTGGCAACCCTCGATGCCGAGACGCTGTCGCCGCGGACCGTCGTGGCCGTCGGTGAAGCACTGCCCACCGAACTGGCCGCACGGTGGTCTGGTCGGCATCGGCTGTTCAACGCGTACGGGCCCACCGAGTTCACCATCCTCGGGTCCCTCGCCGGACCACTCGAGCCCGGCCGAGTGAATATCGGCACGGTGATCGACGGCGGTGCCGCTCTCGTGCTGGACGCGCGCCTGCACCCCGTCCCGGAGGGTGTGGTGGGGGAGCTGTACCTCGCCGGTACCAGCGTCGCACGCGGGTATGTGGGCCGTACCGACCTCACCGCAACGCAATTCGTTGCCCACCCCTACGGCAAACCCGGTGAGCGGATGTACCGCACCGGTGACCTGGTGCGGCGCACGATCGACGGTGAACTGGAATACCTGGGCCGCCGCGACGCGCAGGTGCAGATCGCCGGGATCCGGGTGGAACCCGCCGAAGTGGATTCGGCGTTACTCCGTCACCCCCATGTCCAGTTCGCCGTCACCGTGCCCCACACCACGGGTGAAGGCGTCACCGTCCTGGTCTCCTACGTCGGTGGTGACCCCGACCTCACGTCGGCTGCGGTCCGCGCCCACGCGCGTAGTCTGCTGCCCCGGCACCTCGTACCCTCCGCCGTCACCGTTCTGGACCGGTTGCCGGTGATGCCGTCGGGCAAGGTGGATCGACACGCTCTCCGGGAGCCGCTATTCGACACCGAGGCGACTGTCCTGCCGTTCGGACGAGTCGAGCGAGACGTGGCCGATGCGATGGCAGGTGCGCTCGGCGTGGACACCGTGCCCGCCGACGAGGACTTCTTCACACTCGGCGGTACATCGATGGGCGCGGCCATCGTGGCCGGTGAACTGCGCCGACGCCTCGGCCGGGAAGTGCCGATTCAGTGGGTGTTCACCGACCCCACCGTGCAGCAACTCGCCGCCCGGATCGAGGCAGGCCCCGAACTGTCCGAGGGTGCGCTCGATACCGTGGTGCGGTTGGGTGGAACCGGGGAGGGGCCGCCCCTCTTCTGTGTCCACCCGGCGAGCGGAATGTCCTGGTGCTACGCAGGGCTCACGGACAGCGTCGGCGACCGCCCCCTCTACGGCCTCCAGGCCACGGGGACCGGCAACGTCCCCGACAGCATCCCTGACCTTGCCGCCTCCTACGTCGAGGCCATCCGAACTGTGCAACCCAGCGGTCCCTACCACCTGCTGGGCTGGTCACTGGGTGGCATCATCGCACACGAGATGGCCGTCCAGTTGAGCGAGAACGACGAGACAGTCGAGACACTGGCAATGCTCGACACCTTGCCGCCGGAATTCCACGACCGGGACGACCTCCGAGGCGAGCAGCCGTCGATCGGAGATGCGCTGGCCGAACTCGGCGTGCCGGCAGATCGATTGCCGGACGGCGGCATCGACTACGACGACGCCGCACGGATTCTGAGTGAAGAGCTCCCGGGTCTGAGTTTCCTCACCCCCGCCAGGCTCCGCCGACTCGGAAACATCATCGACCGTCTCGGGCTCATCAACGCCCAACACCAGCCCCGGCGTTACGACGGAGAGATCCACTTCTTCACCGCAGCAGCAGACCTCGAACTCCATGCGCGTCCGCCGCAGATGTGGCGGGGGCGTCTCGGCGAGAACCTCACCGAAATCGACGTCGACGCCACCCATGCCGCCTTGGCGGACAAGAAGCCGCTCGCCGAAATAGGCCGAGTGTTACGCGATCGGGGGAACACAGTGGCCCCTGGAACCTGAGCAAGCCAAGGCCCGCATCCTTCGAGACGAGGAGATTCGATCGGGTCAGGAAACGACGAATGACAACGCGATCACGGCGCTCGGCACGTGAACTCGATGGGAGACTCGAAAATGGAAATCCAGGACTACCTGCGCATTCTGCAGGCACGATGGAAAATCATCGCCATCACCACGGTGGTGGCGATCCTCGGGGCGCTCGGTGCCTCACTGCTCACTACGCCGCTGTACGAAGCCTCCACCCGGTTGTTCGTCTCCACCTCTGCCGGCTCGTCGGTCGGCGAGCTTCAGCAGGGCAGTCAGTATTCGATGAATCGTGTGACGTCGTACACCAAGCTGCTGACCGGTGAGACGCTCGCGCAGCGCACCATCGACAAGCTGGGTCTCTCCGAGACACCGGCCGAGCTCGCTTCCCAGGTGAAAGCGACGTCCGCACCCGACACCGTTCTCGTCGACGTCACAGTCCAGGATCCCTCCCCGGAACGAGCGCGCGACATCGCCAACGCGCTGTCCGACGAATTCGTCGTGATGGCACGTGAACTCGAGGCGCCGGAGAAGGGCGGAGCACCCACGGCGCGCGTCGTCGTCGAACAGCAGGCACAGACGCCGTCGACCCCCGTCTCGCCGAAGATACTGCGCAATCTGGCGCTCGGTGCCGCGGTCGGTCTCCTGCTGGGCATCGCGCTCGCCGTCCTGCGTGACCGCCTCGACAACACCGTGAAAGACCGTCGCACGGTGGAGGAGCTGGCAGGATCTGCCTTGATCGGCACCATTCCGTTCGACAAGGATCGGCAGACTCAGCAAGCCATCAATTTCGCGGAGGGCCACTCGTCGAGTGCGGAGGCGTACCGAGAACTCCGTACCAACCTGCAATTCCTCGAGGTCGACAACCCGCCCCGGGTCATCGTGGTCACCAGTTCGCTACCGACAGAGGGCAAGACGACAACAGCGATCAATATCGCGCTGGTTCTCGCCGAAGGCGGCAAGAACGTGTGCCTCGTCGAAGGCGACCTGAGGAAGCCGCGCGTGTCCAAGTATCTGGGCGTCGTCGGATCGGTCGGTCTCAGTAGCGTGTTGGCGGGGCAGGCCAAGCTCGACACAGTGCTCCAGCCGACGCAGTACAACGGGTTGACCGTGCTTGCATCCGGACCGATCCCGCCGAATCCCAGTGAGTTGCTCGGAACGGCGACGGCGCGACAGGTTCTCGCCGACCTTCGCGAACGCTTCGACTACGTCATCGTCGACGCCTCACCCCTGCTGCCGGTGACCGACGCCACCGTGCTCACCGCACTGTCGGATGGTGCCCTGGTCATCGCCCGGCACGCCGAGACGAAGCGGGAGCAGCTGTCTCGTGCAGTCGGGAATTTGCACAGCGTCGGCGCCACCATCCTGGGCACGATCATCACGATGACGCCGAGCCGTGGACAGGGCGTATACGAGTACAAGTACTACTACGAGACCGATAAGTCCCTGCCCCAGATGCAGAGGGCAGAGGCTGCCGTGCAAATTCCACCACCCCCGGTCCACGCCGCCCAGCCCCCGGCGGCGCCGCCTGTACGGAACTCGGCGCCGGCCGGGAACGGTCACCACGCGAGCTCCGCCTATGTCGAGACCCAGGCACATCAGGTGTTGGAGCAAGAACACGACACCAACTGGGTGGAGCAAGTGAATCCACCCGCGTACACGGCGCAGCCTCCCGCCCCGCGGCGTGCCCGGCGATACCGCGAGGACGGGGAGGACGCGTCAGGGCCGGACGCTCCGCGTCAGTAGTCCCGGACGCTCCGCGTCAGTAGTCCCAACAGGTCGGCTATCTCGGACCCGACGGCCAGGAACGTTTCTTCGTCCTGACCGATCGGGTCCGAGATGTCTTCGGGTGTGTCTTGCGGTCTGTGTTTGGGACGCGCTGCGGCCAGGTCGGCAACACTCTTCGCGTCCGCCGCCACAGCAAGTCGTGCCGCTTCCCTGAGTGTGAAGGTCTTCTTCAACTGCTCAGGTGCCATTGCCAGCACCTTCTCCCGCTGACGCTCGGTCATGGTCAGCACCAAGTCGGCATCCACCGCCAGGTCCTCGGTGAGCCGGCGCGCCGTGAACCCGCTGGGGTCGCCTCCGAGGCCTTCGAGTACCTGTGCCGCAGTCGGCTCCATCGGATGCCCGACCATGGCCCGGGTACCTGCACTTTCGGCAGTAAGATCGGGCAGTCCGAGCTCCTCGGCGAAGGCCACTGTGAGGCGCTCGGCCGTTGGGGAACGACAGACGTTTCCGGTGCAGACGAAGAGAACATGCATGGGCGAAGCATAGGGTCTCGGTCCGCACCATGCGTACACGCACTGTTGGCTTGGAACATCAGTCGGGTAAACACCCTGCTCACCCGCGCGGGATATCAACGGTGCATGCGCTGCACCGTCTTTGGAACCGGATACCTGGGAGCGACCCACGCCGCCTGCATGGCGGAATTGGGACACGACGTGCTGGGAGTCGACATCGATCCCGGAAAAGTGGCGAAACTCTCCGCGGGTGAGGTGCCGTTCTACGAGCCCGGCCTGGCCGAGGTTCTGCGCCGCAACATCGAGGCAGGCCGGCTGCAGTTCACCACCTCGTATGTCGAGGCCGCCGCGTTCGCCGACCTGCACTTCCTGGGAGTCGGCACCCCGCAGAAGAAGGGGGAATACGGCGCGGATCTGCGGCACGTGCACTCGGTGATCGACACACTGGCTCCCCTCCTCGACCGACCCGCCGTGATCGTCGGCAAGTCGACGGTCCCCGTCGGAACAGCGGCGGAACTGGGTGCCCGTGCGCGGGTGCTGGCGCCGGCAGGGGACGCCGTCGAGGTGGCGTGGAACCCCGAGTTCCTGCGGGAAGGGTTTGCCGTCGAGGACACCCTGCACCCCGACCGGATGGTCCTGGGAGTTGACCGGGACCGGCCCGGGAGCGCAGAGACGCAGTTGCGTCAGCTGTATGCCCCGCTGCTCGCCGAGGACATTCCCTTCCTGGTCACCGACCTCGCGACCGCCGAACTGGTCAAGGTGTCGGCGAACGCATTCCTCGCCACCAAGATCTCCTTCATCAATGCCATCTCGGAGGTGTGCGAGGCTACCGGCGCCGACGTCACCCAGCTCGCTGATGCGCTCGGCTACGACGCGAGAATAGGCCGTCGCTTCCTCAACGCCGGACTCGGATTCGGCGGAGGCTGCCTGCCCAAGGACATTCGCGCCTTCATGGCCAGGGCCGGTGAACTCGGCGCCAATCAGGCACTGCATTTTCTCCGCGAGGTCGACAGCATCAACATGCGCAGGCGTACGCGGATGGTCGAACTGGCGGCACAAGTGTGCGGCGGCTCGTTGCTGGGCGCCAACGTCGCGGTGCTGGGTGCTGCATTCAAGCCCGAATCCGACGACGTCCGTGATTCTCCCGCCCTCAATGTCGCGGGGATGATGCAACTACACGGTGCAGTCGTGAGCGTGTACGACCCCAAGGCACTCGACAACTCGAGGCGCCTCTTCCCGACTCTCAACTACGCCACCTCGGTGGCCGACGCCTGCGAAAACGCCGACGCGGTACTGGTTCTCACGGAATGGGCCGAATTCGCGGCCCTGAAGCCGGACGATCTCGCCGGAGTAGTCCGAGCCCGCGTGATGGTCGACGGCCGCAACTGCCTCGACGCCCAGCAGTGGCGGAACGCGGGATGGGTGTACCGGGGTCTGGGCAGGGGCTAACGTTGATCTCGCCGCAACGGAGGGCGAGGCGATGGCGAAGTTCCGGGTCGGATTCGCAACAGCACTGCTCGGTGCGCTCGTCTGCCTGCTCGGTGCGGTCCCCGTCCACGCGGCCGAAATCCCGACTCAGCCGGGTCCGGCACAGTCCGACGCCGGCGCGGCCATCCGGTACTCGAAAGACAACCCCGGTTCCGCACCCCCCGGCGTCAACGACTTCTCCTGCCGTCCCGATCCCGAACATCCCGCCCCGGTGGTCCTCGTGCACGGGAGCGACGGCAGCGCGTACTCCAACTGGGCAGGCCTGAGCCCGAAACTGAAGGCCGCCGGTTACTGCCTGTTTGCGCTCAACTACGGCCGCAAACCCGGAACCGAAAACTTCGGGATGCAGCCGATGGCCGTCGGTGCACACGAACTCGAGGAGTTCGTCGACGACGTGCTGTCCGAGACCGGCGCCGGGGAGGTCGACATCATCGGACACTCGCAAGGCGCGACCGTCGCGAGGTACTACATCAAAGAACTCGGTGGAGCTGGCGAGGTGAGTCGGTGGATCGGTCTCGCGTCGCCCTCCTACGGCGGAACGTTCTTCGGGATCGCAACCGCTGTGGTGTCGGTACCGGGCGGCACTCAACTGATCGAAGGGATCGGCTCGGAAGCGCTGGCCGAACAGGTGGAGGGCTCGGAGTTCCTCGACCGGCTCAACGGAGGTGGCGACACCGTGCCCGGCGTCGAGTACACGACCATAGGGACGCGGTACGACGAGGTGATCCAGCCGTACACCAATGTGGCGTTGCGCGACCCCGACGCGAAAAACATCCTCGTTCAGGATCTGTGCCCGCTCGACCAGACCGGGCACTTCAACCTTCCGTACGACCCCTTCACCCAGCAGCTCGTTCTCAACAGTCTCGACCCAGCCCACGCCGTCGTGCCACCGTGCACGGTTGTTCCCCTCGGCACGGGAATAGCGGGTGTGATCATTGCGAGCAACTCCTGATCCGCCGACTCCTGCCCTGTCCAGCTGCTCGGTTGCTCCGGAGATGCCGTTCGCTAGACTGCGGGGCAATGGAGTGGGGGATTCCATCATGCGGACCCGTGCACAGTCGAGTAAGGCGGCCCATGATTTCGGTTCTCGGAGTTTCGGTTGGTGCAAGCGCTGTGCGGTTGGCACGACCCGACTCCGTGACCCGCGAGGACCCGGGGCACCGCGCTTTGCCTGACTTCCGCGCCCAGGTGGTGGCCGCCGGGCGGGAACTGCCCGAGGACCTTGCCGCCGAATCGATCGGCGTCGTTCTAGCCGGGGGATTCGATTCGGGCGAGGTGCACGCCACCGGGGTCGCGTATCGCGACGAGGCGCAGGCAGGCGCCGTCCAGGCAGCCATGGCACGTCAACAGCTCGGCAACTATCAGCTCGTTCCCGAGGCGACCGCAGCGTTGACCGTGCTGGACGCCTCGGGGGCCTTGGGTCATCACTCGACGCTCGTGTTCTACGACCTCGGCAGTTCCGGGCTCACCGTCAGCGTCGTAGACCGGGACACCGGCGCCGTGGTGGAGAGCACCCGCACCGACACCGTGAGCGGTGACCTCTTCGACCGGCTGATCCGCGACAACCAGTTGGTGAACAAGCGCATCAGCACGCCGCTCGACGCGGCCTCGAGCATCGCGCTGGATCTTCGTTGCCGGGAGGCCAAGGAACGTCTGTCCACCGGCGGCGCCGTCGCGGTGCCCGGCGACGGCGGCTTGCTGTTGCTCTCGCGTGACGTGTTCGACTCCCTCATCGGCGTCACCGTCGAGTCCTCTGCTCGCCTCGCCCGGGACGTGATCGCTCGGTCCGGACGGATCCCCGACGCCGTAGTTCTCACCGGCGGAGGGGCGCGGATCCCACTCGTGCGCGCCGTGCTGGAATCCTGGCTTTCCTTGCCTGTAATCGTTCCGGAGCACCCCGAACTCGTCGCTGCGCAGGGCGCGGCCCTTCTCGCGCAACAACGACAGCAGGCGCCCGGTGGCGTCACCGTGCTTCCGCCGCCAGCCGAGCCGTTCGCTGCGTCGGTCGGCTCGACGGCAGCCGGTCCCTATGCCGCCATTCCCGCGGACCAGGCTTCGCCGCCGCCGATTCTGCCGGGCGAGTCCGACGCCGCCGTCGCTCGCCAGGCACCGGGTGCGTCGGGTGGTCACAGCAGTGGGCCCTCGAGTACGCCGTCCTGGTTGAGTGCGGCGGCACCACCACCGAGTCAACGGGTAGCGAAGCCCCAGATCCGCGGTGCAGCGCTCGCAGGTGGGGCGTTGGCCGTCATCGCACTGATCGGCCTCGGCCTCGGATACGGCAGCAATTTTCTGAACAGCACGGAGGGCACCTCTCAGCCCGTCACCACCCAACCGAAGACGCAGGCCCCCGCCGTGACCGAGATGGCGACTCCGTCGCCCGCGGCGCCCCCACCGCCGTCCACAACAGAAGTGGCCGACCAGCCCGCGACCGCGTCCCGAATCCAGGTTCCGGATCCGGAGCCGGAACCCGAACCGCTGCCTCCACCGCCTCCGCCCCTTTTTCCCGGGCTCCCGCAGATCCAGTTGCCACCACTGCAGCTGCCCCCGCTGCCCAGAATTCCCGGCACATAGTCCCCGCGCTTCGTACCTTTCCCGTGGTGGCGGGGCACTCAACGCGCCTACCATGGTAGTGGTTCACGCACTGTCCGATTCCGGGCGGCGTCGAACCCAAGGTCGCGCAGAGAGGATGTGTGCAGTGACTGTTACTCCCGCGGGGTCGTACCACACCCCGAACCCACGAAACTACTCGTCCGGTAGCGCGCGGGACGGCAGTCTTCCCGCCGCGTACTACAAGCCGATCCTCAGGATGTTTCCGCCCACGAGCGAGACAGCTGAGAAGGTTGCGATGCTCACCGTCTACGGGCTGATGGCCGCTGCCATCGTCGTCATCGCGCTGCAGGTGGCCGGAATCCTGAACTGACCACGCCGAATTGCCCGCGGTGCGGCGCGGGCCTCATTTCGAGTGGCGGCCGCCTCTCGAAGGTGCGGCGGCGCGGAACTCGGGGACGCCCTTGGCGCCCCGCGATCCGAGCGGACGTGCCAGTACCACCGCGATGGCCGTGGTCAATGGCACCGACAGGGCGAGCGCGATACCGCCGACCGCGGAGCGCACGATTTCGATGGAGACTGCGTCGCTGAGTAATACGTCCTGGATCGACCGTCCTGCGACGCTGAACAACAAGAGCAGGGGTAGCGCACCACCGGCGTAGGCGAGCACCAGCGTGTATACGGTGCTGGCAATGTGGTCGCGGCCCACCCGCATCGCCGAACCGAAGATCTGGCGTCGGGATGCGTCGGGATCGAGCGAGGCGAGTTCGAATGCCGACGCGGCCTGCGTGATGGTGACGTCGTTGAGCACGCCGAGTGAGCCGATGATGAACCCGGCCAGCAGAAGCCCCGTGATGCTGACGTGCTGGATATAGGCCTGGACGTTGGTGTTCTGCTCCTCGGAGAGCCCGGTCAGCTGAGTCATCTCGATCGTGACGTAGGACAGGACCGCCGCGACGATCATCGATGCGAGGGTGCCGAGCAGCGCGGAGCTGGTGCGTAGCGACACGCCGTGCGCCAGGTACAAGACGGCGTACAGGATGATCGCTCCGGACACGAGAGCAACCGGTATTGCCGGCTTGCCGTCCAGCAGGGCCGGAAGCATGAAGAGGACCAGCACCCCGAAAGACACGACGATGCCGATGAGCGCCCGGAGGCCCCGCCACCGAGCGACGACGATGACGACAACGGCGAAGGCGAGAGCGATGAGCGTGACGGGCAAGCCGCGGGCGTAATCCTCGAACGAATACTCCGTCGTCCCGTTCACATCGGTTTGCCGGGAGAGGCGAATGCTCTCACCGACCCGAAGGTCGGGTTGCCCGGGGCCCGGGATGATTTCGAGCAACGTCTGGGTGCCGCTGTTGGGACCGGACTCGATGTCGACGATGCTGCGCTGGCATTCGTATGCGTCCGTGGGCGGTGGCACGGGAGAACCGGTGAACGCTCGTCCCGCAGAGGAACTCCCACAAGCGCCGATGTCCTGCATGGTCACCGTGCCGGCCTCGGTGACCGCAACGCCGCCCTGCGCGCTCTGGAAAGGAAGGTCCACGGCGACGTCCTGCTTGCTCGGCCACAGCGCGATCGCACCGATGAGCACAGCGACGCCTATGACGACCAGGAGCCCGATCACCACTTTTGCGGCGACAGGACCCACCGGCACCGGGCCGTGGCCGTGCCCGTGGCCGTGGCCGTGAAATTCGCTCATCGGCCGTGCCGCGCCGGCTGCCGGCTGAATAGTCTCCGCACGCACACAGGGTAGCCGGAGATCAACCGTGCCCGGTGCGGCTGGAGTGACGGGAGATGCCCATGTTGCCGTCCCGCCTGGGCCGTATTGCTCTCATGTCGCCTATATGTCGCCAATGTGGTTAGATATCGATGCGCGGCGCGCTGCAGCTATTACGCAGCGAATGCCGAGATCTGGCAAAGGGATGAGTCGGAACTCCGAACGAGGGGTGGGTTCCGCTGGCGTTGATTGCCTTGCCGGAGCGAAGTGCCGAGCTGGGTGGCGGGGTACAGGGGGGGTTGACCCCGCCACCGACCTGGCGCCCACAGGGGGGGAGGGGCGACAGGTGCTCGCGGCACTCAAGGTGCCATCTGTCAATCTACCGACACGGTAGGGGTATTCGTCAACCGGGTAGGTCATTTCGCACACCGTGTCGTGACCTCATGCCCCGACGACATAGGATTACAGCCGTTCGGAGGTGTCCTATGCGCATTTCGCGGCTGCCGCGGTCGAGAAACCATCTTCGCCGGATCGTGGCGCGGATGGAGCTTCCCGTGCCCTGGAACAGGGACGAGCTGGTGAACAGTGTCGCGCGGCGCCGCGGGCGCCCCATCCTCGTCGTTCCGGTAGCGCATGCACTGGTCCGCGGCGGACACTTCGGCCTCTGGCTGGCGCGCGCCACCGACGATGTCATCCTCTACGCTGCCGGCACGTCGGACGTACACGCCACGCACATCATCTGCCACGAGCTGGCGCACATGGAACTCGGCCACGATCGTGATGCGGTCGGGGACACGTCCGTCGACTCGAGAGTGCTCGCCGAGGCGGCACCGTCCGTGGACACGACGAACGTGGTCAAGGTGTTCGGCCGCTCCAATTATTCGAACGACCAGGAATACGACGCCGAACTTCTCGCCACGCTGATCATGAGCGGACGGCGATCGACGACGTGCGAAACCGGTGGTGACCCGCGGGCCTCGCGGATGCTCGGAACGTTCTGACCGTGTACACGCCTCCCGCCTACATGACGTTGCCTCTGCTGCTGATTGTCTGGGCGACGACGATTCTCCGGCTGACTCTCGTCCGTTCGACCGTCGCCGAGCGCAGGTTGAATGCGGCGCTGGTCTTCGCGTCGTTGTCGCTCGTCCTCGGGCGTCCGGCGGTCCGTGATCTCATCGACGGTGGGTTCGGCTACGGTCTCACGCGAATCCTCGGCAATGTGTGCATCATGCTGACCGCCGCATCGCTGATCAGTCTGTTCTGCGTGTGGGCACTTGGCCCCGAGAGACTTCCCCGAATTCATCTCTTCGCGTTGTCGGCGGCGCTCGTCGCGGGGGCCATCATGATCGCCCTGAGCGCGCCTGCGCGTTCCCGAGGAGTTTCTCTCGCGGACGAGGGTGGCTGGCGGTTCGCGGCGTATTGCCTCACCTATGCATCGCCGATCTTCGGGGCGGCCTGCCTCAACCTCTCGATCTCGCTGAAAGCGGTGCGCAGCGCGGTGGCTGGGCGCGAGCGCCGCATCTTTCTGGCCGTCATCGGACTGTCCGTGTTCGAGATGGCGGACATGGCAATCGTCATGCTGACGGGCGTGAGTAAGGCCGTCGGCGACGGCAGCACGTTCACCGAATCACACTACGACTCGGGAGCGTTCATTCGGCTGTTTGCAGTGTCGGCCGGAGCATTGATCGCATTGGGGCCGGCGCTGCGGGCGGCCGATCGCAGGTATCGCTCGTGGCGAGTCGCCAGACGGCTACTGCCGATGTGGCAGACCCTGACGGAAGCCGTTCCGGAAGTGGTACTCGAACTACGGCCCGATGATCGCCGAACCTTGTCCTCGGATGACCGCCTGGACCGAATGGGCGTAGAAATCCGAGACGCGATCCTCGTCCTGGACCGATACATGGTGTTCGAATTGGGCAACCAGGCGGGCAGTGCAGCACCCGTGGTCGCGGCAACCCGGTTACACCTGGCGTGCAAGGCCCGGATTGCCGGGCACCCGGCGCACGGCACCGGTGTGCTCACCCACTCGTGGTCGTCCGATATCGGCGGTGAACCATGGGAGCTGGCAAGGCTCGCTGATCACTGGCACGACGCCGAACAGGTGGCCGCAACCCTGTGGGCGCGGCGGTTACCGCAGTTCGGTGGTCTCGAAGCACCTATCGTCCAGGATGACCGCGTGACGACTGTCGTACCCCGCTAGGCGGGGCGGCCGGGGGTTCGTCGCAGCTTTTCCAGAACCGGGATCAACGACTCCATCTCGTCGGGAGTCGGGGACGCGGCGGCATCGAGCGACCGCATCGACAGATGTTGCACGCCGGCGTCCCGGACGGCGATCTTGAAGCGCACGAGGGTGTCGTACTCGCTGTACCCGTCGGCGGCGAGGTACTGCTCGGGTGCGGAGAAATGCTGGGCGACCGCGCGGAGAACCTCGGCCTGGGCCGCGTGCTCTTCGCCGCGCCGCAACGATTCGATCACCGAGGGGTCCACGGTTCTCCCGAGAATCCGTGAAACCCCGGCCGCGACGGCCTCCGTCCCGGGTTCCGGGGCATCGAGTTCGTGGGCCAGCGCGAACAGTCGATTCACCCGCACCGACAGTGGCACACCGTTCATGCGTTCACCTCCGTGTCGCCGCTACGTTCCGGGTGGTCGGTGTCTTTCAGTCTCACCGTGTCTTCCCATCGGCGCCAGAAACGCTCACGCGTGGCCGCGTCGAGGCCCTCTTCCCGCCCGTAGAGGAAGCGGCGGTACAGCGCTTCCTCCCGTTCGTGCGGATCGCTGACAGTAGACGGTTCCTCGAGCAGATGGCCGAAGGCGAACTCGACGAGCGGCTGGCGCGGACCGGCTGGACCACCGTTGACCTCGAGCAAGCGGGTGACGTAGGCGCCGGTGATCTTGGAAACTACCCGGGAGAGGTCGGCCGCGGCCTCCGCCAGCCCCGGCACCTCCGGATGAGCTGCACTCAGCTTGTTGATCCGGGTGTGCGGACCGAGGACCTCGATGATCGTGTCCAGACTCAGCGGAATCTCGGACGGCCCCAGACTCAGCGGGCGCGACGGCAGCGACCGGTCATCCGTGTCGAGAGCCTCCAGCGGAGTGGGACTGCCGCCGTCGAGTGTCCGCGCCGCACTTCCGGGTGCCCACCGCAGCGCGACGTCCAACTTACGGAGGGTCTCGATACTCGGGTCTGGCCCTGTCCCGTTCTCGGCGCGGGTCTGGGCAGCGTCCGACGGGCCACCGGCCGCCGTGACCTGGTCCTGGGTGAGGTTCAGCAAACGCCGTCGCTTGTAGACGAACTCTCCGAATCGCGCGCGGGTGCTGGTGACCATATTTTCCCCCGGGAGACACGCAAGCGACGCGCGTGTCGCTTGCTGTGCCCCGATCCTACTGCTTGTAGCTGGTGAGGAAATTACCGAACCGCTCGATGGCCACAGCGAGGTCGCGAGCCCACGGCAGGGTCACGATCCGCAGATGGTCGTGATCCGGCCAGTTGAATCCCGTGCCCTGCACCATCAGGATCTTTTCCTGTAGCAGCAGGTCCTGGACCAGCTTTTCGTCGTCGTAGATTTCGTAGACGTCGGGGTCCAGGCGAGGGAATGCGTACAGCGCACCTCGGGGCTTGACGCACGAGACCCCGGGGATCATGTTGAGTCGCTCCCACGCCACGTCACGCTGCTCGAGCAGTCGCCCGCCGGGAAGGATCAGGTCTTCGATGCTCTGGTGGCCGCCGAGGGCCACCTGGATGGCGTGCTGACCCGGAACATTGGGGCACAAGCGGGTGGACGCGAGCAGGTCCAGTCCCTCGAGGAAACCCGCAGCGTGTGCCTTGGGCCCGGTGATGGCGACCCAGCCCGAGCGGTATCCCGCCACCCGGTACGCCTTCGACAGACCGTTGAAGGTCAGGCACAGCAGATCGGGTGCAAGTGTCGCCAGCGAAATGTGCTTGGCATCGTCGTAAAGGATCTTGTCGTAGATCTCGTCCGCCAGCAGGAGTAGATGGTGCTTACGCGCCAGATCGACCAGCTGCTGCAGCACCTCCATCGAGTACACCGCACCCGTCGGATTGTTCGGGTTGATGACCAGCAGGGCCTTGGTCTTCTCCGTGATCTTCGACTCGATGTCCGCGATGTCGGGATTCCAGTCGTTGCCCTCGTCGCAGAGGTAGTGGACGGGGGTGCCACCGGCCAGGCTGGTCATCGCCGTCCACAGCGGGTAGTCCGGCGCCGGGATCAGCACCTCGTCACCGTTGTTCAGCAGGGCCTGCATCGTCATGGTGATGAGTTCGGAGACGCCGTTGCCCAGATAGATGTCGTCGACATCCAGTTCGGGAAAACCCGGGACGAGTTCGTAGCGGGTGACGATCGCCCGGCGGGCCGACAGGATGCCCTTCGACTCGGAGTAACCCTGCGCGTAGGGGAGCGCCGCGATCATGTCGCGCATGATCACGTCGGGCGCGTCGAAACCGAACGGCGCGGGATTGCCGATGTTGAGCTTGAGGATCCGGTGTCCCTCCGCCTCGAGCCGGGCGGCGTGGGCGTGTACCGGTCCACGAATCTCGTACAGCACGTTCTGGAGCTTGGTCGACTGCTCCAGTGTGCGTGGCGGTGTGCGGTGATGGCCGTGGTCTGGGTTGCTCACGACCGTCATTCTCCCATCCTTGGGCAACTCCATTTCTACTGGTCGGTATGAGCGTCGGGACCAGGTGGTCGACCGACGAGAAAGCAGGTGCATGTGAGGAAGGTCACCGTACTCTCGGAAAAGGAGTCCGATTCGGCCGACGCCCACAGCCACCGGGAGGCACGAACACATGTCCGCACCGGAATTCACCCGTCCCGCACCCGTCGACGTCGTGCACCACAGCCACCTCACGGGCATCTTCGAGCCGCAGCGGAAGGAGGTGGACGTCAGTGACCTGGAGGTGATCGGTAACCTCCCGGCGGACCTTCATGGTGCCTACCTGCGCAACGGACCCAACCCGCGGTTCGACCCGATCGGCAGCTACATCTATCCACTCGACGGCGACGGCATGGTGCATCGCGTCGAATTGACCGACGGCACTGCCCGCTACACCAATCGATTCGTTCGCACGCCGATGGTCGAGGCGGAGGAGCAGGCGGGGCACGTCATCTGGCCGGGTGTCACCGACCTGTACACCCCGGGCGTGGAGGAGGTGGGCCCCGAACTCGCCGGCAGACCGCGCGAATTACCCGACATCAACGTGGTGCGGCACGGTGGGCGACTGCTCGCGATGGCCGAGACCACCCTTCCATACCAGTTGAACCACGAAGACCTGAGCACTCTCGGCCCGAACCACTGCGACGGCGCCATGTCCGTGGGGAGCACCGCCCACCCCAAGATCGACCCGGTGACCGGCGAAATGGTGCTGTTCAACTACATGCTCGAAGCCCCGTACCTCACCTGGTCGGTGGTCGATGCGGACGGGTCGGCGACGCGCATGCCCACACCGGTCGACGGTGTCGACACACCGTTGATGATTCACGACATGGCCCTCACCCGGCGATACATCGTGCTGATGTTGTGCCCACTGGTCTTCGACATGGCAGCGGTGCTCACCGGTGGTTCCGTGCTCGACTGGCGGCCCGAGGAGGGAACGCGGATCGCGCTGATTCCGCGCGACGGCGGCCGGGTGCGCTGGCTGACGTGTGACGCATATTGGGTATGGCACTTCGCCAATGCGTTCGACCTTCCCGGCGGGAACGTGTCTGTCGACTATGTGGAGTGGACGTACCCCGGGGGGTTCGCCAAGGCGCCGGCACCCGCCACAGGATCCCTGGTCCGCCTCGTCATCGACCCCGAGAGTGGACACCTGACGAAGGACGTGGTGTCCGACCGCGACGTCGAGTTCCCCCGTGTCGACGACCGTGAACTCGCCACACCCCATCGCGCTGTCGCCACCGTCGGCAAGCTCGACGTCAGCCGGGGCAGGCAGGACTCGTTGTGGTTCTTAGACACCGTCCGCGGCACGGAATGTCATTGGGACCCGGGAAGTGTGTCGGTGGGTGAACCGATCTTCATACCCGGCGGCGAGCACGAGTACTGGGGGATGATCGGCACCGACCGAAACGACATGTCGTCGTGGTTCTTCGTGCTTCCCGCCGAAGACCCGGGATCCGGTCCGATAGCCAAGGTGCGGTTGCCGATCCGAGTACCGGCCGGACTCCACGGGGCGTGGCTTCCTGCGCAGTAGGCGGGCGGCGGAATATCCTCGGCCAATGACATCTGCGCCCTACGGCTCCTGGCCCTCACCGATCGCGGCGGCGGACCTCGCATCCAGCGGTCATCCCGTGGAGGGCGGCCGATATGTCGGCGAGGACGTGTGGTGGTCGGAGCTACGCCCCAACGAAGGTGGGCGAGTGGCCGTGCGACGCCTCGGTCTGGACGATGAGCCCGAAGATGTGCTGCCTGCCCCCTGGAACGCGCGGACGCGGGTACACGAGTACGGCGGTGGCGCCTGGGCGGTGACCGACTCCGGCCATCTCGTCTTCGCCGAGTTCGGTGATCAGCGTCTCTACCTTCTCGAGGGGGCGACCCCGATACCGCTGACACCGGTTCCGCCGCAGCCCTGCTCACTGCGTTACGGCGACCTGTCGGTCGTCGACGGAGCGGTATGGGCGGTGCGGGAAATGCACGACACCGAGGGTGGGGTCACACGCGATATCTGCGTGGTTCCGTTGGACGGGTCCGCTGCGGACGACTCCGATCGTGTTCGGTCCGTCGTCGCCGGGTCCGACTTCCTCGCATACCCGCGGCTGTCTCCCGACCGCCGTCACCTTGCCTGGATTGCGTGGAATCACCCCCAGATGCCCTGGGACGGTACCGAACTGAGGGTTGCGGGCCTCGCGAACGGCCGGGTGATCGGGGAGGTGAGGACACTTCTCGGTGGACCCGAGGAATCGGTGCTCCAGCCGGAATGGGTAGGAGCAGATGAGCTCAACGCGGTCAGCGACCGCAGCGGTTGGTGGAACCTGTACCGCATCGGTATCGACGAAGCGGAACCCGTGGCGCTGTGCCCGACGGAGGCAGATTTCGGTGGTCCGCTGTGGATGCTGGGCGCGCGGTGGCACACGCGACGCGAAGACGGCACCCTGCTCACCGTTCGGACCTTCGGGACCGACACCCTGGCGGTGCTCGACCCGGACACCGGATCACTGGTGGACATCCCCCTCGACGGTCTCACCACAGTCGGTCTGTCGGATCGTCAGGGGAATCGGCTACTGCTGCTCACAGGGGGCGCGAAGACTCCGTCGGGCCTCCGCGAACTCGACCTCGACACCGGCGCGCTCCGCACCGTCCGCCTGTCCGTCACCGACCTTCCCGAGGCGGCATACCTACCCGAGGCGCAGCAGTTGACCTTCCAGGGGCCAGAGCGGGAGGTGCACGTGATCGCCTATCCGCCTCGACATCCGCGGTACAGCGGTATGGACGGTGAGTTGCCGCCGTATGTGGCGTTCGTCCACGGCGGGCCCACTTCCCGGGTGGCCCCGGCCCTCAATCCGGTGTTCGCGTTCTTCACCAGCCGTGGAATCGGCGTGGTCGACGTCAACTACGGCGGGTCCACCGGATACGGGCGTGAATACCGGAACCGGCTACGGGGCCAATGGGGTGTGGTCGACGTCGAAGACGTGGTCACGGCCGTGACCGGTCTCGCCGATGCAGGACTGGCGGACCCGCGCCGGCTGGCCATCGAGGGTGGTTCTGCCGGCGGCTGGACCGTTCTGGCGGCGCTGACCACGTCCGACGTGTTCGCCTGCGGGGCTTCCTACTACGGTGTGGCCGAGCTCGACGGATTCGTCAAGGAGACACACGACTTCGAGTCCCGGTACATCGACGGGTTGATCGGCCCGCTCCCCGAATCAGCCGACCTCTACGCGGAGCGTGCTCCCCTCAACAACGTCGACGGATTGAACTGCCCGGTCCTGCTGCTCCAGGGGCTCGACGACCCGATCGTCCCGGCGTCGCAGGCCGAGCGATTCCGAGATGCGCTCGTGGCCAAAGGCATACCGCACGCGTACCTTGCGTACGAGGGCGAGTCGCACGGGTTCCGCAGGCTCGCCACGTTGATCAGTTCGCGCAACGCCGAGCTCTCCTTCTACGGTCAGGTGCTGGGCTTCGAGCCCCCGGACATTCCGCGGCTCGACCTCTGGCGTCCGGACGCGGAATAGTCGGAGGGTGGTGAACTCGGACCGAAAGCAGACGTCGTGCACGGAGATCAACAGTCGGTCGTGCCATTTGCAGGGGGTGGGAGCGGCCTATACGCGGTGCCGGTGCGGACGCCGCGCGAGAATTGAGAGCCTGCGTTTGCGGGTTACATGCGCTACTGGAGGCGAAGTTGTTGGAGTGCGCTGACGATCGCAGAGCGCTTCCCAGCGGGTAGCAACGGCAGCCGGACGTTCGGAGTGGAAATGCGGCCTTGGGCATGGAGAACGGCCTTGATGACAGTGGGGTTGGGGTCGGCCATGAGCGCGCATGCAGGGCCTACGAGTTGGTTTCCCCAAGCTCGTGCCCGCACGGTGTTTCCGCAGCGCCACAGCTGGAACAGTTCGACGAATTCGCGTGCGCACACATTCGCAGTTGCCAAGATCGCTCCCGTCGCACCCATCGCCAGGAGAGGCGAGACCAGTGCGTCTTCTCCCGCGAGAACCGAGAACGAATCCGATGGTTCCGCGAGCAGTCGCGCGGTGTCGATGTCCACCGCCCCAACCGCCTGCTTGATGCCGACTATCTGCGGATGCCCGGACAGGCGGACAAGGGATTCCCAGCCCAGTTGCTGGCCCGTGCGATACGGAACGTTGTACAGAATCAGCGGGAGTGGGCTGCGCTCGGCAACGTACTCGAAGTGCGCCACAACCCCTGCCTCGGACGGGCGGGTGTAATACGGGACCACCACCAGCGCACCGGCGACATCGGCCTCGCTAGTGAGTTCCTCGATGGCGCGCACTGTGCCGACCGTGTCGTTGGAGCCTGCCCCGACCAGCAGCGGAACTTTGTGCTCGCGGCACACTCTGCTGCAGATTTGTATCACATCTCGACGTTCCTGCACGCTCAGCGTGGCCGGCTCCGCCGTGGTCCCCAACGCGACAATCCCGGCGGCTCCCTCTTCGATCACGGTGTGGGCGAGGCGCTCGAGGTCGACGACATCGAGCTCTCCGCTGTCCGCGAAGGGCGTGACGAGCGGGACAAAAAGTCCTGACGGGCGGAAGGTCATGCCTCCAGTCTCACCGACCCGATGATCAAGATCCAGTTACCATTCCTGAAGTTATCCGTAAGCTAGTCTTATGCTCGACATACGGAAGCTGAGACTCCTCCGCGAACTGGCTCACCGAGGCACCATCGCGGCGGTCGCCGAGGCACTCGCGTACACGCCCTCCGCGGTATCGCAACAGATTGCGGCCCTTGAACGCGAGGTTGGTCGGGCCCTGCTGACGCGCACCGGCCGTCGGGTAACACTGACGCCGGCTGGGGTGGTACTCGTCGAGCACACCGAGGTGGTTCTTGCCGCCTTGGAACGGACCGAAGCCGCGCTCGCCGCCACTGAGACCGGGTTGGCGGCATCGGTTCGCTTGGGGGCATTTCCGACGGCCCTACGGACGATCGTGCTCCCCGCGATGTTGGAAATCGGCCGTGCCGAACAAGACTTGGAGCTGACGGTGACCGAGGTCGACCCCGCGGATGTGCCGGACCTCCTTCGCGCAGGTCAGCTGGACATTGCGCTGGTTCACGAATATGACAACGTCCCCTCCACCATGGGCCCAGGCATCGAGATCGAACCGCTGCTTGATGAAGTCGTGTTCCTGGCGTCTTCAGCAGCGCCGGTAGTGGACAGCATGGCAGTGGTCCGCAGCCACTCCGGTTGCCGCTGGATAGTCGGCAACCCCGGCACGCTTTGCCACACCATGACTGTGCGCACCTGCCAGTCCCAGGGCTTCGAACCGCGCATAACCCATCGGGTCGATGACTTCGCGACGGTCCTACGGCTCGTTGCTGCGGGAGCCGGTGTGGCATTGGTTCCGGAGCTCGCGGCGACCGATGTCCCGGAAGGGGTAGTACTCACCGCGCTCCCGATCGGCCGACGAACCCGAATCGCCTACCGACACGGAAGCCGGTCCCGGCCGGCGTTCGCTGCGGTGACCGCTGAACTACGCCGCGCGACCCGATCCTTCCGTCCCGCATCAGGTGTCGGATGGTAATTCCGCATCGACGTACATGTTGCGGGCGGGATCAATGCAGCCTCGAGCGTTAGCGGGCTACCACGCACGATGCAGATGCGGCCCCTCCGGCAGCGCGCCTGGGACCTACTGGCGCGCACAATCAGCGATGACGAGGTGACAACAGCGCCCCCACCGTTTCCGGTGGGGGCGCTGTCGACTGGTTCGGCGGTGCTAGTTCTTTCGACCCGGCGCCTTTGCGCCGGACTTGAACCCGAGCCCACCCGGCTTCGCCTGAGGCGGCGCTGGAGTGGTTTCCGGCGCCTTACCGCTGGATCCGTCACCGTTCGACGCCGGATCCTGGGGTGTTTCTCCCGTTTCCGACTTCGGCGCTTCGGCGGTGTCCGCCACGGGCACAGGTGCCTCGCTAGCCGGAGCCTTCGGAGCCGCAGCCTTTCGGGCGCCTGGGGCCGTGGCGCCGCTCTTGAAGCCCAGGCCGCCGGCCTTGGCAGCCGGGGAAGCTTTCGGCGCTTCCGCGGCAGGCGCCTCGGCGGCGGAAGAGGCTGACGCGGGTGCCTCGGGTTCTGCAGCAGGTGCCGGCGCAACGTCCGCCGCCGGAGCAGCTTCGGCTGTCGGCGCGGCCTTGGCGCCGGGTGCCTTTGCCTTGCCCTTCATCTGCAGGCCCTTGCCGCCCGGGGCCTTGGCCCCACCGGCGAGTCCCAGCCCCTTCGCCTTGGGTGCCTCGGCTGCGGGAGCAGCTTCGGCGGTGGGTCCTGCCTCGGCGGTGGGTCCTGCCTCGGCGGTGGGTCCTGCCTCGGCGGGAGCAGTGGCCTTGGCGCCGGGCGCCTTCGCGGCACCCTTCATCTGCAGACCCTTGCCACCGGGAGCCTTGGCCCCACCTGCGAGTCCCAGACCCTTGGCCTTGGGTGCCTCTGCGGCGGATGCCTCGGTGCTTTCGGCCGCGGGCGCCGCGGTCTTCTTGGCGCCGGGCGCCTTGGCACCGCCCGCCATGCCGAGTCCCTTGCCGGGAGCTTTTGCACCTGGAGCCTTCGCACCTGGTGCTTTGGCGAGGCCCTTCATCGCCAGACCCTTGCCGGCCGGAGCTTCCTTGGCGGCCGGAGTGTCGGCTGCCTCCTCGACCTCCTCGACGCGCTCCTTCTCGACGACCGCGGCCTTCGCCTCGTCCTTCACCGGCTCGACCTGCTTCTGCGGCTCGGCCGGCTTCTCCCGCGGGATCACCTTGATGTTGTCGCTCAGTTTGTCCGCTTCGAGACGCGTGATGGACGAGAGCATCAGCTGGGCGACGTCCACCACCTCGACGCCTTCACCCTGGCCTGATTCCTGGCGCGCGGTGACCCCGTCGTTGAGCATCACGCGGCAGAACGGGCAGCCGGTCGCGATTTTGGTGGTCGCGGTGCTCAGCGCCTCGTCGACCCTGTCGACGTTGATGCGCTTGCCGATGTTCTCTTCCATCCACATGCGGGCGCCACCGGCACCACAGCACATGGAACGTTCGCCGTGTCGCGGCATTTCCTTGAGCTTCGCGCCGGACGCCTCCATGAGTTCACGCGGGGCGTCGTACACCTTGTTGTGACGGCCGAGGAAGCAGGGGTCGTGGTAGGTGACATCCTCGCCGACCGAGGCAACGGGGATCAGCTTCTTCTGCCTGACGAGGCGGTTGAGCAGCTGAGTGTGGTGAACCACCTCGTACTGTCCGCCGACCTGTGGGTACTCGTTGCCCAAGGCATTGAAGCAGTGGGCGCAGGTCACGACGATCTTGCGCTTGTTCTGCTCGACGCCGTCGAACACCGAGTCGAGTGTTTCGATGTTCTGCATGGCCAGCTGCTGGAACAGGAACTCGTTGCCCGCACGACGGGCGGAATCGCCGGTGCAGGTTTCCTCGGCACCGAGCACCATGAACTTGACGCCTGCCGTGGCAAGCAATTCAGCAACGGCCTTCGTGGTCTTCTTGGCGCGGTCCTCGTAGGCACCGGCACAACCGACCCAGAACAGGTACTCGTAGTCCTCGAAGCTGTCCGCATCCTGGCCGTAGACCGGGATGTCGAAGTCCATCTCGCTGATCCAGTTGAGGCGGTCCTTGGCGTTCTGGCCCCAGGGATTGCCCTTGTTCTCGAGGTTCTTGAACAATCCGGCGAGCTCGGAGGGGAACTCCGACTCGATCAGCACCTGGTAACGGCGCATGTCGATGATGTGGTCGACGTGCTCGATGTCCACGGGGCACTGCTCCACGCACGCACCACAGTTGGTGCACGACCACAGCACCTCGGAGTCGATGACGGGCGCCAGCTCACCCTCGACGGTCTCGCCGACGAGCTTGCGTTCTGCCTCACGGCGGGCACCCTCCGGGATCGCGGAGAGCTTGGCCTCGTCTACGGCGCCTTCGCCGTTCACCAGCCCGACCTCGTCGCCGCCCATGTCCTTGCGGCCACCGGCCAGCAGATACGGGGCCTTCGCCGACCCGTGATCGCGCAATGAGGTGATGAGGAGCTTCGGCGACAGCGGCTTGCCGGTGTTCCAGGCGGGGCACTGCGACTGGCAGCGGCCGCACTCGGTGCAGGTGCTGAAGTCGAGCCAGCCCTTCCACGAAAAGTCCTCGATGTTGCCGGCGCCGAACGTGTCGTTGTCGGGATCGGCATCGTCCATGTTGATCGGCTTGCCGCCGGACATCATGGGCTTGGCAGCACCCAGGGCGACGCCACCGTCGTCCTCGCGCTTGAAGTAGATGTTGAAGAAAGCCGCGAACCGGTGCCAGGCAACACCCCAGGTGATGTTGCGTCCGACGATGTACAGCCAGATCATGCCCGACATCAGTTTGACGAAGGCGAAGAAGGCGACGAGGTTGGGGCTCGCCGGCAGCAGCTTCGCGAGGTTCATCGTGAAGAAGTCGGTCCACGCGTTGGCGTGCCCGTAGGTGGCGATCTTCCCGGCCTTGACGAAGATCATGCCGAGACCCTCGATGAGGACGACCGCCTCGACGAAGTACGCCGCGCGGAAGTTCGAGCCTGCGAATCGGGACAGCCGCTCCGGCCGGCGCGGGTGGTTGAGCTGCCGGATCACGATCAGCGTGGTGATACCGATGACCGTGCCGAGGCCCAGGACCTCGTCGATGAAGTGGTAGACGGCGGTGTTACCGACGAGCGGCCAGTGGAAAGCCGGGTCGAAGGTCTGTCCGTAGGCCTCGAACCAGACGACCGCGCCCAGCATGAAGCCGACCATGACCAGCCAGTGGGCCCAGCCGACGGTGCGGAACTTGGCCATGCGGGTGTGGGCGATGAACTCGACGCACATCTGCTTGAAGCGGGGAAGGAACGGTCGCCAGCGGTCGGGGGCCGGTTGGCCGAGGCGGACGATGCTCACCGTCTTCAGCACGCCACCGATGAAGGCGAACCAACATACGAGGCTCAACAGCACGCCGATGGTGCCCAACGTGATCGTCAGGGCATTCATGTCGCGGCCTTTCGTTTCAGGGCGGCACAGTGGCCACCACGGGAATGCTCAAGATCGTAACCCGTAGTAAGTTACCCGCCAGTAACACACTACTCCTACTGGCCGGTAACCAGAGCGGTGCGACGGCTCACCTGCACCGTCGCAGTTCCAGTCGGCGTGGTGTGCGGCGCCGACCGGACATAACTGGATGTCACGTTAGGTGGTCGGAAAGTGACCCTGCTCCCAAGGTCGCCCTAACTCGACTTTTCGGGGACCTGCGACGGAATCGGTTCCGATCGAACTCTTTCGAATGCGCCGGGAGCCGATGTCACGAAATAAGTCGCAGTGGGGTTGCAGCTGGATAACGATCGCTGCACATTCAGTTACGTTCGGGAGTTCCATCCACTCGGTGGCTATTCGTAAAATTGCGGATTCACGAGGTTACCAGGCGGTAACTTACCGTCGCGGGAGCAAATGTGCGTATTGATCATTTTCCGTTGTGACTGCGCTGTTACTCTGAGCGTGTTTTTCGGGCCCTTGCCAGCGGCCGTCGGGGAGGGGTCGGCAGTGCAGTTCGATCGCCCAAAACTTTGTCGGGACGTTCCTGAAATGAGGCACCCATGATCGTGAGAAGAGCTGCAGCGACGGCGGGAATGGCGACAGCCGCCATGGTCCTAGCTGCTGGAGTTTCCCATGCGGAACCCATCGCGGGTCCCGCTCCCGCGCCGGTGTCGAGCGCGCCGGCGGTGTCGTCTCTGCCGTTCCGTGACGTCGCCTCCCGGGAGGAGAACGACCGCGCCTTCGCTCAGTTCGGTACGCAGGTCGGCATCGCAGTCACGGTCGGGAGTCTGGTCGGTACCATGGCCGGTGCCGGAATTGGTTGTGTGGCAACGTTACCCGCCTGCGTACCCGGTTTGGTGACCGGCGCTGGGATCGGCGGTGTCGTCGGTACGATCGTCGCCGGCGGTCCCACGCTGGGCGTGAGTGCGTATCAACTGTGGGAGACGTACAACGCTGCTCCGGGTACGTCCATCTACGCGGACCGCGACAAGTAGTCGTTGTGTCGCGATTCAGCCCCGCCGTTGCTCGCTCGCGGCAGGGCTGCGCGCGATTCGCCACCCCAGCCGGTCAGCGAGAAAACATTTCCAAAGTCTGTTTTCTTACCATTATCTGAATACATGTTCGGAAATAGGCGGGCGACCCAGACTTCCCAATTAGTCAATGGCCGCCGGACCCCACTCGACATCGGCATTGAATGGGACCTGGGTTAATCGAATCGTCTTTGAATTGGGATCTTTCACAGGCGCAAGTTACTGTTCATCACTGGATGGGGTTTGAAACTCTAAGGGGATGGAATGAAGTTGCGTCGTTTCGTTACGACATCGGCTCTATTGGTTGGTGTCCTGGCGACGGGCTCCGGAGTAGCTGTCGCGGACCCGGCAGAATCTCGCGACAATATCGGCTACGAGTCACACATCGAGGACCGTACCGTTGTGACCAAGCTCGATGCGGGGTCCTTCGCGCTGGCCTCGGACGGTGAGTCCGTGGCAATCAAGGATGCAGGTGGGGCGACGGTCGTGTCCCTCCCGCTCGCGTACCGGTTCGACGGACTCGAGTTTCCGTTCGAGGAAGAAATCACCGAAGACGGCAGGACGCTCCGTCTGACGCCGAGCGTCGACAAGGAAAAAGCCACGCCCGTCGCTCCAGAAGACCGGATCGAGGCCATAGCGCTCCACGATGTGGCCTCGATCGACGAGAACACGCGAGCTCAGTCGGCTTTTCAGCAGCAGCTCGGAATTGCCACGACCGTCGGTAGCCTCGGCGGCACGATCGTGGGCGGGATTCTCGGATTCGCCGTCGGATGCGCCATCGGCACACCCGTCGCCGTGTTCGGATGCCTGCCGTTCGGTGTCACCGGAGCTGGGATCGGTGCCATTATCGGCACTATCGTCGTTGGCGGTCCCACGCTGGCCATCGCGGGCATCGATCTGATCAATACCCTGAACGCACCTCCCGGCACCACCAAGTGGGTGAAATAAGCGCGTCCGGTTGCTCGTTGCCGCCCGTCCTCCATCAGATGGAGGACGGGTGGTTTCTCGTTTCGGTGAGTGAAACTGATCACAGCGGCCGAGCTGACTGACGGATCACACGATTGCTTAGGCTACCCTTCGTGCGTCCCATCGCTGCGCTCACCGAACGGATCTCGATGATTCTCCGAAGGTTTACTGCCACTTCCATGCTCGTCGTCGCGGCGATGGCCCTGGCAGCCTCGCCGTCAGCGGCCGAGCCTGCACCAGGCTCGGCGCCGGTCGCGCAGCAGGGTGCACCGAACATCAACTACCAGACGGCGCGCGACGGTGACGCGGCCGTCGCCACCATCGACGCGGGATCCTTCTCGATCAACGCCGGGAACGACACGGTCGACGTCGTCGACGACGGTGGCTCGGTGGTGGCGTCCATTCCGACGTTCTTCCGGGTAGACGACCTGCAACATCCGTTCGAGATCACTGTCGACGAATCCGCCAAGGTCCTTCGGCTGGTCCCGGACATGGATCCCGCGGCCGCGACACCCGTTCCGGTGGCCGAACGGCTTACTCTCGACGATGTCGCCGCGCCTCAGGACAAGGCGGAGCGGGACAAGCGTGCGCTCGACGACTTCCAGCAGCAGTTGGGTATCACGACGGCCATCACGGCCATCGTCGCGGCGATCATCGGTGGTGGCATCGGCTGCGCGATCGGCGTCATTCCCGGCACAGCTGCCCTGGTGATCCCCTTCCTCGGGCTGGCAGGCCCGATTGCCGGATGCATCGGCGGTGCGCTGGTCGTCGCTCCCGTGGTCGCGCTCGCAGGCACCATCGTGGTGGGCGGAGGCGCCCTCGTCGTGCTCGGAATTCAGTACTTCAACACGATCAACAGCCCGTTCGTTCCCCCCGTCGCTCCCGCTCCGGCCGCATGAGCGGCCGCATCGCAGGTTCTCTACGCACCATCACCAGCGGCGCGATTCTGGTCGTGGCGGCGCTCGCGATTTCGGCAGGGACCGCACATGCGGCGCCGGCCACGGTCCCGGCTTCGGAAGACATCGGGTACGCGGCGCACGCCGAGGGGACGTCTGTCGTCACGTCGATCGACGCGGGTGCTTTCCGCATCACCGACTCCCAGGATGCGGTCGAGGTGGTGGACGACGGTGGCACCGTAGTGGCCGCGCTTCCTCTGACCATCCGGGTGGGGGAGGCGGTCTATCCGATCGACGTCGACCTCGCGGACCGGACGTTGCGCCTCACGCCCCGCGTCCCGGCCGATGTCGCGCAGTCGCTGAAGTCTGTGGCCGACGAGGGTTTCGACACCCAGGACGAGCGTGATGACAAGGCGCTGGCCGATTTCAACAGTTACCTGGGATACGCCACCCTCATCGGCGGCCTCATCTTCGGGGTCGTCTTCGGTGTCGTGGGACTGGTCGTAGGATGCGGCCTCTTCGCGGTGACGCTCGTCGGCGCACCGGTCGGTTGCCTCGGTGGCCTGATGGCAGGCTTCGCGGCAGGTGGCCTCATCGGAACCATCGTCGTGGGTGGTGCCGCGCTGGCGATCCTCGGCATCCAGTACCTCGTCACCGTCAACACGCCGTTCGTCCCGCCCGCGCCGACGGCCTGATCATCGCGACTGATAGCCACGAAGAAACGGGGACCGCCTTGCGGGACCGCCACACTCGTCCTTACGCAACCTGACAGAACAATGACGGCCCGTCTCCGGCAGGAGACGGGCCGTCATCGTTGGTGCTGAGCGTTACGACGTGCGCACGCGCAGGCCGGGGTTCTCCGCCAGCACCGCATTGATCGGGGTGGCGAACAACTCGGGGCTTTCGCCGAGGACGAAGGTGACGACGTCCGCGACCTGGCATACCGGGTACTGGCCCACGTTGGACGCGCTCGAGATGCCCAGTGCCTGAGTGCCCGTGACGATGGTGCCACCGCTGTCGCCCTGCAACGCGCAGATGCTTGTCGAGAAGCTGTCTGCCAGGGTGCGTTCACCCACCGAGACGGTCTGGCCGACGGCCTTCACGACACCGCAGGTGTACCCGGTGGTGAGACCGGACTTGCAGACGGGAGCGCCGACGACAGGGTCGGCTGTTCCAGTGATAGCCAACGGCGCGGCACCAGGGACCCGCACACCGTTGTTCTCGAATCGGTGCGCAGCACCGGCGTCGGCGCGGATGATCGCGTAGTCGTGGTTGTCGAGGCTGGTCTTGGCGAAGGTGCCCACACGCGGACCAGTCCCACCCGGGGCGAGCGCGAACGCCTCGGACGCGTCGACGGTACCGGCCGCGGCGAGGTTGGGGTCGCAGTGTCCGGCTGTGATGTTCACCGGTCCACCGGAGTTGTCGGTGCCGTTGAAACCGAGCGAGCAGCGCAGGCCGATGCCGCCACCGAGCGACCCGTATGCGTCGCCACCCAGCATGGCGTCGGCGGGCATGACCTCGGCGATCGGTGCCAGATCGGTAGACGGCTGCGGGGCCGCTGTGGCAGGTGACTGCACCACCCGTGCGCCCTGCAGGAAGTCCGGAAGCTGCAATCCACCTGCGTCGTCCGCGCGGAGCACCAAGCCGTTGTTGACGATGTCGATGGTGACACCGCGAACGAGGTCGGCGACCGCGGGCGGTTGCGTGTCGAGCCAGCCGTCGAGTGTCTTCAGCTGCGCCTGCAGGCTGCTCTCACTCTGGGCCACGTCCTTGACCTGAAAGCCGGCCGTTTCGGCGGCGGCGACTGCCGCAACCTTGTCGGTGCCCTCGGCCACACCGACGACGGCGTTGCCTGCGTCGTCGAGCCAGGTACCGGCGAAGGCGTCGGGGAACTGGATGCGGGCGATCTTCGCGAACTCGGCAAGTTTCTGACCCAGCTCGGCGTGCTCCAGGTACTGGTCCGGGCTCAACGCGAGATCACGCTGAATCGCATCGACCAGTTCGAGCGGAAGTGCAGCAGCTTGATCGGAGACTTCGGGTTCGACCGGATCAGCCTGAGCCGAGGTGGTCAAGGGACCGAGGAGCAGCAGCGCTGCCGAGCCGAACACGGCGGCACGACGTGCGATGGAGCTACGCATAGGGGCCTTTCTCAGTTTGTTTGTTCGCAGGCGCCACGCGGGCACATACGATTACGGCCCCCTGTGGGTGGGGCCGTACACAGTCGGAGTCGACTATATGGGTTCCAGCCGACTAATCCCACCTGTAACACTGTCGGCTGCGAGGATCGGCCGATGGTCACGCGCACGAAGTGGACACAAGCCCCGAAAGGGACGTCGGAGCCCAGGAATGACCTCGCCCGGCATCCGAAAGGCGGATACCGGGCGAGGCGGAAGAAACGGCGGAACCTAGTCGGCGTTGGTACGGACCTGCAGGCCGGAACCGGCAGTCGCGACGATGTCGGCCACCGGAATTCCGAGGTTTGCCGTACCGCCTTCGGGTGCCAGGACCAGATTGGCCTCGGTGCAGTTGGGCGCTCCACTCGCGTTGGATCCACTGGTGATGCCCAGCGCGAGCGTTCCGGTGACGATGGCGCCGCCGCTGTCGCCCGCGAGCGTGCAGGCCGTTCCGGCGAACCCGTTGATCACCCGGTTGCTGCCGTCGGCCATGAACAGCTGCGTCTCGACATGTTCGGCGGCCACGACGCCGCACGTGAAGGACGACGTCTGTCCCGACTTACAGATCGGGGCGCCCACCACGGGCCGGGCAGTGCCGGTGATCTGCAGCGCAGTGCCGTTCGCGCCACGGATCGCCGGACGGTCGAGCCCGGCCTGCACACCGGCGTCGTTGAGCTTGATCAGCGAATAGTCCAGCTTGTCTGCGGGGTTACCCACCGACGAGTGGGAGAACGCGCCGATCTGCTGGCTGTCATCGACGTTCTGGTGGTTCGGGAGGAACACCGGGGACGGCTGCCCCTCCGCAGGATTGCAGTGGCCTGCGCTGATGTTGTAGGACTGGCCGCTGTCGTCCACACCGTTGAAACCGAGGGAACAGACGGAGATCTCTGCGATCGGCGTCTTCGGCAGTTCACCCACCGTCGTGATGTACGTGTCGCCGCCGAGGGGACCCCTCTCCACCGGTCCGCCGCCGCCCGGGCTCAGCATGACCTTGACGTTGGCGAGCAGGGTCGGCAGGTTGAGCGCCTGACCGACGGGCGAGTTGACGACGTCGATGACGACGCGGTTCTCGAGAACGTCGATCGACGCGGAGTTGATCTGCGAAGCCACATCCTTGGGGAGGCTCGCGATCCAGCCGTTCACATCGGAAAGAGTCTTCTCGAGACCGTTCGCGGAGACGGGGGCGATGCGCGTCGTGTAACCGGCCTCGGCCGCCTTGGCGGCAGCCTCTGTGGTGGTGACCGCAACGACGGGCTGGCCGTCGAGGCCGATCCAGGCACCGGCGAAACCGTCCGGGTGCTCGGCTCGGAAATCCTCGGCGTAGCTACCCAGCTCCTGGGCCTTCGCCGCGCGGTCGAGGTACTCCTGCGGACTGATCTTCAGGTCGCGGGTGATCGCTTCGACGAGTTCGGCGGGCAACGCCTCCGCACTCAGCTGCGGTGTGCTGTCGGGCTGCGTAACAGGGTCTGCCTGGGCGGCGGTCGAAAACGGAAAGAGAAGAAGCATGGCCGAGGCGCCTACTACAGCGGCGCGGTGCGCCAGCACGTTACGCATGAAATCCCTTCTGCACGGAACCCGGTCTCGAGGGATTCCTTCTGGGTGAGTATCAGCGCCCCACCTTAAGCTACGAACGAGTAAGGGTGTCGGGGAGGTGTGACCGAAGCCTCACTGCCCTGTTCCCGCCTCCGCCGTGGTCGTGGTGGTGGCCGTCTCGGTCGCCGACTCCGTGGTGGTGGGTGTGGTCGTCGTCGGCGGTGTAGTCACGGTGGGCGTCGGCGCCGTCGTCGTCGTCACGATGGTGACGGGTGGAAGGGTGATCACGGGTGGAGGTGGTGGCGGCGGTACGAACTGCGAAGTCGTCGCCACCGGGGTCGGCTCCACCGCCGCGTACGTCGGCTCGACGGCGTCGGTGGTCGCGAACACCTCCTCGCGAGCGGCGGTGGGAAACTGGGCCGGTTCTTTCGGCGCCGTCGTGCTCGACGACGGCAGCGAAGCGGTCTGCGCGTCCTGGATGGAGGGAACCGCGGTGGTGCCGGTGCCGGTGAGGGCGAAGGCGGCAACCGCACCACCGATGGCGATCAGTGCGGCCGCGGCGGCGCCCGCGAAGATCAGTGGATTGCGGTCGGGGCGCTTTGCCGCGGGAGCCGGCGGGGTGCCAGTCGATGCGGCGGCCGGTTCGGTGGCGACCGGCGGGTCCGAGGCCGAGCCTGCGTCGACCGAGCCTGCGATGACTGAGCCTGCGACGACCGGGGAGGCGGCGACAGCAGGCACGTCCGCGACTGCGGAGTACGCGGTATGCACGGGCGGTGCGATCACCGGGATCGATTCGGTGTCGGCCTGGGTGTCGTCGGGTGTCAACGCCAGACCGGCGGCCAGCAGTGCCGCACCGTGGGCCGGGGACTCGTCCGAAGCGGCCAGCGCCGCGGACTCCGCGACGAGGGTCGCCTCGTTCAGACCCATGTAGTCGAGGGATTCGCGGAGCTTCGTCACCGTTTCTGCCGCCCAGTCCGACGGATGGGTGGCCGTCACCTTCACCGGCCCCGTCAGCCCTTCGGCCGCCTCGCGGAAGAGACAGAACATGGCGGTCGCGACCAGATCCTCCGCCCGGGTGAGCGTGCCCGCGTACTCGATCCCGGCAGGCTCGCCGACTCGGGCGAGGAAGTCCTGCACCGACCCCGTCGACTCGGTACCGGGGTCACCGAGCTGCACTGTGCCGTCCGGTGCAGTGAACAGGACGGAAGGGTGCTCGATCGTTCTCACGTCGGTGCCCGAGGCGGTCACCACCGCAGTGGAAACCGAATGGCCGACGGTGAGTCCGACTCCGGTGGTCATCGCAGATCCTTACTGGGCGCACGTTCGTGGGGTGCGTCACCGCACCATTGCACAGTGTGTCGCCCGACGATGCCGATTGGTTACACCGGCCCCGTTCTCACGACCGCGCGGTGTCGGACGGATGCCCGTGCCCCATGGCCCGAAGCATCGACAGAAGTTCCGACCGCGACTCGGCGCCGAGGCGCCGCCGGATCCGTGCCACGTGGTGTTCGATCGTCTTGGCGGAGATGTACAGCCGGCTTCCGATCTCCCGGTACGTCAGGCCCTGGACGAGCAGCTCGGCCACCTCGGCTTCACGGTCGGTGAGCGTGCCCGGCGAACTCGGACCGGGGACGACTGCGGGATCGGAGCCCGTCGCCGCCGGCGCCGGCTGGCGGAGGGCACGCGCCACCTGCAGCAATGCGGTGGCCACCCGGGTGTCGGAGGCGCGCAGCGCGGCTTCTCCGGCCAGGCGCGCACCGTCCCAGGGGAGGCCGATCCGGTCGAGGGTGCGGGCAGCGTCCTCGACGGCTGCGACATCGATGTCGCCTTGCAATACCCTCAACCAGGCCCGCCCGGCGCCGGCGAGCCCGGCAGCGTAGGCACTGACCTTCGCAGCTTCGCCGAGGGCCCGAGCATGCGGCATCAGATCAGCCGGGCATTCGGCCAGTATCGAGGCCTGGACGCCGTACCAGTGCAGGGCAGAAGCCCACATCGCCGGTTCGCCGAGAGTGCGTACGAGCGACTGCGCGTCGTCGACGAGATGGGTGATCCGAGCCGGCTCACCGACCCGGATCGACGTCAGCCACAGCTCACCGAGAGGAAGCAGACTCAACAGGTCCACCGAATACTCTGCGAGCACGCCCTGCGCTCCGGCCCACGCCTGCAACAGGGCCGCGTTGTCACCGGTCCGCCTTGCCAAACCGACCCGAAGACCGTGGACGAACAGAAGATCGCGCTGGTGCATCGATTCGACCTCGAGCGCATCGAGCCGGGACTGCGCCGCAGCGAGGTCACCGCGCACCATGGACGTCCACGCCGTCAGAAGATGATGCCGATTTATGGCGACGCTTCCGGGCCGGTCGCTGTCCCGGGCACGCGCGAGCACGGCGTCCGCGTGGGCGAGTTCGCCGCAATGAAGGGCGGCGAGAGCCGTGATCGCGGCAGGTGAGTCTGGCAGCATGCGCGGCCTCGCGGCGCGGCCCGGCAACGACAGCGCGCGGGTCAGGGAGTTCAGTGCCGCGTTCGCGGAGCCCGTGACCGATTGGACGAGCCCGGTCGCGAGGAGGGCGGCACCGGCGGTCGTCGCGGTCGGCGGCGCGCCGGCGCTCGCGGCGAGGACGGATTGCGCCTCGTCGATCCGGCCGGCCACCACCAGAACCGAGGCGGCGACGGAGGCGTCCGCGCCGACCCGGTGTGGTCCCAGCCAGGCGTACAATTCGGCGCTGCGATCGATCATTCCGCAGTAGGCGGCGCCGGCGGCCGAAACCCGAACGGCTGAGGCGAGATCCGCGTCGCTGACCGAGGCGGACCGTTCGAGCACGGAATCGGCGAGACCCACGGCGGTGTCGAGGTCGCCGCTCAGAGCGCAGACCTCTGCGTAACCGAGAACAGCCGCGTCGTCGAGCCGGCCCACGCGTTCGGCATCGCCATACAGCGACACGGCCTCGGCCGGGTCGGCGAGTTCAGCTCGACTACATAGGAATTCAGTCAATTCGTCGCTGCGGACACCACTCCCGGCCACCGCCCGGGCGATGGGGAGGGTGAGTGTTCCGGCGGCGACATGATGTGTGAGCAGGCGGCGAGCCAGCGCATGTACGCGATTCTCGCCGAGGGCGCCGGCGAGGCGGCTGCGGTGGGACTCGACGAGTGTGCCTCGGCCGTCGACGAAGCCAGTTGCGCGCAAGGTCTCGATCGCACTGCGCGCGGATTCGGTTTCGATGTCGAGGACAGCGGCGACCACAGCCTCGTCGGGTTCGGCCCCGAGCAGCAGCAAACCGAGTACTGACAACTGGGGAGTGTCGAGCGACGCGAGGTCGCTGACGGTGGTGGGGGCAGGCGACGGAGGCCGTGTGGACACCGGCGGTCCTATCCGCCGTTGCCGACGGGGAGGTTGGGCACAGGTATTTGCTGAGGAGCCGTCGGTATGTACCCTCCGACGATTTGTGCTCCCTCGATGAAGGAATTCGCGATTTCGCCGCCGTCCGGCTGGACAGGAACGGGTGCGGGGGCAGGTGCCGGTGCAGGCGCAGGCGCAGGAGCGGGCGCCGGAGCGGGTGCTGGTGCGGCGGGCTGCGCGCCGGGCGCCGCAGCGACGGGTGCGGACCCCGCCGGTGCCGGTGCCGGTGCCGGTGCGGGGGCCCCGGGTGCTGCTACCGGAGTCGCGACACCTGCGGCGGTTCCCGGCGCACCCGTCACGGCGACACCGGCCGCTGCGCCGGGATCTGCCGCGGCCGACGTGCCGGGGGCAGCCACCTCGGCGGGCGTGCCGGAAGTGGTGGCGGAGCCGCCCGATGTGCTCGACAACTGTGAGGTGGCCGTGTCCGACTCGGCCGCGGGGGCGTCGAACACGGTGCCGAGCGAGAGTCCACCGGCGGCGAGCAGGACGATCGCCGCCGCGGAGGCCGTGACGATGCCGGCCTTCTTCTTCCGGGACATCCCGGTGGGCGCTGGGTCGGCGAGGACGGGCGCCGGTGTTCGCGGCATGAAGGCGACCGTCTCGGCGTCCGAGTCGGTGCGTGGAGCCGGAGCCGCGGAGGCTGCGGGGGCGGCAACGGGCACAACGGCCGGCATGCGGGTGACCGTCGGGGCGGCGGAGCGTCCGGCGTCGCGCTCGCCGGCGAGCAGGGCTGCGCCGAGCGCTGCGGTGTGCGCCGGACGTTCCGCGGCAATCACCGGGACGCGCAGCTCGGCGGACAAGAGCTCGGCCACCAGTGGAATGGCGGCGCTCCCCCCGGTGAGCACCACCTGGGTGATGTCGCTGGACTCGAGGCCGGCGGCGTGGATGCTCTCGCGGACGAGCGTCACCGATTCCTGGAGTGGTTCACGAATGAGATCCTCGAGCTCGGAACGCACCAGCCGCACGTCGGCGGCGACCCCGGGGAGCTCGATGCAGATGGTGGCCTCCGTGTCGGAGGACAGCGCCTCTTTCGCGGCGGTGCAGCGGGTGCGCAGCCGATTCAGTGCGGCCACGGTGTCGGGAGCGAACGGATCGATGTCCCCGAACTCTTCCGCGACGTTGCCCAGCACGTACTGCATGGTGGCGTGGTCGAAATGCGCGCCACCGAAGTCTTCGGAGCGGACAGGCTTTCCGAGGACGCCGGCACCTTCCCCGTCCTCGGTGGAACGGAACAAGGTGATGTCGAGGGAGGTGCCGCCGAGGTCGTAGATCACCGACACCGCGTCGCGGAGCGTGCCGCGGGTCCGCTCGAGCCAGGTCATCACGGCCTGCGCTTCGGATACCAGGGTGGCGTCCTCGACACCTGCCTGCTCGAGCGCCGACGCCAGTACACCGACGGTGTAGGGCGACCAGACGGTGGGGTGGGTGACCACCGTGGTGGGCATTCCGTGCCTGCCCGATGCAGCTTCGTGCACGAGGCAGCTGACAGCGGTGGCGACGAGGTCTTCCCCCGAGTAGGTCGAACCGTCGTCGGCGAGTATCCCCACCGGGTCCCCGACTCGGTTCGCGAAGTCGGATACCGGCATGGCGTCCGGGTCCTGAGTATCGGTTCCGAGGACCGGCGCCCGATCGGGGGAGAGGTGCAGAACGCTGGCCCGTGACAGGACCGTGAGGTCCGAGGCCTCTGCGACACCCGTTCCGTCCGCGTCGACTGCGGCCACCGTATTGACCGATCCGACACCGATGCCGAGCGCTGCAGCCATGTTCCACTCCTGTGGTCCGGGCGGGCGGGCGCCGCCGTGTCGTCAGACGGCACCGCCGTCGTGCTGTTACCCGCTTGTCGCGGGGAGAGGCTGTTTCGTTACGCCGACGGTGCAGGTCGCCGTGCATCGCGGGGGCGATCCCCTAACGGCCCCCTATCCCCTAACGAGGAGCGGGGTCCCCCGAGGGGGTGTCCCCGATCGAGGGGAACGGGAGTAGGGGGCGGCTCCCCGTTGGGAACGCGGCCGCCGATCCATAACGTGGGTTTCACTCGCCGTCACAGCTGTTGTGGTGGCCACCCGAACTCCCCGATCCTCGACCACAGGAGAGATTGCCATGGCTACCAACGCCGTCCTCGAGTTCATCCTCGGCCTTCTTCGCGACGAGCAGGCTGCGGCCGCTTACTGCGCCAACCCGACGGACGCACTGTGCGCCGCCGGCCTGGAGGGTGTGACTCACGCCGACATCGTGTCCGTCGCTCCTATGGTGGCCGAGTCCGGACTGTTCGCTGGCGGTGGAGCCGACCTGGCCGCCATCGTCAACGCCGGTGCCGGCGTCGCCGGTGACGTCGCCGGTGGGATCGGTGCCGGAATCGGCGGTGGCCTGGGCGGTGGCCTCGGTCTCGGTGGAGGTCTCGGCGGCGCGGTAGGTATCGGTGCCGGTGCGGGCCTCGGTCTCGGCGCCGGCCTCGGCGGCGACTTCGACTTCGCGGCGGAACTGTCGGCAGCATTGAGCGCGGCACTCGGCGCGGCGCTCGAAATCGGTGGCGAAATCGGTGCGCAGCTCGGTGCCGCCCTGGGTGCGGCTCTCGACGCTGCACTGTCCCTCGGCGGTGGCCTCGATGGTGCCCTCGACATCGGTGGCGTCATCAGTGGTGCCCTCGACGGCTTCCTCGGCCTCGGCGGCGAGATCACCGCCCAGCTTGCCGCTGCTCTGACCGCGGCTGTCTCCGCGCTTCCGGCGATCGATCTGAGCGGTGGTCTCACCGCGATCCTCGCTCCCGCGCTTGCCATCGGTGGCGACCTGGGTGCCGAGGTCGGTGCTGCCCTCGGCGCGGCCCTCGGCGTGGCCGGTGACATCAGCGGCGACCTCGGTGGCGACATCCTTGCCGGCATCGGCGGCGGCCTCGACCTCGGTGGCGCACTCGGTGCGACCCTCGGTGGTGTGCTCGGAGTGGACGCCGGTCTCGGTGGCGCTCTCGGCGCGGCACTCGATGCTGCGATCGGTGCGGGTGGCGGACTGGGCGCGACGCTCGAAGGCTTGCTGGGTGGCGATCTCCTCGGTGATGTGGCGGGCTCGCTCGATGGTGTGCTCGGTGCGGATCTGGGTGGTGTGCTCGGTGGTGCCCTCGGTGGGGTTTTGGGTGCGGGTGGTGACCTCAGTGCCGATCTCGGTGGTGCGCTGGGTGCGACTCTCGGTTCGATCGCCGATCTCGGTGGTGGGCTGGACTTGGACGCGATTCTCGGGGCGGAGGGTGGCCTCGGTGCGGCGCTCGGTGGTTTGCTGGGCGGCGAGCTCGGTGTCGGTGGCGATCTGACCGCGGGCCTGGGTACCGCCTTGGAGGCGGTTCTCGGTGCCGGTGGCGGATTGGACCTCGGTGCGGTTCTCGGTGCGGATGGCGATCTCGGTGGTGCGTTGAGCGGCCTGCTCGGTGGGGTGCTCGGTGCCGGTGGTGATGTGAGCGCGGATCTCGGTGGTGCGCTGGGTGGTCTGCTCGGTGGTGCCCTGGATCTCGAGGGTGGTCTCGGTGGGGCCCTGTCGGCTGCGCTGGAAAGCGGTCTGGGACTCGATGCCGCACTCGGTACCGTCCTCGGTGGTGCGCTCGGACTCGACGGTGGCCTGGCTACCGAATTGGGCAGCACCCTCGAAGCGGTGCTCGGTGCCGGTGGTGTGACGGATATCGACCTCGGCGGCTTGCTGGGTGGCGATCTCCTCGGTGATGTGGCGGGCTCGCTCGATGGTGTGCTCGGTGCGGATCTGGGTGGTGTGCTCGGTGGTGCCCTCGGTGGGGTTTTGGGTGCGGGTGGTGACCTCAGTGCCGATCTCGGTGGTGCGCTGGGTGCGACTCTCGGTTCGATCGCCGATCTCGGTGGTGGGCTGGACTTGGACGCGATTCTCGGGGCGGAGGGTGGCCTCGGTGCGGCGCTCGGTGGTTTGCTGGGCGGCGAGCTCGGTGTCGGTGGCGATCTGACCGCGGGCCTGGGTACCGCCTTGGAGGCGGTTCTCGGTGCCGGTGGCGGATTGGACCTCGGTGCGGTTCTCGGTGCGGATGGCGATCTCGGTGGTGCGTTGAGCGGCCTGCTCGGTGGGGTGCTCGGTGCCGGTGGTGATGTGAGCGCGGATCTCGGTGGTGCGCTGGGTGGTCTGCTCGGTGGTGCCCTGGATCTCGAGGGTGGTCTCGGTGGGGCCCTGTCGGCTGCGCTGGAAAGCGGTCTGGGACTCGATGCCGCACTCGGTACCGTCCTCGGTGGTGCGCTCGGACTCGACGGTGGCCTGGCTACCGAATTGGGCAGCACCCTCGAAGCGGTGCTCGGTGCCGGTGGTGTGACGGATATCGACCTCGGCGGCCTGCTGGGCGGCGATCTGGGTCTGGGCGCCGGGCTCGGACTCGGTGGTGACCTCGGACTCGGGGGCGAACTGACTTCCGAGCTGACGACGGCGCTCAGCGGCGCCCTCGGGTTGGGCGGCGAGGCCGGTGCGGACCTGGGAGCGGTTCTGGGCGGTGCTCTCGAAAGCGGCCTGGGACTCGGCGGCATTCTCGAAGGCGGTGCCGATGTGGGCACCACGATCAGCAGCGCGCTCGGTGGGGTCCTCGGAGTCGACGGTGACGCCACCGCCGGTCTGGGTGCAGCGCTCGACGCGGCGCTCGGTGCCGGTGGCGGGGTCGACCTCGACGCGGTGACCGATCTGGGTGGCTTGCTCGGTGGAGCGTTCGGTGTCGGTGGCGGCGCCGGAGCGGATCTCGGTGCAGCCCTCGGCGGTGTCCTCGGTGGCGCACTCGAGACCGGTGGCGCCCTGGACCTCGACACCGTCCTCGGTGGTGAAGGAAGCATCGGCGCAACTCTGGGTACCGCTCTCGGTGGTGTCCTGGGCGCCGACGGTGACCTCAGCGCCACTCTCGGCTCCGCGTTGGAGACGGCCCTCGAGGCCGGTGGCGGACTCGACCTCGACTCGGCTCTGGACGCCGACCTCGGCCTCGGCGCTGCTGCCGGTGTGGGCGGAGCCCTGGACGGTGCCCTCGATGCGGGAACCGACCTGGCAGGCGGCCTGTCGGGTGGCATCGACGGCGCTCTCGGTGGACTGCTCGACGCAGGCAGTGACCTGACGGGCAACGTCGGTGGAGCTGTCGGCGGCGGTGTCGCCGGTGGTGCGGAGACCGCTGCGGGCATCGGTGCCGGAGTTGTAGCCGGCGTCGGTGCGGTCGCCGATGCGGGCGTCGACCTCGGCGGCAACCTCGGAACCAACCTGGTCGGTGGATTGGAGACGGCCGGTGGCCTCGGCGCCGGTCTGACGAGCGGCCTCACCGGCGGTCTCGGCGGAATCTTCGACGCCGGTGCAGGCCTGGGCGGCGCGGTGACCGGAAGTGTCGACGGAGCCGTCGACGCGGTCGGCGAGGCAGGCGCCTCGGTCGGTGCCGTCGCCGACGCCGGTGCCAACATCGACGCCAACCTGGGCGGTGCCCTCGACACTGCGGCAAACCTCGGCGGAACCGTCGAAGGCGCGCTGGACACAGCGGCCAACGTCGGTGGAAGCCTCGGTGGCACGGTGGACGCCGCGACCGGAATCGGTGGCGATGTCGCCGGTGGAATCGAAGGCAGCGTAGACAGCGCCGTCGACGCCACGGCGGGCCTGACCGGTGGCCTGGACGCCACCACGGATGCAGTCACCGACCTCGGCGCCGGACTGTCCGGTGGCGTGGGCGGCCTCGGTTCGCTCGGAACTTCGGTCGGAGGAGCCCTCGACGGAGCAGTCGATGGTGGAGCCGCAGTGGGCGGTGCGATCGACGGTGGCGCTTCGGCCGGCGGTTCGGCCGACGCCGACGCGGCCACGGGTGGTTCGGCCGACATCGGAGCGGTCGGCGGGGCTGTGGCCGACACCACCGGTTCGATCACCGGCGGACTGGACTCGACGCTGGGCGGCACTGTCGATGCAGGTTCCAACGCCTGGTCCTCGATCGACGCCCAGGACGCCTTCGGTGCGGAGTCGAGCCTGAGCGGTGATTCGGAAGGTTCTCTGTTCGCTGACACCGATTCCTCGGTGGCACCCACGCAGGACGTCACGGACGTGGTCGATCACTTCGAGCCGTGATGAGACGGCGGTTCCGGCATCCCCCAGACGGGGCGGCCGGAACCGCCGTACGATGTAACGAAATCAGCCCCGGACGCGCTATGCGGTCGGGGCTGATTCCACAGTCGGGTGTAGGTGCACTGAAACGCGGTGCGCGCACGAGGTCGGAAGAATTGCGGGTCAACGGAAATCATGGACAGTGCAGCCGCTAGAGGCAGTGCAGCCGCTAAGCACAGTGCAGCCGCCGAGCACAGTGCAGCCGCCGAGCACAGTGCCACCACTCCGCAATCCATGACCGCACTGCTGGAGCAAACCCTGGAAGTCGCGCGGCGGTTCGGCCGCGGAGATCTGGCGCAGCGGCTCGACCAGGCCAGGACCCGGGTACTGGATCCTCGAATGCGCATCGTGGTGGTCGGCCCACTCAAGCAGGGCAAGAGCCAGTTCGTGAACTCGCTACTCAACCTCACCGTGTGCTCGGTCGGTGACGACGAGACCACTGCCCTTCCCACCGTCGTTCAGAACGCCGACACCGCGTCGGCGGAACTCGTCCTCGCCGATCCCGGTGCAGATCCGATCCGGGTGCCGTTGCCCCTCGACGAACTGGTCGGCATCACGCCCGCATCGCCCAGGGCCGGGGGTCGTGAGGTCCTGCGTGTGGAGGTCAACGTGCCGAGCCCTCTGCTGGCGGACGGTCTGGTGCTCGTCGACACTCCCGGCGTGGGCGGCGCCGGCAACCCGCACGCGGCCAGCACGCTCGGACTGGTTCCCGCCTCCGACGCCGTGTTCGTTCTCTCCGACGCCAGCCAGGAGTTCACCGAACCAGAGCTCGGCTTCATTCGGCAGGTCACGAGCCTGTGCCCGTCGGTGGCCTGCCTGATCAGCAAGACCGACCTGTATCCCCACTGGCGTGAAATCGTGGAGGCCGATCGCGGACACCTGGCTCGCGCTGGACTCGAGGTGCCGCTGATTCCTGTCTCCTCCGTCCTCCGCTCCCACGCGTTGCGGCTGCAGGACGAGGAGCTGAACACCGAATCCGGCTTCGTCGAGCTCTACGCCTTCCTCCGCGACCGGGTGGTGGCCCGCGCGGAGTCGAACACGCGTCGCGCGGTGTCGCTGGACGTCTCCTCGGTGGCCGAGCATCTGACCCTGGGCATCGGTAGCGAGCTTGCGGCGCTTCGTGATCCCGCCAAGGGTGTCGCTGCCGTCGCCGAACTGCAGAAGGCGAAGGCCGCGGCCGAGGATCTGCACAAGCGGACATCGCTGTGGCAGCAGACCCTCGGTGACGGTATCGCCGACCTGGCCGCGGACATCGACCACGATCTCCGCGACCGGTTGCGCCGCGTGACGCGGGAAGCCGAAGAAACCGTCGACCAGGGCGACCCGGGCAAGGACTGGGACGCGTTGGGACAGTGGCTCGAGCAGGAGTTCGCCACCGCTATCGGTGACAACTTCGTGTGGGCGCACGACCGGGCGCTCTGGCTCGCCGAGGTGGTGGCTCAGCACTTCGCCGAAACCGGCGCCGTGGAGCTTCCGCACCTCGACATCGCGAATGTCGACGGGCTTCTGGAGCCGGTGGCCTCCCTCGCCGATCTCGAATCCGGACGGATCGGCATCACCCAGAAAGTCCTCGTCGGTATGCGCGGCTCGTACGGTGGCGTGCTCATGTTCGGGCTCATCACCACGATGATGGGCATGGCGCTGGTCAATCCCATTTCGATCGGGGCCGGGGTCCTTCTGGGTACCAAGGCATATCGGGAGGACAAGGAGAGCCGAGTCCTCAAGCGGCGTGCCGAGGCGAAGGCGGCAATCCGGCGGTTTGCCGACGATGCCAGCTTCCAAGTGGGTAAGGAATCGAAGGATCGGTTGCGCGCGATCCAGCGGTTGCTGCGAGATCACTTCACGGGCATCGCCGAGCAGGCGCTGCGTTCGATCAACGATTCGCTGCGCGCCGCGCAGGAGGCGGCCAACCTCGAGTCGACCGAGCGCACGCGGCGGATCGCGCAACTCGAGAAAGACCTGCACATCGCCTCCGCACTGAAGGGGCGGGCAGCCCAGCTCGTCGCCGGCGACGACGGAGCGATCACGGCATGACGGCCGCGCCCCTCCCCGAGGCCCGCAGACTGATCGCGTCGACCAGGCAGCTCTACGCCGGCCGACCCGAAATTCGTGATCAGCTCACCGAATGTGCTCGCCGCCTCGAACAGCCCCTGCGCGTAGCGCTGGCCGGTTCCCTGAAGGCCGGGAAGTCCACGCTGCTCAATTCGCTGGTGGGTCAGGACATTGCACCGACGGACGCGACGGAGTGCACCCGTGTCGTCACCTGGTATCGCAGCGGTTCGACGCCCGCCGTCACCGCCTGGTACCACTCGGACAGCCCGGATGCAGAGCTGCGCTCGGCGAACGTTCCGGTGTTGCGCCGAGACGGACATCTCACCTTCGATCTCGGGCACCTGACGGCTGCGCAGGTGGACCGTCTCGATGTGGAGTGGCCCTCGTCGGCCCTGGCTCATACCACCATCATCGACACACCCGGCACCTCCTCGCTGTCGCGGGATGTGTCAGCGCGCACCCTCGAAATGCTCACTCCCGACAACGAGGCTTCCGGCGCCGATGCTGTCGTGTACCTTCTGCGCACACTGAACGCGACGGATGTGCAGTTCCTCGGCCAGATCGGCGATCACGTGGGGGACGAGTCGGGCCCACTCGGTGTGGTCGGTGTCGTGTCACGAGCCGACGAAGTGGGTGCGGGGCGTCTCGACGCCATGATGTCGGCAAAAGAAGTGGCCGCCCGGTTCGCTGGCGAGCTCGAACGCACCGGGCTCTGCCAGGCAGTGGTTCCCGTCGCGGGGCTGCTGGCGTTGGGGGCCCGCACGATGCGGCAGGCCGAGTTCGCGGCATTCCAGCGCCTTGCCGAGGTGTCGGTGGACGACCTGAACATGGCGATGCTCTCGGCCGACCGGTTCGCCCGGGAAGACAGTCCACTGCCCGTCGATGCCCGCACGCGCGTTCAGTTGGCTGATCGCTTCGGGCTCTTCGGCATCCGAATGGCTGTCACGTTGATCCGGCTGGGTACCCGGGATTCGCCGACGCTGGCCGCCGAACTGGTGGAGCGCAGCGGGCTCGACGAGTTGCGGCAGGTCATCGACATCCAGTTCGGGCAGCGGGCCGACCAGTTGAAGACGCACTCCGCGCTGGTTGCGTTGAAGAGGGTGCTCACTGCCCATCCGGTGCAGGGTGCCGGGGGCATTCTGCTGGCTGCGGAGCGTCTGTTGTCCGACGTGCACGGTTTCCAGGAACTGCGGCTCCTCGGTCGGTTGCGGTCCACCGAGGTGGGGTTGCCCCCTGACGACCTTGCCGAGTTGCAGCGCCTGATCGGCGGATTCGGAATCCAGATTTCCGAGAGGCTCGGCACCGACGGTGACGATTCGGTGGAGTTGCAGCGGGTAAGGGCTCTCGCCGCCGTCCGTAAGTGGCGGGAGCGCGCGCGTCATCCGTTGCTGGACCAGTTCACAGCCAGGGCGTGCACGGTTGCCGCACGCAGCGCGGAAGGTGTTCTGGAGGAACTGAACTCGGTGCTCCTGTAAATACGCGCTCAGGTCGCGGAGACGCCCGCGATCTCGCCCTCCCGGAATGCCTCGACGAACAATTGATGGTCCTTGCGGCTCACCTCCGCGTACTCGACGCCGAAGTCGATGATCTCGTCGACGAATTCGTCCAGCCGACCCTCGATCACACTGTGGATGGCGTTCTCGGTTTGGAACGTGACCAGAGTCTGATCGCTGTCCTCGTCGGAGACACAGTGCACCTTGGCGGTCGCCCGGCCGAGATCTTCGAGCACGGGGGCGATCTCGTCCGGCTCGGTGAGGTCGGACCAGTCGAGGTCCAGTTCGTACGGTGACAGTTCGGCGACCACGAATCCGGTATCCCCGATCTCGGTGTAGCCGAGTAGGGGATCGGTGTGAACTTGCAGGGCGCGCTGGCTCACCACGGTGCGGTGGCCCTCGTGCTCGAAGTAACCGCGGACTGCCGGCTCGTCCACGATGCGGCTCGGGGCCGCGACGTTGCCCTGTTTGATGGACAGCACGATGTCGTTCTCGAGTGCCTGGGTTGCGCCCTCGATGAGCACGTTGTACGCGGGCAGTCCGGCGCTGCCGATCCCGAAACCCTTGCGCCCCACCACGTCTTTGATCCGGTAGAACACCGGACGCTCCGACCTCTTGGTGGGGGGCACTCGTTCGATGTAGGCGTTCAGCGACTCGCACACGGTGTTGCGCTCGTTCTCGTCCAGTTCCCGGACTCCGCGGCCGCGGCGGAAGTGCCGATCGTAATCGTCGAGCACCGTGACGGAGTCGAGGAGGCTGACGCGGGTGGCGAGGCGGGCCTGCAGGAGAAGGTCGTGGATACTGCCGCGAGAGTTGTCCAGCCGCAGTGCGTACGCTTCGTCCGCTTCCTGCTGCACGTAGTGCATGACCTGTTCGACGTAAGTACGCAGATAGGTCTCGGCCAGTGCCCGGACATCACTCTCGGGAAGAGCCTTCTGCCAGCCCATCAGCGCGAGGCTCGCCACGAAGCGCCGAAGGTCCCAGCTGAAGTGCCCGACGTAAGCCTCGTCGAAATCGTTGACGTCGAAGACCAGGGTGCCCTCCGAGTTCATGTACGTTCCGAAGTTCTCCAGGTGTAGGTCGCCGTGGATCCATACCCTGCTGGTGCGTTCGTCTGCCCAGGGGTCGTCGAAGTCGCGGATGTCGTTGTAGAACAGGCAGGCACTGCCCCGGTAGAACGCGAACGGGTTAGCCGCCATCTTCCGGAATTTGGTGCGGAAAGCGCTCGGGTCCGCCTCCATGAGGTCGGCGAAGGCCTCGACGAGCGCGCCGACGATCTGCTTCTGCCTGGTCGAATCGGCATTATTCACAATGCCCTCCTAGTTGCGCTGCCGGGTGACCCCGCACGTGGGCGTCACCGGACTACCCACGTTAGCGACACTCGTCGTAATGCCGCCGGCGAAGGACCTGCACAGCCCGGTAAATCTCGGATAGTAGGGAAGCGCAGCTGTATGTTACTGTCCGTCACGATAGCTAGGAAGTTGCTGATTCGAGACGAGAGGCGGAACCCAGTGAAGTTTCGCACCGTCCACGGCTACCGCCGAGCGTTCCGCATGGCCGGTGAGGGCCCTGCCCTTCTGCTGATCCATGGAATCGGGGACAACTCGTCCACTTGGACCGAGATCATCCCGCACCTGGCCCGCAATTACACAGTCATCGCACCGGACCTCCTCGGCCACGGACGTTCGGACAAGCCCCGCGCCGACTACTCCGTCGCCGGTTACGCCAACGGCATGCGCGATCTACTGTCCACCCTCGGCATCGACAACGTCACCGTCATCGGGCACTCCCTCGGCGGCGGAGTCGCGATGCAGTTGGCCTACCAGTTCCCGCAGATGGTCGACCGGTTGGTCCTCGTCTCCGCCGGCGGTGTCACCAAGGACGTCCACCCGTTGCTGCGGCTCGCGTCCCTCCCGGTTATCAACGAGGCGGTGAAGCTCCTTCGTGTTCCGGGGGCGATGCCCACCGTTCGATTACTCGGCGGCATGGTCGCCGAACGCGACGGAACCCGGCTCGTCCCCGGCATCCTGTTCCACGACACCCGGGACCTGGTGCGAATACTGGGTGACCTTGCCGATTCCACCGCCCACGAGGCCTTCGTCCGTACGCTGCGCGCGGCAGTGGACTGGCGGGGTCAGGTGGCCACCATGCTCGACCGCTGTTACCTCACCGAGGATCTGCCCGTGCAGCTGATCTGGGGTGATCAGGATGCGATCATCCCGGTCACTCACGCCCACCTCGCTCATGCGGCCATGCCGGGCTCGCACCTCGAAATCTTTCGCGGTGTCGGTCACTTCCCGTTCCGTGACGACCCGATCCGGTTCCTGCGGACGGTCGAGACATTCCTCGACAAGACCCGGCCACTCGCGTTCGACGAGATCAGGTGGCGGCAGATGCTGACGTCTGGCGCCCGCGTGGGAGCCGTCACCGGCAGCGCGTCCACCCGGATGGCAGTCCTCGACGCCATGGAGTTCGACGAACGAACCGCTACATGAATGAGTTTCAGAGTCGATGTGCCGCAGACGAGGGCGCGGCGGACAAGAACTGCGGAGTAGGCAATGCCGCGGATGCGGCGCTGTCGAGTACCTGTGCGACGACGTCGCCGACCCGGTCAGCCGGAACCAGCGCGATGGCCGAGCCGCCGAAACCGCCACCGGTCATCCGCGCTCCCCACGCTCCGGCGTCGAGGGCAGCATCGACAGCGCAGTCCAGTTCGACGGAGCTGACCTCGTAGTCGTTTCGCAACGAGAGGTGAGAGCGGGTCAGCACGCCCCCGATGTCGCTGATGCGGTTCTGGGCCAGCAGATCGGCCACCTCGATGACGCGCCGTATCTCGCCGAGGACGTGCCGCACCCGCCGCACCGACTCCGGCGACGCCAGCGAGGCGAGTGCCCCGTCCACGTCGCGAATGTCCCGCAGCGTATGCACCCCTAGCTCCGCGCACGCCTTCTCGATCGTGGCCCGTCGAGTGCCGTACTGGCCGTCGACCAGTCGGTGCGGAGCATTGGTGTCGATTACGAGGAGCTGTGCGCCCGCCGACTCGAAGTCGAGCGGGACGAGGCGGCTGTCACCGCCCCGGCAATCCAACAGCAGAGCGTGCCCGGGACGGGCCAGCATCGCGACCGACTGGTCCATGCCACCGGTCGAGGCCCCCACGATCTCGTTCTCCGCGCGGATGCATGCCGCAATCAGTGTCCGGCGTCCGTCCGTGTCGGTGGGGAGCCCGAGGAGATCGGCGACTGCGAGTGCGAACGCACATTCCAGCGCGGCCGAGCTCGACAACCCCGCGCCGACGGGAACCGTGGAGTGCACCGCGACATCGAAGCCTGCTTCTGCCGGCACGGTGCCCGACTGCCGCAGCGCCCAGACGACGCCCGCCACGTAGGCAGCCCACCCGGTCGGACGCCCCGGAGTCACATCGGACAATGGGCCCTGCCAGGGGTCCGCTGACTGGGTGGAGACGCAGTGCAGCCGGTTGTCGTCGCGGATCCGGGCGGCCACCACCGTGACGTAGGGGAGCGCGAACGGGAGGACGAGCCCGCCTGCGTAGTCGACGTGCTCACCGATGAGGTTGACCCGCCCGGGCGCGGCCCATACACCGTCCGCAGTGCCACCGAAAGTGCTGCGGAACAATGCTTCCGCGCCCGCAGCGACGGTGTGGACGTCGACGGGTTCCACCCGGCGTGGTGCGTTCACGAGGCAACCTCGCGCAGGCGGTCGGCGATGCGTTCGGGAGTGGTGTCGTTGATCCAAGCTCCCATGCTCGATTCGGAGCCGGCCAGGTACTTCATCCGTCCGGGGGACCGCATCATCGAGAACAACTGGAGGTGGAGGCGCCCGAAACGGCGGTCGTCCCCGACCGGCGCCTGATGCCATGCTGCGATGTAGGGGACGGTATCGACGCCGTCGAAGAAGCGGTCGACCCGCCGCAAGAGTTCGAGGTAGACGTGCGCGAGTTCGTCGCGCTGGGCGTCGTCGAGTTCGGCGAGGTCCCGGACGTCGAGGTGCGGCGCGAGGTGCACTTCGAGCGGCCACCGGGAGGCGGCGGGCACGTAGGCGGTCCAATGCTCGGCGGTGAGCACGATCCGTCGGCCGGACCGCCGCTCGGCGTCGAGCACATCAGACAGCAACAGTCGGCCCGTCCGCTCGAAGTGTGCGCGCGAGCGGTGGATCAGGGTGTCGGTGCGCGCCGGCAGGTACGGGTAGGCGTAGATCTGACCGTGTGGGTGAGTCAGTGTGACGCCGATCTCCTTGCCGCGGTTTTCGAAGCAGAACACCTGGCGGATGCCGGGTAGCGCCGACAGTTCGGCGGTGCGGTCTGCCCACACATCGACGACGGTGCGGACCCGGCCGACGTCCAAGGAGGAGAAGCCGGCGTCGGGGTCGCTGGTGAAACAGACCACCTCGCAACGGCCCGAACCGGGGACGAGCGGCCACAACGGTTCACCGTCGACGCACCCGGGGAGGTGTTGTTCGTCTGCGACCGCCGCCAGCGCGGGGAAGCGGTTCTCGAAGACGACGACGTCGTAGTCGTCGGCGGGAATTTCGGTCGGCGGCCTACCGGTCCGGCTCGGTGCGAGTGGTGACGCGTCCGCGGGAGGGAGGAACGTGCGGTCCATCCGGTGCGCCGAAATGACCACCCATTCGCCCGTCAGGACGTCGAAGCGCATCTGCGACTGCGAGACGACGGGTGAAAGAGGCCTGGAATCGATCAGTTCACGGGTGGCCGCGCCGGACACGTACGGCTCCGAGTCGTCGAAGTAGATGAGCTCCCGCCCGTCCGCCAGCGTCGTCCTGGTCTTTCGCACCGTGCTCCCGGCGGGCGCTCGGAGCGCGCTGTCATCGTCACGCACCGCCATCGGTGAATCCTTCCATGGTGTGGTTCCCATCTGATGAACTGAACAGGTGCCAAGTCAACCGGATGGCCACTGGGGACTCGCGCATTTCACTGCGCAGGAAGGTCGGCCACCGGGTGGTCGAACCTTCACCCTGGGGTAGGTAGTTGTTGCGCCGGCGCGCAGGCACGATGGATATCACCAGCCGCTGACAATTTTGAATCGCAGGAGGTACGCCTACACTCGAGAACCCATCACTTGCCGAAACGGAAAACGCCTCACCGGAACCCGAGCCCGGTGAGGCGTTTTCGTCGTGTCCGGTCGCCTCAGAATTCCATACCGGCGTCGGTGCCCATCGTCATCGTGGTGTTGGCGCCGTCGAGGGATTCGCGGATGATATCGGCGTGACCGGAGTGGTGGCCGGTCTCCCGAATGATGTGGAGCAGGGTCCGGCGGATGGTCCACCATTGCCGTTCGGGTGCCCACGGCGCGGTGGGGAGCGGGATGAGTACGTCGAGGTCGTCGAGGCCGGCCAGCGCGGTCTCCGTCGCGCGGGCCACCTCGGCATAGTCGGCCAGCAGGCCCTCGAGGGTTTCGTCCTCTCGCATGTAGTACTGCTCCATCGCAGATTCCATGTCGAACTCCGCGTCCTCGTCGGGTTCGAGAATGGTTTCGACCCAGTGCTTTTCCGTGTGGGACACGTGCTTGATCAGTCCGCCGAGTGTCAGGTCGCTGACGGTGGAGCGTTGCCGTGCCTGTGCGTCGTCGATTCCGCGGACGGTGATGAGTAAGGTGGCCCGCTGCTCCTGCAGGATCTGCACGATGTCTGCACGTTCGCCGGTGATCGAGGGCTTATCCGAAGTGGTCATGAAAGGAACGATAAGCGGTATTGCGGTCAGAAACGGTCCTTGTCAAGCAGGTCGTTCTCGGGGTGTTTCTCGGGGTCGAAGTTGGGTGCCTTCCTGGATGTGTCGAGAGCGGCTGCAGCGCAGGATTTCTACCATGAACATTTCGCCGGGATCGGGGAAGCGGCCACTGCGGGGTGGAGGGGCCTACACGCTCGGGCGGAACAGCCGATCGCATCGCGGCAACGCCTCGGCGTTGATCGAATCTTTTGTGGGAGAGGAAATCCGGTCGTGACCACCGCGTCGCAGGTGGCCGGTTCGTCGGTAGCGTCGACCACCCGGCAACGGGTGGAAGTTGTCTGTCGAGGCACCACGGCGGCACATATCGCGCCTCGCGGAGGAAGGAGTTTCAGGAGAACTGATCTTCCCTCCGAAATTTGGGTATCCCCTGGGAGACACGCCCCTTCGATATTCCCAGCGGGCCAACGACCGGTCGACGGACCAGGGGCGAGTCGACGAGGTTGTGGAGCCGGGAGCCGGGCTCCGCCGAGGTGCAGGAAGTACGCCATATGAACGGTCATGCACAGCTTTCACGCTTCCGACGTGCAGTTCCCGGGATCGGGCACCGAAGAGCCGGCGCAAACCCGTACTTCGCGCCCAGCCGAACACGTTCATCTTCGATGCGGTTCTCCGGGTCTTCGGATGCCGCGATGCACTTCCCCTTCGGTCGGCCCGCGCCGTCCGGTTCGCCCCACTCGGACAACGACAACATAGGAATCATCATGATCCGCACCACGCTCACTGCCATGGCAGCCGCGGCACTCTTCTTCGGCGCCGCATCCGCCACGCAGGTCGCGGCAGCCACTCCGGCGTGCAATTCAACTTATGAGGGAACCAGCAACGACGAGTACGACCCGGATCCGGACTTCACCGGGACGACAAACGACGAGTACGACCCCGATCCCGAGTACTCGGGCACGTCGAACAAGGAGTACGACCCCGACCCTGAGTTTGCGGGTAGCGCCGATTCATGCGAGGTCTGAGCCGGATCTGCGGCGTCGATGCAACCAGGCAAACACGCCCGGTGTAAACAAGGCGAGGACGCCCACGGCGACCAGTGCGCTGTAGGCGAGCGGCGCCCACTGCAACACACCGGCCGTGGCGTCGCCGGCGTCCGACAGTAAGGTCCACAATCCCACGCCACCGGCCGCGCTGAAGAGGCCTACTGCAACCAGCGTGAAGAAGCCCGCCACCTTGCGGGTCCGGAGCAGCTGTATACCGAGGAGCGCCAGGAGAACCAGCACGATCGCGATGGCACCGCTGACGATCAGTGTGAGGTTTACCGTATCGGTGATGTCCTGTGCGGAGTCACTGGGATTATCCGCTGCCACCGAGGCCTCGAGTGCATCGCGAACCGCGCGAAGGTCGAGGGCTATGGCCCCCGCGATGCCGGCGAGCACGACGAACGAACCTATCCACGCGGTCAGTGAGACCGTCACAGCCTTCGGGGTGGCGTCGGTGGGAGCGGTGCGCAGAGGCGTTACCGCGAACTCCGGACGGGGCGGGACGGGCCGCGGCGGGGCCGGGCGCCGTGGCGGTTGTTCGGGTGTCGTCACGGTGGGAATCCTATCGAGATGACGCGAGCGTCGTGCCGACTCGCTCAGCGGCACGGTGCCACCGGTTCACGAAGTCGTCAGTTCCCCGTACACGGCGTCAGAGGGTGACGTCCTCCACCGTCTCGACGATCTGCGCGCGGGGATCACGCATCGCGGCCTTACCCGGGCCGGCCCACAGAATGTGTAGCTTCTCGAGCAGTCCTTCGGCCTCTTCCGTGGTCGCGAACTCCAGGTCGATGGTCACGAAAGCGGGATCGTGGACGGATCGTCCGACGCGGTACCGCTGAACGCCCGAGCCCTTGCGGTCAACCGGATCGTCGTCGAAGAGCTTCTTCCACACGTCGAAGTCGACGACGGAATGTTCCACACGCAGTACTGGCATGACAGGTCCTTTCTACGTCTGCATTCAGTCTTCGCCGGACCGGTGGGTGCTGTCGACGGGTGGAAAGATGTCCGCGGCGAACGGGAACAAATCGCGGGAACGGCCCGTTGAGCCTTGTGACAACATTGAGCGCGCTGGACTCAAGTTCGAATTGACTCCCGAAGCGGTTCGGGTGCAAACTTGAGCCGAGGGCGCTCACCAAGCGCCAACATCGCAGTTCGGTACGAAAACTAACTCTGCCCGCGGAACTGCAAAACGAAAGTGAGGAACACTATGGCTCGTGCCGTCGGTATCGACCTCGGTACAACGAACTCGGTCGTGTCTGTGCTGGAAGGCGGCGAGCCCGTAGTGGTCGCCAACGCCGAAGGCTCTCGCACCACCCCGTCGATCGTCGCCTTCGCCAAGAATGGTGAGGTGCTGGTCGGCCAGCCCGCGAAGAACCAGGCGGTCACCAACGTCGACCGCACCATCCGCTCCGTCAAGCGCCACATCGGCACCGACTGGAACGTGGAGATCGACGGCAAGAAGTACACCCCTCAGGAAATCAGCGCGCGCACGCTCATGAAGCTCAAGCGTGACGCCGAGGCATACCTGGGTGAGGACATCACCGATGCGGTGATCACCGTCCCCGCATACTTCGAGGACGCCCAGCGTCAGGCCACGAAGGAAGCCGGTCAGATCGCCGGCCTGAACGTGCTGCGCATCGTGAACGAGCCCACCGCGGCGGCACTGGC
>NZ_JANFQF010000015.1 GCF_024438035.1 Rhodococcus tibetensis
GTCGGCACGTCGGCCGTTTTCCCCGACGGCGAGTACCAGGTGCGCACCAAGTGCAAGGAGGAGGGCGACGTCGACTACCAGGACCCGATCGCCCCGGTGCGGGTCACCGTCACCTCGACCACCGCGGGCGGTGGCGGCCTGGACTTCGGTCTTGACGGCCTCCTCGACCTGCTCAGCGGGTTCGGCAGCTAACAGCCGGAGCGGCGGTGGCCAACGTCTCATGTGTGACCACCGCAGCTCCGCTGCCGGGACCGACCATTACGGCACGTCTCGAATTCCGCCCCGAGGATTCCGGTGGCAACTGATCTTCGCCGACGGAATTGCAGTGAGGCGAGGGCGTCCTACCGACATGAAATCTGGAAACCGACACGGAAACGTGGAACCTACAACCGACGCCGGATTCGGCGCACAAACCGACTGCCTCCGTGTCACTCATGGTTTGTGAGCACTAGGTCGCGATAATTTCAGTTATCGCAGCTACCCCGACGCAAGTCCCCGACGTCGGGGAACCAGTTCTTAGTCAGTCACCTTCGGTGTGGTCGAGGATGGCAAGCAGGTCGGCGAGAAGTTTGTCGGCTTCGTCCTCGATGCCGTCGAGGATGTCGTTGACGTCCTCGAGGTGGGTGTGGGCGTCACGGCGGGCGGCGATGCCGCGGTCGTAGTAGGCCTGGTCCAGCTCGACGTCAACCAGGGCCGGGACCCGCACGTGCTCGCGGGGCGGCGTCGTGGATCTCCTGGCCGGCGGCCGCTTGTGTATCGGCGCTTGCCCGGCCAGGTGCGCGCGGACTAGGGCGGCGACGGATTGTCCGGTCAGAGGAGTCGGGGCGAAGGGGGTGTGCCCCCACCGGTCGATGGATGTGAGCAGCGGCCGTTCGTCGCGGCGCGCGCTGTCTGCGAACGCTGATAGATCTGCACCTTTGTCGAGGTGGTCGGCGAGGAGTTGGGTACTCGGGTATTGGTCCAGAAAGCCGAGCACCTCCACCCAGTTCTTATACGCGGCAGTGGGTTCGACGCCGGATTCGACGGTGACGCGAATCCAGTTCTCCCCCACCTGTACAGCGAGCGCATCATGCTCCGCAGTGACATCAGTGTGCCGCAGTCGGGCGATCTGCTCGAAACTCAGGCCCGCGCCGGCCAGGGTGAGAAGCAGAGCGTCGCGGCGGCCAACAGCCCGCCCGGCCACCCGATGACTGGAATCCGCAGGACCACCTGCGCCACCCGCTCCCGCGTCCGGGCCAACCGGTCGGCACGGGCTGCGTTGAGCAGCTGCCGGATCAGCTCGGCACGCCCCGGTGCTGGCAACTCGGCCTCGGTGTGAACGGCGTTGATCGCGGTGACCCGACGTCGTTGTGTCCCGTCGGCGGCGGGGTGTTCGGCGAGGAACTGCGCCAGCACACTGGGATGCGCCGGCACCGCCCGGTGATCGCAGGCGGCGCACCAGTCCGCGAACGACGCCGGTGCCCGCGCCCGCATCCGCGACAATCCGCCTCGGCACACATGCGACTCGAACGGTCGTGCGGTACATAGCAACCGGATCACCCCCGGACGTCCGGCGACGTCGAAGGCGGCGACGACCTGCGCCCACCGAAAATAGGCGCACGGTGGGCAACTGTCATGGGAGGTGGTGAACGGCAACGCCCGCACCACCCCGAGACCTTCCTGGTCGGTCTTCGACCTGCGCAAGCGCACATGGACCCCGTCGAGGCGGTGCAGGGTGACGTCCCCACAGTTGAGGCCGACGAGGTCGCTGCGCCGGAACGCGCCGGCGAAGCCCATCAACAACAAGGCCGAGTCGCGGCGTTCGTGGACCTCGGTCGCCCAGCCGGTCACAGCCTGTCGGGCGGATCCGACGATGGTGACGATGTCGGAGGTCAACAGCGGTGCCCGCGGAGTCCTGGGGCGGTCGCCGGCGGCGGCGTAGTTCCGTCGGATCCCGGACAGGGTCGAGGACACCAGCGTCTCCCCCGCTGGGTTCGGCAGGCTGGCGGTCCGGTGGTAGTGCCCGATCACCGACACCCACCGACTGAGAGTGGAAGGGGAATAGGCGCGCTCGCCCTCACCATCGACGGTGTCGGCAGCATCGACCAGGTAGGCGGCGACGGTGACCGGGTGCGCCGGCAGCGCACTGTGTCCCCGGGTTTCGCACCAGCTGCGGAAGCGGCGCCAGTCGCAGGCATAGACCCGACGGGTGCCCGGCGCCCGTGACGAGGTGACGGCGTCGGCGATCCGCGCCGTGGCTTCATCTGTCAGGTCTGGTGCCGACCCCCACCCACCGACCGGCACCATATCCACTGACGCCCTGCCCGATCCGTTCAGCTGTTCGATCGTCACGAGCCGGAACACTACCGGCGGTGACCGACACGATCACTGCAACCGAAAACGCGGCGCGAACTGCACTTTCAGGGGAGTTGGCTTACGTATATTCACCGTCGCCGGCACGGCAGACAACAGCGACCCGATCAACACTCATCTTTCGAGTCCTTCATCGAGACCTGATGTCCGCACACGCCGTTGCACACGAACCTAGGTCAACGTTCTTGCCGCGTCGTCCAACTGGTGGACATACTTGAGCTAATGACAATGCCGACAACGTGTGAGAGCTTCCGGAAGGATGCGATTCCGATGCCAGTGACCCGGTCCGCAACCTCCCCGGTGCAGCTCTACTCCGATTTTCGCCGCGAACACCCCGGTACTGCGATTCCGGCCGACTATCTCACCGAAAGGGGTTTCCATCTCGGTCGTTGGCAGGACCGCCAACGTGTGGCGCGCATGCTCGACACCCTGCCACCGCAACGCATTGCGCAGCTCGATGCGATCGGATTCGTGTGGAGCGATGACAACACTCCCCTTCCCGCCGTGTCCCGGGCCGATAGCAAGCGACGGCGGATGCTGACCGAGATCGCCGCCTATCGCGAAGAGCACGGGAACGCACTGGTTCCCGCGAACTACGTCACCCACGACGGTGAACAGGTCGGTCAGTGGCTCTATCGGGCGGTGAAGAAGTGGCGGGCCGACACCCTCCCGGACGAGGAACGTGGCCCGCTCGCTGTTCTCGGGGTCTCCCCCAACCCGCGCCCGCGCGGGCCGCGCACACCAGCACAGCGCACCGGGTCGGCTGTCCGTCACCCGGGGCGGCGATCACAAGCGCGAATCTGAGCGCGGATCCTGCTGCCAGCGTGCCTGTTCCCGTATCGGGAGGAAGGTACCCCCTGCGTCCGGAACTTCGGTGGGCACGACGGCCATCGCGGCGCGAGCCCACGTAGGTCGGGTTACTACTCAGCAGGAGTGCAGGACTTGGCTCATCGCGTCCTTCTCCGCCTGGGTCACCCACCGCCACCAGAGAGCTTTCACATCGATTTGCCTTGAGACGTAGGTGCATCGGTAGCTCTTGTTCGGTGGCAACCAGGATGAAGCGTCGGAATCGGACTTCTTCGAGTTGGTGGGCCCGTCGACGGCCTGCAAATTGCGTGGGTCGTTCGCCAGGTCGCGGCGTTGCTCCGGGCTGAGCTGCTGGGCGCCCTTCTGCCAGGCATCGGATAGTGCGACGACGTGGTCGATTTGCACCGCGGTGGAGGTGTCCTGGCCGCGGACGAAGGAATTGGTGGTGCCGGTGTAGGTGTCGTGCAGGGTGCCGGTGGCCACCACGCAGTCCCGGGTACTGGTCTTGTAGGTCAGGTCCACCAGGTCGCGGCGGAGGATGTCGTTGCGGGTATCGCAGCCGTTGTGGCCACCTTCGACGCCGTTGTCGTCGGACCACGACGGGCCGAACTGCTCACGGGTGTAGCCGGTCTTCGGGGCGCGGCCCTTGACCGCCAGGGTGTCGAGTTTCGCCAACGCCTGTGCCGAAACGAATCCGACCGGCGCCGGAGCCGCCGGTGCGTCTCCGAGGGAGCCGGTTCCCGGGTTTGCATCGGCGATGGCCGAGCACCCGGTCAGGCCGAGCACGGTGACCGCACCGAGAGCGAGAAGAGCGGTCTGGCAGCGATGGCGCATGCGTTGGTTCTCCTGTTACCTGTGTGACTGATGTGCAAGTATCGCGGGTACCTCCGACAACCGCGGTTGCGGGACCGACCGGAATGCGCTGTCGGAAGCGGAAGGGTGAGGGACCCGGCTCTCAGAGGACTGGGTCAGGCTGTCCGGTGGGTCAGCCGCCAGCCGCGCCGTGCGGCGATGAGACCGGAGACCGACCCGAGGACTGCACTGAGCATCAGTCCGGCCGCGAGAAACGGTATGGGGTTCACGGAGTCCATGTGCGCGGTGGTTCCTTCGGCGCCGAGGGGTTCGTAGCTGCCCACGTAGAAGTGCACCGGGTACGACAGCCACCAGGCGAACAGGGCGGTACACACCAGGCCCGCGCCGAGCCCGAGGGCCGTTCCGATCAGTATCAGTGTCCGCACAAGATCGACTTCGCGATCACCAGCTGTTCTGTTACGCGGCCCGCCGGTCCGAACGTCGCCGGTGCCGTCTCGTCACGACCCTTTCCGCCTCCACCTGCACCAACTCGCAGGGCGAGACACTCGAATCGAGCCCTGCAGAACAAAACAGTTTTGAACAGGAGTTTTACCCGAGACGCTGCGTAAGTGTTTTTTTACAGCAGTCACCCCGCACAAATCATGAGTGACACGGACCTGCGCTCTGGACGGCCCAATTCGCATTGGCGATGTAGGTTCCACGTTTCCGTGTCGGTTTCCAGATTCCGTGTCGGTGGCGTGTCGGTTTCCACATTTCATGTCGGTCGGGACCAGATTTTGAATCGTGACGTGGACCGGTGCGGTCGAGGCCAGGTACGTGCGGCGACAACGGATGTGCTGTTGCGACGACGGTCGCTGCGGTTGACCCACGTCAGGTTGTTCGCGGACGGCCCGTGCGACGGGTTCGAAGTCACCACCACCGGCTGCACTACGCGGGCTTGTTCTGGTCGGCCACCAACAGCGGCCATGTCGCGTACGAAAGTCGGCTGGAACTGGACCGTCTGTGGACGGCGGACTTCGCGCCGGAGTTGCTGCTGCTCGGCGTGATCCCTTTCGCATGGAACGCCGCCCACCAACGTGGAATGGGCGCTCGGCGCTCCGGCAGTGTGCCTGCTCCTCTACGCAGTGCTCGCGGTGGGAGTCCTGCGGCCGAGCGGCACCCCTTCCGGTTGGACCCTGAGACGAAACGCCGACTCGAGGAACTCGCCGACGAGTACGGGCCACGTCGGTTGTCCGTCCTGGTCCGCGTCGGGGTCCGCAGACTCATCGCCTACCCGGACACCGACGTCGCTCTCGCGCAACTGCACACGCAGCGCCTGACGGGAGACCCCGGCAAGACTTCTAGGTGCGCCGTGGATTGGCGCAACCGTACAACGGCGTTGTCGCATCCATCCAATGGTCACTCGTAACACCGGACGACAATGAGTGTTGTGAGTCTCACAGTTGGATGTAACGGCAAGCACTGGAGGAACTGATTCTCATGGCCATTGACTTCGATCTGAGTCCGGAGCAGGCGGCGTTGCAGAAGGCGGCGCAGACGTTCGCGGACAATCGGCTCGCCCTTGTGAAGGGGGTTATCGCGCCGTTTCCCACCCCGGAGGCGCGTTTTGCGGCGATCAAGCCGTTCTATCAGGAGATGGTGGATGCGGGTTTTGTCAAAGCCCTTCTCCCGGTTGAATACGGTGGAACCGCGATGTCGTCGCTCGACTTTGCAGTAGCCGCGGAAGAGCTTGCGCGAGCGGATATCAATGTTCCGAGTGCATTGTTTGGCACCGGTCTCGGGCTGCAACCGATCATCCACTTCGGAACTGCCGAGCAGAAGGCACAGTTTCTGCGGCCATTCGCCGGCAATGATCCACTTCTCGCGTCGTGGGCCTTCACGGAAACGTCCGGGGGTGCGAACTTCGACACCGAGGACACTTCGGCCGGCGTACAGACCTTCGCCCGGTTGGAGGGAGATGAATGGGTCATCAATGGGGACAAACACTTCACCACGAACGGGTCGGGGTGGGACGGGAGCGGTGCCGAGCTAATCAGCGTCCTGTGTCGGACCGACCCAACACTGCCACCGCAAGAGTCACTGGCGGTGATCGTGGTGCCGGGTGACACCCCGGGCGTGAAGGTCGAGTCCTATATCGACACGATGGGACATCGCGCCACGGCATCCCCGCGCATCACATTCACCGACGTGAGGGTCCCCGCCGGGAACATCATCGGACGTCCAGGGGACGGGATGGAGATCGCCCGCAGGACATTCAACTGGACGTCCCCGCTCATCGGAGCGGCTTGCGTGGGCCGGATGCGTGCCGCGTTCGACTACGCGCTCGCGTTCGCGAAGACTGACAAGCGCTCCGGCCCAGTTCCGATCATCGACTACCAGAATGTCGGATACATGTTGGTGGACATCAAAACCCGAATCGAGGCTGCGCGGTATTTCACCTGGAAAGCCTGCGATCTGTACGACAAGACCGGTGGCGCCGACGAGGAACTGGGGCACATGGTCAAAATCTATGCCTCCGAACTGTCCGTCCAAACGGTGTACGACGCAATGCGCGTGGTGGGAGTGAACTCCTACGGAGATCAGACACCGATTGCGGGGATCATGGAAGACGTGCTGTGCTTCCCCCTCTACGACGGCGGCAACATGGGAGTGCGCCGCCGCCAGCTGCACGGTTTGCTCAAGCGCGACGACTACGATCCGATGGAGTCCGCCGCGGGAATCGTGTCGGCCTAGTCCTTCCGAGGCAGCTGGACCGACACTGTGCTGTTCGCGGCCCGATACTCGGTAGGGGTGCATCCGAGGTACCGCTGAAAGGTGCGGGTCAGATGCGAACTGTCATAGAAACCCCACCGCATGGCGATCTCACCGACGGAGACGGTGGGCGCGGCCGTCACGAGATCGTGCATCACGCCTCGTAGTCGCTCCTCCCGGACACGGTCCGCGAACGTGGTACCCGCCGCCTGGAACAGGCGGTGCAACGTCCGCACCGAGATCGCTGCCTCATTCGCGGCAGCCTCGGCGGTGACACGGCCGAGGGGCATCGCCGAGCGGATGTAGCGCTCGACCACGAAACGAAGGGCTGCATCGCGAGCCTCGGACTCTGGCGTCTCGGCGGACCGGGACCGGGCTGATGACACCGCACAGAGCACATCAGCGAAGGATCTCTCCAAGCTCGCTTCGGTGGACTGATCCAGAGCGTGCTGTTGCTTCCAGAGCGACGACATCATCGTCGCCACAACGTTTCCTGCCCCAGTCGCTGTATCGATCGCACGGGCCGTCGCGTCGTCCGTGCGAACACCGAAGGCCCAATGATCACGAGGAACACGAAATGACAGAACACGCCAACTGGCCTCCGACGCGGGCTCGCTGAATTCGAGCGAATAGGGGCGCGTGGTGTCAAACACGGCATAGCTTCCGGGCGGGACGATACAACGTCTGCCGTCCTGTTCGCCGTGGCAGACGCCCGACAGCTGCAGATTCACGAACAGCGCCTCCATTGAGGTGCGACGCACCTCACGCGGACCGTGGGTCAAAAGCTGAGTGCACGAGGCGATTTCGGCACAATTCGTCTCGACAAGGGGCTCGGATCGAACCCAGCCCGACACCCCGTCGGCCGTTGCACTGCGGTCGAGATGCGCCCGAGCACGCTTCGGCGCCAGGGGGGTGAAGGCCTCGCAGACGATGTCGCTCCAGTAACTCGCCTGGTCGCGAGGACTGAGACCCGAGGTGGACCAGTACGGCACGCCACCAGATTCTGCGCTAGAGGCGGGCTTGTCAATACCTGACAACCGAGAAACTGAACAAGGAGAACGAGACATGACGATCACACACGCCGCACCGTCGTCCACGGTGACCGAATTCCTGAAGAACCCCGTCCATCATCTGATCGACGGACAGAACGTTCCGTCCGTTTCCGGCGAAAGCTTCGCGACGTTCAACCCCTGCAACGGCGACCCGCTCGCACAAGTGGCATTCGGTGGTAACCACGACGTTGACAATGCGGTAGCCTCGGCGCGCCGGGCGCTCGACGGCCCCTGGGGTCGCATGACGCCAGCACAGCGCAGCAAGATCCTCTGGCGCCTCGGGGACCTGCTCGAGGAGCGGGTGGCAGACTTCGCGCTCGTCGAGGCACTCGACAACGGCAAGCCCCTGACCTACGCGCGCCTGGTCGACGTACCGCTGGCCGCCGATTGGTTCCGATACATGGCCGGCTGGCCGACCAAGCTGGAGGGGACCACGATCCCGATCACATCTGCGGCAGCTCCCGGAAGCTACTTCGCCTACACCGTGCGCGAGCGAGTCGGAGTCGTCGCGGCGATCGTGGCGTGGAATTTCCCGCTCCTCCTCGCCGCCTGGAAGCTGGCCCCCGCCCTCGCCGCCGGCAACACGGTAATCCTCAAGCCGGCCGAACAGACCCCGCTGAGCGCCGCACTGCTCGGTGACGTGCTTCGCGAAGCAGGTGTGCCGGACGGTGTGGTGAACATCGTGCAGGGCTTCGGCGAAACCGTGGGCGCCGCCCTTACCGCCCATCCCGGGGTCGACAAGGTGTCGTTCACCGGTTCGACCGAGGTCGGTCGGCGCATCGTAGGCGCCGCCCGCGGCAACCTGAAGAAGGTGACCCTCGAACTGGGTGGCAAGTCACCGAACATCGTCTTCGACGACGCCGACATCGACGCCGCAATCGAAGGCGCTGCGATGGCAATCTTCTTCAACCAGGGAGAAGCGTGCGAAGCCGGATCTCGCCTGCTCGTGCAGTCGAAGGTGTACGACCGCGTCGTGGAGGGAGTCGCTCGGATCGCATCCGAGCTCAAGGTCGGCGACAGTCTCGACCCCGACTCACAGATGGGACCGGTGGTGTCGGAGAAACAACTCAGCACCGTCCTCGGCTACCTCGAGTCCGGGCGCGCCGAGGGCGCCACCGCGGTCGCGGGAGGAGGCCGTAAGGGGGACATCGGCTACTTCGTCCAACCCACAGTGCTCGTCGACACCACACCCACCATGCGAGTGGTCAAGGAGGAAATCTTCGGGCCGGTGGTCACTGTGTCGCGGTTCGACGATGTCGACGACGTTCTTGCCACCGCCAACGACACCGACTACGGGCTCGCCGCGGGCGTCTGGACGTCTGATGTGTCGAAGGCACACACCGTCGCCGCGCGCCTGTCAGCGGGCACCGTCTGGATCAACAGCTACCACGTGCTCGATCCGGCACTTCCTTTCGGTGGTTACAAGCAGTCCGGGTGGGGCCGCGAACACGGCTCCAGTGCGCTCGACGCCTACACCGAAACCAAGACCGTGATCGTCAAGAAGGGATAGCCGTACAGCCGCGGCCGGGGCGTCACCACGCGCCTCGGCCACGACGAACCGCACGCGACTACGGCTGCACAAACGTGAGCAACCATCCCCGGTTCCTCGATCCCAGCCGACAGGTGCATCAACCCAACAAAATGACGACCGGATGCTCGTCGACACCACGGTCAGCTGGCTTCCCTGCGGGGGACTCCACCAGAAGGAATTTGGCTCCGCTTCGGCCACGAACCCGACCAGTACTGGACCCCGCCTCGCGTACCTCGGCATTTCCCTATCACCATCAACCTCGACGCGTGATGCCAGGGACACCGAGACGCTTCCAAAGGTGCACGGACAAATCCGTTCTCGCGACACGCCCGCACCGCACCGCGGTTGCCGAGCCGGGGTGACGGATTACGGACGAAAGGACACCGGTGGCTGGGTGGCTGGGAACAGTGCCGACAACGATGAACGAGCGGGAACGATCGCGATCGGCCTGGCCATCGCGATCACCGCCCTCCTGACCTACCTGGAGTCACTGGCCTGTTGATTGCGCAGGCCGGCCCTCTGAACGACGCGAGCAGTAACCGGGTCTTGCGCATGCAGGGCACGCGGTCGACAGGTCGGCAACTGCACCCCGAACTGCCCCCGGCCTGCAGAAGGCCGTGGCGGACTGGCATCGTGGGTCCGCGGATTGCCGTACAGCGACGTTGACTGATCGGCGATACCCTTCGGGAGAGCGACCGGGCTGAGGATTCCGACAAGTTCGTGAGAATCAAGCACTGACACGGCGTTGAGAACCCGCAGGTTGTAGGCCTAGTGGAGTGACATCGAGCCGTGGAACCTAATGGGAGTCGATCAGCGGGCCTTCGACGGGTAACGGACCGCGAGGGGGAGGCTGATCACCGACGATTCAGCAGCGTCTATGCGCCACGAGCCGCAGGTGTCGACGGCACGTGAAAACTGAACACGGTATGGCGGGCGGGTTATCGATTCAACAAAACCGGGCCACCGCGTCCTCACCACGACCGAAGTCTTCAAAATCATCGCCCAGGAAGCCCGACGTGTGATTGAGAAGTTGGCGCATCGTCACCGTGGCGCTGGCGTCCGGGTCGGCGATCGCGCGGTCAGGTAGATACCGGCGTATTGGCGCCTCCAGATCGATCTTGCTTCTTCGACCAGCCGCATCACCGTCGTTCCGGTGAACGTCTTGGTCGTCCAGGCGATCTGGAACACGGTGTCGCCGTCCACGGGAGTCGGGTAGTCGACATTGGTGACCCGTACGCCTTGATGCATTCCTCGCCATCAGCCAAAAGACCAACCGGACCCCGGGAATCGCGTAGTCCTTCATCCTCTGCTCGATCTGGCGGTCATTGTCGTGGCGGGAGGATCGTGAACTCCACGATTTCCACCGAGTCCACACAGGTTGTGTCGGGCTTCTCCGGATTGTCGAAGAACGACGCGATCACCTCCGCGCCGCATGGGTTCAGGAACACTCCGTGTCCCCACCCGGGAACCACCACGACAATCGCATGCGAAAGATCCTTGGCGATGTACTCGCCCCACATCGGTCCAGTCCTCGCGTCGAAACCGCCCGTGATCACAAGCGAGGGGATGTCACTCTTGGTGGTGTCCCGAACCGAGTCAGGGGCCTTCGGCACGTCCCAGGCAGCGCATTCTTCGCGCAGGAACGCGAGTTGCGGCGCCTGCTCCAAAACCGAATCCGGGAAGTCCGGGAAGGCCTTCTTCGCTTCGGACATTGCCGCTTCAGCTGTCTCGAACGGAACCCATTCACTGCACCAGATACTCGAGGTGAGGCCGGTTGCCACGGTCGAGTTGGAGACTCCGGAAGTCACCCACCCGGAGGCGTATTGCATGGCGACAGTCTGCGGATTCCCGTGGTCGAGCTCGTCGATTGCCGCTGGGATGCCGGCGGTCAGACGACCAGCCGACCCCACGAACCACGCCAGCAACGTTCCACCGTCGATCACGACCTTCGTGGCTCCGTGTCCGGGGAGATCGATAGTGGTCGTGACGGGATTCTTCTCGAGCTCATTGACCAGCCGGATGAACGTCGGTCCGAGGTCGGGGTAGCGCTCTTTGCAGGCGGGCTGTGCCTCGCACGCCTCCATCACGCCGTCGAACGCCGCTCTTGCACTTACCCATGTCCATCCAAATCCGCCGACCGACGGAGGTGTCGCTCCGTCGAACGCGACGGATGTGATCGCTGCGCCGTCCATGTTCAGGTAGATGAGCGCGAGGGTCGTTCCGTAGGAGTGCGAGAACACTGCCCACTTCTCGTGACCGAGCGCCTTCCTCAGATCGATGAGGTCGTAGGCGCTTTCGGTCGAGTTGTACGCCGCGAGGTCGGTGGTCGGTGCGAGCCGGTCGCGGCATTCCTTCACCGATTTGGCGTCCAGTTCACCAGTGGAGGGCGCGTCGTACACCAGCCCGACTCGAACTGAGTAGAACTCGTCCTGTTCCGGGCAGAGAAGGGGTGTACTCGACGTCTGGGTGCCGCGCTGGCCGAAGAGAATCAGATCGCGGTTGTGGTTGAGGCTGACGTCTGGCGGAACTGCGGGAGATGCGATTCCGTCCAGCCCGGGCCCGCCCTGGAGGAACACGATTGGTTCCTTGGTGGGTGGCTGCGTCTCCGAGGGAATGATCGCGATGGCCAACCGCATAGTCGGACCATCCGCCTTCGTGCGGTTTACCGGCACGACCAGCTCTCCGCAGCGAGCGTTGGCCAGCAGCGGCACCGGTTCCGGTGTCTTCGCGCAGGGCCCCTCGACAAACTGCGCCGACGGATGGTCCACGGTGGTCGGCGGCGAGGTGGACGGCGAACTCGAACATGCCCCGCTGGCGAGAACCACAGCAAAAGCCAGGACTGTGAACTGATTCAAATTTCGCATTGCGCCACCGGCTTCCCCGGGGTAGATCGGCTATTTACTGCAGGTGCCGGTAGAGCCGTCCGTGGTTGCTGAACCAGGCGACATTCCCATCGGACCCCCGAACGAAGTTGGATCGGGTACCGGTGGGTTTGAGGTCGGGGCCAAGGTCGAGCCCATAGTCGGTCTGGTAAAGCGCAAGACCGAGATTCGGGACTGTCTGCTCATCCGGCAGGTAGGTGCCATCCGGGGCGTCGCTCATGTTGCCGACGAGCTGGCCATCTTTGCCGCGGAAGTTGATCACGACGGTCCCCAGGGTGCCCGATTGATCGATGTCGTCAGTGGCATACGCCCCCTCGTAGGGCGCCAACTCGGCCGTGCTCAACTTCTGGGGCGTCGCGGGCAGGTTACTGATTCCGGCGAAGCGGCGAAGCGACCAGTCCTCGGCGAACAGTTCGTTGAGCAGTTTCCCTCCACCCTCGGAATTGGTGAGCACGGTCATGGCGAACTTACGGCTGGGCACCATGAAGAACCCGGATCGTTGACCCGCCCAGGTCCCGCCATGTTGGACGATCGTCTCGTTCTCCGCGGACGGCCGCAGCATCCATGACACTCCCATGCCGGTGAGTTCGACCTGAAGCGTGCCGCCGACGCCTGGATTGGAACGCATGGCGATGAGCGAGTCTTTGCTCATCAACCGATCTCCCTTGGATGTAGTGCCGTCGCCGAGGTGGAAGCGCGCGTAGCGCACCTGATCCCGCACGCTGGAAATCAACGATCCGGTCGGGTTACAACTGCGCGAGAAGAACCAGAAACCCGGATCCACAACGGCTTTTCCGTCGTCGACGTTGTGTGAGGCGGCGATATTCCGGCCGATTATCTGGTCCGAGAAGAAGCGGGTGTGACTTAACTCGAGCGGGTCCAGCAGCATCTTCTGGACGGCGTCCTCGTAGACCGATCCAGTCACGACCTCGACAATCCGCCCCGCCACAACCAGCCCCGCATTGTTGTAGGCGAAGACCGTGCCCGGCGGGGTCTCTTGTGGGAGCCGGGTCATCGACGCCACAAACTTGGTTATCGCGTCGTCGCCTCGACCGAAGTCCTGGAGATCGTCACCGAGCCAACCCGACGTGTGGTTGAGCAGTTGTCGCACCGTCGCCGTGGCGCTGGCTTCTGGATCGGCGACCGCGAAATCGGGCAGATACTGGCGTATCGGTGCCTCCAGATCGACCTTGCCCTCGTCGACGAGGCGCATCACGGTCGTTCCGGTGAACGTCTTCGTCGTGGAGCCGATCCGGAACAGGGTGTCGCCGTCCACCGGTGTCGGGTGGTCGACATTGGTGACCCCGTACCCCTTGATGTACTCCTCACCGTCGGCAATGACGCCAACCGCAACCCCGGGGATCGCGTAGTCCTTCATCGCCTTGTCGATCTTGGCGTCGAGCTCGTTGAACGCTTCCTTCGCGTTCGCCGGGACGCTCGTAGCTGTGTTGGTCGACTCCTTCGACGAACATGCCGGCAATACGAGCACCGCCAACCCGGCGACCGCCCCGCCAAGCACCGCCCGGCGCGACAACTCAGGGCCACCGACGGCGAACACCTCGGTCGTCATCAGCGTGGCGGGAGAATGTCGTATGCCGGCAGTGGCGTCGTGTCCGTGCAGGATGTGTCCGGCTTCTCCGGATTGTCGAAAAACGACGCGACTATCTCGGCTCCGCACGGTGGCTCTGCATACACACCGTGTGCAGCTCCGGGCACTACCGCGACTATGGATTGCGAGAGATCCTTCGCGATGTAGTCGCCCCACACCGCTCCGGTCTGCCCGTCGTAGGTTCCCGACAGCACAAGCGAAGGGATGTCACTCACGGTGATGTCTCGGATCGAGTCAGGGGCCTTCGGCACGTCCCACACTTCGCAGGCGTCGCGCAGGAACGGCAGCTGCGGCGCTTGGGCCCGAACCGACTCCGGGAGTTCAGGGAATTCCTTTTCCGCCTGTTGCATTGACTGCTCGACGGTCTCGAACGGGATCCATTCACGGCACCAAATGCTCAGGGTGAGGCCCCAATGGAGGACGCCCCTCTCCGGATGCCCCCAAACCTCGGCCCAGCGCGACGCAATGGGCTGCGCATTCCCGTTTGCGAGCTCATCGACCGTTGATGGGAACTCTTTCGGTAGATGGGTAGCCACTGGGACAAACCAGTTCAGCAGCATTCCGCCGTCGACGACAACCTTCGTGCCTCCTACACCCTCAACGTTGACCGTCGTGGTGATGGGCTTCGCTTCAAGCTCATTGACCAGCCGGATGAACGTTGCCCCCAGGTCGGGATAGCGCTCTTTGCATGCTGGCTGGTCCTCGCACGCCTTGACCATGTTGTCGAATGCTTGGCGAGCGCTGGCCCAGGTCCACCCCAGGGCACCAGCCGATGGAGGCGTCACTCCGTCGAACACGATCGACTCGATAGCGTCGGCGTCTTGACGCATGTAGATCAGCGCAAGGTCGGTACCGTACGAGTGGGAGAACACATTCCACTTCTCGAGGCCGAGTGCCTTGCGTAAATCAATCAGGTCAAAGGTGCTCTCGGTCGAATTGAACGCCGAGAGGTCAACGGTGGGAGCCAGGCGGTCGTGGCACTCCTTCACCGCTTCTACGTACGCATCCCGTGTGGACTCAGCGTTCCACGCCATCCCGATCCTTTGGGCGAAGAACTCGAAAATCTCCGGGCAGGGCAACGGCGAGCTGGACGTCATGTTGCCGCGCTGTCCCATCAGGATCAGATCGCGATCACGGTTCAGCGGGACGTCCGGGTTGATCGGGGGATCCGTGACCCCATCCTGACCGGGCCCGCCCATGAGAAAGACGATCGGAGCCTTGGTCGGCGGCTGCGTTTCCGACGGAACGATCGCTACTGCCAAGCGCAAGGTTCCGCTGTCTTCTTTGGTGCGATTCACCGGTACCGACAATTCCCCGCAGCGAGCATTCTCCAGCAGTGGGACCGGATTCGGCGTCTTCGCGCACGGACCCTCGACAAACTCCGCCGGCGGATGAGCCACAGTCGTCGGTGGCGAACTGGACGGATCGGAATTGCTGCTACACGCTGAGCTGACGAGAATCGAGGCAAACGCAATCGCAGTTATCTGGTTCACCAACCGCATGTCGACCACCCTGAATGGCGACCGCCCGAACCTTGTGTTCGGGCTCGGCCCGAGTATTACCCAGATAATCCTGGCACACCCATAGCAATACCGAAAGTTCGAGAACCGATGAAATCCGGCGATCCTTATGCAGACGCTCGGTGATGAATCGAATCGTGCGGTCGGCCAGCTCGGTTGAGAACGCATCCCAAAGGCGGCGCGAGATCACCGCCGCAAAACGAGATAGTCGGTGCCCCGATTGGCGTCAGGGACGGCCAGTTGCCCGCTGTGGTCATGATGAAGGGCAGCCCGTCGTCCAGCACATAAGACGCGAGCGCGGTTACGTCGGACTTGCCGCGCCTACACCCATGTCACCTCGTTACCGTCTTCGTGGTCCCGTTCCGCGGGACTGCGGTCGCCATGTTCGGTATGACTTCTTGCCCCTGTCTCTCGAATGATCCGGGGGGTGGTGTCGCCGAACCTGGTGGCGTCGATGGACTGCTGAATGGACAGCTACGCCGTGTTTTGCGGCATCGACGTGGGAAAGGCGAACACCACGCCGTCGGGCTGGATCCCTCCGGCGGCCGACTCTATGACAAGGCACTGCCGAACGACGAGACGAAGCTGCGTGCGGTGTTCGACGGCTTGGCCACCCGCGGTCCGGTCCTGGTGATCGTCGATCAACTTGGGCACGATCGGCGCCCTGGTCACCGTTGCCCGCGCCTGCGGACACGACGTTGCCTACCTGCCGGGGCTGTCGATGCGCCGCATCGCCGACCTGTACCCCGCGGGCCTGTCCGAGACGAAGAGGCGAGAGGCATTATCCAATCCGGTCGCCTGGCTGATGAGTCTCGCCCAGACCGAACAACTATCGGCGAATGTCTGATCCGTGAGCGTGTCTCCCGAACTCCAGCCATTCGGTGCCGTACCGTCCGTACCCGTCCGAAGTAGCCCATATCAGGTGGGTGAAGCAAACGGAAAAGGTCTCAAGATCATTCACGTCCTCCTCAACCAGAAGGGCGGCGTCGGAAAGAGTACCGTCGCCGTCAACCTCGCAGCCGTCACCGCGGACGTCCTCAACCAAGACGACGATCGCGACGCCACCTCCCCCGTGGCCGCGGTCTCCGTCGGTCCGACACTGTCCCACGTGCCGCTCAGCGAGCTGGCACCGGATCCTCGCAATCCGCGTGACGACCTTGGTGACCTCAGAGACCTGGTCTCGATCACGGGCACCCAGCTTCAGCGCGCTCTGGTAGTCACCAGGTCGGCTTACCTGCGGCTGTACCCCGAAGACGAAACTGAGATCGGCCGCGCCCGCTGGATAGTGATTAATGGCTGCCGGCGGCTCGCCGCCGCCGAGAACGTCGGCCGCCGCGACTTCGATGTCATCGAGGAGGCCAAGGCCGTCGAACTGATGGTCGTCGAATGTGGGACCGTCGGTAGGCAGCCCTCGAGCTCAACAAATCCAAGGGATGGATTTCGCAACGGCGGGCCCCGCTCAAACTGGCACCGAACTCCAAACGGACATTCGCACAGGTGAACTCGCCATCCGTACCCCGCGCTCCCTCGCACAGGTTCGGCAGGCGGAACAAGTCGACAAGTGGCAAGCCGACCCACAGCGTGAGAATCAGGCAGACGGGAGCGACCAGGACTGCCCTCCAGCTGAGCGAGAATCTGACCGCTCCCCCATGACTGCCGCGAAGGTCACTCGAGCGTTCCGCCGCCTGGAGGCCGATCCTAATTGCCCCGTGTCGGTGTTGTTTACCGCGGTAAACAACACCGACATCGGACGGTTTGGTGCACCCGCCACCGAACGAGAAGAGAGAAATCCCTGAAGGTGCCGTTCATCTCCGGTACTGGCAAAACGACTGCGGCTTCGCAATTCTCGATCGCCGTAGCATCATCGAAGCACTAGTCTTCGGGCTATGTCGGACGAACCCTACAAATACGGTGCAGTACTCATCGACTACGACTCTGAGTCCTTTCCTGTCTTTCGTCCCGTGAAAGCCTTCACTGAGAACGAGTATCTGCGATACGACCGTGCTCACGGGCTCCTAAAGTGCATATCAAGATGAGTCGATGTATCTCGGTGAGATCGAAGCGGTCCGCGGGAACCGAGCAGTTGATGTCGCCGCATGTCGGATAGTCGTGCCGACCCGCACGGCGCCAGCGATCAAGCGGCGGTCGGTGGGACGGGAAAAGATCGCGGTGTTTGCACGTGATCGGTGGACGTGTCGGTTTGCGGATCCCGCACCATTGATCTGCGGGTGCTGAAGCTCGTTTCGCGCGCCTTCCCGACGGAATTTCCGTATCACTCGCATTGGAAATTCGGTCATTCGCACCTGATCTACTGGACCCACTCCACCAGTCTCGAGCACGTCGTCCCGATCGCCCGCGGGGGCCTCGACGAGTCCAGCAACTTCGTTACCACGTGCTACGCGTGCAACGACGCCCGCAGCCATTACCTCCTTGACGAACTCGGCTGGGCACTTCGCGAGCCCGCATCCTCCACCTGGCTTGGACTCACCGAGTACCCGCCTGCCCTGAAAGCCACACGAACCACGAAGCCCATCCCTCCCAGTTGACGCGGATGTTCCGACCCCCGCCGCGTTATCCGGCTAACGAGCAGGCTCGAGACCGGAGTATGTGCCAAATATGCTGTCAGACAGGACTCCACACTGCCGGTAATTTATATTATGCCAATCAGAGTGTCCGGTATTGCATTCGATGCCGATCCACCGATCGAGGAGGCGCGCGCCCAGGCGTACGCCGTGCCGTCCTACGACGACCAGTACAGCCCGGAAGGCTTCGGCCAGGGCACTGGTGCTGCGGTTCCGCTGGACGACTACGGATTCGGTTCCGACTACCGCTAGTCGCGTCCGACGAATCGGCCCCGCTCCCACAAGGGATCGGGGGCCGTTCGCGTCATCCAGCGTAGCGTGTCGGTTCGGTCAGGTGAGCACAGCGGCGGGTGCGCCGCCCGGTGCGCCGGTGACTGCATACACGGCGCCGTCGGCGTAGTCGGTGACGTACAGCGTTCCGCGGTTGTCCGGATCGACGAGCAGGAATCGGTAGGGTCCGTACGCCCCGGAGGTCGAGCCGTCCGGGTCGGTGACGAAGGTCCCGACGACGGCGTATGTCGAGGTGTCGATCACCGAGACGGTCCGGCCGTCCGCGCCGGAGACATACAGCAGATCGCCGTCCGCGCTGATCGCTACGTCGTGTGCTCCCTCGGGCAGCCGGACCGTCGCGAGCTGGGTCCCGTAGGTGGTACTGGACCGGTCGACGTCGATCACCGTGACGACCTCGTATCCGCCCGTCACACGCCAGGTCCGTCCGGTGCCGTCGATGATGAACTGTCCGTTGGAGTAGCCGCCGCTGGCGAGCTCCACCGTGGTGACGTGGTACGTGGCATAGGCCCGGGTGCCGTCCGTATTGACGGCGACACTGCTGGTGACATCGGTGAACTCGCTGCTCGAGCGGGTGAGGTCCCACACCGGCCCGACTCCCAGGGTGCTGATCGCCGTCATGGATTCGGTGTCGATCACGGTAACGGAGGCGCCGCTCGTGCCGTACAGGTGACGGCCGTCCTCGCTGACGGCCAGATCGGTGAAGTATCCGAGGGGCTGCGAGGTCACGAGGGTGTTCGTTGCGGTGTCGACCACCGACACGGTGCCGTCCTCACCGCTGGCGTAGAGGCGTGTCCCGTCGGGGCTGACGGCCAGCTCCTGCGCCAGGGTCCAGCCCTGGTAGTCGGGGGAAGTGGGCAGCCAGATCGTGTCGACGACGGTGCCGGTGCTCGTGTCGATCACCGAGATGGTGCCGGTGTTGGGGCTGTTGACGTACACCCGGTCGACCGCCGGGGCGGCCGCAATGTTCGACGACGCCCAGTCGACCGCGATCGGCGCACCGACGACCGTGTTGGTCTCGGGATCGATCACCCGGACGAAGCCCTCTTCGCTGACGACATAGATGCGGTCCTCGGCGATCACCGCGCCGGTCGGACCGCTTCCCACCGTGATTGCGGTCGACTCGACCTCGAGGACATCCGGAGCCTGCGTCGGCGAGATGGAAGCGGTGACAACGATGTTCGTCACTGCGTGGCCGTCGGCGAGGGCGATGGTGAACTGGTCGGCGTCCTCGTACGGTGTCTGCAGGGCGAGGTCGCGGGCGGCCGTGGTCGGGGTGTAGGTGAATGTCGAGCCGTCGGAGAGGACCGATCCGGACCCGGGGGCGGTGTTCGTGAAAGTCACCGGGTCGCCATCCGGGTCTTTGGGGTCGACGAGGGTGATGACGACCGCGCCGTCGGACGCTTGAGGTGTGCCGGCCGTCCAGCTCGCTGTGGGCGCGGAGTTCACGTGGGTGAGCGTCAGGGCCCGGACCCGCCCGTCGGTCGCATCGGTGACGAGCATCCGGGAACCGTCGGCACTCAGCGCGATGGAGTGGTCGCCGGACTCGGCGGGCGAGTCGATGGAGAGTGTGGACACGACGATGTTGGTGCGCGTGTCGATGACGGTCAGTGTGTCCGGATTGGAGACGACATAGGCTGCGCTTCCGTCGGGGGCGACGCGCACGGCGGTCGGCTGGGAACCGACGGCGACGGTGGCAACGACGGTGTTGGTGGCGGTGTCGATGACCGAGACGGTGTTGCTGCCACTGTTGGTGACGTATGCGCGGGTGCCGGCCGGGTTGACGGCGACAGCGCCGGGTGTGGTGCCGGTCTTGACGGTGGCGACGACGGTGTTGGTGGCGGTGTTGATCACCGACACGGTGTTGCTGCCACTGTTGGTGACGTATGCGCGGGTGCCGGCCGGGTTGACGGCGACAGCCCTGGGTGTGGTGCCGGTCTTGACGGTGGCGACGACGGTGTTGGTGGCGGTGTTGATCACCGACACGGTGTTGCTGCCACTGTTGGTGACGTATGCGCGGGTCCCGGCCGGGTTGACGGCGACAGCCCTGGGTGTGGTGCCGGTCTTGACGGTGGCGACGACGGTGTTGGTGGCGGTGTTGATCACCGACACGGTGCCGCTGCCACTGTTGGTGACGTACACCCGGGTCCCGGCCGGGTTGGCCGCGACGCCGGTCGGGGAAGTGCCCACGGGCACCGAGCCGACGACAGTGTTACCTGCGTCGAGCACGGATACGCTCTTCGAACCCTGGTTTGCCACATAGGTTCTGGTGCCGGCGAACACCACACCGGACGGGTTGGATCCGACAGTGGTGGACTGCGCGACCTGCATCCGCGCCGCAGACACCGGCACCTGCACGGTCACCGGGTTGCTGGACTGCCCGGAGGTCACGGTGACGGTGAACGAGTCGTAATCGGCGCTCGGGTCCAGCGCGGCCGCCTGGCGCGCTGCCTGGGTTGGGGTGTAGGTGAACCCGCCGGTCGCGTCGACGGTGACCGTTCCGCGGCTCGGCGGTCCGGTGACCGTGTAATCGAGTTGGGTTCCGGGCGAATTGATCGAGCCGGGCACCGAACCGGTGCTGCGGTCGGGCACACCGACGATCGGCCCGGCAGTGGATGCAGAGCTCGTGCCGGTGGATGCGGTGCTCGCGACGGCGAACGATTCGATCGGCTCGCTGGTCGTGACGGGGGCGGCAGCCAGCGCTTTGCTCGCGTCGGTGGTGATTGCCTTCTCCTGTCGACGGCACCATGCCGCGGCCAGCGCCCAGAACGTCGGCGACTCGATCGGTAGGTGTGGGTCGTTCGACAGGTACGGACGTAGCCCGAGGGCTCCGAGCACCTTCGACACGACACTGGATGCGCCATCCACCGCCGGCGTGGGGAGAGACGGCGCCATTGCCTGCGTCCCGACCTGCAGCGCATCGGCACGGGCGTCGGATACCCCGCGCGTCAGGGCCGTCGTCCCGTCGATCGTGGTGATCACGGGAGCCGTCGCCGTCGCCGGAACTGCATCCGGAATCGCTGCCGGCGCGTCCGGGACGGGTCCGCGCGCCGCCGGGTCCTCCGCCACGGCGGGCGGGGCGAGTGCCGTGCCGGAGCTGCCCGTCACCGGGGTGGTCGGTGGATTCGGCGCAATGGCGCTGCCCACAGGTGCGTGGTCGTGACCCTCTGCGGGTGTCGATGACGCGGACGAATCCGATGGCTCGGTGACTGCTCCCGCCAGAGGCCGGTCGGCCGGCGCGATCGCGGCACCGGACTCGTCGATCGTGGTCGGTGCCGTGGTGGCAGAGCTCGATCCGTCCTGCTCGGACTCGTCTGCTGTCGTGCCCGACTCTGGCATGCCATCGCCGTTCGCAGTCGACGAGCTGTCGGGTGTCGTGGGGTCGGGTGCCGTGGCGGTGTCGGGGGTCGTCGCGCCGGACCCGTTCATGTCGTCGTTCGAGGTGGCGGACGTGGAGTCGGTGCCCGTGGTGGAGTGGGTATCGGTGCCGGAGGTGGATTGGGAATCCGTGCCGGACGTGGATTGCGAATCCGCGCCGGACGTGGATTGCGAATCCGTGGTCGAGTCGCCGGTCGTCGACGATCCGGATCTGCCGCTCGACGAGTCCGAGTCGGTGCGCGATGCGCCGGATGAAGTCCTGTCCGACGAAGTCCCGTCCGTGGATCGGTCCGTGGATCTCCCGTCCGACGATGTCTGGCCGGAGGAGTCGGAACTCGACGACGTGGACGAGTCGCCGACGGACGGTGCTGCCACCGCCATGCCAGCCGGCGCGACCGCAAGCCCTATGCCCACTGCCACCGCCAGCTCGCCGAGGTGCTTGAGGTGCTTGTCGTTACTCATGGGGTACTCCTCGATAAGGACGCTTCGAACTGCAGTCCGGACGCACCATCCGGTGGCTGGGCTGGTTTATCGCCTCGAAGCGCTTCTCAAGTTGCATGGGACAGCAATGATCGTCACGCTCAGTCGCGGATCTGAACCGCGTAGTCGACTACGCGATTTTCTGGTTACTGCGGCGACGCGCGATCAGCGCAGTCTGGCGTGGTAGCGGTGGCCTTCGACTGTGCGGATGGAGACTCCGAGGCGTTCGGCGATCTCTTTGTTGGTGAAGCCCTGGGAGACGAGGGCGACGATTTCGCGCTGCCGCCTCGTAAGTGGGGTGGTTTCGCCGGCTTGGCGCAGTGCGGGGGTGTTGAGTCCGCGGTGGGTGCCTGCCAGCGTCCTGGCACGTTCGATGGCTGTCAGTGCGGAACCGTGATGTTGCTGTTCGCGGAAGAGAGTTCCGGCTTGGGCGGAGGCATCGGTCGCTGCGACGATGTCACCGATTTCTTCGTACCGCCGTGAGGCTTCGGCGAGTTTTTCGCCGTTGACGCTGGTCAGGCCGTTGGCATGCAGTGCAACGGCGTGGACGCGTGGCCCGTCGACGAGGGCGGTGAGCTCGTTCAGCCGGTGCGCTGTGGTGCGATCGCCGAATTGCGATGCGGCTTGCAGACACATGAGTTCTTGGCCGAAGTGGCCGCGATCGGCCGCGATCGCGGCCGCCTTCCGTGCGAGGCGGATTGCATCGGCGATCATCTCCTGGGCGGCCGCAGCCCATGCTTTGGCGAGGGTGCACGCTGATCGGAGGAAGCCGTAAGGATTCAGCGTGTCGAGATCGCGCACCAGCTCCGCTGCGCGTTTCCCGTCCCCGCGATGCGATAGCGCGAGAATCAGGTAAACCCGGCAGCTGACGACAGCTGATCTGTCGTACGTGGTGCTACGGAATTCGCGATCCGCCCTGTTCAGAACCTCGAGCGCCGCGCTCAGATGACCTTGGGACAGGTTAACGTAGCTGTGGAGCAATGAGACAAACAAACCTATGGTTCCGGGAGTGTTCGCGGCATACTCGACAAACTGGGTCATGACTTGTTCCGCGGCCTGAAGGTACCCCGCGATGAACATTGCTTCGATGTGGAAGTAGACGATCCCGTACTCCAGCGCGGAAGCATCACTAGATGTTGCGACTAAAGCGGAGGCCCGCTTGGTCAACGGAGAAACCTTGGCAGCATTTCCCGAGTAACCGTGGGCAATGACCAGAGCGCATGAGGTGAGCACGAAGGCCATATCGCTCGGCGCAGCCTGAAAGACCACGTTTCCTGCGGCGATCGCGTGGTCAGGTCGGCCTTGCACCGAATCGAGGAGTACTTCGAATGCGGCTAGCTCACATGATTTGTGATTACAGTGCGCTACCTTGGCGATTGCCAGTTCTTGCCTCGCCCGTTCGGGATCGCCGAGGCTCCAGCAGAGGGTGCCCACTCGCATAACGGACAGTCGCCGTTTCTCCTCGATCGTCAGCGCGTTCTGATCGAGCGCCTCGAGCAGGGTGAATGCATCCTGTGCCCGACCGACGTTATTGAGCACCCAGTAGTGCAGCATCGCGCCTTGAAAGCCGCTGTCAGATATATGTCCGGCGTCTGCGAAACGAAGGGCGAGAGGAGCATCGTGGAGCCGTAGTGCGGTGGCGGTGGCAGCGAGGTAAAGCCCCAGGTCGGGCGGAAGGTCGGATTCGAGCGTCAGCAATGCCCGTCGCAACAGAGCTGCCGGTGTCGGATCAGCGCGGGTGGACAGAGCGGTTGCGAGACGACCGCGCAGGCGGCGCAGATGTAGGAGGTTGCCAGTGCTGCGACGGACTTCACCGTAGAGGGGGTGGCTGAGGCGGACGGCGATATCGCCGTTGTCGCCGGCCATGTCGATGAGGCCGCGGGAATGCACTTCCTTGACCGCATGCGGGCTGGTGAGGATTTCCAACACCGTGCCGTCAATGGGTTCGCCAATCGCGAGGTAGTCGAGAACTTCTGCCGTGTCATCGGTCAGCGAACCAAGCTGGCCGGTAATGAGTTTGGCGAGGGTGGGTGAGACGACAGGTTCACCGCTCCACCGCCAGGTGCCGACGTCGCTCACGAGCCGTCCGGCGTCCCGTTCCTGGCCAACGAGATGCCGCAGGAACAGCACATTGCCGCGAGTCAGGTTCCACAGTTCGGCCGCCGTTGCGGGGGCGACGGGCCCAGCGAGCGCTTGCGAAAGCAAGCATTCAGTGTCGTTTTCGCGCAAGGGATCTAAATCGATCCGATTGAGGAACCCGTCTTTCCAAAGGGTGGTGATGGTGTCGGGGGCCGGTTCTGTGCTGCGCAGGGTGAGCACGACCCTGGCAAGGCCGCGCTGCACGAGTTGTTGGATGACGACGACGGACAGGTCGTCGAGCAGGTGAACGTCGTCGACGGCCACGACTACGGGCTTCTCGCCAGCAGTGAGCGCTTTGATGACGGTATGAATGACCATCATCGGGTCGGCCTCCGAGATCGGTGCCCATTGGGCAAACGCTCCCAACGGAAGAGTTCGGGCCGAGGCCGTAGCGGTGACCCACCGGACGGCGTGCCGTTTGGCAAGTACGGCGACGGCGGCACTCGCCAACCGACTCTTGCCAACACCTACACCGCCCGCCACAAGAACCCCACAGTCATCACCAGAGCCTTCGATAGCCGCCCAGATGCGCCGCAGTTCCTCATCCCTGCCAATAAGTGGCCAGACACCGTCCACAGCGCAATCTTAGCTACTGCGTTAGTAGGCGCGGGAAATCATCGACTGACGCTTTGCGTTTTCCAGCGGTAGTTGGCGCGACGGATATCCCGGCCATCACCCAGCCCGCGGCATTGATTGGCACTGAAAACAACTTCAGCCACACCAGCCAGGTTGTGCCATTTCACAGTTCGTTAAAGACCGAGTCGTGCGCTAAATATCGATTCAACCCTCGAGTTCCTGACCTGGCTCCACAACACCGATGGACGCACCGCCGCCACATGCCGACCGCACGACGTCGACGAATGGCTCGCCTCCGGCACAACCACACGCCACCTCGTCCGAACTTCTTCGCGTGGGCCTGCTCGAAAAGGGCTGAGTCCTCCGCCTTTACCGGGCAACGCCTGTAGAAGCAGGCTGTCCGAGATCCACGGGTAGCGAGGCCCAGCCGCGCAGGACTCGGGTGTCACGCCGGATTCCCCCACCTGTCGATCGCAGGTGGGGGAATCGGTCGAACAGGGTCTTCAGTCCCACTTCCGTCTCCGCCTTGGCGAGCGAGGCGCCGAGGCAGTAGTGACGTCCGCCCGAGAACGACAGGTGCTTGCCCGCGTTCTCACGGGTGACGTCGAAGCGGTACGGATCGTCGAACAGTTCAGGGTCGCGGTTAGCGCCTGCGAGAACCAGAATTACCAGCTCGCCCTTCGTCAGAGGCACGCCCTCGACCGTCACGTCGCGCTTGGCCAGGCGCGCTGTCAGCTGCACCGGTGATTCCAGGCGCAGCATCTCCTCGACGGCCGTCGGCCAGTACGACGGATCCTGTTGCAGGATCTCGAGCTGGTCGGGGTTGTCCAGGAGCAGCCGGATGCCACTGCCCAGTAGGTTGACCGTCGTCTCGAAACCGGCGGCCAGGACCAAACCAGCCGTAGCTCGGAGCTCTTCGTCGTTCAGCCCGACGCCGTCCTCGGTGGCCCTGATCAGTTCGCTCATCAGATCGTCACCGGGATTGCGGCGAAGCTCGGCGAGGTGACCGGCGAGCCAAGCGTCGAACTGTTCGAGCCCGTCCTCGACGCGGGTGAACTGCTCCCACGACAGCCCGATGTCGAGACTGGGCGCGGCCATCTCCCCGAACTCGAGCACCCGCTGTCGGTCCGCGTCGGGGACGCCCAGGATCGTGCTGATGACGGCGACGGGAAGCTGCGCGCAGTACTTGTCGACGATGTCGACGTCGCGTCCGGCTGTTACCAGCTCGTCGAGGAGGCTGTCGGCCTTCTCCTGCACCATCACGCGCATCTTCGCGACTGCGCGCGGGGTGAACACCGACGCCACGAGTTTGCGGTAGCGGGTGTGTTCCGGCGGCTCGACCGAGAGCAGCGACGGCGGCTTCAGCGGGTGAAGCGCTTTCGAGCGGGTCTTGTTCTCGATCCACCGCAGCGGCTTCGGGAGATTGGCGCCGAACTCGGTCACCCGGAAGTCGTCCGAGCGTAGGAGATCGTGCACGACGCGGTGCGTGACGGAGATGTTCGCGATCCGCGTCTTCACCAACGGCCCCGACGCCCGGATCTTCTCGAAGACCTGCCGCGGATTCTCGCGGGTGGCGGGGTCGGCGACCAGCATCGCCTGCAGGTCACCGCGCTGCGCCGCCTTCTTCGCCCCGTAGCGCACGATGCCGTGCGCGGCGATCCACCTGATCCGAGCCTTCATGTCCTCGACCCTTCCGTTGTCCACTGTGAGCTACTCGGTGTGCCTATCCGCCGCGATGAGGAGCCGCGCCGCGGAGATCAGTGCGCCGCGGCTACGCACTTCGCGGCGATCGAGCCGGTTGTCCCCAGCGGTCATGCGTCACTGCACCTTCGAATCGCGGTTCTCCGAGGACCTCAGGCGGCCCTTGTCTCTGATGGTTCTCAGATTCAGTTTCTGAACTATCGCTCCGTCTTGATTGACGATATCATCAGAAGGGTGAGGAGTCGGGGTTGCTGGATGTGCGCATCGGCGTGGGCGGCGCACGAAGGAACATGCAAGTTGCTCGGGGTGCGGTACCCGTCGGCCGCAGATCGCGGATCGATGTGACCCCGGGCGACCGGATTGCCGAAAACCCCTCGCGGGCAGCTTCGCATCGGCTTGCGCGGTCTCTGGGATCACGCACGCCGGCCGATAAGACTCGTATCGACTACCGAAATGTGCGGACACACCAGTTCGGCACAGCACACAAGGGCAAGGGGTATGTGGTGAAGACAGCTATCGTCACCGGGGCGTCATCGGGGATCGGGCAGGCCGTAGCAACGGCGCTCGTCGACCGCGGGTACCGGGTGATCGGGACGAGCCGGAACAGTTCCACGGTGAGCGACCCGACGCGAGGTGTCGAATACCGCGATCTGGACCTCACCGACCGAGACTCGATCCGTAGTTTCGTCGACGCTCTCGACGGGGTAGAGGTCGACGTGCTGATCAACAACGCAGGCGAATCTCAGTGCGGTCCTCTCGAAGAGCTACCCGTCGATGCCGTGCAAAGGTTGTTCCAGCTCAATGTTTTCGGCGCCGTGGAGCTGACTCAGTTGTTGCTCCCAGGAATGCGGCAGCGGCGACGCGGCAAGATCATCAACGTCGGGTCCATGTTGGCCAGCTTCCCCCTCGCGTACCGGTCGTCGTACGTGGCCACCAAGGCCGCTATCAAAGGATTCGCCACAGCCGCACGCTACGAGCTGCTGCCGTTCGGCATCGACATCACCACCGTCGAACCGGGTTCGATCGCCACCGGGTTGTCAGGGCGCCGAACGAAGTACATAGGTAGCCGATCCCCTTACGAACAGCGCTTCTCCTCCGCAATCTCGGTACTCGATGCCAGGGAGGCGCAGGGTATCTCAGCGACCAAGGTCGCACGAACGGTGGTCAAAGCAGTCGAGGACAAGAAGACCCTTCCGCTCTACGCCGTAGGCAGCAACGCCCCAGTTGTGTTCTTGGCGCGAAGGTTGATGCCGCGCACGGTGATCGAGTCCGTCATGGCCAAGGCATACGGCATCGGCGCGCGAACACGGGGCGCCTGACTCCTCGGCGCCGCCGACCGTGCACTACGGCGCTCTCACCCGAATCGACGGGCAGGGCGCCGTCGGTAGACCGTGGAAGCTGGACGCTCCATCATTGTGTCCTTTCAAAAGCGGCGCGGCCGCCCACCCCTCCGGAAACGCAATCCGGCATAGCCCGTCACTGCAGCCGCAGAAGGAAGTCGCGAGATGATCGACCGCAGAACGCTGCTCGGCACACTCGGAGGGGTCACGGTTTCCGGGGTGGCACACTCGGTGGTGAGCGCTTCACGCAGCGCCCGGGCGAACCCGGCGGAACCCGCCGGTGGCCTGATCGACCTACATTCGCACTTCCTTCCCGACTTCTACGTCCGAGACGCGGTACAGGCGGGAATCGCTTTCCCCGACGGAATGCCCAAGTGGCCTTCCTGGTCCATCGGTGAACATCTGGCGATGATGGACAGTTGTGGCGTCGACTCTGCGGTTCTATCCCTGTCCTCACCCGGGGTTCTTTTGGGCGACACCGCGCAGGCGGCCGCTCTCGCACGTCGCGTCAACGACTTCGCGGCCGAGGTGACAAGCGGTCAACCCCGACTGGGATTCTTTGCCTCACTCCCACTTCCGAATGTAGTCGATTCCGTTGTCGAGGCCGTTCGCGCCTTGGACGACTTGGGCGCCGACGGCGTCGTGATGATGTCGAACGCCGCGGGAATGTACCTGGGCAACGCAGCGCTGTCACCACTGATGGCAGCGCTCCACGCGCGCTCGGCAGTCGTCTTCGTCCACCCCACGTCACCACCCAACGCGGCCGCGGTCAATCTGGGCCTACCGGCATCGATGATGGAGTTTCTGTTCGATACCGCGCGCACCGTCGTCGACCTGCTGATGCTGGGCACCATCGATCGCTACCCGAACATTCGATGGGTTCTCACCCACGGCGGGGGCGTGCTTCCTCTGCTGTCGGATCGCGTGGACTTCTTTCGTTCGCAAGTAGGTATCAAAGCCCCCACGATGTCGGATATCTTGCAGAGCATGTGGTTCGATCTTGCCGGCACCCCCGCCCCCCGCCAGTTGCCCGCCCTGGTTTCCGCGGTCGGCACCGAACACCTGGTGTACGGCAGCGACTTCTGCTTCACCCCGCTCGACGCGGTCCGGCAGCAAATTCAATCCCTCGACGCTTCGACGCCGTCCGAGGTTTTCGCGAACTGGCGCCGAGCGACCTCGGACAACGCGCGGCGACTACTTGGCGACATCTGAAAAATTGCGCCGCTACGGGCCCGGTGTCGAGATTCAACATGCGGTGACGCTCGGATCGGCGCTCTGAGCGGCCGGATCGACCACTCTGCGAACACCGACGTCGAAGAACTGGGGCAGTGGGCGGGCGCACAATTGCTTTGCTTCTGTGGCCGGAATTCCCAGCGCTCGCAGAATATCTGCCGTCATGCCGTCGACCGTCGGCGCTTCGTCTCGGTCCGGCTGGTCCAACAACATGCGACCCATGGCGAGAAATGCACCGGCCACCAGTGCGAGTGCTCGGTCGGGGTCGTCGACGTCGAATCGGCCCTGCTTCGCCGCGGCCTCGATATCGCGCCTCGATCGCGGCGCCAACCCGTGATCGGATGTTATCGCGGCAGCCTCTGAACTGAGCAGCACTCGGCTCATCTGCGGCTCGAGTCGGAACAACCGCCCCGCCAGCCTGAACGACTGCGTAAACATTTCGACGGGATCGGTCAGATCGACCGTCAGGCTGTCGAGATAGTCACCGACCGAGTCGAGCGCTGTGTCCACCGCTGCTCGCCACAGGTCTTCCTTACTCTCGAAGTGGTTGTAGAACGATCCGTTGGCCACCTCGGCTGCCTGGGTGATCTCGAGGATCGGCGCGTTGAGCTTGCCGTTGGCGATGAACCCTTGCGCTGCAGCGATGAGGGCTGCCCGCGTACGCGCTTTACGGCGTTCGAGTCCACTGTTGTCCGACACGCGATGCTCCTGCCTCGTTGGGCTTTGGTCGACGAGAGTTTACCCCCGCCCATCATTATGACGATTCCGTCAAAACACTTGACTGTGGCCCAGCCTATAGGTGACGATATCGTCAAGAACTCTTCGAGGAGTGGACTTGACCACAGAGATCACCACCGGACCGGGTGTCGACGGCCACCAGAACATTCACGTCGACCAGGGCGCACTGCCCGGCGAACATCCCGGGCGCGCGAAGAACCCGATCATCAAAGCCCACGACATCGCGTGGCTCGAGTTCCAGAAGCCGGACTTGGTCAAGGCCCAGGCATTCGCCGAGGCCTTCGGGTTCACAGTGACGTTGCGGACCGCCGAGGAATTGCACCTACGCGGCACGGCAGCCGGCTCACCGTGCGTACTGATCCGCAAAGGCGCCCACACGAAGTACCTCGGGGCGGCGTTTCTCGCCGCCGACGGCGGCGATGTGATGCGACTGGCCGAGACCACCGGCCGCCGCGTCGATCGGCTCCCGGACACCGTCGGCGGAATCGGGACCACTCTCACCGATCCGAGCGGCCAGCCGGTGCGCATCGTCGCAGATCTCGATGTCGGCCCGGAACTTCCGGGCCAACGGGTGCACGACTACAACTTCGCAGTACGTCACACCGCAACCACCGACGCACCCCGCCTGAACGCCACCCAACGCCCTCCGCGCGAACCCGCTCTCGTCGAACGGTTGGGTCATGTGGTTCTACAACGAGCCCGCTACCTGGAGAACCTCGACTGGTATCTGGAACACCTCGGCCTGATCGTCAGCGACTTCCTGTACTACGACGGACAGCGTCAGCGCGGGCCGGTGATGAGCTTCATCCGATGCGACCGCGGCGCCACCCCCAGCGACCATCACACCCTGGCCCTGGCATTGGGCCCCTCGGACCGCTATGTGCACTCGGCTTATCAGGTGTGCGACCTCGACGCCATCGGCGCAGGCAATCGATATCTCACCGAACGCGGATACAAGCACTCGTGGGGCATCGGCCGCCACATCCAGGGCAGCCAGCTCTTCGACTACTGGCGGGATCCGGACGGCTTCCTCGTCGAGCATTTCAGCGACGGAGACCTGTTCGACTCTTCCCTCCAGCCCGGTTGGGCGCCGATGACCGCAACAGGGCTGGCCCAGTGGGGCCCGCCCGCCACCACGGATTTCCTCGGGATCGCTCCCGGCAGGGCGTCTCTCCAAGAACTACGTTCGATCTTTTCTTCACTACGTACCGACAACGAATTCGACTCCGAACGCCTCCGCGGCCTGTTGAAAGTAGCCTCCACATGAGCATTTCGGTCCTGCGCACCTCCGACGCATGGTGGGTGCAGCTGCCCACCGGCGCAGCGAAAATCGACACGACCGCATCGACGACCGCCGAACTGTTGGCCGATCGCGCGGCCATCGAGTCCGCTGCGGGCAGCACCGTCACCGTTCCGGTGGAATCGCTCGAGGTGCTCTCGCCGGTCACCGCGCCATGTCGCGTCGTTGCGCAGATGACCAATTACGTCTCGCACGTGAAGGATTCGGGCATGAATCCGGCGACGGTGCCACTGACGTTCTTCCGGAAGGCGTCCGGGTCGATCAGCGGTCCGTCGGACGAGATCGTCAAACCGGCTCACGTGAAGCTGCTCGACTACGAGGTCGAGATCGGGCTCGTCGTCGGCAAGCCGTTTCCGGTGGGCACACCTATCGACGAGTCCACCGTCGCCGACTACATCGCCGCCCTCGTCATCACCAACGACGTGTCCGCACGCGATGTCCAGCTCCCGAAAACCCAGTTCTACGAGGCGAAGTCCTACCCCACCTTCACCCCGGTCGGCCCGGTACTCCTCGTTCTCGAAGACGGCGACTTCGCTCGCTTCGAACAGCTGCGCCTGATGCTGCGCGTCAACGGTGAGGTGCGCCAGAACAGCACGGTGCGGGACATGATCTTCCGACCGGCGCAAGCCCTGAAGACCCTGAGCGGTTTCCAACGACTCGACCCCGGCGACCTGGTGCTCACTGGCACCCCCGGTGGAACGGCACTGAAAGCGCCGGCCAAACCGATCGAGATCATCGGATCCTTCCTCCCCCCTGCGGTCAAATGGAAGACATTCTTCACAAGGCAGGCCGGCAACCCGAAATATCTGAAGGACGGCGACATCGTCGAGCTGACCATCGCAACCGATGACGCGATGCTCGACCTCGGCGTCCAGCGCACCACCGTCAGGTACGCGCGATGACCCACGGTGTCGCTGACACCGCGCTGTGGTCCGTCCTGAAAGGCCCGGGCGACCTGACGGTCGTGGAATCGGTCCCTCTCGCCGAACGAGGACTCCCCGACAGCACGTACGCGCTGCTGCAACGAGACAACGGGTCTGTGGGGTGAACGCCGAGCACTACCCGGTGGTGATCATCGGGACGGGGCCCACCGGCATGGTCGCCGCGTCGCTGCTGGCCAGGTTCGGGGTCGATTGCCTTGTCCTGGACCGCTGGACCGATGTCTTCGCTCAACCACGAGCAGTTCACCTCGACGACGAGGTTTATCGCATCCTGGGTGAGCTGGGCCTCGCCGACGACTTCGCGTCGATCTCCCGGCCCGGACATGGACTGCGGCTGATCGATCGACGCCTGCGCACCATCGCCGAGTTCACCCGTGATCCGGATTCGGCGCCGCACGGATTTCCTCCGGCCAACATGTTCGATCAGCCGGAACTCGAACAGATCATGCGGGCAGCGATGAACCGATACGACAGTGTCACCTTCCGCGGCGAATGCGAGGTCACCGACGTCGCCAACAAGCGCGATCACGCCGTCGTCCGCTACACGGACCGAGCCTCCGGCGCAGACCGCTTCGTCACCGCGGACTACGTGCTGGGATGCGACGGCGCGAGAAGCACCGTCCGCTCCGCCATCGGGTCGAAGATGCGAGATCTCGGCTTCGAACAGCGCTGGTTGGTGATCGACGTGGCCACCGGCACCGACTTGCAGCAGTGGGATGGCGTGCATCAACTCGCCGACCCCGACCGTGCCGGCACGTACATGCGCATCGGCGAGAGCCGCTACCGCTGGGAATTCCGGTTGCACGATCACGAGACCACCGCGGACTTCAGCAACATCGACACCGTCCGGCCTCTCATCGCCCCGTGGATCGGCACCACGGCGAACGTCGACCTGGAGCTGATCAGAGTTGCGGAATACACCTTCCGCGCCCAGGTGGTCGATCGCTGGCGGGACCGCAGAGTATTCCTTCTCGGCGACGCGGCCCACCTCACTCCCCCGTTCATCGGACAGGGCATGGGCGCAGGGGTGCGTGATGCGAAGAACCTGATCTGGAAACTCGTCGGCGTCCTGCACGGGGTGCTGCCCAACTCTGCACTGGAGACCTATCAGCAGGAACGCGGGCCCCACGCCGATGCCATGATCAAACTTGCGGTGACCATCGGTTGGGCAATGACCGGCGGCGGGGAACGCACCGCCGCGCTCCGCCAGCGCCTGTTCCCTCTGCTGGCGCGGCTACCCGGCGTAGCGGCACGAGTGACCGACAGCGCCACCCCCGCCCTGCACAGGTCGGCATACGTGCGCCGCGCCCCTGGGCTCACCCGTGGTCTCGCCGGCACGCTGTGCCCCAACGCAATCATCGACCGGGGCAAACGTTTCGACGATGTCGCGCCCGACCAGTTCGTCATCGTCTCGCTGACCGCCCCGACCGGCGGGCAGCATCGGGAGATACTCCGCCGCGGCGCCGCCGCGCTCGTGGTGGGCGCCTCCTCCGAGCTCGGGGAGTGGCTGCGAGGCGCACACGCATCTGCGGCCCTCGTGCGGCCCGACAAGACTGTGATGGCCACGAGCCGGTCACTCGCGTCGCTGCACACTCTCGTGCCCGCCTCGGCCGTGCCCGTCGCCGGCCGCGCGCAACCGCCTGCCGTGCCGCTCATCGCAGCCACGCTGTCCGCCACCGACGTTTAGGATCCGTTATGGCACTCGATGTTTCGATCCCGCAGTACCGCGAGAATATATATTCCAAAGCTGCGATTCTCGACCCGTACCCGCACTACGCGGAACTACGTGCTCTCGGCCCGGCCGTGTGGCTACCCCGGCACCGTGCTTACGCAATCTCGAGGTACGCCGACTGCAAGTCCGTTTTGCTCGACGACGAAACCTTCATCTCCGGAGACGGAGTGGCATTGAACCCGCTCGCGAACCGACTCGGCCGCGGAACCACCCTCAACAGTGACGGCGACCAGCACGCACTCAAGCGGTCGGTCCTCGCGCACCGACTCACACCGAGGGCCGTACGGAAGATGACCGCCGCTGTCGAGGACAAGGCCGAGCAAATCGTCGACGCTGCGTTGGCCAAGCGATTCGTAGATGGTGTCGACGATCTCGCGACCGCGCTACCCACATCGATCGTTCCCGATCTGGTGGGCTGGCCCGAGGAAGGTCGCGATAACTTACTACGTTGGGCAGGCGCAACTTTCGATTCGCTCGGTCCGGTCAACAGGCAATCGATCAAAGCAACGAAAGCGGCTGGCGAGATGCTTGCGTTCTCCAAGCGAGTGGTCCGCGAGCGGTCTGTGCTTCCCGGCAGCATGGGCGACGACGTACTCACCGCGGCGGATGAGAACAGGATCGAGAAGTCGAAGTGCCCAGCGCTGATGATCGACTATCTGGCGCCGTCCCTCGACACCACGATCGGAGCCATCTCGAGTGCGTTGCACCTCTTCGCGCGTCACCCCGAGCAGTGGCAAGCGCTGAGGGACGTCCCCGACCGGATCCCCAACGCCGTCAACGAGGTCGTGCGCTACGAGTCACCGCTGAGGGCCTTCTCCCGCCGCGCGGTACGCGATGTCGAGATCGGCGGCACACCCGTCCCCAGCGGCGCACGGATACTGGTGATCTACGCCTCCGCCAACAGGGATCCCCGCGAATGGCACGACCCGGACTCGTTCGACATCACCCGCGACGCCGCACGCCAACTCGGCTTCGGTTCGGGAGTCCATGGATGCGCCGGTCAAGGACTTGCCCGCCTGGAAACACAGACCATCCTGCGGATACTGGCCCGGCGCGTCCATCGCATCGAACCGGCTGGCACACCGAAATGGGCCATCAACAACGTCATCCACCGATTCGAAAAGCTGCCACTGAGATTGGTTGCAGCAGAGGGGACACCATCATGAGGATCGATGTCGACTGGGATCGCTGTGAAGGCCACGGACTCTGCGCCGAGCAAGCCCCCGAGGTGTTCAGCCTCGACGACGACGGGGAACTCGAATATGCCTATCAGGACAGCGACATCCCGGACAATGTCGCATCCGGGGTTAAATCGGCCATCGGTGCGTGCCCGGTCGCGGCACTGCGAGAGCACACGTGAGCAGTACCGACCGTCGGATCGTGATCGTCGGTGACTCCATCGCTCGATACACCACGCGAGGGAACTGAGGGCCCTCGATCACTCCGGTTCGATCACCATGATCGGTGCCGACCCGGACGGATGCTGCGCTCGTCCGCCGCTGTCCAAACACGTCCTCAAACAAGACGGCGGACAGACCGATACGTGGAACATGTCCGATCTCGACATCACCACGATCACCACACGCTGTCGGCGTGGACACCGAGAACCGCGCAGTCCACGAGCACATTTCCTACGACGATCTCATCGTCGCGACCGGTGCGGCCGCTCGCCGTCTCGCAGCGCCCGAGCAAGAAGGCGAACTGGTACTGCGGACCTCCGCCGGCGCCCGGACACTCCGAACTCGGTGGCGCCCTCATCAGTGCAGGCATCGGCAGCCAGGGCGCGTCCCATATCTTCTCTGGCGTCGCCGCACTCGGCGCGATCGTAACCACGCTCGTTCCTCGACGAACGCGCAACCTTGACGCGGTGCCCGGGACAGCCAATGCCAGCCGATCGCTGACCACTTCGACTGTGCGCTGTACGCGCACAAGGGAGTGACAGCACGGTCGATCCCGTTGTTCCGCACAGAAAATCCGGTCGAAGTTGTGTGCATTCGGACTTCGAACAATGAAGCAGTTCCACATCAGGCGGCCGGGTCATCGTTCCTCAGAGCGAGACTGCTGAGCAGGCAGCGGCCGTTGTGGGGCGAGCACGTTTCGAGCCGGAAGGGCGAAGAGGCCTAGGCCCGGGCGAGGAGCAGACTGCGGCACCGCATTGGCGAATCCCGACTGCACGGCAGACGCAATGCACACCCTCGTCGCCATCCAGATCGAATCCATCATCGGCGTCCGGGCCGCCGACGAGATTCTCGGCATACCGAGGGATCGATGCCGTCCTGATGGGTCCGGCGGACTTGTCCAACTCGTTGGGCGTGCCGCTGGGCTGGCCAGAGTTCTGGAGTGACGTGGAGCGAGTGTTCGACGCCGCTCGGAACCATGGCGTTGCGCCAGGAGCGTTCTGTACTCACGAGCACCGTCCGGCCTGTTTGGCGGTCCAGGATTGCGCGGCCGAGGTCCCAGTGCAGCACCAGATTTGTGCACTGTGAACGTCGGTGCCGTGGTCGACACGCTGTCCCGGTGTAGCCCAGGATCCGGCAAATTTTCTGATGTCTCCCGTGTCTGGCGGAATTCGGATTGTAATTTGTTCCAAGTGCCGTACAGAAATATGTGCCCTGGGACACGTCTGCTTCGTATCGTGGCGCTTTAGGCACTGCCAGTCGCTTGCACCTGATCGAGGGCTACCCCGGCAGTCGGGGTTCAAAGTGCCGAGTCACCCATTGAGCATTCCGCCTTGCGGTCCACCGCGTGTGACGTCACTTTTCACGGCGAGACACGAGTTGCTCGCGCAAGTTTGCTCACCATATGAGAGAGAGTCAGAGATGTCACTGAACGGAAAGATTGCGATCGTCACCGGTGCTGCACAAGGCATCGGGGAGGCCACCGCGAAACGATTGGCTGCCGAGGGCGCGACGGTGATCGCAGCAGACATTCAGGACACGACGCGCACGGTGGAGGCCATCGTCACCGCCGGCGGCAAGGCCGAGGCGCACGTGCTCGACGTGCGCATCAAGAGCAACTGGGCCGAGACCGGACGCGAAGTGCTCGAGCGACACGGCCGCGTCGACCTGCTCGCCAACGTGGCGGGTGTGGTCAATATGCTGAGCGAGGACAGTGTCGTCGGGCTCACCGAAGAAGCGTGGGACCACGTCATCGGCACCGACCTCAAGGGCGTGTGGCTGGGCATGCAGGCGGTGATTCCGAACATGATCGAGCGCGGCGGTGGACGGATCGTCAACATCTCGTCGATGGCGGCGCTACGTGGCCTGCCGAATCTCGCGTCCTATTCGGCCGCGAAGGGCGGGGTCATCTCCCTCACGAAGCAGGCCGCGGTCGAGTACGGAGACAAGAACGTCCTCATCAACGCCATCTGTCCGGGCACAATCGACACCCCGATCCTCGCGGACATCACCGACGAGATGCGCGAAGCGAACGCCAATGCCCACATCATCCGGCGCCTGGGTCAGCCGTCCGAGATCGCCTCGATGGTCGCGTACCTCATGCGCGAGGGCAGCTTCCTCACCGGCGAGATTTACCCGGTGGACGGTGGCTGGGCAACCAAGGGCAACTTCTGACGGAGTTTGGGCCCACCGACAATCGCGCTCGCTCCGACCCCTTCTCCGGCCGGGGCGAGCACGACACTCTGTGATTCAAGACATAACCGATGACCAATGTGACCAAGTTCGAGGAGATGCGCCGTGGACGATCAGCACTGTACTTTCGGCCTGTGGTATGACTTCCGAAACCCGGCGCGATGGCCGCGCACCTTCACCGACTTCTACACACAGAGCCTCGAGCAGATCACTTGGGCCGAGAGCCGCGGAATCGAGTCGGTCTGGCTGACCGAACACCACTTCATGACAGACGGGTACACCCCGTCGCCGTTCGTGCTCGCTGCCGCAATCGGAGCCCGGACCGCATCGATGCGAATCGGCACAAATCTCATCGTCTCCCCACTGCACAACCCGATTCGGCTCGCCGAAGACGCCGCGACACTGTCGCTGCTCACGGGCGGTCGCTTCGACCTCGGTGTGGGGCAGGGCTATTGGCAACCGGAGTTCGCCGCCTTCGGTCGAGATTTGCGCAACCGCCCGAGCCTGCTCGAGGAAGGCATCGATCTGATCCGACGCGCGTGGTCGGGTGAACCGGCCGAGTTCCACGGCAAGCGATACGACTTCCCAGCGCTCCCGGTCACCCCGCAACCGGAAGTCATACCCCAGCTTCTCGTCGGCGCTATGGCCGAACCTGCCATCGAGCGGGCCGCGCGGATCGCAGACGGGTACCTGAGCACGCAGAACGCGCACCACGCGATGTATCTGGACGCGTTGGATCGGGTTGGGCGGTCTCGGGAGGAAGGCCGTATCTACGCCGGCCAGTGGGCGGTGGTGGCCGACGACCCCGAGCGCGAATGGGCCCGCATCGGTGAGCACGCTCTGTACCAGATCAACGGATACATCGAGATGGGGGCCTTCGGTCCACCCGAATCCACCCCCACCTTCGCGACACCGCAGGACCTCGTCGAAGGCGGCGCGTTCACGTTGTGGGATGTCGACACCGCAGTCACCGAACTCACTGCGCTGCTCGTCTCCCGCCCGCAGATCAAGGACGTGCACTTCTGGGCGCAACTGCCGGGCGAGCCGGTCGACAGCGGTTCGGCGCGCATCGAACTGCTCACCTCGAAGGTGATCCCCCGGGTACGCGCGGCGCTCGCCGCCGGACAGGAGGTTTCCGTATGACCCCGGTGCCGTCGTTCGGTTCCAGCAGTCCGCTCGTGATCACCGATTTTCTGTATCGAGCGCGGGATCTCTTCTCCGCCAAGACGATCACGCAGTACCAGGACGACGTCACAGTCTTCGAGTACACCTACGGCGACTACGCGGACCGGGTCTTCCGGCTGGCCGCGGCGCTGATCGACCTCGGAATCCGGCCCGGGGACCGCGTCGCAACCCTCGCATGGAACCACTACCGCCATCTCGAGCTGTATCTGGCCGTCCCCCTCGCAGGGGCCGTGCTCCACACCGTCAACCTGCGGCTCGAACCCGACGAGATCGCCTACATCGTCGACCACGCCGACGACCGCATCGTCTTCGCCGACACCTCGCTGCTTCCCCTGCTCGACACCGCGCGGACGCGACGACCCGACATGCCGGTGATCACCACCGACGGCGACGGTGCCGCGTTACCGAGCCAGGATGGATTGATCGCCGCGGCCGAACCGCTCACCGACCCGGTGCCTCGGGACGAGAACGACCTCGCGGCACTGTGTTACACGTCCGGGACGACTGGGCCACCGAAGGGCGTGGGATATTCGCACCGTGCGCTGTACCTGCACACGTTCACCGCGTGCCTGGTCGACGGACACGCGATCGGTGAGCGCGACACCGTCTGCCATGTCGTGCCGATGTTCCATGCCAACGCCTGGGGTATTCCGTTCGCCGCGTTGATGACCGGAGCGAACCAGGTCCTCCCCGGAGCTCACCCCGCTGTACCGGAGATCGCGACGATCCTCGCAAATGAACAGGTTACGTACACCGGGATGGTGCCGACGGTGGCGGTCGATCTGGTCCGTCACGCCCTCGCCTCGGGTATCGACCTGACATGCCTGCGGGCGCTCGTCCTCGGCGGTTCGACCCCGACACCGGAGCTGATCCGCAGCATCGAAGAAGATCTCGGGGTGCGGGCCTACCAGGGCTGGGGCATGACGGAACTGTCGCCGATGGGCACTTTTGCGCGCCCTCCCCGCTCGGCCGACGGCGATCCACAGCGGCGCTACGACTACATCCGCCGGCAGGGCCGGTTGCTTCCCGGCCTGCGGTGGAAGCTCGTCGACGACGAGGGTGTTGTAGTTCCCCACAATGGCGTCGATCGAGGCGAACTCCTCATGCGCGGTCCGTGGGTGGCCGAACACTACTTCCGCGACGAGCACCCCGAAGCGTTCGTCGACGGCTGGTTGCGGACCGGCGACATCGCGACAATCGACCCCGAGGGTTACCTGACCATCGTCGACCGAGCGAAAGACCTGATCAAGAGCGGCGGTGAATGGATCAGCTCGGTCGCACTCGAGCAGGCCCTGACGACGATCCCGCACGTGGCGGAGGCCGCGGTGGTCGCGGTGCCGCACGTGCGGTGGCAGGAACGCCCCTTGGCGTTCGTTGCTCCCGAGAGCGGGCACGCCCTGGATCCTGCCGCGGTACTTGATGCGCTCGCCGATCTCGTCCCACGGTGGTGGCTGCCCGAACGCATCGAGGTCGTCGAGTCCCTTCCCCGCACCAGCGTGGGCAAGCTCGACAAGAAGCGCCTGCGCAGCGCGGCCGAGGGCCACCTGTTTGTGGATACCCACAACAGCACCGTCGCCGGGTCTCTCAGGTAGGGCGACCGTCGTTCTAGCGTCGGTTCCACCGGCCCGCCCAAGAGGGGCATCCGTCGTCACGAGGAGGAACACCGTGAAGTTCGGAATCTTCTACGTCCTCGAATGCCCCGACCACGACTTCACACGGGCCTACCGCGAGATGCTCGAGCAGATCTCCTACGCCGAACAGCTCGGCTTCGACGAGGTGTGGCTGGCAGAGCATCACGGCAGCGACTACGGTTCGATGCCCTCACCGCAGATCGCGGCTGCGGCCATCGCCGAACGCACCGAGCGGATGCGCATCGGAATCGCGGTGAGCAACCTGACCTTCGATTGGCCGGTGCGCATCGCGGAGGACTACGCGATGGTCGACGTCCTGTCGGGCGGACGGCTCGATTTCGGCGTGGGCCGCGGTTACCAGCCGCAGGAGTTCCACAACATGGGCGTCGCCGAGCTCCAGGGTGAGAGCCGGGAGGTGTTCGTCGAAGCCCTGGAGATCGTGCGGGGCCTGTGGAGCAAGCCGGTCGGTGAGCCGTTCTCCTATCGTGGCAGACACTTCGACCTCGACAACGTCGACTGCCGGCCCACCCCGCTGCAGCGTCCGACTCCGCCGATCTACATCGCCTCGATCAGTCCCGAGACCCTCGACCTGGCCGCGGACCAGGGCTACAACATGTTGGTCACCCCCACGTTGATGACGATGCCAGAACTGAACGCGTTCGTCGTCGACGCGAAACGCCGGTTGCGCGATCACGGTCGCGACATCCTCGATCTCGATTTTCCGATGAACTGGCAAATCCACCTCGCCGACACCGAGGAGACCGCGGTAGAGAACGCACGCGAGGCGCTGACCTGGTATTTCGACGCAGCCTTGGCTGCGGTGCCGCAGGGGCCGGATGTGCCGCCGACGTACGAGCGGTATGCCGAGTTGGTCACCGCGACCGACGAGGCCGGCGGTATGACCGTCGAGGGCTTGCGGGACGGCGGAGTCGTCTACGTGGGCGACCCCGACGGGCTGATCCGGCAGATCGACGCCCTGCACGACGAGACCGGGCTGCAGCACTTGATCTGCTGGATGCGTTTCGGCGGACTCGAGCACGAGAAGGTCATGCGGTCGCTCGAGCTGTTCGCCGAGCACGTCATTCCGCGATTCCGGGACCGTGAGCCCGTCGTCCCGCGCGCGCTGCGCGATCACTCGGCGCCCCACACCTCTTCCCACCCGTTCAATTCCAATTCCCCATTCGCACAGGAGGACACCATGGGATTTCTGCCCGTCGAAAACGACCGCAGCATCTACTTCGAACATCACCGGGGTGAAGGCCGGCCGATCGTGCTGATCCACGGCTGGGGCGCGACCGCCCGCGCCTGGGACACGACGCTTCCGGCGTTGCGCGCCAACGGAAACGAAGTCGTCACCGTCGATCTGCGGTGCTGTGGCCGCTCCGACAAGGACTTCGACGACGTCTCGATCGCCGCTCTGGCCTCCGACATCGTCCGACTCGTCGAACACCTCGGCCTCGACCGACCGGTGATCAACGGTTGGTCGCTCGGTGGCGCCGTCGCCACCGCGGCGGTCGCCCAACTCGGCGACCGGGCCTCTGCACTGGTGCTCACCGGCGGGGCCTCCCCGCGGTACACCGCCACCGACGACTGGCCCCACGGCGGTGCCGTCGCCGACGTCGAGGCCGTGCTGGCGTCGGCCGCCGCCAATCGTGCCGAGACCTTCCGCGGGGTCGCCGCCGCGGTGTGCGCCGAGAATCCCGGCGAGGCCGTGCTCGACTCGATCTGGGACATGTTCATGTCGATGGGGCCGCGCGGTGACGATTCGCTGCGCGACCTGGCCACGGTGGATCTGCGCAAGGAGATCGCCTCGCTCGAGGTGCCGATCCTGCTGTTGCACGGTCGAGCCGACGCGTTCGTCCCGTTCTCCGCCGCCGAAGCCGTGCCCACGCTCAACAACCGGGCCGAGGTCGTCGAATTCACGTCGAGCGGCCACGCCCCGTTCCTCGAGGAGCGCGATCGCTACCTCGCCGAGCTGACGGGATTCCTGAACCGATGAGCACACCCAAGACCTGGCTGGTCACCGGCGGATCCCGCGGAATCGGGCGCGCCGTCGTCGAGAACGCGACCGCGCGCGGCGACCGGGTCGCAGTCTTCGCCCGCAAGCCGGCCACCGTGCAGTGGACGCATCCCGAGAAGGTCGTGGAGATCCCCACCGATATCAGTGACGCCGCCTCCCTGGGGCTCGCTGTGGACACGGTGTTCGAGACGTTCGGTTCGCTCGACGTTGTGGTCAACGCCGCCGGGGTACACCGCGGCGGCCGGATCGACGACCTCTCCCGAGCACACTGGGACGAGGTGCTCGCCACTAACCTCACCGGCGCATTCGAACTCGCCCGCACGGTGGTTCCGCGCCTGGAGGACGGCGCCGCTGTCATCAATGTCGGTGCTGTCGTGGGTTTTCGGGGCTTTCCGGGAGATGTCGCCTACGGTGCGGCGAAGGCTGGGCTCAGCGGGCTGACACAGGTGCTGGCCGTCGAACTGGCTCCACGGGGAATTCGCGTGAATCTGGTGATCCCCGGGGTGGTGGATACCGACATGACCTCCGCGCTGACCGGACGGGCGCGCGAGCGGCTTGTCGCGGCGATTCCGATGGGTCGTACGGGCCGTGCCGAAGAGATTGCGCAGGTCATCGTGGGTGTCGCGGATTCGACCTACATGACCGGCAGCATCGTGGCCACCGACGGCGGGTTGATGAGCTCGTTCAGCTCCCGATCCTGACCCTAAGTCGTTGTAGCGACCTACAACGACCGGGAAGTCAGCGTGACCCACACCACAGCACTCCGACTACTCTCGACACCAGCAGCACGGAAGTTGTTTCCACGCTGCGAGATTCATTCAATTCCTCTCTCGAAGGAGCTCAGATGGGCAACGTCGCGCGTGCCGGAAGCCTCGAAGCAGCCAACAAGAAGCTCGTCGCCGAATTCATGGAGGTCTTCTCCACCGGCAACGTCGAGGCGATCCTCGGCTACCTTGCACCCACCGCCACCTGGTGGGTTGCCGGCACCATCGACGGAATCTCCGGCACCAAGAACAAGCAGGAGTTCCGCGAGATGCTCTCGGGTCTGTCCGCGAATACCAAGACCGGCGCGATCGCTCTGACCCCGATTGCGTGGACCGCGGAAGACGACCGTGTCGCGGTGGAGACCGAGTCGTACTCGGAGATGAACAACGGCCGCGTCTACAACAACCTCTACCACTTCGTCTTCGAGGTCCGAGACGGACTCATCCAGTCCGTCAAGGAGTTCCTCGACACCGAACACACGCGGGCCGTGTTCCTCTGATCCCGAATCACTCCCCCATTCACGCACTGACGCAAGGAGATACATCCATGGATGTCGGAATGCTACTCGTCTTCCAGAACTACCACGAGAACGTCAGCGATCAGGAGGTGTTCGTCCGCGAGCTCGAGATGGGCGTCGCCGCGGAGAAGTACGGCTTCGATGCCGTCTGGTCCGCCGAGCACCACTTCGACGACTACTCGATGTGCCCGGACAACATGCAGATCATGTCGTATCTCGCGGCCCGCACGTCGACGGTCAAGCTCGGCACCGGCGCCGTGATCCTGCCGTGGAACAACCCCGTCCGCGTCGTCGAGAAGATGACGATGCTCGACATGATGTCCGGTGGTCGCGCTCTGTACGGCATGGGCCGCGGCCTGGCCAAGATGGAGTACGACGCGTTCGGAATCCCGATGGACGAAGCGCGTGGACGCTTCGTCGAAAGCGCCGAGATGACGATCGAGGGTCTGCGCACCGGCGTCGTCGACAATCCCGACGGCGAGTTCTACCCACAGTCACGCGTCGAGATCCGCCCCGCGCCGAACCCGGCATTCGAGTGGGGACGCGACCGTCTGTTCGGTGCCGCGATGTCGCCCGACTCGGTACCGGTCATCGCCGATCTCGGCGTGCGCATGATGACGTTCATGCAGTTCGAGTTCGACAAGCACGTCGAGACGATCACCCGGTGGCGCGACCTCTACCGCGAGCGCTGGGGCACCGAGCCGTTGCCGCCGGTCATCCAGGACTTCGTGGTCTGCCACGAGGACGAGGAGGAAGCCCGCCGACTCGCCTACGCGCACACCGCCCGCTATTTCCTGTCGGTCATCAAGCACTACGACTTTGCCGGCGAGCACTGGCGGAACACGAAGGGCTACGAGACCTACCAGGTGGGCGCGGACATGATCCGCGAGGCGGGTATGGAAGCCGCCGCGGACGCCTACGTCGAGGCCAACGTGTACGGCACGCCCGAGCAGATCGTCGAGAAGTACGCCGCCCGGCACGAGAAGATCGGGGACTTCTTCGCCAACGCCGCCTTCGCGTTCGGTGGCATGCCGATCGACCAGGCCGAGAAGGCCCTGAAGCTCTACGGCGAAAAGGTCGTCCCCGAGCTCCAGAAGATGAAGGCACCGGTTCCGGCCAGCGCCTGACCTCAATTGGGCGGTGCCCGGGTACGCACCGGGCACCGCCTGTCCCATCCCTTCGGAGGACAAAATGAATTCCACTGCCACCCAAGACTTCACTAGCGAATTTCGCGATGCGATGGCTAGCGTGTGCACCCCCGTGACGGTGGTGACCGCACTCGACGGCGCCCGGCCGCACGGGACCACCGTGAGCGCCTTCGCGTCGCTGTCGATGAATCCTCCGATGGTCCTGGTCGCACTCGACCGCGGCTCCGACCTGCTCGCGGTGGTGCGTGAGCACGGCAGGTTCGGAATCAACGTCCTCGGTCACGGTCAGGACGGTCTGGCCCTGACCTTCGCCCGCAAGGGCAGCGACAAGTTCGACGGCATCGGATGGTCCCTGTCCGCAGGTGTGCCCCGCATCGACGGTGCACCCGGTTGGGTGGCCTGCAGCGTCGCCGATCTCGTCGAAGGCGGCGACCACGTCGTGGTTCTCGGGCACGTCGAGCACGCCGATCGCGGGGACCACCCGCCGCTGACGTATCACCGGCGCACTTTCGGCACCCACAGCGCAGAACAGGAGTAATCGCCATGCCACGGACCCCCGCTCAGGATGTCGAACTCGCGGTCGAGACCCTCGCCGCCGGCGGCATCGTCGTCGTCGTGGACGACGACGATCGCGAGAACGAAGGCGACCTCGTCGCCGCCGCGGCGGCGATCACTACCCAGCAGATGGCGTTCATCGTCCGGCACACGACCGGCATCATCTGTGCGCCGATGACGACGCACCGCGCCGACGCGCTCGACCTGCCCCTCATGGTCGAGCGCAACACCGACGCGCACGGCACCGCCTTCACCATCACCGTCGATCACGTCTCCACCGGCACCGGCGTCAGCGCCGCAGACCGAACCGCAACGGTGCGGGCCCTCGCCTCCGACGCAACCGTGCCCGCCGACCTGCGCCGACCCGGCCACATCTTTCCGCTGCGCGCCCGAGAAGGCGGCGTCCTGGCCCGCGCCGGCCACACCGAGGCGACCGTCGACCTGCTGCGTCTCGCCGGTGCCGGCGACGTAGGAGTCATCGGCGAGATCGTCGCCGAGGACGGATCCATGCGCCGCGGCGCCGACCTGATCGAGTTCGCCCGCGAGCACGACCTACCGATACTGCGCATCGCCGATCTGGTCCGCTACCGCGCCGCGACCGAACCATTCGTCGAGCTCGTCGCCGAATCCACCATGCCCACCGAGTTCGGTCAGTTCCGGGCGGTGGCGTTCCGGTCGGTCCTCGACGGGACCGAACACCTCGCGCTGGTCATGGGCGACGTCGCAGCCGCAGGACGCACCCCGGAAGGAGTGCTGGTGCGGGTGCACAGCGAGTGCCTCACCGGTGACATCCTCGGATCCCTGCGCTGCGACTGCGGAGCCCAGCTCGAACGTGCCCTCGCCGAGATCGCCCGCGAGGGATGCGGAGTGCTGGTGTACCTGCGGGGCCACGAAGGGCGTGGGATTGGGCTCGCTCACAAGATCCGCGCCTACTCACTGCAGGAGCAGGGACTCGACACCGTCGATGCCAACCGCGCGCTGGGACTGCCCGACGACTCACGTAGCTACGGTGTCGGCGCACGCATCCTCGCCGACCTCGGCGTCCGGCGGATGCGGCTGATCACCAACAACCCCAGCAAACTCGGTGGTCTGGAAGGTTACTCGATCGACATCGTCGGCCGCGTGGCACTCCCCACCGTGATCACCGTCCACAACGTGCGGTATCTGCGCGCGAAGCGGGACCGAATGGGACACGACCTCGATACCCTCCCGAAAGTGATCGCTACCTGAGAAGGCGGTACGTTGTGATATCCCACAAAGGCGGCGGGGTGGAGATACAGCGACTACATCCGCGAAAGTGAGGGACTGGCATGGCACTGCTGCCGAGCATGGGTGTTGAGACGATGAGTCCGCATCCCGACGCCACCGGCGAGACAATGCCACCCCCGGCAACCCGCCCCCGCGAACGCGATGTCATCACCGCCTTCGCCGAGATCACCGGTGAGGCCATCACCGACGCCGACCTCGAACAGCTGCTGCGCTCTGTCTGCGTGAAACTATGCAGCGTGATCGGGGTATCGCGCTCGTCGCTCTACCTCAAGCGACCCGACGGTCGCTTCCGCGGCGCCGCCGGGCACTGCGCGGATAAAGGCGACCTCACCGAGGCCGTCAAACGCCAGGAGTCGGGCGTCGCCGGTGACCGGTTCAGCCGGGAAGTCATCGAAACCGGACGACCGGTACTCATCGATGACGTCACCAACGATCCGCGGCCGCACCGGCGCACCATGGAGCACTGGCGGGTGCGCGCTATGCTCGGCGTCCCGCTGGTGTTCGACGGCGAGGTCATCGGCCTGCTCTTCGTCGACAACAAGGACCGTGAGCACCTCTACACTCAGGAAGACATCGAGATCGCCGAGATGTTCGCGCAGCTCAGCGCGCTGTTCATCAGCCAGGCGATGCTCAACGTCCGCTTGCGCAGCCAGGCATCGGAGATCGCCCGCAGCCGCAACACCCTCGCCTACCTCGCGGACGTGCACCGCAAGCTCACCAACGCCGTCCTCGAAGGCGCTGACATCCACAGCGTGGTGACGCTGCTCAGCGACCTGTCCGCCAAACCCGTCGTGCTCTACGACGAGGACTTTCGGGTGCTCGCCTGGGCTGCTCCCCCCACACTCGGTCTCGACCGCCCCCCGGCGATCTCCGAGCAGATCCGGGGGATGCCATCGGTCGAAGCCGAACTCGCCGCGCTGAGCCCGGAACGTCCGTCCGCGGTGGTCCCACCCACCCTGTCCGTCGGCCTCGGCCGTCGGCACCTGATGTGCCGACTGGTGATCGAAGGCAAACCGAACGGCTACCTCAGTATCGTCGAGGTCGGCCGGTCGCTCGAACAGGTCGACGCGAACCTCGCCGAGCACGGAGCAACGGTGCTCTCACTGCAGATCCTTTCCGAACGCCGACAGATCGAGACGCAAGGGCAGGCCCGCGACGACTACCTGTCCGACCTGTTGCGCAACACCCGCGACAAGGAACACCTGTTGCGCCGCGGCCCGCAGTTCGGAATCGACCTGACCCACCCCCACGTACTGGTTCGGTTCACTCTTTCGGCAGATCCCCGGATGACAGCCTCCGCGGCGCAACGGCTGGTCACTCGCCGCTTCCGAGAGATCCTGGGCATCGACGAACCGGCGGCGGTGAAACTGCCCGGCAGCATCATCGTGCTCGTACCGTTGCCCGACGGCGGCTCCGCCGAGGAACTCCGGACCGTCCGCGACCGTGTCAGTGAAGTGCAAACCTCGCTGCAGGCACACCTCGCTACGGGCGCGACCGTTATCTCCGGAGTGTGCCGCGACGTCACCGACTTCCCGCCGGCCGCGCGCGAGATGCGCGAGGTCGCCGACATCGCGCGATCGTTCGAGTGGTCCGACGGTGTCCTCGACGTCACCGAGCTCGGACTGTTTCGCGTCGTCGTCAGCTCGGGCCGCGTCAAGGAGGCAGTCCGCTTCGCCCACGACTACGTCCACGCGGTCCAGGGCGCCGACGACGGAGTTCTCCTCGAGACGTGGCGGGCATTCGTCATCGCGGAGGGACGGGTGCAAGGCGCAGCCGTCGCACTGAACGTGCACGAGAACACGGTGCGATACAGGATGGGGAAGATCAAGGAAATCACCGGCCTGGACCCGACGAGCCTCGACGTTTTGCTCTCCGCGCGCCTGGCCTTTCAAATCCTCGACTTCGCAGCTCGCTGAACAGCGCGGACACCTACCCAGAGAGCATTGTAGGAATCCACAACAGCCCTCCGAAAAGTACAGTGCCACCACAGGACAACGCCGATACGTTCTACCCATGCCGACCGACACCACACACAGCGACCTCCTCGGAGTCGATCTCACCGCAGTGCGGGACTGGATGGACGCGCAGGGACTGGGGTCCGGCGACCTGACCGCGGTCTCCCCTATCGGAGGCGGGACCCAGAACATCATGCTCGGCTTCGAACGCTCCGGGACCCGCTATGTCCTGAGACGAGGACCGAAACACCTGCGCCCGCATTCGAACCGCATGATGGTCCGGGAGATGACGCTGCTCCGTGCCTTGTCCGGTACCGCCGTTCCCCACCCGACGTTCGTCGCCGGCAACGAGAACACCGACGTACTGGGTGCGGCGTTCTACCTGATGCACGCTGTGGACGGCTACAACGCCGCCGAAAGCCTCTCCCCGGTCCACGCAGCGAACCACAAGCTCCGGCACCGCATGGGCCTGGAAATGATCGACGCGCTCACCGAACTCGGCCGGATCGACCCCCCGGCGATCGGACTGACCGACTTCGGCCGACCCGACGGATTCCTCGAACGCCAGGTCCGCCGGTGGAGCAGCGAACTCGAGTCGTACACACTCTTGCCCGGATATCCCACCGTGTTGCTTCCCGGCGTCGACCGGATCGCCTCGTGGCTCGACGACAACCGGCCCCGGCAATGGTCACCGGGCATCCTGCACGGCGACTACCACGTCTCCAACGTCATGTTCGACCACGTCGACCCGACAGTAACGGCGATCGTCGACTGGGAGATGGCCACCATCGGCGACCCACTGCTCGACCTCGGGTGGATCTTCGCGATGTGGCCCGATCATGACGGCGGACCCGATCTACTCGAGAGCCGTCTCGCCGTCGCCGGCGGCCTGCCGACCCGGGCGGAACTCCTCGAGCGGTACGCCGCGAACACCGATCGGGACCTGAGCGCGATCGACTGGTACACCGCTCTCGCCGGTTTCAAACTCGGGATCATCCTCGAAGGCACCTACGCCCGCGCCTGCTCCGGGCAAGCATCCACCGAGGTCGGCGACCGGCTGCACCGGTACGCCGTCCAACTGTTCGAGCGCACCCTGCGCTTCCTCGACTGACCCACCGCACCGCACACCGGAGGTACGAAACATGGCATGGGAATTCTCCACCGAACCCGAGTTCCAGCAGAAGCTGGACTGGATGACCGCATTCGTGCGTGACGAGATCCGTCCGCTCGAAACTCTCGAACTGACGTGGCCGCAGCTGCTCGAGGCCATCTCCCCGCTGCAACGTGAGGTCAAGGCCCAGCAGCTGTGGGCCGCACACCTCGACCCCGAGCTCGGCGGTCAGGGCTACGGTCAGGTCAAGCTCGGCCTGATGCACGAGATCCTCGGTTCCTCTCCACTCGGTCCGCTCGTGTTCGGCTGCCAGGCACCGGATTCCGGCAACGCTGAAATCCTCGCCGCGGTAGGCACCGACGAGCAGAAACGCCAATGGCTCGGCCCGCTCCTGGCGGGTGAAAAGTACTCGGCCTTCGCACTGACCGAACCCGACAACGCCGGCGCCGACCCGACGAACCTGCAGACGACTGCGGTGCGAGACAGCAACAGCTGGATTCTCAACGGACACAAGTGGTTCATCAGCAACGCATCGACCGCCGACTTCGTCATCGTCGTCGCCGTCACCGAACCCGACGCCGAACGGCACCGCCGTGCATCGCAATTCATCGTCCCAATCGACGCACCGGGCCTCGATGTGGTACGAGACATCGCGTCGATGGAGAACCCGTCGCCGCGCGAGCACACCTACGGCTCGCACTGCGAGGTAATGCTACGCAACGTGCGTGTCGGTAACGACGCGCTGCTCGGCAATCCCGGCGACGGGTTCCTGATCTCCCAAAAGCGCCTCGGTCCCGGGCGTATCCACCACTGCATGCGGTGGATCGGTCAGGCCAACCGCGCCTTCGACATGATGTGCGAGCGCGCCACGTACCGCTTCGCGCACGGCAGCGTCCTCGGTGAAAAGCAGACCGTCCGCAACTGGATCGCCGACTCCGCCGCCGAGATGCAGGCCCTGCGACTGATGACGCTGCAGGCGGCCTGGATGATCGACACCAAGGGCACCAAGGAGGCCCGCAAGGAGATCGCGATGATCAAGTACTACGGCGCGAAGATCCTGCACGACATCATCGACCGGTCCGTCCAGACCCACGGCTCCCTCGGCTACAGCTCCGACCTGCCCCTGGACTTCATGTACCGGGCGGCACGTGCAGCGCGCCTGTACGACGGCCCCGACGAGGTGCACCGCGACACCGTCGCCAAGCTCATCCTGCGCGGCTACGAGGCCCCCGCCGACCGGATTCCGACCGAGCACGTGCCCACGCGCCGTCGCGCCGCGCAGCAGCGCTACGCCGCGCTGTTCGACGAGATCCTGGCCTCAGTCTGATCCCCACTCTTGCCGGGACGAGGTCCGAGCCGGTGCGGGGCCTCACGACGAATACTCTTTGTAGCGCCTCGGGTCTCACGGAGCGGCGGTCAGACCCGAGGCGCGGCCCAGGAGGTCTCCGGACAACCTCACCGCGGACGCACGCACGTGGTACGAACGCTCGCGCTGAACCTTGGAAGTAGCCGGCAATCGGAAACAATTACCGTCTCTGGTCAGGGTGCTGTGCACCGAGAACGTGGCCGGGCCAGACGCGTTTCGCAAGGGAGAGGACCGGAGGCAGGGCCGGGTTGTCCGAGGTCGGGCGCCACGCCATGCGCAGATGGATCGGCAGGGTCTCGTCGAGCACCCGCAGGAAGTGCACATGCGGGTCCGTCACGTTCTCCGCCACGGACGACACCGTCAGGGAGCATCCGACTTCGGCCCCCACCAGCGCCATGGCGGTCCACGAATCGGGTGCCCTCTGCACGATGTCGGGATCGAACCCCGCCCCAGGCTCAGTCGGCGCAGCCGGTCACCCAGGACCGAGCCGGCGTCATGGCCGGACGGGCACTGGTGCGTGACGCCGCCCGGGCCAGCAGCCGGACATCCCGGTATCTCGCTGGTGCCCTCGTACACTACCTTCACGCCGCGCATCCACACCGCTCGCACCCAACCCACGAACTGCGGGTCGTGAACTCGTCGAAATCGGCGATTCCTCGAGCATTGCAACGACTTTCCGGCGCCGATCTATCGCAGCTCCGTCGCCGAAGCGCCCGCGACTGCGAGGAAGCGCACTTGTTCGCTTACCAGTCGGAGTACGGGGGGGATTCCCCGACTGGGCTGGTCCGATGCGGACGACGCGGTGCCTTGCCATCAGAGACTTCGCCGGTTGCGTGAACGCGAACTCGAGGCGATCGGATGCGACCCGAACGCCGCCGACAGCGATGCGGACAGCCTCGAAGCGTTGGTCGAGCTACTTCCCGGCAATGAAAGCGGCCTCGGCGCCTGCGCAACCAGTTCGGTGGGCACGCCGCCTGATGAACCGAATCCGCCGGGATCGCCTGAGCCGTGACGACCTCGACCCGATTCGACGTCACCCGCTTCCCCGACGAACACCAGACATTCACCGCAGGTGCCGTACGCCATTGCACCACCCTGTTGGCAGCAACTGGTCAGGTCGGTTGCTTCTCCAGGTCGGTGAGATACTCGTCCAGGACGGTGGACGCGGTAGCGTCGGCGCGCTCATGCAGGTGTGTGCGGAGACGTCGTGCCAACCGGTTCACCGCAGGTCCGGCGTCGAGCACCGGTCGTACCAGCCCGAGTCGAGCGCATTGCTCGGCTAGGGGCAGCAGTTTCGTCAGCGCGGCCTCCTCCTGACCCATGGCGGCCAACACTTCCACCTGCAGCAGGGCGGCGTTGAGGAATGCCCGCGGGCGGACCCGACGGTCGATTGACGCGACGAGGGCGTGTGCCCGCTCGTAGACCGGCGCGAGGTCCTGATCGTGGGTGGCCAGTGCCGCCCGGATCGCCGAGTCCTCTTCCAATTCGAAGGTGATGACGGCGATTCCGTTGTTCCGGTCGGGCAGTTGCCGGCTGTCGAGTTCGAGAATCGGGGTCCCGGAAGCCGCGTGTCCGATTCCGGCTCGAACTCGTTCGTTGGCGATTCGTGCTGCCAAGCGGGGCAAGCGCAGTTGCCCCGCCAGCCGGGCGCCCTCGTCGAGACGCGACTTCGCCGCGTCCTCGTGCCCGAGCAGGTACTTCAATCGTGCGCCCGTGCCGTAGGTGGCGAGCATGAAGTCGACGGTGCCGCCCTCGGCGCCCAAGGTGTGGCTGCGGTCGAGGAGTTGGTCGGCGTCGGCGAGGTGGCCCTGTTCGTACAGCAAGTCGCCGACCAGAGCAGCGGTGAGCCGGGTGCCGTAGCCCAAGCCTTCCTCGGCCTCGGAGACCAGTGCCATAGCGTGCCGGAAGCTCGCCTCAGCCGCCGGGAGATCGAGTTGTTCCCGTGCTGCGATCCCCGCCATGCAGTATCCGTACATCACGCTGAAGGGCCCGGTGGAGCGCTGGTGGAAAGGCAGCGCCCATTTCTGCCATCGGCGTGCTTCGTCGAAGTCGAAGCGGTAGATAGCGTGGAAGGACGCGGCGTCGGCGGCTCCGCACAACACCCATGGTCGCAGTGTCTCCGTCCGGGCAATGCATCCCTCGACGGCCTCGTCGAGTCCGTCGATCTTGTCGTCGAACACGTTGACCGCGGCCCGGATGAATGTGGCCTCGACCCGCATGTCCGCTGCGGTGCGATCGTCGACTCCGTTGTCCAGCGCTGTTTCCGCGGCGGAGAGAAACTGTTCGGCTTCGCGCGGGTGGTGCAGCAGTGCGTGCGCCCACGCGATCGCGATCTGCAGGCGGGGCTTGTCGGTAGTCGCTTTCGCCGGCAGTTTCGCGGCGAGGCCGAGCAGCGTCCCCATCTGCGACTGCTCGAGCAGATCCATCGCAGCGTCCTCGACCAACGCGACAGCGTCCTCCTCGTCACCAGCGAGAAGGTAGTGGTCGACCGACTGGCTGAGAAGGTGCCGGTCCGCGAACCACCCACCTGCTCGCCGATGGAGCTCGACAACTCGGTCGGGATCGTCACGCTCGAGGCGATGTTGGAGGAATTCGGCGAACAGGTGGTGGTAGCGGAACCACTCCCCCTCTTCGTCGAGCCGGCGCAAGAACAGGTCCCGTGACTCGATGTCCTCGAGTGCCGCTTGGCCTTCCTGGTTGTCGGTGAGCGCGCGTGCCAAGCTGCCGCACGTCTTCTCGGTGATCGACGTTGCGAGGAGGAGATCGAGGGTGCGTCGATCGAGACTGCCGAGGACGTTCTCGGCCAGATACTCGCCGATCGCCCGATTCCCTCCGGTCAGGTGCTCAATCAGCTCGCGGGGGTTCGGGTGATCACGTAATGCCAGCGAGACCAGTTGCAGTGCCGCCGCCCACCCGTCCGTCGACTGTTCCAGCTCGACGATATCGGGTGCGTCCAGATCGAGACCGGAGCGGTCGACGAGCAACTGGGTCGACTCACGGACGCTGAAACGCAGTGCTGCGGAGTCTATTTCAACCAGTTCGTTGTGCACGCTCATTCTGCTGAGCGGGAGACCGAGGCGGGTGCGGCTGGTGACGATCAAGTGGAGGTGGTGGCAGCCGTGCTCGAGCAGGAATGCCAGCGCCGACCGTGTGTCCTCGTTGCTCACGCGGTGCCAATCGTCGATGACGAGGGCGACATGCTGGTCAGAGGAATGGAGCTTGTCGATCAATGAGGTGAGTACATACCGCTCGCGGCCCGCGCCGTGTACTTCGATTTCGCGCACCAGTTCTCGGCCGAAGGCTGGTTGCGCGACGGCAATGGACTCGATCAGATGGGTGAGGAACCAGATGAGCGTGTTGTCGTCGTTGTCTATCGTCAGCCAGGCGGTCGCCACGCCCTCGCTCCGGAGTGCCGCGAGGCGTTGGGCGGCCACTGTGCTCTTCCCGAACCCCGCGGGTGCGTGGATGAGCACCAGACGCGGACGACCGCTGCGGCGCAGGCGCTCGAGCAGGTGCGTGCGCGCCACCGTCGCCCCCGGTGTGACCGGTGGACGGTACTTGGTGGAGGCGCTCGGTGGCGCGGGGTGATCTAGCGGGGTCCCGCCGCCACGTCGATATCGAAGGTATTGCGACACACCGAACGTGACCTCGTCGGAAGGCCGGAAGGGGCGGTCCTCGTCACCGACGATCGGAAGTGGGATATCCGCCAGTGCGAGACCGATCTGTTCTCCCGCCCGTCGCAGCGCGGCACCGAGTTCGGCAGCGGTGGTGGGACGGTCCGCGGGGTCTCGGGCCATGGCCGCCTCGATCACGGTGCACACCGCCTCGGGTACTCCCCCGTCGCGAAGATCGGGCAGCGGTTCCGTTCCGATGCGCATCAGCTGCGCGAAGACCGGCTCCCCACGGCGGCGGGCAAACGCCGGTCGGCCCGCCAGCGCAGTGAACAGTGTTGCGCCGAGTCCGTAGACATCCGTGACGGTCGAGGCGTCGGAGCCGCTGAGCAGCTCCGGGGCGGTGTACGCGGGGGATCCGGCCACCAAACCCCGGGTGGTCTCCTCACCTCCCGTGATGCGGGCGATACCGAAGTCGGTCAGCTGCGGTTCGCCGTACTCGGTCAGCAGAATGTTGCCCGGTTTGATGTCGCGATGCAGCACTCCCGCGCGGTGCGCGGTTTCGAGAGCACCGGCAAGTTTGACACCGACGGCCAGTGCCTCGGCGGCCGTCAAAGCTCCGTGGTTGGTGATCCAGGAGTCGAGAGAGTCGCGGCGATGAAACGGCATCACGATATAGGGGCGTCCGGTGTGGGTGATTCCGGCTTGCAACACGTGCACGATGTTCGGATGCCCGGACAGCCGCCCCATTGCCTGCTGCTCACGCAGGAAACGGGCGCGATCCAGGTGGTCCGGATCGGGACTGAGGACCTTGACGGCAACTACACGGTCGAGCGCGGGTTGCCGGCACCGGTAGACGATACCGAAGCCGCCGCGGCCGGCGATGCATGCGTCTTCGAAACCTTCGGCCGCCAACTCCGCGACGATGTCTGCATCGACCTGGCGTTGCGTGTTCTCGGCGGCGTCGTAAGACATGGCAATCCCTCAGCGCACCGTGACCGGTTCGTCGATGCGCCGCGCCCGGGCTGACCAACACCTGCCCATGGGGTCTCCTCGCGATACGACCCCATTCTAGATACCGCCGAAGCTCACTGGCGCCAATATGCCTGGTGATGTCGGTGCACTGGCAACTCACTACCGGGCCGCTGGTCACCGATCAGCGGGTTCTCGGTGACCACCAGTCCAGGGTTCTCTGTGCGACGCGGTTCGGCCGGGCTTCAGAGCGGGTTCCACCAACGGACGAAATTGTTCCACTCGAGTATCAGTGGCGATACGCCCTCCTCGAGAGGATTCGCCAAGAACAGGTCCGGCAGTAGTCCTATCATCACCAGCTCCTCTTTAGAACCGATTCCACCAGGTGGCGAACGAGTTCCACCACGTCCACGGCCAGAACGTCACGTCCCCGATACCTGCCGGAAGGTCGAACACAACACCGATCATGAGTGCACCTTTCGGGAAAGCTCCACGAACATGCTGTGTATCGGCGCCGCGGCGCTCAGCGCTACCGGTTGTGTATGACCATGGATTCGGTACCGTTCGGTGTCGACCCGCGACCGCGTGTCATTCGATCGGCTCTGCACAACCGAACTGGGAGGTTCCCGTGGCTGGTGGTCTCGTCGCCCTGTTGGACGACGTCGCGGCACTCGCGAAAGCAGCCGCGGCATCCGTCGACGACATCGGAGCTGCGGCCGGCAAGGCCAGCGTCAAGGCAGCGGGTGTGGTCGTCGACGACGCCGCCGTCACCCCCCGCTACGTGCACGGGTTCTCCCCTAATCGCGAATTGCCCATCATCCGCAAGATCGCGATCGGGTCGATCCGCAACAAACTCCTGATCATCCTTCCGGCGGCGATGATCCTGAGCGAGTTCCTGCCGCAGGCTCTGCCGTACCTGCTGATCGCCGGTGGCCTGTTCCTGTGTTTCGAGGGAGCCGAGAAGGTCTACGAAGCACTCATCGGCGGTCACCACAAGGATGAGGGCGCGACCGAAGGGCAGAGCGGACCCGAGCACGAGAAGACGATGGTCAGCGGCGCGATCCGCACCGACCTGATCCTGTCCGCCGAGATCATGGTGATTTCACTGTCGTCGGTCGAGGACGAACCGTTCTTCACTCGGCTGTTGGTGCTCCTCGTCGTCGCGGTCCTCATCACCGTCCTGGTGTACGGCGTGGTCGCCCTGATCGTGAAGATGGACGACGTGGGTCTGGCGCTCGCCCGACGAGAGTCGTCGTTCAGTCAGCGGATCGGTCGAGGGCTCGTTGCCGCGATGCCGAAGGTGATGGCGGTGCTCACCGTGGTCGGGATCGCCGCGATGCTGTGGGTCGGCGGCCACATCCTGATCGTCAACATTGGCGAGGCAGGATTCCACTGGCCGGCCGATCGCCTCCACGATCTCGAACACTGGTTCGGCGATCTCGTGCAGGGCGGCTTCGACGGTGTTCTGTCCTGGACTGCGGGGACCGTGGTGTCCGCACTCGTCGGGCTCGTCGTCGGCGCGATCGTCGTCCTGATCGTGCACTTGATTCCGAAGCGGAAGAAAAGCGCCTCGGCGCACTGACGCGTCCGGGCCGGCCGACGGGGCGATTCGGGCGAGATGATGGGAGGAGGGACTGTGCGCCAGGGGCCGCCTACGGCACGGCTCCCAACCCCCACGTTGGTGACGAATCCTAGGCCGCCATGCCCCCGACCCGATCGACGGAACCGGGCAAGAGTCCTGTCTGCCCTTTCAACCTGTCGTCCCAGACCGAGTCCTCATCCTCGCCAGCAGGCAGCGCACTAGCGAGGAAACCCTGAGCTTCGCACTTCGGCGGGGCATCCGCCGATGATCGAGCGGATGCCGTGCCGAGGAAGCCGGGGACGCCGTCGAGCGCCGGAAAGCCGGCAAACCGCGGTTCCGGCTCATCCTCGACACTGCTCGGACCGATAAGCACACCGTTACCGCGGTGGGACGTGGCCGTCGAGGAGTAAGGTGGCGCCGGCTGCCGCAGCGTCGTCGAGCGCAGCGTCGTGTTCATCCACCAAGAGCGAGCAGTAGAGGCCCAGCGCAAGTGCTCCCTCGACATAGAACTTCTGCGCCAGCAGCATGCGGCGGACATCGGCGTGTTCGATGTTCTCGGTGAGCTCGTGGTCGCCTCCCGAGATCCACATTTTCGTGCCGGTGACCCGGTAGCGGCCGTCGTCCTGCGGAACCGCCGGGTGGTGATCCGTCGTGGGTAGTTGCATCCCGCCGACGCTCTCGTCGAACTGCCCCGCGATCAGTCCCGACGCCGCGTAGGCGTCGAGTGCCGTCTTGACCTCGTCGATCATCTCGACGGGTGCTCTCGAAGTCGAGGCCCCCGCATCCCTCCCCTGGTGGGACAGCGCATCCCCTGGGTATAAATCAGCCCAGCAGCGAGCAAATTCTTGCCGGTATGGCAAGAATTTTCGCCAGAAACGATGCTGCTATTGCACTGTGTCGGTATGGAAGACGCGGGCGAGGTTACCGAGGTCAAGGCAGCATCGAGTGAGGCAGCTGAATGGGATGCGCGCTACAGCGAGCGGGATCGGGTGTGGAGCGGAGAGCCCAACGGCGCACTTGTTGACGAGATAACCGGCGCACGGCCGGGCCGCGCCCTTGACATCGGTTGTGGCGAAGGCGCAGACGCGATCTGGCTCGCCCGCCAGGGATGGGCCGTGACCGCGTTGGACGTTTCCAGGGTCGCCCTCGACCGGGCGGCGGCCCACGCCGCCGGGCAGGACACGGACATCACATGGGTGTTGAGCGGACTACTGGATGCCGATTTGCCCTCGGGTGGTTTCGACCTGGTCTCAGCTCAGTACCCCGCCTTGCGCAGTTCCGCCGATCGTGCCGCAGAATGTGCGCTGGTCTCCGCGGTCGCACCGGGCGGCATCTTGCTGGTGGTCCACCACGACATGCGCAATGCGGATTCCGCGCGCGAGCACGGCTTCGATCCCGATGACTGGGTCACACCCGGTGATGTGGCGGCGCTACTGGATGACAGCTGGCATATAGACGTGAACGAGGTGCGGGCGCGTTCGATCAGTGGCGGCGCGGGAGCGCACCACACACACGACGTGGTCCTGCGCGCGCACAGGCCGCCCCACCGCAGCCCTCTTATCGGGCACGGGACAGCAAGCGGTTCACTCGGCGCAAACACCGGATCACTCAGGGGAACCGCGACGGGCACAACTGCGCCCGCTTCACCGCTCTTCAGGCGCGCCAACTCACACGATCGGGGTCGCTACTGGGACCACCGGGAGGCGCGGTGGGTCAACTCTTACGACAACCGGCCCCGAGCCTAGGGCTCGTCATCACCGCAGTGGACGAGACACTCGCCCCTGACGGCAGGATAACGTCGGCTACTCGATCAAAACCCGACACCTATTCCAGCAGAGAGTCTTTCAATCCCCCAGCACGTCACCATGCTGCCGCACCCGGACATACGAGTCGCTTGCAACGGCACAACAGTGATCTGTAGAACACTCCGGACAGGCACAGGATCGATAGGAACCCCAGGGCTCCGATCATGTTCTTCCACCAGGTGTTCCGAAGGTTGCCCATCAGCTGAATGTTGTTGCTCATCACAAGGAGGAGGAAGCCGAGGAAGGGCGCGATCAGCACCGTGAGCGCCTGGGCGAAGATGATCAGCTGGACTGGCGACTTCGTGAACAGGATGGTGATCAGCAGGCCGAAGGCCAGGATTACGGCGCTGGTGCGTTTGGCGGTCAGGGGCCCTCGTCACCGCCTGAACACTTCAGCTCCGCCTCGCCGACACCCAGCGCAGTGATGCTCGACTCTGACAAGGAATAGAACATGGCTGGAATACACCGTCAGACGTGCGCAATGTACGCGTGGGGCTCATCCCCGGAGGCACTGCCCGAGGCCGCGCATGGCCTGACTCCGCCGAAGCCGTCACGACCTTCCGCGAGAAGCGCGCGCTCATCTTCGTCGGCGAATAACCGCAGGCCTTCGGACCACCAACCGGCCGGACCGCCCCCTCGTCATCGGCATGCACCGCGAGCGCCCAGAGCGACACCGAGGAGACCACCGACCTGAACGGAAACTTCGCGAACCAGGTGGGCGCTGTTCGCGATCATATCCGCGAGGTTCGAAGGGCCGTTCGCGATGGAGAACGCCGAAAGGACACCAGACGAGGCGATTTCGGCTGCCGACAGTTGAACTGTTCCCGCGATCACGACTACTGGGCAATTCGGTGGGGTGACGTCGAGTACGCCGCGGACGACTTTCCCTCGCAGCGATTGCGAGTCGAACGAACCCTCGCCCGTCAGAACCGCGTCTGCGCTTTCGCAGATCTCGCGCAGGCCTACGACGTCGGTGACCAACCGGGCTCCGGGTGTCAGTTCGGCTCCCAGAAGTGGCACCAGGCAGGCCGGCATTCCACCGGCAGCGCCGGCTCCCGGATGCTCGGCGATGTCGACACCGGTCTTGGCATTGATGAGCCGCGAAAGGTGCTCCAACCCGACGTCGAGATCGATCACATTCTGTGGTGTTGCCCCCTTCTGCGGACCGAACACCGCTGCTGCGCCCATTGTTCCGCACAACGGGTTGTCGACGTCCGTGGCGACGCGCCACCGCACCTGACGGGCGCGCGGATGGAGCTGGGAATCATCGACAGACGCGATGCGCACGAGGCCCGCCCCTCCGGGTTCCACTTCGCCACCATCGGAATCGAGGAAACTAGTCCCGAGCGCTCGAAGAAGTCCCGTCCCACCGTCCGTGCTCGCGGACCCGCCGATGCACAGCACGATCTCGTCGACGCCCTGGTCCAGCAGAGTGCGCGCAATGACCCCGACGCCGTAGCTGTCTGCATGCATGGGCTGCAGGGGAATGTCGGAGACGTGCGGGAGACCGTTCGCCTCGGCAGCTTCGATGATGCCGACCACTCCGTCATTCGAAATCCCGTATCGGGCAGTCCGTGTCCGCCCCACCGCGTCAGTCGTGTCGATGAACCGAGGAACGGCGTGCCAGTTGGCGAGCAGTGCATCCAGCGTGCCCTCGCCACCGTCGGCCAGAGGGCACTCGACAATAATCGCGTGCGGACCGAGCGCAGTTCGCACACCTTCGGCCATCGCTGCGGCGACCTCGGCAGCCGTCAGGCTCCCCTTGAAGGAGTCGGGTGCGATGACCACGGTGGGGTGCCAGGGAACCATGAGACGAAGCCTAGGTCACTACTCCGCTCCTCCGTATGGTCAGATTGACCATATTTTGCCGCGATGAATGCCTCGATATCTGGCAGTTCCGACCGAGGGCCTCTCGATCGACGGCGGCACTGCGGATGAGCGCGGACAAGAGCGCGGACCTTGCTCACCTTACGAAGGCGGAGGGCACGTCGCCCCGATCGTTCTACGTTCCGGGTGCTGTTCTGCACTGACCGTATTGCCTCCGGTGCCGAAACCTCCCACGAACATCGAGGACAGTAGCTGTCCTGAATGACTTCTAGTCTGGGCCTCACCGAAGGAAAGGAGATCCGATGACGCCCATTCTGCGGAGGTCAGAGCGACCGTGCCACTCGAAATCCGAGATCGTCGATGGAGAAGGACGGGTGGCTGCGACGACGGCACGACGCCCCGCAACCTCGGGCTTCCTCAGCCCAGCTCCCGCCACGGAAGGTTCGGTACGACCCGTAGACCTCCGCGTCGTACACATCCCAGCACCACTCCCACACGTTCCCCAGCATGTCGTAGAGGCCCCAGGGGTTGGGCTCTTTCCCGAGGATCTCATGGACGTGTCCACCGGAATTGCCGCTGTACCAGGCGATGCCATCGAGTTCTCCGTACCTGTATCCGGAAGTACCCGCTTTGCAGGCGTACTGCCACTCCGCTTCCGTGGGCAGGCGGTATCCGTCGGACTCGCTGTTGCACGCAGTATGCCGGCCGCCGTCGGTAACCGAGTAGTACTCCGTCAGCCCCGATTCTCGCGAGAGGACATTGCAGAAACTGATGGCGTCGTGCCACGAAACGTCGACTACCGGCACTGCATCTCCGGGGGAGGACTTCGCGTGATCGTTCATGATCTCGGAATACAGAGCGGCAGTGACGGGACTGCGTGCCACAAGGAAGTCGTCGAGTTCAACCGTCCACGCGGCCGCTTTTCGGTCGTCTCTCAACGCGACTTCGCCGGCAGGAATTCGGGCCATCGAGACATCGAGGCCGACCCTCGGATTCGGCATAGGACGACCCTTCGCACTCAGCTGATCTACCGCGCATCGCTATCGAAAAGCATTAGACCCAGGGCAGCTCGCGCGGTCAAGGTTTCTACTCAGCACACTTGCCTCGAACCGACACAAGCCGGCCTCCGCCCCCTTGACCTCGAGTGAACTCGAGGTAATAGCGTCTGGTCATGGTCATCAGGTGTTCAGCCGTCGGAAATATACAAGCGACATCGCCCGGGCAACCTGTAAGTTGGTCTGCGATCGACGGGGGACGACGTGATCAGTAACAGCATCGAAACGTGCGGGCTTCACCGCGCGCCGCTGCGCTGTGGCACAAACACTTCACTCGCGCACAACACTGTTGGCAGTTCGCCTTCACTTCAGGCAGGGAGATTTTCATGACATCCGAAGCGGCGATCGAGGCGATCGACCTGGTCAAACGATTCGGCGACAACGTGGCCGTCGATGGGGTGAGCTTCACGGTTCCCCAGGGATCCGTTCTCGGATTGCTCGGCCCCAACGGCGCAGGCAAGACCACGACGGTGCGGATGATGACCACACTCAGCACGCCCACCAGCGGAACTGCACGGGTGGCCGGTCACGACGTCGTCACCGACCCCAGGTCGGTGCGGCTCAGCATGGGACTGACCGGCCAGGCCGCCACCATCGACGAGCTGCTGACCGGACGTGAAAACATCCGTATGATCGGCGAACTCTACGGGTTGTCGGGCAATGCAGCACGCCGCGCCAGCGACGAACTGCTCGAACGGTTCTCCCTCACCGCCGCCGGAGACCGGATCGCCAGGACCTATTCCGGGGGAATGCGCAGGCGCCTCGACCTCGCCGTGAGCCTTGTGGCCACACCACCGGTGCTGTTCCTCGACGAACCCACCACCGGACTCGATCCGGCCAGTCGGATCGAATTGTGGGACGTGCTCCGCGAACTGGTCGAGGACGGGACCACACTGCTGCTGACGACGCAGTACCTCGAGGAAGCCGACCAACTTGCCGACAAGATCGTCGTCATCGACAAGGGCAAGGTCATCGCCTCCGGCACCCCGGTGCAACTCAAGGACCAGTCCGGCAAGGCCAGTCTCGTTCTGACGGTGTCGCACGTGGCCGATCTCGACGAGGCCGAGCGGATGCTCCGCCAGCACGTCTCGGACGTGCGGGTCGACAGGTCGGCCCGGCAACTGTCGGCACCGACCGATGGACTACGCGACATGACACGTATCGCGAACATTTTCGACGACAGCACCATCCTGCTCGATGACATCGGCCTCAAACGTCCCAGCCTCGACGATGTCTTCCTGAGCCTGACCGGCCACCGCGCCGAGACGGCCGAAAATGCACCTACCTCAGACGACCTGGAGACAGCCCGATGACTACCACATCCACACTGACCGACACCGCGATCGGTACCCGGCTGACTCGGCCCGACGTCAAGCCTGCGGGACTGGCACGTCAATCGTGGATCGTCGTGCGCCGGAACCTCACCCATATCAAGCGAATGCCCGAGATGCTGCTGGATGTCACCATCCAGCCGGTGATGTTCGTTCTGCTGTTCGCCTACGTTTTCGGTGGGTCGATCACGACATCGGGCGCGAACTACCGCGAATGGCTACTCCCCGGCATCATGGCTCAAACAATGGTGTTCTCCTGCTTCGTGGTCGCCGTGGGCTTGAATTCGGATCTCGACAAGGGCATCGTCGATCGCTTCCGGTCGCTACCGATTTCACGGTCGTCGATCCTCATCGGCCGAAGCGTATCCAGCATCATCCACTCCAGCATCGGCGTCGTCGTCATGTCGCTGACCGGCCTCCTCATCGGCTGGCGCATCCACAACGGCTTCGGCGAGGCGGTACTCGCGTTCGCGCTGCTGTTGCTGTTCGGCTTCGCCATGATCTGGTTCGGCATCCTCGTCGGATCGTTGATGCGGTCGGTCGAGGCGGTCCAGGGGTTCATGTTCACCTCGATGTTCCCCATCACGTTCCTGGCCAATACCTTCGCACCCACCGAACAGATGCCGACCTGGTTGCGGACCATCGCGGAATGGAATCCGATCTCCGCACTCGTGCAAGCCATGCGCCAACTGTGGGGTAACGCTCCGGCAGCACCTCCCAGCGCGGCGTGGCCGCTGCATCACGCGGTTCCCGTCACGATCGGCTGGTCACTGCTCCTGATCGCGATCTTCGCGCCCCTCGCCGTGCGTGCGTTCCTGAACAGGACCCGCGACTGAATCCGCCAGAAGGCGCCCCAGCGTCCGATCCACCGCGGCACCGGGCATCTCGGCGCTAACGTGGTTCCGGTGACGTACACACCCGATCCGCGCGTCGACGCCTACATCGATGCCTTGCCGGAGTGGCAGCAGACGATCTGCCGCGAGGTTCGTGAGCTGATCCATGCCGCAGATCCGGCGGTCACCGAAACAATCAAACGCACTGTCCAGCCGTACTTCGTCATGCAGGGCAATGTCTGCGCGCTGCTGGCTGCGAAGGATCATGTCAACGTCTTCCTCTATGACGGCGGTATCGTCCCCGACCCGGAGGGAATCATCACCTCCGGCCACGACAACAAGACCGCGCGCACCGTGGCCGTCCGGGAAGGCGAGAAGATCCGTTCCGGGGCGTTGAAGGCGATGTTTCAGCAGATCATTGCCAATAATCGGGCGGGCGGGTGGCGCAAGCTGAAGCGGGAGATGTAGTTCGGAAAGTGCGCGAGCGCTGCCTCCTGCGGGTTAGGTTGACAGCATGGCGACCGGCAAGAGCAAGTCTCCCTCTGTCGAGCTGGAGGTCGGTGATCGAACGGTGCGGATTTCTCATCCGGAACGCGTGTATTTCCCGGCCACAGGGGCGACGAAACTCGATCTCGCGAACTATTACCTGAGCGTCGGTGACGGCATCGTGCGCGCGCTCCGGGAGCGCCCCTGCATGACCCATCGCTTCCCGGACGGACTGAGCGGGGAGAAGGTTCACCAGAAGCGGTTACCCCACGGTGCCCCGGATTGGGTCGAGACGGTGCGGGTGAACTTCCCCCGCTATGGGCGTCATGCCGACGAGTTGTGCGTGACGCACCTGGCCGACGTGATCTGGTCGGTGCAGATGTCCGCGGTGGAGTTTCACCCGTGGAACTCCCGCAGGGCGGATGTCGAGAAGCCCGACGAATGGCGGATCGATCTCGATCCCATGCCCGATTGCCGATTCGACCGGGTGAAACGCGTCGCCGGTGTCGTGCACGAAGTGCTCGACGAGCTGGGGGCAACGGGCTGGCCGAAAACATCCGGCGGATCGGGAGTGCACGTCTACGTCCGCATCCAGCCCGATCACGGGTTCGACGACGTGCGCAGGGCGGCGCTGGCCTTCGCCCGCGAAGTCGAGCGGAGGACACCGAAAGATGTGACCACGACGTGGTGGCGCAAGGACCGCGACCCGCAGAAGGTCTTCGTGGACTACAACCAGAACGCCCGCGACCACACCATCGCCAGTGCGTATTCGGTGCGAGGTGTTCCCGAGGCGACGGTATCGACACCGGTGTCCTGGGACGAGGTCAACGACGTCGACCCGCGGGAGTTCACCATCGCCACCGTTCCCGCCCGCTTCGCGGAACTCGGCGATCTGCACGCCGGAATCGACGACGCGGCGTTCTCCCTGGTCCCCTTGCTCGAATGGGCGGAGCGGGACGAAGCCGCCGGCCAGGCCGATCCCGGTGGCGCCGAGGACTGATCGGCGCCGCACTGCCTCAGGCGTCGTGGTGGATGCGGCCACGCGCCTCGCCGAGTGGCCGACCGGTTCTGCCGCAGGTGAGACCCATGGCGTGTGCGTTTTCATCGCTGTATGCATTGACACGTATATACGCGAAGGCGCATGCTCGGGTCATGGCGCTGGATGTGTTCACCGTGGTAGCCGAGCCGCAGCGCCGCCGGATTCTGGAACAGTTGCGCGGCGGCCAGGCGAGCGTCGGGGAGCTCGTCGACGTTCTTCATCTCTCGCAGCCCACGGTGTCGAAGCACCTGCGGGTACTGCGCCAGGCGGGATTCGTCACGTGCCGCACGGCGGCGCAACACCGCATCTACAGCCTGCACCGTGACCCGTTCGACGAACTCGAGGCGTGGCTACAGCCGTACCGCCAACTGTGGATTCGCCATCTCGATGCACTCGGACAGCACCTCGATTCGAAGGAGAACAGGACATGACCGACACCAACCGTCGGAGCGAGTACCGCCCCGGACCACTCCAGCGGGTCGAGACGAAGCCGGAGGGCGACCGATGGACACTGACGTTCGTCCGCGAATTCGCCCACTCCCCGTCGGCGCTGTGGACGGCGCTCACCGATCCCGAGGAACTGCCGCAATGGGCGCCGTACACGGCGAGCCGCAACCTCGGAACCGTCGGACCCGCCACGCTCATCATGGTCGACGGTGAAGAGCGGACCCAACTCGACGGCAACGTCACGCGAGCGGACGCGCCGCACGTCCTCGAACACGCGTGGGGCGACGACGTCTTGCGTTGGCAGGTCGACGAAACCGAGTCGGGAACGAGGCTGACGCTGCGCCACACACTCGATGACCAACGCACCACCGCAATGACGGCTGCCGGCTGGCACATGTGCTTCGACGTGGCAGAAGCACTCTTGGACGGCAGCCCGATCGGGCCCCTGGTCGGCGGTGACGCAATGAAGTACGGCTGGCGCGAACTCAACGAGCAATACTCCGAATTCCTCGGTGTCGAGCCGATCGACCCGACACTCGAGTGAACCGCTGACAGTGTTCGACTGCGCCAGTACGGTCGAGTCCATGAGACTGCAATGGGAAGCTGTTGTCGTCAACGCCGTGAATCCTGCCGCCCTCGGACAGTGGTGGGCGGCCGCTCTCGGCTGGGGGCTCGTCACGGATGCCGAAGGGGATGTGCACATCCGGCCGACACCGGAGAGTCATCCGGAAATTCTGTTCGTCGCCGTTCCGGAACCGAAGCAGATACAGAACCGGCTGCATCTCGACTTTCGGCCCGACGATCAACAGGCCGAGGTCGAGCGACTTCTCGCCCACGGGGCGCGGCACGCCGACGTCGGTCAGGGGCAGGAGAGTTGGGTGGTGCTCGCCGATCCGGAAGGCAACGAATTCTGTGTTCTCCGCAGTCGGTAGCGCCGGCTCACACCACCGCCGCACGCAGATGTCGCAGGGCCTTGTGTTGAACTACGAGCACCCGGCCGACGGGTACGCCGAGTACACCCGCGGTGTCGTGAACGGACAGTCCGTCGATCACCCTCAGCAGCACGATCTCCCGCGCAGTGGGGTGCAGGCATTGCAAGAGCAGCGACAACTCCGGCGGTGAGTCGACCGTATCGGCCACGGCATTCACTCGTGCACGGGCCACCGTCTGGGCCACCCGTCGGTACACCTCGCGCACCGGAAACTCGTGAGAAGCAAGCAAAGGTATGTCACGGGCCACGACGAGCAACGCCTCCTGCGCCACCTCGTCGACAGGACGTGATGTTTCGCAAGAGTTCCCAAGCCTGGCACGGCAGTACCGCACCACGTACGGCCACAACAACGTGGTCAACCGTTCGACGCCGGCACGATCCCCTGACGCAGCGACAATTGCCGCAGAACGCACATCGTCACCGAACATGAGTCCATCCTCCGACATGGCCGACGGTGACACATCAGGGTAAATCCCCATCTCGAGATGCGTTTCAACCCCTACAGTTCCGGCTTCCGTCGCAAATTCTTCACATGCCCGCGTTGCTTCTTGGCCTCGAGCCTGCGCCGATGGGAGCCCTTGGTCGCGGCCGTCGGGCGTCGCCGGCGAGGTTCGGCCAACAGCGCCGCCCGCAACAGGGCCGCCATCCGGGCCCGTGCCGCTCGGCGGTTTCGCAGTTGCGACCGGGTGTCGGACGCCGTCACCGTCACCACTCCGTCGACAAGTCGGTGCCCCAGACCGATCTCCAAGCGCTCGTACTGGGCCGCCGTGAGAATCGACAGCGCGCGTACGTCGATCGACAGCTCGACCCGCGAATCGGTGGTATTGACGCCCTGCCCACCTGGACCGCCTGAGCGAGAAAATCGCCATTGCAGCTCCGCGGCCGGAATGACCACCGCGCGGGAGATTTCGAGGTCGTCGGTGACGTCACCTCCCGGAAGTGCTCCAGGCCCGTCGCTCATGGTGACAGTGTGCCCGAGGCGACGCAGTCGCACACATTCGAGGACCTGTGCGGGATTGTCGTGATCGGCACGCCGGCGTAACAGCGAAGCGTCCGTGCCCGATACCTCACGGACTGTCGAATCTCCCGAAGGACCGCATGACTCACTCTCCGCCACCCGCACCTGCCACCAGGCGGAAGTGGCCTTGGATCACCGGCGCGATTGTCGCGGTGATCGCCACGACCTCGATCCTCAACCCCGCTGAGGACGACCATTCGGCCGACGCCGCAGCGGTGTCCGCGTCCGAGACTTCGGTAACACTGGCCCCCACCACCCCTCCACCGGCACCGGCCGCACCGCCACTGTCCTCACCCGTGGCGCCTTTGCCGGCGCTTCCCGCTCTGTCCGTCGCCGAACCCCGAATGGTCGACGGGACCGAAGCGAACGCCGCACTTCGCCTGCTCGACACCCTGGCGATCAAGGGCCGGGCCCCGAAAACGGGTTACGACCGCGAACTCTTCGGGCAGTCGTGGACGGACGACGTGACGGTGGAGGGCGGCCACAACGGTTGCGACACACGCAACGACATCCTCCGCCGCGACCTCCAGCACATCGTGTTCAAACCCGGGTCCCGTGACTGTGCGGTGCAGAGCGGGACTCTGCACGACCCTTACACCGGAAACACAATTTCCTTCGTGCGTGGTGAAGACACCTCGAGCGCCGTGCAGATCGACCACGTCGTCGCGCTGTCCGACGCGTGGCAGAAGGGCGCCCAGCAACTCGACACCGCGACGCGTCGCAACTTCGCGAACGACCCCCGGAACCTCAGGGCGGTCGACGGGCCCGCCAACCAACGAAAGTCCGACGGGGACGCGGCAACGTGGCTGCCCCCGAACCGCGATTTTCGCTGCACGTACGTGGCCGACCAGGTGGAAGTCAAAACCGTCTATGGGCTGTGGGTCACCCAGGCGGAGCACGACGCGATGGCGCGGGTCCTCCAGATTTGCGGCGGAACCTCTCCTGCCGTCGCGCCGACTCCAGCGTTTACGCCAGCACCCGCTCCCGCCGGTTCTGCGCCCCTTCCAGTTCCTGCACCCGTCCCGTTCGCCGAGCCCGCACCCCCCAGCGCGGTCTATTACAAGAATTGCTCGGCGGCCCGGGCCGCGGGTGCCGCGCCGGTGCGCGTGGGTGACCCCGGCTATGCGTCACACCTGGATCGCGACGGGGACGGCGTCGGCTGCGAGAACTGACGACGGTCTGCCGACGCACGCGTCCACAGCCTGACGACGCGCGCATCCACAGCACCCGTTATCGTGAAGTGGCCTCCAGGGACGTCGGGTACCTGTAGATCTGTTGTACATGTCAGAAGGATGAGATCGACTTGACCTCTGCACCCGACGAAGTCGGCACCCCGTCTCGCTCGACGGGCACCGCCGCCGAACTGACCAAGCCTGCACTGTCGGCTCGTGAGGTAGAGGTCCTGCGCCACTGGTTGCGCAGCGATTCCAAGCTCGCCGTCGCCGATGACCTGCACATCGCTCTCGGCACGGTCAACACCCACCTCAGCCGCGTCCGCGAGAAGTACGCGCTGGTCGGGCGTGACGCGACCACCAAGACGGCTTTGCTGGTGCGGGCGCTTCAGGACGAGATCATCACCATCGCCGAACTCTGAAAACCCTATGCCCTCCGCAGGGCGTCCCGGTTGATCTCGTCGACCGAGGTGAGGCCGCTCAGCCCCACGGTAAGGTCGAATTCGGCGATCACGTTCGCGGTGGCGTCACGGACACCCGCGCGGCCGGCAAGGGCCAGACCGTAGAGGTGCGGCCGGCCCAGAGTGACCGCATCCGCCCCCAGCGCCAGCGCCTTGAAGACGTCGGCCCCGCTACGGATACCGCTGTCGAGGAGCACCGTCATCCTCCCGTCCACCACCGGCGCGATGTCCGTAAGGGCGTCGAGTGCCGAGACGCTACCGTCCACCTGCCGCCCACCGTGATTGGACACCACGATGCCGTCGACACCTGCGTCGAGGGCGCGCCGGGCGTCGTCCGGATGAAGCACACCTTTGAGGAGCACGGGAAGACTGGTTCTCTCGCGCAACGTCTCGATGTCGCTCCAGCTCAACGAGGGCCGGGAGTAAATATCCAGAAAGGTCTCGACGGCCGCGCGGGGCTCCGGTGACCGGAGATTGTCGAGGAACCGGCCGGGGAACCGCCGCGTCATCGACACGAGGGACCGGATTGCGCCGAGGGTCACCTCGACATCGGGTTTGGACACTGCCGCCGCGATCCGATCGCGCACGATCCGGCGGAAAACGGGATCCGACGTGTACTGCGCGATGCCTTGCCCCTGGGCGAACGGAAGCGAACCGAGGTTGAGGTCCTCCGGCCGCCAGCCGAGCATCGTCGTGTCGAGGGTGACGACGACAGCGTCCGCCCGGATCTTCTCGGCACGCTGCAGGAGACTGTCCACCAGATCGTCGTCGGTGCTCCAGTACAGCTGGAACCAGCGGGGCGCATCGCCCATGACCGCAGCACTGTCCTCCATGGGCGCGCAGCCCTGATTCGAGAAAATGTACGGGACGCCCAGTTCGGCGGCCGCTGCCGCGATCGCGACATCACCGTCGGGGTGTGCCAGCTCGGCGGCGCCCACCGGCGCGAGCAGGACCGGGGCCGGTAACCGTCGCCCGAACAGTTCGATCCCGATATCGCGTCGAGAAACGTCCCGCAGCACCCGGGGAACGATCTGCCATTTGTCGAACGCCTCGCGATTGGCCTGCATGGTACGGCCCAGCCCCGCGCCGCCGTGGACGTAAGCCCACGCCTTGGGACTCATTTTTCTGCGCGCACGGCGTTCAAGGGTCTCGAAGTCCGTCGGAACAGACGGTGCGCGTCCCAGAACACCGTCACGATAGATCAGGTTCTGGCGGGCCCGGCCCGGGTTGTCCTGGTTCTCGCTCACAGCCATGCGCCGAGTCTTGCACAGAGCCCGGAAGGGAGGCGCAGGATCGTTGGGACGCGTAGGTCCCCTGTCGGCTCACCGCGCCGTGCTGATTACCGGAACAGCGGTGAGGCGTGTGCACAGCAGCCACACCGCCCCCGCACGACCCGACCTGCGCAGCCCGACGAAGTCGTCGACGGCAGCTACGCCTACCTCGACATCGCTGACAGACCCGAAGGTGCAATCGCTGAAACCAACCGCCGGGACCTGCAACTCGACCCCACCATCGCCTGTATCGTGCCCACCGCACCTGACCGCCGGCTCACCGTCACCACACCCTCGCCGCTGGCCAATGAACAGCTCCACAGCTTCAGCGAGCGAATCGGCATGCGATTTCGGTCGGGAGATGACCAGTTGTCACTGCGCGACCATCATGCACCGATCTGGGCGGCCGCGAATGCCGCTCCCTGCGTCGTCTTTCCGTTGATGGCATACGTCAGATGCGCGAAGCTGTTGAACCCCCCGATCTGGCATACCGGGTCACCGAAGTTGCAATAGCTCGTTGCGCGAGGTCCATAGGTGCCGCTTGCGTTCTCGATCGTCCTCCCCTGTAGCCCTAGTGGGTTACCGAATACGACGACGGCCTTGATGCGTTCGGCGACCGCGGCGGGCAGTACTGCACCGGTGGCGCTGCTCGGCGTGCGTAACCCTACGGCGTTGGAGACCACCGTCGCGCCCTGCGAGTATCCGCCGATCACAAACTGTGTTGCGGGACAAGCGGCGGCGACCGAGGTGACGTGGTTGACGAGGTCGCGGGAACCGGGGCCGGCGCTGTATTGGCTGAAGTCCGCCGCATAGTCCACCGGGTAGGTGCTGACCGAACGCCCCGACAGCTGGGAGGTGAGGCTGTTGACGAATGGTCCGCCGGTAATTCCGAGGCCTGGTAGCTCACCGGTTCCACGGGCGAATGACACATCGACGTCCGAGCATGGTGCAGCAGACGCTACCGCGCCGGGAACCATGGCAGCGCCGGCTGCAATCGAGAGCGCAGCGAGGGTGTAAGCCAGAAAACGATTCTTCAAGAGGAAACCCTTCAGTCGGCCAGTTCGGACCTATTCGGTGGCAGTGGAGGATCGAACACATTTGCGTTGCAGAGGATTAGGGGCGCAGGGCTGCGGAGCACCACGGGTCTGCTGAGGTCATACCTGGTGGTCCGGGAATCTGCCCCCGCGAACAAGTGCCTCCTCGCGGGGTCGACACTGAAGTGTGTTCAGTAGGGGCAGGTGGCGCGGTACTCGTTGACGGCCCCGCCGGCCTGTGGTGCAGGGCAGAGGAATTGGCTGTATCGCAGGTCGTCGTCCACGAAGCGTTTCAGCCAGGCGATGCTGTACTTCGCGATGCTGGTGTCGGACAGGTTCGGTGCGAAGTGGCTTGCACCTGCCAGCTCGAGGTATGCCTTGTTCGTCGTGGCAGGAATCGACTGATAGAACGGCTCGGAATGGGTGGCGACCGGCGCAATGGCGTCGTTCTGCGCACCGACTATCAAAGTGGGCGTAGCAACTTCGGGCCAGGTCTTGTCTGCGCCCCAGGGTGTCAACGCGATAGCCGCCTGCAGCGACGGATCGGCTTTCGCGGCCTCGAGCGTACCGCCGCCGCCCATCGAGTGCCCCATGACGGCCAGACGCGACGAGTCGATGCGGTCGCTGATCGAACTGCTCGAAGTCAAATAGGTGAGCGCGGCTCGTAATTGGTCACCGCGTGAGCGCGGCTGGTCGTACGTGGTGAGAGTATCGATGGTGAAGACGACGAATCCTTGCGACGCCAGCCGCGGGCCGAGCCATCCGATACTCGACTGAGTTGCGGTGTATCCGGGTGCGACAGCGACGGCACCGAAGGTTCCCGCCGTCGTGGTGGTCGGATAGTAGATCGTCCCACCGCCGAAGCCACGGACGGCGAGTCTGGGCACGTTCTGCTGACCGACCGAGAACGGGCCGGTGGCACCCTCGATACTGGCAGCCGTGGGGGCAGGGCCCCGTTCGTACGGATTGGCTTCTGCGTGAGCTGGGGCAGCACCGACAGTCGTCGTGAGAACGACAGCCGCTGCGGCACCGATGACATAACTCTGAAACTTCTCTGCCGAGCGCATCAGTGACAGCCCTTTCTTCAAGGAAGGGATACGAAGCGTGCGTTGCCTTCTCGCGTCGACGGGGCTCTCGCTCGACGTCAGCTCATGGGCTTCCCGTGGCACGCCCGAAACCGTACAGTAGCTCTACCAAGTGGTCAACACAAACGTGCAGGGCGGTAGTCTTCGGTGGTGGAACCACATGAGGACGGCCGCCGACAGCGGTACGCGCATCGCCGAGACGAACTACTCGCGTCGGCGACCGAACACGTGCTCGAGCATGGTCTGTCGAATCTGTCCCTGCGCAAGGTCGCGACGACCGTCGGCGTCAGCCATGCGACGCTCGTCCACCACTTCGCCACCAAGGAAGGTCTGGTCTCGGCGATAGTGGACCGAGTTCTGACCCGGGCATATTCCTCACCCGACGTAAGGTCCGAGGAGGGGTTGCGTCCACTACAGGCGCTGTGGGCACGTGCGGTTGCCCCCGCCGGTCAACGCTCGATCCGCCTGTTCCTTGCTATAACCGGGGAAGCCATGCACAACAATCCAGACCTCGCGGCGGCCGTCGATCGGTCGATACGGCAGCGGAACGCTCTGCTCGAACACGGACTGATCGCCGCGGGATGCCCAGTTGAACAAGCGCTTCCACTCGCAACCTACCTCCTCGGCACCATGCGCGGCCTCATGGTCGACCTCCTCGTCACCGGTGACGGGCAGCGCGTGGACGCCGCGTTCGAGATCCTGCTCCGCGGCATGGACGACACTCGGGCGAGATGGTTACAGGACGACCAAACCTAACCTCCTCGACGAGTGGACGTCATCGAATACACCTTCGTCAGGTTTGGGGCCCGGTAACGCAGCACCCGGGTGAGGTAGCGAGGCATCCGGGGTCCTTGGACAGGTGCTGGCGAGTCGGTTCAGCGGACGGGGACGTTTCGGGCAAGGAAGGCGAGCTGGTCGGCGACGTTGCGCTCGAACCAGTCGCCGACGTAGATGTCGAAGTGGCCGGCGTCGTAGAGCGTGACCTCGCCGTAGGGGGCCCTCGCAGCCCACTTCTTCGTCCGCCGGGCAGGGGCGACCGTGTCGTTCTCGCTGATCGCGAACAGGATGGGGCAGCGCACGTCCCGGGTCTTGCGGCCGGGGAAATGCTTCACGATCTGCAGGGCGAAACGGGCGACGACGTCGGTCGGGAGGTCGGCGCCGTCGGGCAGCAGCTTGCGGACGCCGGGTTCGCTGTCGGGGGAGGTCATCAGCGCGGTCGACCCGGGCGGGCCGAAGGTCGGAATCGTGACCGGCTCGCGGCCGAACCTGGACCCCACGAGGTCACGAACGGCGCGCGCGGTGACCTTGGCCGACGTGAGCGGCGGGATGGCCAGCGATGAGGCGAGGCCGTCGGTGAACGGGCACTGCGCGATCGCCGCCGCGATACGGCGATCTCCTGCGGCGGTCACGATCACGTGTCCGCCGCCGAACGACGTGCCCCACACAACGACCTTCTCCGCGTTGACGCCGTCGAGGGTCCGGGCGTAGGCGACGGCGGCGCGCCAGTCCTCGAGCTGCCGGCCGATGTCCAGCAGCTGGCGCGGCACGCCGCTGCTTGCGCCGAAGTGCCGGTAGTCGAACACCAGGCATGCGTATCCCGCTGCCGCGAACCGCTCGGCGAACGCATCGAGGCGCATCTCCCGCACTCCGCCCAAGCCGTGCGCCATCACGATGACCGGCCGTGGCGTCGTGGTGTTGCCGGTTGGGGTGTACAGCCAGGCGGCGCAGGCGCCGTCGCCGGCCGCAAAGGCGACGTCTGTACGAGTCATGTGAGGAACTCTATCGGCGGTGTGCGTGGGTGACGAGTTGGCCGATGAGCCCTCACACCTCGAGCAGGTCGCAGTGAACGTGGGAACCACCGGGAGGCTCCCGAGCATCGGCCCCTCCTGTGGTCCGTGGTTCAGGTTCACGCGCGAAATGGGATTCCCACGGGACTGTCAGTCGAGGTGAGGTGCACCGCAAAACGAGGCGGGCATCAAGGTCACCCATCCACGCGAGCTGCCTGAAGCAACGAGGATTCGTCTTTCTGCTGCACTTGGTGTTCGCGTCGCCGGCCCCGGGCTGGCAACGCCCAGTTACCTCACATCGTGTCGTTGTATAGCGAGCGAGTAGCTCACATGGTCGAGCGTCCGCGACGGTAAAGCGGGACGCAGCGCGGCAATGACCTCACGCGCAAACTTGTTGGCCCCCACCATACCTCGAGTGTGGCACAGAGCCCCACACACGCAGAGGCCTGCTCCGCCTCGCGACACAGACGCCACGCCGTAGATAGGCTCGACATCATGTCGTTGCTGCTGCTGGACCTCGACAACACCCTCATCGATCGCACCGCCGCGTTCCGAACCTGGTGCGAACGATTCGTCGCACAGTTCGACGGCGGTGCCCAGGAGGCCCGGTGGCTGATCGAGGCCGATCGTGATGGCTACGAGCCACGGCGCCAGCTCGCCCAGGCGATCCGCGAGCGCTACACGCTTACGCGATCGACAGACTCGATAGTCGAGGCCCTGATGATGGAGCACCTGGCCGACATCCGCGTCCAACCGGAAGTTCTCGACGCACTCACTGCCGCGTCCGCCGCCGGGTGGACGCCCGTGGTCGTGACCAACGGCGAAGCACGCCAACAGGAAGCGAAGCTCGCTATCTCGGGGCTCGACCGGCACGTTTCCGGATCAGTGATCTCCGGAGCGGTCGGCGTCCGCAAACCCGACCGGCGGATCTTCCAGAAGGCGGCGGCGGCGACCGGAATCGCCCTCGACAGCGGGTGGATGGTCGGCGACCACCCACTCGCGGACATCGAAGGCGGGCGGGCCGCCGGCCTGTCCACCGCATGGATCACCCGCGGACGGCAGTGGGACGCGTCGGTCCCACGGCCGACACTGACCGCCCGATCTTGCGCAGAAGCAATCGCCCGCATCGTCGCCGGACATTCCCACGCATGAGTACGGGCTCCCCCTGGGCGGCACGAAAATGATTGTGCCGCCGGGCCTGAGCGGGGAGGTGCTATTCCTGAGGTCAGCGCACTGAGTCGGGAGCGATGCTGGTCATCAGCGGCCAGGTAGATTGACAGCCTATCTAGACAAGTAGAGAATCTAGACGTGGATACTGAATGGCCGAGCGACTGGCTTCGGGGGGTGCTCGGGCCGATGGTGCTAGCGATCGTTTCCGAGGGTGAGACGTACGGATACGTGGTGGCCACCCGTCTGGCCGAAGCAGGCATGGGGACAGTCAAGGGTGGAACGCTGTATCCGATCCTGAACCGACTCGAACGGGATGGGGCACTGCAATCGCAATGGCGCCAGGGCGAAGGCGGGCCGGGCCGGAAGTACTACACCGTCACTGCAGCCGGCATGGAGCGGCTCGACCGACAGCGCGCGCAGTGGCAGAGCTTCACACAACGAGCGTCCGGGCTTTTGGGGACAGAACGGAGCACATCATGACAACGGTCGAGAAGTACACCCAGCAGCTGATCTTCGCGCTCAGAATGCGAGACGTCCCTGGCGACGTGATCGGTGACGCAATCGCCCAGGTGGAGAGCCACGTCGCGGACACCGGGGAGGATCCCGTCGAAGCCTTCGGGTCTCCTCGCGAATACGCTGCGACGTTCGGTGGACCCACGGTCCCCGATCCTCGTTGGCCGTGGTACGTCGCCAACTTTCTCGTCGGGTTCATCTTCGGACTTGTGCTGATCATCGGCATTCTCGATCAGATCCGCGGCAAAGATCTCCTCTGGGGACTCAGTCCTGTCATCGCGATCATCATCGGCGCAGTCGGCCTGATCGGCTACTTCGGCACGCTCGTGCTCATCTCGGCGGACAGTATCAAAGACCCACGGAGGACACGCTGACGCTGCGTTGCCGCGACTGGCGGCGAGGGTGCACACCACGGAAAGTGGACGGGTCATCTGCCCTGTTCAGTGGTCCTGGATGCGGGAGTTGTGGGCGTGGGAGGCTCCGACGGTGATGGCCATCAGTACCGCCGCGGCCGCTCCGGCGACGCCAGCCACGGCAGCCGCCGACCCGCGTTCTCGCGCAACGTCCGTACTACCGACGCGGTGTAGAGCATCACGCCACCCGCTGCGATACCCACACCCACGGCCCAGCCCGGCCAACTCGACGGACCGCCCCACGCACCGTAGACGATCAGAAGCAGACACAGCCCGAACACGACGGCGACTTTCCACGCCGGCGCCACCGACTGCGCTTCTTCTGCTCCAGTGCTGACCGGCCGCATCGGCGACATCTCCCCCATGCCGGATAACCGTACCGCCCAACACCAGCCACGTGATCAGAGCTTCAGCACGCGACTATCACCGGCACGTGTCAGCCGTGCGATTCGGGGCCTGGTCGATTTCGGTAGCCGTTGCCGCCGGTGGCCCGGGTTGCCGAACTGGGCGGAAGCGTCGAGCGCGAACCGGAGGACACCCCGTTCGGCAGGGTTGGCGTGGTAGCCGATCCGCTGGGCGCGCCCTTCCAGATCATGGGGATGCCGTCGTATCCGCTACCGGGCGGACTCCGCGTCGCGCGCGTCCCAGATGTCGAGCAACGACGTGAGAATCTCTTCGGCCATTCCCAATCCGCCGAGGTGACTCTCGCCGCGCATCGTGTGGAACTCGGCGTCCGGCAACATCGACACCATGTGCTCCCCGTGCCGGTGCGGGATGATGTGGTCGCAGTCGCCGTGCCACCAGCGGACCGGAGTCTTGACCTCGTTCACCCGGAAACCCCAGTCCCGAGCGAACAGCACGAGGTCGGCGAACGGCGCACTGAGCTGCTTACGGCCACCGTTGAGCAGGTCGTCGAGGAACATCGCCTTGAACTCCGGACGGGCCAGAAGGCGTCGGTCGCCCTCAGGTGAGAGCCGCCCGTACAAGTCGATGATCGGAGAGGCAAAGGGCCTGGCCACACGAATGACGGAACTGGCTACCAACCCGATGGGGATGCCGCCGGCTGCCAACGCCGGCGCTGCCAGCACCGCGAGGTCCATGAGCCCGCTGCGGATGGCGTCCGGACCCTTCGTCGGTGCGACTCCGCCGAGTATGCCGACTGCCACCACACGGTCTGGCATTGCGTATGCCGCGCCCAGCGTGTACGGGCCACCGCCCGACAGCCCCACAATGGCCATCTTGTCTATCCCCAGGGTGTCCGCGACAATGCCGAGGTCCTCGGCGAAGTCGAGCACGGATTCGTACCGGAAGGACGTCGACGAACCGACACCCGGCCGGTCGATGCCGATCAGCCGAAGATGGTGCTTCTCGGCGAACGCCCGGGCCTCCGTCGGAACCTGACGACGCGCGCCGGGGGTGCCGTGCAGCCAGATGACCGCCCGGCCCTGGGCCGCTCCGAACTCGGCGAAGCCGATCCGTCGTCCCTCGCGTACGGCTACGGTGCCCTCCAACTGTGGGCGTGCGATATCCACCATGCGCACAGCTTCGCACGTGACCTCGGTCACGATATCGCCCAGGTCCCGGTCATCGATGAGCGGTAGACGTGAACTGATAGGTGGCCGCGTCCACGATCTGCTCGGGGGACACGTCGATCTCACCGTTCAGCCACGCCGTGATCAGCTCCGACAGTCCGCCGACGAACAGCAGGGCGGTGACTTCGTCCTGCGGCGACGACCACGCGCGGTCACCGTAGAGTTCCTTCGATTCCTCCGCGACCATCGACGCGAACGAGCGCAGCAACTGACGCCGTCTGGTCCGCAGCGGCTCGGCACCGGCCGATTCGATGATCGACACCCTCCCCTTCCGCGGATCCCCCGTGAGGATTCCGACAAACGTCGCGATCGCCGCCCGCGCGCGCACTTCGGGATTTCCGGTGACCGTCTGCAGGGTGGCGTGCGCTGCCATCCGCACCTCTTCGGCAATCGTCTCGATCACCTGAACCAACAGGTCGTCGCGACTGCGGAAGCTTTCGTAGAAGTAACGCTCGGTGAGTTTGGCCTCGGCGCAGATCGCGGTCATGGTCGCCCTCTCACCAACCGTGCCGAAGACCTGTAATCCCGCCTCCAACAGCCGTGCACGGCGATCCGCGGCTCGCTCCTGCGAACTTCTTCCGCGGTACTGCCGCGCCGGATGAGTCATTCTTCGATGTTGACAGACCGTCCGGTGTGACGCACACTACACAAACTGACAGAGCGTCCTGTCACATCCTCGAGCGAGGAGGGCAAATGCCCAAGGTTCTTGCTGCTCCACCTCCGGAAAGCACCCTGAGCCCCATCACCGGTAACGCCGGACTCCCTATCATCGGACTGGGACTCGATTACATCCGCGACCCCATGGGACTCCTCGAAAGCCGTTGGAACCGATACGGGCCCGTGTCGTGGCTGAGCATGGCGGGCAAGCGGTGGGTCACCGTCCTGGGGCCGGACGGTTGCCAGACGGTGTTACAGAACAAGGACCGCGCGTTCGTCAACGGCGACGGCTGGAGCGTGCTCATCGGCCCGTTCTTCCGCCGCGGCCTGATGCTTCTCGACGGCGACGAACACCTCGCCCATCGCCGGATACTGCAGCAGGCATTTACCCGCCAACGGTTGTCCCGCTACACCGAGGCGCTGCACCCCGCTGTGGAGGGCACGCTGGATACTTGGCACCCCGGAGTCGGCTTCACCGCGTATCCGGCGTTGAAGGAACTGACGCTGGATCTGGCCACGAGCATCTTCATGGGCGGCGCCGAGGGGTCGTCGCACCAGGAGATGGTCGAGGTCAACAAAGCCTTCATCGATTGTGTCCAGGCCGCCACCTCCGTGGTCCGCTACCCGCTGCCGGGTACTCGGTGGAAACGTGGAATCGACGGCCGTTTACGCCTGGAGAAGTTCTTCCGCCGGTACCTGCCCGCCCGCCGCGCCGCCACGGGCGACGACTTGTTCACCACGCTGTGCCACATCGAATCCGAAGACGGACAACGGTTCAGCGACGACGACGTCATCAGCCACATGGTCTTCCTGCTGATGGCCGCGCACGACACGTCCACCATCACGCTGTCGACGATGATGCAGTATCTGGGCCAGCATCCGGAGTGGCAGGAACGGTGCCGTCGGCAGTCGGCAGCGCTCGGAACATCCACCCCGAGCTACGACCAACTCGACGAACTCACCGACCTCGACCTCGTCATGAAGGAGTGCATGCGACTCGTGCCGCCCGTCCCCGTGGTGTCCCGGCGTGCAGTCAAGGACACCGAGGTGCTCGGTCGCTATATTCCGCGCGGATCGTACGTGTCCGTGGTCGTGCACTTCACCCATCACATGGCCGAATACTGGCCCGACCCAGAGAAATTCGATCCCGAACGCTTCGCGCCCGAGCGGCGCGAAGACAAGATTCACCGATTCGCGTGGGAGCCGTTCGGCGGCGGTGTGCACAAATGCCTCGGCATGCATTTCGCCGGCGCCGAGATCAAGACGGTCATGCATCACCTCCTCCGGCGCTTCGACTGGCGCGTCGACCCGGACTACGTCGCGCCCCTGAACTACACGTCCCTCCCGTATCCCTCCGACGGGCAACCGGTCGACCTCCGTCACCGATTGTGATCACAACGTGCGCGCTCCATCCCGCATAGTGGAGCCATGACAGCAACGGCGCCGCCGCTCGACGTGTACTCGCAGCCCACACTGTCCACCCTGATGCCTTCCGTTCTGGCCTCGCTCGGGGTGGCCGGCGAAGCGAATCGCCTCGATCTGCCGGACAGTCGGCACACCGTGGTGCTGCTCCTCGACGGCTTGGGCTGGAACTCGCTGAAGCAGCACCGCGACCTTGCGCCGTTTCTGTGCGGCCTCGCCGGCCGTCCGATCCGGGCGGGATTTCCCACCACGACGGCAACCAGCATCGCGTCTCTCGGGACCGGTTTGCCGTCCGGCAGTCACGGCATCACCGGATACCAGTCATACGTTCGTGAGGTTCACGGCACGCTGAACTGGTTGTCGTGGCGGGCGGGGCGCAGAGGTGACGAACTTGCGCGGCTCGTACCCGAGGTTGCCCTGCCGACGCCCACCGTATTCGAACGCGCTGGCGCCGAGGGCGTTCGGTGCACTACCGTCCTACCCGCGAAATTCGACGGTTCCGGTCTCACCCGAGCGGTGCTGCGCGGCGGAACATTTACCGGCATACATGCGTACGGTGATCTGATCGCGCAGGTCGTCGCCGCATCCCGTGCCGCCGACCGCACACTCACCTACTGCTATCTCAGCGAAATCGACACCCTCGGGCACGTATACGGTCCGGGATCGGAGTCGTGGAAACATCAGTTGGCCATCGTCGACGGACTCGTGGCCAATCTCGCCCACGCACTCGCGACCCTGACCGGAAACCCGGCTCTCTACGTCACGGCCGATCACGGCATGGTCACCGTCGACGACGCCGACAAGCTCGACTTCGACGCCGATTCGACGCTGTCGGCCGACGTGGTGGCACTCGCCGGTGAGCCTCGGTGCCGGCACGTACATACCCGGTCCGGAGCGGCCGGCGACGTCGCAGCCCGGTGGCGGGAAGCACTCGGCCCGCGCATGTGGATCGGTACGAGGGACGAGGCGATCGCTGCCGGACTGTTCGGGCCTGCCGTTCGATCCGACATCGCCGGCCGCATCGGTGACGTCGTCGCAATCGCGCTGGACGGTGTCGCGGTGGTGCGGCGGAAGAAGGAGTCGCGGTTGTCCGCCCTTCCCGGTCAACACGGCGCACTCACCGACGACGAATTGCTGATTCCCCTGCTGCACACCACCGCTTAGTCCCGGGTCGGCCACCGGCGCTCCGAGCCACTCCTGATAGAAATAGCGAACGCTGTTGGATTCAGGAGACATTCATGCCCCGCACTGCGGTACCGAATCATCGCACCATCATCTCGACCGTCAGGAGCAGGTGGCCCTGGATCCTCGCTGCCATTGCCGTCATCGTGCTCGCCGGGATGATGGCCCCGCAGTCCGACGACACCCTCGCCGCAGGCACCAGTCCGGCCATCCTTCCGGAAGCGACTGACGCACAGCAAATACAAACGGCATTCGCGCAGCTGGCAACCCTCGACGTCAAGGGCCGGGCCCCCAAGACCGGATACGATCGGGAACTCTTCGGCAGCAGCTGGACCGACAACGTGTCCGTCGAACTGGGCCGCAACGGCTGCGACACCCGCAACGACATCCTGCGACGCGACCTCGTCGACATCACGTCGCGGGATCGCACTCGGGGCTGCGTCGTGCAGTCCGGGACGCTGCGAGACCTGTACACCGGCAATATCATTGCGTTCACCCGTGGTCCGAAGACGTCGGATGCGGTGCAAATCGATCACGTGGTCGCACTGTCCGACGCCTGGCAGAAGGGCGCTCAGCTCCTCGACGCCCAGACACGAGCCGATCTCGCGAACGACCCTCGTAACCTTCAAGCGGTAGATGGTCCCACCAACCAGCGCAAGAGCGATGCGGACGCGTCCACCTGGCTGCCGCCGCTGAAGAACTACCGCTGCACCTACGTGGCCCGCCAAGTGGAAGTGAAAGCGGCATACCGCCTCTGGGTCACCCCGGCCGAGCGCGAAGCCATGGCCGGCGTGCTCACCGAATGCGGCGCGCGGTAACTACTGCCCAGGTGGAGTGAGCCTGTTCTCGGAGCCCGTGTCGGACACCGGAGCGGTCGCACCGGATTCCCAGTCCACCGAGTTGTTCGAACCGGTGAGCTCGAGGCTGTCCATCTCCTGCGCGCGCACGAAGTTGTCGTTGCCAGTCACCGTCGTGACACCCGAGTCGTCGACCCCGATCGAGTTGCCGCTGCCGGCAACGGAGATCCGCCCGGCCTGCTTACCCAGAACGGTCACACCGTTGCCCTGCACCTCGATCGCCTCCACCGTGTCGATGGTTGCACTGTTGGTGCGCCCGGCGACGGTGAGAGTGCCGGTGCGTCCGCCGATCACGTTGGTGTCCTGGCCGCGCACCAGCACGGCGTCCGAGCTGCCGATATCGGCCGACACACCGTTGGCCTCGATCGTGACCGTGCCGCATTCGCCGTCGAGCACGATGCCGACACCGTCCCGGTTGACGATGACATCCCGGCCGGCACAGTCGCCGCCGGCGTTCAGTTCGACTGCCGGATCCGCGGACGACACCGCCGCGCGGTCCCCGGGCGACGCGTCACCACAACCGGTGAGACACCCGGCGCCGACCACCACGAGGACGGAGGCGGTCAGAACCGAACCACGGATGCCGCCGCCTTGCCGTGTGAAGTTCATCGGTCCCTGCTTTCTCGTCCCCGGCTGTGGGTGTCACGCCCGCAGAGCAAGCTAGCAGTGTCATCGCCCGAAACCTCGGAGCCACGAGTACACGAGTTCCCAGGCCCCGAGATCAGGTACGACTCAGCTCTTGGGGAGGGCCGGCATCGTCACGACCTGAGCGGCATACGACAGCCCGGCCCCGAAGGCGAGCAGCAGGGCAGTGTCACCCGGCTTCGTGTCACCCGACTGCAGCATGGCCTCCATCGCCAGCGGCACCGAGGCAGCGGACGTGTTGCCGCTCTCGGCGATATCGTCGGACACGGGAACGCTTTCCGGGAGCTTCATACTCCGAGCGATGACCTCGGTGATCCGCGAATTGGCCTGGTGCGGGACGAACGCGTCGAGGTCGTCCACCGTCATGCCGGCCTTCTCGATGGCACGCAGCGCCACCTTGCCCATTTCGAAGGCGGCCCAGCGGAACACTGCGGTTCCGGCCATCTTGATGTACGGGCGAGTTGCGCCCGGCGTCGTGATGTATTCGTACCAATCGAGGTCCTGCACGATGGCGTCGGCCTGCGCGCCGTCCGAACCCCACTCGACAGGTCCGATACCCGCGACATCACTCTTGCCGACCACGACAGCTCCGGCGCCGTCGCCGAAGATGAACCGGGTCGAGCGGTCGGTGGGGTCGGTGGTGATGCTCATCTTCTCGACACCCACCACGAGGGCATAGTCGATGGATCCGCCGCGGACCATGTCCGACGCCACCGCGAGGGCGGTGCAGAAACCGGCGCAACCACCTCCGAGGTCGAAAGCTCCCGGGCCGTTGGTGCCCAAAGCGTCGGCGACCACCGCAGCGGCGGGCGGCGTGAGCAGAAGGTACGTCGACGTGGCGACGATGACACACCCGATCTGTTCGGGAGCGATTCCGCTCGCCGCGATCGCCTCGCGGCCAGCGGCAATCGACATCGTGACGACGTTCTCGTCCTCCGCGGCGAAGCGGCGATTGCGGATGCCCGAGCGGGACTGGATCCACTCGTCGGTCGAGTCGATCAGCTCACAGATCTCGTCATTGGTGACGACCCGTTCCGGCCGGTACACGCCGAGCCCGAGAAGGGCGGACTGCCGACCTCCGGTCAGGGTGGCAATCTGCTTTCCCATCGATCGATCTCCTCATCAGGTCCCGCGTCGTTGCCGCGCGGAGTGGACTTGCTCGTTCCACACGTTACGTCGACGCCGCTTCAGCGGGTAGCACCGGTTACTGTTACTCACCGGTAACATCGCACGGCCGCCGTACGGGAGAAATGAACGCGCTACCCGAAGCGCCACTTCGGCGGAATCCGACTTGCTAGACTTCGTTCGATTTCCGGCAGTTGATCACCGGTAGGGGGAGGGTCCTACGGACCCGGGGAAAGCCGCCTGCTGCTAGAGATGGAGTGACCCTTCGTGAAGCGCACCACAGCCCTCGCCGCAGCGTCCATCGCCAGTGTGGCCGCGTCGTTGATCGCCTTCGCCGTACCGGCCGCGGCCAACCCGAACGTCGTCAACCCGATCCCAGGACTGAACGGCACCAACGGCATCCCACGCCTCACCGGGCGCACACAAGCAGTCGCACAGCAGACCGGCTTACTCAGCCCGAACCGCACCCAGGACGCCAACGTCCTCGGCACCGACCTCGGCATCATGTGGGACAACGGCCAGGGGCAGGTCCTCACAGCGTTCGGCGACTCTGCCGGGCTCGGACTGCCCAACCTGCTGTCGGGCAGCATCTGGGCGTGGCGCAGCAGCACACTGTTCCGCAGCTCCGACGGCATCCTCTCCGACGGCATGAATTTCGACAGTTCCCCGCGCGACATCTTCGGGCAGTCCAAGGAACTCGTTCCCAGTCCCAAGATCCCGTTCGTCGAGATCAGCCGCATTCCCACCGCGGGCGTCGCCGTAGGCAACACCCAGGTGATGAGCATGATGTCGGTGAAGAACTGGGGTCCCGCGGGAACGTGGGATACCAACTACTCCGGTCTCGTCTACTCCCACGACAACGGTGAGAACTGGACCGTCGCACACGAGACACAGCGTCCGAACGTCGGTGGCAACGCCAACTTCCAGATGAGCGCGTTCGTGAAGGGCGGCGGCTTCGTCTACCAATACGGAACACCGGCCGGCCGTGGCGGGCTCGTGCACGTCGCACGTGTCCCCGAAGCACAGATCATGGACCTCGGTGCCTACGAGTACTTCGACGGCGGTAAGTGGATCAAGGGAAATCCCGACGTAGCGAAGCCCATCGTCGCCGGAGGCGTCGGTGAGTTATCCGTCTCCTACAACGAATACCTCGGACAGTTCCTCATGCTGACCACCGATCACAACAACTCCGTCGTGATGCGCCGCTCCCCGTCGATCACCGGACCATGGAGCGGACCCGAGACCCTCGTCGACGCCAGGGAACTCCCCAGCGCATACGGCGCGTACATCCACCCGTGGTCTGCCGGACCCGACCTCTACTTCCTCACCACGGTGCACAGCAATTACAACGTGTTGTTGATGCGTACCACCTTGACTCCCTGAGTCGCCCGCACGGCTCGCCCGAGTCGTCCACACGCTTCCTCCATAACCCCGACGCGCACTAGCGTCGGGGCCATGGATGCATCTGCCTGGGACGAGCGTTATTCACAAAGCGAGTTCGTGTGGGGCGCGCCACCCAACGCGGTCGTGGTCGAGCAGGTCACCACACTCCCCCGCGGTCGCGCACTCGACCTGGCCTGCGGAGAGGGCCGCAACGCGCTGTGGCTCGCCACCCGCGGGTGGGAAGTGACGGGCCTCGACTACTCCGCTGTGGCGATCGACAAGGCCCGGCGAGTGGCAGCCGATGCACCCCGCTCGGTGCGCGGACGGCTCGACTACCGCGTCGCCGATGTCACCGACTCCGACTTGGGCGCCGAGTACGACCTCGCCCTCGTGATCTACCTCCATCTGCCCCGGGCGGAGCGCCGCGAGGTTGTGAACCGCGCCATATCCGCGCTGAAACCTGATGGAATCCTCATGATTCTGGGCCATGACGCGGTTAACTTGTCGCAAGGAGTGGGAGGTCCTCAGGATCCTGAAATCCTGTTTACCCCAGAGGATTTGGTGCACGAACTGAATGGGCGTCTCGACGTCGATCTCGCAGAACGGCGCTTCCGCGAGACGGCGGCCGGAACCGCGATCGACGCACTCGTCGTGGCGCACCGCCCGAGTCTTGGCAGTCGGGAAATTGGGGCGTAATATCGGCGATGTTACCGACGAGTAATAACTTGGGCGGTACTTACTGATAGACCGCACCATCTCACTGGGAGAGACAGAAGACATGGGCCATTACAAGAGCAACGTCCGCGACCTGGAGTTCAACCTCTTCGAGGTACTCGGTCTCGAGCAGCCGCTGAGCGAAGGCGTGTGGGGCGATCTCGACGCCGACACCGTCCGCAACATGCTCAGTGAAGTTGCCCGCCTCGCCGAGGGGCCGCTGGGTGAGTCCTTCGCCGACGCCGACCGCAACCCTCCGGTCTTCGATCCCGAAACCCACACCATCACGCTGCCGGAGTCCTTCAAGAAGTCCTTCCGCGCACTGTGGGACGCCGAGTGGTTCCGCATGGGCATCTCCGAGGAGATCGGTGGCGTTCCCGTCCCCCGCTCCGTTGTCTGGGCCATCGGTGAGCTGATCCTCGGCTCGCAGCCGGCCGCACACATGTACCAGGCCGGACCGGCCTTCGCGGACGTGCTGTTCCACAACGGCACCGAAGAGCAGAAGCAGTGGGCCGCCACCATCGTCGAGCGCGGCTGGGGCGCCACCATGGTCCTCACCGAGCCCGACGCCGGTTCCGACGTGGGCGCAGGCCGCACCAAGGCCATCAAGCAGGACGACGGCTCATGGCACATCGAAGGCGTCAAGCGGTTCATCACCTCCGCAGACTCCGACGACCTCTTCGAGAACATCTTCCACCTCGTTCTCGCGCGCCCCGAGGGTGCAGGACCGGGCACCAAGGGCCTGTCCCTCTTCTTCGTCCCGAAGACGCACTTCAACTTCGAGACCAACGAGTTCGGTGAGCGCAACGGCGTCTTCGTCACCAACGTCGAGCACAAGATGGGCCTGAAGGTTTCCGCCACCTGTGAGGTCACCTTCGGTGGCCACGGCGTCCCGGCCCAGGGCTGGCTCGTCGGCGAGGTCCACAACGGCATCGCGCAGATGTTCGACGTCATCGAGCACGCCCGCATGATGGTGGGTACCAAAGCTATTGCCACGTTGTCGACCGGTTACCTCAATGCCCTCGACTACGCCAAGGAACGCGTCCAGGGCGCCGACCTCACCCAGATGACTGACAAGAGCGCCCCGCGCGTCACCATCACGCATCACCCCGATGTCCGCCGCGCTCTCGCCATGCAAAAGGCGTACTCCGAGGGTCTGCGCGCCGTGTACCTCTACACCGCCGCACACCAGGACGAGGCCACCGCCAAGCTCGTCTCCGGTGCCGACAAGGACCTCGCGTTCCGCGTCAACGACCTGCTGCTGCCCATCGTCAAGGGTGTCGGCTCCGAGCGGGCGTACCAGTACCTGACCGAAAGCCTGCAGACCTTCGGTGGCTCCGGCTTCCTGCAGGACTACCCGATCGAGCAGTACATCCGCGACGCGAAGATCGACTCGCTGTACGAAGGCACCACCGCCATCCAGGCGCAGGACTTCTTCTTCCGCAAGATCGCTCGCGACCGCGGCGTGGCACTCGCCCACGTCTCCGGTGAAATCAAGAAGTTCATCGACAGCGAGGCGGGCAACGGTCGCCTCAAGGCGGAGCGTGCCCTGCTCGCCACCGCCCTCGAGGACGTCCAGACCATGGCCGCCACCCTCACCGGCTACCTGATGGGTGCCCAGGAGCAGCCGTCCGAGCTGTACAAGGTCGGACTCGGCTCCGTGCGCTTCCTCCTCGCCGTCGGTGACCTGATGATCGGCTGGCAGCTGCTGCGTCACTCGGAGATCGCGATCAAGGCGCTCGACGAAGGTGCGTCCGACAAGGACAAGGCGTTCTACGAGGGCAAGGTCGCCATCGCGTCCTTCTTCGCCAAGAACGTCCTCCCTGAACTGACCGCCACCCGCGGCATCATCGCCAACATCGACAACGACATCATGGAGCTCGACGAAGCCGCATTCTGATCGGCTTCACACGGCCCGGTGGCCGGGGTACCTCCCCGTCCGCCGGGCTTTTTCGTGTCCCGACCACGTAGACTCCGACACTCTTTCTGCGTCGACGCACCCCTTTTCGGTCCCCACAGGCAGTGCGCGGGCCGAGAAAGAGTGCGGGAGTTGTCCACAAGCGTCGGTCCATCCACAGCCGGGTCCTTCGGACCGGATTCTTCAGGCGGCTCCGGCGAGAATCGTTCCCATGGAACATGACCCGGGGGCGATGCTGCGACGCCAGGAGGCGTTGGACCGCGGCTACAGCGACGACGAGATCCGACGCCTGTACACACGCGGCGAGTGGCAGCGCATCAGGCGCGGCGCATATCTCTCCGCGTCGATGTACTCGGCGCTCGGCGAGGAGGAACGCCATCGCTTCCTCATCGACTCGACAGTTCACGCCGTGTCGGACGACGCAGTGCTCAGTCACCAATCCGCGGCCGTCGTGTACGGGCTGCCGTTGTGGAAGACGCCCCTCGACCGCGTGCACGTCACCAGAAACCGACGCGGAGGTGGCCGGATCAAGCGGCGGACCACGGTGCACTGCGCGCCCATCGGAGAGCACGTGGCAGTGGTGGACGGGCATTCGCTGACTCTCCCCGCGCGGACCGTGATCGACCTCGCGAGAACTCTGCCGTTCGAGCAGGCCGTCGTGGTGGGTGACGCGGCCGTCCGGAGGTTCGGCATCAGCCGAGAGGACCTGGACGCCGAACTCGCCCGCGGTGCGCGTCGTCACGGCGTCGATGCGGCGCGGAGGGTCGTCCGGTTCCTGAGCGGGCACAGCGAAAGCGTCGGTGAATCTCGAAGCCGGGTCATGTTGTCGAGTGCCGGGCTGCCCGGCCTGTCCCAGAAAGGCGAGGTGTTCGAACCCGGCGGGCGCCGAATCGGACGCGTCGACTTCCACTTCGACGGCATCGTGCTCGGGGAGTTCGACGGACGCGTCAAGTACGGACGGCTGCTGAGACCCGGGCAATCCCCCGGCGACGCTGTCTTCGCCGAGAAGCAACGCGAGGACGCGCTGCGCGACCTCGGATTCCAGGTGGTGCGATGGACCTGGGACGACCTCGGGTCACCGGGGCTGGTGGCGGAGCGTGTCCGTCGCGCGGTCGCGCGTGCCGGATCGCCACGAGGCTGGGTGACGCAGGCGCCGCTCCCGTCCGCCCAGCGGCTTACGGTGCGGTCACTGTAGTCGCACCCTTTCTCGGTTCGCGCTGTGCTTTTCGAGCTCGAGAAGCGGTGCGCGAACCGAGAAGTAGTGCGGCTACTCGCCGTCGTTCGGGTCGGGCTCAGGGGCCGAAGACGGCGCGGGTGTGGACGGCGTGGTGGGGGTGCGCTCGTCGGGCTTGGGGGCGGCGGCGGGCGATTCACACTTCACAATCGGCACGGGGTCGTAGCGCACGGTCCGGGTGTTGCGGGAGATCTCCTGACCGGTGGCACGGTCGGTGATCACGCGGGTGTCGCTGGCGGTGAAGCCCGGCGCACCGCTCGACGGAATGCAGTGGTCCCCGGCGGGCAAGGTCATCGTGTCGGGATTCGTCGGTCTGGTGCGCGTGCCGGTGATGGAGTCGACGTCGACGGTCTTGGTTCCCCAGAACCTGATGGTCAGTTCGGAACTGCCGCCGATCGCCTGGATCATCACCCCGGTCTTCGCGGTGTTGCGGAACTGGAGATCGATGGCACCTTCGAAGACGGTGGCCTCCCGCGCCTCCGGGTAGCGCGAAATGTAGTAGGAGTGCTCGGTGTGCGCCACGTCCTCCATGCCGGCGAAGTAGGCCGCGTTGTACAGCGTCGTCGCCACCTGACTGACACCGCCGCCGACGGCCGTGTCAGGACGACCGTTGTTGATGATCCCCGACTCCACGTAACCCTGAGCGGATCCACGCGGACCGGTGTGTCCGTTAAGGGAGAACGTGTCGCCGGGCTTGATCAGCGCACCGTTGATCTCGCTGGCCGCCAGCCTGATGTTGGTACCCGAAGCCGCGGAGAAGCCGCCGGTGGTGAATTCGCTGATCACCTCATTGATGCCGAGAGCTTGCGCCGCCTCGGTCGTCAGGGCCGGCGGAACCGGGCCGTACACGGCAGGGGTGGTGTGCGAACCGGGAGTTGCCAGGAGCTGGGGCAGCATCTCCAACGTCTTGGGCCACTGCACCAGATCACCGGTGACCGCGGGAACGATCCGGGGCGATCCCCCGTCGAGCGTGATCGTAGCGTCCTTGGGCGCGATCTCGGTCGAGACCAGCTGCGGCGCGAGAATGCCGACGGCGGCCTCGACGTTGTACTCGGGCGTCAACCCACCGTTCCCGTCCGGGCGGAACCCGAGCACCGCCCCGATCTGATCCCGGGGAAGGATCGCGACCTTGCCGTCACGACCCGGGACGACCAGGTCAGCGGAGGCGGCCGGGATCGCGACCTCGCCGAGCGCCCTCTGGACGCCCTCTTTGGTCACGGTCACCGGAACTGCGTCGACGGGCAACTCCACCGGGCCGCCGAACGCCCAGTTCTCGACGAATGCCGCCTCGGCACCCTCACCGTTCACGTTCTGCCCTGCGGACGGGTCCACCGGGACGGGTGTGGGACCCTCGAACACCACGGTCCCCTCGCGGGACGCTCGGTCGGTACGCGACCGCAGGTTGTCGACAGCAGCCGCCAATGCGGCTTCGTCCCGTGTCGTCACGACACCGATCTCGTCGGTGGTGAAGAACGACGCCAGTCGGGTGAACGGATTGAGTGGTTGCGCATCGGCCCGGTCGAGCGTGGCCTGCCAGTCGACATCGAGTCCGGCGTCGGAAGGCACGAGTTCGGCGAACACGTCCCCGGCCTGCACCGACACCGGCTGATGTATGCGCGGCCCGACCTGCGCTTGCAGGGTCGCCTCGGCATCGGCGCGGGACGAACCACCCACATCGACACCGGCGACCGTCACGCCGCGCGGGAGTTTCCCGGAGGACATCGCGAGGTCAGCGACGTACGCGATGCCGATGATCGCGAGGACACCGCCGATCACCGCGGCGATCTTCACCCAGCGGGCACCCTTAGGACCACCCGTGTCGACGGCGGGAACCGCAGCGGCGGGGGGTTGGTCAGCCCCGGTCGGATCGACACCCGCCGGGGGCGTCGCTTGCGGAGCGTCCGGCATCGGCGCAGGTGCGTGAGTGAGGACCGTCGGTTCGTCGGCGGGAGGAACTACTGAGTAAGCGTGCGTCGGCCCGCTCTCAGCGTCCGGTGCGACTACCGGGATCACCTGCGTCTCGTCCTCGTTGGGCGCAGGTTCCACCCGCAGCGGTTCTTCGGGGCGCTGTCCCAGGTCACCGAGGTTCAGTCGAGTAGTCGGCGCATCGTCGTCAGCGATTCCCTGCGTCGGCTCAGACTCGAGCGATACGGGATTTTCGGGATCGGGCGTCGACCGTTGGGGTGGTGCGCTCCCTGCGTCGCGGTCTTCGTCGCTCACCGTGGCCCTCTCACCGAGTATCTTCGTTGCCGGCCTCAGCTTGCCGTCGGCGCTCGGTGCATTTCAAGCGGTGTCCGATTTCAGCGATCTCCGGTCCGGACCCCCCACGACAGACTACCGGCCGCCGAAAATGCAGGAACCCCGTGCTGCTGCCAGGTCGGGGGTCAGGCAGCAACACGGGGCTGATTGGAGTATCGCCAGCTAATCTCCAGCGTTACACCTGCGGAGGAATACTTCGGGGATCCGACCACCCCTCGTTGCCGAATCACCTTTTCGGGCGAACGCGAACTGGCCTTTCCGGTATGACAGCTACCGGAAAGGCCAGCTGAATCACGCCTCTATGATTGCCGTCACACCCTGGCCACCGGCCGCGCAGATCGAGATCAATCCGCGCGCGGAACCATTGGTTCCCGCCTTTTCGCGAAGCATCTTCGCCAGCGAAGCCACGATGCGGCCGCCCGTCGCCGCGAACGGGTGACCGGCCGCCAGCGACGACCCGTTGACGTTCAGCTTGCTGCGGTCGATCGAGCCGAGGGCGCCGTCGAGCCCCAGACGCTCCTTGCAGTACTCGTCCGACTCGAACGCCTGGAGCGTCGCGAGAACGACGGACGCGAAAGCCTCGTGGATCTCGTAGTAGTCGAAGTCCTGCAAGGTGAGGCCGTTGCGTGCCAGCAACCTCGGGATGGCGTAGGTGGGGGCCATGAGCAAGCCGTCCTTGCCGTGGATGTAGTCGACGGCCGCGGTCTCGGAATCGACGAGGTGGGCGAGCACGGGCAGCTTGCGCTCGGCCGCCCACTCCTCGCTCGACAGTAGGACCGCGGACGCACCGTCGGTGAGCGGCGTGGAGTTACCAGCGGTCATCGTCGCGTCACCCGCCTTCACCCCGAAGACCGGCTTCAGCGTCGACAACTTCTCGACAGTGGACCCGGGACGCAGGTTGTCGTCACGGGTGAGGCCAAGGAACGGTGTCACCAGATCATCGAAGAATCCGCGGTCGTAGGCTGCGGCCATGTTCTTGTGACTGGCAGCGGCCAGTTCGTCCTGATCCTCGCGCCGGACGCCGAACTCCTTGGCGGTGATCGCCGCATGGTCGCCCATGGACAGGCCCGTGCGGGGCTCGCCGTTGCGAGGAATCTCGATACCCAGCATCGAGGGCCGCACGTTGGCGAGCAGCTTGATGCGGTCACCGGTGCTCTTCGCCCGGTTCAGCGACAGCAGGAATTCGCGAAGTTCGTCATTGACGCCGATCGGGGCGTCGGACGTGGTGTCGACACCGCCACCGATACCGGCGTCGATGCGGCCCGCCGCAATCGCGTCACCGACGGCGACGATCGACTGGAGACCGGTACCGCACGCCTGCTGCAGGTCGAATGCGGGCGTGTACGGGCTGAGCGCGCTACCGAGCACACACTCGCGCATCAAGTTGAAGTCGCGGCTGTGTTTGAGGACAGCTCCGCCCGCAACGAGTCCGAGCTTCTCGCCCTGCAAGTTGAACCGACTCACCAGGCCGTCGAGGGTCGCGGTGAACATGTCCTGGTTGGAGGCCTGTGCGTACGCCTTGTCCGAGCGTGCGAAGGGGATGCGATTTCCGCCGACGATGGCGACGGGACGCTGCTGCTTTCCGCCTGGCTTCGGCGTCGCGTCGGAGTTCGAATTGGTGCGAGCTTTGCTGGTCACTGACGTCTCCAAGGATCTGGTGCGATTACCTGTTGGCTACTATTCTTACTCAGGAGTAAGTTACTTGTCGACACCGCACTTCTTTCGGTGCTCGGTGACTGACCGCCAAAACGACGAGAAGAAGGTAGGACCGTGGCAGCCAGCAAGGGAGCTCCCGACATCTATTCCCAGTTTCTCTCCTCCGCACCAGGGGCGTTCATCGCCGCGAAAGCAGGCCTGCCCCGGCCCGAGAACCTGCGGCGTTACAAGCACGGCGAACCGCCGCTCGCCGGCCCGGTCCTGATCGGGGGCAAGGGCCGTCTCGTCGAGCCGCTGCGCGCACTGCTCTCCGACTACCCGGCCGCCTCGGCGAGTGACGACACCTTCGGCGCCCTCGTGTTCGACGCCACCGGCATCGGCCAGGTCACCGAACTCGAGCAGCTTTTCGAGTTCTTTCAGCCGGTCATCCGCAACCTCGCGCCGTCCGCTCGTGTCGTCGTTCTCGGAACCACCCCGGAAGAGACCACCGGCGTCGACGAGCACGTTGCCCAGCGCGCCCTCGAGGGCTTCACCCGCAGCATCGGCAAAGAGGTGAGGAGAGGCGCGACAGCCCAACTGGTCTACGTCTCCCCGAAGGCGTCCCCCGGACTGTCCGGCCTCGAGTCGACGCTCCGCTTCCTGCTGTCCGCCAAGTCCGCGTTCGTCAGCGGGCAGGTCATCCGCGTCGGCGCCGAAGATTCGACCGCACCCGCCGACTGGGACAAGCCGCTCGAGGGCAAGGTCGCCATCGTCACCGGTGCGGCGCGTGGCATCGGTGCCACCATCGCCGAGGTCCTCTCCCGCGACGGTGCGCACGTCATCTGCGCCGACATCCCGGCTGCCGGTGACGCGCTCTCCGAGACGGCCAACAAGGTCGGTGGCACGTCGCTCGCACTTGATGTTTCAGCCCCCGACGCGGCCGACAAGCTGGCCGAGCACGTCCTCGAACGCCACGGCGGCGCAGACATCATCGTCCACAACGCCGGAATCACCCGCGACAAGACGCTCGCCAACATGGACGAGGGCCGGTGGAACATGGTGATGGGTGTCAACCTGATCGCCCCGCAGAAGATCACCGAGGCGTTGGTCGCCAAAGGCGCGCTGAAGGAAGGCGGCCGGGTGGTCGACGTCTCCTCCATCGCCGGTATCGCCGGTAACCGCGGCCAGACCAACTACGGCACCTCCAAAGCGGGAGTTATCGGACTCGTCCAAGCCTCGGCGCCCGTCCTGGCGGAGAAGAACATCACCATCAACGCCGTCGCACCGGGTTTCATCGAGACAGCGATGACCGCCGCCATCCCCTTCGCCACCCGCGAGGCCGGACGACGCATGAGTTCGCTGTTGCAGGGCGGTCAGACCGTCGACGTCGCCGAGACGGTGGCCTATTTCGCGAACCCCGCGTCCAACGCCGTGACCGGACAGGTCGTCCGCGTCTGCGGCCAGAGCTTGCTGGGGGCCTGATGGCGGGCAAATTCGTCGAACTCACCGGCATGCCGGGCACTCTCGACATCTACGCCCGCGCCGTACGCAGCGCGCTCCCGGTCATCGGGGCCGGCGGCGACAGCGCCCCGGACACGACCTTCTCGCTCAGCGGCGTGCAGGTGGACCCGGACAACCTCGCGGCATACGACAGGGCCACCGGGCTGCGTTTCGGCGACACCTTGCCGTTGACCTACCCATTCACGCTGGTGTTCCCGATCGTGATGAAGCTGATGGTCTCCGACGGATTCCCGTTCCCCGCCATCGGTTCGGTGCACGCCGAGAACGTCATCGAGCAGTTCCGTCCCATCTCGGTGAGCGAGCCGCTCGATGTGTCGGTGCACGCCGAGAATCTTCGTGAGCATCGCAAGGGTCTCCTGATCGACGTGATCAGCGAGATCCGGGTGGGACGCGAACTGGTGTGGCGGCAGACGTCCAGCTTCCTGCGTCAGCAGAAGACGTCGCTGTCCGGCAAACCGGGTCCGGAACCGAAACCGGACGAGGTGCCGCCGCCTCCGCTGCGCACGCTGCGGGTCGACCAGAAGACGATCAGCAAGTACGCCGCGGTGTCGGGCGATCGCAACCCGATACACGTGTCGACGTTGGGCGCCAAAGCCTTCGGCTTCCCGAAGACCATCGCGCACGGCATGTGGAGTGCTGCCGCCGTGCTCGGCTCCGTGGAGGGCCGGATCCCCGAAGCCGTCACGTACAGCGTGCGCTTCGGCAAACCGATCCTGCTGCCGGCCACACTGAACGTCTACGCCGACCACACCGGTGAGGGCTGGGACGTGTCGCTCAAGCACCCGAAGAAGGGGTACCCGCACCTCACGGCGACGCTGCGCTGACGGGCACTACCGCTGACCGGTACGAACGGGACGTCGGTTCGATCTGATCGAACCGACGTCCCGTTCGTTCAGTCCGACTTCTTCTTGCCGGCGAGACCCCGCCACGCCAGCGACTCCAGCAGGTCGGCCGCCGCCTGCACCTCGATCTCGCCGCCGGCCACCCGGTCGGCGACCGCCTCACCGGCACCGACCAGGGCGATGGCGATCAGTTCGAAGTCCTGGCCCGGATCAGGGTCCTTGGTACTGGACTCCAGCAGGTGCGCGGTCAGTTCGATCAACCGGTCACGGCTCGACTGCACCGATCCCATGAACGCTTGCTGGCCCATCGCCTGCCGGTACAGCACCATCCACGACTTGCGGTGCGCTCCGACGAAGCCGAGAAAGCCCTCGAGGGCGCAGCGCAGTTGCTCACGGGGGCTCAGTCCCGGATCTGCCGCCGGCGCGAGCGCCTCGACGAAACGCACGCCCTCACGCTGGATGCATGCGGCGAACAACTCGTCTTTGGAGCCGTAGTACAGGTAGAGCATCGGCTTGGAGATTTCGGCTTTGCCCGCGATCGCGTCCATCGACGTCTCGTGAAAGCCTCTGTCGGAGAAGACGTCGACGGCCGCATCCAGCATCTGCTGCTCGCGCACTGCGCGCGGCAATCGCTTGGTGCCGCCGGCCATCCGTCCTCCAATAATCGTCGAACCCGCTATCTTACTCTACGGTAAGAAAGGGGGTCCCACCTGGCGAACGAACTTCTACGCAGCCACGAGTTCAGGGGAAACTGTACGGGCCCCTCAGCCGAAGCACTACGGGAGGGTCGGTTTAGATCGACAGGTCCAGCCGACCGGAAGTCGAGCGATGCCGCTTGGGCACCAAGCTAACAGGGCAGGGCGCCCTTCGCGCGCGCCACGGTCAGCACCGCGTCGTCGATCCGTTGCTGCGGCAACTTCCCTGATGCGACAACGCTTTCGAGGTGGTCGAGCACTCGCGGGACGTCGTCGGTGGTGAGCCAGAGGGCGATGTCGACACCCGACGCCAATGCGGTCTCGACTGCCTCGGTGATGTCGTAGCGGTCGGTGATCGCCTGCATTCCGCTGAGGTCGTCGGTGAAGATCGGCCCCGCGAAGGGAGGGGCGCCGTATCCGGTTCCGCCGCGCAGCAGGGCCACCGCGTCGGGACTGATACTGGCCGGAATGCCGGGCGCGGTCAGTCCCGGCACCTCGAGGTGGCCCAGCATGACACCGACGCCGGTCGGAACGAGGTCGCGGTACGGAACCAAATCGCTGGTCTGCAACTGCTCGAGCGGTGGAGTGGTGACTGCCCCGGTGTGCGAATCGCCCGACGCCGATCCGTGACCCGGGAAGTGCTTGATCACCGGTAGAACTCCGGCGTCGCGCATGCCGCGGGCGTACGCGTCGGCGTAGCGGGTGACGACCGCCGGATCGTCGGAAAAGGAGCGGTCACCGATCACGCTGTCGTCGGGCTGAGAGCTCACATCGACGTCGGGGGCGAAGTTGACGGTCACTCCGAGATCCTTCAGCCCGCGCCCCCGCTCGAGAGCCATCTGGTAGGTCTGTTCCTCGGTCATGGTGGCTGCAGTCTGCCGAGCGGACGGGTCCGGCCCGAGCAGGTCTTCGACGCGCGACACGCGGCCGCCCTCCTCGTCGATGGTCACCATCAGTGGCAGCGCCGACGCCGACGCCACCTGCGGAACCTCCCGGCCCGCGAGCATGGCCTCGTCGGTCCAGCTGCCGATGAAGATGCCGCCCACCTGCTCGTTTCGTACCACCTGAGCGGCGTCGGCGGTCCCCGTCACGCCGACGTTCAACAGCTGGGCGAGCTTGCGCCGCAACGGCAAAGACTGCAGGAAGTTCGTTTCGCACGACGCCGGCGCGGCAGCGGGCACGTCGGTGTGCGAGGCCGGTTCAGCCGCAGTCGGGGAGGGGGTCGTCGAGGACGATGCCGCCGAGGAGGACGGCGCGGCCGTGTCGCCGCCCGAAGAGCACCCGGCCACGAGGCCGGTACAGGCAGCGAGCGCGAGGGCATACTTGATCCGCATGTCCTCGACGGTAGCCCAGTGGCCCGATTACTTGTCCCGGCCGCTCCGAATACCCTGCCACGGTCGGCACTCTTGGTAATCTGGAGATCGAAGGGTCCCTTTCCCAGGAGGTCGTCGTGCCTGCAGGTCTGATGTTGATCGCTTACGACGGATCCGACAACTCCAAACGTGCCGTGCAATGCGCTGGCCGCTTTCTGGCCTCCAATCGCGCTGTGCTGGTAACGGTATGGGAACCGATGGTCCGTCAGGCCGCACGCATGTCGGGACTGTCGGGGGTGATGCAGCCCGAGTGGGTGCCCGACGAGGAAACCGAGGACGTCGCCTTCTCGGACGCGAAAGTCACCAACGCCGAAGGTATCGAACTCGCCGAGGCAGCCGGACTGACCACGCAAGGCCGGACCATCGAGTGCACCAGCACGATCTGGACGGCGATCGTCGAGACAGCCGACGAACTCGGAGTGGACATCATCGTCACAGGTACCCGGGGCACGACGGGACTGCGGTCGCTGCTGCAGAGCAGCGTCGCCGATCACGTGCTGCGGCACAGTCACCGTCCCGTGCTGATCGTGCCGCCCTGCGGCAGGTGAACGGATGAGGACGGCGCCGGCCCACTACTGTCGGCAGAACCATGGACGGCTTCCTCCTCTCCCGCGCCGACCGGACGTTGCGCACGGCCGGCGCCCGCAGCAGATACGACTCCGCGTCGGCAGCGATCACCGCGCTCGCCGACGGTGACACCGAACTCGTCGTCGGTGCACTGCCCTTCGATCCCGCGCGCCGAGCTGCGTTGACCGCCCCCGACTCGTGGGAATTTACGAGCGGCCCGTGGCAACCGGGGCAAGTGGCGGAACTCCCGCCCGTCCGAGTGGCGCGGCAGGTGCCCGAGCCGGCCGAACACGTGGCCCGCGTCGGCGCTCTGGTCGACCGCCTACGGAGCGGCGCACTGGGAAAGGTGGTGGCCGCCCGCAGCGTCGTCCTGGCGTCGGAGACACCTGTCGATCCGGAGACGTTGGCGGCGCGGCTGATTCAGTCGAATCCTCGAGCCAACGGTTTTGCCGTCGACCTCACGTCGGCCGGAGACGGCTTCCGGGGTCACAGCCTCGTCGGCGCGAGCCCCGAGGTGTTGATCAGCCGTCGCGGTCGTGCGATCACCTGCCGTCCGCTCGCCGGGACAGCGCCACGGCGCACCGATCCCGCCGCCGATGAACGCGAGGGTCTCGGGCTGCTGGACTCGACGAAGAACCTGGCCGAGCACGCCTTCGTCACCGCCTGGATCGAAGAAGTCCTCGCCCCGCTGTGCACAGAGCTGAGTGTTCCCGACGCGCCCGTTCTGACGAGCACCCACGAGGTGTGGCATCTCGCGACCCCGATCCGAGGGCTGTTGCGCGACCCGGCGACGGACGCGCTCAGCCTCGCGACACTGTTGCATCCCACGCCCGCCGTCTGCGGCACCCCCTCCGACCTGGCGCTGGCCGCCATCCGCGAGACGGAAGAGGAGCGGCGGTTCTACGGCGGTGCCGTCGGGTGGTGCGATGCCCAGGGTGACGGTGACTGGGTGGTGGCCATCCGCTGCGCCGAGATCACCGCGGACGGCCTCGAGGTGCTCGCGACCGCGGGCGGCGGCATCGTCGCCGACTCCGACCCACAGTCCGAGCTGGACGAGACGACCGCCAAGCTCCGCACGCTTCTGGGGGCGCTCGGAGCAGTCGTCGCAGAATGACCCGGCCGGCTCGCACTCGCCGGAGCTGCCGCAAACGCACCAATGACCAGCCAGACGGGCCGCGAGTGATACCTTGACCCGAGCAATTCGTACGCGGGAGTAGCCGTGTGCGTCGATGGCACGACGGTGGGAGATGTCTGATGGGGAAGTTCCTGGTGCCCGGTGTGGTCAGTGCTGTGGTCGGTGTTGCTCTCGGTGCTGTGGCGACTTTCGGCATCACGGCAGCAGCGCAGAACAACACCCGCCCCGAAATCGACCGGAGCGGCAACGCAGACTCCTCACTGCTGAACCAGGTTGAGTACGGCAGCCGCTGAGAGCGCCGGCTTCGCGAGTTCCCGCACTACTTCCGAGCCGGTGGCCATGTCGTCCATGGCCCCCTCGGTGGAACCTCTGTCCCGACGGTGGTTGTTCGGCGCCTCTGTCGTAGCGTTCTTTCTCTCCTTCCTGCAAACTCCCGGCCGGCTCGCGGCTGACACGAAGTACGACCTCACCCAGAATCCGATCGGGTTCCTGGAACGGGCGGCACATCAGTGGAGCAGCCAGGCGCCGATGGGCCAGGTCCAGAACCAGGCTTACGGGTACTTCTTTCCGCACGGCGCTTTCTTCGCGCTCGGCGACGTCCTCACCATTCCTCCCTGGATAACCCAGCGCGTGTGGTGGGCACTGCTGCTCGTGGCCGGATTCTGGGGCATCGTTCGGCTCGCCGAGGCGCTCGGCGTCGGCAGTCGCTCGTCTCGCGTCATCGCCGGAATCGCGTTCGCGTTCTCCCCGCGCGTGCTCACCACCCTCGGCTCCATCTCTTCGGAAACGCTGCCGATGATGCTGGCCCCGTGGGTTCTGCTGCCGCTCGTCGTGGCGTTCGGCCCTCCGAGTGGCACGGTTCGCGCCGGCGTTCTGTCGCATTCGCCTGCGCGGCTGGCGGCGCAGTCGGCGCTGGCTGTGGCCCTCATGGGTGCGGTCAATGCCGTCGCGACCGCAGCAGCGTGCCTGGTGGCCGGACTCTGGTGGATCTCTCACCGGCCCAACCGGCGTTGGTGGACCTTCACCGCGTGGTGGTTCCCGTTCCTCGCACTGGCCACGCTGTGGTGGATCGTGCCGCTGCTGCTACTCGGGAAGGTGAGCCCGCCGTTCCTGGACTACATCGAGTCGTCCGGGGTGACCACACAGTGGACGTCGCTCGCCGAGATTCTGCGCGGCACCGACAGCTGGACTCCATTCGTCTCCCCTGAGCGCATCGCCGGCGCCGTGCTCGTCACCCAGCCGGCCGCGGTGGCCGCCACCGGTGTCATCGCGGCGGCCGGGCTGGCGGGACTGTGCATGCGGTCGATGCCGGCGCGCGGACGCCTCGTGCTCATCCTGTTCGTCGGTGTCACCGGATTGGCAGCCGGCTACATCGGTGAACTCGGATCCCCGGTCGCCGAGCAGGTGAGACTGTTCCTCGACTCCACCGGGGCTCCGCTACGCAACGTGCACAAACTCGAGCCGCTCGTCCGGCTGCCGCTCGTCCTCGGGCTGGCCCATCTGCTTGCTCAGGTTCCGTTGCCGGGTTCGGTCCCAGCGGTCCGCTGGCGCAGCGCAATCGCCCATCCCGAACGCGAACCCATGGTCGCGGTCACCAATCTGATCCTCGTCGCGCTGACCCTCGCCACTTCGCTCGCCTGGACCGGGAAGCTCGCACCGCGCGGAACCTACCCGGAAGTGCCCGAGTACTGGCAGCAGGCCGCGACGTGGCTCGAGCACCACGCCGGTGGAACGAGCCCGGACGGATCCGACGCCGAACGAGCACTCGTCGTACCGGGTGCACCGTTCGGCAGTCAGGTGTGGGGCCTGACCCGCGACGAACCCATCCAGGCGCTGGCGTCCACACCGTGGGCATCCCGCGACGCAGTCCCGCTCACCCCACCCGGCACGATCCGCGCGATGGACTCGATCCAGCGCTTGATCACCGACGGCCGCCCGTCGGACGGCATGGCCCAGACGTTGCTCGGTCAGGGCATCCACTACCTCGTGCTCCGCAACGATCTCGATCCGGACACCTCGCGGTCGACCCGGCCGATCATGGCCCACCAGGCTGTCACCGGCTCGCCCGGCTTCACCCGGGTGGCCGAATTCGGCGAGCACATCGGCCCAGGCGACGTGGACGGCCTCGTGATCGACAGCGACCTCCGGCCCCGGTACCCGGCGATCGAGATCTTCGAGGTGTCGATGCCGGACGGCTCGCCGGCGACGAGCGGGCCGTACACCGCCACCCTCGACGACGTCCCGCGCGTGCAGGGCGGCCCGGAGTCGCTGCAGCGCCTGCGAGAGAACGGGACTCTTCCCGGGTCCGGGCCGGTGCTCCTCGCCGCAGACGCCCAGCGGGCCGGGTTGCCGGTACAGGACGTCACCGTCACCGACACCCCCCGGAACCGCGAGACCGACTACGGGCAGGTCGACAACCACAGCTCGGCACTGCGGTCTCCGGACGACGCGCGCCGCACCCACAACCTCGTACCGGACTATCCGGTGGCCGACACACCACTCGTGCAGGGCGAATGGGACGGCGCCCGGATCAGTGTGTCCAGTGCCGCATCCGACGCTACGCAGTTGGGCGGAACCTCACCTGCCAGCAGTGCCGCCGCGACCGTCGACGGCGATCCCGCAACGGGCTGGTTCAGCAACGGCATCGAGCGGGCGCTCGGCCAGTGGCTCCAGATCGACTTCGACACTCCCCTGACGAGCTCATTGCTGCACATCACGACGAGCCCGGCGGCCATCGGCGCCCCCGTCCGGTGGATGGAGGTCTCGACGCCCAACGGCAGCACCGCCGTGAAGGTGGATGCGCCCGGCAAGCCGATCACGGTGTCCGTCCCGGGCGGCGACACACCCTGGGTGCGCATCACCGCCACTCGCACCGAAAACGGATCCGCAGGAACACAATTCGGAATCAGCGAAGTGTCGGTAGAGGACTTCTCCCGCCGGGACGCACCCCCCGTGACCGTACCCATCCGGTACCGCACGGTGCTGCCTCCCACCCCCGACGGCGCGTCGGTGTCCGGGTGGGACCTCACCCAGGAGCTGCCCGGCCGCAATGCCTGCGCAGAATCACCCGACCGCATCCGCTGCAGCAATGCCTTCGCGCTACCGCCGGAAGAGGCCGGCGCTTTCCAGCGCACGCTGTCGGTGCCCGACGCCACCGCTGTCACGCCGCAGCTCACTGTGCGGGCGCGGCACGGTGCCGCACTCGAAGAGCTTCTGACTCGTCCGGGCCGGCCGAGAGCGCGCGGAACCAGCAATATCGGCGATCTACGCGGATCCGCGTTCGCCGCCACCGACGGTGACCCGCGGACCAGTTGGTCGGCCGTGCAGGACACCACCAGCGGCAAGGGCGCGAAACCCACGCTCACCCTCGACCTTCCCGAGCCCACACTCGTCACGGGCCTCGAGCTGACCCCCAGCGAGGGAGCAGTACCCGCCGCTCCGACGACAGTCGCCGTCGACCTCGGTGACGGCCCCCAGGTCCGAGACGTCGACGACGACCTCACCGTCGCCGTGGAACCACGCGTGACGGACCGGATCGTGCTCAGCCTCGTGTCGTGGCAGGACACCCTCGATCAGAACGCACTCGGCTTCGCGCAGCTGCAACCCGCCGGGCTCGCCGAGGTCGGCGTGCTGGGCGAGGACGGCGCGTTGCTGCGGGGGTCCGGGCTCACCGACGACTCCGGCGACCACACCGTCTCGGTGCCCTGTGAGGAAGGCCCGGTGATCTCGATCGCCGGACGCCTCGTGCGCACCAGCATCTCCACAACCGCGCAACAGTTGCTGTCGGGTGACCCCGTACGTGCGACGCAGTGCGACTCCCTCACCGCTGTTCCCCTCGCCGCCGGCTCACAGGACATCGTCGTGCAACCCGGATCGGCATTCTTCGTCGACGATCTGCGCCTCGACGCGGGGGCGGACCCGCGTGCGGTGCCCACCGAACAGATTTCGACCGCCGCTTGGACCGACAATCACCGGGAACTCATCGTCTCCCCCTCAGAGGGCGATCGCCTCGTCGTCGTGCCCGAGAGCACCAACGCCGGCTGGATCGCCACCGCACCGGACGGGCGGGAACTTTCCCCTGTCGTGGTCGACGGGTGGCAGCAAGGATGGATCCTCCCGGCCGGAACCGAGGGCACCGTCACCCTCGACTTCCCCACCGACCGCTGGTACCGCCTCGGGATATTCGGCGGCCTCCTCCTCCTTCTCCCGCTGATCGCCGCGGCGTGCCTGCCTCGACGTGCACGGGAAGCGGCGTGGGACCGCGGTGCGGCGCCGAGGACGTGGGGCAGCGCGACAGTCGGATGGCTGGGGATCCTCATGGCGTCCACCGTTATCGCCGGGCCGGTCGGCGGCGTGACGACGATATTGCTGACCGTGATCGCCGCCGGGCTGATCCGGCTACGCGGATCCGCTACCACCGCACGGGTTCTCGTCGGCGTGGCCGGTGCGTCCACGATGCTCGGCGTGGCGATGCTCTCGACCGGACCGTGGCGTGCACCCGGCGGGTATGTGGGGCACTCGTTCCTCGTTCAGTTCCCAGTGCTCGTGGCGTTGATCGCCGCCGGACTCGCCGTGCTGCCACTCGGTCGCTCCGCGGCGGCGCGTCGAGTGTTCCACCGAATGACGGCGCGCCGCGCCGGTTCCTCCACCAGCGCGTAACTGGCCGAGGCCACAGCGATACTGAGCACCACTGTGAGGACCAGTACGTAGACGAAATGCCCGGCGAAGGGCACGAGACCGAAGACCGGAAAGACGATCGAAAGCACCGCGAGGTGCCAGATGAAAATTCCGTACGACCAACGGCCTACAGCCAGAGCGGCAGGACTGGCCAGGAACCGGTGCCGCGAAGTGTCGGACAACACCAGCGGAGCCATCAGGGCGAAACTCATCACCGCACCGAGAGCCATCTTGACGGCGTACTGCCACGGCTCGGGTCGTACCAACCCCTCCGGCCCGGCAAGCTCGGTGGTGGTGAGAGCAAACGCCGCGACCGCGACGAGGAACATCGCGACCCGGTGCCGCGCCCAGCGGTGCATCCGCCCGGGTGTGGACACCGACAACTCGGCCAGCACCATCCCGGCTCCGAACCACGGCAGGTAGCCGGGCAACCAGTTGTCGTGATGGATGCCCTCCGGCGCCGGGACAGGCAGGAAGGCCCACGTCAAGCTCACCGCGACGAGTGCCACAATCGCGGGGATCCGCAGTCGCGCGGCCGAGCCACGCAATCGGACCAACGCCAGGGCCAGAAATGGGAGCACCAGATAGAACGCCACCTCGACCGAGAGGCTCCACATCTGGGTGAGGCCGTCCGTCAGGGTCAGCGGCACGAACACCTGCACCAGGCCGAGATTGGCCCACCACGTGCGGAAACTCGCGTGCGCCGTAGGGAGAAAGGTGAGGACGACAGCCACCGCGACCCAGTACGCAGGCAGGATTCGCGTGGCACGCGACAACCAGTACCGCATCATCCCCTGCGCAGGTCCCAAGCCCCGCGCAGCTCCGGCGTGGCCGCGCCACAACAGGAATCCCGACAGCGCGAAGAACACAGCCACAGCCAGATCGAACCGTCCCCAGATGCGACCCAGAATTGCGGTGTGCGTCGCTCCCGTCTGAAAAGCGACATGCGTAACCAGCACACCGAGTGCGGCGAGCCCACGCATTCCCTCGAGGGCGGGAATGAACCCTCGAGGTGTGTCGTGGGTCGCTGCGGGCGCCGGCGCATCCGAGGTCCGAACTGAACTGGTCATCGACACCAGTGTGCCTGGTACCTGCCCTGTGACGGAAAACTGCACTCGTGTCACTTCACTGGAGAAGTGCCGGTGCGTTTACTATCCGATGGGGCAAATGGGCCTTCGGGACTGTTAGTGTTTTGCCTCACGTGGTGTCGATGTGGGCTCCATGCGATCCGTGCAGCCATGCTGCCGGTGGGGGAATCTCAATCGACAGAATTGGGTTAGGAGAGACAGCATGGCGGAGCGCTCAGGGCCGAGCCGGATACTTGCTTGCATTCTGGTGGGCCTCGGTGCCTTCCTCTTGGCCGTCGCCATACTCATCCCCACCTACACGGTGGGCAAGTTGGAGAAGACGCCGTTGGACCTCGAGGTGACGACGATTGCCGAAGGTACCGGCAGCGTCCTCAACTCGCAGGCACTCCTCGCAGGCAAGGCCGAGATCAACACGAACGTTCCATTGGTGTCACAGCGTTACGTCACCACCGAAGACCCAGCCGGCGCCGAAGAGGTCACCCTCCAGGCCGGCCAGACGCTTCGGCGCACCGACAAGCAGGGCGACACCGGTCTGCTGTCCGCGATCGTCGACCGCAACACCGTCGACCGCAAGACGTCGATGCCGACCAACGACCCGGTCGGCACGATCCAGACGCAGCCCAACCAGCCTGCCGAGGAAGTTCCGCGCGACGGACTGCAGTACAAGTTCCCGTTCAACGCGGAGCAGAAGAGCTACCCCTACTTCGACCTCAACGCTCGCGCCACGCAGGACATCAACTTCGTCGAGGAGACGGAGATCAACGGCCTGAAGGTGTACCACTACAACCAGACCATCGAGCCGGTCGATCTGTCGAAGGTGGTCAACTCGCCCACCAACAAGCTGACCCTGCCTGCCGAAGCCTGGGGCGTCCCCGGCGGCACGCTGCCCGTCACGATGACGCGCTGGTACACCAACGTCCGCGACCTGTGGGTCGAGCCCGAAACCGGTGTCGTCGTCAAGGGCCAGGAGCAGCTGCACCAGTACTACGCCCGCAACAAGGCCAAGCCCGAGATCGACGTCCTGAAGGTCGAATTGCCCTTCAACGAGGAGACCATCGAGTACCAGGTTCAGCAGGCTCGTGACGGCATGGACAAGATCAGCACCTTCGGGCGCACCGTCCCGATCATCGCCGGCATCCTCGGCCTCATCGCACTGATCGCGGGCATCATCCTCGGTCTCCGCGGCGGCAAGGGCCCGCAGCCGGCCCGGACCACCGGCGGCGTGCCTCCGGCGGAAGGCGGACGCCACTTCGAGGGTTCGGACGCGCCGACGGAACAGCACGACTGGACCACGGACAAGACGGAAGAAATTCCGGTCGCCGACCCGCGGAGGTACGACCAGCGTTAGCACCGTCCACCCGGACATCACGTAGTCGAGACGAAGGGGACCTCGGAATCACCGAGGTCCCCTTCGTCGTGTCCGCCGGGCGGTGGCGCGTACGTAGACGTCAGACCGCTGCCGCGTGGCGGGCGCTACGGACGGCGAGGACGCTTACGACGAGTGCGGTGCTCGCCGCGACGGTGACGGCGACACCGATGAACTGACCGACGGTGGAGGCGAGGGTGAGCATGCAGGCAATTTCGACAGCCAAGCCGATCCAGGCGATGACGGCCAGGTAGGTGCGCTCCCCGGCGATGGCGGAGAGCAACGCGCCTTGGAGCACCGCCAGGCAGGCCCCTTGGAGGGCGAACAGCCACAGCAGTGACTGCACCGGCCGATACGCCTCGCCGACGAGGAGAGGGACGAGCGGGGCGCTCACGGCGACGACGGCCACCAGGGCGGCGCCGAGGCCGACCAGTACGGCGATCGCGGATCGGACGGCCTGCACGGAGTGGGCTGGGCTCGCCATCCGGGGGTACAGCACGACGCCGACCGCCTGCGGAAGCCAGAACGCGGCCTTGGTAGCCACCGCACCGAGCGCGTAGAGACCGGCGTCGTCGTTGCCGAGGACGATGCGGGCGAGGACGAGGTCCATCGACGACAAAGCGATGAGGGCGAGTTGCACCTGCGACGCCTTCAGGACGGCTGCAACTCCGATGCGGGTGCTCTTCGCCCCGGACTGGTCCGGGGCGGCGAGCACCCGCGCCGCCAGCGCGACGAACCCCGTTCCGACTGCACTGGCCGCGAGGGCGAATCCCGGTCCTCCGCCCACGGCGAGTACCACGACGGCAGGGGCGACCTTGGCTATCCCGGCACCTGCGAGGACGACGCTGAGGGGACCGAATCGCGCGGCGCCCTGCAGGAGTCCCTGTTCGGTGGCAACCAGGACCAGCACGGGCGCGGTGATCAATGCGGAGACGGTCGCGAGGGTGCCGGTGTCGAGTGCCCACGCGACTGCGGGCGCGAGAAGGAGCGCCGCGATCGCGACGATGACGGCGCATCGGTATCCCAGACGACGGACCGCGTGCGCCCCCCTCCCCCGGACCACTTCGCGCGCAACCACGGTCTGCAGCGCGAGCGCAGGCACGGCCAGAACCAACTGGGCTGCCAGCAGGCTCGCGAATTCGCCGTAGCCGGCGGGCCCGAGCCATCGGCTGGCCGGAAGATGAAGCAGGTAGGACGCGACGTTCGCGACCATCGACCCGGCCGTCACCATCGTCACCCCGGCTACTGCCGAGGTGGTGAGGGTCTGGCGGGTCATGCGCCCCATGATGCACTACGCGCTGTACGAGCTGAGCCGATGCACCACGTATCGTGGCCGCTCATGACCGCCCGGAGTCGAGCACTGACCATTCCGGCGGGCTACAGTCTGGTCCTGGCCGCATTGATTCTCGGCCCTCTTCTCGGTCCCGGATATCTACTGCTGCGTGATGCGGTGAGCACACCCCGCTCGTATCCGACGGATTCGGCGCTGGGCCTGACGGACGCCGCGGCCCGCGCGGTACCGCAGGACGCGCTGATAGCTGCGTTGAGCACCGTCGTCGACGGTGGGCTCCTGGTGAAGGCGATCCTGCTCGTCTCCTTGTGGGCCGCCGGATGGGGCGCGGCCCGGATGATCCGCGCCGTGCTGCCCACGGCAGGGCTGGGCGCACAGTTGGTGGGTTCGACGGTGATCCTGTGGAACCCCTACGTGGCCGAGCGATTACTGCAAGGTCATTGGAGTCTTCTGGCCGGGTATGCAGCGCTGCCGTGGACCGTGTGTGCGGCTGTCGCCATTCGCCGGGGCCACCGCGAAGGCTGGTTCGCGCTCGCCGCGTGCCTCGCGGCGGCAGGCCTCACCCCGACCGGCGTGTTGCTCGCGACGGTGACGGCGCTGGCGGTCCTGGTGGTTCCGGGTGGGCGGTCGTCACCGCTCCCGCGGTCGGCCGGTGCATTGATTCTGTTCGGTCTCGCGAGCACGCCGTGGCTGGCTGCAACCGCCCTCTCCGCGGGAGGCGCAGACAGCTCCGACCCCGCTGGGGTCGCGGCCTTCGCGGCACGCGCAGAGCCTGGACTCGCTACGGTGGGCAGCCTGCTGGGGCTGGGCGGCATGTGGAACGACGCAGCCGTCCCCAACACTCGTACGACACTGTTTGCCCTGGTCGGCACAGTGATGTTGCTTGGCGTCGTCCTCTGCGGGGCACCGGCGTTATGGCGGCGTCGTCGCCATCCTGTGGTGAAGGCCCTCGCCGTACTCACCGTGGCAGCAGTGCTGTTGCCGACGCTCGGCGCGACAGCCTGGGGTCTTCACCTCGGCCGCTGGGCCGTGCAGAACGTGCCCGGCGCGGGCTTGTTCCGGGACGCCCAGAAGTGGGTGGCGGCGGCGGCACCGCTCTACACCCTTGCCGCCGCAGCGGCGGTGATGCGACGCCCCGCCACCTGGTCCGTGGCGGCCGTGCTGATCGTGGTTCTGGCTCTTCCCGACCTCGTGTGGGGAGTGGGAGGCACGCTCCGGCCGGTCCGGTACCCGCAGTCGTGGGAGCAAGTGACGTCCCGGCTCGAGGCTCAACCCGACAGTGGCGACGTCGCGGTCCTGCCCACCGGCATGTTCCGCCGATTCCCGTACAGCGGGGCGGCAGCGGTCCTGGACCCGGCGCCCCGACTGTTGCCCGTGGACGTCCTGCAGTCGGGCGAACTCGTGGTGGACGGGCGCGCCGTCGCAGGCGAGGGTTCCCGCGCGCACAAGGTGGAACGGTTACTCCTCGACGGTGGCTCCCCGGCGTACCTGGCGTCGCTCGGCGTTCGCTGGGTGCTCGTCGAGCGCGACACGCCCGGGCCGCACGGGCAATCCGCCACCACGCTGGATGGGTTGCAACCGTTGTTCTCGGATGAACATCTCGCGTTGTATCGCGTGGACGGCGAAGTACCGGCACAGGACGCAGCTGCGCAGATTCGGGCGACGGTGATCGCGGCCCACGCGCTCTGGGCGGCGCTGCTGGTCGGCGGGCTACTCGGCGTGTGCGTGGCCCAGGCCCGGTCGCGGCAGCACCGACGACACCAGTCCTGACGTACGTAGACCGGCGGCGGTGCCGGCGAGAACCTCGTGCACACCGTTGCCTGTTTGCTCCCAGGAGAATTCTCCGGCACGTACCCGTGCCTTTTCACCGAGGACCATTCGGGTCTCCGCGTCGAGGAGTAGGGCGCTGACGGCCGCCGTGAGGTCGTCGACATCGGTGGCGGCGGCGTCGATACCACCGACGAGGACCCCGGTCACGCCGTCGACGATCGAGTCCGTCAGTCCCTTGGAGCTGCGGTAGCCGACGGTCGGAACACCGTGCTGCGCAGCCTCGATCACCGCCAGACCCCATCCTTCCTTACGGGAAGGCATCACGTGCACCCACGACTGTGCCAGCAGTTCGTGCTTGCGCGATTCGTCGACGTGGCCGTGGAAGGTGACGGCGTCGCCGATGCCCAGTTCGGAGGCGCGATCACGCAGGTTCTGTTCCCACCAGCCGCCGCCGATGACGTCCAGGTGCAGCCCGCCGATCGTGGGTCGTAGGGCCGCGACCGCTTCGAGGGCGTCCTCGATCTGCTTGTGCGGGACGAGGCGTGAGAGTACGCATACACTCGGGTGGTCGGTCCGGGTCTGTGCGCCACCAATCGCAACGCCGGCGGGGATGTCGTCGGCACCGTTGCGCACGACGGCGATTCGTTCGCGCTCGACACCGAGTTCGACCAGTTCGTCGGCCGAGGGCAGCGACACGGTGAGGTACTGGTTGTCGCGGTGAGTGCGCGGGGACAGTCGCGATTCCACCCACCAGCCGATCTTGCCCATCAGCTTTCCTGCGACCGGCCATTGCTCGCGGTGGCAGTGGTGCACGAGCAGTGTCACCGGTGCACCCGCGACGGCGCGGGAGAAGAAGGGAATGCCGTTCTGGGTGTCGATGACGGCGTCGGGGCGGATGCCCTCGAGGGGCCCGAACCCGAGTCGGCCTGCGGCGATTGCCGCGAGTGCCCTCGGGTAGACGCTGTACCGACCGCCTGCGCGACTGATCTCGATGCCGTCGACTGTCTCCTTCTTGGGCGCACCCGGGTAGCCGGCGGTCCGCAGAGTCACCTTGATTCCCCGTGCGGCGAGCTGCGCCCCGACCTGCTCGAGATACCGCTCACTGCCGCCACCCTGCGGGTGCCCGGTGTCTCGCCAGCAGAGCAGCAGAACCTCGTGCACGTTCGTGAACTCCTGTGGTCGGTGCGGTGTTTTCTCGGTCCGAGGCGGCGGTTCCGCTCGATAGTCCTCGAACACCCTATCGGTCGTACTACGCCGAGCGTTGCAGCCTCGCGGCGGATTGCCGTCCGGTGGGCCACACTCGCTAAGGTTCATATCCGTGACGACGCCACCCGTGACCCGACGATTCGGTCGACGGGCAACCTTGAAGCGCTCGTTCGGACTGCTCAGTGACTTCCGGCACGAGCAGACCGCGCCTGACCTGTTCTACGGGGCGCTGGCCCGGGATTCCGTCGAACTCATCGGCGACCTGTACTGCGGCCTCACCGACGAGGACCTTACCGGCACCACGGTGCTCGACGTGGGCGGCGGACCCGGTTACTTCGCCGATGTCTTCCTGGAGGCGGGCGCCCGGTATGTCCCGGTGGAGCCCGACCCGTCGGAGATGCACGCAGCAGGTCTCGCCGTGGGCGGGGCCATCCGCGGTTCGGGTCTCGCGTTGCCGTTCCGCACGTCCTCGGTGGACATCTGCTTTTCCTCCAATGTGGCCGAGCACGTCAGCGAACCGTGGGCGATGGCCGACGAGATGGTCCGGGTCACGAAGCCCGGTGGCATGATCGTGTTGTCGTACACGTTGTGGTGGGGACCGTTCGGTGGGCACGAAACCGGCCCGTGGCATGCACTGGGTGGTGAATACGCCGCGCGCCGGTACGTCCGTAAGACCGGTCGCGAACCCAAGAACCGATACGGTGTGTCGTTGTTCAAAGTGGGTGCCGCCGAAGGTCTTCGGTGGGCGAAGAGCACTACCGACGCCGAGCTTCTCGCAGCCTTCCCCCGCTACCATCCGCGGTGGGCGTGGTGGATGGTGCGGGTACCGGGGCTCCGCGAATTTCTGGTGAGCAACCTCGTCCTCGTGCTGAAGAAGCGCTGATCGTGGCCCGCCTGGCGCTCGACATCGGCGGTACCAAGATCGCCGCCGGACTCGTCGGAGAAGGCGGCACTGTCCCGGCGCCGTCGATCACCGCGACTCCCGCGGCCGGCGTCTGGGACGCATGCGCCGCACTGCTGCGCAAAGTCGCCGCAGACGCCACGATCACCTCCGTCGGCATCGCCTGCGCCGGACCGGTCGACTCGACGACCGGCCGTGTGTCCCCCATCAACATCGACGAGTGGTCGGCCGGGTTCGGCCTGGTCACCGCCGTCCGCGACCTCTTCCCGGGCGCACGGACGCAGCTCGCCATGGACGGCGCTGCTGCTGCGCTCGGCGAGCATCGGCACGGCGCCGGGCGCGGCACCACCGACCTCGTCTCTCTGGTCGTCTCGACGGGCATCGGCGGCGGCGTGGTCCTGGCCGGGCGCATCGCAACCGGTCGCACCGGCAACGCCGGGCACATCGGTCACATGGTCGTTCCCGGTGGCGCCGAGGCCTGCACGTGCGGCGGCATCGGCTGCCTCGAAACCATGGCGAGCGGTCCCGCGTCCGTGCGGTGGGCTCGCTCGCACGGCTGGACGGGTGCGACGGGCATCGACCTGGCGAGTTCGGCAGCGGCCGGCGATCCTGTCGCCGTGGCCGCCCTCGACCGCGCCGGCACCGCCTTGGGCGCGGCCATCGCCTCCGCCGCGGCGTTGCTCGATGTCGACCTCGCGGTCGTCGGCGGCGGGTTTGCTCAGGCGGGCCCGGCGCTGTGGCGGCCGATGCGCGCGGCCGCTGCCCGGCACGCCCGCTTGACGTTCGTCGCGGGCCTGCGCATCGTGCCTGCGGAGTTGGGCTCCACCGGAACGCTGGTCGGGGCGGGGGTCCTCGCGCTCGACGACTGAAGTCCGGGGCGACCGGGAGACCGGTTCTCACCTTCTGTTCCGAAATTCTGTAACGTGTTCTAGTGTTCAGGGTCACACCACGTTCAGAAGAGGAGGAGGTGAATCGTGAGCACGAGTGCTCCCCGATCTGCCGACAACTCCATTCATCAGTCCGAGGTCGCCCGACCCAGCAACTCGAAACGCGACCCCGAGATCCTGCGCGAACGGCTACAGCGGTGGTTGTCCGGCCAACTGCCCGCAGGCACCGTCCCCGACGTCACGCACGTCCATCTCCCCGACGCCAACGGAATGTCCAGCGAGACCATCCTGTTCGACGCCGTGTGGTCGGGTGAACAGCATCCGTTGGTCGCCCGAGTGGCCCCGGCCGACAGCACCATGCCCGTCTTCCCGCGCTACGACCTCGACAGCCAGTTCCAGGTAATGGCGCAGGTCCGCGAACACTCCTCGGTCCCGGTCCCGGTCGTCTACTGGTCCGAGACGAATCCCGAACCACTCGGTGCGCCGTTCTTCGTCATGGCCCGCGTCTCCGGTCAGGTCCCACCGGACGTGATGCCCTACAACTTCGGGTCGTGGGTGACCGAGGCGACCGACGCCCAGCGCACGCTGCTGCAGCACGCCTCGGTGGAGGTGCTCGCGAAACTGCACGACATCGACCGTCCGTGGGATCGGTTCGACTTCCTTCGACTGCCCGGGTCGGGTCCGACGGTCTCCGAGTCGCTCGCGGCGCACATACGTCAGCAGCGCGAGTATTACGAGTGGACCACCCAGTCGGGGCCGCGGTCCCCGTTGATCGAGCGCAGCTTCGCCTGGCTCGAGGAGAACCGCCCGGGCGATTCCTCCCCCGCGGTCTTCTGCTGGGGGGACGCCCGCATCGGCAACATCATGTACGAGGATTTTCGGCCGGTGGCCGTACTCGACTGGGAGATGGCCACACTCGGACCGCGTGAACTCGACCTGGGGTGGATGGCGTACCTGCACCGGTTCTTCGAAGACATCGCCGAAGTCGCGGGTCTGGAAGGCATGCCGGACTTCCTGCGCGTCGACGACATCGCCACTACCTACGAGAAACTGTCCGGCCAGGCTCCCCGCAACCTCGAGTTCTACACCGTGTACGCGGCCCTGCGGCAGGCCACCATCATGCTGCGAATCCAGACCCGCGCCATCCACTTCGGGCAAGCCGTCGCACCGGAAGACCCCGACGACCTGATCATGCACCGAGCCTCGCTCCAGGCGATGCTCGACGGCACCTACTGGGAGAAGTTGCAGTGAGCGCGGACTTCGCGGGCAATCCGCTCTCACCGATGGACGACTATCTCGTGCATCAGGTGGCCGAACCGATCCGCCGCGTAGCGACGTCCGACCGCAATTTCTACGACCGCTACTACTTCAACTGCTACCCGTCGGCCGAGACGGATCTCTTCCTCATCGTCGGCCTCGGCCAGTACCCCAACCTCGGTGTCACAGACGCCTTCGCGGTGCTACGCCGCGGCGACGACCACATCGTCGTGCGCAGTTCGAAAGCTCTCGGTACCGACCGTTCCGACACCACCGTCGGTCCGTTTCGCGTCGAGGTCCTCGAGGGCCTGCAACGACTGCGGATCGTGCTCGAACCCGGTGAGTACGACCTCTCGTTCGACCTCACCTTCGACGCCGTCATCCCCGCGACACTGGAGCCACGGCATTTCCGCCGCCAGCTCGAACGGGTCACCTTCGACACCAGCCGGTTCGTCCAGACCGGCACGTGGTCGGGCGAACTGACGATCGACGGCGCACCTCGAACCGTCACCCCGGACAGCTGGCGCGGCAACCGCGACCGGTCGTGGGGCGTACGTCCGGTCGGCGAATCCGAGCCGCCGGGCAGACGCGCCGTGGACGGAATCCAGAACTTCTTCTGGATCTACTCGGTGATGCAGTTCGACGACTACTCGATCTGCGTGGTGCTGCAGGAGGACGAACGCGGCATGCGCATCGTCGAAGAAGCGGTCCGCATCTGGCCCGAGGACGGACGTGAACCCGAATGGCTCGGAAGGCCCGAGCACGAGCTGAAGTTCGAGCCGGGCACCCGGGACGTGACCGCGGCATCACTCACCTTCCACCGGCCCGGTCGCGAGCTCGTCAGTGTCACCTGCGAGTTTCTGGTTTCCAACTACATCGGGATCGGCACCGGCTACGGACTCGAAGCCGACTGGCGGCACGGGATGTGGCAGGGCGAACTCGTGGTGCAGGGACTGCGCAAGCGGGCGTCCGAGATCGACCCGGGACTGCGCATGTTCTGTCCCGTCGACAATCTGACCCGCTTCCGTCTGGACGACGGCGGCGACACCGTGCTGGGTACGGGACTTTTCGAAGTTGCGGCGATCGGCCCACACGCACGTTACGGATTCGACAGTTTCACCGACACCGCCCGCTGACCGGGTGGGCAATCAAAGAGGGAATGGAAGAATGACCGACTACGACAAGCTCTACATCGGCGGCAAGTGGGTAACGCCGTCCACCGATCAGGTGCTCGAAGTGTTCTCTCCCGCAACCGAAGAACGTGTCGGCTCGGTTCCGGTTGCCGGGCCGCAGGACATCGACGCAGCCGTCGCCGCCGCCCGGCGCGCATTCGACGACGGCCCGTGGCCACGCCTGTCGCCCGCCGAGCGCGCGCAGGTGATCGCCAAGGCCGCGAAGCTTCTCGAGGAACGCGCGGAGGAAATTGCCGGCGTCCTCTCGTCCGAGATGGGTCAGCCCCCCGCTTCGGTGCAGATGATGCAGGTGACCCCGTCACTCGCCACGATCAACTACTTCGCCGGACTCGCCGATTCGTTCCCGTGGACGGAAGAACGTTCGGGTGCCTTCGGCCGCTCCCGCGTCACCCGGGAGCCGGTCGGTGTGGTGGCCGCGGTGATCGCCTGGAACGTCCCACTGTTCCTGGCGATCAACAAGCTGGGCCCCGCCCTGCTCGCCGGGTGCACGATGGTGCTCAAGCCCGCCCCGGAATCACCGCTGACCACCAACATCGTCGGGGAGATCTTCGCCGAGGCCGGTCTGCCCGAGGGTGTGCTGTCGCTCGTGCCCGGTGGCGCCGAGACGGGTGAATACTTGGTGTCGCACCCGGACATCGACAAGATCACCTTCACCGGCTCCACCGCCGTGGGCCGGAAGATCGGCGCCATTGCGGCGCAGAACCTCAAGCGCTGTTCCCTCGAACTGGGCGGCAAGTCCGCCGCGATCGTTCTCGAAGACGCCGACCTCGTCTCGACGATGCCGATGCTCGTGATGTCCGGGCTGATGAACACCGGGCAGGCCTGTGTCGGACAAACTCGCATCCTGGCACCGCGGTCCCGCTATGACGAAGTGGTCGAGGGCATGGTGGCCACCGCCGCCTTCTTCCCAGTCGGACTCCCGTCCGACCCGGCGGCGCAGCTCGGGCCCCTGATCTCCGAGAAGCAGCGCGAACGGGTCGAGGGTTACATCGCCAAGGGCAAGGAGGAAGGCGCACGTCTGGTGCTCGGCGGCGGACGTCCGGCCGGCCTCGAGACCGGGTACTTCGTCGAGCCGACGATCTTCGCGGACGTCGACAATTCGATGACCATCGCCAGGGAAGAGATCTTCGGACCCGTGCTGTGCGTGATCCCCTACGACTCCGTCGACGAGGCCATCAAGATCGCCAACGATTCCGACTACGGGCTCGCCGGGTCGGTCTACACCACCGATGTCGAGAAGGGTCTCGAAGTGGCCGCCCGGGTCCGCACCGGCACCTACGGAATCAACTGGTACGCCTTCGATCCGGGTTCCCCGTTCGGCGGCTACAAGAATTCGGGCATCGGACGTGAGGACGGACCCGAAGGCCTCGAGGCCTTCTGCGAGACCAAGTCCGTGCTCTACCCACCCGGCTACGCAGGCTAGACGGCTCCGCCGCTCGTGCGCCTTTCCAGTAGCTGCTGCCACCAGAAAGGCGCACGAGCGCGAAGCGCCGTCCGGGGTCTAGCTGCCGAACTGGATTCCATCCAGCGGGCCGCCGACGAAGACGATCTGCGGCAGCGTCGTCTGCGGGCTGGTGGCGGTACTAAGCGAGAGGCACTCGCCGATCACGGCGTAGGCGCCGTCCGCGAGTTCCGCGGTGGTGTAGGTCTTGACTGCGTCACCCGCGGCGTTCGCAACCACCCGATCGGTCAGCGGAGTCATCCAGGCCGCGAAGCCCGGCTCGAGAACGACTGCAGGGTTGGAGAGGACTTCCGGGAGCCTGGTGGCATCGAACGCCACGGCACCACAGGACTGCGGGTCGGTGAGCGCGAAGATATTCGGGTTGGTGACCGTGATGTCGAGGGTATTTCCGTCCACCTCGGTCACCACGGTCGGAGGGGCTACCTCCGTTGCTGCCGAAGCAGTCGCCGGCATGGCCATGGATACGGCGGCCGCAGCAGCCGCAGCAAATGCGGCACCTCCGGCGAGTCGCTTCATGCCCGTACTGGTTCCTGGCTGCATCGTCAATCCTTTCGTTGGTGAGCATCGAAATCATGACACTTACAGACCGAATGGTATGGGATTGTCGGTTGCCCTGCCGGGTTCCGCCCGAATCGGTCGGATTTGTTCAATGCAGGGTCCTGTCCGGGCGGCACACTGAAACCATGACCACAGACGAAGTGCGCCCCGTCCCCGAGGGATACACCACCATTACGCCGTATCTGGTGGTGGACGGCGGAGCCAAGGCCATCGACTACTACGCCGAGGTGTTCGGAGCGACGGTCGTTCAGCGCATGGACGGCAACGACGGCTCCGTCATGCACGCCGAACTCGACTTCGGCAACGGCCGAATCCAGCTCAGCGACCCGATGCCGACGATGGGCCTGCAGGCGCCCGACGGCACGAACACCGTCAACCATTCGTACGTGCTCTACTGCGAGGACGTCGATGCCACGTTCCGTCGTGCCGTCGAGCGCGGCGCGAACGTTTTCGAGGAGCCGTCCACGTTTGTCACCGGCGATCGCTTCGGCTCCCTCCTCGACCCGTTCGGGCACCGGTGGGCGATCATGACCCGCGTCGAAAACGTCTCCGACGAGGAAGCCCAGCGGCGGGTCGAGGAGTGGGCCGCCACGCAGGGCTGACCTCGATCTCCCTTTGAAACGCCGAATGTCACAGTGATTCAGTATCACTGAACCACTGTGACATTCGGTCACCTACGGGGAGACTAGCCCAGGCGCTGCTTCAGTGCCTCGAACTCGTCACGGATACCGGACGGCACCTTCTCACCGAGGAACTCGAACCATTCCTCGATCAGCGGCAACTCCTGCTTCCACTCGTCGACGTTCACCTTCAGCGCCTCGGCGACGTCGTCCGCGTTCACGTCGAGGCCGTCCAACTCGAGGTCGGCTGCGGTCGGGACGTAACCGATCGGGGTGGACTCCGCTTCGGCCTTGTGCTCGATGCGGTCGACGATCCATTTCAGGACGCGCGAGTTCTCGCCGAAACCTGGCCACAGGAAGCGGCCGTCGTCGCCGCGGCGGAACCAGTTGACGTAGAAGATCTTCGGCAACTTCTGAGCGTCCGCGTTCTTACCGACGTTGATCCAGTGGTTCAGGTAGTCACCGGCGTTGTAGCCGATGAACGGCAGCATCGCCATCGGGTCGCGGCGCACGGTGCCCACGGCACCTTCCGCGGCTGCGGTCTGCTCGGACGACAGGGTGGCACCGAGGAACGTGCCGTGCTGCCAATCGAACGACTCGCTGACCAGCGGGACGGTGGTCTTGCGACGTCCGCCGAACAGGATCGCCGAGATCGGCACACCCTGCGGGTCGTCCCACTCGGGAGCGAGGATGGGGCACTGCGACATGGGGGTGGTGTACCGCGAGTTCGGGTGGGCCGCCTTCTCACCGGACTCGGGCGTCCAGTCGTTGCCCTTCCAGTCCGTCAAGTGCTGCGGGTCACCTTCGAGGCCCTCCCACCACACATCGCCGTCGTCCGTGAGTGCGACGTTGGTGAAGAGCGTGTTGCCCGCCTCCATCGTCCTCATGGCGTTGGGGTTGGAACCGTGGTTCGTGCCGGGTGCGACACCGAAGAATCCGAACTCCGGGTTGACGGCGTACAGCCGGCCGTCCTGACCGAACCGCATCCACGCGATGTCGTCGCCGAGAGTCTCGGCGCGCCAGCCCGGAACGGTGGGCTGGATCATGGCGAGGTTGGTCTTGCCGCACGCGCTCGGGAAGGCAGCGGCGATGTAATAGGCCTTGTCCTCCGGCGAGATCAGCTTGAGGATCAGCATGTGCTCGGCCAGCCAGCCCTCGTCGTGGGCCATGGCCGAGGCGATGCGCAGCGAGTAGCACTTCTTGCCGAGCAGTGCGTTGCCGCCGTAGCCGGAACCGTAGCTCCAGATCTCCCGGGTCTCCGGGAAGTGGGTGATGTACTTGGTGTCGCTGCACGGCCACGGCACGTCGGCCTGACCCTCTTCGAGGGGCGCACCCACCGAGTGCAGGGCCTTGACGAACGGCTTGTCCTTACCCAGCTTCTCGAGGGCAGCGGTGCCCATGCGCGTCATGATGCGCATGGAGACGACCACGTATTCGGAGTCGGTGATCTCGACGCCCAGTTTAGGATCCTCGGCACCGAGGGGACCCATGCAGAACGGGACGACATACATGGTGCGACCCCGCATCGAACCGCGGTAGAGGTCGGTCATGAGGGCCTTCATCTCGGCCGGGTCCATCCAGTTGTTGGTGGGACCGGCGCCGATCTCCTCGTTGGTGCAGATGTAGGTCCGCGATTCGACACGTGCCACATCCGACGGGTCGGAGTTGCCGAGGAACGAGTTCGGCTTCTTCTCCTGGTTGAGGCGGGTGAACGTACCGGCGTCGACAAGCTGCGAGGTCAGTCGATCCCATTCGGCGTCCGAGCCGTCTGCGAAGACGACGCGGTCGGGCTGCGTGAGTTCGGCAACCTCTCGAACCCAGGCGAGCAGCTCACTGTGCTCCGTGGGGGGCGTGCCGTCAGTTCCGTTCAGACCGGGAATGGTCGCTGAGGTCATCAAACTCTCCTGGGGTGAGCCGGAACCGGACCATCTGCCGTCCGTTGCGAGAGAGCCCCTCGCAACGAGTGCCAGACGGTCCGATTTTCCCCTCTCGGCGGGGTCCAGCCAGGCCGTCCATGCCACATGGAAGACGCGGGCGCCGGGTGTCCTATCCCTAGAGGTTAACGCCGCGGGTCCCATCCAGGGGAACCGGGTGCGGTCGGAAAGGTCACAGAAACGATTCAGTAAGGCCGTCAGGCGCCTTTCCCGTGCCTGACGGGCATTTTGGGAGAGTATTCAGCCGTTACCGAGGGTCCCGTCATCAGTCTGTTCCCACCGCGCCACGCCGTCCGGGCCGCGATGAAATTCCCAGGCCGCGTACGCGCCGTCGTCGGAGATCGTCGTCAGATGGTCGGCGTCGCCGTCCCCATCCATGTCCGAGGCGACTACCAGGGCATTTCCGGATTCGAAAGTCTGCGTGTCGAGGAGACCGTCGCCGTCGATATCGTGCGTCGGATCGGTCAGGGCAACCGCTCCTGAGTCCTCGCCGAACGTGTCGAGTTCGAAGTGGGGCACATCGGGAACGAGAAAGCTCTCAGCAGTTGCCACGGCGATCTCCCTTCACGTCGATCAGTTTCACAGAGAGACGGACGCAATTCAACATGGTTCCACACAAATGTGGGCATGTTGCGCCGAAGACCTCTACGTACTCTGACGTTCGGGAAGGTGTTTCGGTTCCCGCCTCGCGTCAGAAATTTCCCGCAGTCCGCGATCGATCGCCGCCAGGTCCCGGTCACACGCAGCGAGCTGACCATTACGCCTCGCCGTGAGCCCTCGCAGCTCACCGTCGATCTGTGCCACCCGGGAGTCCACCTCCCCGGCGCGCGACCGGCTCTCCGCAAGAATCATTTCGCTGATCTGCGCCTCGGCGGACAACAACCGGCCGAGAACCAACTGCTCCCACTGCGCACGCACGGTCGTGAGTGACTCGGTGGCCCACTGCCTCATGTGGGAGCGCTCGGCGATGTGTCCGCGCGCCCGGGCAAGCCACCACGCGACCCCGCCGCCGAGCGTCAGAGTCAGCGGGATGGACGCGATGTCGAGGGCAGGCACCACCGACAGTGGCGTCACCACCAGGCGCCCCAGCCCGAGTCCCGCCGACGCCCCGATCAGGATCGTCATTCGGTCTTCGAGTCCGCGGTGGCGAGGCTCGGGGCGTCCCGGGACAGTGGAATCGGGCGGTGGGACGGTGCCGGGCGCATCGGACGCGGCGACACCGGCGCGCGCACGCAGGTGGTCGAGTCGCGTCGTCACCACGCCGTCGAGGTCAGCGCTCAGCTTCTTCACGACGTCGGCGAGTCGGTCAGGGTAATCCGCGAGTTCCGTACGTCCGGCCCGGTCGATGTCCGCACGCACCGCCGCACCCGCCGCCCGGATCCGTGAGGACACCTCGTGCATCAATTCGACTTTGCCGAGCTGCACCTGACTGCGGAGTCGAGCTACCCGCTCCGCACGCTGGCCGTCGCGGTGCGCGAGTAGGCGGGCCCGTTCGGCGCGGAGGTCGGCACCGGCTTCGGTTTCCCGAATGGAACGGCCGGTGGCCACGATCATCCGGCGGGTCTGCTCGAGAACTCTTTCCGTTCCCGACCGCGCCTCCCTCGTCTGGCCGTCCGCCGCGGACAGGAGTGCTGCGAGCAGCGCCTCGACCCCGGATTCGCGCGTCGGCGCACCCCGTAGTCCGGCCGCGACCGCATGAATTGTCACGTCGGCGAATCGCTCCGCATGCCCGGCCAGCAGGGCGCGGTCACGCTCGCGGACGGTGGCCCAATCTCGGTGGACGTCGATTTTCGTCAGCGCGAAGACCACCGGGCACGCGGGACGCGTGACCACGTCGAGAACAGACAGCTCCTCCCGCCCGAGTGGTGCGGCGGCATCGAGCACCATGAGCACCACACCGGCGTCCAGCGGGTCGTCGACGAAGTCGAACGCGGACGCGTCGAGCTCACGCAGTCCGTCGATGAGCCTGGACTTGCCCGCACGACGGGGCCCGGCGACGAACAACTCGTGTCTGAACTCCGGACCCGAGGCGAGCCGCGCGGCTGCCGTCGGATTCCACCGGGCAACGACGTCGACGGTCTCGGCGGGCAGGTCCGTCAGCGCTCGCGTCATCCCGGCTCGCGGGCGTCGACGAGCAGGCGGCCGTCCGGACGGCCACCCATCCGCAGCCAGGTGCGCAGGTAATGGCGCCGCACGTCCACGATGGCCCGACGTTGCCGGGCAGTGGGCCTTCCGACGAGTTGCGCCCTCCACCAGTGCGCGCACCGGACGGCGTCGTCGGCGGTGCAGGGCTCCGCCGGGGCCTCGGCATTCCAATCGGTCAGGTGGATTCGGGCAGCCGCGGCCGCGAGCGCGACCGCGGCGTCTCCCCCGAGGTACTCCTCGAGGACAACCCGGACCTCGGCTGTGCAGGCCGCCAGCGACCGGAGCGCGCGCAGCGCACTCTCGCATCGGCGTGCCCGGACGTACTCCACTCGCTCGGCGACAGCTCCCACCACCGCGTCCGCTCCGCTCGCCACGCGCAACATGGCGGTCAGTGCTACGGCGTCCAGTTGCGGATCCGCCGCGAGCGCGGCGCTCGCTGCGGCGACACCATGGGCATCCCACACGGAACCGAGATCGTGCGGGCGCTCACGCAGGACCGGCAGGTCCGCCTCGGATACCGCCCGGGCGGTCGCGAGGGACCCGATGAGCGGCAGAGCCGGCAGGCCACCGTCCGACGAGCACTCGGCCGCCCGCGTGAGCGCCGCATTCCACACGTCGGCCGGCTCCCGCGACTCCCCGAGGGCATCTGCCTTGTTGAGCACGAACAGCGCCCGCTCGAGCCCGGCGACTGCCGCACGCTCGGCGGCACGCACCGATTCGACGAGGACACACACAACCACGTCACCGTCCAGGACGGGGTCGGGCGCGTCGGGCACGTCGAGCGGACCCGGCTCTTCGATCACGGCGCCCGGAATTGCACCGTCTTTCAGAACGGTCGCGACAGTGGTTCTGCCCACACCCGCACGACCGGTTATCTGCACACGGATCGGCGCGCGGAGATCCGCTGCGATGTCCCGGACGCACTCCCCCGCCGCGCGGTCCGTTTCCGCAACTCTGTCTGCGAGTTCGCCCAGTTCCCCGCCCCCGGCGTCTACAAAGCCCATCACGTGCTGACCCCCCTTCCGTACCGGCAGGATTCTGTCAGACTTCCGCGAAACCGGCGTAGGCAACCGTGCAGGCTACGCCGCCGTTCGAGCAGAAAGTCTCAACGTGAACTTCAGACCCGTATGCCAGAAATCGTCCGCATGCGTGACAATGGTCCGGTGAACCACGCCGATCAGGAAGCACCCGCCGTCCCCGAGGAGGGACAGACTCCGCGCAAGACGGGGTCTCGACTCCACCCCAGGGTGACGAGTTTCCGCTCCCGCCGGGGCGCGCTGACCGCCGCCCAGCAGGAGTCGTGGGACCGGCAGTGGCCGAAGATCGGTGCCGAGGTCTCGGACACCCGCCTCGACGCAGCCGTCTGGTTCGGGCGCGACGCACCTGTGGTTCTCGAGATCGGCTCGGGCACCGGAACCGCGACGGCGGCGATGGCGAAAGCCGAACCGCACGTCAACCTGATGGCCGTCGAGGTATACCGCCCCGGTCTCGCACAGTTGCTGCAGCAGATCGAGCGTGACGACATCCCGAACATCCGTGTTCTGCGTGGTGACGCCATGGACGTTCTCGAGAACATGGTCGAACCCGAATCGCTGACCGGTGTCCGTGTCTTCTTCCCGGACCCGTGGCCGAAGGCCCGTCACCACAAACGGCGCCTGTTGCAGTCCCCCACGTTTGCGCTGATCGCCAGTCGCTTGAAGCCCGGCGGTGTGTTGCACGTCGCAACGGATCACGCCGAGTACGCCGAGGCCATCGCCGAGGCCGGAAACGCGGAACCGCTGTTGACCTCCCTCGACTGGGAGTCCCCGATGACGCACGAGCGTCCGGTCACGAAGTTCGAGGACAAGGCCCACCAGGTCGGCAGTGCGATCACCGAGTTGATTTGGGGGAAGATCAGGTCATGAGCGTCAGCGAGCAGTACATATCCGGCGGGCCGCCTGCGGGCGCCGCCGGCACCGCGGTGTCGTCAGGATCTCCCGTGGTGGGTGCACGTGACGGACGCCACCAGAAGCGAGTCCTTCTCGTCTGGGATGCACCGAACCTCGACATGGGGCTGGGCGCCATCCTCGGCGGCCGTCCGACAGCGGCCTACCGGCCACGATTCGACGCACTCGGCCGTTGGCTCCTCTCCCGAACCGCGGAACTGTCGGCGTCCGGCACCGACACGCTCGAACCCGAAGCGACCGTCTTCACCAATATCGCGGCTGGCAGCGCCGATGTTGTGAGACCGTGGGTCGAAGCGTTGCGTAATGTGGGCTTCGCGGTGTTCGCCAAGCCGAAGATCGATGAGGACAGTGACGTCGACTCCGACATGCTGGACCACATCGCGCTCCGGCACGGTGAGGGGCTGGCCGGTGTCATGGTCGCTTCTGCTGACGGTCAGGCATTTCGTGAACCGTTGGAGAACATCGCCGCGACCGGCATTCCGGTCCAGATACTCGGGTTCCGCGAGCACGCCAGCTGGGCGGTTGCGTCCGACCTTCTGGACTTCGTCGATCTCGAGGACATTCCCGGCGTCTTCCGCGAGCCACTTCCTCGGGTCAGCCTCGACACACTGCCCGACGAGGGTGCCTGGTTGCAGCCGTTCCGACCGCTTTCCGCCCTGCTCGTCGGGCGGAAGAGTGCTGCCGAGTAGGAGTTGATCAGTGTTCGCGAGCTGGGGAAGCGTCGTCTACCGGGCCCGATTCACCGTCATCGGCATCATGGTTGCCTTGTTGCTCGGTTCGGCCGCATACGGCCTGGGTCTCGAGAAGCATCTCAGCCAGTCCGGCTGGGACGATCCGGGCTCGGAATCGGTCGCCGCTGCCAAGCTCGCTGACAGCACCTTCGGCCGCGACACCAACAGCGATGTGGTAGCGCTCTATACGGCTCCCGAGGGCAAAACCATCGAGGACCCGGAATTTCAGGCGAAGATCGTCGCCAACCTCGAGTCGCTGGCCGCGGACCACCCAGATAAGATTCTCAAGATCAACGGCGGTTACTTCAAGGTCGGGTCGGCACCGACACTGAGCGCCGCTTCGAGCCCCGACAAGCAGCACGCGATCGAGAGCATCGCCATCGTCGGTGACAACGACACCGAGGTCACCGCCAACTTCCGCGATATCAAGGAAGAGTTCTACATCGACGGCGTCGACGTGCAGCTTGCAGGGTTGCAACCGGTATCTGGCGCGTTGAACGACACGATGGCCAAGGACATCAAACGGATGGAGATCCTCGCGATCCCTGCCGTCGGTGTCCTGCTCTTCTTCGTGTTCGGTGGTGTCGTGGCGGCGGCGTTGCCCCTGATCATCGGCGGCCTCACCGTCGTCGGCGCCAATGGCGTAGTCCGCCTCATCACCAATTTCACCGAAGTCAACTCATTCGTCGCGCCCGTGGTCTCTCTCGTGGGTCTCGGCCTGGCCATCGACTACGGCTTGTTCATCGTCAGCCGTTTCCGAGAAGAGCTGGCGGAGGGGTACGACACCCGCTCCGCCGTCCGGAGAACAGTGATGACCGCGGGACGCACCGTGGTGTTCTCGGCGACCATGATCGTCGCCAGCCTCGGTGGACTGCTGCTGTTCCCCCAGGGCTTCCTGAAGTCCGTCGCCTACGGCGCCATCGCGACGGTGGGGCTCGCGGCACTGACGTCTATCACGATCCTGCCCGCGATCCTGGGCATTCTCGGCAAGCGCATCGACGCCCTCAGCCTCGAGCGCTTCCGCCAGACCAAGAACACCGAGGAGATCGAGGCCAGCATCTGGGGCCGTCTCACCCGGTGGGTGATGCGCAACCCGCTGAAGGTGACCATCCCCATCGTGGTCGGCCTGCTCCTTCTGATCGTCCCTCTGACGGGCATCAAGTTCGGTGGCATCAACGAGACGTACCTACCCCCGGACAGCTCGACTCGTGCCGCGCAGGAACAGTTCGACGAGATCTTCCCGAGCATGCGTACCGAACCCGTCAAGCTGGTGGTGTCGGACGCCGACAACAAGGCGCTGGGCCAGATCATCAAGGAAGCCAGCGGAGCCCCGGGCCTGATCGAGAAGTTCTCCCCGGATGGCGCGGCCAAGGACGGCGTCGTCGTCCTCAAGGCGGGTCTGGTGGACCGCAACGAGTCGAAACCCACGATCGACTATCTGCGCGCCATGGACGCCCCGGACGGTGCGCAGGTGCTGGTAGGCGGAACGCCCGCTATCGAGCAGGACAGTATCGCCGCACTGCTCGAACACCTGCCCACGATGGTGATCTCTGTCCTGTTCCTGACGACGTTGCTGATGTTCCTGACGTTCGGCTCACTGGTGCTGCCGATCAAGGCCGCGCTGATGAGCGCCTTGGGGCTCGGTTCCACGCTCGGCATTTTGACGTGGATCTTCATCGACGGTCACGGGTCGGCCTGGTTGAACTTCACCCCGGGCCCGATCATGTCCCCGGTGCTGGTGCTCATCATCGCGATCGTCTACGGCCTGTCCACCGACTACGAGGTGTTCCTTCTCTCGCGCATGGTGGAGGCGCGTGCTCAGGGGGCGAGTACGACCGAGTCCATTCGTGTCGGCACCGCACACACCGGGCGCATCATCACCGCCGCCGCCCTCATCCTCATCGTCGTCACCGGTGCGTTCGGGTTCTCCGAACTCGTGATGATGAAGTACATCTCGTACGGAATGATCGCCGCGCTGATCATCGATGCCACGCTCATCCGTATGTTCCTCGTCCCTGCGACCATGAAGCTCCTCGGCGACGACTGCTGGTGGGCACCCGCGTGGATGAAGCGCATCCAGGAGAAGACGGGTCTCGGCGAGCCGATTCTCGACAGCGAACTGATGCCGACCGACGTCCCCGAACTGACCCCGGTGGGCCCGGCGCCACCGCGCCCTAAGCCCTCCGCACCGCCCGCTCCCCGCAAGCCCGAACCGCTCACCGAGCCGATCCCCCTCGTCACGGCTCAGGCGCTCGCCGCGAAAATGTCGGAGGACGAGGAGAAGGCGCGGCGCGTGCAGAACGAGGCCCGGCGGTCAGCCACGGGCAGGCCCGCCCAACCGCCGAAGCAGCTGGACGACGCACAGCCCGCCGAACCGCAGACCACCGTTCTGCCACAAGCAGCCGCTCCGCGTCCTGCCACAGGTCCGTCGCGCACCAATCGGCAGACCCGACCTGCGCAACCACCCCGTCCCGCCCAGCAACCGCCGCGGCAAGCCGCTCCGGCTCCGGGCCCTGCCACCGAGTCGCGACCGATCGAGAGTTGGCTCGCAGACCTACGCTCCACCTCTGCGGCCGGGCCACGTCCGATCTCGTCACCCGCCGAACCTCGGCCGAGCACGCCCACGCAACAGGCGCCGTCGCTTCCCACACGATCGCCGCGATCGGTCCCGGCGCCGTACGAGCAGGAAACCCCCCAGTCGTCTCCTGCCCGGCCGGTTCCCTCGGTGCCGTCGAGGAGGCGTCGTGCCCTGCCCGACGGCCCGGACGCGAGCAGCGGTAGGCGCGCGACCGGCACCAGCGACACGGGCCCCAACGGCTCGGGAACGAACGGCAATGCGGGGGCCGTCGGCGGCACAGCGACCAACGGTGGCACGGGAACCAACGGCACCCGCCGACGAAGTGTCGAACAACCACCGGCCAACCCGGAAGACACGTCGAGCGGCAGGCATCGTGCGGACGACGGCAACGCCGTCAGCGTCAGTGAACTCATCGCTCGGCAGAATCGGCGCTGACCGACTGGCCGGGCGCACCGCGCCCGGTGTCACGCTCCGCGAATTCCCTGGCGTAGCGCGTACCGGCGAGCAGTAGCAGCAGGCCGACCACCAGGAAGGCGAGTACGCGGAACAGACCGTCGAGCATGGCGAGGTCGAACACGAACAGTTTGACCAGTGCGGCTGCGGTCAAAGCCAGTCCGGCGCCCAGAGCGGTGTGGGCATACTCGCGATGAGCCAAACCGAATACCAGAGCAGCCGTCGCTGCCGCCATCCACACAATGGTGGCGACGCAGTGACCGGCGATGAAACCTACGGATGTACCCGTGATCGCCGTACCTACCGACACCGTCACCGTAGTGACGGCATAGAGGACGACGAGTCCGGCAAGAACCCAGAGGGTTTGGGCGGTAGCGTTTTTGACCAGCTGCAATGAATGCGCATACCAGACGAGCAGGACCACCGTGCCGACCAGCACCAGCCCGGACAGCACCGTCGTGATGCCCAGCAGGTCGACCGCGCTGTATTCGTCGACGAGGACGAACGGCGGGGCGCTGTCGAGGAAGGCCAGACCACCGATCATCGCGAAGGCTGCGCCGACCGCGTAGGCGAGGCGTGAGGACGCCTGGCCACCGACGGTGAGGAACAGCGTTGCCACCCCGAGTAGGACGAGCGGTGCGACCTCGTCACCGGCACCGACCAGACAGGCGAGCAGCAGAGCGAGGGTCCCCGTGCCTGCGAGCGCACTGCGCGCATGCAGCGGCAGCGGCCGCACGACCATCCAGGCCCCGAACATCGCGGCCGCGAGCGTGAGCGCGATCGACGTGGACGGAACACGGCTGAAGAGGTCGGACACCAGAAGCATCGGGACCGCAGTCGTCACGATCATCGCTGTCGCGGTGATGTCACGAGAGCTCCTGCGCAGCAGCATGATCGATGACACGAGACCGAACAACGCCACCAGCGCCGCACTGGCGAGCGCCCAGTTCCTCTCCTGCCCGTCGCCGACCCTGATGTCGGCGATCGCGATCAGCAGGGCGATCACCACGGGAATGGTGCGCGCAATCGCCAGGTACGGCCACGTGCGGCCGAGTTGGGCCGGGAAGCCGGCCACCTGGATGACGTAGAGGAATCCGATCAGTGTGAGTGTGATGCCGTCGGTCAGGACCGGGGCGAGCACCGCAGCTCCCGTCACGACCAGAAGGGCGAGTGGTTGCGACGCCCACCTGACGGCCAGAGCCACACCGACTCCGGCGACCCCGAGCGCCACGACCATGGCCAGGGCCGGAAGCAGCCAGTGATACACGACGGCGACGGCCACGACGTCGAGATACGCACCAGCGATACCCGTTGCTGTAAGGGCGATTCCGCCGACCCTGCCGCCCGGGCGGCCGAGCACGCGCGTACCGAGGACGACGAGCACCACCGACAGAATCGCGCCGGCCGCGACCCGCAGACCCGGACCGAAGAACCCGGCCTGGGCGGCCAGCACCAGCAGCATGACGACCCCGATCAGGGTCACACCCACACCAGCGACGGCGAGTATTCGGCTGATGACCCCGTCGCGTTGCCACCACGGTTCCCGGGCCACCCTCGGCGGCGGAATGGGAGCTGGCCGGAACTGCACCGGCGGCGGCGCCTGGGCTACGGGAGGCAGGGCCGCAGAAGGTTGGGGCGAAGGAGGTTGGGGCGCCGGTGGCCGGTACATCGGCTGTGGGGCCTGGGCCCATCCGGGCTGCGCGACAGGTCCGGGCGCAGGCGCCGGCGCGGGGGAAGGCTGCGGAACGGTCGACAGCTGTGCCTGCAGGATGGCGAGGTTTTCACCCACGTGCCGCATCTGCTGTCCGAGTGCGGAGAAATCGCCGGACAGCTGGGCGATCAGGCGCGGATCGACGGAGGGATTGCCTGGTGTGGACATGCATTCATCGTCCGACGACCACTCCGTCTACACATGAGTAGACCTACTCGAGCGGGATGAGGGTTTTGTGTGACGACGGACCGCTTACTGAAACATGTTGCGGAGCGAGGTGCCGAACGGGTGCCTGGCAGTGACGGTGCCGAACCGGACTTTGCCGCGCACCACCAGGTGCAGGGGCCCGATGGGCGGGCCGCTGCGCACCTTGTTGGTCGCGCTGCCGCCCACCGTCTCTATCCCGTTGAGGTCGACGGTTGCCTCGGCGGGGACGATCAGGGTGAGGGAGCTCGCGTAGTCGTCGATGTCGAGGTACACCACCTGTGTCGCCATGACGGCGCGGGTGAAGTCGAGATTCACGCTCGACACCCGGGTGTCCACTTTCAGGGAGGCCGGCACATTCCACGAACCGGTGCGGCTGACCGAGGACATCCGGCCGCGGATGACCTCACCGGGCGGCGGCACGGACACGTGGTGACCTACCGAATGCGCAGGTGCCGGTGTGGGTGGGACAGGCCGGGTGGCGTACGGGCGGTCGGGATAGGGGGGCGGCACGAACTCGGAGATCAGCTGGATCCCGGGCAGGTCGACGAGGACGGCATTGAGTTCGCCGCGCGTCTTCGCAGCCAGCGCCGTGTCCATTCGCTCCGTGAACTCCCCCAGCGACAGCATCCCCTGGCCCACCGCCCGTTGCAGCAGTTCACCGACGTGTTCGCGCTCCGCATCGGATACGCGTAGGTCCCGTGCCTCCATACCGACCAGGATACGCACGGCTCACTCGAGGCCCTGCTCGATGGCGTACCGGGTGAGTTCGACACGGTTGGCCAGTTGAAGCTTGCGCAAGGTGGCCTGCACGTGGTTCTCGACGGTGCGGTGACTGAGTGACAGCTTGGTGGCGATCTGCTTGGCGCTCAAACCTTTCGCGACGAAACGCAGGACCTCGGTCTCCCGCTCGGTGAGTTTCGGGACGGTGGGTCCCCGCTCATCGGCGGGCGCACTCGACATCCGGCGATACTCGCCCAGCACCAGTCCGGCGAGACCCGGTGTGAACACGGCCTGCCCGGCCGCGGTGGCCCGCACCGCCTCGCGCAGCTCCTCGACCGAAGCGCTCTTCACTAGGTACCCGGATGCACCCGCCTTCACGGCGTCGAGGACATCGTCGCGCTCCGACGACGCCGACAGGACGAGGACCCTGCTGTCGGGCGACACCTCGAGCACCGCGGCGGTGGCCGTCGCCCCGTTCCCATCCGGCAGCTGCATGTCCATGAGTACGACGTCCGGGCGCGCTGCGGCGGCCCGCCGGCCCGCGGTGGCTACGCCGTCCGCAGTCGCGACGACGGTGAATCCGGCACCCTCGAGGTCCCGCGCCACGGCGTCCCGCCACATCGGATGATCGTCGACCACCATCACGGTGATCTGATCGCCGGCCTGCTCGTCATCCATGCTGGTCTTCTCCCTTCGGCACGCGGATCTCCCATTCGGTGCCCTGCCCGGGTTCGGTGTCGAGCTCGGCGGTTCCATCGAGCACTCGGACGCGCCCCAGGATCGACTTCGATATTCCCATGCGCCCTTCGGCTTCCGCTTCGGCCAACCTGCCGGGGGCGATTCCCGCGCCGTCGTCGCGCACACTGACGATCACCTCGTCCCCCAGATCTTCGAGCAGGACGTAGGCTTTGGCGCCGGTCCCGGCATGCTGCGCCACATTGGCCAGCGCCGTGTCCACGATGGCGGCGAGTTCGGTGGCACGTTCCCGCTCGATCGTGACCGGGTCGGCCGGCGTCGACACCGAGACAGTGGTGCTCGCCCGTGTGCCCAGCAGCAGCCGCAGGTCGATCGCCGCGCCGCCCAGGTCAGCTGTCACCCCGACGCCCTGTTCGGAGATGAGCATGCGTAGGGCCACCTCCTGCTCCCCCGCCAGATCCGCAAGCTCCGCTGCCGGCCCGCCGATTTCGTTTCCGCGCCTGCGAACGAGGGCAAGCACCTGGAGTACACCGTCGTGGACCTCGCGGGCGAGCCGTTCGCGTTCCTCCGTTGCCGCAGCCAGCCGTACGGCCCGCTCCAGCTGCGCCTGCGCCCGTCGCGCCGTCGTGGTGGCCAGCCCGAGCGCGAGTCCGACCGACACCAGCACGGGCGCCGTGGCGTCCCGCCACAGATCGAGGTTGACCTGGTCGCGCACCACCGCGCTCACGGTGGCCATCAGGACGCCGGATGCCATCCCCAGCCACGGCCCACCGAAGACAGCCGCCGAAATCACTGCGTTGGTGACCCACAACGTCGTCGGAAGAGTCTGGTGGTGCTGATACCACTCGGGGCCGGCCACCAGTCTCGTCGATGCCATCAACGCAATGACGACGAGCTGGTCCGCGATCACGATTTGATAGCGCGGCATCTTCCCGTGTGAGAGCAGCACCGCCGAGACCCCCGACCACACGGCCATCAGCGCGACGAAGAACCAACTCAGCCTCTGATGGGAGTAGTACTGGACCGACACGAACTGGTAGCTGACCGCATACACGAGGGTGACCAGACGGAACGCCTGCGCGGCACGCCACAGCGGCGCATCCGGCTGGGTATCTTGCTCGGTGACGGCTCGCACGGTCGGCCGGTAGTGAAGCCGAGTGCGGCGCTCATGGTCGTCGGTCATGGGGTTCGTCCGGTTCGTCGGGCTCCGCCGGGTAGAGCGGGACAGCGGGATCGTCGACCTCGAGTGCGTCGTAGGTGGCGTCGGGGTCCCCGGACAGGAGTGAACGGACCGCCGTATTGAGCACCGCGACGATGGGAACGGCGAGCAGACCGCCGACGATCCCGGCGAGCACGATTCCCGTCGTGATCGCGAGAACCACCGCGAGGGGATGCAACCGGACGGCGCGGCCGAGCAACAGCGGTTGCAGCACGTGGGCCTCGAGCTGCATCACGCCGATAATGATGCCCAGCACGATCAGCGAGGTGAGAAAGCCTTTGGTGACCAGTGCGACGAGGACCGCGAGGAACCCGGTGAGGAACGCACCGACGATGGGGATGAACGCACCGATGAAGACCAGCGACGCCAAGGGCAGGGCGAGGGGTACGCCCAAGATGGCGAGTCCCGCCCCGATGCCGACGGCGTCGGCGGCTGCGACCGCAACGGTGGCGCGGACGTACCCGATGAGCGAGCCGAATCCCTGGCTTCCGGCCAGCCGAACGCGGCGGCGCGAAGCAGCAGGGACGAGTCGGGTGACGAACTCCCAGATCTGGCTTCCGCCGTAGAGGAAGAAGATGAGAGTGAACAGGGTCAGCAGCGCACCGGTGAAGATCTCCCCGATGACGGTGGCCGTGGTCAGCGCACCACTGGTGAGCTGTTCGCGGTTGTCCTGGATGGACTTGACCACAGAGTCGCCGGCCTGGTGGATCTGATCCTCGCTGAAGTGGAACGGCCCACTGGTGAACCAGTTCTGGATCTGGTCGACACTGGCTTCGAACTGGTCGGTCAGGCCGGGAAGACCGGCGACGAACTGCTCGACCACGAACGTCATGATCCCGGCCACGACGCCGATCGACGCCACCAGGACCACCACCACCGACGCAGATCGGGGCACACCCTTGTCCTGCAGCCAGTCCACGAGTGGCACGAGCAGTGCCGAGGCAAGCAGCGCGAGCCCCACAGGAATGAGGACGGTGTCGAGTCTGGTGACGATGTAACCGAGGGTCAGCAGCCCCGCGAAGATGACGAGCAGGCGCCACGTCCACTCCGCCGTCACCCGCACCACAGGATGCACGGACGCCGAGGCGGGTTGCCCACGTTCCGTTGCCATGGCTGACGTCGAGCCCTCGTTCGAGTTCACCTGCGGAGCGTATCGAGCTTCACCAGGTTGGCGGGTAGTTCGCACCTGAAACACGCGCGCCTGGAACCGTTAAGGGACGTGTCCTGCGCTACCGGACATGCCCACCGCTAAATTGAACGGCGTGCGGAAATCCTATAGAGCGATCGCGGCGACCGTCCGCAGCAGGTGGCCGCTCTATATGGTCTCGATGCTCCTCGCCAATTTCATCGGCGCTATCCTCGTTTTCGCGTTCGTGCGTTACGGCGTGCCGATCCCCGAATCGCAGGCCATCATCGCCGACCGGGTCCGCAACGTCGCGATCTTCGGCGGTTACCTGGTCTTCGCCGCGGTGGTGAGTCTGACCGCGGCCGCGATGATGCTGCGATCCGTCATTCGATGGCAATTGCGCGGCGGCCCGCCCACCCGCAGCGAACAGATGTCGGCGCTGCACGCACCGCTGCGGCAGGCGATCGTGCATCTGGTCCTCTGGATACTCGGCGGCATCATCTTCGTGCTGCTCACCATCACCGAGATGCCGGAACTCGCAGTCGCGGTGATCGTCACCGTCTGCATGGCCGCGACCACCACGTTCGGCTTCACCTACATGCTCGGGGAACGCATCCTGCGCCCGGTGGCTGCGCGCGCCCTCAGCGAGGGTGAATTCGACAGGACCATGGCCCCCGGGGTCGGCACCCGCCTGGCCATGACCTGGGGCCTCGGCACACTGATGCCCGTCATCGGCATCATCCTGCTGTGCGTCACGCAGTTGACAACTGACCTGGTGTTCTCCCCCAACGCACTCGCGTGGGCGATCATGCTGCTCTCGATCATCGCGATCGCGCAGGCCTTCGCACTCTCGATGCTGACCGCCAGCCAGATCTCCGATCCCATCAAGCAGTTGCGGCGGGCCATCGAACGGGTCCAGCGCGGCGCCACCGATGTCCGGGTGGAAGTGTTCGACGGGAGCGAGATCGGACGGTTGCAGGTCGGGTTCAACCGGATGATGCGCGAATCCGACGAGCGCCGACTCCTGCGTGAGTTGTTCGGCCAGCACGTCGGTGAGGACGTGGCGCGGCGAGCCCTCCAGTTCGGCACCGAACTCGGCGGTGAGACGAGGTTCGTGGCCGTTCTGTTCGTCGACATGGTCGGCTCCACCGGTGCGGCAGCCGAACGTCCGCCCGGCGAGGTGGTGAACCTGCTCAACGAGTTCTTCCGCGTCGTCGTCGACGTCATCGACCGCCACCACGGATTCGTCAACAAGTTCATGGGTGACGCAGCTCTCGCGATCTTCGGCGCCCCGCTCGACCGCCCCGACGCGCCGACCGCCGCACTGGCCGCCGCCCGGGAGCTGAGATTCGCTCTCAACGAGATCACCGGTCTCGACATCGGCATCGGCGTGTCCGCCGGCCTTGCGGTCGCCGGAAACATCGGTGCCGCAGAGCGGTTCGAATACACCGTGATCGGTGACCCCGTCAACGAGGCTTCGCGCCTCACCGAGCTGGCCAAGCTTCATCCCAGCCGCGTCCTGGCGTCCACCAGCGCCCTGTACTTCGCCGACGACGAGGAGCAGGCGCACTGGGAACTGGGCGAACAGGTGCAGCTGCGTGGGCGGCGCCGCAACACCCACCTGGCTTGGCCGGAGGACTATCCGGAGTAATCCGCTATCGGTTGGTTACGCTTGGGATGTGGCCCTGCCTCGTTCCGACCCGCCCACTGCCGAGCCACCTCGGCAGCGAAGTCGATTCTGGTGGATCAAATGGCTGCTCGGTGCCGGGCTCCTCGCGCTCCTGATCGTCGAGGGGATTTACCTGTGGCCGACGCTCAGTGATTCATGGAAAGCACTCACCGAGATTCACTGGGGGTGGGTCGCTGCGTGCATCGCGGCGCAAGCGGTGTCGCTGAGCGGCTACGGCGCCGTCCAGCGACGCCTCCTGCAAGCAGGAGGCGTCGCCGTCTCCCAGATGAAGTCCGTGTCCGTCATCTACGCGAGCACTGCGATGGCCGTCAGCCTGCCGGCCGGCCAGGTCTTCTCCACCGCGTTCACCTACAAGCAGACCCGGAAATGGGGCGCCACGCCCGTCGTGGCATCGTGGCAGCTCGCGATCTCCGGAGTGATCGCCGCAGGCAGCCTCGCATTCCTCGGCGCGGCCGGCGCGTTCGCAGTCGGAACCAAGGTCAGCCCCATCACCCTGGTGCTGTCGCTGGTGGCCGCATTCGCCCTGTTCTACGGCTTGCGGTACATCTCCCGTCATCCCGACTGCATTGAGTCGACTGGTCGTCGGGTCCTCACTCGGTACAACAAGTTCCGCAAGAACCCCCCCGAAACCGGCATCGCGCGGTGGAAGGAAATCCTGGGCCAGCTCGATTCGGTCGAACTGGGCCGGCGCGATTCACTCGCCGCCTTCGGGTGGTCGGCCGTCCACCGCCTCGCCGACGTTGCTTGCCTGGGGTTCGCCTGCTGGGCGGTCGGCGCCGAACCGTCGTTCGCCGGTCTGCTGATCGCATTCGCTGCCGCCAAGGCGGTAGCCAGTATTCCGCTGGCGCCGGGCGGACTGGGGTTCGTCGACGGCACCTTGATCGCCACGCTGACGGCGGCAGGAACGACGGCGTCGCAGGCGCTGGCTGCCGTTTTCGTCTACCGCATGGTGAGTTACATTCTCGTGGCCCTGATCGGGTGGATCGTCTTCCTCATCCTCTTCCGCCACAACCAGCATGAGGACCTCGAAATGGATCTCGAGTTCGAGCGCCGGGACAAACCTGGGGCGGAACCCACCCGGCACACCACCGGCGAGACCGACCCTGCTTAGCGGGCCGGGTTTGCGCGCCGAGCCTCGGCGAGTTGGTCTTCGAGCGAAATAATGCGGCAGGCCGCTTCGACTGCCGTGCCGGCGTCGACGAGTTCCCGGACGCGGGCGGCAAGCCGGAGCTGACGGCGCGAATAGCGACGATGCCCACCCTCCGAGCGGTACGCCACCAGCAACCCCATGTCGTCGAGACTCCGAAGAAATGCTGCAGTGACGCCGAGAAGATCGGCGGCGCGCCCCATGGTGTATGCCGGGTAGTCGTCGTTGTCTAGTTCGTTGGTGGTGCCGATGGGGTTGTCCACGGTTCCTTCGTCGGGTCCCTCGTTGGGTCGTAAGGGACCCCGGCGCGAACTCGCGCCGGGGTCCGAAGGGGTTATAGCTGTGCCGGTCGCGGCCGGCACAAGGACAAGACATTCATTGCATACGGATCCTGATGATGGATACGCAACACCCGCCTCTCACCTCGACTTCTTGCGACAGCGTGAGTAGCTGACCTTCTCCTTCTCACGCCGGGTGTTCCGGGGGCGAAACCACCTTGTAGAACTTTCGACTCCGCCCCGTGCCTTCGTCTTTCCTCGGTAGCTCGTCGGCTACCTCGCCGATACTTCCCTCTGTTGACGTTCAATACTTTAGAACCGTCGCTACCAAAAGTCTACAGTCACGACTGAAGTTTTTTCGGAAGATTATTCGGTCCCTGGAGGCTGCCGGAGCGGCAGTTCGCGTATCGCGCGCTCCGCCTTCAGATCGTGACCGACGTCACACAGTGGTTGCGGAAGAAATCTTCCCGGCCCATAGTTGAAGCAACAAGCGATTGAACATTCAACCACTTGCACGACTCGAGGAGTTCGCCATGACCACCGCCATCACCACGCTGCCCGGTCTCACCGCAGGAACCTGGGCCATCGACCCCGTCCACTCCACCGTCGGCTTCTCCGTCCGCCACCTGATGGTCAGCAAGGTCCGCGGC
>NZ_JANFQF010000016.1 GCF_024438035.1 Rhodococcus tibetensis
GCCGCCCTGATCCCGGTCGTCATGCTCGACATGTGGGAACACGCCTTCTACCTCGACTACCAGAACGTCAAGCCGGACTACGTCAAGGCCTGGTGGAACATCGTGAACTGGGCAGACGCAGAGGAACGCTTCGCCCGCGCCCGTACCCAGGGCGCCGGCCTCATCGGCTGACTCCTCGGAATTCGAGGCTGCGACCTGGTCGGCTGGCAATCCGACCAGGTCGGCCTGTCCCTTCGATCAGTCCCCCGTCGGTGCTCCGGTCCGTAGGGTCTCGGGAGAGGTGCATATATAGCCATGCATCGATCCGCCACACTGATCGACCGAAGGAACGAGTCCCATGCCGCAGCAGGTACGAGGCGTCATCGCCCGCTCGAAGGGTGCCCCCGTCGAGATCGCGACCATCACCATCCCCGACCCCGGACCCGGCGAAGTGGTCGTCGACATCGCGGCATGCGGGGTCTGCCACACCGACCTCACCTACCGTGACGGTGGCATCAACGACGAGTTCCCGTTCCTTCTCGGACATGAGGCCTCGGGCGTCGTGGAGAGTATCGGCGAGGGCGTGGAGTCGGTAGCGGTCGGCGACTTCGTGGTGTTGAACTGGCGTGCCGTGTGTGGTCAGTGTCGCGCGTGTAAGCGCGGCCGCCCGCAGTACTGCTTCGATACGTTCAATGCTGCGCAGAAGATGACGCTCGAGGACGGCACCGAACTCACCCCGGCGCTGGGCATCGGAGCCTTCGCCGACAAGACTCTGGTTCATGCCGGTCAGTGCACCAAGGTGGACCCGTCGGCGGATCCTGCTGTCGTGGGTTTACTCGGCTGCGGCGTCATGGCCGGGCTGGGCGCCGCCGTGAATACCGGCAACGTCGGCCGCGGCGATTCGGTGGCTGTCATCGGGTGCGGCGGTGTCGGTGACGCGGCGATCATGGGGGCGCGCCTGGCCGGTGCATCGAAGATCATCGCCATCGACCGGGACGAGAAGAAGCTGCAGTGGGCGAAGGATCTCGGTGCCACGCACATCGTCAACGGCTCCGATGTGGACGTGGTCGAGGCCGTGCAGGAGTTGACCGGTGGTTTCGGTGCCGATGTGGTGATCGATGCGGTCGGCCGTCCGGAGACGTGGAAGCAGGCGTTCTACGCGCGTGACCTTGCGGGCACGGTGGTTTTGGTCGGTGTGCCGACGCCGGACATGACCCTCGAGATGCCGCTGATCGACTTCTTCTCGCGCGGCGGCTCACTGAAGTCGTCGTGGTACGGCGACTGCCTGCCCGAGCGGGACTTCCCGATGCTCGTCGACCTGTACCAGCAGGGCCGGCTTCCGCTCGAGAAGTTCGTCAGCGAGCGCATCAAGATCGACGAGGTCGAACAGGCTTTCCACACCATGCATGCCGGTGAGGTGCTCCGTTCGGTGGTGGTCTTGTGAGCGGGAAGCTCCGGATCGAACGGGTCGTCACCGAGGGCACTTTCTCCCTCGACGGCGGAGAGTGGAACGTCGACAACAACATCTGGCTGATCGGTGACGACACCGATGTGGTGGTCGTCGACGCCGCGCACGAGGCGCAGCCGATCATCGATGCCGTCGGCGATCGGCACGTCAACGCCGTGATCTGCACGCACGGTCACAACGATCACGTCACGGTCGCGCCTGAACTCGCGGAGCGTCTGCACGCCCCGGTGCTGCTGCACCCGGGTGACGACGTCCTCTGGACGATGACGCACCCTGATGTGAAGTACTGGAGCCTGGAGGACGGGCAACGTGTCGCCATCGCCGGTACCGACATTCAGGTGATCCACACACCGGGGCACTCACCCGGTTCGTCGTGTCTGTATCTGCCCGAGGTCGGTGCGCTGTTCTCCGGAGACACGCTGTTCTCGGGTGGCCCCGGGGCGACGGGTCGCTCGTACTCCGATTTCCCGACGATCATCGGATCGATCCGGGACCGGTTGTTCGCCCTTCCTGAGGAGACGACTGTTCACACCGGGCATGGTGATGGAACGACGATCGGTACCGAGGCCCCGCATCTGGCCGACTGGATTGCACGAGGAAGCTGAGTTCATGACCGACACCACCGGCAGGTACGTCTTCGACGAGGACGATGTCGTTGTTACGCACGAGAAGTCTTATGCCGCAGGTATTCCTGCCGTGTTGGTGTCGTTGCGGCGTGGTATGGAGCAGATGGGCCCGGTGCGGACGGCCCGAACCTTGTGGAGGTTGAATCAGCGGGAGGGGTTCGACTGTCCGGGTTGTGCGTGGCCGGAGACTCCGGGGCATCGTAAGCATGCGGAGTTCTGTGAGAACGGGGCGAAGGCGGTCGCGGAGGAGGCGACCACCCGCACGGTCGGCCCGGAGTTCTTCGCCGCGCATTCGGTGTCGGATCTGTTGGGGCGGACCGAGTTCTGGTTGGGGCAGCAGGGTCGCCTGACGCATCCGATGGTGTTGTTGCCGGGGGCCTCGTATTACGAGCCGATCGGCTGGGATGCGGCGTTCGCGTTGATCGCCGGGGAGCTGCGGGGGTTGGCGTCGCCGCACGAGGCGGTGTTCTACACCTCCGGGCGCACGTCGAATGAGGCGGCGTTCGTGTACCAGTTGATGATCCGGGCGTTCGGGACGAACAACCTGCCGGACTGTTCGAACATGTGCCACGAGTCGTCCGGTAGCGCGTTGGTGGAGACGATCGGGATCGGGAAAGGGTCGGTCTCGGTTCCCGACCTCGAGAACGCCGATCTGATCCTGATCGCCGGGCAGAACCCGGGGACCAATCACCCCCGGATGCTCTCGACGTTGGAGAAGGCGAAGGCCAACGGGGCGAGGGTGATCGCGATCAATCCGCTGCCGGAGGCCGGGTTGTTGCGGTTCAAGGACCCGCAGAAAATGCACGGGGTGCTCGGGAACGGGGTGCAGATCGCGGACGAGTTCCTGCAGATCCGTCTGGGCGGCGACCAGGCCCTGTTCCAGGGTCTGGGCCGGTTGCTGCTCGAGGCCGAGGACCGCAACCCCGGGACCGTGCTGGACCGGGAGTTCATCGACACCCACACCGCGGGGTTCGAGGCGTGCGCGGCGCATCTGCGGCGGGTCGACCTCGACACCGTGGTGGAAGCAACCGGACTGACGCTCGACCAGATCCGGGCGACGGCGGACGCGTTGATCGCGTCGAGGAAGACGATCATCTGCTGGGCGATGGGATTGACCCAGCACACCCACGGGGTCGCGACGATCCAGGACGCGGTGAACCTGCTGCTGTTGCAGGGGATGATCGGTAAACCCGGGGCCGGGGTGTGCCCGGTGCGCGGGCATTCGAACGTCCAGGGTGATCGGACGATGGGGATCTGGGAGAAGATGCCCGAATCGTTTCTCGCCGCATTGGACAGCGAGTTCGGTATCGTATCCCCGCGCGAGCACGGCCTCGATGCCGTTGATTCCATTCGGGCGATGCGCGACGGGACGGCGTCGGTGTTTGTCGGGATGGGCGGTAACTTCGTCTCCGCGACCCCGGACACCGAGACCACCGAGGCCGCGCTGCGCGGGTGTGCGCTGACGGTGCAGGTGTCGACGAAGCTGAACCGTAGTCATCTCGTCACCGGGCGGACCGGGTTGATCCTGCCGTCGTTGGGCCGCACCGATCGGGACGTCCAGTCCGGCCGGAAACAACAGGTGTCGGTCGAGGACTCGATGTCGATGGTGCACCTTTCCCGCGGCAGCCTGACACCGGCCGGTGCGCATCTGCGCAGTGAAGTGGCGATCGTGTGCGGGATCGCCCAAGCCTTGTTCGGTCCGGATCATTCGGTGCCGTGGGCGGAGTTCACCGCGGACTACGACCGGATCCGCGACTCCATCGCCCGGGTGATTCCCGGGTTCGAGGACTTCAACCGAAAGGTCCGTCGGCCGGACGGGTTCGGACTGCCGCATCCGCCGCGGGATGAGCGCCGCTTTGAAACGGCGACGGGCAAAGCGAATTTCACGGTGAACGATCTGTCGTGGCTGCCCGTCCCGGAGGGGAAGTTGATGTTGCAGACGATGCGTTCGCACGATCAGTACAACACCACGATCTACGGTCTCGACGACCGCTACCGCGGCGTCAAGGGCGGACGGCGGGTGCTGTTCATCAGCGCGCAGGACCTCGAGAGCCTCGGGTACGCGGCGGGGGACCGGGTTGACCTCGTCTCGGAGTGGACGCGCCCGGATGGCACGGTGCAGGAGCGGCGGGCGGATGATTTCCGGTTGGTGCCGTATCCCACCCCGGTCGGGAACGTGGCCGCCTACTACCCGGAGACCAACCCGCTCGTGCCGCTCGAGCACGTCGCGGCGAAGTCGAACACCCCGGTGTCGAAGGCCGTGCTGATCCGACTCGAAAGGCGTCCCTGATGGGGCGCGTCACCACCCGGACCCCGGTCACCCGGATCACCGACACCCGGCACACCACGCGTCCCGACACGGTGGTGGTGGAGGAGCCGCTCGAGATCCGGGTCAACGGGACCCCGCTGGCGGTGACGATGCGTACCCCCGGCTCGGATGTCGAACTGGCGCAGGGATTTCTGTTGACCGAGGGGATCATCGGCGATCGCTCGGACATTGCCGCCATCCGATACTGCAACAGTGTCGACGAGAACGGGGTCAACACCTACAACGTCCTCGATGTCGATCTCGCGCCGGGGATCTTTTTGCCGGACACCGGGATCGAACGCAACTTCTACACCACCTCCTCGTGCGGGGTGTGCGGGAAGGCGTCTCTCGACGCGATTCGTCAACGCACCCGCCATTCACCGGTCACCGATGCGGTGCGGGTGTCTGCTGCCACGATCACCGAGCTTCCCGACCGGTTACGTTCGGCGCAGCGGGTATTCGACACCACCGGCGGTCTGCATGCGGCCGGACTGTTTACCCGCACCGGAGACCTGCTCGCAATCAAGGAGGATGTCGGCAGGCACAACGCGGTGGACAAGCTGATCGGTTGGGCCACCGAGCAGAGTTCGGTCCCGCTTCGGGGAACACTCCTGCTCGTCAGTGGCCGGGCGTCGTTCGAGCTGGTACAGAAAGCGGTGATGGCAGGTATTCCGGTGCTGGCTGCGGTATCGGCACCGTCGTCGCTGGCCATCGACCTCGCCCACGACGCCGGACTCACACTCATCGGGTTCCTCCGCGGCACCACCATGAACATCTACACCCACCCGGACCGCATCACCTGAGTGTCTCGGCGCGGATCCCGGCCTCGAGGGCGATCGCCCCCGCTTCCCCTCGCGACCCCACGCCGAGCTTCTTCAGCACCCCGGCCACATGGAACTTGACGGTGCTCTCGCTGATGCCGAGGCTGTCGGCGATCGCTTTGTTCCTTCTGCCCGTGGCGAGGTGGCCCAGCACCTCGAGTTCACGGGGATTGAGGTCGCCCAACTGCTGTTCGTCGGGCCGGGCCACGGGTGGGTCGAGCGGAATGGTGACGGCGACGCGGGAGCCCCATCCGCCGACCGACTCGACGGCGATCCGGCCGCCGAGTGTGTGGACGCGGCCCGACAGCTGCCGAACGAGTGCGTCGGTGTCCAGGCCGCCGGCACCGTCGTCGCGGACCTCGACCAGGAGATTGGACCCGTCGCAGTCCCAGGCGATGCGAATCCGTTCCAGCGTCGACTGCGCGGCGAAGGCGAGGACGGCGCTGCGTACCACGGCGCGCGCGGCATGCGCGACTTCACCGGGGAGGGCCCGGCCGTCCGCGGGCGGATCGACGTAGTCGACTAGGAGTGGCCGGTGTTGGAGCAGGGGCCGGAGTTCACCCTGTAGCCGGGCGAATGCGGTGGTGACCGCTTCCTCCGTGAGGAGGCGGTCGGATTCGCCGGCTGAGCGCAACGCCACCAGTGCGGTGGACGCGGTCTCGCTCGCCGTGATGCGTGACCGATGATCGTCGAGATCCTTGGACCGGAGGGTCGAGAGGATCGACTCGAGGGTGGCGGCATGCAGATCCGTCAATTCGACGATGGTCCGGGCTCTCTCGCTCGACGCGGCCCGCGACTCCGCGAGGTACGCCGGGCTCGCCTGAGCGACCTGGAGTCGAATGGACACGGCCACGACACCGAATGCGGCGGCGACGAGTGAAACGTCGCGGATGCGCTGACGAGACTTCGGCACGACGAGCAGCAGGGTGCCGGTGGCGTCCAGCATCGCCCAGACCTTCCGCTTCGATCCGGCGATCACCACCTGGTCGTCGAAGACCTCGTCGACGGACAGCTGGGTACGCAGTGCGTCCAGTTCGGCGATGGTGACCCGCTCGACGATCGACGGATCTCCGCTGACCTTGCGGGGACGTCCCGTGCATTCACGGGTGAAGATCACGAGTGCGGTGTGCGGCCAGATGTCGGCGAGGAATTTGGAGAACCGGACGGCGATATCGGGGAGCGAGCCGTCGATGACGTCGCGCATCGAACCGAGGAGATCTGCCGGTGACACCGAGGTCGAGCTGGAGAGAACCACCTCACGAGGGTATCGCGCGGTGGTCGGTCAGGCCTCTGCCTCTGCGCGGGCAGCATCGATGACAGTGGACCGCTCGAGCCCGAGCGTCTCCAAGGCGCGCGCCGCGGTGCCATGTTCGATTTCCGCCACCGCACGGACGATGTCTGCCCCGGTGAACGGCCGACGCCCGGCCTTCGCCACCGCTGTCGCCTCCCGGAAGGCCTCGCGCGCCGGTGCCGACAGGTTCAGAGGGCCGGTACGCGGCCGGCTCGGGGCCGTGTCGACGGAGGCGGTGTCGTCGAAGGGGGTGGTGTCACCGATGCCTGCTGCGGCGAGTGCGTCACGGTGCACCCGGGATATCGCCTCGCGCAGAGCGTCCCGGTTCGACCCGAGACGCTCGAACACTCGACGAGAAGTGCCGTCCGGCAGCGAGAACGACGCCAGAAGAAGATGTTCCGCACCGGGTTCCCGGTCACTGAGCCGGTCGGCTTCTGCTTCGGTCTCGGCGAACAACAGTTTCATCGTCCGCATGTCGCGCCATCCGCGGGTCAGGATCATCGTGTGCCTCTCGTCTTTTTGTCGCTTGTTTGTCTGCGTCCGGGACCCAGGCGCTTGTGTGCGGCTTGCCCTGAGATCCCCAGTGCCTGACCGATCGCCGACCAGGTCCACCCGGACGCAAGGGCCTGTTCGACTGCCTCACGCTCGAGCTGGTCCGCCTGACGTCGAAGGGCTACTACGGCCGCCAGAGCGGTGTCCGGATCCAGGTCGTCACTCACGGGTATCAACTTAAGTTGATACCCGTAGTCCTGTCAACCTTTGTTGATGAGCTCGTGGAAGCCCGCGGTCAGGTGAGGCTGATCGTCGCGAAGATGTTGGTCGGTTGAGGCGAGCCGCCGGCCGGTTCGACGCTGAATCCGAGGGTTGTCGACTGGTCGATGCCGCGGACGACCGCCGTCGTGGACGGGGACACGGCGTCGGCGTCCATGATCCCCGCCGACACCGGTTCGTGGGAGGGCCCGAGGAGCCACATCTGGTACACCGAACCCGGAGCCGGCGGAGCGACGTCGTTCATCACCAGGACACCCGCGTCGACGTCCTTGGAGAACACGACCGTGGCCGAACCGCCACCGGCAATGGGCGCTACCGCGGTGCGGACGTCGTCGGCTGCCAGGATCTGCGCGGGAACGGGCTGTCCGGAATCGTCGAGGAAACGCTGCGCCACAGTCACACCGCCGACGGCGAGGACGACGACCGCGGCGGCCGCGGCGAGCGCGGCGATCAGCCGGTTGCGTCTTCGACCGCGCGCGCTGTCGAGCGACACCGGGGCGGTCGCGGCGGGCAGTGACTCGAGGATGCGGCCGATCAGATGGGCGGGCGGCTCGACCGCGGTGGACGACGACTGGGCAGCCATCGTCTCTCGGACGCCGCGGACCGCGTCGGCGAACTCGTCGCGAACCTGCGGCGAGGCGTCCCGCACCGCGGTGTCGATCTGGCGCCGTTGCCCGGTGTCGACGGCGTCGAGGGCATACACCGGGGCGTGATCGAGCAGAGGGTTGATGGAATTATCCATCGAGCTGCACCCCCAAACACTGCTTCAGCCTGATCAACCCGTCCCGAATCCGTGATTTAACGGTGGGGAGGGCCACCGACAACCGCTCTGCCACCTCGCGGTAGGTGAGTCCGCCGTAATAGGCGAGAACAACCGTTTCCTGCTGGATTTCGGTGAGAGTGCCCAGGCAGTCGATGACGTCATTCTTGTCGCCACGGCGAGCGACCTCTTCGGACACCGCGTCGAACGGGCCGTAGTAACTCGCGGCCCCGTAGGTCGATTCTCGGTCGGTGCCCGACTGCTCGGAGCGCACCCGGTCGACAGCCCGCCTGTGCGCCAAGGTGATGAGCCACGACAGCGGTGAGCCCTGGCGGGGGTCGAAACCAGCAGCCGATTTCCAGACCTGAAGGTACACCTCCTGGGTGGTTTCCTCGCTGTATCCGGGGTCGCGGAGGACGCGCAGCACCATGCCGTAAACGCGCGCGCTGGTGCGTTCATAGAAGTCGGTGAACGCCTCGGTGTCGCCCGCGGCAATCCGCGCGAGCAACGCCGTCAGCGCCACGTTCTCGGTGGCCCTGTCGACGCCGGTCATCCGCCCTGTCCGTTCATCGATTTCAGCTTAGTCACAGCCTGCGGTCGGTGTGACCAGGACGGAGACACCGACCCGGCGGCATCGAGATTCGATACCGCCGGGTTCAGCGTGCAATTGAGCCGAAAACTACTGCGGCATCAGGACGGAGTCGACCAGGTACACCATCGCGTTGGCGGTCTGAACGCCACCGCAGACGACGCCTGCCTCGTTGACCTTCAGGTTGTCACCGGATCCGGTGACGGTGACGGAGCCGCCCTCGACTGTGACGTGCTCGCCGTCGATGTCGTTCGGCGCGATCTGCCCGGTTATCACGTGGTAGGTGAGCACTGAGGTGAGGAGTGCCGAGTCGGTCTTCAGGGTCTCGATGGTGGCGGGATCAACCTTGGCAAACGCGGCGTCGACCGGTGCGAAGACGGTGAACTGTCCGCTGTTGAGGGTGTCCACCAGATTGACCTGCGGATTGAGCTGTCCTGACACCGCCGCGGTGAGCGTGGTGAGCAGGGGATTGTTCGAAGCGGCGGTTGCCACCGGATCCTGCGCCATTCCGCTGACCGATCCCGCACCGTCCGGAACGGTCTTCGCGTATTCGGCACAACCGGGACCGACCAGGTTGGCTGCCGGGTCGGCCATAGCGGAGGAAGTGGTGGAGCCGGAGCCGGAACTCGATTCGGAAGTCATGGCGTCCGCGGAGCCTGCACTGCTGGACGAGTCGCTGTCGTCCGAGGAGCATGCTGCGCCCAGCAACACCAAGGATGTGCTTGCTGCGACTGCCAATACGCGTGTGGTGATGTTCATGGAAATTGCCTCTCTCCGATGTGGGTGCGGTGGAGCACCATCGACAGCCATTCGGAGCGGTTCCCGAAGTGGATGGGTCCCGAGATTTTTCGGTACCACACCCATCCGGTTGGCGAGCGGTGTCGAATGACTCGCGCAACGGTGCCGCGCAGCCCTCTCTTCGGAGCGCGTGTCGCCGCGGACTCGATCACCGGAAGAGGACTCGACATGAGCGTTTCGACAAACCGCGGATGTGCCGTGGGACTCGCAACTGCCGCCGTCGCTGTGCTGCTTTCAGCGGGTCCGGCGCAGGCAGAGCCGATGGGGCAGGCGGAGTTCCCCGGGGCACTGGCCCCCGGGAGGGGTGAGCGGCATCGAAGGAATTGCGCGAGCAAACGACCCCGTGACCAACGCGCAATTACACGTCAGTTTCCCGTCGGTGCCGTTCCAGAGCGCGCCTGAGGGGCCACCTCACCGACCACGCAAGGCAGAGAAGACATTCAGCCCCTCTGCACGGTGTGATTCAGGCGTGCGGCGGTGCCGGTGATGTTCTCCATCATTCCCCGGAAGATGATTCCGTGGAACGGGAGGATGGAGTACCAATACAACCGGCCCGCCAGTCCTTTCGGGAAGAAGATCGCGCGTTGTTCCAACCGTGACGCGTCGGGGTCGATGGCGCAGACACGCCACTCGAGCCAGGCGCCGCCGGGGGCCCGCATCTCAGCTCTGAGCCGCAAGAGTCTTCCTCGCTCGATGTGCTCGACACGCCAGAAGTCGAGTGGATCACCGGTATTGAGCTGATTCGGATTCCTGCGACCGCGGTTGAGCCCCACGCCACCGGCGATCCGATCGAGCCAGCCGCGCATGGACCATGCCAACGGAAAGGAGTACCAACCGTTCTCGCCGCCGATGCTTTCGACGACGCTCCACAGGGTGGGCGCGTCCGCGTCGCACTCCTTGCTGCGCTCGTCGGTGTAGACCACCTCACCTGCCCAGTCGGGGTCGGAGGGTAATGGATCGGACGGGGCGCCCACGGGGGAAGCGCTTGCCCAGTTGGTCTCTACTTCACCGTTGTCTATGCGCCGCAATGCCAATCGCACGGCGTCGCGATACGACGTCAGACCTTCTGGCGGCGGCGGGATCACGTCGTCGATATCGTGCTCGACGACGACGGCGTCGTTGTGCAGCGATTCGATCAATGCCCGTCCCAGCGAACGGGGTATGGGGGTGACCAGCCCAATCCACAATCCGGCGAGTTTCGGTGTGAGCACCGGTAGTACGAGGATTCTGCGTTGGCGCAGCCCTGCGATCTCCGCATAGATTTGCATCATTTCGCCGTACCGGATCACATCGGGTCCGCCGATGTCGTAGGCGCGGCTGCGCGGCAGCGAGGCCTCCGCTGCCGCGACGAGGTAGTACAGGACGTCTCGGACGGCGATGGGCTGAATCTTGTTGTTCACCCAGCGGGGCGTGATCATGACCGGAAGCCTGTTGGTGAGATGACGGATCATTTCGAAGGAGGCCGAACCGGATCCGATGACGACACCGGCTTGCAGAACCATTGTGGGGATACCGGATTCGGTGAGAATTTTCCCGACCGCCGTCCGCGACCGAAGGTGCGGCGAGAGGTCCGCGGAATCGGGATGGAGCCCGCCCAGATAGACGATCCGTCCCACGCCGGCCGCGTGGGCGGCTTCCGCGACGTTCTCCGCGCTGATCCGTTCGGCCTTCTCGAACTCGTCCGGGCCGCCCATGGAATGAACGAGGTAGTATACGACTTCCACGTCGGTGAAAGCGGCAGAAAGGGATTGGGGATCACTCAGGTCGCCGCGCGCAACCTCGACGCCGGCCGCCCACGGGACATCGGTCAGTTTCTCGGGGGAACGCGCCAGAACCCGAACCTGATACCCGGCCTCGAGTAGCCGGGGTGCGAGGCGTCCACCGATGTATCCGGTAGCACCCGTGACCAGTACGCGTAACTGTGTCATTCCCATACGCTACCCGTCATCGGCGCTGCCTCGCTCGATCAGCGCTATGGTCTTGTGATGGGCATCGTGCATTCGAGCGTGATCCGATCCGCGCGAGACGAGTTGTTCGCATGGCACACGAGACCGGGTGCCTTCACTCGGCTGGCGCCGCCGTGGCAGCCGCTCTCGCTCGTGAAGGAATCAGAATCCCTGCAATCGGGTCGGGCAGAATCGCGTTTGCCGGGCGGTCTGCGGTGGATCGCCCAACACGACGCGCATGAGTACGACCCGCCGCGGCAGTTCGTCGACTATTCCGCGGCGCTCCCGATGCGGGTGCTGGTGCCCTGGCGCCATACGCACAGCTTCGAGGTCGTGTCCGACAGCGAGACGCGGATGACGGACCGGGTGGAGACCGCCGTGCCGGGCCGCCTCCTGACATCGACGTTCGTCTATCGGCACCGCCAGGTGGCCGACGACGTCGCCCGCCACCAATGGGCGGACACACTGGCGCCGGGTTCTCTGACGATCGCAGTGACCGGCAGTTCAGGGTTGGTCGGTACCGCCCTCACCGCGTTTCTCTCCACCGGAGGACACCGGGTGGTCCGGCTGGTTCGCCGCACGCCGCGCACCCCGGACGAGCGACGGTGGAACCCGGACGCTCCGGCCGCCGATCTCCTCACGGGGGTCGATGCGGTGATCCACCTCGCCGGCGCATCCATCGCGGGACGTTTCACCGAAAGCCACCGCCGAATTGTCCGGGAAAGCCGGATCGAACCCACTCGGCGGCTCGCCGAGCTGACCGCAACCACCGCCGACGGACCGAAAATCTTCGTCACTGCATCGGCAATCGGCTACTACGGTCCGGACCGCGGCGACGAGCTGCTGCATGAAGACGACGAGCGGGGCGAGGGCTTCCTCGCCGACACGGTGGCCGACTGGGAAGGCGCGTCGACTCCTGCCAGCGAGGCAGGCGTGCGGGTTGTGTCTGTGCGGACCGGGATCGTCCAGTCGCCGAACGGTGGTGTCCTACGTCTGCAGCGACCGCTGTTCGAGGTGGGGCTCGGCGGCCGGCTCGGCTCGGGTACGCAATGGTTGTCGTGGATCGACCTCGACGACCTGGTGGACGTCTACCATCGGGCCGTGGTCGACACCGAGTTGACCGGTCCGGTGAATGCGGTGGCGCCGAACCCTGTTCGCAACGAGGAGTACACGTCGGTACTGGCGTCGGTGCTGCATCGGCCGGCGTTCCTGCCGGTGCCCGACCTCGGACCGAAGTTGCTCCTGGGCGAGCAGGGAGCACGTGAACTGGCTCTCGCGGATCAGCGCGTCACCCCCGGACGGCTTCTCGAGCGGGAGCATCGGTTCCGGCGCCCCGATCTCGAGAGTGCCCTGCGGCACCAGCTCGGGCGATTCAAGACGGGGGTGTAGCACCCCGTTCGCCGTCGTACGCTGCGACGACACGTTTGGGGGCGGAGAGGCGCCACGCCTCCTCGACCAGCTCTGCCAGCTCCGTCGTTGTCACGGCTTCCAGGACAACGTCGATCCATCCGTAACGTCCGAAGAACGGTGCCACGAGAAACACCTCGGGATCTTCCTGGACGAGCGCGGTCTGAGTTTCGAGGGTGGCTTTCAAGCACACCGTGGGCGCGCCGTACCCGACCAGCCCGAACATTTTGTTGCGCACCCGGAAGGTCGGCTGGTCGCCCCAGTTGGCGACCACTACCTCGTGCGCCTCGGGCAGAGCCAGCATCATTGCGCGCACCTCGTGCTCGGTCGGCATCACAGCTCCCGCACTCCGTCGTATTGTCGCTTCCGTTATATCGGGCGGCACCGACATCGTTCAGTCTCTGCAGGCACGGCCGCCTCGGGTTCGTAGAGTAACCGTGGTGACGAACGAACCACCGGAACAGGAGTGAACCGATGACTGAAGCAGAACCGGCCGGCCCGACCAGCGGTGATCGCAGTCCGGCCGTCGAGGCAGGGCTGGTAGTTCGCCGGGAGGTCATGGGCGCCGACTTCGTCGAGCGAGCACTCACCCGCACCGCCGGTACCGACAGCGAAGCTCTGCAGGAGTTCGTCAGTGAACACGTCTGGGGGGCGGTGTGGAATCGACCGGGGTTGGATCGGCGTAGCCGTAGTCTTCTCAATCTCGGCATGCTGATTGCTCTTCGGGCACACGGTGAGCTGAAAGGGCATGTGCGCGGCGCACTTCGGAATGGTCTGACACGCACGGAGATCGTGGAGGCGGTCATTCACGCAGGCGCTTACTGCGGTGCTCCGGCCGGGCTGTCGGCAATGGCCGTCGTGCAGGAGGCACTCGACGAGGAACTCGGTCCGCTCGCGGGCAAAGCCGACGCACCGTGACGGCACCGGGTTCGGACCCACCCCTCGCGGGTCCGAATCCGGTGCGTGGTCAGTGCGTCAGCCGGTGACCCCGGTGATCTCGTTCGGCGTCTGCGGAAGGTCGGCCGAACCGGACACGGTCCAGGACTCCAGGTTCACGGCGTGGATCTTGTTCTTCGCCGGGTCGGTCACATACGCGGTGCCGTCCTGCACGAACAGTGCGGGCCGCGGCGCCTGCCACTTCTCCGGTTCGGTCCACGGTTCGATCAGCGGCACCGTACGGGTCACCGTCTTGGACGCCGGGTCGATCACGTGCAATGCGCCGTCGGTGCCCAGAACAAGTGCTTCGCCGTGCACACCGCGGCCGAGGGAACGGAACGTGTAGCTGGTGCCGAGATCGACGAGAGTCAGCTGCCCCGTGGTGGTGTCGGTCAGGCTGACCCGCTGGGGACGCTCGAGTTCGGCATCCGGATCGGTCTTGTAATCGCCCAGGATGATCGGGGAGTCCTCGTCCCCGGCCTGGTTGCCGATGCGTCCGTACGGATCGGGACTGGTCACCTTGGTGATGACGCCCTCACGGTAGATCAGCAAACCGTTCTGGCAACCGACGACCACGGTTTCGTCCGCGGCCACGGCCTCCCCGTGCACACCGGGGCACTCCTCGTTGCGTGCGATCTCCTTGCGGTCGCGGTCGAGCACGACGATGCCGGTCCGCTCGTCTTCGTTGCCCACCGTGGTGAGCATGCTGCCGTCCGACAGTTCGACAGCCACGCCGTGGTGCGCTTCCGGTGTCGTGTAGTCGGTGGTCTCGGGCAGACCGTCGGCGAGCTGAGCCGGGTCGAAGACGCGCACCAGGCCGGTGCCGTCGTCGAAGAGCACCGTCTTGCCGTCGTGCCGGACCACGTGCCCGGGCGTCTTCGCTTCGAAGGAGATGTCGGTGACAGCGGGATCACTGACGAAGTGGCTGTCGCCGTCGGTCCAGGTTCCGGCGTCGAGTGCGGTGAAACTGTTGCCGGTGCTGACGAGTACGTGCCGCCCGTCACCCGCCGGGTTGAGGCGGTTGAACCCGTCCATCTCGGCGGTTCCGACAACATCGAGTGTCTTCGCGTCGAGCACGAGAACACCCCCGTCGTAGCTCAGCGCGAGTCGAGGCGTCGCCGAATCGGTGCGGGTGGCGGCGGCGTTGTCAGTGGCAGCGCCTGCCGAGTCGGAAGAGCAGGAGGAAAGAAACGCAGCCGAGAGTCCTAGAGCGACAACGGCGGCGGGTAGGGGAGATCTACGCAAAAGGGTCACCCAAGAGAAGTACCCTTTATTGCAAATGATTGTCAAAGCCACAAGTGTGCATATTGCGATGTGTCCTTACGTCAGGCTCTGAGCGATCGTGACGGAATTCGACTCCATCATCTCGATATAGGTCCCGGCGTCCGACCCCACATCGCCGAGTGACTCGGTGAACAGAGAGACGACGGCGACGGGTAACCCCGCCTCCGAGGCCAGTACCTCGGCGAGCCGATTCGGTTGAGACGAGTCCACGAAAATAGCCGGCACCCTCGCCGCAGTGATCGCGGCAGCAAGATTCGACAGGTCGGAAGCGCTCGGTGACGCCAGCGTGGTTCCACTCGGAATGACGGCGCCGACCACCTTGAAATCGAATCGCTCTGCCAGATAACCGAACACATGATGATTGGTGACCAATGTGCGGCGCTCTTCCGGGACATCCGCAAATCGAGCCGTCATCCGGGTAGTCAGTTCCCCGAGTTCCCGCGCGTAGTCCTCGGATCGGTCGCGAACCATCTCGACATCGACGTCGGCAATATGCGTGATCACCGCGTCGCGAATCAGGGCGACGGCCTCACGCATGCGGTCCGGGTCGGTCCAGATGTGCGGGTCGAGTGAACCGGAGGACTGTCCGGTGCCGTACTCGATCGGTCGCACGCGCTCGCCGACCTCGAGAATCGGAATCGATTCGGCTCGTGCACTATCGACGGTCTTTCCCAGTCCTTCCTCGAGCCCGAGGCCGTTGGACACGATGAGATCGGCGCTTTCCACCCGTGCGGCTTCGGGCGCCGAGATTTCGAAGGAGTGCGGGTCGGCATTCCTCGGCATCAACACCATGACCTCGGCCTGGTCTCCGACTACGTTCTCGACCACGTCGCCCAGAATGTTCGTGGTCACCACGACCACCGGACCATTCGAGGTGGAGGCGCCACACGCGGTGACGACCGAAGCGGCGAGCGCGAGCAGAAGGCTGAGCGGCACCAGGCGCCGTAGTGCCGCCGTCATGATCCCACGACGCTGACCGAGGACGCGGCAATCCCGACGTCGAACGTTCGCGCTACCCGTGCGTTGTCGCGATAGTCGATCTCGATCACGGCTTTCGCATCCGGGTCGGTGACGTAGGCGCGATTACCACCGACGGCGATCGCCGCCGACTCGTGCCGCTTGTTCCCAGTCAGGACTGGGCAGGATGCCGTCTCCGTCCCGGACGCTGCATCGAACACCCGAAAGGTGCCGTCGGCGAGGACGGCGAAGACCGAGCGGCCGTCGCCGGACAGGTTCACGTCCAGCGCCGCGGCCGGTGTCCGGATGTGGCTCCAGTGGTGCGTCAGTGAATCGAACACAAGCACACCATCATTGGCGGAGGGCGGTCCCGCAGTCGCGACCAGGACCGGCAGTCCGTCCGGCCCACGAAAAGCGGTGGGACGGGTGCTCGGGCCGATGCCTTGCGGGTACGGGATCTTCTCCGACGTCCACTGTCCCTCGGTGACGCGGGCGAGAAAGAGTCCGTCGTCGCACGCTGTGAGCGCGTAGGAGTCGAACACGGCTTGTCCGTTCACTGCCGGGCACGCTGAGTCGAACGTCTTCTCCACCTGACCGTCCGCGCGGCGGAGCTCGAACGTCTCCGGTGCGGAAGCGTTCGCGGTGTTTCGGGTGACGAGATAGCGATCGGCGATCGGAATGACCACACCGGAGTGCGGAGATGCGGATTTCACGACCGTACCGACTTCGGCGCTGTCCTTGCGTAGCTGCGCGAAGTCGATCACGTCCGCCCGGCCGTCGGTATCGAAGAACGTGGCGACCTTGTCGTCACCGACCACGACGGCCCCCGGCTTTCCGCCCGTCAACGTGCCGACCTCGACGGGTGCCTTGGTGTACGAGTGGTCGTGGTCGCCGTGATCGATCGTCCACGATCCGGCATCGACCACATGTACGGCGCCGCCCATCTCGTCGACTGCGAACGCGTAGCGGTCTTTGACCGTGGTGAGGAGCGTCGGGTTGTCGAATCGGAACGAATGGACTGTGTCCGCGGTCGTGAGGTCGAGGACGTCGACACGGCCGGATCCCGCGTCTGCGACGACCAGTCGCGGTTCGGGACCCTCGACCTCGGTGGATCCTGCTTCGGCCGCCAGGTCGCTGCCGGGTTTGGCCTGGCCCGCCGGTGCAGTCTCGCCCGTCGCGTCCGAACCGCACCCGGTCAGGATCAGTGAGGCGATCGAGGTGACGATCATTGTGCGCACGAGTCTCGTGTCCTGCATACTGCACTCCATCTAATAAATAATGACAATCATTACCGCTAGACTAGCGAACCGGCGCTGCTGCGGGCGGACCCGCGGTGCGCAGGCGTGAGATTGCAGCTCGGATGAGAATGGCAACGAAGAATTGCAGCACGGCCAGTCCGGCGATGGTGGCGCCCGCGGCGGTGTCTGCGTTCCACGACACGATCAGTCCGAGGGCTGTGGCCGACCATCCGAGCAGCATGGCCATACCCATGGTCGCGACGATGGAACGGCCGAACAGCGCCGCGGTGGCGGACGGTGCAACCAGGAGGCCGAATACGAGCAATGTTCCGACGATACGGAACGATGCCACGACGGCGAGTACCACCAGGGCGAGTAGTGCCAGGTGCGCCAATCGGGGGTGTAACCCCAATGTGTGCGCTTTGCGTTCGTCGAAAACCAGAGCAACGAACGGCCGATAGGCCACCACGGAAACTGCCGTCGCGGCGAAAACGGCCAGGGTCAGCCACACTAGATCGCTCCAGGTTGCCGACAGTACATCGCCGAACAGGAACGCTGTGAGGTCGACTGCGAAAGATCTTGCCCGCGAGACGATTACCACCCCGAGAGCAAGCATGCCGACGAACAACAGCCCGATCCCAGTGTCCTCGGACAACCGTGAATTCTTCGACACCCAGGAAACGCCGAGAATCATCACCACCGCACTCGCGGCTGCGCCGACGATGAGGTTGGCGCTCGCGAGGTAGGCGACCGCCACGCCGGGCAGCATCCCGTGGGAGATGGCCTCGCTCATGAACGCCATTCCGCGCACCACCACCCAAGTGCCCACCAATCCGCACAGAACAGAGACCAACATTCCGGCGCACAATGCCCGGCGAACGAAGGACACCATGAACGGATCGAGTAGCCATTGCATAGTGCTAACCTAAGCGATAATGATTGTCGTAAGCGAACTCACTGTGCGTTACGGAGCATCCGTGGCGTTGAACCGTGTCAGCGCCTCCTTCGCCGAGCAGACGGTTACTGCGCTGGTGGGGCATAACGGGTCGGGCAAGTCGACCTTGCTCCACGTACTGGCGGGTATCCTGCGCCCCACCTCGGGCCGGATCGAGGGCACGCTCGGGCAACGCGTCGCCTACGTGCCGCAACGCACGGTAGTCGGTGAAAACCTGCCTCTCACGGTGCGCGAACTCGTCGGCATGGGCGCGTGGCAGCGGCGGGGACTGTGGCGCCGGCTCACCGCCCACGACCGAGATGCTGTGAAGGTTGCGTTGACTCGCCTGGGCATCGCGGATATCGCTGAGCGCCAGATGAGTGCGCTTTCAGGCGGTCAACGGCAACGCGCGTTGCTCGCGCAGGCGCTCGTGCAACGCGGTGATCTACTGCTCCTCGACGAGCCGACCACCGGACTCGATACCCAAGCCCGCGCCGTGATCAACGACGTCATCGACGAAGAAGCCGCACGGGGTGCGATCGTCGTCGTCGCCACGCACGAACCCCTCGATGCCGAGCGTGCCGGTCAGACGCTGACGTTGACAGCGGGGTGCCTCCGGATGCCGACGGACACCGCAGTGTCCGCCTAGATCTCGCGCGGAAGTTCGACGAGCACGAGACGGTTACCGTCGGGGTCGCGGAAGTAGAACATCGGCGGAACGTAGTCGCCGACGCGCATGACCTCGGCGTCTACATCCACACCCTGCGCCGAGAGCGCCGCGTGATCGGCGTCGGCGTCCGAAGTGGAAAGCCGAATACCGGTTTCGACCCCGGCCGGTACGCCCTCGCGCTCCGGCACCAGGGCGATCGAGGTAACCGATCCGTGGGGTGCCACCTCGACCCAGCGCTGACCGTCGCCGAACTCGGCATCCATGCGCCGCTCGAAACCGAGTGTGCTGACATAGAATTCGAGGGCCCTGTCCTGATCGGTGACCGGCACGGCCACCGTATGCACCCCGTTGATGTGTGTCTTGCCCTGCGCAATCACAGTGTCACCTCCTTCTCGCCCGGCATCACGCCTGCGCGAACGCCTTCTCGAGTGCGGCGATGTCCAACTTGCGCATCTGCAGCATCGCCTGGACGGCGCGCTGGGCTGCGGCGGTGTCGGGGTCGCTCATCAGCTCGTACAAGCGGTCGGGGACCACCTGCCAGGAGACTCCGAAGCGGTCCTTCACCCATCCGCACTGGCTTTCTTCGCCACCGTCGGTCGTGAACGCCGCCCAGTATCGGTCCACCTCGTCCTGGTCCTTACACCGCACCTCGAACGAGATCGCTTCGTCGAACTGAAACTGCGGGCCGCCGTTGAGTGCGGTGAACGGCTGCCCGTTGATTTCGAAGGACACCGTCATCACCTTGCCCTCGGGGCCGGGTGTGCCGGGAGCGTAGTACGTCACGTCGGTGATCCGCGAGTTCGGAAAGAGGGACGTGTAGAACTGTGCTGCCTCTTCACCTCGGTCGTCGAACCAGAGGCAGGGGGTGATGGGTTTCATGGTGTAGTCCTCTCGGTGCTTCTCGATCAATCCTCACCGATATGGACCACGCACATGCCCGAAACTCATCGCCCCGCGGAAAGGAATCTCAGCGCATCGCGCACCCGGGATACTGGCGGCATGGCCGACGGTGACGAACGCAGCATGCTGGGCCGGGCATTTCTTCTTCTCGGTTCGTTTACTTCGGATCGACCGCGTCTGGCGCAGTCGGAGTTGAGTAGGCGTACCGGCCTGCCCCTGCCCACCGTGCACCGACTGTGCCGACAATTGATGGCGCACGGCGCGCTCGAACGAACCGACGACGGCAGTTACGAAATCGGCGTTCAACTGTGGGAACTGGGTTCCCTCGCGCCCCGTGCCCACGGACTGCGCCAGGTGGCGCTGCCGTATCTCGAGGACCTCTACGAGGCCACGCGCGAGAACGTCCAGCTCGTGGTTCGGGAGGGACTCGAAGCGCTGTACATCGAGCGACTGTCGGCGCGGGGTGCCGTGACCGTGGTCGGGCGCGCCGGGGGACGGCTGCCGCTGCATGCATCGAGTGGCGGTCTGATTCTGCTCGCGTTCGGCGGCGGCGAGTTGCTCGACGCGGTCCTTGCGGCCGGCCTCGAGCGCTTCACGCCGGCGACCATCACCACCGAACACCGGCTTCGCAGCACCCTTGACGACATCCGCCGGACCGGATGGGTCATGTGCCGTGAACATCTGAACGTCGGAACGCTGGCCGTGGCCGCTCCAGTGTCGCGGTCGACGGGCGAGGTGGTGGCCGCCGTGTCCGTCGTGGTGCCGGCGGAGAAGGATCCCGCGCCTCTGATCCCCGCCGTGCGGGCGGCGGCACGAGGCATCTCCCGCGGTGTCGCGTAGCTCGTCTTTCACTCAGTGAAAGTGGGGGTGTCGAGGGCGGAGTTCGGGGGCAACAGTGACTGGTGTCACGAACTACGCGAGGAGTCTGCGCATGAACACACAGGTCGGGATCGTCGGCGGGGGACCCGCCGGACTGATGCTGTCCCACCTTCTACACCTGCACGGCATCGAGTCGGTGGTACTCGAAACCCGCACCCGTGAGGAGGTCGAGGGCACGATCCGCGCCGGTGTGCTCGAGCAGAACACGGTAGATCTGATGGCCGACACCGGTCTCGGCGACCGCATCAAGCGCGAAGGCCACACCCATCAGGGCATCGAACTGCGGTTCGGCGGCAGGGGACACCGCATAGCGTTCGACGAACTCACAGGCGGGCGCGCGGTCACGATGTACCCGCAGCATGAGGTGCTGAAAGACCTCATCGCGCGAAGGCTCGAGGACGACGGCGACCTCCGCTTCGGCGTCTCCGAGGTGCAGGTGCACGACCACACGTCGGACAACCCGAAGATCACCTACCTCGACGCCGACGGCAACGAACAGGCCATCACCTGCGCGCTCGTCGCCGGCTGTGACGGGTCGCGCACCACGACCCGCGGTCTCATCCCCGAGACCACCGTGCGCACCGACCACTTCCGCCAGTACCCGTTCGCCTGGTTCGGCATCCTCGCCGAGGCCCCGCCGTCGTCCGAGGAACTGATCTACGCCAACCACCCGCGCGGCTTCGCACTCATCAGCACCCGCACCCCTGACGTCCAGCGGCACTACCTGCAGGTCAACCCGGACGACTCCGTCGACAACTGGTCCGACGACCGAATCTGGTCCGAACTCCACGCCCGCGTCGATGGCGAAGGCGCAGAAATCAAGGACGGCAAAATCTTCCAGAAGTCGATCCTCCAATTCCGCAGCTTCGTGAGCGAGCCCATGCAGCACGGCAACCTCTTCCTGGCTGGCGACGCTGCCCACACCGTGCCCCCCACCGGCGCGAAGGGCATGAACCTGGCGATCGCCGACGTCTACTTCCTCTCCAAGGCGATGGCCGAGTACTTCGCCACCCGAAGCCGAGCGGGGCTCGAGAGCTACACCGACACGGTGATGCCGCGCGTCTGGCGGACCCAGCACTTCTCGTGGTGGATGTCCTCGATGCTCCACCGACTCCCCGACGACACCGGTTTCGGCCACAAGCGGCAGATCGCCGAACTCGACCTGGTCACCAGATCCGTCGCTGGACGCACCCTCGTCGCCGAGAACTACGTAGGCGTCCCGCTCGAGTCGTGAGCACTCGTTAACCACAGAGTGTTAAGAAGTACTCACAGGCGATCATCGAGGAGGCCACCATGTTCCGCGACCCCGGACTGCCGGACTGGCTCGAGTTCATTCTCGGCGTGCTCGGCTACCGCTGGTGAAGTACTTCTGCCGGCAAATGGCTGCACGCGCAAACTAGAACCTGTTACATTCACGGAAAGGGGTGCGACAACAGGAGCGGCAGTGATCCTCGATCGGTTCAAAGTGGACGGCCGGGTCGCCGTCGTGACGGGCGCCGGCCGTGGCATCGGCGCTGCGACCGCGGTGGCGCTCGCGGAGGCAGGCGCTCACGTCGTCCTCTCCGCCCGCCATGCTGGTCAACTGCAGAAGGTGGCGGCGCAGGTCGAGGAAGCCGGGCGGCGCGCGTTGGTCGTGCCCGCCGATCTGATGGATCTGCAGGCCGTCGCCGCACTCGCGGATGCCGCGCAGGAGGAGTTCGGGAGGCTCGACATCGTCGTCAACAACGTCGGCGGCACAATCCCCAACGCCCTTCTCGACACCGACTCGGACTATCTCGAGGAGGCATTCCATTTCAACGTGAGCACCGCACATGCGCTCGTTCGGGCGGCCGTACCCCACATGCTTGCGCACGACGGCGGCTCGGTGGTGAACATTTCGTCGGTGATGGGCAGGCTGTCCGGCCGCGGCTACCTGGCTTACGGAACGGCGAAAGCAGCCCTGGCACACTACACCCGGCTGGCGGCCCGCGATCTGAGCCCGCACGTACGGGTCAATGCGATCGCCGTGGGGTCGGTGATGACGTCCGCGCTCGAGTTCGTCGCCTCCGACGAGGCGGTGAAAGCGTCGATGGAGAGCGTCACCCCGCTCGGCGGGATCGGCGACCCGCAGGACATTGCGGCTGCCGTGCTCTACCTGTCCTCGAAGGCTGGTTCATATGTGACCGGCAAGGTACTCGAGGTCGACGGAGGCCTCGACCAACCGAACCTCGACCTCGGCCTTCCTGATCTGAACCTGGGAGAGAAGTCATGAGCTACCGCGTCGTCGAATGGTCCACCGGCACAGTCGGTCGGCATGCCATTGCAGGGATCGATGCCCGCGACGATCTCGAACTGGTCGGCGTCTGGGTGTCCAATCCGGACAAGGTCGGAAAGGACGCCGGCGAACTGGCCGGCCTCGATCGTGAACTCGGTGTGAGGGCCACCGATGACAAGGCGGCCCTGCTCGCGTTGAAGCCGGATTGCATCGTGCATACCGCGATGACGGACGACCGCATCTTCGAGGCCGTCGAGGAGTTGATCTCCTTCCTCGAGGCGGGCGTCAACGTCGTCTCCTCGGGGCCGGTGCTGCTGCAATATCCGATCGGTGTCATCCCGGAGGAACTCGTCGACCGCATCTGCCGTGCCGGCGAGCAGGGCGGCGCGAGTCTGCACGTCAACGGCATCGACCCCGGCTTCGCTAATGATGTTCTGCCCCTGGCCATGACGAGTTTGTCCCAGCGCATCGACGAGGTTCGCTGTTACGAGATCGCCGACTACTCCACGTACTACCAGCCGGTGGTGATGCGCGACATCTTCGGATTCGGTAAACCCCTCGACGAGACGCCGATGCTGTTCCAGCCCGGGGTGCTGTCGCTGGCGTGGGGGAGCGTCGTCCGCCAGATCGCCGCAGGCCTCGACATCACACTGGACGAGCCGCTGGTGGAAAAGGTTGCACGAATCCCGGCAGAGCACGACCTCGACGTCGTGTCGTGCCATATTCCCGCGGGCACGACGGCTGCCGTGCGGTTCGAGGTCATCGGCACCGTCGACGGCGTGCCACGCGTGGTACTCGAGCACGTCACCCGGACACATCCGGACCAGATGCCCGAATGGCCCAAGCCGAACCGCGGTGACGGCTGCTATCGCATCGACATCACGGGTGAGCCCATGATGTCCGTCGAGTTCAACCACAACGGTGAAAACGGCGACCACAACGTGTCGGGCATGATCGTCACGGCAATGAGACTGGTGAACTCGGTGCAGGCCGTCGTCGAGGCAGACCCCGGACTCGTGACCGCACTGGATCTGCCGCTCGTCACCGGTCGCGGGCTGGTCTCACGCAAACCCTGAGCCGTGAGCGCTTGACACCCGGCGGTTGAAAAGTACTCACGGGAGCGTCAATTCGAACCCCGCCCATGCCTTTCGTAGACCATCGCTGCGGTCGAAGTCGGGAAGGTCGGTAGCCACCAAGCCAGGCTAACCCGGGCCTCACCCGACTTCAGGGTGAAGCCCGGGTATACCAGGCTGCCGAGACCGAGCCTGCACTCAGTGTGCTTCGGCGAGCTCCGCTCCGATTCCGGTCTCGGCGCGCACCAGCATCTCGGCGAATTTCTCGTCTCGGTCGGCCTTGATGCCGCTGCGCCGTTCCGCGACGAGCGAGCCGATCACTGCTGCAGCCAAACCCAGAGGCATCGTGATGATGACGGGCAGTTGGATGGTGAGCGGCGCCGGTCCGCTACCCAACCAGAGTGCCTCGGTGAACATGAGGCTGACCACGGTCGACGCCAGTCCCACCGAGATCCCCCACATGGCTCCCGTGCTGTTGAATCGCCGCCAGTTTAGGCTGAGCAGCAGGCTGGGCAGGTGTGCGCTTCCAGCCACCATGAACGCCATGCCCATGAAATAGGTGATATTCGTACTGTCGCCGATGGCCATGGTCAGCCCGATGGCGATAATGCTGAACGCAACCGCAGCGTAACGTGCGGTCTTCGCCTCCCGGGCGTCTGTGGTTTCCGTGTCGGCGGACTTCGTGCGAGTGACGGTGGGCCAGACGTCGTGAGCGAAAGTGCCCGCCGCCGAGATCACCACACCTGCGACCACGGCGACGATGCTGGCGAATGCCACGGCCGCGACCATGGCCAGAGCAATGGACCCGCCCACCGTGCCGACGCCACCACCGAGTTCGGTGACCAGGGTGGGTGCCGCAAGGTTGCCGCCGGCGCCGACGCGGTCTGCTCCGTCGGGTCCGAGAAGCGCAGCGGTGCCGAATCCCATGACGATGACGATCAAGTAGAAGGCGCTGCACAGCGCGACGGTCCAGCCGAGAGACTTCCGTGCAGTCGCGGCCTCCGGGACGGTGAAGAAGCGAATAAGGATGTGCGCCATGCCCGCGGTGCCCAGAGCGAAGGCCAGTGAGTAGGAGATGAGATTGATCGCGCCGGTCTGTCCGAAGATCAGTCCGGGCGTGAGGATCGCGTCTCCTGCGCCGGCGTTGTCGGTGGCGTCGGACAAGACGGACGGGAGACTGAACCCGAACTTCGCCAGAATCCCCAGGCAGACGATGATGGCCAGGACGGACAAGATGGACGACTTGATCACCTGGACCCAGGTGGTTGCAAGCATGCCGCCGACGAAGACATAGATTCCCATCAGGCTTCCGGCGACGACGACGGACAGCCCGAAGGGAATGCCCGACACCGACTCGAGGAGGACGCCCGCCGCGACGAGTTGGGCCAGCAGCACGAACGTACCGGTGACGATCGTGCTGAGCGCAACCACCACCCGGACCCGCCGAGCGCCTGTCCGGAACACGAGAACGTCGGCCAGAGTGTACTTTCCGACGTTGCGCATCTTCTCGGCGAGGAGGAACAGCACGGGCAGGAACGAGACGACGGATGTACACAGGATCACGGCCCCGTCGACACCCTTGTAGAAGATCAGTCCGGTGGTCCCCAGGAAGCTACCCGCGGAGATGAACTCGCCGGCAATCGCGAAACCGTTCTGCCAGCCGGTGATCGAACGGCCGGCCGCAAAGAAGCCGGTGGCACTGCGACTGCGCCGGGACGCGGCAAAGGTCACCCAGAGAGTCAGGGAGATGACCGCAGAGCAAATGGCAATGGCAAGGTAATCGGCTTCGCCCGTCATGCGGCACGCTCCTGCTGGCGTAGTTCGATGGCCAGAACGGCCGCGTCGGCGGCCGGCTGGATGTAGATCCGGGAGAGTCGGAAGTAGGCGTACACCAGTACCCAGGTGCCGGCGAACTGGGAGAACACCACCCACAGCGAGAGCGGTATTCCCAATAGTGCAGTGCCACCCAAAAGTTCGGGGAAGAACGCGAACCCGACGAGAAAGCCGGTGAACAACGCGATCGCGACGACACCGAGGCTTGCGGTGACGGCGCGGCGGCGTCGTCGCAGTTCGACGAACTCCGGCAATGCAAGGATGGGTGACCAGATCGCGGTGCCGGGTTCGGTGAGGGAGGCGTCGGCGGTCATGCGTGCACCGCCGCACGGCGGGCGGAGTCGAGCGCGAACAGGTTTTCGTCCCAACCGTCCGTCAGCGGCCCGAAATAGTGGAAGCGGACCTGTTTGCGACGGTATAACCAGCGGTCGCCGACTCGGACGACCTCGTCGGTGTAGCGGCCCGCGGCGATCGACGACGTTCCGTCCGACACGCACGGCTGCCACAGAAACGAGCGGACGACAGCGCGGTCACCGTCCAGGTCGATCTCGAGGTTGGTGATGAAGTGCCAGAACGCCGTGAGGCCGCCTGCGGCGAGCCCGGAGAAGAACTCCTGCATCTCGCCCTTACCGCGGGGGTTCGACAGGCCGTCGAATTCCCCGTCTTCTGTGAACAGATCCATCAAGGCATCCCAATCGCCGTCGTCGAGATGGCGGCAGTACTGCGCGTCGAGTGTCCGGATGGACTCAAGGTCCTCCAGTCGGCGGATTCGTTCTTCGAGGGTGCTCAAGGCGGCGTACCTCCACGGTGCAGAGCGGGTGAGAAGTCACGGTCATTAACGGTCGTTCATGTGATGGGGACCATAATCGACGGATAAGGGGTAGTCAAGACGGCCGTCGGGCGAAGGGCCAGATTGCGTCCACTCAGAGAAACCTGCCGTGAACTGCAATTCGCGAGCGAGTTGTTGCTCATCCGTGCTGGTCGCTCTACCCTCCGAGGGATGAACACCCGGTCAATCACCGCCGCGCAGTCGAACGTCCGGCAGCGGATTCTGGACACCGCGCTCGACGAGTTCTACTTCTCGGGGTTTCACGCGGCGACGATGCGGAATATCGCGAAGAATGCCGGTTGTAGTGCGGCAAACGTGTACAACCATTTCGAGAACAAGGCCGAGCTCCTCGTCGAGATTCTGCGTTCCGCCAGCGACGAGCAGTTCACCGCTACCCGCAACGCCCTGCGGAAGGCGGGGCCGGCTCCGGCGGATCGGTGGCGAGCTGCCGTGGTGGCCCACTCGCTGTACACCGCGCGTCACCAGCGTGCCTGCCTGGTCGCCAACACGGAACTGCGCTATCTCGAAGAAGTCGATCGCAAGCGGGTCGTCGGATCGCGGGACGCGCAGGAACATCTCTTCGTCACCATTGCAGAAGGTGGCGTGACCAGCGGAGATTTCGACATTCCCCACGTCCATCAGGCGGTGACCGCGGTGCTGACCATGTGTGCCGGCATCGCTCTCTGGTACCGCGCGGACGGCCCCCTCTCTGCGCAAGCGGTTGCCGAGTCGTATGGCGTCTACGCGCTCAATCTCGTGGGTTACCGCGCGCCCTGAGGGCCGCCCCCTCGAAGTGACCGTTGACGCCACAGTCCCGCCCGTGCTGTACTGGGTGAACAAGCGTTAATGTGATTCGTGTGCGGAACCGCGAGTTCCCCCGTCTCGCGCCCCGAATCTCGAATGGAGTGTCCATGACTCACCGGCCGTCACAGCCCCGAACCGATTCGCCGCGATATCTCACCGAGGACCGACTGGCGATCCGCGATCTGGCTCGCGATTTCGCGATGAGGCAGGTGCTGCCCGTCGCCAACGAACTCGATCCGGTGCAGGGGACCATCCCCGACACCCTCAAGAAGGCCATGGCGGAAGTCGGGTTCTTCGGCATCATGATCCCCGAGGAGCACGGCGGTCTCGGTCTCGGCGTCTTCGAGTACTGCCTCGTCGCCGAAGAACTCTCCCGTGCGTGGATGAGCGTCTCGGGGCTCCTGGCACGCGGCAACGGGATGGGCGGCGGCTTCACCCCGGAGCAGGAAGCTGAATTGCTGCCCAAGGTGGCGCGCGGCGAGTACTTGGGTGCCTACGCGTTGTCCGAGGCGGAAGCCGGTTCCGACGTCGCCAACATTTCCTGCCGTGCCGTCCGGGACGGGGACGACTGGGTGGTGAACGGCACCAAGATGTGGTGCACCTACGCCGACGAGGCCGACTACCTCGTGCTCTTCGCGCGGACGGACCCGCACAAGGACCCGGAGAAACCGCATCGAGGCATCAGCGCTTTCCTCATCGAAAAGGGGCGCGGCGAGTTTCCACAGGGCATCAGCGGAACGAAGATCCGGAAGATCGGCTACTTCGGCTGGAGCACGTGGGAGTTGTCGTTCGACAACTACCGGGTGCCGGCGAGCGCGATGCTGGGCGAGGAAGGTAAGGGCTTCTACCTGGCAGTGAGCGGTCTGGAGGTGGGGCGTGCGCACACCGCCGCGCGTGCCATCGGCCTCGCCCGGGCCGCGCTCGAGGATTCGATCGCCTACCTGCATACCCGTCGCCAGTTCGGTCACGAACTCGCGGATTTCCAGCACCTGCGCTTCAAGGTCGCGACGATGGCGGCCGACATCGAAGCCGCCCGCCAGCTCATGTACTCGGTGGCCACCGACATCGACACCGGACGCCGGTGCTCCCTCGAAGCGTCGATGTGCAAACTCGTCGCCACCGAGATGGCCGAACGCGTGACGAGCGAGGCCGTGCAGATTCACGGAGGTGCCGGATACACCACCGACTTCCAAGTGGAAAGGCATTGGCGCGACGCACGGTTGACGAAAATTTTCGAAGGCACCAGTGAAATCCAGATGCGCATCATCTCCGACGAGTTGCTGGGGAGAGTGTCCGCATGAGTGCCGTCACACAACAGCTGCGCATCGCTGTCGGAGATCGGACCGTCAGCGCCGCGAGCCGGGTGTCCGACGTCATCGCCGAGTCGGGAGCTACCTTCCCCGGTACGGGCGCGTCTTTCACGGGGATCGTGGTCGCCGGGGTACTCGACGCGTCGAAACCCAACGGCGCATCCCGAACAGGTCTGCAATGGGAAAGCGTGTCGGCAGTCGGAGAGGCCGACGTCGTCCGGGTCGAGTCGGTGGTCACCCGCATTCAGCGGTCCGAAGACGCGGTGGAGGTCGATCGGCACCTTCGTCTGATCGACGAGGACGGGAATGTCCGCGAGCAGGGAATCGAGACGTGGCGGCTGTCCGAGGGGTTTGCCGTCGAAGCCGATCCTGCCACGGATTTCTGCACCGTCGCGTGGGCGGAACTTCTCCGCGAAGCGCTTGCGGACGACCGGAACTTCACCTCGTCGCTGGCGACCTGGGACGGAACGATAGGCCTGTGCTGCCTCGACGGTTCGGGGCACAGCCGCGAGGTGCAGCTGCGGATCTACCGCGGACGCATCATCGACATCAGTAGGCGCGTTCCCACCGGTGCGACGTTCACGCTTCGCGCGCCGGCGTCGACGTGGGTGGACTTGGTGTTCGGTGAGCATCACGACTTCATGCGGCGCGCAATCCGCGGTGAGTTCTCCTCCGCAGGAGACGGTTACGAGTACCTGCGGCTCACCAAACCACTCGACATCATTATCGCCCATGCCCGCACCGCCGCGAGTGAGCGGCGACGAGCGCAGACCGATGCTCTGCCACTCACCTGGGAAAGGGAGGCCTGATCATGATCGAGGCCCGCTACCTGGACATCGATGGGGCCCTCGGGTTTGTCGAAATCGTCAGCCCCGAAACGCCCACGGACGCCACGCCCACGGTGCTGTGCCTGCATACCGCGGGGCAGAGCGGGGTGCAATGGCGGCACGTCGCATCGGCACTGTCGGAGAAGGGCTATCGGGTGATCGTGCCCGACTTGCCCGGGCACGGCCGTTCCGAACCTGCAGTCGATGGACCGGTCACCAATCTCGTCACCTACGGTGACTGGCTGTGGAAAGTCCTCGACCTTCTCGAGGTCGAGCGACCGTACGTCATAGGCTGTTCCATCGGCGGGAAGCTGACGCTCGAGCTGGCGACGCGTCCCGCACGCCCACTGGCCGGTGCGATCGCGATGGAAGCCGAAGCAGGGCCCGGCCGCGTCAACGTCGGTGGACTGCGGCGCGAACTCGAGGATGTCGCCGGTCCAAGTCGCGGTGACCGCACGTACCTCGGCACCCTCGCCTCGGTGGGTCACTCGGTGCCCGAGGCGACGGCCAAGCTGATCGCCACGATGCACAAGCGTGAAGACCCGGAGATTTCGTCCTCGGATCTCATCGCCTGGGGAATGCACGACGTCCGCGACCGTCTCGCCCACATCACGTGCCCCCTCCACGTTGTCGCCGGAGCGCAGGACCCCTGGATCAAGACCGCCGCGGTCGAGAAGGTGGCAGCGCTGATCAATTCGGCGCGACCGGGCTACGCGCGCTACACGAAGCTCGACGGAATCGGCCACTACCCCATGGAGGAGGTCGACGACTTCTCGTCTTTGGCGGACCAGTGGCTGACCGAGCTGCGTGCGGCCGAGGTGCTCTCGTGACAGCACACGACACGGCCACCCGCCAAGACACGCTCGCTGCGCTGCTCGACGAACTCGTGACGGCAGACCCGGATGCTGTCATGACGATCGACGTCGTGGGTGACAGGCGGGTACCCACTACCCGCGCCGAGTTCGCTGCACGCGTCGAAGGTGTGGCGTCGGAACTGCGACAGGCCGGTATTCGGCGTGGCCAGTGCGTGGCTGTGCTGCTTCCGAATTGGTCGGATGCCGTGCTCTGGCAGTGGGCGGCTGCGGCGGTGGGGGCGCACGTCATCGGCGTGAACACCCGCTACAACACCCAGGAAATCGCCCACATACTCACCTCGGCCAGGCCTGCGGTGGTGGCGGTGGCCGCCCGTTTCCACGGACTGGATCTGTTCGGGCGCCTTCGCGACGCCCAGCAGTTTCTCGACATCCCGGCTCCGGTCGTCGCCGTCGTTCGAGGGCCGGGCGAGGCGGCGTTTGATCTGGATTGCGCCGCGTTCGACCTCGGCAACGGTGCCTGGAACGTGGGAGGCGGGATCGGCGAGTCGGTGCGGGCGCCCCAGACCCCCGACATGGCGACCACGACAGCGGCCGGCGCCCGGGCGGACGCCGACGACCCACTCGCAGTGGCATTTACGACTTCGGGATCCACCGGGGTACCCAAGCTGGCAGCACATCGGGAAACCGCGATCGTCCGGCATGCGCACGCGGACGCCCGACTTCTCGGCATCGAGCCCGGTGATGTGACCCTGTGTGTGCTGCCGGTGTCCGGCGTCTTCGGATTCAGTACCGCGATGGCCACCCTCGCGGGCGGTGGTGCGCTGCTGATGGAACCGGTTTTCGACGCGTCCGCCACCTCGAGGCGAATGCAGTCCGAGAACGTCACGCATGTCGTCGGCGGTGACGACCTCTTCACCCGCCTGCTCGACACCTGGCACGGGGGAGAACGCGCCGACCTGTCCTCGCTGAAGAGGATCGGCATCGCCGATTTCCTCGGCCGATCCCATGAGGTTGCCGCGTGGGTGCGCGACGAGTTCGGTGCCGTCACCACCGGCGTCTTCGGGTCGTCCGAGGTATTCGCCCTCATGCTGCTCTGGACGGATGACGACCCGGAATCGTTGCGGTGGAACGGTGGTGGGCGACCGGTGTCCCCGGAGATCGAGGTCCGGATAGCGGATCCCCTGGACGACTCCGTGCTACCGGACGGTCAGCAGGGTGAACTTCAGGTCCGCGGACCGAACGTCGTCGACGCGTACCTCGGTAATCCGGATGCGGCCGCGAGGGCGTTCACAGCGGACGGATGGTTCCGCAGCGGCGATCTGGCGGTTGCGACCGGTGACGGCGGCTATACGTACGTATGCCGGATGGGTGACGTGTTACGACTTCGGGGATTCCTGGTGGATCCGGCGGAGATCGAGCACCGGTTGGCCGAGCACGATTCCGTCCACCTGGCGAAGGTCGTCGGGATCACCGGCGACGGCGGCTACACGCAGGCAGTCGCCTTCGTCGTGCCGGCGGAGGGGACGGACACCGGCTCCGCCGAACTGAAGGCGTGGTGCGCAGAGTCTTTGGCGGCGTTCAAGGTTCCGACCGCAGTACACGTCATCGAACGGATGCCCACCACGGTGGGCGGAAACGGAACCAAGATCCGAGCGGTCGAACTGCGCGAATGGGCGCAGCAGTGGACCGATTACGAAAGGGATTTTCGCAGTGCCTGAAAATTCGAGTGCCCAGGCGAACGATGTCGTCGTCTGTGAGCCCCTGCGCACCCCCGTCGGCCGATACGGCGGGCAGTTCAAGGACGTTCCCGCCGCGGACCTCGGTGCCCGCGTGGTGTCCGAACTGCTGGCCCGCACGAAGGTGGAGCCGGGCAGCGTCGACGACGTCATCTTCGGGCAGTGCTACCCCAACGGCGAAGCGCCCGCCATCGGCAGGGTCGTGGCCCTGGACGCCGGCCTGCCGGTCACCGTCCCCGGACAGCAACTCGATCGCCGGTGCGGGTCGGGCCTGCAAGCAGTGCTCGACGCAGCGATGCGTGTGCAAACGGGAGTGGCCGAGTTGGTCATCGCCGGCGGCGTGGAGTCGATGAGCCGCGCCGAGTACTACACCGAGTCGATGCGCTGGGGAGCCAAGGGCGCGCCGGCGGCACTCCACGATCGCCTGGCTCGGGGGCGAGTGACCGCGGGCGGCCGAAACTACCCGGTTCCTGGCGGCATGCTCGAGACCGCAGAAAACCTGCGCCGCAAATACGACATCAGCCGCCGCGAACAGGACGATCTTGCGGTGAGTTCCCACCAGAGGGCTGTCGCCGCGATCGAGTCGGGAAAGTTCGGCGAGGAGATCGTTTCGGTGGAAGTACCCGGCCGCAAGGGCGACCCGCAGATCGTCGATCGAGACGAGCACCCCCGCGCCGACACGACGGTCGAGTCGCTCGCCAGGTTGCGTCCCATCATGGGCCGCAGCGACCCCGATGCGACCGTCACCGCAGGAAATGCAAGTGGGCAGAACGACGGCGCTGCAGCCTGTCTCGTCACCACCCGTACCCACGCCGAGCAGCTCGGTCTTCGGCCGCTCGCAAGGCTGGTCACCTGGGCCGTGGCCGGGGTCGAACCGTCTGAGATGGGTATCGGACCGGTGCCGTCCACCGAACGGGCCCTGAAACGCGCCGGACTGACCCTCGCCGACATCGATCTCATCGAACTGAACGAGGCCTTCGCGGCGCAGGCGCTGGCCGTCACGCGCGAATGGAAGTTCGCTGCACAGGATTTCGAGCGCACCAACGTCAACGGTTCGGGTATCTCGCTCGGCCATCCCGTCGGCGCGACGGGCGTCCGGATCCTTACCACCCTGCTGCGGGAGATGGATCGCCGCGGCTCCCGCTACGGGCTCGAAACGATGTGCATCGGCGGCGGCCAGGGATTGACCGCCATCTTCGAGCGGGTGTAGCCACTCAGCTGTCGAGAGCCCGAATCCAGTCGGTGAGCGCCCGCACAACCTGTGCGGGCGCTTCCGGCAGTAATGCGTGACTGGCATTCGGGATGACGATCACGGTGACCACTTCGCCCAGATGATCCCGTAATTCGTTCGCCGTCTCGCGAGGCCGAAAGGGGTCGAGAGCCGCCTGAAGGTCGAGAATCGGCTGGTGGGCCACGGTCCGCCATGCGTCTCTGGGCGTAGCGGCCGCCGCTGCGAGCTGTCGCTTCGACACCTCCGGGTACCAGCCGGTGAGCCACTCCGCCGCGTCATTGCCCGGTGCGAAGAACCCGGTCTGCAGGTAGCCGAGCCGCTCGGATTCGGGCAGGGACGAGTCGGCACATTTCACAGCCAGACTGGTCAACTCGGCGGGATAGTGCCGCGCCCCGCCGGCCGCGACCACGACGCCGCGCACAAGGTCAGGTCGGTCGGCGGCCAGCATCCGGGCGACGTAATGCCCGAAGGCATGCCCGACCACGACGGCCGCGCCGTTGTCCTGCGCCTCGATCACAGCCGCCACGTCGGCAGCCAGGTCATGCAAGGTGATGTCCTCGAGCGGGCCTTCACTCTGGCCGATGCCCCGTGGCTGCGGCCGGGAGACGCGATATCCATTCTGAGCCAGACCCTGTGCAACATCGTCATAGTCGTACGATTCGCGGCCCAGTGAGGGCAGCAGGATTACAGACGGACCGGCACCTTCGACCACGACCTCGATCACCGCGTCCCTCGTGCGCACGAACTCGGTCGTTCTGCCTGGCATCTGCATCGTGTCCTCTACAACAATGCCCCGGGTGAGGCGATGCGAATCGCCTCACCCGGGGAGATGGTGGTGTCAGTGTGCGGCGGGATCGAGCGCAAAGTCGTAGTCGACCACCTTACGTCCCGCGTCGTCGATCACGGGATCGAGAAGCAGTTCGGGTTTCGTCGCGGTGGCAACATCGTCGTCGATCCAGTCTCCACCGGCGAAGTACAGCTGCGTGATGATCGGCTGCTTACCCGGAGACGTGACCCGCAGGTGCAGGTGCGCCGGACGCCACGGGTGCCACCCGGCAGCCTCGATGAACTGGCCGGTCGGCCCGTCGGTCGGAATCTGGTACGGCGCAGGCTGAATCGTCGTGATTTCGTATCGTCCCTCCGAATCGGTCACGATGGTGCCGCGCAGATTCCACTCGGGAAGGTGGGGAGCGAACTGCGAGTAATAGCCCTCGTCGTCGGCATGCCACAACTCGATGGTTGCTCCGCCGAGCCCGGCTCCGTCCAGGTCCGTCACCTGGCCCCGCAGGACCAGGGCCGGGTGCGCCCGGTCCTCGTCGCGCATTGGAAGGGTGCATCGCGCGGGAAGTTCCGGCGCTCCGGGCACGTAGTACGGACCCTCGATGCTTCCCTTGGTGCCCTGGAAGTTACGCGAGTTCACCTCCTCGATGTCGTGCTCGACGAACACGTCGAGAAGCAACGGCCACTCGCCACCCTCACCCACGTCGATGAGCCATTGCTTGAGGACGCGGTACTCCGGATAGGTGACGGCATGCTTCCGGATCAGCGCGCTCAATCCGGCGAGCGCCTCCGTGGCGATGGTGGACAGGCGATCCGGGGAGGTGTCGGCGGTGAACCGCTCGCCCTTGAACTTACCGGTGGCGGCGTTGCCGGAAACTACAGCGGTGGGACTTTCCATGGTCGTCATGACTCTCCTGAGAATGTGAGCTAGCTGCGGCCGAAGTATGAGACGTCGTCGTTGCCGATGAGGTCCGGCACCGTCCAGCCGTCGAGGTCGTACTCGGCCAGGCACTGCTCGGCGAGACCTTTCATGGAGCTGACGGTGCCCCGGTTCTCGGCGAACATCAAAAGCTCCGCCTTGACTCCCTCGTGGTTGCCGGCGTAGTTACGCTCGTACAGCTCGTGGCGGCCACCGAACTCGGTGCCGATCGAATCCCACAGCGCCTTCATGATCTTCACGCGGTCGACCGCAGTCATGCCCTCCGAACCGCGGACGTATTTGTCGAGGTACGGACGTACGTCGGGGCTCTTGAAATCGGCGGCCGACGAAGGCAGATAGATCAGCCCGGACGCCACGTCCTGTTCGATGATCTCCTTGATGCGGGGGTAGCCCTGCTGCATGAACATACGGTAGGTGAGGCCGTATTCGAGCTTGGGAATGACGGTGTCGCCCACCCACGGCTCCGGGTCGCGGACCATCGATTCGGTGAGTGACCAGAACAGGTTTCGCCAGCCGATCACTTCACCGACGCGGGTCTGCACCCCTCGGAAACCTCCCGCGCCGGTGGCATCGAGGGCCTTCATCAGAAGACCGGCGATAAAGTCGAGTTTCACCGCCAGGCGCGTGCACCCCTGCAGAGTGAAGCGCGGAAGGAAGCCGGACTGGGGGAAGAAGGCGTTGATCTTCTCGACGTCGCCGTACATGAAGACGTTCTCCCACGGCACCAGCACCTTGTCGAAGACGAAGATGGTGTCGTTCTCGTCCATTCGTGAGGACAGCGGGTAGTCGAACGGACTTCCCATGACGGCCGCCTGCTGCGTGTAGGACGTGCGGCAGATCAGTTTCACTCCCGGTGCGTCCATGGGGACGGTGCAGATCAGGGCGAATTCCTTCTTCTTGATCGGCAGACCGTAATGGGCGATGAAGTTGTAGTTGGTGATTGCCGACCCGGTCGCGACCACCTTGGCGCCGGAGACGATGAGGCCGGCGTCGGTTTCCTTCTCGACCTTCATGAACACGTCGCCGACCTCGTCCGGGGGCAGCTGCCGGTCGACGGGTGGGTTGATGATCGCGTGGTTCCAGTAGAGAACCTTTTCCTGCGATTCCTTGTACCAGCGCTCGGCGTTGTCCTGGAACGGGGAGTACAGCTCCTTGTTCGCGTGCAGGGTGCCGAGGAAGGAGGCCTTGTAGTCGGGGGACCGGCCCATCCAGCCATACGTCATCCGCGCCCAGGTCGCGATCGCGTCACGGTCCTTCAGCAGGTCGTCCGAGGTCTTGGACGCCCGGAAGAACGGCATGGTGACGCCGCCGTTGCCGGTGTCGGTGGGTGTCGTCAAGGTGTCTACATGCTCGCCGGTGTGCATCGCGTCGTAGAGGCGGGCGGTCATCCGGATCGGGTTGCGGAACGCGGGGTGCGTGGTGACATCCTTGACTCGCTCCCCGTGCAACCAGATCTCCCGGTCGTCGCGTAACGATTCGATGTACTCGTCACCGTTCATCGGGCGCGACGCGAAGTTCGCGGTGCGGTTGGCCTCGCAGTCCGCAGCGGTGTTGACCTTGGTGCGGTCGACGGCGGTCTCCGGGGCGGTTTCGGTGGTGGTCATGGTGTTCCCTTTCGGTCAGGATTACGAGGCAGCTTGGGCGAGTTGCAAGTGGAGCGGAGTGAACGAAGCGGCGGCGTCGAACCATCCGCTGTGGGGGTCGTCGAGGCAGCCGTTCCACGCCGTGGTGCCCGACGTCGCACCGAGATCGTGGAACGTACTGCGGTAGAACAGCAGTGGGTCTTTGGTCGGGTCGACGGACGCGTCGACGATCTCGCCGATGAAGATGATGTGGTCGCCGCCGTCGTAGGACGCCCATGGCGAACACGTCAGCGTTGCCGCATTTCCGGACAGTGCGGGCGCGATGCCGGCGGAGTCCCACACCGGTTCCGTCCGTTGCGGTTTGCCCGCGAAATGCATCGCGGTATCGAGTTGATCGGCGGCGAGGATGTTCACCGCGAACGGCGCATCGGTCAAATAGCTGCAGGCCTTCGACTTCCGGGTCAGCGTCACCTGGCACAGCCGAGGCTCGATCGACACGGCGGTGAAGGCGGTGACAGTGGCCCCGTGCGGCATGCCCTCGGCGTTGGTGCACGTGATCACGGTGACGCCGCTGGCGAACTGGCCGAAAATGTTACGCAGAGTGCGCTGGTCCATTTCTCCTGACCGCCTTTCTGCACGATTCGTGCGATAACCCCTGCGATTGGGGACCTGCACAACGTATGACGGGCGTCACAATCCGTCGATCCGCATTGCGAAGGCGCGATCCGGTACGCGAAACGGGTTTGCCGGACGTGGGCCGGAGGCGCTTGTAGTGACGCGAGTCACAGGCGATGCTAGGGTCGGGAGTTGCCCGTACGCGGCCGTAGTGCGAGGTGAGAGGTCTGGAAGCAGACATGCGAGAACAGCTGGTGGGTTCGGGATTCACGGACTGGGACGAAGTCCACGAGGTGGTCGCGGACGCCTACTTCCCGCACGACCTCCGTCCACTTTCCCGCGACGACGCGGGACGGTCGTCGCTCGAGTCTTCCGAGCTCGGGGCGTCGAGGCTTGCGCGAATCGGATTCGGGGCGGCCGTGTCGATAGAGTCCGAGCATCCAGGCGCATACGGCATCAACATCCCCCTGGCCGGCCACATCGTGTCCGTCACCGGCGCCAGGGAGGTGACCTCGACGCCAGGGTTCGCGACGATCTGCCCACCCGACACCCGCACCGTGATCACCGACTGGAGCAGTTCCTGCGAGATCATCGGTTTCAAGGTGGACCGGGACTATCTGCAGCGGGAGATGGACCGCGTACTCGCGAGGCCGGGCCGGCAGTTGCCGCGGCAACTCGATCTGCGGTCCGGCGCCGGAGCCGAGTGGCTCGGGTTCGTGCGCTCCGTGGCCGACCAGGTGTTGCACAACGGCATCCTCCTGCGGAGCGAACAGGTGTCCCAGCAGCTCTGCGGTGCGCTGACCAGCGCGCTGGTACTCGCTGCCATGCCGGATGACGAGGCGGGTACGGCGAGTATCCGACCGCGCATCGTCAAACGGGTAGTAGACGCGATCCAACAGGACCCCGCCCACCCCTGGACCGCGGGTGAATTGGCCGAACTCGTCGACGTGAGTGTCCGCCGAATGCAGCAGGGATTCCGCGAATACGTGGGTATGACGCCGATGGAATACCTCAGCGACGTCCGGCTCGAGCGGGTGCACGCCGACCTGTCCGGAAGCGCTTCTCCGACAACGGTGTCCGACATCTCCTCGCGATGGGGAGTCATGCACACCGGCAGATTCGCGGCCGCCTACCGGCGCAAGTACGGGGTGGCGCCGTCCGACACCCTGCGGGGCGGGGAATCCTGACGGTTGCTCGGTTCGTCGGCATCTGATTTGCGGCGAACGTGTCGGACCCCCGGGGTAGTGTTTCGTTCATGATATCGACTGGGGGTCGGCGAATAGCCGAGTGGCGGAGCAGCTGTCGATGCTGTCCGCCTCGATCGACGAGCTCCTCGAATGCGACTTGACGACCCTGCGCGATGCCGACGTACTCGAGGCCATGCGGCGACTGGAGCAGTCGCTTCGCCGCGCCGATGCGGTGTCGCATCGGTTGGTCGTCGAAAGTGTCGAACGTTCGATACCAGCCGCACTCGGATACAGCTCCCCGAACAAGCTTCTCGTCGATGTACTCCGCGTGTCCGCCGGAGATGCATCCACCCGTATCGCGGCGGCACGCAGTCTCGGTGTGTGGCATACACTCTCCGGCGATTCGATCAACCCGGCGATGCCGGAAACAGCTGCAGCCCAACGAGACGGCACCATCGGACCGAGCCATGCGCGCGCAGTGGCAAAGGTGATGCGGAAGATTCCGCACGCAGTCGACAACGACGACGTTTCCCACGCCGAGTCGATTCTGGCCCAGTTGGCGCGAACGGGGACACCCGAGGACGTCGAGCAGGCCGGACATCGGATCCTTGCGTACCTCAACCCAGACGGAAACCTCGGTGACGACCGTGACCGCAAGCGGAGACGCGGCATCTCGCTGTCTCGCCAAGATTCGGAACTGATGACGAGAATCTCCGGTGAACTCGATCCCACCGCGCGAGCGTTGCTCGATCCAATCCTCGCCAGGTGGGCCCGCCCCGGAATGAACAACCCCGACGATCCAGAGTCACCAAGGGGCGACAGTGAAGACCCCACACTCGATCGCGCAGCACTGGCAGCGGCGGCGGCGCGTGACACCCGCTCGGCAGCCCAGCGCAACCACGACGCGTTCAGTGCCATATTCCGGGTGCTGCTCGAAACGGGGGTATTCGGCAGGCATCGCGGCCTACCCGTCACCGCGATCATCACGATGACACTGGATCAACTCGAACAGGCTGCCGGCGGTCTCGCGACGACGGCGAGCGGTGGCCTCCTCCCCCTCGAGGACGCATTGAAGCTTGCCGAGCATGCTCATCCGGTTCTCGTGCTGTTCGACCACTCCGGTCGTCCTCTGCGTCTCGGTAGACGTCGCCGGCTCGCCAACGCCGATCAAAGGCTTGCGCTGATCGCCGCCGAAGGTGGATGCACCCGACCGGGATGCGCCGCACCGGCCAGTCTGTGCGCGGTCCACCACGTCACGGACTGGCAGAGAGGCGGCCGGACCGACATCGACAACCTCACCCTCGCATGCGATGCGTGCCACGCACAGGTCAACGATGGCTCGGCCGGGTGGAACACCACTTCCACCCGGCCCGAATCAGAGTTTCCGGGCAGGACCGAATGGATCCCACCACCGCAGATCGATCCCACACGAACGCCCCGAATCAATCACCGTCACCAGCCCGGTGAGCTGATCGAACATGCGCGGGCGACCGACACACGCCGCCGGTGGCTTCGTCCCACAGAGCGGGGTGCTCGCTGAGGAGAACAGTCACCCGCAATCCACCATGAGATGCCGGGGACCACGCAGCACCGGGTTGGGACGATACGGCGGCGGGTCCTTCACGAGACGCGGGTTCGGCAGTCGGCGGATCAGCTCATTCAGCGCCATTTGACCTTCGAGGCGGGCGAGTGGTGCGCCGAAGCAGCTGTGGATTCCGCTGCCCAAGCCGAGGTGCTGGTTGTCGGCGCGGTCGGGGATGAACCGATCGGGGTCGGTGAACCGGTCCGGATCCCGATTGGCGGAAGCCAGCGCCAACACGATCGGTGAACCCTTCGGCACCGTCACCCCACCGATCTCGATGTCGACGATGGGTGTCCGCTGGGGAATCAGATGGACGGGAGGCTCGAACCGGAGCAACTCCTCGACCGCCAGAGGCATCAGCTCCGGGTGGCGCTTCAGACGTTCCAGCTCGTCGGGGTTGCGCAGCAGGGTGAGCATTCCGTTGGTGATGAGATTGACGGTCGTCTCATGGCCCGCGATGAACAGCATGATCGAATTGGTGACCAATTCGAGGGTGTCGAGACCGCCTTCATGGTGGTCGGCCGCCAACCCGGACAACATGTCATCACCCGGATTCCCACGGCGCTCCTCGATCAGGCCGGCCATGAACGTGCCCATCTCCAGCTGGGCTTGCTGAGCGGCCTTCATCTTCGAGTCGCTGTCCGAATCGCGGGTCGGTTCGATGGAGGCCACCAACGCATCCGCCCAGACGTGAAATCGTGGTTCCTCCTCGCGCGGAACACCCAGCAGTCGGCAGATCACGGACACCGGGAAGGGGTACGCGAAATCGTCGACAAGATCGATGCGGTCCTTCCCCGCCAGGTTGTCGACGAGGGCGGACACGAGGTCCGCGAGTTCGCCTCGCATGGAATCGACTCGGCCGGGCATGTGTGGCGGTCCGAACTGCCGCGTCGTCAACCGTCGAAGCCGGTCGTGCTCGGGCGGGTCCATTCGGATGAACGCCGGCCCACCGTTGTCGGCCCGATCGGCTCCGGGCATGCCCGCTCTGCGGTTGTGCAAGTCGGAGCTGATTCGCGGATCATGCAGCAGGGCGGCGACGTCGTAATACCGTCCGACCAGGTAGGAACCGTTGTCCTGCAGCGTGGCCGGCGTCTCCCGCAATTCCTCGTACAGGGGGTACGGGTTCGCTCGATTCGACTGGTCGGTGATGCGTTCGAGTAACTGCGCACGCGACATGCCAAGTCTCCCTGCTTACTTCGGTGCCGATACGAACTCGACGTGACGCTCGGTGGGCAGATGTCCGGTCACCGAGACGGTCGGGCCGTGGCTGAGAACGGCCGGGTCGGGAAGTTCCGACGACCGCACCTCCCACGGGTCCGTTCGATCCATCACGGCGAAGTCCGGAGGAAAGGCAGCCGCCGATTCGATCAGGCCGCGGTAGAAGTCCAGCCACCGGCCGTGGTTGAACGCGACTGCTGCTGTGAGGCGTCCACGGAAGCCGTAGGCTGCGACGAATCGGCGATCCTCGACCGAACCCTGGGTGACGACCACCTGATCCGAATAGGTGGGGATGCCGACCGATTTGATGTTGACCCCGAACTGGCTGGACCAGAACGCCGGAATGTCGAGATGGGGGCGCCGATGGAGCCCCTCGTGGATCATGTTGTGTGCAGCCACTTCCGCTTGTCCGATGGCGTTGCCCCAGTGCTCGAGTGCGATCAATTGGTAGTCGTATAACGGATGTGGTTGCCGGGCAATGTCACCGGCGACGAAGACGTTGTCGGTGACGAGACCGTTGAGGTCGAATGCGCGGCAACCGGCATCACAGGCCACTCCCCGTGGCCCCGCGGCGAGACCGGACCCGGCCAGCCATTCGGTATTCCGGATGCTGCCCTGGGCGACAACAGCCACATCGACGTCGAGGACTGTTCCGTCCGAGAGGTGTGCCCGGTGGAGTCGGCCCTGTCCATCACCTTCCAATCCCGCAACCGTGACGCCGCATCGCAGGTCGACACCGTGATCGCGCTGCATGTCGGCCGCGACGGCCGCGACCACCCCGCCGAGGGCCCCGACCAAGGGTGCCGGTCCACGCTCGGTGACCGTGACAGCCAACCCGCGCTCGCGGCACACCGAGGCGATCTCCGAACCGGTGAAGCCGGCGCCGATCACCAGCACATGGCGTGGACCTGCAGACAGGCGTTGGTCGAGCCGACGCGAGTCGTCCAGGGTCCGTACGGTGAAGACGCCGTCGAGGTCGCTTTCTTCCACCTTCGGCCACGGGCGTGCCCGCACCCCTGTTGTGAGCAGGACCTTGTCGAAGGGAACGCTGTCGCCATCTCCGAGCTCAACCCGGTTATCCTCGAGGTCGAGCGCGGTCGCCGGGACACCGAGCCGCCACTTGGCATCGAGGTCGGTTCGGGCGGGCAGCGTCGCGTGTTCGGGGGGCATGATCCCCAGCAGCACTGCTTTCGACAGTGGCGGCCGATCGTAGGGTTCGTACGGTTCGTCGCCGATCATGGTCAGCGGGCCGTCGAACCCCTGTTGTCGCAATTCGTCCGCTGCCCGCAGTCCGGCGAGCGATGCACCGACGATGACGACCCGCATGTCACTGCTCATGTGATCGCGGGCGGATGTCGGTGGTGATGGCCTGCACCGGGCAGGCTGCGGCGGCCTGCGAGACCCGGTCGCGTTCGCCGTCGTCCGGCCCCGCGTCATAGAGAAGGGACTCCTCGCCGTGCAGTGTGAAGACACGCGGTGCGAGAAATACGCACTGTGCATATCCCTGACACCGATTGAGGTCGACGACGAGTTTCACGTCCATCACCCGATCCTGAACAGTTTCGTTTCCGTTGTGTCCACAGGGACAGCGAGGCGCATGGCCACCCGTTCGAACCGGCGAAACAACCGCCGGTTGCCAGTATCACGGAGCGCACGGTCTGTATGGTTCGAATCCGCTGATCTGGAGTTGTTCAGAACTGCCGCCGCTGTCCCCGGCGACCCGTGCGGGGCGTACTGCCGAGTAGAACCCGGCGGTAGGAACGGCAGTTACAAGTACTTTCGGCGCTGCTGGATATCACTGTCGGAAAACGACTTTGCCGTTGACGACGAATCGGCAACGGACCGGCACCGATCGTGATGTGATGTGCCCACACATGATCGGAAAAACGCCGAGCAGCGACAAACTCAGGGGCGAAAGATTGACGATTGAAGCTCACCGCGACACCCGCGAAACCCGTCACCTTTCCGCATTGGATGCAGCGATACACATCCTGACCGACGCGCGAGGGACCTCGTACAGCCCGGACCAAGCATTCGACGAATTACTCGATACCTCGATGCGACATCAGGTGGATATCGGAGACCTGGCGGAAGCGCTTGCCGATCTTGCCGAGGGCGTAGACCCGCCCGAGGGGCATCTGCGAGCCCGTGAGGTGGCCGGCCGAGCTTGGGCTTCGATCCTCAACTGACCAGATCCTCAACTGACCAGATCCTCGACTGACCCCGCGTGACGCGCGTCAGCCCGAGCATTCGATGCACGTGCGGACCGCGGGAAGCGCGTCGAGCCGGACCTCGGCGATCGGCCGTCCGCACCGGATGCAGGTGCCGTAGGTTCCGGCATCGAGTCGCGCCAGCGCGGCCGTCAGCTCCTCCACGTCTCGCCGCGCGTCGGCGAGCAGTGCCGACACCTGGGCGCGTTCGAATGCGATGGTCGACCCCTCCGGGTCGTGTTCGTCGTCGTCCGTAGTGAATTCCGAACCCTCGACGATGGCGGTGAAGCGCCCGCTCAGCGCTGCGAGCCGCCGCTCGGCGTCGGCCTGTTCGGCCACGATCCGCGCGCGGTGGTCGGGAGTAGAGGGATCGAGCGTCACGGCATCGTCCTCCGATGGTCGACGGAAGTGCTGGTGTCGACGGTATAGCGATCGGCCGGCATCCGGGGCGCAGTACGACTCACTGACTGTTCGAGGTGTACGGCCGGCCATCGCGGATGGTGCCGTGGCTCGGGTCGACGCCGCGTTCTACGGTGAGTCGGTGAAGAGTCCCCTGGTACGTATGTCGCGGGCCGCTGCAAGCGTGACCGTCGCTTCCCTGACGATCACCGGCACGTGCCTCGCAGTCCCTTCGGCGTTTGCGGACGAGGCCGCCAGGTCTCCCGGCGATGTAGTGGACGTGGCTCCGCTCCCGAGCACGTTGTGGATTCCCGGTGCCGCGGACGCACAGCGCATCACATACTGGTCGATCGGCTCGGACGGTACTCCGGCCCTCAGTACCGGCGCGATGTATGTGCCGCCCGGTGAGGCACCTGAAGGGGGCTGGCCGGTGGTGGCGTGGGCGCACGGCACTTCGGGTCTTGCCGACGACTGCGCTCCCTCCCTCGTCGGCCCAGCCCTGCCCGAACGGGACTACCCCTACCTCGGGCGCTGGCTCGAGCAGGGTTACGCCGTCGTCTCCACGGACTACGTCGGACTGGGCACGCCCGGGGTAATGCCGTACCTCGACGGAAAGGTCGAGGCGCACAGCGTCGTCGACTCGGTGAAGGCCGCGCGCACCGTCGACAAGTCCCTGTCGAACAAGTGGGTGGTGGTCGGACAATCCCAGGGCGGCGGCGCCGCGATCACCACCGCCCGCTACGCCACCGAGTACGGCGGGGAGACGCTGGACTACCGCGGGGCAGTGGGAACGGGCGTGCCCGCGAACATCGAGCTGGCACTGCTGCCGCTCGGCCCGGGGGTGCCGCCCACGGCGATCCCCGCCGGCCTCACGTCGTACCTGTTCTACATCCTCGCGGGACTGCGATCGGCGCATCCCGAGATCGGCCTCGACTCCTACCTCACTCCCCTCGGAGCCCACTATGTCAACGCCGCCGAGCAGTTGTGCGTCAGCGAGATGCACGAGGCGGCGGAGGGTGTTGTCGTCGGTGACCTCTTCGGCAAGCCACTGAACGAAATTCCGGACTTCTACCCGCTACTGGTGGACTACATGGGTGTGCCCACAAGTGGGTACGATCGCCCGCTGTTCATCGGGCAGGGGCTCACCGACATCGACGTTCCCGCGCCCTCCGCGTTCTCACTGGTCGCCGCGCTCACTGCTAACGGTGAGCCGGTCACGTTCAAGGCCTATCCCACCGACCACAGTGGCACACTCATCGATTCGCAGGCCGACACCATCCCGTTCGTTGCGGGGCTGTTCGCCTGACCGAGCCCGACACCGGCACTGTCCAGATTCCGGACAGTTGTCTTCCGGGACCCACAAGCACTATGGCGTGGGTCACACTTCGTGGGTACGTTCGGGAGTGTGGTGTGCCCCCTTGCCGAGTCGATGCACCCGCCTGTCGCGTGGATGCTCGAATCGGCCGCGGGGACGTGAGCTCGGGGCCACCGCCTTCGATCTCTACACCCAGACCCAAGCCGTCAACATCGCACTCTGACCGTCACTCAACGAGGAGAAGACATGAAGACCAAAGCAGCGGTTCTGTTCGAAACGCACAAGCCGTTCGAAATCGTGGAACTCGAGCTGGACGGTCCGGGTCCCGGCGAAGTGCTCATCAAGTATGTTGCGGCGGGTCTGTGCCACTCGGACCTGCACCTCACCGACGGCGATCTGCCGCCGCGTTTCCCCATCGTCGGCGGGCACGAAGGTTCGGGGATCATCGAAGAAGTCGGGCCCGGGGTCACGAAGGTGAAGCCCGGCGACCACGTCGTCTGTAGCTTCATTCCGAACTGCGGAACGTGTCGCTACTGCGCCACCGGCCGCCAGAACCTGTGTGACATGGGTGCCACCATCCTCGAGGGGTCGATGCCCGACGGCTCGTTCCGGTTCCACTCGGACAAGCACGATTTCGGCGCCATGTGCATGCTCGGCACGTTCGCGGAGCGGGCCACCATCTCGCAGCACTCGGTGGTGAAAGTGGACGACTGGCTTCCGCTGGAGACCGCCGTCCTCGTCGGCTGCGGTGTGCCGTCCGGTTGGGGCACCGCCGTGTACGCCGGCGGAGTGCGGGCCGGTGACACGGTTGTCATCTACGGCATCGGCGGACTCGGCATCAACGCAGTGCAGGGCGCCGTGACCGCGGGCGCCAAGTACATCGTCGTGGTGGATCCGGTGGCCATGAAGCGGGAGGCCGCACTGAAGTTCGGCGCAACCCACGCGTTCGCGGACGCCGCAACTGCGGCGGAGAAGGTCAACGAACTGACCTGGGGGCAGGGCGCCGATCAGGCCCTCATTCTGGTGGGGACCGTCGACGAAGAGGTAGTGCAGAACGCGACCGCCGTCATCGGTAAGGGCGGCACCGTGGTCATCACCGGCCTCGCCGACCCCGCGAAGCTCACGGTGCACGTGTCGGGAACCGACCTCACCCTGAACCAGAAGACGATCAAAGGCACGTTGTTCGGCTCGGCCAACCCGCAGTACGACATTGTCCGCCTACTGCGTCTGTACGACGCTGGTCAGCTCAAGCTCGACGAACTGATCACCACCAAGTACACGCTCGAGCAGGTGAACCAGGGTTACCAGGATCTGCGGGACGGAAAGAACATCCGCGGCGTCATCGTCCACCAGTAGGCGCCTCCGGCGCTCGTGCGCGGTTGACGAGTTCAGAGACTCGCTAACCGCGCACGGGCGCGGAGCGCCACGCGTCGGCGAGCAGGTCGTACGTCTTCAGCCAGGACTCGGTGTTCTCGGCATGGGAGGCGACGATCAGCTCGTCGGCCTGCGCGTGCTCGGCGAACTCGTCGAGGTACGTCTTGACCTCGGTCGGCGTTCCGACGGCGGAGTAGCGCACCATCTGCGCGACCTGCTGACCCGCCGGGGACGTCATGATGAGGTCGACCTCCTCGGGGGTGAATTTCTGCCCCCGACCGACCATCTGCACCACCCGCCGCCGCAGGGACGCTTCGAACTGCCGATGCGCGTCCTCGGTGGTGTCCGCGGCGATGGCGTTGACGCCGGCGATGACGTACGGCTCGGACAGATCCTCGGACGGCTCGAACCGCTCCCGGTACAGCGTGACGGCGTCGACGAGCGAGTCGGGGGAGAAGTGGGACGCGTTGGCGTAGGGGAGTCCGAGCTTCGCGGCGAGCTGTGCGCCGAACAGCGAGGACCCGAGGATGTAGAGGGGAACGTTGGTGCCCTTGCCGGGGACCGCGTCGACGCCGGGAACCCGTGACACACCTCTGAGGTATGCCTGGAGTTCCAGCACGTCCTGCGGGAAGCGGTCCGCGGACGCCGGGTCGCGGCGCAGCGCGTACATCGTCTTCTGATCACTGCCGGGTGCGCGTCCGAGTCCGAGGTCGATGCGACCGGGGTGCAGTGTCGCGAGGGTGCCGAACTGCTCGGCGATCGTCAGCGGCGCGTGGTTGGGCAGCATGATGCCGCCTGCGCCGAGCCGGATGCTCTCGGTGTGCGCGGCGACGTGCGCGATGAGGACGCTCGTCGCGGACGAGCCGATCGACGGCATGTTGTGGTGCTCCGCGTACCAGATGCGGCGGTACCCGCGGGTCTCCGCGAGTTGCGCGAGTTTCACGCTCGCATCGAAGCTGTCCCGCGCCGTGTCGCCCTCGCGGATGTAGGCCAGATCGAGAATCGACAGAACAGCGCTCACGGGATTCGTCACCTTTCGTCACCAAGAACAGGCGCGAGAGGTTAGCCTCGCGCACTACCTCTGGGTGCAACCGCAGAGGTAGTGCGCGTATTCCGGGTGGCCGGAACGGTCAGGCGTCGACCAGCGGACGCAACGTGCGCCCGGTGAGTTCGACGATGCCGGGTTCGTGCCCGTTGGCGACGAGGTTGAGGACGATGCCGTCGATTCCCGCGTCGAGGACACGGGTCTTCAGCTGTTCGGCCACCTCGTCGGGGGCACCGCAGAACTGCCGGTCGGTGGCGGCGGCGCGTTCCTCGTCCGACGCCTTCGACAGGTCGACGCCCTGCGTGAGCAGGAAGTCGTGCTGAAGCTGCCGGGCGCGGTCGCCGTCCTCGTCGACGATGACGAAAGCCAGGTAGCTGGTCTCCAGCGTGGACCGGTCGCGACCGATCTCCGAGCACCGGGTATCGAGTGCCTCGAGCTTTCGCGGCAGTTCGCGGGCGTTGCAGATGATATTCAGGTGGTCCGCGAACCGGGCGGCGAGACCGAACGTCTTCTTCTCACCGCCACCTCCCAGCATGATCGGCAGGTCGTCGCGGATCCGCGGCTCGTTGATCGCGTTCTCGACGTGATACCACTTGCCGTCGAACGTCGGACGTTCGCCGTGCAACATCGGCGCGATGATCTGCAATGCCTCGTCGAGTCGTTCGAATCGGTCGGTGAAAGTGCCGAACTCGTAGCCGAACTGGCGGTGTTCGAGTTCGAACCAACCGGCCCCGATACCGAGGACGGCACGGCCTCCGCTGACGACGTCCAGGGTAGATACCGCTTTGGCGAGCATGGGAGGGTTGCGGTAGGTGTTGCCGGTGACGAGTGCGGACAACTGGATGGTCTCGGTGGCAGTGGCGAGAGCGCCGAGGGCGGTGTAGGCCTCGAGCATCGGCTCGTCGGGCTTGCCGATTCCGGGCAATTGGTAGAAGTGATCCATCACGAATGCGGTGTCGAAACCGTCTGATTCGGCTTCCTGCGCCTGAGCGATGACCGTCGGGAAGAGGTCCGCGACGGAGTCGGAGTAGCTGAAGTTCGGCATTTGGTAACCAAGTCGGATAGTCACGCGCTCGACGCTACCCGGATGGCGGCGGGGGCGCCTTTCATCTCGACGGGTGCTCGAGGGATAACTGTGCACCCTGGGGTGGCTGGTGGGCGGGTTCGCGGTCACGCATGCTGGGGGAGATGAACACCGACTTCGATTCGCCGCAGTCCGGCGGCGCGGCCTGCGTCTGCCTGGAGAGACCGACGTGTGCCCGGCATCATGTAGCCCGCCCGGAACGTCCGCTCGCGCACCCGACGCGATCGATCGATGGAGCCCTGCCGTTGACCGCGGCGCAGCGGTCCATCTGGTTCGCGCAGCAGCTCGCGCCTGAGATTCCGTATGTCATCGCCCACTATGCGGAGCTGCACGGGCCTGTCGAACTCGCCGTCCTCGACGACGCCACCCGTCGCGCACATCTCGAATTCGGCTGGGGATCTATTCGTCTGGTGGACATCGACGGGCAGCCACACCAGGTCGTGGACACCACGATGAGCAATTCGGTGCCTACTACCGACTTTCGTGGTGAGGACGACCCCGTCGAAGCGGCCCACAGGTGGATGCGACACGACCGGAGCGCGCGCACCGACATGTACGGCGGACCGCTCCTCGTGTCGCACATCCTGCAGCTGGGAGACGAGCACTACTACTGGTACTCCCGCGCCCACCACATCGCGTCGGACGGGTACGCCGCGATGATGCTGATGAGCCGCACTGCCGACTTGTACGTCGCCGCCGTCGAGGGCAGGGATCCGCCGGACTGCCGGATTGTGGGACCGGAACGCCTCGTGCAGGAGGACGCCGCGTACCGCGCCTCCACCCGGTTCGTCCGGGACCGCGATTACTGGCGTGAGCAGGGCAGTGACCTACCTCCGGTCGTCGGACTGAGCCGCCGCGCCGCGCGTCCCGACACGACCGCCCGGACTGTCACGGGGCACGCGGCTCGAAGCTCGAGTTCACGCAACCAAGCGGCCGTGGCGGTCGCCGCCTTCGCCTCGTATCTCGCCACGATGTGCGGCGTCGAGGACGTAGTCCTCTCCCTGCCGGTGTCGGCGAGAACCACGGCCCGCCTGCGTGCTTCGGGCGGGTGCGTCTCCAACGTCATTCCGTTGCGGCTCGGCGGAATCGGCTCGGGCACGGTGCGAAGCGCGGTCGCAACGGCCGAGGCGGCGTTGACGGCGGCACTGCGTCACCAGCGCTACCGCCGCGAGGACATCGGCCGCGACCTCGCCTCAGGCGGGGTCGAACTTCTGCATTTCGGGCCGGTGATCAACCTCATGATGTTCAAGGAGATCACGCTGGGCGCCGTCCAGGCGACGGTTCGGGTCCTCACCACCGGTCCCGTCGCCGACCTCGCCGTCAACATCTATCCAGGATCTTCAGAACGTGCCGCCCGTGTCGACTTCGAGGGCAATTCGTCCCTGTACGGCCACGACGAACTGACCGGACACTACGACCGATTCCTCGCGTTCCTCGACCGGTTCACCGCATCGATCGAGTCGGAATGCCTGGTCTCGGACCTCGACGTGTTCCTTGCCGGCGAACGCGGGATATTCGCTCCCGCACAGGGTTTCCCGAACGCCGACCCGATCACCCTCGACCGTCTCCTCGCGGGGTCGGTCGCCTCCGATCCCGGGGCCGTCGCGATACGCGACCGAGGGCGTGAACTGTCCTACGGTGACCTGGACCGCCTCGCCAACCGGCTCGCCCGGATCCTGATCGGCAGGGGAATCGGGCCCGAGAATTTCGTCGCAGTTTCAGTCCCGCGGTCCATCGAATCGGTGCTGGCCTTGTGGGCGGTCGCGAAAACCGGCGCGGCCTACGTTCCGATCGACCCCACACACCCGAGCGCCCGCGTCGCGTATTCCCTGGCCGATTGCGGTGCGGCTGTCGGGTTGACCGTCCGTGCAGAGCAGGATCGTCTGCCCGACACCGTCGAATGGCTGGCGATCGATATCGACGAACCCGAAAGTTTCTGCGACGAAGCCTCTTCCGGGGCGCCGGACGATGCGGAGCGGGTGAGTCCTCTGCTCCTGGACCATCCCGCCTATCTGATCTACACGTCCGGGTCGACCGGGGTGCCGAAGGGCGTCGTCGTGACTCATCGCGGCCTCGCCAATCTGGCACAGGAGATTCGGGACAAGTACGCGGTGTCCGCGCGTTCTCGCGTCCTGCATTTCGCCTCACCGAGCTTCGACACCGCGCTCGTCGAAGTGCTCGCGGCGTGTGTCGGCGGCGCGACGCTCGTCGTGACCCCTCCCGGGCACTTCGGTGGCGACGAGCTGTCTCGGTTGCTGCGGGAGGAACACGTCACCCACCTGCTGACGACTCCCTCCGCGCTGGCTGCGATCGATCCGGCCGCGGTGGACGAGTTGGAGCTGGTACTGGTCGGAGGAGAGGTGTGTCCCCCGGAGTTGGCACGGCGCTGGGCAGGTGGCCGAACCCTACGCAACGCCTACGGTCCGACGGAGACGACGTGCAGTGTCACCCTGACGGAACCGATGTCACCGGACGGAACCGTGACGATCGGTGCACTCATGCGCGGCGTGGACGCGGTAGTTCTCGATCGTCGTCTCCGCCCGCTTCCGCCGGGCGCGGCCGGTGAGCTCTACCTCGCCACCCCCGCAATCGCCCGGGGCTACCACCGGCGCCATGACCTGACCGCCGCACGGTTCGTTGCCAATCCGTTCGGCCACAGCGGTTCCCGGATGTTTCGCACCGGAGACGTGGTGCGGTGGACGGTATCGGGAACCCTCGAGTTCCTGGACAGGGCCGACGATCAGGTCAAGATCCGCGGATTCCGCGTCGAGCTCGGTGAGATCAACGCCACGTTGAGCGCATATCCGGGCGTCGCATTTGCCGCGACGATGGTGCACGAGAACTCGGTCGGTGATCCGAACCTGGTGTCCTACATCATGACCGAAAAGGACGCACCGATCGATCGTGGAGCATTGAAAGCGCACGTGGCACGGTTCCTGCCGGACTACATGATTCCCAAATCGTTCATGCTCGTGAATTCGATTCCATTGACACCGACGGGGAAACTCGACCGGTCGGTGCTCCCGCTCCCGGAGTTCGGCTCGGATTCGGTGCCTCATCGCGATCCGGAGACCCTCGCCGAGCGCCGTGTCGCGCGGGTGTTCGCCCAGGTACTCGGTGTGGATTCGGTCGGCGCCGACGATTCGTTCTTCGATCTCAGCGGCGACTCGCTGTCGGCCATCCGGGTGGTTGCCACCATCAACGCCGAGCTGGGCACCACTTTGGGCGTGCGTGAACTCTTCGATGCACCGACGGTCGCAGCACTGGCACAGTCGATCACGGAAGCCTGTGAACACCCGTCGAGCGCTGAGCTTGCGCGCAGACCGAAGTTGGGCGCCACACCGTTGCCCGAGTGCGTGCCGCTGTCTCCATCGCAACAATTCATCGACCGCGCGCTCGTGGAACCCGCCCTCTACAACATTCCCTTCACGGTGCGAGTGCGCGGCCCGTTCGACATCGAAGCGTTGCGCTCGGCGATGGCAGACGTCCTCGACCGGCATCGCTCGCTGAGAACCGTGTATCCCGACTCGCCCTGGGGGCCATACCAGCGCGTGCTCGACGTGGCCGATGCCCTGCCCGACCTGGTGCCGGTGCCGGCCGGTGAATCGGCAGCGCAGGCACAGACGTCGACGCTGCTGACCGCGGGATTCGACGTGCGGCGCGACCCTCCTCTCCGCGCCCGGCTCTTCCGTCTGGCCGATGGCGACCACCTTCTTTCTTGCGTCCTCCACCACATCGCGGCGGACGGCTGGTCGCTGGCACCTTTGGCTCGCGACCTCGCCGATTCCTACCGCGCCCGGTCGACGGGAGGTGAACCCGAGTGGGAGCCTCCGGTCGTGCAGTACGCCGACTACACCGTGTGGCGGCGGATGTTGCTCGGGGCCGAGGACGACCCCGACAGTGTTGCGTCGAGACAGATCGCCCACTGGACGCAGGAACTGTCGGGACTTCGCGGGGAACTCTCGCTGCCCACCGACCGTCCCCGGCCCCGACGGTGGACCTATCGGGCGCGGCGACTTCAGTTCTCCCTCGATGAGCATGCGCATCGGGGTCTGCTCGCCACTGCGCACGAACACCACGCCAGCCTCTTCACGGCGCTCCGGTCGGCCGTGGCGGTACTGCTGGCCCGCCTCAGCGGAGATCCCGACATCGCGATCGGGACACCGATCGCGGGGCGGGGGGATCCGGTGCTCGACGACGTGGTGGGAATGTTCGTCAACACGCTGGTTCTGCGAACCCGGGTCGACCCGAGCATGAGCCTGTCCGACATCGTCGATCGATCCCGCGACGTGGAGCTTCGTGCCTTGGCGAATGCGGATGTGCAATTCGAACGACTCGTCGAGGTGCTCGATCCGCCCCGGTCGCAGTCGCTGCACCCGTTGTTCCAAGTTGCGCTGTCCCTGAACAACTTCGCTCCGGCTGCCTTCGACGTCTCCGGGCTCGACTTCGAGGTCACCCCGCGCCCACTCGACATCGCCAAGTGCGATTTGCACTTCCACTTCACCGAATGCCATGACGTCGACGGAAAACCCACCGGAATCGAAGCCGAACTCGTGTATTCCGCCGACCTCTTCGACGTCTCCACCGCGCAGAGCTTCGTGGACACTCTTCACACCATTGTCGAGCCGATCGGGAGGTGACCTCGGGACGAGTCGGTGGTACAGATAGCTGATGAGCGACTTCCGGAGATCGAGTTGTGTGGTCGGGGTCGTTGCCGGGGCCATCGTCTTCCTGGCGTCCTGCTCCGGCCAGGCAGGTACGGCGGTGAGCGAGCCGTCGACCACGACGGTCTCCGAGGCGGTCACGTCGACGACCGAATCGGCGGGGCCATACACGGAGACCTCGCTGCGGGTGACCGGATCGACGGACCGGGTGGACTTCGATGTCGTGATCCCCCACATCGAGGGCGGCGATCAGGCGGTGACGGCCGAGTTCAACGAATCCATGCGGGCTGCACTCCAGGACCAGATCGACGGCGGAAGTGGTGAGTCCTTCACTTTGCGTAGCCAGGAGTACGACGTCACGCATATCGGTGCGAAAGTGGTCAGTGGCCTCCTCGTGACGTCCTGGAATGCGGATCCTCCCGGCGCCCATCCCACCCCCACCGTCGCCACCGTCGTGATCAACGCAGAAGACGCAACCCCGATCACGCTCGCCGACCTCTTCCCAGATCTGGATGCCGGTCTGCGGACGCTGTCCGAGCACTGCGCAACGCTGCTGCCGGCCACGGCCGCCGGCCCCGAGTTCGACCGCACCGGCATCGAGCCGGTCGAAATGAACTTCGCCAACTGGCTCGCAACCCCCGCCGGCATGGAAATTCACTTCGACGACTATCAAGTGGGTCCGCACGCCGTCGGGCTGGTTACCGTCACCGTCCCCTGGGACGTGCTCGGTGACGTGGTCGATCCGCAGCTGGCCGACGTGGTGTCGAGTTAGTCCGCGCGCCGTCCATGCGTGGTAGAACAGGTATCAGTTTTGGTACCGGAGGGTGATCATGGATCTGGAAGCTGTCGCCGCGATCAGCAGACTCAAGTACGCCTATCTGCGCGCCCTCGACACCAAGCACTGGGACGAATTCGCCGACACCCTGCTGCCCGATGTGACGGCCAGCTACGGCGAGCACCTGACGTTCGACTCACGTGACGCGGTGGTCGAGTTCATGCGAACCAGCCTCGGCCCGCAGACCATCACCGAGCATCACTGTGGGCACCCGGAGATCGACGTCGACGGTGACACGGCTACCGGCCGGTGGTACCTCTCCGACCTGGTGCTGATCCCCGAACACGACATGGCGTTGCGCGGAGCCGCCTTCTACTCCGACCGCTATGTCCGCGGGCAGGACGGGCGATGGCGCATCGCACACACGGGGTACGAACGGACCTTCGAGGCGGTGATGTCGCTGGCCGACATCCCCAGCTTCCGGTTGACGGCGCATCCGTGATGGGCACGCTCGACGGCAAGGTGGCGCTGATCACCGGGGCCGGGCAGGGCGTCGGGGCGGGCATGGCGTTCGCGCTGGCCAAGGAGGGTGCCCGAATCGCCGTGGTCGGACGTACCGAGTCGAAACTCGTCGATACGTGCGCTGCCATCGCCGACTTCGGCGGTGTCGCCGAACCCGTCGTGTGTGACATCAGCAAGCGGGACCAACTGGGGCCCATGGTCACGCGTGTGGTGGCGACGTTCGGTGGCATCGACATCCTGATCAACAACGCCAATGCGAGCGCACTCGGTCCGTTGCTGGACGTCACTCCCAAGCTGCTGGACCGGGCCATGGCGGTGGGTCCCGTGGCAACCCTGCTCCTGATGCAGCTGTGTCATCCCCACCTGAAAGCGCGCGGCGGCGGATCGATCGTCAATCTCGTGAGTTCCTCGGCGGTGCGCTGGGACACCAGTGGTTACGGCCTGTATGCGGCCACGAAGGAGGCCATGCGCTCGCTGACCCGCACGGCCGCCAGCGAGTGGGGTGCCGACGGAATCCGTGTCAATGCCGTTGCGCCGCACGCCTTGTCTCCCGGCCTGAAGTGGTGGACCGAGAACAATCCGGAGGAGGCGGCCGAGTTCGTTCGGTCGATACCGCTGGGCCGGATCGGGGATTGTGAGCAGGACATCGGACGGGCCGTCGTCTTCCTCGTCGGACCCGACGCCGGCTACCTGTCCGGTGCCACCATTCCACTCGACGGTGGCCAGGCCCGCTGGAGTTGAGCGCGAGCCGGTAGTCCCGGCGAGCACCGCCTCAGAGGTGGAGACCGGGACGCGGCGGAAGGACTGCACATGAGACGGCGAATTGTCGCGGTGACAGCGTTGGTGGTGGGCTTGGCCGCCGCCGGCTGCCAGTCCGATCGCAGCCGCACGGAGTTGTCTGTGACATCGGCGGCGCAGCCACCCGAGGCCGCTCCCACCGTGGTCGCGGACGAACTGGACGTTCCCTGGGGGATCGCGCTACTGCCCGACGGCGGCGCGGTGATCGCCGAGCGGGATAGCGGCACCATCCGGCGCCTGCAACCGAACGGGGACGTGTCCGAGGTCGGGGAGGTGCCGGATGTGGCGGCGCGGGGGGAATCGGGACTGCTCGGACTCGCAGTGTCGCCCACCTACACGTCGGATCAGACGATTTTCGCCTACCTCACCACCGGCGAAGACAACCGCGTGGTCGCCGTGCGCTATGACGGCCACAGCCTCGGCGAGCCCGTCCCGATCCTCACGGGAATCCCAGCCGGGTCGATCCACGACGGGGGCCGGATCGCCTTCGGCCCCGACGGCAAGCTCTACGTCACTACCGGCGAAGCCGGCGATCGGCCGCTCGCTCAGGACCTCACCTCGCTCGGCGGCAAGATTTTGCGAATCAATCCGGACGGGACCATTCCGCCCGACAACCCGATGTCCGGCTCACCTGTCTGGTCGTCGGGGCACCGGAACGTGCAGGGCATCACCTGGGACGACGCAGGCCGGTTGTGGGCCACCGAGTTCGGCGCGAACACGTGGGACGAAGTGAACCTGATCCGGCCCGGTGCCAACTACGGATGGCCGGAGGTCGAGGGGCAGGCGGGAGAGGCGGACTTCGTGGACCCGGTGGTCCAGTGGCCCACCGACGAGGCGTCCCCGTCCGGCGTCGCCTTCCTCGACGGGTCGCTGTGGGTGGCGGCACTACGTGGCGAACGGTTGTGGCGGATACCCGTGGGCGGCGACGGTTCGCTCGGTGAACCGCAGTCGCTGTTCGCAGGGGAGTACGGGCGGCTGCGTACCGTCGTCGCGACACCGGACGGCGCGCTGTGGTTCAGCACCAGCAACCGCGACGGCCGGGGTTCGCCGGCAGACAGTGACGACCGCATTTTCGCGGTGCGGCCGTCGGCGTGAGTCCGGGTCGTCTCGGGTGAAGCTCCAGGGCCCTCGGACGAACGGGACGCCCGTTGCGTCAGATCGAACGAACGTCCCGTTGGTGCACACACACGAGGGGCGGGACCGGGCTGTCAGTCGGTCCAGGGCGCGACGGGCGGCTTCACCCACATGATCTTCTCGTCCGCATGCGCGGGCGACGCGCTCGGATGATTCGGGTGGCGCTCGGCCCACGCCGACTTCTGGTCCAGCAGCTCGGCCACGGTGAGCCAGGTTTCCATGGTGCTCGGAGGGTTCGATCCGGCTGCTCGTGCCAGTTTCCGCAGTGTGCCGTCGGTGAGGTCGAGCAGTTCCTTACCGCTGATTCCGCGATCCCAGACGTATCTTGCGAGGCCCACGGCCTTCTCACGACGTTTGCGTGCCGCGCCTTCGGTATGCGCGAAGTCGACTTCCTGAGGTTCCATCGCCTCCCTCTCTCGTGCGCGCGTCACTACGGTAGGTCACCGCGTGGTCGTGCCGGTATCGTGGGATGACGATTGTCGCAGCAGACGCGCGCAGTCGATGCGAACGGTAGGGAAGTCGGTAGATGGGCAGGCAGCGCGGTGGTCGAACTGCGCACGCAGCCGTAGGCGGGCCTGTCGCCGGGGTCTATCCGATCGACACGGGAACCTGCGAACTCGCCGAGGACAACGTGAACCCCCACGGCTGGGTTCTCAAAGTGAACGGCGTCGAAAGTTCACACATCGACCTCACTGACCCAGGCCACCTCGATTTCGAGTACATGCGGTGGATGGCCGACCTGATCGGATCCCGCTGGGAGCGCACGGACCGGGTGCGGGCACTGCACCTCGGCGGCGGCGCGTGCTCACTTGCCCGTTATCTGTCGGCCACGTACCCGGAGGCCCGGCAAGTTGTGGTCGAACTGGACGGCAAGCTGGCCGAACTGGTGCGTCAGTGGTTCGATTTGCCGCGAGCACCGCTGCTCCGACTACGCGTCGGTGAAGCCAGGGCTGTCACCGAAACCCTCACCGAGTCGAGCCGCGACCTGATCATCCGTGACGTGTTCGCCGGCAACACGACTCCCGCTCCACTCACCACCCTCGAATTCACCGGCCAGGTCCGCCGGGTCCTGGCGCCGGGCGGTATTTACGTCGTCAACTGTGGTGACACCCGCGACCTCGTGAAGGCCCGTCGGGAAGCGGCCACCATCGGTAGCGTGTTCCCGCACACCGCCGTGATCGCGGACCCCGCCATGCTGAAGGGCCGCCGCTACGGCAACATCGTGATCGCCGGAAGTGACGTACCCCTCGGTGACGACCCCGCACTGGTTCGTCGACTATTGGGCGGTGGTGTGCCCGCGCACCTCTGGGACGACTCGCAGGTGCGCTCGTTCGCCGGTGCTGCGCGCGTCCTGCTCGATGCGGAAGCGTCACCGGTCGAGTCGGGGTGAGACAGCGCTGCGCTCCACCTGGTCGGACGCTCCCCGAACCGCCAGAAGCAACCCGATCACCGCGATCCACAGCAGACCGCCCAATGCGGCGACGAGCGGAATCCAGGTGTGCAGCAGCGCAAGCACTCCCAGAGCTGCGCCGGCCGCCGTCCACCGGGGCAGCACTCCGGTCCGCAGGACCAGCACGGAGGTGGCGAGAATCATCACGGCCGTCCCCACCTGGCAGTAGTGGTACAGCCACGACGAAGTCGTCAGCAGGAGTGGTGCAATCTGCTCGTCGTAGGGGAGGTCGTCGAAGCGCAGGAGCGTGGCGGGGTAGGCGACTTCGGCGGCGAACCCGACTGCCGTCAGCGTCACGAAGACGATGCCTCCGGCGAGCGCCGTCGTCGCGAGACCGGTACTCTCCCGGTCTGCGCGGCGCAGGACGCTCACCAAGATGCCCAGGAAGAAGAGAAAGAACAGCACGTGCAACAGCGGGACGACACCGTTGGCTGTGACGAAACCCGAGTATGACGAGTAGTACTCTTCAGCTTCCGTCGTGGACGTCGGGCGGTCGGGAGTGCCCACCATGTAAGCGGGAATCATGATGAGGGCTGCTGCCACTCCGCACAATCCGCCGATTCTGACCGCTGTCGTGTCCATGGGCATCCACCTCGCGCTGGGTGTTTCCGATTATGGTTACGAGGCTAACGACGCGAGGTGGTCCGACGGGACCGAACCGACAATTGCACAACGGGAACATCGCGGATCGCAAGGTGGTTGGGTGTCCGTATGAGCCTGGAAGTGAACGACGCGCAGCGTCCCCTGATCGACCTCGTTGCCGCACACTCGCGGGCCGTCCTCACGACGATCAAACGGGACGGCAGACCGCAGTTGTCGAACGTCCTCTACACCTGGGACCCCGACACGCACACCGCCCGGATCTCGGTGACCGCGGACCGGGCGAAGACACGCAACGCCGCGCGCGACCCCCGTGTGTCGCTCCACGTCAGCGCGCCCGACTTCTGGAGCTACGCGGTCGTGGAAGGTGATGCCGAGCTGAGTGCTGTCGCGAGCGACCCACACGACGCGGCCACCGACGAACTCGTCGAGGTCTTCCGGACTGCGGCGGGACGGGAACACGACGACTGGGAGGACTTCCGTCGTTCGATGGTGTCCGAGCGACGGCAGGTGCTCCGAGTGCGGGCGACGCACCTGTACGGCATGGCCCAGCTGCCGTGAGCATTCGGGCCGGAAACGTAGTTGTGGCAGGCCGCCGCCCCCGGTGGGACCATGGGGTGCATGCGCAGGAGGCGGTGGCCGGCGGCCTCACCGCCCGCCATGGGAGGGGTCGTCGTGTACGGCCCTGTCGAACTCGCGACTACCCGTGACCTGGCACTCCGGCTGGCAGAGGTGGTCGCCTACCCGGCAGGTCTCGAGCTGCGCATCGAGCTGACAGCGACGGGACGCGCGGCGGACCGGGCCCGTCACGAAACCCGGCCGCTCGACGACCCCGACGACCCGTCGGCGCTCTGGTCGTACCTCGCGGTGCACGTCCGGGTGGACGACGTGGTGGGTGAAGCCGATCCGAGCCACCCGCAGTCCACGTCGAGGGCGGCCACCGCCGAGGCGTCCGAATACCACACCGAGCCGCGTTACTGGATCGGTGCATACCCGGAGTCGGGCGTGATCACGCTGACCGCCGGCTGGCCGGAAATCGGCCTGCGGCCCAGGACCGAGATCGTCCGCCTGGGACCCGACCCTGCCCTGTGAGCAAGGATCAGCGAGGTTGCTCCGCCAGCTTGGCCGCGATCACGCCGTTGAGCCGTTGGAGACCACTCGGAGTAATGCCGTGGATCTGCCCCTCGATGCTGCGCACGACCGCCGTGTCGCTGAGGACCTTCTCGCTGGATTGAATCAATACCGTTCCGGCGCCGGTGAAGTCGAACTGCCGTTCCTCCCCGGAGTTGATGCCCATCATGTGGGCGCCGGCGGCGAGGAAGTTGCTGATCCAGCCCTGATCGTAGTGATGGCTCGGCGACGGGCAGTCTGCCCAGCCGACCAGTGCTTCGGGGTCGATCCGCAGGGGTGGCTCGGCGAACATCACGGGGCCGTTGGAGGAGGCCAGGAACTTACCGGTTCCGATGAGAGTGAGGAATCCGGGGACGATCGACTGGTTCAGCGACAAACCCGGTTCGAACGCAAGAAGATTCGACGCCCGGATGGTGAGGTTGCCGTCATCGAGATCATACGAGTTGATGTCGTAACCGCGGTCACCGATGATCAACTTCCCGAAGCCTTCGGCTACCGCATAGTCACCCATATACAGCGGCGCCGAGAACTGGTTGGCCACCATGTGCAGTGCGGCGCCGTGTAACCCGTGCGTGAGGGCCTGGAATTGCATCTGCCCGTAGTAAGCGATCATCGCGCCCTTGCGGATGAACCAGGGGGCCGTGAGGTCGATGCAGTAGGCGTAGCTGTTGCCCGGAATATTGTCGCTGGCGCCCAGGGTCGACGGATTCAGCACGGTGCTCATAGTTTCTCCTCCGAGGCCTGAACGTAGACGATTCCTTGTCCGCTGCATTGCAATTGCATCGCTTCACCGGCACCCCGGCCCACAGCATCACGCCAGCCGACCGCGGACTTCAGTTCTACCTGGACGTTTCCGTAGGTACCGACGAACGCGTCGGGGTCGACGAGGATGGGGTTCGGTCCGCCCACCGGGACTTCCAGAAAACCGCCGTGCGCCAACAACACCGCCGATCCGTATCCGGACAGCTGCGTCGTGAACAGGCCGGTCCCGGACAGCGCACCCGCAGCGGCGCCGCGGAGGGCTCCGAGCATTCCGCGCCCTCCACCGCCGCCCTGACTCGTCACCGAGACCACCGAACTCTGCAGACCGGCATTGTGGGCGAGCAGTCGGGACGCCTCGACGCACAGAGTTCCGCCCTGCGACATGTCAACGACGTGCACCTCGAGACCGGCGTGACCATAGTGCACCTCGCCGTGCCCCTGGGCGAGCATCGTGCGCTCGTGTTCGCCCTGCATCATGCGTCCGGCCATGCGGGTGAACCCACCCATCCCGGCCATGGACTGCGAGCCGGGAACCTGGTGCGGCGAGAACTGAACCTGGCCGGTGTAGAACAGCATCGACCCGGTGCGCGCGACCACTCCGCCGGCTGCCCCGACATCGACCTTGACGACCTTCGAATTGACCTGTGTGAAGACCATGCTGTTCACCGTTCTGCCGGCTGGATGGACACGACGCCGTGGCCGTCCCACTTGAGCGAGAAGGCTTCGCCGTTGCCCTGCCCGACGGCGGTCCGCCACGACACATCGGTGACGAATGACTGCGTCAACTGCCCTCGGGCCGAGACGAACGCGTCGGGGTCGACAACGAGCGGGTACTGCGGCGACACCTCGAGGTGGATGAGCGGGCCACCGGCCGAGAGGAGGGCTACCTGACCCTGCCCCGTCACCGTCGTGGTGAAGAGGCCCTGGCCACCGACGCCTCCGCGGAGACCGGTGAAGGTGACGTTTGTGTGCAGGTTGCCGCTGAGCGCGAGGAGTTGCTGCGACTCCACCTGCAGGGTTTCACCCGCGAGATCGATGACGGTGACATGCTGGCCGCCCACCGCGAGGTAGACGACGCCGTTGCCGGAGCATTCCATCAGGGACAGCGACTCGCCCGTTGCGCGCCTCTTCATCCCCGCGAGTACACCGTCTCCGCCACCGAAACCCGCCGACTTGAAGCTGACGTTGCCCTCGTAGGCAATCATCGATCCCTGTATAGCCCGGATGGTGGTGCCGGCCAGTTGGGCTTCGACCACCTTCTTGGACTTCTCGAGCAGCCGCGTCATAGGTGCCCTTTCCAGTGCCGAGCGGCAGTGTTCGTGACCGGGTCACGAACACTGCCGCAGGATGTGAGTACAGGCAGAACCTAGCTGACGGAGACCGGTTTCGGCTCGTCCACGTCATTCTCGGAGTTACCGCCGTTTCCGCCGGTGGCCGCAGCCTTGCGGTTGCGCAAGATGCTGGAGATGAATGCGGCGCCGATGAGGGCGACGCCGACGAGTCCGGTGATGTTCTCGTTGACGTGGTAGCCGATGGAGACGAGCAGGATCACGGCCAGGGCGCCGATGGCCCAGTGCGCACCGTGTTCGAGGTACACATAGTCGGACAGGGTGCCCTTGCGGACGAGGAACACGGTGATCGAACGGACGAACATCGCGCCGACGAAGCCGAGGCCGAGGGCGATGATGATCGGGTCCGAGGTGATCGCGAAGGCGCCGATCACGCCGTCGAAGGAGAACGACGCATCCAGGACCTCGAGGTAGAGGAACAGGAAGAAGCCGGCCTTGCCGGTGGCCTTGGCCAGTTCGGTCGGACCGCCACTGGAGCCCTCGACGACCTCACCGTCTTCGTCCTCCTCGGGAGTGTTGAACAGTTCACCGAGGCCGTTGACGGCGATGTAGGTGACCATGCCGAGGACGCCGGCGATCATCACGGTGGAGACGGTGCCTTCGGGCGCGATGTAAGCGGCGGTCAGCAGAAGCAGGCCACCGGCGACGATGACGGCGAGCTGGTCGAGCTTGCCTGCGCGGGCGAGGGGCTTCTCCAGCCAGGACAGCCAGGTGATCTCGCGCTCTTCGAGGATGAACCCGAGGAAGAGCATCAGCAGGAACATGCCGCCGAACGCCGCGATCTGCGGGTGGGCGTCCGTGAGCAGCGTTTCGTAGCTGGCGCTGCCGTCGGGGAAGTATGCGGCGCCGTCGGCGGGCGGGTTGAGAGCGAGATCGAGGGCCGCGACGGGGCCGAGGCCGGACGCGAGCCACACGATGACCAGCGGGAAGACCAGGCGCATGCCGAACACCGCGATGACGATGCCGACGGTGAGGAAGATCTTCTGCCAGAACTCGCTCATCCGGCGGAGCACGGTGGCATTGATGACGGCGTTGTCGAAGGACAGCGAGATCTCGAGGATCGACAGGATCACCACGAGGAGGACGGCCTGGGGGCCTCCGTAGAGCGCCGCGATGATGATGGAAATCACCGTCACGACGAAGGAGAGACCGAATATTCGCAGAACCACTGAGCGTGGCCTTTCTGGTTGGGCAATGCCGGGTGGCTACTGCTGGAGTACGAACGCCGAGGAGGGTTTCACGTCAGCGACGCGAAACCCTTCCCGGCTGATGTAGCGAAACTACCGTCAGACGTTGACGCCGTAATCGCGGGCGATACCGGCGAGCCCGGACGCGTAGCCCTGGCCGATAGCGCGGAACTTCCATTCTGCACCGTTTCGGTACAGCTCGCCGAAGACCATGGCGGTCTCGGTCGACGCATCCTCGGACAGGTCGTAACGGGCGAGCTCGTTGCCGTTGGCCTGGTCGACGACGCGGATGTAGGCGTTGCGCACCTGACCGAACGACTGCGAACGTGTCTCGGCGTCGTAGATCGAGACGGGGAACAGGATGCTCTCGATGTTCGCGGGGACCGCCGCCAGGTTGACGTTGATCACCTCGTCGTCGCCCTCACCCTCACCGGTGGTGTTGTCACCGATGTGCTCGATGGAGCCGTCGGGGGAGCGCAGGTTGTTGAAGAATACGAAGTGCTGGTCCGACACGACCTTCTTGTCGGCACCCGCACCGATGGCGCTGGCGTCGAGGTCGAAGTCGGTGCCGGTGGTCGAACGAGCATCCCATCCGAGCCCGACAGCCACCGCGGTCAGGTTCGGCGCCTCCTTCGTGAGTGAAACGTTGCCGCCCTTGGTCAAGCTGACGCCCATTCAGGGGTCCTTTCGAGAGGAGGTGGTTCGACCTCGACGGCTGTCGAAGTCTCGAGATCGTCGTGCACCACCACGATAATGAATTTGTCCGACTTGTCCCATCCCTATAGCTGTCCACAGGGTTGTCCACAGGCAATTCCGGTCAGCTCGGACCGATGACGCCGACCAGTACGATTTCAGTTGTGACGAGCGGATGGGCGGGACGCTTCCGAGGGAGAGCCCGGGGCGACGAGTCGACTCGTCGCGCCCACGAGACCATGGTCGCAGCGTTTCTCGACATGGACAATCGTCAGAGCATCGCCGCCGCGGCGGTCGACGCCTCCCGCCAACTCACCCCGGAGCGCGGGGTCCAGCGGTCGTGGGAGCCGGTTCGGGAGGGGTGCTATCGGGCGGCGTCCGCGTATCTGGCGGCGGAAGATCAATTCGACGGCGTCCAATCGCCGGTGGCAACCGCGGCGTTCGAACAGGTCACCACGCAGTTGGTGGCCGCAACGCAGGCCCTGGACGAGTTCTATCGCGCGCATCGCGGCCATCTCGAGGAGTCGACGGCGATGCTGGCCGCCGTTCCCCAGGTGGCGCAGCAGGCCCTGCAGACGGCCGAGACGGCACGGCAGGGGGTGCACCGGTACGAGGTGTACGCCGACTATCCGTCGGTGCGCGCATCTGCTGCGGCGCTCGACGACGCCGTGGCGGCCCTGCACGGCGCCCGGGGAGCCAACCCGGTGCGCGAGGCCGCGGGCCGGGTGCGGGAGGCTGCTGCGGCACTCGACAATGCGCTGGCGGCGGCGCCGTCCAAGGAGCGGGACGCCTCGCAGGCGGTGTCGTCTGTGAGCACCCGGATTGCTGCCGTGCAGACCCGCGCCGAGCGGCTCGCGCCTGCCTACTCCGCCCTGCTGCGAGAATTCAACGCCAAGAGTTCGGCGGATCTCGTCCACAACGAACAGGACAGCCGCCGGCACATCGAACAGGCCGAGGCCGATCTGCGAAAGGCGCGTGAGGCCCTGACCGCGGGCAATCCGGAAGGTGCACTCGAGTTGACGAGCACGGCGCGGACCCGTCTGGCGGATGCCGAGGCAAAAGTGGACGGTGTCACCGACCGGTTGCGGTTACTCCGGCACGTCCGCGAGGATCCGCGTGCGAAGGAAAACGAGATCAGATTTCGCCTGCGCGACGCCCAGATGTTGGCTGTCAATCGCGGGCTCGTGCGGGAATGGGGGTCGGTCCTCGACGCTCAGCTCGAGCGGATCGACCGAATCGCAGGGACACTGACGGGGAGGCATCCCGATTACTGGGCCTACATCACCCAGCTCGATGCCGTGTCGGCGTTCATTGTCGAGGTGGTTCAGAAGATGAGAGGACACGCAGCGCAGCGATGACATGGGGGGACGATGAGTATTAGCGAACAGACCGCGGCAGGCGGCGCAGCGGCGCCGGGTACCACGATGCCGCGGGTACGGCACTTTCACCACCTGGACCCACAGACTCGCGAACGGTTGTTCCTCCACGCACCGCAGCCGCTGGGGCCGGACGAGGACCGGGTGGTGCTCGCCGTCGCCCTCGGGGCAACGTTGTACGTGCCGGCCACCCGGTCGGACCTGGCGGACATCGTGCTCCGCCGGTCGGCGGAGGGCGTCTGCTCCATGGTGCTCGACCTCGAGGACGCAGTGGCCGACGATCAGGTGGAGTTCGCGCTGCTCAATGCCGTCGACGCGCTCGACCGGCTGGCAACTCTGGGTGGTTCCCGACTGCAGCTGTTCGTGCGGGTACGGGCCGCTGCGGATCTTCGTCGCATCGCCGAGCTGCTGACCACCGGAGCGCGCGTGCTCACCGGATTCGTGGTGCCGAAGTTCGGGAGTGTCACCGGTGGCGAATTCCTCGACGAGCTGGCCGCGGCGTCCGATCGTCTCGGCAAGCACCTGTATGCCATGCCCGTGCTCGAATCGCCGGAGCTGGTGCACCGTGAGACCCGCGACGACGAGCTCGCGCGGATCGGTGAGCTGCTGGCCGAGCGTCGCGATCAGATTCTCGCGGTGCGGGTCGGGGCCACCGACATGTGCGGCACCTTCGGGATCAGGCGTGACCGCGATTTGACGATCTATGACGTCCGCGTGGTGGCCGACGCAATCGCCGCCATCGTCAACTACCTCGGGCGCAGTGACGACACCGGGCACGTCATCACCGGACCGGTGTGGGAGTACTTCGCCGATCACGAGCGGATGTTCCGGCCCACCCTGCGCGCCACCCCGTTCGAGGAACACGACGAGGTGCGGTTCCGTCAGCAGTTGGTGAGCCGCGATCTCGATGGTTTACTCCGTGAGATCGCGCTCGACCGAGCCAACGGTATCCAGGGCAAGACGGTGATTCACCCCACCCACGTGGCTGCCGTGCACGCCTTGTCCGCTGTCACGCACGAGGAGTACCACGACGCTCTCGACATCCTCGGTGCAGACGGCGCCGGTGGGGTGCGAGCGTCGGGTTACCGGAACAAGATGAACGAAATGCGCCCGCATCGCAACTGGGCCGAGAAGACACTCGTCCGAGCCAAGGTGTTCGGCGTGACAAATGAGGGGATCACGTTCGTGGATCTGTTGACTGCTCTGGCCGTCCGATGACATTGCCGACCGCGCTGCGCGCAGTGCCCTGGGCCACCGAGCATCTCGGGCTGACTCTCACCCACGTCGATTCCGCGGCGGGAATCACCGTTCCCGAGCTGATCGAACCGGGGCTGCGCCGCAACCCGCGTCGTGCGCACCTGCTCGTCTCATTGGTCCTCGGCAAGCATGTGCCCACGGACCCCGGCCTCGTGATCTCTGCGGGCAACAAGCTCGGTGACCTGGTGGCGGAGGTGCTCGGTCCGGACGCTGATCCGGTGGTGCTCGGGTTCGCCGAGACCGCAACGGGTCTCGGGCACTGTGTCGCCGCCCGGCTGCATGCTCGCTGTTACCTGCACTCGACTCGTCGTGACGTTCCGCAGATCGGGACCTTCGCCGGATTCGAGGAAGGGCACTCCCACGCCACCAGTCACCAGCTGCAACCGACCACCGCCGAGTTGTTCGCCAACGACCAGCCTCTCGTTCTCGTCGACGACGAGATTTCCACGGGCGCTACCGCCGTCGACGCGATACGTGCACTGCACCTGCGCAACCCACGCAGCCGGTATGTGGTGGCGTCGCTCGTGGACATGCGCACTCCGGAGCACCTCGAAGCCGTGGACGCCGCGGCGGCCGAGCTGGGTGTACAGATTGTCGGCGTCAGCCTCGCGCAGGGCCGCACGGAACTCCCGGACGGACTGGTCGAGTCCGTCGCCGACCTCCCCGACCCGGTACTCAACGGCGCGGGGGATCGGGTGGGCACGATGAAGCGCGTCGATCTGATCTGGCCCGCAACGGTTCCAGACGGAGGCCGGCACGGATTCCTGCGCGAGGACGTTCCCGCCTTCGATCAGGCAGTCGTAGCCGTAGCTGCCGAGCTCGGGGACCGTCTCGACCCTCGTCGCCCCGTGATCGTCGTCGGGCACGAAGAGCTGATGTATCTGCCGCTGCGGGTGGCGGAGGCGCTCTCGACATCCGGTCATCGTGTGCGATTCCAGACGACGACGCGGTCGCCGGCGTATGTGCTCGACCGAGCCGGTTATCCGCTTCGCCGTGGATTCCGCTTCACCGCACCCGAATTCGGTGAGGAACAGCCCAGATTCCTGTACAACGCCCAGTGGCCGGACGAGGAGGCCGTAGTGGTCGTGGTGGTCGACGCGCCGGCCGATACCGACCGGCTCACCGCCGATGGTGGCCTGCTCGACGTGCTCACTGCATCGGGTACCGACGTGGTGCTGGCCGTCGTATCGGGAGCCGACCCCGCCCGGTTACGGGCCGCACGAGAGGGGGCGTCGTCGTGACGGGCCCGCTGACCGGTCCCGCATTCGGGTCGTATGCCGCCGAGGAGGTGGCGTGGCTGCTCAAAGACCTCTCTCACGTGCACCTCGAGGCAGATGTGGCCGAACGGGAGCGGCGCATCCAGGCCGGCGACGCCCACTACGCCGAAACCCTCCCGATCGAATATCAGCCGGATGCCGAATACCGGGAACTCTTCGAGAAAGTCCTGCAGGACAGCGCCATCCGGCTCGCCCGGGCGGTGGGGACCGTGACCGATCTGGTGCTGGCCGAACGGGGCCGGGACATCACCCTCGTGTCGCTGGCACGAGCCGGGACCCCGGTGGGTGTGTTGATGCGACGATGGGCGCGCGAGATTCGCGGAGTGACGCTGCCCCACTACGCCGTCTCGATCGTCCGGGACCGGGGCATCGATGCGGTCGCCCTCGACTACATCGCGGCGCACCATGATTCGCGCAACGTCGTGTTCGTCGACGGCTGGACGGGCAAGGGGGCCATCGCACGCGAGCTGTCGCAGGCGCTCACCGAGTATCGCGACGCCGGGGGTGCCGTTTTCGACGACGACCTCGCCGTCCTCGCCGACCCCGGGCACTGTGTACGCACGTTCGGCACCCGAGACGATTTCCTCATCGCCTCCGCCTGCCTCAACTCGACGGTCTCCGGACTGGTGTCGCGCACGGTCCTCAACGACACCCTGATCGGGCCGGGCGACTTTCACGGCGCCAAGTTCTATGCCCACCTCGCGGGCGAGGACGTGTCGAATCATCTCCTCGACTCGGTCTCCGTCGCATTTACCGATGTGTGCGAACACGTTCCCGGTGACGTCGACGAGCTGCTTCGGGGCGACAGGACACCGACCTGGGACGGCTGGAGGTCCGTCGAGGCGGTCCGCGAGCAGTACGGAATTTCCAGCGTCAACTTCGTCAAACCCGGAGTCGGTGAGACCACCCGGGTCCTGCTGCGCCGAGTGCCGTGGCGAGTCCTGGTCCGCGACCTCGACGCGCCGGAGCACGCGCACATCCGACTGCTCGCCGCCGCACGGTCGGTCCCGGTCGAGGAAGTGCCCGACCTGGCGTATTCGTGCATGGGCCTCATCAAGGATGTGACATGACCAGGCGTGACATGAGCCGCGACGGGACGAGTTCGGACAGGACCGCTCTGATCGCCACCGATCTCGATCGGACGATGATCTATTCGCGCAACGCGATGGAGCTGGGGACGGCCGAGTCCGACGTGGCGTCCTCGCCGGGTCCGGAGGACGTGTTGTGTGTCGAGGTGTACGAAGGTAAACCGTTGTCGTATGTCACTTCCGCCGCCGAGGCCATGCTGAGAATGCTCACCGCTTCCGCGGTGGTGGTTCCCACGACGACGAGAACCATCGCGCAGTTCCAGCGGATCGAATTGCCCGGCGCGCCGTGGCGGTATGCCATCACCACGAACGGCGGGAACATCCTGGTCGACGGTTTCCCCGACAAGCGCTGGCGAACCGGTGTCGACACTGCGCTCGCGGACGGCGGGGCCTCACTCGAGGAGATTGGCTCCGAACTGGGTCGCAGGATCGATGACAGTTGGGTTCGCACGTTCCGCGTGGCCGACGAGTTGTTCTCCTACCTGGTAGTGGATCCCGAGGCGATGCCGTCGGGATTCGTCGAGGAATGGAACGGTTGGTGTGCGGATCGAGGATGGGGGGCGTCCCGGCAGGGCCGCAAGATCTACACGATGCCGAACGCGGTCTGCAAGAGTCTTGCGGTGGCCGAGGTTCGTTCGCGGCTGATCGACGACGGAGTGCTCCCGCCGGATGCACCCGTGCTCGCTGCCGGTGACGGTGCGCTCGACGCGAACATGCTCAGCGCCGCCGATGCCGCGATCCGCCCCCGCCACGGTGAACTCGAGTTGGCCAACTGGCAGCACCCGACGCTGTCGATCACCGAGAGCAGCGGCATCGCCGCTGGTGAGGAGATTCTCCGGTGGATGTCGGCGCGCGTCGCCCACGGTGCGGCGGTCACACCGGTCACCTCTCTTTTGTAGGTTGGTAAGCAAACCGGCCGAACGGGACAAACCCGACGCTCCTCACAGTGAAGGAATTACGCAGTGTCCACTCCGCTTTCCAAGGGCCAGAACGGTCCACTGAGCGTCAACGAGGTCGTCGTCTCTCTCGAACTGACGGCCGCCGCAGACCTGTCCGCACTTCTCGTCACCGAATCGGGAAAGGTGCGCTCCGACGCCGACTTCGTGTTCTTCAACCAGCCGGCCGGTCCGGGTGTCCAGTTGGTTCCTGGAACGGCCGGGCAGGCAGCCTCGCTGAAGGTGGCGCTCGGGTCGGTGCCCGCCGACATCGAGCAGGTGCGCGCGGTGATCACCCTCGACGATGCGAGCAGCAACTTCGGCCGATTCGCACCACCGACGGCCCGGGTGGCCGACGGGGCGGGTAACCCGCTGTACGAGTACAAGATCGAGGGCCTGAACTCCGAGTCGATCGTGATCGCCCTCGAGCTGTATCGACGTCAGGGTGCGTGGAAGGTCCGGGCCGTGGGACAGGGGTACGCCGGCGGCTTCGCCGCACTCGTCACCGACCACGGTGTGTCCGTCGACGACGCACCTGCGCCCACACCGCCACCGGCCGCACCGGCCGCACCGGCACCCACCCCGCCCCCCACGCCTCCGGCCCCCACACCGCCTCCGGCCCCCACACCGCCTCCGGCCCCCACACCGCCTCCGGCCGCACCGGCTGCCCCGGCCGAGGTCAGCCTCACCAAGTCGCGCCCGGTCAGCCTCACCAAGGGGCAAAAGGTGACGCTTCGCAAGGACGGGGGCGTCGCCCTCACGTACATCCAGATGGGCCTCGGCTGGGACCCGGTCGAGAAGCGTGGGATGTTCGGCAGCCGTTCCGCGGACGTCGACCTCGACGCGTCGGCCGTGCTGTTCGCCGACAACAACCTCGTCGACGTCGCCTACTACGGACAGTTGACGTCGAAGGACGGTTCGATCCGCCATCAGGGCGACAACCTCACCGGTGAAGGTGCCGGAGACGACGAGGTGATCATGGTGGACCTCACCCGCATCCCGCCGCACGTGTCCACCATCGTGTTCATCGTGACCTCGTACCGGGGGCACACCTTCGAACAGGTGAAGAACGCTTTCTGCCGGCTGGTCGACAGCACCTCGCAGACGGAGCTCGCCCGGTTCACCCTGCAGGGCGGCATGCCCTTCACCGGAATGGTGATGGCCAAGGTGTACCGCGTCGGTGGCGAGTGGAAGCTCCAGGCGATCGGTGAGGGCATCCAGGCCAAGCACGCCGGTGAAGCTGCTCCGCAACTCACCCGTTTCCTCGGCGTCTAGGGCAGGGCGGTGACGGTTCACCTCGCGGCGGGGCAGAACATTGTGCTGCCTTCGCGTTCGCTGTCCTTCCAGGCGATGAACGTCAGTCCCGTCGACGTGTCGGTACTCGTGGTCGACGGTGACCTGCGTGCGCTGTCGTCGGAGCACTTCGTGTTCTACAACGCGCGATCCGCTGCGGGGGTGACTCTCGACGACGGCAACGCGGTTCGGCTGAGCCTCGACGAGGTGGATCGCGCCGCCGCCGCTGTGCTCTGCGTCGTCAGTGTGGACCCGACGACCGATGCGGCGACCACCCTGCCGCGCAGCGGTGTGTCGGCGACGCTCGCCGACGAGCACGGCACTTCACTGGTCGCATTCGAGGTGCCCCTCGTCGGCAGCGAGACGGCGGCGATCTGCCTCGAGCTCTATCGCCGTGGCGACGAGTGGAAGGTCCGGGCGGTCGGTCAGGGCTACGACGGCGGCTTGGCGGAGCTGCTCACCCGGCACGGGGTCGAGGTGGACGAGCCGGTGTCGACAGACCCTGCGCCAACGCGTTCCGGGCCTGCCGCCGTGCCCCTCGACCCAGCCCATTCGTTCGAACGGGTGTGGATGATCTTCGAGGATGCGGCTCGGTCCGCCGCATCGTTCCGAGCAACGCGCGACTACGCCCAGGCCCGGCTGGACGATGAGCTGTCTGCGTCGGTGGCCGACCCGTCCACCAGAAACAGTCACGCAGTGGTCGAGTTGCAGGCAAGAGCGCAAGAACGTTGCGACGCGCTCCTCGGTGAGGCGCAGTCCAAATTCGCGGGTGAGACAACGCTGTTGGCCGAGGAGCTCCGTGTCATCGACCCGCTGCTGCCGCGCTCCCTGGCCACCTTCGAATCGACTTCGTGGTCGGCCAGGCACGCGAGCGGCGTGGTGACCGACGGCCTGCGACTCGGCGAATTGTCCGCACCCGATCTCGGCGACCTGCGGGTGCCGTTCTGTGTGCACTATCCGCTGAGCCGCCCGCTGTGGATTCTCGGTGACCCCGCGGAGGCCGCACCGGTGGTCGCCGCACTGGCGGTGCGCATGCTGGTGGCCTCCTCCGCGGCGACGTCCACGCTCGAAGTCGTGGACCTCAGCGGTTCGTTGCGAGCCATCACCGAGCCCCTCGCCGCTCTGCTGTCTGCTCCAGTGGTGAATGCCGCATCCGACATCGCGGCACGGCTCACGGCGCTGTCGGAAAGTGTCGACCTCGCGGAGATGGCCGCACGCAGTGGGATTCACGACAAGGTGCCGTCACCGCGCCTGGTGATCCTCAACGATTTCCCGCACGGTTACGGCGCCGAGGACGCGGCGCGCATCGTCCATCTGGCCGACCACGGTCCCGCCGCCGGGACGTCCCTGATCATCGTCGGTGACAACAGTGCGGCGCAAACGGATCCCGGTGTCGCGGTGCTCGAGAGAATCGCCCAGCAGGTTCCGTCGTCGGGGGTTCTCACCGTTTCCGACCCGTGGACGCGTAACCAGTGGATCCTCACGCCCGATCGACTTCCCGCCGATCCGCTGCAGCGCGCGTCGGTGCTCGATTCGCTGACCGGGCGATGAGCGTGGGCGAACGGTCGATCGGTGAGTACCTGATCAGTTCCCGCTCGATGGCGGAGTATCGGGCGATGTTCGCACTCGGCGACGCCGACCTCACCGGACGAGTGCTGGACTGTCCCGGTGGGGGAGCGAGTTTCACCGCCTCCGCCCACCAACTGGGCGTAGACGCCATGGCCGTCGACCCGGTGTATCGCCGAACTGCCGCGAAGATTGCCGAGCACGTTCGCGAGGAGGTTGCCCGGGGTGCCCAGTGGGCCACCGACCACGCCGACGACTACCGATGGGAGTTCTACGGCAACCCGGACGGTCATCACCGGATGCGGCGGGAATCGGCGGAGAAATTCGGCGCCGACATCGTCGCGAATCCCCGTCGATACCGTGCAGGGGCCCTGCCGAGGTTGCCGTTCGCCGACGGTACTTTCGACCTGGTGCTGTCCTCGCACCTTCTGTTCACCTACGCAGACCGCCTCGACTACAACTTCCACCGTGCCGCGCTGCGGGAGTTGGCTCGGGTAGCGAAGGGTGAAGTTCGAGTATTCCCCCTCGTGAATCAGGCCGGCGATCCAGTGGACGAGTTGCTGCCCCCGCTGCTCGTCGAGCTCGAGTCTTGGGGATTGCAACCCCGCGTGGGGAAGGTCGACTATCAATTCCAGCGGGGCGCCGACGCCATGCTCGTGTTCAACGGGGGAACGGGCCCGTGAACTCACTCGTCCGGTAGCTCGATCCCGAGTTCACGCGATTTCGCGGCGACCGCGTCGGGGAAGACGTTGCGGAACAAGAAGAGGTCCTGTCCGAGCACCCATCCGGGCGCGAGTTCCGTCGCGTAGCGTTCGAAGTAGCCGAGCTGCTTGCCGAACAGCACCAATTCCTCCGGGCTCGCGATGCCCCACTTCTTGCCGATCCCGACCAACGCCATGATCAGTTCGCTCAGGCGCAGTTCACCGAGGTCACGGCCGAGGAGGGGCGCGAGGGCGGCCGCCACCTGCAGTCCGATCTCCTCGTCGGTCGCAGGGTTATCTGTCGCATATCCGAGGCTCCGGATACCGCGGGCCATCCGGGAGAAGTCGCCGTCGATCAGGGTCGCGTAGAACATGTCGCGAAGAATCTGGCGCCAAGACTCCGGGAGTTCGCCGACGATACCGAAGTCGAGCATGGCGATACGACCGTCCTCGAGCACCCACAAGTTTCCTGCGTGCACGTCGCCGTGGAACGGTCCGTGCACGATGACCGATTCCAGCCAGACCTTCACGCCCCGGCGGATCAGCATCCGGGTGTCCATGTGCGCGAGGTCCGGGAACCGGTCGAGGGGCAATCCGTACATGCGTTCCATGCAGATCACGTGGGGACCGCAATAGTCCCAGTACACCTCCGGGGTGGTGACGCCTTTGTTGTCACCGAACGCCCCGATGTTGGTGCGGAACCGGGTCTGACGGTCCGCTTCGACGGCGCTGTTGAGCTCGGTCATCGTGGCGGCGTGCAAATCGCGGATGATGGCCGTCGCGTTGGCGATGCGGAAGAACTCGAACAGCCGCTCGAGGATCCGCGCACCCCAGTACGCGGTGCGCAGATCCACCACCATGCGGCGGAAGATGTCGGGGCGTTGCACTTTGATGACGGCTTCCCGGCCGTCGTGCAGCACGCACGCGTGGACCTGCGCGACGGAGGCGGCGGCGAGGGGGGCGTCGTCGAATCTGGCGAACAGTGTGTCCACCGGGTGACCCAGGTCTTGCTCGATGACTCTGCGGGCCTCGGCCGCGGAGACCGGGGGGACGTCGTCGAGACATCGCAGGCACGCGTTGGCGAGCGGGGCGGGGAACACTCCGGACGACGACGCCATCAATTGGCCGACCTTCACGAAGGTGGGGCCCAGCACCTCGAAGCCGTCGACCAGCCCTTCCGACGCCGCGTCCGCGAGGGAGCGGCCGCGGCGACGGAAAGGCCAGCTGGCAACGGAGAACAGCACGGAGAAGACGATGACGACGCCGATGACGAGCGCTCGCCACAGTTCCGCGCCACGAAACCGGTCGAGGGTGACGACGTCGACGGTCAGGGCGGCTGTGGGCGGACCCGAGGCGTAGGGGCCGACTGGACGTGCCGTTGGCTCTTGCACAGTTCCTACCTTGCGTTCAGTCCTGGCTGCCGTTCAGTGGGGACCCTACCCCGACCGATGAGCCCGACTTCTGCCGGTATGCGGGACTCGCTGTCACACTATTTCGTCACCGCAACTCAGACCCCGAGCGCGGCCGCGAGCTCGCGAAGCGCAGGAAGCGGGTCGTCCCCGGCCGGGAGCACCTGAATCGCCACGTGGTCGGCACCTGCATCCAGGTGTTCGCGCAAGCGTCCGGCGATATATCCCGTATCTCCGTGAGCGACCAGGGCGTCGATCAGGTCGTCGCTGCCGCCGTCGGCGATCTGCTCCTGGGTGAACCCGAGCCGTTCGAGGTTGCTCACGTAGTTGCGCAGGTGCAGGTAGGGGTTGTCTACGGCGGCGCGTCCGATCGGGCGGGCCCGCGCGGCATCGGTGTCGAGAACCACCTTCTGCTCCGGTGCGAGTATCGGACCGGCCCCGACGAGTTCGCGGGCCTCGCGAGTGTGCGCGGGAGTGGTCAGGTAGGGGTGCGCACCGGCGCTTCGCTCTGCCGAGAGCTTCAGAACCTTGGGGCCGAGTGCGGCCAGAACCCGGCGGCCGGCGGGCACTCCGGCTTCGTCGAGGACATCCAGGTAGTTCACGAGAGAGGAGTACGGCTTGGTGTAGTTCAGTCCCGGTTGTTCGGGATGGCCGACACCGATCCCCAGGAGAAAACGCCCGGGATGACGCTTCTCGAGCCGGTGGAACGATTCCGCGATCTCTTCGGCCGGCGCGGTCCAGATGTTGGTGATGCCGGTGGCCACGGTGATCGTGGAGGTGGCGTCGAGCAGGCGCTCCGCCACCTCGAGGTCGGCAGGCGGAGACCCACCGATCCAGATGGCACCGAAGCCGGCGTTTTCGATGGCCGTGCCCACCTCGGGTTGCAGGCCGCCTGCGTGTCGCCATACGCCGAATTGTCCGAGCCTCGGGGTGTTCGCTGTGGTCTCCGTCATGTGGCGTGCAACCTCTCCGCGCTGCCATTCATTCCGGAGACCTCGAACCGGCAGACCGTCAGCTTCCCGGCGCGCGATAATCGGCCTCGCGGTGCACCGCGTCGTCGATCTGTTCGGGCGTCAGCAGCATCACCGACTCCGATCGCGCAGCACCGGATGCGGCGGTACGGATGCCGAGAGCAGCGGCCGCGACGTCGTCGGGTACGTCGCCGATGACGAACAGATCCCGCCCGCCGAGCGCGAAGTAGCAGGATTCTACTGTCCCGCCGATGCTTTCGACCATCCGTGTGATTGCCTCGCGTCGAGCGGTGCCACCCTCGGCAAGAAGTCCCTGCGCGCCTTCGGGTGAGTACGTGACCTGCCAGAGGTATTTCGGCATGGGGCCTCCTCGGTTGTGGTTCGTCCCATGCTTCTCCCCGGGACCGACCGCACGCAAGGGGCTACGGAGTTAGTGTCAGGACATGTCGCAGGCCCGAATAGGTATCTCCGGTTGGACGTATCCGGGCTGGCGCGGTGATTTCTATCCGGAGGGATTGGCTCACCGCAAGGAATTGTCCTATGCGGCGGGCCGATTGACGTCGATCGAGATCAACGGGTCGTTCTATTCGTTGCAACGGCCCACCAGTTACGCGAAGTGGCGGAGCGAGACGCCGGAGGACTTCGTGTTCGCGGTCAAGGGTGGCCGCTACATCACCCACATGAAGCGGTTGGTGGGTGCGGAAAGCGCAGTGGCCAATTTCTTCGCCTCGGGGGTGCTAGCGCTCGGTCCCAAACTCGGGCCGTTCCTGTGGCAACTTCCCCCGACGCTCGCCTTCGACGAGTCGAGCCTGGCTGCCTTCTTCGACCAGCTTCCGCGCACCACCACGGAGGCGGCGGAGCTTGCGTCTCACCACGACGAAAAGCTGTCCGGCGACAGAGTTCTCCTCCAGATTGACGCCGACCGCCCGCTTCGTCACGCGCTCGAGGTCCGCCACCGCAGCTTCGACACCGAGCAGGCGACCGAACTGCTCCGCGCCCACGATGTCGCCTTCGTGGTGGCCGACACCGCGGGCCGATATCCGTTGGTGGAGGTGGCCACGAGCACCTTCGTCTACATCCGGTTGCACGGCGACAAGGAGCTCTATGCCAGCGGTTACGACGATCAGGCCCTGGACAGATGGGCAGGCAAGATCGAGGAGTGGATGGCGCAGGGTCTCGACGTGTTCGTGTACTTCGACAACGACATGAAGGGGTACGCCCCGTTCGATGCGCTCCGGCTGATCGAGCGGGTACGGGGGAGCTGAGTGTCGGTCGTCCGTGGGAAGGTGAATGCGTACTTCTCCTGGAGAAAGAGGATCACCCGATGTGGCCCACCCACTGGCCGACGGTCGCCCGCGACATTGCCGAAGCGGTCGACGCTGCAATCGCCGCTGCCCGCTCCTCGGACGCGGCAGCGCTGACCGAGGCAGCGGCCAACTTGGCCGAGGCGCCGGCGGAACAAGTTCGGGTCGTGCTGGCAGCCGTGGTCCGGGAACTGCTCGAGACGCTTCACCCGGACGGGCTGACCGGAGAAGATGTTCAGGATGTGCTCGGACGCTGCACCCGTGCGGCCGCGGTCTGGCTGCCCGCCGCCGACGTCGATGCCTTCGTCAGCGTGCTCACCGGCGCACTCGGTGTGACGGAGATCGAGGAGAACCCGCGAACACCCGAACATGCCGTGGAAGCGGCGATTCTCGTGATTGCCGATCTCTCGACCACGGCCGGAGCCTCCGCCACCGACTACCTGCGGCGGGCGCTCGACGAGATCGCCCGCGCCGAGACTGTCGAGATGCCCTGATTTCTGCTCACCTCTCGAATCAGAGTTCGGTGCGGATCTGCTCGGCCAGCCGCGCGATCACTTCCTCGTTGCGCTGGTAGTGCGTCCATTGCCCGATCCGTCTGCTGGTCACGAGGCCCGCACTCTGTAGGGCTGCCATGTACTGGGACGCCGTGGACTGGGAAACCTCGGCTCGGGCCTGGATGTGTTTCAAGCACACACCCACTTCCTCGGCGGGTTCCAGCTGAGGAGGGAAGTCGCCGGGGTCCTTCAACCACTGCAGGATGCGCACTCGGGTTGGGTTCGACAGTGCTTTGAAGACCAGTGCCAGCCCGGTCGAGTCCGGATTCTCCTCCATGCCGCCCATAGTACCGTCACATCGCGATATCCCGATGCGTGTGGTTAACTCCCCACATCGCAACTTCGCGATATGACGATAGGAGGCCGGAATGGGACCGAGTCGCAGGGTGGCAGTGGTCGTGGGGGCACGTGGGGTGATCGGCGGCAACCTGATCGCCCACCTGGAGTCGACAGGCGAATGGGACGTCATCGGGTTGTCCCGTCGCGGCGGACCCTCCACCGAACGCGTCCGGCACATCGCGGTAGACCTGCTCGATGAGCAAGACGCCACCGAGAAACTGCGTGGACTCCACGACGCAACCCACGTCTTCTATGCCGCATATCAGGACCGCCCTTCGTGGGCAGAACTGGTGGCGCCCAACGTCGCGATGCTCGTCAACACCGTCAACGCGATCGAACCCGTCGCCACCGGCCTCGAGCACGTCAGCTTGATGCAGGGCTACAAGGTGTACGGCGCCCACCTCGGGCCCTTCGCAACCCCGGCGCGAGAGAGCGACCCGCCGCATATGCCGCCGGAATTCAATGTCGATCAGCAACGTTTCCTCGAAGAACGGCAACGCGGGAAGGCGTGGTCGTGGTCCGCGATCCGCCCGTCGGTAGTGTGCGGATTCGCGCTGGGGAACCCCATGAACCTCGCGCTCGTGATCGCGGTGTATGCCACCCTCTCGAAGGAACTCGGTGTGCCCTTGAGGTTTCCGGGTAAACCCGGTGCGTACACCAGTCTGATCGAGATGACCGACGCCGGCCTGCTCGCCGAGGCCACCGTCTGGGCTGCAACGACGCCGTCGTGTGCCAACCAGGCATTCAACATCAACAACGGCGATCTGTTTCGGTGGAACGACATGCTGCCCAAGATCGCCGAATTCTTCGAGATGGATCTCGCTCCCCCACTCCCCATGTCGATGGCGACCGTCATGGCCGACAAGGAACCGGTGTGGAACGACCTCGTCGTTCGGCACGGACTGGAGAACACTTCGTACTCCGATGTGTCGTCCTGGGCTTTCGGCGATTTCGTCTTCGGGTGGGATTACGACGTGTTCGCGGACGGGTCGAAGGCGCGCCGGGCGGGATTTCACCGTTTCGTCGATACCGAGCGCATGTTCTTCGACATTTTCCGCGACCTGCGCGCTCGGCGCATCATCCCCTGACGTCTCGTGCAGCTAGGGATGTGTGCCGGACTCGACGTTGGCGGCGATGCGGCGGAGCAAGTCGGCCAACAACGAGCATTCGTCCTGGTCGAGACCGTCGAGTAGTCGCCTGTCTCGCTCGATCCGTCGCGGGAACTCGGCGTCGACGAGGGCGCGCCCGGCGTCCGTGAGATGAAGCAGGACGACCCGCCCGTCGCGCTCGAAGGGCAGGCGTTCCACCAGGCCGAGCCTGCCGAGGCGATCGACATGTTTGGTGGTGGAGGCGCCACTGAGCATGGTTACGGCGGTCACTTCACTGGCCCGCAACGGGCGCCCGCTCCGGGCCAGCACGCACAGCACGTCGAATTCGGGGCGGGAGACGCCATGTTCGTCGAGTGAGTGGTCCAGCTGCTGCAAGGCGCGGGACCCGATGCGGGTGATCCGTCCGATCACCTCGATCGGTGAGGTGTCGACCTCGGGATAGGTTTCGGCCCACTCGCGTCGGACTCGGTCGGTGAAATCCTCGTCCGGACGGGGAGTGCTGCTCATGGGAACCATCGTAGCGACCAACTTCACACTAGTTCATAACTATTTTACTAGTGAAGTATACGTTAGGCTCGAACGATGCACGGTCTTCCCCGATACGCCCCCGACAACAGCCGGCTCGATCACTGTCGCACTGCGCTGAAGCATTCGGTGACGCCCGCCACCTGGCGTCGAGCGTTCGAGGTCCGCACGGTTGACGCGACCATCGCACCGGCGATACGGGTGGGTGTGGCGACCGCGCTGGTACTGGTGCTGGGCGGGCTGCTCGGGCACGGAAATCTTGCGGGGCTCGGCGCTCTAGGTGCGTTGACCTCGGCATTCGGGCGGTACGAGCCGTATCCGCGGCTCGCCCGCAAGGCCGGCTTCGTGGGAATCGCCTTGATCGCCTACGTCGCGGCAGGCGCACTGCTCGGTGCGGCCGGCTGGGCCGTGTGGTGGCAGATCGCGCTGACGTCCGTCGCCGCGGGTGTCGCCGCCTGGCTCCTGACCGCCTTCCGCATCGTCGGCCCAGGTCCCGTCATCCTGATCTTCGCGGCCACCGCTGCCGTCGGGTATGCCAGGGATCTGGCCGACGTGGGGCCGGCTGTGGGCGCTGTCGCGGGGGGAGTGGCCGTCGGCTGGCTTGCTGTCATGACGCCGTACCTCTTCGTTCCGCTCGGACCCGCGCGTCTCGCGGTGGCGAGAGCTCTTACTGCGGTGTCGGAACTGGGGCGTGCGGGCGAGGACGGTGCTCTGGTGTCTGCGCGCCGGGCCGTCGATCATGCGTGGGATGTGATGGCGCACAACGGCAGGAGCCGAGATGCGCATTCTCGTCAGCTCCTCGCATTGCTCGCCGACGCAGAAGCGGTGGTCGAGCGGTGGGCGTCGGATCGAGACTCTGCCACCTTGCGTGCCCTCGTCGAACACGAGAGCGAACTGCGCAAGGTGAAGCGTCGCAGTCACCTTCCCGGTATCGAGTGCCGCGACGGCGACCTGCCGGCACGCGACCGATTTCTCCCGGACGGTATTCGACGATTGCGGTCGCGGGACGCGGCACTGAATGCGGCCCGCATTGCGGTGGCCGCACTCCTTGCCGGATGTTTCTGCGTCGCGGTGGGGCTGGAACATCCGCTGTGGGCGTCGATGGGTGCGATGGCGGCCATGCAGGGTGTGACCTTCAGTCAGACGGTGCAGCGGGGAATCCAGCGATTGTCCGGAAATGTCGCCGGCGCCGTCCTCGCCGCCGCGCTGATCGCCACCGCTCTGGGGTACTGGCAGACGGTGGTCGTGATCGTCGTGCTGCAGACAGTGACCGAACTCGTCGTCATCAAGAGCTACGCCTTCGCGTCCGTCGTGATTACCCCCATGGCACTGCTGCTCACCGGTCTGGGATCGGCAGTTACTCCGGACATCGCGGTCAGTCGGGTGATCGACACGGCGGTCGGGGTGGTAATCGGCGTGATCGTGTCCGCCGCGGCCATCAGCCGCAAAGATCACCACCACGTGGCCTAGCGAAGGGTCTGCAGCGTCGGAGAACTGCGAAATCCCCTTCAAGTGCGCGCCGATCGGGTGTGGAATGTCTTTATGGACACAGAACAACTTCTACCGACAGATCGTCGAAGGCTTGCGCGGACAGCCGTGGAGTCGCTCGGTGCGCAACGTAGTGATCACGCCATAGTGCGTGTTACCTGCCCCGCCAGTCACCGGGTCGCCACCGTGTATCGGACGGACGAAGGTCCCGTGGTGGTCGCCGGGGGTGGCCCAGGAGGCCACGGATCACGTGATCGGGAGGGCACCGGACATCACGGCGATCGACCCGGCACCGACTACATCGATATGCTCGACGCCTCCAGATTCGACGACGATCAGATTCCGGCTCGGTGCGCGTGCGGTTCCCGTACGCTCTTGCGCTCAGAACTGCGGAAGGCGGTCCGGTCCCACACGCACGCCGTCTCGGTGCCCTGAGCGCAGAGTCGTAGAAGGATCGGTCACGAAACATCTGCGGGTCGCCGATGTGGCCTGTGGTTGGATACCGGCATGGGGAAACGACGGTGGGTTCGCCGCATGCTCGGGGTGGGGGCGGTGGCGGGGATCCTCGCCGTGATCGTTGTGGCCGCGTCGACGGTATGGGTTTCGCGGCAGGCCACCGGCCACGTCTACGACGCTGATAGTGCTCCGGCAGCTCCCGTGGTGATCGTCCTCGGTGCGCAGGTGCGCGACGGCAAGCCGATGGCGTTCCTGTCCGGCCGACTCGACGTCGCCGTCCAGCTCGTGAACGATGGCCGTGCGCGGGCGGTCCTCGTGTCCGGTGATGCCGGAGGCAAGTCCGGCGACGAGATCGCGGGGATGACGGAGTACCTGGTGGCGAACGGAATCGACCGAGATCTGATCGTCGGTGATCCGTATGGGCTGGACACCTACGACACGTGCGCTCGCGCAATACATACGTATGGTGTAACCAAGGCGCTGATTGTCACCCAGGAATTCCACGTGCCGAGAGCCGTCGCGCTGTGCCGAGACGCCGGCATCGACACCGACGGCGTCAACGCGGACTGCGACTGCAGTGTATTCGCGAGCGCCCGGAACACCATTCGAGAACCATTGGCCAGGCCCAAGGCCGTGCTCGATCTGCTGTCCGGCCGGGACCCCGCAGTGGTGTCCGCTCGGGACGATGCACTCGCGAAGGCGCTGGCTCGACAGGACTGACTTCCGGAGTGAGGCACATCGCGCCTCGGTATCCTTCTCCCAGTCGACGATCGGAGGCTGAGCATGGTGTCCGATTCCGGTGCCAGGCCGGATCCCAGTTCCCAGGACGTCCGGAAATGGCGTCGCTATCTCGCCGACGAACGCGCGGAGGCGGCCGTCTACCGGGACCTCGCACAGCGTCGGACTGGTGAGGAACGCGCGATCCTCCTCGCACTCGCCGACGCCGAGGGCCGTCACGAAGCCCACTGGCGGGCGCTGCTCGGCGAGCACGTCGGCAAGCCTGTGCGCGGTGACCTCCGCACTCGAATTCTCGGTCTTCTCGCGAGAAGATTCGGATCGGTATTCGTTCTTGCCCTCGCGCAGCGCGCGGAGACACGGTCGCCGTATCCGACGGACATCGACGCGACGCAGGCGATGGGCGCCGACGAACGCATCCACGAAGAAGTGGTACGCGCACTGGCCGCGCGGGGACGAAATCGACTCTCCGGAACCTTTCGTGCCGCCGTGTTCGGCGCCAACGACGGTCTGGTGAGCAACCTGGCGCTCGTGCTCGGCATCAGCGGAAGCGGCGTCTCCAATTCCATCGTCCTGCTGACCGGCCTTGCGGGTCTGCTCGCGGGCGCACTCTCGATGGGAGCGGGCGAGTACGTGTCGGTTCGATCACAGCGCGAACTGTTGGAGGCCTCCACGCCGGGGCGTGCGGCCCGCGAGGCAGTGCCCCTTCTGGACGTCGATGCGAACGAACTGGCTCTCGTCTACCGGGCGCGCGGAATGTCGGTGGAGGAAGCAGAGAACCGCGCCAAAGAGGTCCTCCAGGCCACGTACCACCCCGAACCTGATCCCAGTACCGACGGTGTCGACGAACATGAAGCCATCGGCACGGGCATCGGCGCTGCCGCAGCGAGTTTCAGCTTCTTCGCCTCCGGTGCCATCATCCCGGTGCTGCCGTACCTCTTCGGTCTGGAGGGTACCGCCGCGCTCGTGGTCGCTGCTGCGCTCGTCGGCGTGGCACTGCTCGGAACCGGTCTGGTGGTGGGCCTGCTCTCGGGTGGCCCACCTGTCAGGCGGGCGCTACGCCAGCTGGCAATCGGGTACGGCGCAGCGGCCGCGACCTACGTGCTGGGAATGCTGTTCGGGACGAGCAGCTGAAAATGTCACCATCACCACGGGCGTGGATCCGTAGCCGGGCACGGGAAACGCGCGTACCGCGTGGGGAGCCCACGACCCATCGGCCATGGACACCCGCGCGACACCGGGTAGTCGGGCCGGCTCGTGCGGTCGCACGGCGCCGAGGTCGTCGCCGTGCAGCAGGCTCACCTGCCCGCCCTCCACTTCTGCGGACAGTCCCGGCAAGGGTGCGGTGATCCACTTGATGGCGTATCCGTGGTACGAATCCACAAGCGCCGCATGAACTCCGGCCACCGAGTGCACCGTCGCCGCCACATCGGAGTCCATGATGCGGACGGCCAGTTCGCCCGCATCTGTCCGATCCGTGATGTCGTGGTCGACTCCCCGTAAAGTCACCCCTTCGGGCGTGTCGACCGCGCGGCGCACGAACCGGACCAGGCGCAACGTTCCGTCGTCTCGCCGGGCGATGAGCTCACCCGACAAGGATTCACCGGGTCGCGCGTTGTCGACGCGTTCCATCAGAACAGCAATGTCCGAAATGCGCGGTACCCTGCGGTACAGATCGGCAAGGCCGAAGTAGGCGTGCGGTGGCCGGGTGTCCGAAACTCCGTACAGCTTTCGGAACTCCTGCGTCCATCGTGTCCGCCGCGGGCCCGCCGAGGCGGACAGGTTCCACTCCCAGCCCGCCGCGCGATGTGGCGCCGGCGGAGACCTGTCGGCAGGGGCGGTGAAGACCTGAACCGCGAGAACGTCCCCGCCCGGGCCGAGTACCGGTCTGGCCACGACCAGGCCGATACCGTTCACGGTCTCCCCGAGTAGTACTCGAGCCGGCTGCCGCGACGCCTGCACGGACGCGATGGTGCCGGCGACCAACGCCAGTGTTCTGCCGCGATACACGTTGCCGAGGGGTCGGCACTGCCGTTGCCTCGTTCCTTCGGCGATCACTGTCGGTGCGTCACCGAGAGTTTCGACGAGTATCCAGCCGTCATTGCCCTGTTGATCCACTGGTGACGCCCCCCTCATGGCGCCCGATCATCTCACGCTGCCACGGCGCACGCTCGGCGAGACGTGCGCCCTCGACCTGAGTCAGCGGGATTTCTGTGCCACGGAGTCCAACAACCCCGGGAACCGGAACTCGATGTCCGATCTTCGCAATTGAGCCATCCGGGAATTGCCGCGATCTACTTGCTTGATCAACCCGGCCTCGCGCAGAACCTTGAAATGGTGGCTGCGTGTCGACTTCGACACGGGTAGACCGAACGACGTGCAGTGGCGCTCGGCACCTTCGGCCTCGTCAAGGAGTTTCTGGACGACCTCCAGGCGTAGCGGGTCGGCGAGCGCCGCGAGAACCGAGACCAACTCGATCTCCTCGGTTGCGGGATGGCCCTCGGCGTCGGGCACGGCACACCTCCTGGTTCGGGGACGGAGCCGCAAACAAGGTTCGTCTTGCGTCGAACCTAAATCTGCGGCATGGTTCGCAGTATATCGAACCTCACGACCGGCGAGGAACCCACACACTTTCAGGAAGGATCGACATGACCTCGGAGCTGAGCACGCCAGGCGCGCACACGTCGTTGCCGCCCCACGACGTATCGCCGCCGCCAAAGCAGAACCTTGTCCTCGCCGCGGTACTGCTGGCGGTCCTCGTCGTGCCGATGTCGATTTCCGGTACGGCAGTGGCGCTTCCGGCGATCTCCTCGGACATCGGCGGAGGCACGGCCGGCCAGCAGTGGGTGGTCAATGCCTTCAACCTGTCGTTCGCCTGCTTCACCCTGGTATGGGGCTCGTTGTCGGATCGTTTCGGCCGGGGACGTCTCTTCGCGGCAGGAGCGGCCACGTTCGCGGTCGGCAGCGCGGCCAGTGCGCTGGCGCCCGGCATCGTGGTCCTCGACGTCGCACGGGGCGTGGCCGGTCTCGGCGGCGCCGCCATCTTCTCGTGCGGTGCGGCGATCCTGTCGTCTGTGTTCGAAGGACCCGCCCGGCTGCGTGCCTTCGCACTGTTCGGAACCACCGCAGGTATCGGTGTCGCGCTGGGTCCGACCTTGTCCGGACTCCTCGTCGACACCGCAGGATGGCGGCCCATCTTCGCCGTTCAAGCGGCAGTTCTGGTGCTCGTCCTGGCCGCTGCTCCCGTGATCGGTCTCTCGCGGCCCACCGTTGACGGAGTCGCGAAATTCGACCTCCTCGGAACGGTCCTGCTGGTCCTGGGCCTGTTCGCCGCCATGGCCGGAATCGTTCAGGGCGAGCCCTGGGGATGGACCAGCCCTGCGGTCGTCGCGTCCTTCGTGCTCGCCGCCATCCTGCTCGTGGCGTTCGCCCGGGTCGAGTCACGCCGGCAGACCCCTCTGCTGGATCTCGAACTACTCACACACGCACGATTCATGGCACTGTGCCTGGTTCCGGTAGCCGCGTCGTTCGGCTTCGTCACTTTGCTCACGTACTTTCCGACCTTCCTGCAACTCGTTGCCGGACAGTCGTCGGCGAAGGCCGGCCTGGTGATTGTGTTGCTCACCATCCCGGTGGTCGTGGGCCCGCTCGTCGCCGGCCGCGCCGTGACCGCGGGAATCAATCCACTGGTGGTCATCTGGATCAGCCTCGGAGCGTTGGTCTTCGGGGATCTGGGTCTCCTGTTGGCCGGACCGGACACCCTCGTCGCGGTGATTGCGGTACCCCTCCTGCTCGCCGGTTGCGGGATGGGACTCTCGGCCGGCCTCGTCGACGGCCAGGCCCTGGCGCTGGTACCCGACGACAAGGCCGGGATGGCTGCGGGCGTGGTGAACACGATGCGGTTGGGGAGCGAGGCGATAGCGGTCGCCGTCTACGCGGCGCTGCTCACCGGTCTGGTCACAAGCCGGGGTGAAGCCGCTCTGGCCGGTGTCGACGGAATCGGTAGCCCGGCCGATGTGGTAGCGAACACGGCGAGTGGCGACCTCGGCAAGGCCCTCGACGTGGCAGGACCGCGTGCCCGCGACGAGGTGGCACCGCTGATGATCGACGCCTACAACAGTGCTTTCCACACGACGCTGATCGTGCTGGCGGTGGTCGTGACGGCGCTGTCGGGGATCATCGCGGTGTTGCTGCGCAGGGGTCCGAGGGCGCGATGACGACGGCCGACATTCTTCGGGATCACTATCAGGTCGTGGTGGTCGGGGGTGGACCGGTCGGATCGCTGACGGCGCTCGAACTGGCGCGCAGTGGAATCGACGTGCTGGTTCTCGAGGCCGCCCCCTACACCACCGACGTTCCGAAGGCGGGGACGATCCACGCTCGCAGCCTTCAACTGCTGGCGCGGCGCGGACATCTCGCGGCTCCCGCTGTCGATGCGCCCGCTACGTCGACGGTCTTCCACTATGCCGGTGTCTGGGGATTGCAGATCACAGCTCCGTGTGGAGAAGGCCCCGCCATTGCGGGTATCGGGCAGAGCGACCTCGAACGAGTCTTCACGGCCCGTCTGGCCGATCTGGGCGTCCCGGTGCGCAAGGCCGCGGTGGTCACCGACGTTGCCCGAGGCGACAACGAGGTGACGGTGTCGTTCACGCAGGGGGGACGTACATACGTCGTCACGAGCGACTGGGTGGTCGGCGCGGACGGTGCCCGCAGCGTCGTCCGGCGAAGTGTCGGGTTTCCGGTCACGGAGACGGCACCGACGGCGGCGGCCCTCCTGGGCCTGGCGGTGCTCGACGACCCCGCGACTGCCCCGCGGGGATGGATGCGCACCGAGCGCGGGTGGACGGTGCTGAATGTGAATCCCGGCGGCTTCAGCCGCATCATCACCTTTGATCTCGAACGTCCGCACGAGGACCACCGCAGACCGCTCACCGCCGCAGAGTTGCAGGCCACTCTCGACAGATTCGCGGGCAGCCCCGTCCCGTTTCGGCACGCCCGATCGCTGTCGCGGTTCAGCGACTTCTCGCGACTCGTCGACCGTTACCGGCAAGGGAGGGTGGTTCTCGTCGGAGATGCTGCGCACGTGCACTTTCCACTCGGTGGGCAGGGTGTGAATCTGGGCATCGGGGACGCGATCGGTCTCGGCTGGCGGCTGGCGCTCGTGGCGCGCGGATCGGCAGACCCCTCGGTTCTCGACGCTTACTCGCGCGAACGGCACGCATGTGCCGCGGGAGTGATCGCCAATGTCGCGGACCAACGGGAGCGTATGCGCATCGGTCCGGTCGGCGATCGTGCGCGGAGCGAACTGGACCTCCTGCTGGCGGACACGCAGCGCAACCGCGCTCTGGGCGCGCTGATCAGTGGACAAAGTCAGCCGGCGCCCAGTGGACTTCCGGACGCGCTGCGCGGAGACTTCGCGGTGAACACTGAAATCGAGACAGATGTGGAGACAACAGATTTGATTCGGTTGCATGTCGCAGCCGGCGATCGCGGCCTGTTGCTGTGTGGCGATGCCTCCGCCGAGATGCAGGCCCTGGTGGAATCCTCCTGGAGTGACCGGGTGCAGGTGGTGCGCGCCCGGAACCTCGGAACAGCGAACGTTCTGGTGCGACCGGACGGTGAAGTCGCGTGGTCGGGCGGTGCGGCAGACCTCGCCGAACTATCGTCACGGCTCACCGAGACCTTCCGCGGGGACGTTCCGGTCCGTCAGGACAGCACGTACAGCGTCGGGTAGCTTTTCCCGGCGACTGCGGGGCGGTCGCTTCCCGCTCTGGAGGTAACGCTGCACGAAGCTGTGCGGCAGGTCGATGACGGCGAGCACGACGAGGTCGGATTGCCTTCGGCCCGAATGCCCGAACACGGTGCGGGTCAGTGCCCCCATCAGGGCGGCCGTGTCCCTGTCGGCAGCCTCGACCTCGGCTTGCAGCGCCGGGTCGAGGTCGAGGTGCCGTACGTCCTCCCGGCGCAGGCGATCGAGTAGCAGCGTGTCCTGCGGGGTCTCGATGCAGTGGTCGTAGAACGCGAGGGCGAGCCGCACCGCCGCCTCGGCTGGGTTCTCTGCGGTGTCGCTTCCTCCGGGCCGGACCTGCTGGGTGCGCCGGACCGCCCGTAGCCACGTGCGTACCAGCAACTCGTCCACGGAGGCGAAGCGGTGATAGATCGACCCGGTCGGTGCACCGGCCTGTGCGGCGATCATCGTGATGGTCGCCGCACGGGGGCCGCGCTCGAGTATGACCTCGCGGGCAGCGTCGAGAAGGGCATCTGTGGAGAACGTCGTCCGGGCCATGAGCGCATTCTTTCAGATCCGGGCGCTGGACATCACCAGTTCTAGAATATAGTTTCTAGAAATGACATTCTTTTCAATGACAGGTCCGGCACTGAACCGGGTAGGCGACGTGCTCGTCCTGCATCTCGGCTCGGACGAGAACCGGATGAATCCTGCCTGGATGGACGCCGTCGAATCGCAGCTCGACGTGGTCGCAGCCGAGCGTGGGCCGATCGCACTCGTCACCATGGCAACCGGCAAGTTCTGGAGCAACGGGCTCGACCTGCAATGGCTGATGGCCAACGCGGACGCGATTCCCGCCTTCAGTGCACGCGTGGAGGCATTGTTCGCCCGGGTGCTGGCGCTCGGGGTACCCACGGTCGCGGCGATCCAGGGCCACGCCTTCGGGGCGGGGGCGATGTTCGCCCTCGCACACGATCAGCACGTGATGCGCGCTGACCGCGGCTACTTCTGTTTCCCCGAGGTCGACATCCAGATCCCGTTCTCCGTCGGCATGACCGAACTCATTCGCGCGAAACTGCCGATCCCCACCGCGAACGCGGCCATGACCACCGGCCGCCGATACAGCGGCGCCGAGGCCCTGGCCGCCGGCATCGTCGAGCGGACAGCCGAGGAAGACGACGTAGTCCCCGCCGCTGTGGAACTAGCGAGAACACTGGCTCCCAAAGCCGGCCCCACCTTGCGGACGATCAAGGAGCGTCTTTATTGCACCGCCCTGGAAGGGCTGTCCCAATTGGAGGCGTCTGGTCACCACTGAACGGGTAACGACGTCGGCCGTCGCAGGATCACGCCCGAATCCCACTGCAGGGAACCAGGGTCCGCGGCGAGTTCAAGTTTCGGAAATTCGGCGGCCAGACGGACGAGCGCCGTCGTGATCTCCATTCGGGCCAACGAGGCGCCCATGCAGTGGTGCATCCCGTAGCCGAATTGCAGGTGGCGCTTCCCGTTCCGGAACGGGTCGATGAGTTCGGGCTCCGGGAAGACCTCGGGATCCCGGTTCGCGGCGAACGCGTCGGCGTACACCACGGCATCCACCGGAATGACCCCACCGCGCAGCTGAACCTCCCGAGTGGCGATCCGGGGGAACGTCGAAATGGTCCCGAGGGGAAGTACCCGCAGCAACTCCTCGACGATTTTCGGCGCCGACTCGGGATGCTCCACCAGTAGATTCCAGAGTCCGGGTGCCTGCAACAGCACGTACGCGGCCTTCGTGAGCACGGACAGCACATTCTGGTCGGCGCCGAGCACCGACCCCAGGAGGATCGCAACGAGTTCTTCGTCGGACAGCGGCGGATTCACCTCGCCGCGTGCCGAAAGGAAGCGGTCGATCAGACCGCCCGGCTCCGTTGGGCGTTTGCGCTGCACCAGGTCGGTGACGTAGTGGTAGACGAGCCAGAAGTGCTCGAGTAGATCCGGAATGTCCTCGTCGTGTGCCAGTTGCACCACCCGCGACGACGGGCGGAAGTAGTCGATGTCCTCCTCGGGGATCCCGAGGAAGCGGACATTCACCTCGATGGGAAGCCTATCGAGCACCGTGCCGAACAAGTCGGGGTTTTCCTGGCCGCGGAGCAGCGCGATCCGCCGGTCGAGGAGCCGGTGCACCGAGTCTTCCAGGCTCTCCACCGATGCGGGACTGTAATCGGAGTTGACGAAGCCCTTCATTCTTCCGTGGTCCGGGGCGTCCAGGTTCAGAAGGAGGTCGGGAGGCATCGTCGTGGGCAGAAAGCTCGGACCGTCCTCCCTGTTGGTGTCCGTGCGGCCGAAAGATGGATCCGTCAGAACTTTCAGGACGTCGTCGTATCGAGTGATGTGCAGAGCCGTGTGACCGCTCGGTAGCGTGATCTCCGGCAGACCGGTCGGGCCTTGCGGATTCGCCGGGGTGTACGCAATCGGTGGGTCGAGATTCGGTATGTCGGAGACAGACACGGCGATGCCGCGTCCGTCCTGCAGTAGAGCTGATGTCGCGATCCCGATAGTCATTTAGCACTCCTTCGTCTCAGGTTCACAGCACCGCGGGGATGCCGGTCAGTCGGGACAGTTCACTCGCAGCCTGACCATTGCTCCGAAAATGGATCGCCTGCCAGCCGCGCCGGCGGGCGGCATCGACGTTCTGCGCGAGATCGTCGATCAGAATGCACTGGGACGCATCGACACCGGCAACCTTCTCCGCGATCGCGAAAATCTGCTCGTCGGGCTTCCTGGCACCGACCAGGCAGGAGTCGACGAGGGCATCGAGTGGACCGGCCGGCTCGATGATGGCTCGCCAGTACGGTTCCCACTCGACCACGTTGTTCGACAAGACTCCGACACGATGACCATATGCCTTCAGACCACGAAGAGCAGAGGCCATCGCGGAGTTGACCACGATTCCGTCGAACCACTGCTCGCCGAACGTCTCCAGTCGCGCTCGGGACAGATCCAGGTCTGGATCCGCTGCCGCGAGGTGTTCGCGCAACCGGGAACCCCACTCCCGCTCGGTGATCTGCGCCAACTCGATGGGTGCGAGTGGATGCGCGCCGAGGTCGTCGCCGACGGCCTGCATCGCAGCCTGCAGCGCCGCCGGTGTGATTCCGGTCTTCGTCTCGTAAGTCGAGAAGAGTTCGGCGAGCGGGGGTGATAGAACTCCACCGAAATCGAACCAGACGAAGGGGTTCTCACGTTCCGTCATCGGACCACGCGATCGAGAGCCGAGGTGAGCGCGCTGACTCGCTGCAAGGTAACTCGGCCGTGGGCAATCTGCCTACCCTCTTGGGCGAGCGCGACGGAGAAAACAACTTGGCGCGAGCAGATCTCGGCCTCTGCGACGGCAGCGCAGTCCGTTGGCAACTCGAGTTCGCCGAAGCTCTCGAACACCGCATCGCATCCCACGAGTACGAGCATGCGGGGCGACAGCCCGAATACTTCGTGGGCGGCGACGAGGGCGGTCTGACGCATGGCCTCGAAGATCAAGGCCCCGGGAACGTGGTCGAGTGGATGATCGAAGAGACCGGGGTGGGACTGATCTACCAGGACCTGGCTGCGCACGGTGTCCCCCTGTAGGGCGACGCGGCTCAGCACCACGTTGTCGAACGAGTGCCGCGCCACCTCGCGCGGCTCTACCCGCTCGTGCAAAGGGTAGGGGCGAACCGGCTCGAGACCCAGTTGTGAACGTCCTTTGTGACGGAGACGATCCCATGCTTCGCCGGGCATCCACTGAATGGTCATGCTCATCCTGGCTGCAGCGGCTCCGTCGAGTGCGAGCGTCATCGCCAGGGTGATTCCGACGATCTCCGTGCCGCGTCTTTTCTCCGCGGTGATCGTCGCATCGAGGACGCCGCTCGCCGGGGCAGCCCCTACCCGGACCGCGTCGAGGTCGGTGATTTCCAATGCCCCTGAGTTGAACACGAACTTGGCGTCGAGCGGAGCATCGACATGGCGGTGAGAGATGAGGATCGAAGCCTGCCGGAAGGTCTCGAGGAGAAGCAGTGGGTCGTACTGTCGCACAACGATATTGTGGTCGCTGTAGTAACTGTGAACGCGCGGAAGTTGCACGCCGAGGCGGAATTGCGGGTAGCTCTCGCAGATGATGTCAGTGAGGAAGACTTCGCAGATCGCGGCGCGGTGGACGTGTGCTCGGGGAATGGCAGTCGAGTATGACAATGCTGGTTCGAGGACGGCGGTCATGTCGATTCCTTTCGTTGACAGATGAATCCACGCGGCGGTGACCCACGCCCTGCTACGGACGGCATGAAGAAGAGGCGCGGCCGACGAGAGAACACGACGGTCGTGCTGAGCGAAGAGGGCGGGAGGTTCCGCAGCGCAGGGGCGAGGAGCTCGGGGTCTCGTCGCGGTCCGGCTGGGCCGGTGGTTGCGCACGATCAGTGAATACCGGGGAGTGGGGGTCGTCAACACTTGCAACCGAAGAGTTCACAGTCGGCGCCTCGCCATTGCTGGAGACGGTGCCGACGGAAGAGGCGTGACCTGCGGAATTGTTTCTCCGGATGGGTATTTGTGCTGGTCGAGCGTGGCAGGCGTCACAACCGGCGTACGGGCTGCAGGGCGCGGAATGTTACCCCCGGGTATGGCGCGTGGGAATCGGTGGGCGTAGCCGGGCGATGCTATGTTGCCCTCGCCGGGTGTGGGCGAGATGAGCCTGCGCGCGGACAGAGTTGACAGCGGAGGGGTTCGGGGATGTCGAAGAGATGGGTCGCGTCTTTCGCGGCGGTGGCTATCGGTTCGGGCGTGATCGTCTACTCGAATCAGAGCTCGGCCGTTGCCGAACCCGAAACGGTGTCCAACGGGGTGCCGGGCAGTGGTTCGTGTGCCAGTGACAGCACCAATGAAACCGGTTCGCTCATCCCGGAAAAGCTCGAAGTTCCGATCCCTTACCCGAAGATCACCACCGTTCCGTACCCGGCACCGACCACGGAACCCACGCGTATCGCTCCGCCACCGCTACCCGCGGACCCCTGCCTGGATCCCTGCCCCGACCTCACCGACGAGACCGATCTCGAATCGGGGAATCTGTCGAGCGTACTGAACATCCCGGATGTCAGCGTGAAGTTCACCCCGTTCCACCTCGGAATTCCGGTCCCCGGTGCGGACGTCGCCCTACCACCTCCACCACCACTGGTTCATCCCGCAACCGAGGAAGCCCCTCGGAGCCCCGCCCCGGCAACCCCCGAGATCGGTGAAGTGACCCGTGTCGCGAAGGTGACGGGGGCCGGTTCCGTCAGCCGGACCGACAAGCGCTACCAGGTCAACGGTACCGACCTGGGCATCATGTGGGAGAGCGCGCCCGATCAGGTCGCGGTCGCCTTCGGTGACACCGTCGGCAAGGGATTCATGCCGCCCGGTGGCCAGGGTGGCGACTGGCGCAGCAACGTCCTGGGCTTCAGTTCCGACCGCAACCTCGCAGACGGGATGAGCCTCGACAGCATGGTGCAGGACAGCCGTTGCCATGCGGCGGAACTGCTGGACAGTAGAAAACTCGACAACGTCGAGATCACGACCATTCCGACGTCCGGGTTCGCGGTCGGAAACAGGCAGTACCTGAGCTACATGTCGATTCGGACGTGGAACAGCATTCCCGCCACGTGGTGGACGAACTATGGTGGCATCGCCTACTCGGATGACGGCGGTTCCACGTGGACCAAGGACCCCTACGCCAAATGGGACAACATCTTCGGCGTCACCAAGTTCCAGGTGGCCTCGATGGTTCCGGTCGGCGACTTCGTCTACATGTTCGGCACCCCCAACACCCGGCTGGGTTCGATCGGCCTCGCCCGGGTTCCCGCCGATCAGGTGCTCAACAAGTCGGCGTACCAGTACTGGCACAACGGCAACTGGACTCCGGTCGGTGGATTCAACGAGGCGACCCCAATCGTGAACGCGCCGGCCGGCGAACTGTCCGTGCGGTACGAGGAGGCCACCGGCAAGTGGCAGATGTCCTACCTCGACACCTCCAAGGCGGCCATTGTTCTCCGGGAATCCGACTCACCGCAGGGTGAATGGTCCGAGGGCGCCCGGCTGGTCAGTGCCATGGAGTATCCGGAGCTGTACGGCGGTTTCATCCACCCGTGGTCGAGCGGTGAAGATCTGTACTTCACTATGTCGACGTGGTCCGACTACAACGTGTTCCTGATGAGGGCGAAGGTCGAGTAGGCGCAGCCGCCTACAGCAGCCCGTGCCGGGGCGGAACGGTCCCTGACAGCGTCCACCGGCCGATGTGCTGGATCTTCCACCGGGTGGGGTCGTGCAAGGTATGGGTACGGGCGTCACGCCAGTAGCGGGACAGATTGGCCGACTCCGACGCACTCCGCGTGCCCCCGAGCTCGAACAGCACGGACGACGCCTCGAGTGACGCCCGTGCCGACGCCACCTTGGCAGCGGCCGCGTCGATCGAGGCGACCGCAGCCGTCGACTCGGTCAGGCTCGTGCGTGCAGTATCGATGCTCCGGGCACCCTCTCGCAGCATTGCGGTGGCCGCCCGAACCGCCAGCGATGCTTCACCGGCCAGTTGGATGAGCAGCGGGTCGTCGACGGCGTCCGCGACACCGGCTTCGAAGTACGGCCGCGACCGGTGTGCTGATCGGACTGCCTCGTTCAGCGCTGCCGACGCGATTCCTGTGTCGATGGCTGCGTGCAGAATCTGGGCCTGTGAACCGTACGTGGTGGGTGCGTCGAAGATCGGGGAGAACGGCACGACGTGTGACGCGGGCACCCGCACGGAGTCGAGGGTGACGGTGCCGCTCGCCGTGGTTCTCTGGCCCATGCCGTCCCAGTCGTCGACGATCGAGAGGCCCGACGCAGATCTCGGCACGTAAGCAACAGCTTTGGCGGGTTTGCCGGTCGCTGTGGTGGTTCCGCGAAGTGTGGCGCGTACCGCGATCCAGTCGGCGAAGAGGGCGCCGGTGCAGTAGAACTTCTTTCCATCGACCACGAAGTCGGTACCGTCCTCGAGGAGAGTGGTGGCGTCGACGTCGATGGTTTTCGTCCCCCGCTCGCTTTGCGCATTCGCGAACTGCGCACCGGCGAGAACTTCCTTGTAGAAGAACTCGCGTTGTTCCGCAGTCCCCTGGAGCCGCAACACTTCCAGGAACGTGTAGTGGCTGTGCGGGATCTGCGCGATACTCGGATCAGCCTCCCCGAGAAGGCGAAATACCTCGGTCAGCGTTTCGGTTCGCGCATCGATTCCGCCATGCTCGCGCGGGACACTCAGCGTGAGCAGTCCGGAGCGCGCAAGAGCCCGCACCTCGTCGTATGGCAGTGTCCGGTCCGCGTCGCGGGCCGGCGCGTCGGCGGCGAACTGCGCGGCGAGATCGGCGGCGACGGCCAGGGCCTCCGCCTCGTCGGTGATCCGGTGGGCATTCTGGACGGCGGTCATGGTCCTCCGAGTGTGGTGACGTGCCGAGTCCGGCTACCGCTTGTGGTAGCCGGACTCGATGAACCGGAAATGCAGATTCGTCGGATTCGTCGGAATTGTCACGTGTACCAAGTCGGTTCGGGAATCTCGCCGGTCAGAACGTAGCCGCCTACCTCACGGCGCTTGTACGCCACGGGATCGTGCAGGGTGTGCGTGCGCACGTTCCGCCAGAAGATGTCCAGCCCGACACTGTTGGAGGTGGCACGCGCACCCGTCAACTCGAACACCGTGGTCCCGATTTCGAGAGCGACGTCGGCGGCCCGGAGTTTCGCTGCGGCAATCCGCACGGCGAGATCGCCACGAGCCTGCTCGGTGAGATTCTCCCGTGCGTCGTGTAGGACCGCGTCGGACTCGCGATTCACCTGATCGACGAAGGCCTCCACCGCCCACAGCTTCGCCTGCAAATCGCCGTAGCCTTCGCGCAGGTACCACTCGTCGGTGGCGAGTTCCTTGTTGTCGCCTCCGTAAGGCCAAGGTCGGGTGCGGGTTCGGGTGTACTCGACAGCCGTGTCCAGTGCGCCGCGGGCGATCCCGACGTAGAAATTAGCGAACACGATTTCGAGTGCCGGGAAGTTCAGCGTGTTGTAAACCAAAGGCTGGAACTCCTTGTCCACGAACCCTGCGGCACCGGTCCAGTCCACCTCGACATCATTGATTTCCACCGAACCGGAATCGGTGAGACGCTGGCCGAGGTTGTCCCAGTCACCGCGGAAGACGATGCCGTCCTGAGAGGTTGGGACGATCGCGAACACGTGGGTGGCGGTACCCTCGATGATGCCCTCGAGCACGGTGAGGTCGGTGGCGCGGCCCCCGGTGGAAAACGACTTCACGCCGTTGTACACGAGGCTGTCACCGCGGTCGACGATGGTGAGGTCGGTGTCACGTGGATTGACCGCGCCGCCGAAGAGGAAGTTGTTGCTGGTGTACAGCTCCTCGACCGCGCCGATCTGAGGTTCGGTGCCGACGAGCCGCACGGCCCAGGCCCACAGGTAGTGGTATCCGAGGAGTTGCCCGATCGAACCGTCTCCACGCGCGATCGCCCGAACCACTTGGTACGCCGTCTCCCAGCGCTGTCCGCCGCCACCGAAGTCGGTGGGGCCGAGGAGAGTGACCAGTCCGCTGTCCTTGAGGAGCCGAACCTCCGCGTAGGGGGCGGCTCCGACGCGGTCGCGGTCGACGGCGTCTCGGGCGAGAATGTCGCTCACCTCGCGTGCGCGGGCGATCCACTCCGCGCTCGTGGTCGGGGTGTCCGCCCAAACCTTCTCTTCTGTGGTTGTCATGCCTTCTCTCCCTTGTCGCTCCGTGCGGTTCCGATGGCCCAGACATAGATGGGTTCTGTTCCGTTGATTTCGTAGTCGCCGACGACCTTCGCCTTGAAGACCACCGGGTTGTGGCTGGCCACGGTGCGCGCATTTCTCCAGAACCTGTCGAGGTCCCAATTCCGGTCGACGCCGGAGGCGCCGAGCGCGTCGAAAATCTTCGCGGTGGCCGGGACGACCAGGGACGTCGAGGCAATTTGACCTCGAGCAGAGGCGATCTCGGCGGCGATGTTCGCCGACTTCTCCTCGTCGGGGTCGCTACCGAACGCGGCCTCGTAGGCCCATTGCGCCGGCTCCGCGGCGTGGATCGCGATGGCCTCGGCTGCGTGCGCGGCAGCAGACACCTCACCCACCACCTGTTGAATCTGGGCGTCCTGGGCGTAGGTGGGTGCGTTGCCGTGACTGAACGTGCGGGTGCGGACGGCGACGCGCGCAGCAATGGCGTCCGTCGCTGCCCGGGCGATCCCGGCCAGAGTCGCCAGGTGGAACAGCTGGTAGAACGCGGTCTGATACTTGAAGCGGGTGGAGAAGTCGAAGATGTTCTCCGGCTGAACTATTGCGTTGTCATAGGTCGACGTGCCGGAACCGGTAGTCTGCTGCCCGAAACCGTTCCAGTCGTCGCTGTGGGTGACGGCCGGTTGGCGGGCGTCGACGGCGGCGATGACGAATGTGCCGGTATCGGTGCGCTGCGAATACAGGTCGACCCAGTCGGCGAAGATGGATCCCGTGCTGTAGTACTTGGTGCCGCTCGCGAGGAAATGATCACCGTCGGGCGAGGGGGAGACTTTGGTGTTGGCTTCACCGAGGGCGACGTCCCCGATCTCCGTCCACGCATTCCCGACGAGCTGGCCGTCGACGAAGCGCTGGAGCCACAGGTCGCGATCCGGGCCGTCGGCGGCCACCAGACGGTCCTCGACGAACGCGAAATGCCCACGCAGGGCCTGAATGACGTTCGAATCCGCGGCGGAAAGTTCGACGAGAAGCCGGAACAGCTGAGGAATGCTGGCGCCGAATCCGCCATACGAGGTGGGTACCCGGATCGCCCCGAAACCGGCCTTTTTCAAAGCGTCGATCTGTTCGTAGGGAAGTACATGGTCGCGCTCGCGCTGCACCACGCCCTCGGCGATGTCGGAGAAAATTGGGCGGAAAGTGCTCGCGAGGGTGTCGTAATCCGTCTCGCTCGCGATCGGTGGAGCAGCTCTTCGTTCCTGTACGGCTGTCATGTCGGAGAAGCTCACACGGCTGAGTGGGGGCGAGGAAGGGTTGTGCGCGCCATGATCGGAAGGGTGGGCGCAACCGCGGTGGGCAGGTTTCATGCTGGGTATGTCAACGGAACACATCGCCGATCAGATCAAGTTCGCCTACTGGGTGCCCAACGTCAGTGGCGGGCTCGTCACGTCCGACATCGAGCAACGCACGAGCTGGGATTACGAGTACAACAAGAAGCTTGCTCAGACGGCGGAGAACAACGGTTTCGAGTATGCGCTCAGCCAGGTGCGATACGAGGCGAGCTACGGCGCGGAGTTCCAGCACGAGTCGACCAGTTTCAGTCTCGCGCTGTTACTGGCCACCGAGCGGCTGAAGGTGATCGCGGCGGTGCATCCGGGTTTGTGGCAGCCCGCGGTGCTGGCGAAGCTGGGGGCCACGGCGGATCACCTGTCGAACGGCAGGTTCGCGGTGAACGTGGTGAGCGGCTGGTTCAAGGACGAATTCACCCACCTCGGCGAGCCCTGGCTCGAACACGACGAGCGGTACCGGCGTAGCTCCGAGTTCCTGCAGGTACTACGCAAGATCTGGACCGAAGACGAGGTCGACTTTCGTGGGGACTTCTACCGCATCCACGACTTCACGTTGAAGCCCAAGCCGCTGAACACTGCGGAACGGCCCAACCCGGAACTGTTCCAGGGCGGGAACTCCTCAGCGGCCCGGGTCAACGGCGGACGCTACGCGGATTGGTACTTCTCCAACGGAAAGGACTACGACGGTGTCACCGAGCAGGTTGTCGACCTCCGCCGGCATGCACGGGAGGCGAACCGTGAAGTGAAGTTCGGGCTCAACGGTTTCATCATCGCCCGCGACACCGAGAAGGAAGCCCGCGACACTCTCCGGGAAATCATCGACAAAGCCAACAAGCCGGCCGTCGAAGGGTTCAAGTCGGCCGTCCAGCAGGCGGGTGCGTCCACCGCCGACAAGTCGGGCATGTGGGCGGATTCGACCTTCGAAGATCTGGTGCAGTACAACGACGGGTTTCGTACCCAGCTGATTGGCACACCCGAGCAAATCGCCGAGCGCATCGTCGAATACCGGCGTCGCGGAGTCGATCTCATTCTGGGCGGGTTCCTCCACTTCCAGGAGGAGATCGAGTACTTCGGTGCCAAGGTCCTGCCGCTCGTGCGGGAGCTCGAGGCTTCCGAGAGGCTCGCGCCCGTGAGTGGTTAGCGAGTCCAGAGACTCGCTAACCACGCACGGGTGGCGGAGCCGCCTACCGGGCGAGGGCTCGGCCCGCAGCGCGTCCGGAGAAGATGCAGCCACCGAGGAAGGTGCCCTCGAGGGCGCTGTAACCGTGCACTCCGCCGCCACCGAATCCGGCGACCTCACCAGCGGCGTAGAGCCCCTCGAACGGCGTTCCGTCCGGCTTGATGACCTGCGAGTCGAGGTTGGTTTCGAGCCCACCCAGGGTCTTGCGTGTGAGGAGGTGTAACCGGACGGCGATGAGTGGGCCGTTCTCGGGGGCGAGCAGTTCGTGCGGTGCGACAACTCGGGTGATCTTGTCCGCCAGAAGGTTACGCGCGTTGTGAATCGCCATCACCTGGAAATCTTTGCTGTAGCTGTTCTTCACCTCGCGGTCGCGGGCCACGATTTCGTGTTCGAGGTCCTCGTACTTGATCAGGGGCTGGTCGGTGAGAGCGTTCATACCGTCGACGAGATCGCGAAGGTTGTCGCGGACGACGAAATCGGCCCCGTGCTGTTTGAAAGCCTCGACCGGTCCGGGAGCACCCTTCTTCAAGCGCTCGGCGAGGAGCTTGAAATTCCGGCCCGTGATGTCGGGGTTCTGTTCGGAGCCCGACAGGGCGAACTCCTTCTCGATGATCTTCTGGTCGAGCACGAACCACGTGTAGTGGTGACCGCTGTTCATGATGTATTCCAGCGTCCCCATGGTGTCGAACCCGGGAAAGTTGGGGCTGGGCAACCGTTTTCCGTTGGCGTCGAACCACATCGACGATGGTCCGGGAATAATCCGGATGCCGTGATTGGGCCAGATGGGGTCCCAGTTCTGGATGCCCTCGGTGTAGTGCCACATGCGGTCGCGGTTGACGATGTTGCCGCCCGCGTTCTCGGTGATCTCGAGCATTCTGCCGTCGACATGCGCCGGGACACCGGCGAGCATGTTCTCGGGTGCCCTGCCGAGGCGGGCAGGCCAATTCTTCGCCACCAGCTCGGGGTTGCCGCCGATGCCGCCGGAGGTGACGACCACCGCCTGTGCGGAGAACTCGAAGTCGCCGACTGCCGTTCGCGAGCTCTTCACCCCGCGAGGCTCGGTGGAGGGTTCGAGGACGGTGCCGCGCACGCCGGTGGCGGCGCCGTTGGTGACGACGATCTCGTCGACCTGATGCCGGTGCTTGAAGGTGACCAGTCCGCGCTGCGAGGCGGCGATGACGCGGGTGAGGAAGATTTCGACGACACCTGGTCCCGTGCCCCAGGTGATGTGGAAGCGGGGCACCGAATTACCCTGCCCGAGAGCAGATCCCCGACCACGTTCGGCCCACCCCACATTGGGCATGAGACGCAGGCCGAGGTCGTGCAGGTATTGCCTCTTCTCTCCGGCGGCGAACTCGACGTACGCCTGCGCCCACAACCGGGGCCACTGGTCCTCTCGTTCGCGGTCGAAGGCGGCGGTGCCCATCCAGTCCTGGATCGCGAGCTCGTAGGAATCCTTGATGCCGAGGCGGCGCTGTTCGGGTGTATCGACGAGAAACAAGCCGCCGAGCGACCAGAAGGCTTGCCCACCGAGGTTCGACGAACTTTCCTGCTCGACCACCAGGACTTTCCGGCCCGCCTTGACCATTTCGTACGTGGCGACGAGTCCGGCCAAGCCGGCGCCGACGACGATGACATCAGCCTGTTCGGTCACGAAGACTCCTCTTCTCGAGCGGTGTGTGGTGCGGTGGTGTCGGGCCGGCTGTACGCCAGGACGACGTGGGTGAACAATTCGATGCGCAGTTCGCGGGCGGACACGCTGGCGTCCTCGATCAGGCACTGGACGCTTGTGCCGTCGTGTACGGCCACCAAGGCGCGACCCAATACCCGCGGGTCGCCGGTAATTGTGCGGCCGAGCCGGCCGAGCGCGCTCTCGAGGATCGGCACGATCGTGTTCAGGATCGCCTCCTCGCGCGCCGCGAGCGCCTTCTTCAACGAGGGATTACGTAAAGCATGCGCGGTGAATTCCGCATTGATCCGGTACCACTGGTCGTCGACGGGAACGACGTCGAGTATCAGGGCGGTACCGGCGCGCACCTTTTCCGACGGCGGCAGATCGGCCAGATCGATGTTCGACGACTCGGCTGCCAGTCGAATGTGCTCGAGCATGGCGCTGGATCGCTGCTCCCACATGGCGAAGAACATCTCGTCGAGCGAAGCGAAATTGGAGTAGAAGGCTCCGCGCGTATAACCGCCGCGTTCGCAAATCTGCTCGACAGTCGATCGTCCGAACCCGTTCTCGGAGAACACCTCGCAGGCAGCGTCGAGAAGGCGCCGACGAGTCTGTCCTCGCCGTTTCGTCACCCTGCTCGGCGCGTCGATGGCATGTTGGGGAGAGGACGCCGGAGATGTCGGCATGCTTCCTCCTCTACTACACCGGGACCGACGGACTTATTCGATACAATAACGTATCGGATACGCTGCTGTATCGAGAAAGTGCCGACGAATGCCCGTGTCAGAGGTAGAGGTCTTGCTTTCGGATCGCAGAAGTGGCGGCGACGCTGACAACCGAGGTCGCGACGAGGTAGCCGCACGCGAGCCACGGGGTGCCGCCGCCGACGGCGATGAGGGCGGTGAGGATCATCGGAGTCACCCCGGAGGCGTAGATCCCGGAAAATTGATACACCACCGAAAGTCCGGTGTAGCGGATCTCGGTGGGATAGAGGCTCGCATAGAGGGTGCCCTGCGCTCCGTAGAACAGTGCGTGGAAGATCCCGAAGACCAACACCAGCGCGACGGTGAACAGGACGAGGTTCTCGGTGCCGAACAGGCCGAATGTCGGGAACACCGCCAAGCCGTATGCCGCGATTCCGATGATGTAGATCTTCTGGGCTCCGTACCGATCCACCAGGAGTCCCGAGAACGGAAGCAGTACCGCCATGACGAGCGCCGCGATCGTGACAGCCAGCAGGACGGGCACTTTCGCAAATTCCAGGTTGTTCGTCGCGTAGGTGATCGCGAAGACGCCCCACGTGTTGAACGCGGCCCCTTCACCCCAGCGCGAGAGCAACCCGAGCACACTGCTGCGGCGGACGCGACCGCGAAACACGTCCTTCAACGGAGCGGAGGAGCGCGTCTGCAGATCATGTACCTCCCGGAATGCCGGGGTCTCCTCGACCTTCAACCGCACGACGAAGCCGATGATGACGAGAATCAGGCTGAGCAGGAAGGCGATTCGCCACCCGTAGGACAGGAATTGGGTGTCGTCGAAGATCACCTGCAGCGCCGCGAATACTCCGGTACCGAGCGCGAGGCCCAGGGCGAGTCCGATCTGCGGAATGCTCCCGAACAACCCGCGCCTATGGGCGGAACTGTGTTCGACGGCGAGAAGCACGGCGCCCGCCCATTCGCCACCGAGGGCGAACCCCTGCAGGATCCGGAGCAGCAGCAGAAGCACGGGGGCGAGAACACCGACCTGCTCGGCGGTGGGCAGCACGCCCATCAGGGCGGTGGCGATGCCCATGATGAACATGGTCAGCGCGAGCGTCTTCTTGCGTCCGATGCGGTCGCCGATGTGGCCGAACACGACGCCACCGATCGGGCGGACAACGAAACCGACCGCGAACGTCGCGAAAGCCAGCATGGTGCCGACAAACGAGGTCTGGTCGGGGAAGAACAGCTGGTTGAAGACCAAGCTGGCGGCAGTCGCGTAGAGGAAGAAGTCGTACCACTCCACCGTCGTGCCGAGGAGGCTGGCGGCCACGACGGTGCGTAACCGCGTACGCCGCTCGACGTCGGACTCGGTGGACGGCGTGGAGGCGGGTTGGGAGAGCGTGGTCATGGCCCGGTGACGCTATCGGTGTCCGCCGTCAGCTTTCACCCCTCCGAATCACCGTGAATAAAAGCCTCCCGACCGGGCGGTCCGGTTGATGAACTGGGCGCGCTGCCCATCTTCGACGACAAGAGGATCCCGCGTGTCTCTGCATTTCCACTGGTTCCTGCCCACCTATGGTGACTCCCGCAACTTGATGGCAGGCGGCCACGGAAGCGCGATGGCCGGAGACCGTCCCGCAACGCTGAAATACCTCAACCAGATCGGCGCCGCCGCGGAGGCGAGCGGCTTCGAATCGGTTCTCACACCCACCGGTGCCTGGTGCGAGGACGCATGGCTCACCACCGCGATGATGGTGGAGACCACCGAGACACTGAAATTCCTGGTGGCATTGCGGCCAGGGTTGCTCAGCCCGACGCTCGCGGCCCAGATGGCGTCGACCTTCCAATGGCAGTCGCAGGGTCGCCTGCTGCTCAATGTGGTGACCGGTGGTGAAGACCACGAACAGCGCACGTACGGCGACTACCTCGACAAGAACCAGCGGTACGCGCGGTGCGGAGAGTTCCTCGATGTCATCCGGCGGCTGTGGGCGGGCAACGGTCCCGTCGACTACGCCGGTGAGTACATCCGGGTAGAGAACGCTGCGCTGCAGCGGCTCCCCGATCCGGTGCCACCGATCTTCTTCGGAGGGTCGTCACCTGCGGCGGGTACCGTCGCGTCCCAGTTCGCCGACACATACCTCACCTGGGGTGAGCCGCCCAGTGCCGTCGCGGGGAAGATCGCGTGGATCCGGGACCTCGCCGAGGTGCAGGGTCGCACTCTCGATTACGGCATCAGACTGCACGTGATCAGCCGCGACACCTCGGAGGAGGCGTGGGCGGAAGCCGACCGGTTACTCGGGGCGCTCGATCCGGCCACGGTCGAACAGGCGCAACAGAGCCTTGCCCGCTCAGGCTCGGAGGGGCAGCGGCGCATGCGCGAGCTACACGGCGGAGGCAGCGCGTATTCGCAGGACGGCAACGCGCGGAGCCTCGAGGTGGCGCCCAACCTGTGGTCGGGTGTCGGACTGGTCCGTGGTGGCGCCGGAACCGCGCTGGTCGGCTCTCACGAGGAGGTCGCGGACCGCATCGCCGAATACGCGGCACTCGGACTCGACCACTTCGTGCTGTCCGGCTACCCGCACCTCGAAGAGTCCTACCGCTTCGGGGAGGGTGTGCGGCCCGTCCTCGAGCGCCGCGGGCTCGTCCAACCTCGCGGTTACCGTCCGGGCGACCTGTCGGGGTCGACGGCGTTCCTGTCGTCTCGTCGGTAGGTCCCAAGCAATTTCGAAGAAGCACTGCACCTTGCGTCCTCGGCGTACGTTCTGTGGAGAACAAACCACGCAGGCAGGGGCAGCAGATGATTACAGGTGTATCGCTCGTGACGCTGTACGTCACGGATCAAGACGACGCGATAACGTTCTATGTCGACATGCTCGGCTTCGTCGAGGGCACGGACGTCACGATGGGTGACGGGTTTCGCTGGGTGACGATCATGCACCCCGACCACCCAGAGCTCGAGGTCACCCTGATGAAGCCCGGTCCCCCGCTCGACACCGACATGGCAGAGGCGGTCCGGCGCTCTCTGGCGGCTGGGACGATGGGCGGATTCGGATTGACCACCACCGACTGCCGGAAGACGTACGAGGAGTTGCGCGCGAAGGGAGTCGATTTCACGCAGCCTCCGGCCGAGCGTCCCTACGGCGTCGAAGCGGTGATGCGAGACAATTCCGGGAACTGGTTGGTGCTGGTGGAGAAGCGCGAGTTCACCGGTGAGGATTTCCCGCACTGATTGCGCCGCACTCTTTCGCGCCCGGACCGTCCGACTGGACCGTCAACGTGAACGGTGACGGCGGACCGCGTCCCGGTTGGCGCAACGGGGCGAACAGTAGCGTTGCCGCCCGTTCCGCGAGGTGTCCGCATAGATCAAAGTGCACTCGTCCACTGCGCACCGGCCGAGGCGGTGCATTCCCCGGCCGACGAGATGCAGTGCGGTTCCGACGGAAATGAGCGCTTCGAGCACTCCGGCGAGGGAGTGCTGGTCGTCGCGATAGTGCAGATGCCAGCCGTCGCCGGCGTGGTTGGTCAGTCGTGGGTAGGCGGACGCCTTCGCGAGGAGGAGATTGACCTGCTCGGCGCGGTCCTCCTCGTTCCCGGCGTCCGCAACCACCACCCACCGGTCGAGCATGGCGAGCACCTCGCCGAGGTCGTCCTCAGAGACCGGGAAATCGACGACGATCCCGGCATCGATGCATCGGGTCACCAGTTCGCCAATGGTTTGAGGTCGACGATTCGCCAGATCGGCGGCGAGTTCTACCGCGTACTCGCCGTAAGGGTTGAGATGCACAATGCCATTACATCACGCTGGACGCATGAGCGAACGGCACGAGCATCAATGGCAGGAATCATCGCGACATCGGACGAGTACGGGCGCGGTGGTCTACAGCGGCTGTAGCTGCGGACGTTGGCGATTAGTACTGGTAGAGAATTCCGTAGCGGCATCTAAGCGGATCTATGTCTGATCGCAGAAAGGCATAGATTCCCCTACGGAAAGATGACCTCCCCGCTGAAGGGCTGGCATTTTTCGCCCGAGGCGCACATAATCACCACGTGAGCCAAGTTACTGTTACTTCGAGTTCACTCATCTTCGCGCAGTCTGGCGGAGAGGGTGGCGGCGCAGCGTTCGACCAGATCATCGGGATCACCGTGGCGACGGCGGTCATCACGATCGGACTGCTATGGATCGCGTACCTGCACCGTACGCGCAAGATCACGTGGCTGCAGTCGATCGCCGACGCCGCAGGCCGCACGCTCGATCGCCCCGCCTGGGTGGCGCTGCCCCTGTTCACCTTCGTGGGGACCATCCTCACGGCGTTCTTCGGCTTCATCTGGGATGTGAGTCTTCACATCGGCCGCGGACGTGACGACGGCCCTCTGGCAAACCCGGCTCACTACTTCATCCTCGTAGGCCTGTTCCTGCTGTTCATCACCGGCATGCTGGCGATGATCCTGCCCCGCGACGAGAAGCCCGGTCCCGCGGCGCTCAAGATCACCCGCACCTGGTACGTCCCGGTCGGCGGCGTGCTGGTGGCCGGCGCAGGTCTGTACGCCCTCATCGGGTTTCCGCTCGACGACGTCTGGCACCGCATCTTCGGTCAGGACGTCACGCTGTGGGGCCCCACTCACCTCATGCTGATCGGCGGAGCGGGACTGTCGCTGATCGGCGTTCTCCTCCTCGACTTCGAAGGCCGCGCCGCCAAGGCGGGCGAGAAGGTGCCCGACAGTCGGCTCATCTGGTTCCTCCGGTGCGGCACCTTCGGTGGACTGATCATCGGATTGTCCGTCTTCCAGATCGAGTACGACTTCGGTGTCGAACAGTTCCGGTTGGTCCTGCAGCCGATGATGATCGCCGGTGCTGCCGCATTCGCGCTGGTTGCCGCACGCATCGTCCTCGGTCCGTTCGCGGCCCTCGTCGCGGTCGCCGTCGCCGGAGTGGTGCGTGCAGTCACCGCGTTGGTGGTGGGCCCGGTGCTCGGTGCTCCGACCAACGTGTTCGAACTGTGCCTCGGCGCGGCCGTGGTCATCGAACTGCTCGCCCTCACACCGCTGATCAAGAACCGGGTGGCATTCGGCGCGGTGGGCGGATTCCTCGTCGCGACCGTCGGTCTGTGGCTCGAATCGTTGTGGATCGACGCCATGTACCTCTACCCCTGGCCGACCAGTATGTGGCCGGAGGCGCTGGCGATGGCTGTGCCCGTCGGTATCGCAGCAGGAGCGTGCGGTGCGCTGCTCGGCCGGGTCCTGCGGTCCGAGGGTTTGCCGCGTCCCGCGCTCAGCAGGACCATCGTGGTCGCCACCGTTCTGGTGATCGGCGGTGCGACCGCCAACGGACTGATCGCCACCGTTCCCGAGAACGCGACGGCCACAGTCGCGCTCACCGACGCGGCACCCGAAGGCGGCCGTATGGTCAACGCCGAGGTCACGATCGATCCTCCCGAACTGGCGAGCGACGATCCGGCCTGGGTGTCCATCCTGTCCTGGCAGGGCGGTCCCGACCTCGACAACGGCTTCACCGTGGACAACCTCGAACGCACCGGGCCGGGAACGTACCGGACCAACGAGCCCGTGCCGGTTCACGGAACGTGGAAGACGCTGCTGCGCGTGCAGGACGGACGCACCATGACGGCCGTACCGATCTTCCTGCCGAGCGACCCGGGTATCGGTGCCGAGGAACTGCCCGCCGAGGCCTCGTTCACCCGCGAGTTCGTTCCGGAGATCACCATCTTGCAGCGCGAACGTAATTTCGATCACCCCAGCTGGTTGTTCGCCGCCGCGTCTCTGGTGGTGCTGGCCTGCACGCTCGCACTCGTCTCCGCGCTGGCATGGGGCGCCGGGCGGATCGGCAAGTACACCCGGGGACAGGCGACCGCCGACACCCGCGAGGATGTGAACGTGACATGAGTCCGGCGAGCGACCCGAACGTCGTCTATCTCGCGGACCACTCGGTGTTGTTGGCGATCCCTGCCTTCGTTCCGGCATTCCTCGTCGTCGGTCTGATCGTCTACCTTGCGGTCCGTGACCGCAAAGCCGAGGCCGCCGAGAACGCCGGCGATGAATCATCGGCCCCGAAAGAGGAGGACGTCTAGGTGATCAGGCGGTTGACCGCCGTGGTGGCGGTATCCGCGGGTGTTCTTCTCGTAGTGTCCGGCTGCGGGACCGGGAACGAAGGCCCTGCTCCTGTCACTGGTACGCCGGCCGGTGGAACCTCGGCAGAAACCACACCGGAAGCGGCCGACGACGGTGTCGTGATCGACGTCCGGATCAGCGAGGGCACGGTGACGCCCACCAACGAGCGCATCGACGTCGCGGTGGGACAGACAGTGACCGTGCGCATCGACAGTGATGCCGACGACGAGCTGCACGTCCATGCGGTGCCGGAGCACTCGTTCGAGATTCACCCGGGAACGGGTCAGCAGACCCAGTTTGCGGTAGAGGTTCCCGGACAGGTGGCGTTGGAACTGCATGAGACCGGCAAGACGGTGGCCACCCTGCTCGTGCGACCGTGACCCTGCTCGCGCACGGGCTCGGTGGGTCCACCGATCTCCCGATTCCGTTCACCTATGCCCTGATCGGGGCGAGCTGGGCGCTGACCGCGTCGTTCGTCGTCCTGGCCTTCGCTTGGAAGACCCCGAAGCTCGATCCCGACAGGCCTGGTCGTGCCCTTCCCCTCTGGGTCACGCGGTTCGCGGACTCGCCGATCACCAGGAACGTCCTGGCGGGTGTGGCGCTGGTCTTCACCGCATGGGTGGCTCTGGCCGCCTTCTTCGGACCGCCGACGTCCGCGGAGAATGCGCTGCCCGGTGTGTTCTACGTGCTCCTGTGGGTGGGCCTGGTTGCGGCGTCGCTGGCGTTCGGTCCGATATGGCGGGTCCTGTCTCCGGTACGGACACTGCACCGACTCGCATGCGCCGCGCTCGGACGCTCACCCTCCGAACCAAATCGACGGTACCGCGTCTCGTGGGGATACCGGCCGGCCGTGGTGGGACTGTTCGCGTTCGTGTGGCTCGAACTCGCCTTCTCGGATCCGGGTTCGGTTGCCGCCGTGCGCACCTGGTGCGTCGTCTACCTTGTGGTGACGTTGGTCGGCGCTGTCGTCGCGGGTGAACGTTGGTGCGAGCGAGGCGACCCCTTCGAGGTCTACAGCACCCTTGCATCCCGGTTGTCGCCGCTCAGTCGCAACCGCGGTGACGGCCGAATCGCGTTGCGTAATCCGCTCGACCATCTGGGCTCGATGCCCGTTCGTGCCGGGTCGGTGGCGCTGATGGCTACCTTGCTGGGGTCGACGGCGTTCGACAGCTTTTCCGCCTTTCCGTGGTGGCAGCGCACACTCGACGGGGCCGGGGGGGCGGTGGGGGAGACGTTGGCACGCACGGCCGGACTTCTCGTCTTCATCGGTTTCGTCGGGGTGTCGTTCTGGGCGGCCGCGAGGGCGGCAGGAGGCCTGCGACCCGAACAGCGCGCCGCACTACCCGGATCACTGTCTCACTCGCTGATCCCGATCATCATCGGCTACGTGTTCGCCCACTACCTGACGTATCTGGTGGAGAAGGGGCAGGCGGCAGTGATCCTGTTGGCCGACCCGCTGGGACGCGGATGGAATCTGCTGGGACTGGGCAACGCCGACGTGGCTTACGTTTTGTCCGAACACCCTTCCGCGACGGCGTCGATCAAGGTGCTCTGTGTGCTGATCGGGCACGTCCTGGGCGTGGTTGCCGCGCACGATGCATCGGTGAGGATATTGCCGCGAGGGCATCAGCTCACCGGACAGCTGGCACTACTGCTCATCATGGTCACGTACACCTTCGGTGGGCTGTACCTGCTGTTCGGCGGCTGACGCCCGCGCTGAGCATTGGAGAACTCAGCGTTGGAGGACGACGGCGGCCTCGGCGGTGAGCGAGGAGAACGTGAACGTCTCTTCGAGGTACAGCGTCACCTCGGTCGCGGTGTGGCTGTCATAGCCGATGGACAGGTCGGATCCGAGGGTCAGTTGGTTGTCACCGCCACGGGTGGAGAGCACGTACCCGCCGCGGATCGCCGGTGCCCAGATGATGTCACCGGTGACCAGGGCGTCGAGGTGATGGAAGACCGGGTGCCCGGCGTCACGAGTCTCGCTGACTGCCGTGTACGTGTCGGCGTCGAGCACCACCGAGTACGGTCCCTCGACACCGGCGAGACGCAACGCCGACAGTGCCGAGGCCACCGCGTCGGGAACGAGGAGCGGATCTTCGGGCAGGCTCAGGACGGGATTGTCGCTGGACGCGCCGATGCCGCGAATTCCAGCCTGCTCGAATCCGTCGAAAATCGACTGGTCTTCGGCGAACGCGATGGCCTTCGCGGCGTCCTTGACGGGCTGCCAGTCGGAGTCGAGTGAGCCCCGGGCCACGTCGTCGACCTCCGCGCGACTGAGCGTGAACGGGAAGCGCAGTTCGACCAGCGGATGGACCTGGCGCAGTTGTGCCCGAATTCTGCTGTCGGAAGTCGTGATCGGGGTGACCCGGCCGACGTTGTGGGCGGAGTAGGAGTAACCGAACGGCCCGGCGACGTCGACGACGCGTCGCGCGGCGACATGGCGCCTGAAAGTACGAGCCGCCTCTTCGCTGATCTGCTGCCAGGCTGCCTCCGTGACCGGGGCCAGGTTGCGGTGCAGATTGCTCGAATCAGTCATTGCGATACTCCTTTGAGACCACCGATGTTCAGGGACAGGTCGTACGTATTTGGTTGCTCGGTTTCGCCGGTGACGTCCGATGGCGCCTCGGCGTTCTCGGATTGGTCGGCGAGGGACTCGAGGACCTCCCGGCTCGGCACGAAGAACAGCGTGCCCGTTACGGCCGTGGAGAAGTCGAGGATGCGGTCGTAGTTGCCGGGCGGCTCGCCGAGGAACATCCGGCGCAGCATCAGTTCGGTGATGCCGGGATTCCTGGCGTAACCGATGAAGTAGGTGCCGAACTCACCTGCCGCCAGGCTGCCGAACGGCATGTTGTCGCGGAGGATGTCGTGTTCGACACCGTCGTCGTCGACGATCGTGTTGAGGGTGACGTGCGAGTTGCTGGGCTGGGCGTCCTCGTCCAACTCGACATTCTCGAGCTTGGTGCGCCCGATGACCCGTTCCTGCTCGGTGACGCTGAGCGACGTCCAGGCACTCATGTCGTGGAGGTACTTCTGCACGATCACGTAGCTGCCGCCGCGAAAATCCGGATCCTCGTCACCGATCAGGGCTGCCTCTTCGGCGTCCGCATCGGTGGGATTCTCGGTACCGTCGACGAATCCGAGGAGATCGCGGGCGTCGAAATACCGGAAGCCGGACACCTCGTCGACAACGGTCGCAGCGGGTCCGAGCGCTGCGACGAGCAAGCGGCCCAGCTCGAAACAGAGGTCGGCGCGGGCAGCCTTGATGTGGAACAGGACGTCACCAGGAGTGGACGGGGCGCTGTGAACGGGTCCGGACAAGGGGAGGAAGCGGTGCAGCAGAGCCGGTTTGGTCGCTGGGCTCACCCGGTCCCAGAACTCGGACCCGATGCCCACCACACACGACAGCGAACCCGACAGTTCCCGGAAGCCGACCGCCTTGAGAAGGCTTTCGAGGTCGGCGACGACGTCGCGGACCGTCAGCGCGTCCTCGCGCGACTCGCCCGCCACGACGACGAGAAACAGGGACGCCGCACTCGGTGGTGTGAGAACGGCTTGCGCCGCCAATCTCGGCACTGGACCCGGCATCACGGCCTCCGATCATTTCGACAACGACGCTGCACCGACCGACGGGTCCCATTCAACACCCTCGTCCGAATTCGTCGACTCGGGACCACGGTGTTTCGGGACCACGGTGTTTCGGGACCACGGTGTCGGTGGGTGGCTCTATCGTCGGGGCATGCCACTCTCTGTGCACGAGCGCGAACAGTTCCTGTCCGAGCCGCACATCGCGGCGCTGTCGGTCTCCGCTGGTGAGGGCCGCGGACCTCTGACGGTCCCGATCTGGTATCAGTACGCCCCGGGCGGTGATCTGTGGGTACTGACCGGCGCCGGTTCGGAGAAGGCGCGCCTCATCGAGGCGGCCGGGCGATTCACGATGATGGTCGAACGAGTCGACCCCACCGTCCGATATGTCTCCGTCGAGGGCGCGGTGACGCGAACCGCCCCGGGGACCGACGACATGATGCGGGAGATCACCCAGCGCTACCTCGCGCCGGAGAAGGTGGACGCCTACCTCGAGTTCGCCAAGGCCCAACTCGGCGAACAGGTCGCCATCTACCTCCGCCCCGAGCACTGGCGATCGGCAGACATGGGATCGAGCTGACTCCCTCCGGTGCCCGGGTGAAACGCCTCAGACCTGCACGGTGTCGAGAAGAGCTTCGGCAACGGCTTCGTCGCCGAAGAGTTGGAGGCTGTCGAGCGGCCGCCGCCGCCACACGGCGAGGAGTAGTCGTTCCGCGGAGCCGCGCAACGCGACGTCGGCTTTCGTGTGTTCGGTCGTGACGGACATGCCCTCGTCGGTGAAGGCCAGCAGCCACTCGGCGTCACCGGTGTCGGTGCCGTGCAGGTGCACGGTGCGGCCGAGCAGGCTTTCGGGCACCTGTCCCGCGCCGAGAAATCGTGAGGCCATGGCCTGAATCCACTCGTCGACGCCGTCGGCCGCTGCGGTGGGGTCTGCGGGTTCGGGCAGTGGCCCACCGGCCGTGTGGACGGCATCGGCGGCGTCGAAACGATGGACCGTCGCCTCGTGGGCCTGACGGCGAACCCACCACCGCAAGGTTGCGGGTCCGACGAAGGTGGGTGCGGGCTCATCGAGATGTCGCTGCTCGAACTCGGTCATCATCGACTCGTGAGCCGAACGGTAGGCGTCGAGACACTCCGGTCCCCGTGGCATCTGCCGCGCCGGGCGAGACTGGTCGAGGGCGGCTTCGGGGCCTGCCTGCATCACGGCGGTCACCCATAAGTGGACCTTGCCGGTGTGCCGGACCACGTGTTCGAGGGTCCAGCCCGGGCATGACGGCACCGGCGCGGCAAGGGCGTCGGCCGGCATCGACGCGATGCGCTGCCCTTCGGTGCGCAGAACGTCGAGAAGGAGGGGCGTGCCGGGGTTCGTCATCCGCTCACGGTAATCCACCGTCACAGCGTGTACGGGGCCGTCGACGCCTGAATCTGTTCGAGGAATTCGGGAGGGACGGCAGGCCACTCCGGCTGCCAGTCGCCGGCCAGTTGATCTGCCCGCAGATCCGTGGAGAGGGCGACGACGAGCGGTCCACCGTCGGGGACGACACGGCGAAGCCCCCGGACGGCGCAGATGGACGCGACGGAAGCGAGTACCTTCTTGGCCTCGTCCTCGCGGCCCGCCGCGGCGAGGCACGCCACCAGCAGTCGATCGGCCAGGAGCAACGCCCGCCGGCGTCCGGTGCCCTCCAGCCTGCCGGTCCACTCGTGCGCCCAGGTGCAGGCCAGCTCGATGTTCTCGCGGGAACGGGTGGCGAGGAGGAGGCGGATGGCGGTGGCCTCTTCGACCTGAGCCGTGATCGAGTCCAACCCGTGCACCGGTCGGTGCCGGTCGGCATAGGCGATCGGTGCGGTCGCCCCCAGCGTGGGGTGGGCAGAAATCCCTAATCTTCGACGCTCGTTTTCCACCCGAGCCCTGAGCCGGGGGACTCCGTGGGCAGTGGCGATCTCGTAGCCTTCGTGCAGCCGGCGGGCGGCTTCGTCCCGGTCGTTGCGGAGTACCTTGATATGTGCCCCCGTGACGTAACGGGCAATTTTGAAATCGACGCCGCCGCTTTCCGCTCCGAGGCGGTAACCGTCGTCGAGTAACTGCTCCGCCTCGTCGAGTTGGCCCCGCTCGTAGAGTAATTCGCCGAGGAGCGAACCCGCCAGCCGGCCCGAAGGCGCGTGCACTCCGCCGGCTTTTCTCGCTGCACCCCTCGCCTGGCGGAAACGCTTCTCGGCCTCTTCGACGTCGAGTTCTTCCTGCGCACAGATGCCGACGTAGCACTCACCGTGAACCATGTTGTGCGGGCCCTTGTTCCGCTGGTAATAGGGTTGCGCCCGCCCCTGCAGGCGCCTCGCTTCGGCGAAGTCGAATCGATACACCGCGGCGAAGGTGGCGGCGTTGGAAGCGGCCGACACCACCCAGGGGTGTAGCGCGTCCGGCCGGGCGAGGCTCTCGGCGACGAGTTCGTCGATGTCGTCGATCCGGTCGGCGCGCAGTTCCCCGACACCGCGAACCGCACCGATCTCGGCGCGGAGATCCGCGATGTCCCCAGGGGCGAGGGCACTGCCGTCGAGTGCACGCTCGGCCAGTTCGAGCGCCCGCCGTGCCGGTTCCAGGCGGCTCAGCATCATGTCCGCCCAGGCCACGGTGATCTGCAGTCGGGCACTGTGCTGCACCAATCGCGGCGGGAGCTTGCAGACCAGGGAGAGCAGTGTCGCGGTCTGCGAATGCTCGAACAACGACAATCCGTCGGACTCCACCAACTCGACCGCCCGTTGCTCCTCACCGGCCGCGAGAGCATGATCGACGGCCTCACGGAGCAGTCCGTGATTGCAGAACCATTCCGACGCTGCCCGATGGAGTTCCCGGAGCCTTTCGGGCTGATCACGTTCGAGCCTTCTGCGGAGGAATTCGGCGAAGAGGGTGTGGTAGCGGAACCACGTTCGCTCGTCGTCGATGTGACGGAGGAACAGGTCCCGGTCCTCCGCCTCCTCGAGCATGGCCTGACCCCGTGCGGTGTCAGCGAGGGTGCAGGCGAGGCGCCCACAGATTCGGTCGGTGATCGACGTGGCGAGCAGGAAGTCGAGCATCGCAGGTTCGAGGGTGTCGAGGACGTTTTCGGCGAGGAACTCGCCGATCGCATGGTGTCGTCCCGACAGCCCGGCGATGAGTTCCCCGGGGTCGGATCGGCCCCGCAGCGACAACGAGGCCAGCTGCAGTGCCGCCACCCAGCCGTCGGTGGAGTCCCGGAGTTCGGTGACGTCGTCGTTCTCGAGGGGCAGGCCACCGAGGTCGACGAGGAACTTTCGCGCCTCGCCGTCGTCGAAACGAAGTTCCGCGTAATCAATTTCGACCAGTTCGTCCTTGACTCTCATCCGGCTCATCGGCAGGCCTGCGCGGGTTCGGCTCGCGACGATCACCTGCAGGTGGTGACATCCGTTGTCCAGGAGGAATTCCAGCGCGGCGATTGTCGCCGGATCGGACACCCGCTGCCAATCGTCGATGATCAGCGCGACGCGTTCACCGCTCGAGTGGATCTGGTTGACGAGGGAGGTGAGTACGTACCGCTCGGCCTCGTTGTCGTGCTCCTCGAGAACCTGACCGAGTTCCTCGGCCAAACTCGGCCGCACGTGCCGGATCGCCTCGATGAGGTGCGCGACGAACCAGACCACGTTGTCGTCGTCGTTGTCGACGGTCAGCCACGCGACGGCCACACCGGCCTCGGTCAGGACATCACGCCACTGCACAGCCAGGGTGCTCTTCCCGAAACCGGTCGGGGCGTGGATGACTGTGAGCTGGCGACGACGTCCGGCCCTCAACAGGTCGATGAGGCGTTCACGCTCCACCAGTGCCCGAGTGGGCACCGGCGGCCGGAACCGGGTAGCCGGAGTCGGCGGCGGTGTAGTGGTGTCGCGTCGTCCACCGGTGGTGGAGGTGGGGAAGTCACCGGACGTGTGGGTCGACGCGCCGGATGGCGCAGCATCGGCGTGGTGGACGACGATACCCCTGTCGACGGGCATCGCCATCTCGTCCACGGCCAGCCCGTGACGGCGTTGGATGTCGCGGAGTTCGTCTCCGAACGCCGCAGCGGAGGCCGGACGATCCGCGGGATCACCGGACATCGCCCGCTGGATCGTGGCGCTCACGTCCTCGGGAAAGCCCTCTCGGCGAAGATCGGGTACGGGCTGGGTGGTGATTCGGAGGAACTGAGCGATTACCTCCTCGCCATGGTGCCGCTCGAAGGCGGCGTGACCGGTGATGGCGCTGAACAGCGTGGCCCCCAGGCTGTACACGTCGGAAGCCGCGGCCGGTGCCCGCCCCGACAGCACCTCGGGAGAGGTGAACGCCGGTGATCCGGTGACGGTGCCCGCCGAGGTCTCGAACGCCCCGGACATCCGTGCGATGCCGAAATCGGTGAGCTGTGGCTCGCCGTATTCGGTGAGGAGGATGTTGCCGGGTTTCACGTCGCGGTGCAGTATCCCCACCCTGTGTGCCGTCTCGAGCGCACCCGCGAGTTTGACGCCGATGCGCAGGGCTTCACTCCATGGCACCGGGCCCCTTCTGCGGATCTGCACGTCCAGCGAGTCGTGGGGGTGGAACTGCATCACGATGAACGGTTTGCCGCTTTCCGTAGCACCGACCTGCATGATGTTGACGATGTGTGGATGCCCGCTCAATCTCCCCATCGCACGTTGTTCGCGCAGGAACCGTTCGAGGTTTTCCGCATCGAGTTCCGCGGTGAGTACCTTCACTGCGACGGTTCGGTCGAGCTGGGGTTGCACGCAGCGGTAGACCACTCCAAATCCGCCGCGGCCGATCTCCACGGCATCGTCGAGGCCGACTCCGGAGAGTTCGGCTGCGAGCGTGGGAGCAGCGCCACGCTGAGTGGCGAGCGGATCAACTTCGGCCATGGTCGGCCTCGACATGACGTTGTGGCGCCGGCAAGCGCGCGGGCATGCAACCACCTCTTTGCTCGTCATCGAGCATATCGTGGCGCGCAGTGCCGTGCCGCAGCCACAGCGTGCACCTGCCCGCGCGAACCGTGGACAATCGAACGATGCCATACGTGCGGAGAATCGTGGACCTTTCCCACACGATCGGTCCGGGGATGCCGGTGTATCCCGGTGATCCGGTGCCGACGCTGACTCGGCATTGCACGATCGAACGCGACGGCTACAACGTTCTCGACGTCCGGTTCGGCTCACAATCCGGCACCCACGTCGACGCGCCCGCCCACATGGACGCAACCGGCGCCACCGTCGACACCTTGGCGCCGGAGCTGTTCGTCGGCCGCGGTGTGGTGTTCGACGTGCGAGATCTCGGTGCGCGCCAGGGTATTACCGCCGACATGATCAGGGCCGAGGCCGCACGCGTGCACCCCGGCGACATAGCCCTGTTCCATACCGGATGGTCGCGTCACTACGGTCACGAGGCCTATTACACGCATCCCTTCCTCGACCCGAGTGCCTGCGAACTACTCCTCGAGCAGGGTGTGCGCACATTCTGTCTCGATGCGCCGAGCATCGACGAGACGCCTGCCGGCGGACACACCGACACCGGGTATCCGGTCCATCATCTGATCGCCGGTGCCGGGGGAGTGATCGGCGAGAACCTCTGCCACCTCGACCGGATCGACTTCCCCGATCCCCTCGTCAGCCTCTTGCCGATCAACATCGAGGGCTCGGACGGCGCCCCCACCCGTGCGGTTGCGCTCGACGTACACGCCAGCGCGCGGTGAGTGTCAGCCTCCGGCGACCGACTGCAGGATCTGTAACTCCTGGCCCGGTGCCACTTCGGTGCCGACACCGTTTCGGAGCCGAACGTCCTCACCGTCCACATAGACGTTGACGTACCGGCGCAGGGCCCCGGTCTCGTCGCGGATGCGCCGGCCCAGGACCGGGTACTGCTCGGTGAGAACGTCGAGAACCTCGGCCACTGTTGCCACGGAGTCGAGAGGCACATCGACCGCGCGTTCGCCGCCCACGATGGATGCGAGGGCGCGCGGTACCCGAACCGACACGGCCCCGGTCATGGCCCGGCCACCACCGCGGCGCGCACACAGAGGACGTCGGGCAGGTGTCCGACGACCTCGGTGAAGGTGGCGCCCTCGTCGGCGCTCGCGTACACGGCACCGCCGCGCGTACCGAAATAGACGCCGACGGGGTCGGCGGTGTCGACGGACGCGGCGTCACGCAGCACCACGTTGTACTCGCGTTCCGGTAAGCCGTGGTCGAGGCGGGCCCAGGTATTACCGGCGTCCTCGCTGCGGTACACGGCGAGGTGGCCGTCGGGTGGGATCCGCTCGGCGTCCGCCTTGATCGGCACCACCCACACAGTTCCCTCGCGATGAGGGTGAGTGAGCATCACGAAACCGAAGTCCGACGGCAGCCCGTCGGCGATCGACTTCCAGGTGTCGCCGTTGTCGTCGGACCGGTAGACGCCGTGATGGTTCTGCGCATACAGCCGCTTGTCAGTCACCGCGTCGCGGGCGATCTTGTGGACGCATTGGCCGAACTCCGGATTCGGATCCGGCAGGAAGCCGGCAGAGATTCCCGCGTTGCGCGGCTGCCAGGTGCGGCCGCCGTCGGTGGTGCGATAAACGCCGCCCGTGCTCATGGCGACGTGCACCGTGTTTGGGTCGCGGGCGTCCGGAACCACAGAATGGGCTGCAGCGCCGCCGAACCCGGCTCCCCACTGCGATCGATGCGGGTGGTCCCACAGGGCGCGCTCGAGTTCGAAGTGCTCGCCGCCGTCGACGGATCGCCACACCGAGATCGGTTCGCAGCCCGCCCACACAAGACCGGGCCGGTTTTCGGTGTCGGGTTGGAGTTGCCAGATCCGCTCGAGCGCGGTGTCGTCGGTGTCGCCGAACCGGATGGCCCCGTGGTCGGGTTCGACCCACGTAGCGCCCAGGTCGTCGGAGTGCGCAACGGTTGGCCCCCAGTGCTCCGACCGGACCCCGACGAGAATGCGGGTGCGGCCCTCGCGGGAATCGATGCCGATACTGGGGATCTCGTTCATCAAGAAGTGCGGGCCGGTCAACGACCACGTGACGCGATCACGACTGGTCGCCAGCCAGAGGCCCTTCTTCGTTCCGATCGCGAGCAAAACTGTGTCGGCTGCGGTCATCATTACATCGGACCACTCGGTCCAGCGAATGGCAACGGTGTGATCGCACGTCGACGATCACCTCACCTCGCGAGGGAGTGCGACGCGTGGATCCGCGACCGCAGATGGTTCAGTGCGCGGTGCTGTGCGACGCGAATGGCTCCGGGCGTGGTGTCGAGAACGCGTGCCGTCTGTTCGGCGGACATTCCGACCACGATGCGCATGAAGACGATCTGCTGGTGCCGGACGGGGAGCGTCTGCACGAGTTCATGCATCTCGCCACGAAGCTCGGTGCGCAGCACGTGGTGCTCGGGACCCTCTTCGATGTCCACCATGTGATGCGCAGTGGCCGAGCGAGCCGTGGGCACCGACAATCGATTGGCGCGTCGGCGGGCATCGGACACCTTGTGTGCGGCGATCCCGAAGATGAACGACAGCAGGGATTTACCTTCGTCGCGGTAGGTGCGCAGTGCGCTCATCAACGCGAGGGAGACGTCCTGGGTGACGTCGTCGGCCGAGGCGTGCGGGTGTTCCACCGATTCGAGCCGGGAGGTGCAGTAGCGATGCACCAAAGGGTGGGCGACGCGGAGAATTTCTTCCACGGCCTCCTCGTCCCCGACGGCGGCGAGGGGTGCGAGTCGCTCGAGGTGCGCTCTGACGTCCGTCTCGATCATGATGTTCTCCCGTTCCTGTGACTGCTTCCAGCCTCGGCGGAACCGGTGCGCGTCGATAGGCACCGAAGGGTGAAGAACGTCCACCCTGTTCGGGTCCCGGGCGTCGAGGACTTCATAGCGGGATCTAGGACACGCGCTAGATGAACGCAGATTCGGCTACCGAGGTTGTTACGTTCGTGGCCATGGACCCCGTCCGTAACCCCTACGCACCCGGCGCAGGCCAGCGCCCACCGGAGCTCGCGGGTCGAGGCAGGCAACTCGACGCGTTCGACGTGGTGCTCGAGCGGATCGCCCGCGGCCGCCCGGAACGCAGTGTGGTGCTGACCGGCCTGCGCGGAGTGGGAAAGACGGTGCTGCTCAACCACCTGCGGTCGGCGGCCATATCCCGCAGCTGGGGAACCGGCAAGATCGAAGCCCGCCCCGACCAGGACGTGCGCCGGCCCCTGTCGTCGGCACTGCACATGGCGGTGCGCGAAATCGCCGGCGCGCATCGCGACCCCGATCGGGTCGAGGAGTTCCTGGGCGTTCTGAAGTCGTTCGCGCTGCGGGCGACGGCGGACAAGGGCATGCGGGAGAGGTGGCAACCCGGGATCGACGCCCCGGCCGTGAAGGGCCGCGCGGATTCGGGGGACATCGAGATCGACCTGGTGGAGCTGCTGCTCGACGCCTCTTCGCTGGCGCGGGACGTCGGCGTCGGGATCGCTCTCTTCGTCGACGAAATGCAGGACCTGGGGGCCGCGGACGTCTCCGCGATCTGCGGTGCCTGCCACGAACTCAGCCAGGATGCGGCGCCGCTGATCGTGGTCGGCGCCGGTCTCCCGCACCTGCCTGCGGTGTTGTCGGCGTCCAAGAGCTACTCGGAACGGCTCTTCAGCTACCACCGCATCGATCGGCTGGACCGGGCGTCCGCGGATCGCGCGCTCATCGCACCGGCGGAGCGGGAAGACGTGAAGTTCACCGACGAGGCCCTGGACGCGTTGTACGCGGCCGCCGACGGTTATCCCTATTTCGTGCAGGCATACGGAAAGGCCACCTGGGATGTGGCCGCGGCCAGCCCGATCTCCGAGGAGGACGTGCGCGTGGCGGCGCCGACCGCGGAGGAGGAGCTCGCGGTGGGGTTCTTCGGTTCCCGCTACGAGCGCGCTACCCCGGCCGAACGCGAGTACATGCGGGCGATGGCGGATCTCGCCGGGGACGACGGTCCGGTCGCAACAGCGGCGATCGCCGCCGAACTCGGCCGCAAACCTGCCTCGCTGTCACCTGCCCGGGACGGGCTGATCAAGAAGGGTTTGATCTACTCGGCGGAGCGCGGATCGATCGGTTTCACCGTCCCGCATTTCGGCCGGTACCTGCGTGCACAGAGCGACTGAGGGATCGGTAGCACAATCTAACGCTTTCTAGAGTTACCGCTAGAGAGCTGAATACGACGCTAGCGAGGTGGTTTGGGGTGACGGCGGTCAGCCCTGATCGATGTAGTGCTCGAGGTGGTCGCGTTCGCTCTGCAGCTCGCCGATCCGGCTCTTCACCACGTCACCGATGCTGACGATGCCCACCAGCTGTCCTTCCACCACCACGGGTAGGTGCCGGATCCGGCGCTCGGTCATGGTCTCGGCGAGACTGTCCACGCTGTCGCTCGGCAGGCAGGTGAACACCGAGGTGCTCATGATGTCCGCAACCCGTGCCTTCAGCAGATCGGCTCCGCATTCGTGAATCTTGCGCACCACATCGCGTTCGGTCACGATGCCGACCATCGAGCCGTTCTCCAGCACCACCAGCGCGCCGACATTGTGCTCGGCGAGCTCGTCGATGAGGCTGCTCACCGACGTGTCGGCGTTCACCGTCGCCACCGCCGTACCCTTGCTACGCAATACATCCGCGATCCGCATCTGGACACCCCGATCCATCCGCACTGGTACCCGCTCGGGTCGATCGCGGGCAATTATCGAGCCTAGGCCAGCGCTACCGCACGTCTTCGTATGTTTACCTACTCGTGACCGTAGTCTCGCGAACGATCCGGCTCTTCCGGATGCGCGGCTCCTCCGTACACTCGGCGCCGATGACTCAGGTGAGCGGGGCCGCCGCATACGACGCGGCGGGTGTAGACGGAATTTCATCGCTGTGGGAGCGCATGAGCGCGGTGAGTCCCACTCCGGCAACGTGGATCGTCCAGGTGGTGGCGGTCGTGGCGGTGATGCTCGTTCTCGAGCCCCACGCCTGGCGCATCACGCGCAACGTGGTGACGATCATCCACGAGGGTGCGCACCTCGTGGTCGCGCTGCTCTTCGGCAGACGACTGAAGGGCGTCCGGCTGCACTCCGACACGTCCGGGGTCGCGATCTCCTCGGGCAAGCCCACAGGACTCGGGGTCGTGCTCATGACCTTTGCCGGGTACGTGGGCCCCGCGGTCCTCGGTCTCGGCGCAGCCTGGGTGCTCGGTACCCGCCATGCCGTCGCCGTGCTCTGGATCGGCGTCGTGGCGCTCGCTGCCATGCTGATCCTCGTTCGGAACCTGTACGGGTTGTTCTCCCTCACCGTCGTCGGAGCCCTGCTGTTCGGGCTGGTCTGGCTCGGCACGGAGCAACAGCAGGTAGCGGCCGCCTACCTGATCACGTCGTTCATGCTGGTGGCGGCGCCGCGGCCGGTCATCGAACTGCAGCGGCAGCGAGCACGGCGGGCCGCCCCCGACTCCGACGCCGATCAGCTCGCCCGGCTCACCCGCGTTCCCGGCATCGTCTGGGTCGGTCTCTTCTTGCTGGTAAACGTCGGATGTCTCCTGCTCGGCGGCTGGTGGATCCTCCGTCCCGTCGGGGCGTGATCGCGGGCCCGGATCGTCACGCCACCCCGTGCTCGCTGCCCGCAGCGACCTTTCGTAGGCCGCGGTAGGCACCTTCCGCGGTCTGACGCCCCGCCACCACCGCTTCCACCTCGGCGGCGATAGGCATATCGACGCCGTGGTCGCGGGCGAGTTCCATGACGGTCGGTGCGGTTTTGACGCCCTCTGCGACCTGGCCGAGTTCGGCGACGGCCTCCTCCACTGTCCGCCCGCGGGCAATTGCCTCGCCCACCCGGCGGTTGCGGGAACTGGGGCTCATGCACGTTGCGATCAGGTCGCCGACACCGGTGAGGCCGGCGAAGGTTCGCGGGTTGGCACCCATCGCCTCACCGAGTCTCGTCATCTCGGCCAGCCCACGGGCGAGCACCATGGCCCGCGTGTTGTCGCCGACGTCGAGTCCGTCGGCCATGCCCGAGGCGATCGCCACAATGTTCTTGAGCACGCCACCGAGCTCACACCCGAGCACGTCGGTGTTGCGGTAGACGCGGAAAACGGGGGACGCGAACAACGGTTGCAGGGCGGTGGCCACCCGGACGTCCTGGGTGGCTACCACCGAGGCCGCGGCGAGTCCGTCGACGATCTCACGAGCGATGTTGGGGCCCGCGAGGAGTCCGACCGGATGACCGGGAAGGCATTCCGCGATCACCTCGGTGGGACGCAGGCGGGTGCCGGGCTCGAGTCCCTTGGCCAGCGACAGCACCGGTACCCAGGCGCGCACTTCGTTGGCGATCTGCGCGAGTGTGCCGCGGACGGCATGTGAGGGCACCCCGACCACGAGGACATCGGCCTCCTGCGCTGCCTCCACGATGTCGGCGGTGGCGCGCATCGAGTCGGGAACGGCGCGGTCACCGAGGTACCGGGAGTTCCGGTGGACGGTGTTGATTTCGTCGGCGGTGTCCGAGCTCCGCGCCCACAAGAGGGTCGGAGTGTTCCGCGCCGCCAGCCCGGCGACGGTGGTTCCCCACGAACCTGCGCCGAGAACGACGACGCGTACCGGCCGGGCCACTATCGGTTACCCCTCGGGTGAATGCTGTTCATACCGTCAAGCGTGGCACCGGAAGCCACCGACCACACAGAAATCGCCAACGGAGTACCGCGGCCGCGACGTACGGTGGCTTCATGAAGTGGTCGAGCGCCCTCGGGATTCCGGCCGCAGCGCTGGCCGCCGTGGCGTCGTATGACCTCCTCCAACGGCATCACGCTCTGCTGCGGAATTTCCCCGTTCTGGGACACGGACGATATCTGCTGGAGACGCTCGGTCCGGAGCTTCGGCAGTACATCACAACCAACAACGACGAGGAGCGTCCCTTCACCCGCGACCAGCGTCGCTGGGTGTATGCGTCGTCGAAACAGGAAACCAACACCTTCGGGTTCGGCACGGACAACGACATCGAGTTCACCGACGGCTACACCATCATCAAGCACCGCACGTTCTCCGACATCGCACCGTCGGCCGTGCCCGGGGGGGCGACAAGCTCCGGCTTCCGTCGGCCAAGGTTCTGGGCGCGGCGCGCGACCGAGCCAAGGCCTTTCGTCCGCACTCGCTCGTCAACCTCTCGGCGATGAGCTTCGGATCGCTGTCGTCGGCGGCGATCACCGCATTGAACCGCGGTGCCACGGCCGCGGACTGCCTGCAGAACACCGGCGAAGGGGGGTTGTCGCAGTACCACCGGAACGGCGCGGATTTGGTCTACCAGATCGGCACTGCCTACTTCGGATGCCGGGACGAGGACGGCCGGTTCGATCTCGGTCGACTGGTGTCCCTCGTCGAGTCCGCCCCGGTACGGGCCATCGAGATCAAACTCAGCCAGGGTGCGAAACCGGGCCTCGGAGGCCTGTTGCCAGGTGCGAAGGTCACGGCCGAGATCGCCGGGATCCGCGGCGTCCGGGAGGGCGCAGACTGTGTCAGTCCCTCTCGGCACACCGCATTCCGCGACGTCGACAGCATGCTCGACTGGGTGGAACTCGTCGCCGCCGAGACCGGACTGCCGGTGGGGATCAAGTCGGCGGTCGGGGATTCGAACTTCTGGGTGTCTTTGATCGAGGAGATGACCTCCTCCGGTCGGGGCGTCGACTTCGTGACCATCGACGGCGGTGAGGGCGGCACCGGCGCTGCGCCACTTGTCTTCTCCGACGCCGTCTCGCTGCCGTTCCGCAGTGGATTCGCCCGGGTGTACTCGATGTTCGCCGAAGCGGGACTCACCGACGGCATCACGTTCATCGGCTCCGGAAAGCTCGGGTTGCCGGACAACGCGGTGGCGGCCATGGCATTGGGTTGCGACATGATCAATGTGGCCCGCGAGCCGATGCTCGCCATCGGCTGCATCCAGGCCCAGAGATGCCACACCGATCGATGTCCCACGGGGGTGGCGACCCAGAGCGGTTGGCTCGAGCACGGACTCGACGTCCAGGCGAAATCGGTGCGGGCGGGCAACTATGTTCGATCGCTGCGGCGTGACGTGTTCAAGGTGGCCGAGGCTTGCGGAGTTGCACATCCCGCACTGCTCACAGCCTCGGATGTGGAGGTCGCGGACGGCAACCGCCGCGCCACCACTCTCGCCGAGCTCTACGGTTACCGGGACGGGTGGGGACTTCCCGGAATCGCCGATCGCGACGAGATCACCCGGCTGATGGCCGAATACGCTGCGGGTCCGGTGGGCGAGACCGGATCACCTGACGCACAGACGAGGCCCTGAACCACGGGGACGACGGTCACCGCTGATATACGTCGGGAATGCCGTCGCCGTCGTCGTCCTGGCTCTCCTGGAGTGCGATGGTGCGGTAAGCGCCGTTACGCACCCGGAGGACCGCGGAGGCGAGGACCGCGGCGGTCACCGATCCGGTCAGCACCCCGACCTTGACGTGATCAGCGCGCATGGATTCCATTCCGAAGGCGAGGTCGCCGACGAGGAGCGAGACGGTGAATCCGATGCCGCCGAGCAGCGCGACGCCGAGGACATCGAGCCATGCCAGGCCGGAGTCGAGGGTCGCGCGGGTGAACCGCGACATCAGATACGTGGTGCCGAAAATGCCCACCGCCTTGCCGATCACCAGGCCGGCGACGATACCCAGCGCGACCGGGTCGCGTAGTGACGTGCTCAGCCCGGAGAATCCGCCGACGGTGACCCCGGCGGCGAAGAAGGCGAACAAAGGGACTGCAAAACCGGCCGAGATGGGCCGAATCCGATGCTCGAAGTGTTCGGCCAGACCGGGCCCGGCCGCGGGACCGCCGGACTTCTGGCTGCGGATCACGGGAACGGCGAACCCGAGCAGCACGCCGGCCACGGTCGCATGGATGCCCGACTCGTGCACGAGAAACCACGTGGCCCCTGCGAGGGGCAGCAGAATCCACCACGAGCGGACGCGGCGTTGCACTGCAACGGTGAACAATGCGAGCGGAATCAGCGCGAGAAGCAGCGGACCGAACGCCAGCTCTTCGGTGTAGAAGACGGCGATCACGGTGACGGCCAGCAGGTCGTCCACGACTGCGAGGGTGAGCAGGAAGGTGCGCAGCGCCGCCGGAAGATGCGTGCTCACGATCGCGAGGACAGCCACCGCGAACGCAATGTCGGTCGCCGTCGGAATTGCCCAGCCGGCGAGCGCGCCATCGCCGGTACGGGCGTTGACCAGGACGAAGACCAACGCCGGGACGGCCATGCCGCCGACGGCGGCGGCGATGGGGAGAGCGGCGCGGCGCGGATCGCGCAGGTCTCCGGCCACGAACTCTCGTTTGAGTTCGAGTCCCACCACGAAGAAGAAGATCGCGAGCAGGCCGTCGGCGGCCCACGTCCCGAGCGAGAGATTCAGGTGCAACGAGGCCGGTCCCACCGGGAAATCGCGCAGCGCTGTGTAGCTGTCGGACCATGGGGAGTTCGCCCAGACCAGAGCGATGACCGACCCGATGAGGAGTAGCGCCCCGCCCACCGTTTCCTTGCGCAGGATGTCGGAGATGCGCGCGGTCTCCGCCCACGATCCGCGGGGAAACAGCGTCGATCGGGTCTGGGGGTCGCTCACTGCACACTCCTGGAAATCGGGTCGACAAGGTCACTTGCCGACCAGACTTCCCGGCGCACCGGGGACAACCCTACCGCCCGGGGCGCTCAACGCCTGCGCGCGGTCACCAAGAGGTACTCCCAGTCCATCGCGGTGTTCCCGTCGAAGTGGCGTCGCGCGAGGTCCGCGAGTTCGTCGTCCAGTGCGGCCACCCGCTCCGGGTCACCGGCGATGTTGCGGTACACGGCGATCGTGGGGCCGTACCGTTCCTTGAAATATTCGCGGAACTCCTCGGGAGTATGAAAGTGCTCTACGCGCAACGTCTGCCGTGTCGCCGTCAGCTCGGTGACCTTGTCCCCGAACAACTCGCGGACGTGTTCCTCGCGACCCCACAGCGGCGGGGGCTGCGCGCCGGGAGGGGGAGCTGGGGCGTACGGCTTCATCGTCGCGAACATCTGGCCGATGAAGCCCTCCGGTGTCCAGCTGAGCAGTCCGATTCTGCCTCCCGGACGACAGACACGGACGATCTCGTCGGCACTCGGCTGGTGATGCGGGGCGAACATGACGCCCACACAGGACATGACGACATCGAACTCCTCGTCGTCGAACGGCAGCGCCTCGGCGTCCGCCTCCCGCCACTCGACAGCAGCTCCCGCTTCGGCAGCCTGACGGCGTCCGGCATCGAACAGTTCCGGTGTGAGGTCGCTCGCGACGACATGCCCCCCTGCCAGCGCGGCCGGAATAGCGGCGTTGCCCGATCCCGCTGCGACATCCAGTACGTGATCGCCGGACTGCACCTCGCACGCTGCGACGAGCGTCGGTCCGAGGTCCGGGATCACCTCGCCGGCAAGTGACGGGTAATCACCGAGCGCCCACATGGCGCGGTGACGGGTTTTCAGGTCGCGGTCGGCCCCGACCGCGTCGATCGTATTCTTCATCTCGAAGTCCTCCTGTGGTCGGATGGAGCGCCCGGTTGCCAGGACACTCAGGTGTCAGCCTCCGCGGAACGGGCGCCCCGGGAAAGGCACCCTGGGGGTGGTTTCCGGTCATCCACCCGGACCTCAGCCGTCGTTGCGGAACTGCGCGGCGAGTTCGCTGCGGGAGCGGACTCCGAGCTTCGCGTAGACCCGTGTCAGGTGGTACTGCACCGTCTTGACCGAGAGGAACAGTTCGCCTGCCGCTTCCTTGTTGCTGGCACCGCCGGCGACGAGTTCCGTCACCGCCTGTTCCTGAGGCGTCAGGTCGGCGAGCGAGACGCGACTGCGCTCGAGGTTGAATCCGCCCGCCTTGATCTCCCGGTCGCACCGCAACACGTACGACGTGGCACCGAGGGCCGAGTAACCCTCGCGCGCAGCCTGTATCACCGCGTCGGCATCGCGGCGTTTCCCGGCCCGTCGCAGGGTCTGGCCGTACGCGAAGTTGACCCGGGCGCGGTCGTAGGGCAGGGGCAGCGTGTCGAGATGTTGTAGTGCTTCCTCGAATACGGCTCGGGCGCCGTCGATGTCGCCTCGGGCGCCCAGTATTCGCCCGCGGGCGTAGCCGAGTCGGGCCTGAGCGGAACGGTGGTGTCGCGCTGCTGCCCGTTCCTCGTGCGGGGTGAGGAAGGCGTCGGCGTCGTCCACCCTTCCGACCATGACGAGCGCATTCGCGTAGACATCCGGCCAGTGCCAGAATCCGGGTTCGTCGACGCCCTCCCGCGGCTGGAGCCGGGTGAGTGGTTCGAGTGCGCGAATCACCTTGGGGTAGTCGGCGTCCACCTCGGCGCACTGGGCACGTGCCAGCGAGGACGGCAAGAACATGATCGGGTAGTCGTGGGCACTCGAGGCGGCCCGCCGGAGATGGTGCTGTGCGGCCTCCCGGTTGCCGCGCAGCGCATGCGTCTGCGCGCCGGTCCAGTGGACGAGTGGCCGCAGTAGGTCCAGGCCTACATCCTCGAGTTGATGTGCGGCGCGCTCGACGGTGGTCACGGCCCCACTCCAATCACCGAGTGCGAACTGGGTGCGTGCAAGCCAGGCTTGTGCCCACAGCGAAATCCGGGCCGACCCCATCCGGAACGCTGTCGGTACGGCACTTTCGAGTTCTTGCCGGGCGGCCTCCGGTTCGTCCAACGCCAGGTCGAGCCACCCCCGGGCCATCTCGAAGCGTTGCGACTGGGCCCCCAGTGCGACTTCGGCCGACAGATGGTCGTACGCGGCCCGTGCCTCGGAAACCTTGCCGGTGGCTGCCAGTCCGAGGCCCATGATCGCCGCTGATTCCACGGCCGAAGGATCGCTCGGGTCGACGAGTGACACTGCTCGCGAACCCCACCGGACGAGGTCGGGCCCGTGCCACCGGGCCAGGGAGTCGAGGACCCGGCGCTGACAGATCAGTGCAGCGGTCCCCGGATCGGCGGCGGGATCGCACGCAGACCACGACTGCGTGAGCAGCAGGTCGGCCTCCGCGGGGCGTCCACGCTGGATAGCGAGATAGCCGAGGACGGCGTCACGCAGGGGGCTCGCCGGGAAGCTCTCGATCTCGGGTGCGAACGCGATTGCCTGCGGAAGATTTCCGGTCCCGACGAGGGCATCGACGGCGCGAATCAGACGTTGCTCGCGAATCTCCCGGTCGGCACTGAGGCGGCTCGATTTGATCAAGGCGTCCGCGACGGCGGACCACGCGCCGACCGTGGCCCGGTGCACGGCGTGGCGGTCGAGTTCATCGGCGAGTTCGGGATCGGTGAACGGAGAAGCGGCGGCCCGATGGTCGAGACGCTGACTGTCGTCGTCGACGATGCGCGCCGCATGCTCGTGGAGGTCGCGCAGTCGGATCGGGCCGAGACCGCGATAGACGGCGGCCCGGGTGAGTGCGGACGGGAACACCAGTACGGTGACGCCGCGATGCTCACCCATCGTCAGGAGCCCGGCCCGGTGTGCCTCGTCGAGTGCTTCGACGGGATTCTCGACGTCCGCCAGTTCGGCGGCATCGGCGAAACGTGGATCACCGAAGAGGACGGCGGCCGATTCGACCAGGGCGCGTGCCGACGCCGAGCACGCCGCGAGCCGCGCGCGCACCGACGCGGTGACGGCGCGCGGGACGGGCAGCACGGGTTGCCAGTGGGACCACGCCTCCGGATCCACCTCGTGAAAGAGTTGCGTGACGTGCCGGGGGTTTCCTGCCGTGTGCTGGGTGAGCTGGTGCGCCACCGGAGCTGGAAGATTCACGTGCGCAATGCTGTTCGCGAGCGTGCGAATGTCGGACGAATCGAGGGGTGCGACGCACACACGGTGACGGTGATGTCGGTCGAAAAGTTCGACGACGTCGGGAGACACATCGGCGGCCGGTTCCGACGTCGTGATCAGGATCAGCATGGCCGGACGATGAAGGAGATGAGTCGCGGAGGTCACGGCCTGTAGTGATTCGAGGTCGGCCCAGTGAGCATCGTCGAGCACGACCACTACCGTCTCCCCGGGAAGGGCTGTCACCGCGGCGGCGAGCTCGCGGGCGACGTCGAGAGGTTCTTGCGCCGTCACTGCGGACCCGAGCATCTGCTCGACCACGCCGAACGAGTGCCCCGTCGCCCACGAGGTACAGACGGCAGCGAGCGTCGACACCTCGGAATGCGCCGCGAGGAACGCGTCGACGAGGGTGGTCTTGCCGATCCCGGCCGTCCCCTCGACCACGACGACGGCCGGCATTCCGGTGGTCGCCCCGTGGAGTATGGCCTCGAGCTCGGCGAGCTCACGCAAACGGCCTACGAGTTCGATGTTGCCTGGGTCACTCACAACGCTCACCGTATCGCGACGCGATTTCGGGCGTGTGCCTGGCAGAATGCCGGAACGCTTGTAACGTGAGGTGAGAAGCAGCTGATCGACACAGACGCAGCAGTCGAGAGATCCGGTGCACTTATGACGACGGGCGCGAACTCCACCAAGTTGGAGCGGGTGGTCATCCGCTTTGCCGGCGATTCGGGTGACGGCATGCAGTTGACCGGCGATCGATTCACCTCGGAGGCGGCGGCGTTCGGCAACGACCTGGCCACCCAACCGAACTTCCCCGCCGAGATCCGCGCGCCGCAGGGCACACTGCCCGGGGTGTCGTCGTTCCAGATCCAGATCGCCGACTACGACATTCTCACCGCGGGTGATCGCCCCGATGTGCTGGTCGCGATGAACCCGGCAGCGCTGAAGGCGAATCTGCCCGACCTGCCGCGCGGCGGAATGATCATCGTCGACACCGACGGATTCACCAAGCGGAACCTGTCGAAGGTCGGGTATGCGGCCAGTCCGCTCGAGGACGATTCCCTCGCGGACTACGTGGTACATCCAGTCGCGATGACGACGTTGACGGTGGGTGCGGTGGAACCTGCCGGGCTGAGCCGCAAGGACGGCGAGCGGGCCAAGAACATGTTTGCGCTCGGGTTGCTGTCGTGGATGTACAACCGGCCCACGCGCAGCATCGAGCTATTTCTCCGCACCAAGTTTGCGGCGAAACCCCAGGTCGCGGAGGGTAACCTGCTCGCGTTCACGGCGGGGTGGAACTACGGGGAGACGACGGAGAGCTTCGCGACCACCTATGAGGTGTCGGCGGCCTCGCTGCCACCGGGCACCTACCGTCAGGTGACCGGCAACACCGCGCTGGCCTACGGGGTGGTGACCGCGGCGCAGTTGGCGTCACGCGAGGTGTTCCTGGGCACCTACCCGATCACGCCGGCGTCGGACATTCTGCACGAGCTGAGCAAGCATCGGAATCTGGGTGTCACCACGTTCCAGGCGGAGGACGAGATCGCCGGAATCGGGGCGGCCCTCGGGGCGTCGATCGGCGGCGCGCTGGGTGTGACGAGTACGTCCGGTCCGGGGCTGGCGCTGAAGAGTGAGGCCATCGGGCTGGCGGTCATGACGGAGGTGCCGCTGCTCGTCATCGACGTCCAGCGCGGTGGGCCGTCCACCGGACTGCCGACCAAGACCGAGCAGTCGGATCTGCTGCAGGCGATGTACGGGCGCAACGGTGAATCACCCGTCGCGGTGCTCGCGCCCCGATCACCCGCCGACTGCTTCGACACCGCCGTCGAGGCAGCGCGGATAGCACTCACCTATCGCACACCGGTGCTCCTTCTGTCCGACGGTGCCATCGCGAACGGCAGTGAACCGTGGGCTGTTCCGAATGTGGCGGAGATGGACCGGATCGATCCCGACCTCACGATCACCCCGCCCGCGGACGGGGCGTTTGCGCCGTACGCGCGCCACCCGGAAACCCTGGCCCGTGCGATGGCGGTGCCCGGGACAGCAGGGCTCGAGCACCGGATCGGTGGTCTCGAGAAGGCCGACGGCACCGGTGACATCTCGTACGAACCTGCCAACCACGACCTCATGGTGCGGTTGCGGCAGGCGAAGATCGACGGCATCGCCGTCCCGGATGTAGAGGTCGACGATCCGTCCGGAGAAGCGGAGTTGCTACTCGTGGGCTGGGGCAGTTCGTACGGTCCGATCGGTGAGGCCTGCCGCCGGGCACGCCGCGAAGGGAAGAAAGTGGCCCGCGCGCACCTGCGTCACCTCAACCCGCTGCCGTCGAATCTCGGTGCGGTGCTCCGCAGTTATCCCACAGTGGTGGCACCGGAAATGAACCTGGGGCAGCTCGCGATGATTCTGCGATCGAGATACCTCGTCGACGTGCAGTCGGTCACCAAGGTCCAGGGTCTCGCGTTCCTCAGCGACGAACTACACACGGTGATCGTCGCGGCTCTGGCGGGGACGTTGCGCGAGCAGGAGTCGGTCAAGACCTCCGACGCACTTGCCTCGGCCACCTATCGGACGGACCGTCCCCGGCAGGAGGAACCGGCGTGACCCAGATGATCAACCGCAACGATAAGAGTCTCGGGCTGAGCGCGACAGCGCACGTCCCGCACACCGACGTACCGCAGAAAGCCAAGGACTTCACCACGGATCAGGAGGTGCGGTGGTGTCCGGGCTGCGGCGACTACGTCATCCTCGCCACGATCCGCAGTTTCCTGCCCGAGCTGGGTCTGAAGCGCGAAAACATGATGTTCGTCTCCGGCATCGGGTGCTCGAGCCGGTTACCGTACTACCTCGACACCTACGGTGTGCACTCGATCCACGGACGGGCCCCGGCGGTCGCGACCGGGCTTGCGGTGACGCGGCCGGATCTGTCGGTGTGGGTGGTCACCGGTGACGGCGACGCCCTCTCCATCGGCGGCAATCACCTCATCCATGCGCTGCGGCGGAACGTCAACCTGACGATCCTGTTGTTCAACAACCGGATCTACGGGCTCACCAAGGGGCAGTACTCGCCCACCTCGGAGGTCGGGAAGGTCACCAAGTCCACACCGCTGGGATCGGTGGACCACCCGTTCAACACGCTGTCCCTCGCGCTCGGTGCCGAGGCGACCTTCGTGGCCCGGGCCCTCGACTCGGACCGTAAGGGTCTCACCGAAGTGCTGCGCGCAGCGGCCGCGCACAGGGGTACGTCGTTCGTGGAGATCTATCAGGACTGCCCGATCTTCAACGATGGATCGTTCGACGTTCTCCGCAAGGAAGGTTCGGAGGCGCGGCTGATCCCGCTCACCCACGGAGAGCCCGTCGTGTTCGGGAACGCGGGTGAATATTGCGTTGTGCGTTCCGGTTTCGGTCTGAAAGTGGTGTCGACCGCCGACGTGCATCCAGACGACATCGTGGTGCACGACGCGCACACGGATGATCCCGATTACGCTCACGCGCTGTCCCGGCTGTCCGATCAGGACCTCACCCACACCGTGATCGGTGTGTTCCGCAGTGTCGTGCGGGACACGTACGACGATGCGGTCCGCAGGCAGAACGACTCTGCACGCGAGAAGGACCCCGTCGACGAAGGCTCGCTCCAGCGGGTCCTGACCGGCCACGACACCTGGACGGTATAGGCGGCTCCGCCGCCCGTGCGTGGTTAAGGAGTCCCTGCACTCGTGTGCTGTCTCAGGACTTCGTGTACACATCTGTCTCAGGACTTCGTGGACAGTGTGGTCAGTGGTTGGAATGTAGCTGATCGGTCGAGGGTGAGTTCGCGGGCGATGGCGTCA
>NZ_JANFQF010000017.1 GCF_024438035.1 Rhodococcus tibetensis
AACGAGCTCTCCACACTGCTGGTATCCCTGACCGGGACGGGTGCGAGCACGGCCGACCTCCTGCAGACCAACGCCGAGTCGATCGTGAACATCGCCGCCGATTCCCGTGAAGCACTGCAGATTCTGGGCCGGTATTCGCCGAGCTTCGGCTGCACGTTCGCCGGTTTCGCGAAGACCGCTCCCATCGCGCGTGCACTGCTGGCGCCGGACGACCCGCACCCGGGTGTGCGTGCCAGTGTGCAGTTCGTCAACCCGAAGGGTCGCTACTTGCCCAACCAGGACGAGCCGCGCCTGCTCGACAATCGTGGGCCCGCCTGCTACGACAACGTGACGGCGCCGGGCGGCAAGTTCCCGCAGTATCCGGGTGGGTCGTCGTACAACGACGGTGCCTACCAGGTGCCTTCGCGTAACCCGGGACCGTCCACCATCGACTTCTTCCCGGCGCCCGCCGGCGTCCCCGATCAGGTCCCGGGGTACGGAGCCGAGGTCACCCCCGCCAGCTACGCGGGTTCGAAGATGGAGCAGGACACGCTCGACGTCGTGTACGGCGAGGCAGGGGGCATGGCGCCGGAGGACGTGCCCAGTTGGACGACACTCGTCGGTGCGCCGACCATGAGGGGGACTGAGGTGAGTTTCAAGTGAGGGGCCTCCTTGCGCCGCTGATCAAGCTGATCATCTTTGCCGTGGTCACGATCCTGGCTACCGGTCTGCTCGCGGCCACCATTGCCAACCTCGGTGGTGGTGGCGGTACCAAGTTCAACGCGATTTTCTCTGATGTCACCTCCCTCAACGAGGGTGACGAAGTGCGCATCGCCGGTGTGCGTGTCGGCCAGGTCGAGAAGATCGCGATCGTCGACGATCGCGAGGCCGAGGTGCAGTTCACGGTGGCTGATCGAGACTGGTTGCCTGCGAGCACCACCGCGACCATCCGGTTCCGGAACCTCGTGGGGCAGCGGTACATCTCGCTGCAGCAGGGCGAGGGCCAGCAGGGTATGAAGATCACCGCCGGCGACACGATCCCCCTCGAGCGGACCAAGCCTGCCGTCAACCTGACGACACTGTTCAACGGATTCCGCCCGCTGTTCCAAACGCTCAGCGCCGAGGATGTCAACAAGCTGTCGTACCAGATCATCCAGGTGTTCCAGGGCGAGTCGGGGACCATCACCGAACTCGTGCGGAACACCGCGAGCCTCACCAACACGGTGGCGGACAAGGATCGGGTGATCGGCGCGGTGATCAACAACCTCAACGATGTGCTCGCCACGGTGAATCAGCGTGACGACCAGCTCGATGCCCTGATCGTGAACACGCAGCAGCTCGTCACCGGGTTGTCCGAAGAGCGCGGTACCGTCGGTTCGGCGGTGACGTCCCTCGCCGGCCTCACCGACGCGACCGCGGATCTCCTCGAACCCACGAGGCCGTCCATCCAGGAATCCATCACTTCGCTCAATACGGTGGCGACCACGCTCAACCGCAACTCCGATACGATCAACGGCGTCCTCGAGACCCTCCCGGTGAAGCTCGAGAAGCTGGGGCGGGCAGCCAGTTACGGCTCCTGGTTCCAGTTCTACCTGTGCGGTATCGACATCGTTGCAGGCCCGGGAACGGCACCTCAACTGAACTTGCCCACCGGCCTGCCGACCGTGAATCAGCCGCTGTACACCAACTCGGCGAAACGGTGCTCGCTGGACGGCCTACGGGAGTTGCAAACACGATGAGAAAACGTCGCAGCCCGGCAGTGGCTGGTGCCCTGGGCATCCTCGTGGTGCTCTTGGCGACCCTGTCGGCATTCTTCCTCGACTCGCTGCCCTTGATCGGCGCCGGATCGACCTACACCGCCCAATTCAGCGAGGCGGCAGGCTTGAAGCCCGCCAACGAGGTTCGCATCGCGGGTGTGAAGGTCGGCAAGGTCACCGCCGTCGAACTCGACGGAGACCACGTCAACGTCGACTTCAAGGTCACCGACGCGTGGGTGGGTAACGAAACCTCGGCGTCCATCCAGATCAAGACGATCCTGGGCCAGAAGTACCTGGCCCTCGACCCCCGGGGTTCGGACACGTTGAATCCCAACGACCCGATTCCGCTCGAGCGCACCACCTCTCCCTACGACGTGGTCGAAGCGTTCTCGGCAGCGGCGGAGACGGTGGGCGAAATCGACTCCGATCAGCTGGCCGAAAGTATGGTCACTCTGTCGCAGGCCTTCGAGGGCACACCCTCGGAGATTCGCGCTTCACTCGACGGTGTCAGCAGGTTGTCGGAGACCATCGCGAGCCGCGACCAGGAACTGCGGAAGTTGTTCGATGCCACCGGGACGACGACCAAGGTGCTCGCCGACCGCAACACCGAATTCAACCGGTTGATCAGCGATGCGGGCCTACTGCTCGGCGAACTCAACAGTCGCCAACAGTCGATCTCTCAGCTGCTGACCGGAACCCAGCGGCTGTCGCAGCAGTTGACCGGTCTCGTACGTGACAACGAGGCCACGATCGGTCCTGCTCTCGAACAACTCAACGGGGTCGTCGAAATCCTCAAGGCCAACAACGAGAATCTGGACAGGGCGATGAAACTGTACGAACCATTCGTCCGCCTGTACACGAACGTGGTCGGCAACGGGCGCTGGTTCGACCAGGTCGTGGTCAACCTCCTCCCGCCGGGCCTGCCGGACATTCCCGGACCCCGTGATCCCGTCCGCACGTTGGGGGGCAACTGATGACTGACGCCGACAACGGAGAAGCACAGGGAAGCAATCGCGGTCGGATCGCACTCGTCGCGGGAATCGTCATCGTCGCTCTGGTGATCGCCGGCGCCCTGTGGTGGGTGTTCACCCGCGCCGGCACCACCAAGATCACTGCCTATTTCGACAAGTCGGTGGGCATCTATGAAGGGTCCGACGTACGCATCCTCGGAGTGAAGGTCGGATCGATCAACTCGGTGGAGCCGCAGGGCGATCAGGTGAAGGTCGAGATGCGGGTCGACCGCGGCATCGAGATTCCCGCTGACGCAAAGGCCGCACAGGTCACACCGTCCGTGGTTGCCGACCGCTATGTCCAGCTCACTCCCGTCTACACCGGCGGGGAGACGATGGAGAGCGGCGCCGTGATCCCTCGTGATCGCACCGCGACACCCGTCGAGGTGGACGAGTTGTACGCGAGTATCGAGAAGCTGTCCGCCGCATTGGGTCCGGAGGGTGCAAACAAGGAAGGTGCGCTGACCGAGTTCGTCGAGACCGGAGCTGCGAACCTCGGTGGCAACGGAGAGGCGCTGGGACAGAGCATCAACCAGCTCTCGGACGCCGCTCGGACGCTCAACGAGAGTCGCGGCGATCTGTTCGACACGGTCAAGAACCTCCAGGTGTTCGTCAGTGCCCTGGCTGCCAACGACCAGCAGGTCCGCAACTTCAACGCGCAGCTGTCCGACCTGTCCGGGTTCCTCGCCGGTGAACGCGAGAATCTCGGTGCGGCCCTGAACCAGCTTGCCATCGCCCTCGGTGACGTCTCGAAGTTCGTGGCCGACAACCGGGAGTTGCTCGCCGAGAATCTCGACGACCTAGTTCCGGTCACCCAGACACTGGCAGACAACCGCGACTCGCTGGTGAATTCGCTGACGTTGCTGCCGTTGGCCGTCAGCAACCTGGCCAACTCGTACGACGCGGAGTCCGGGAACCTGGCGTCCCGCCTGGCCTTACCCGATCTCCAGGACCCTGCCGGCGTGATCTGCAAGTTGATCGACCTCGGAAGGCTCGTGCCCGGTGATCCGCGTTTCGAAGCGCTCGGACGCCAGATGCAGCCGTTGATCGACAACTGCAAGAACATCACGTCGCAAATCACGGCATCGGTGACCTCGCCGACGCTCGTTCTTCCGTTCGGAATCCTGAGCGGTGACAACATTCAGCGGACGGTCACTCCCGGCACGGTGCCGGGTGTCGTGTCGCCACGGTTCGACGACGCAGTAGGCGGTGAGGGCGAATGAAGCGGTCGGTAATTCTCGGTGCCGGGGCGTGCGCTGTCGCCTTGGCGGTGAGTTCCTGCTCGTCCGAGGGCATTTACGGTATTCCGCTGCCCGGCGGGCCGGACGTCGGTAGCGACCCCATGCACCTGACAATCCAGTTCGACGACGTGCTCGACCTGGTTCCCCAGTCGGCCGTCAAGGTGGACGGTGTGCCGGTGGGTCGGGTGGAGTCGATCAAGGTAGCTCCGGACGGCTGGTCGGCAGACGTCGAGATCATTCTCGACTCGTCGGTCGACCTTGCCGCCAACGCGGTCGCGGCGATCGAACAGACCAACCTTCTCGGCGAGAAGTTCGTTCAGCTGTCCGAACCGCCGGAAGACAAGGATCCGGATCGGTTGCAGAACGGTGACACGATCAGCCTGGATCGCACACGCCACGCCACCGAGATCGAGCAGGTCCTCGGCGCGCTGTCACTGTTGCTCAACGGCGGCGGCGTCGGGCAGCTCCAGCCGATCGTGCACGAGCTGAGCACTGCCCTCGACGGTCGCGAAGACCGGGTACGCAGCCTGCTGGAGCAGGCCAACACGCTTATCGACGGTCTCAATCAACAGCGTGACGACATCACCCGCGCGCTCGACGGCCTCGACGCCCTCACCACTCGGGTGAACGAGCAGAACGAGAAAATCGGGCTGATACTGGACGACCTGCCGATCGCTGCCCAGGTGCTCAATGAGCAACGCCCGCAGCTCACGCAGATGCTGGTGCAACTCGATCGGCTCGGTGCCGTCGGCACGGATGTGATCACCCGATCGAAGAACGATCTGATCGCCGACCTTCTGGCGCTTCGTCCGACACTCAAGGCCCTGGCCGACGCCGGCGATGATCTGCCCAACTCGCTGGCGTTCATCCCGACGGTTCCGTTCCCGGACGGCGTCGAGCAGATTGCTCTCGGCGGCTCGGTCAACCTGTTCCTTTCGGTCGATCTCCAAATCGGTGACGCGCTGAGCGCACTCGGTGTCGGGCAGGGCAACCCGGTATACGTGCCGCCGAAATTCGGTGAGCCGAAGCCGATCGTCGACCCGACCAACCCGTACTACAACGGCAACGGTCCGCGACCGGGTTGGCCGACGATCTCGCTGCTGCCGGTTCCCCCGATCGTTCCTGCACCGACGTCAGGTCTGCGGCTTCCGGCACTTCCCGGCACCGCGCCGGCCGGCGCGACCCCGGGTGCGGAGACACCGCCCTCGCAGAACCCGATGGGGGGACTGCTCGAGCAGTTCGGAATTGGGGGTGGACAATGAGATCACGACTGGTCAAGATTCAGCTAGTCGCTTTTGCCGTGGTCGCGCTGGTGGGCCTCGTCTACGTGGGCGCCAAGTACGTCCGGCTCGACAATCTGCTCGGGTTCGGCGAGTACGACGTCAATGCACAGTTCAGGGACTCCGGCGGCATCTTCACCAATGCGGAGGTGACCTACCGGGGCGTGCCCGTCGGGCGGGTCGGCGAGCTGTCGCTCACCTCGGACGGCCTGAACGTCGAACTCAAGATCAAGAAGGGTAGCCCCGAGATCCCGGCTTCGGCCAAGGCCGTCGTCGCCAACCGTTCCGCAATCGGTGAGCAGTACGTCGACCTCCAGCCGGAGAGCGCCGAGGGCCCGTATCTCGCCGAGGGCTCGGTGATCACCGAGGCCAACACCTCGACCCCCGTGCCGGTGGAGCAGGTGCTGATGAGCGTCAATGGACTCGTCCGGTCGGTTCCGACGGACGCTCTGCGTACGGTCACCACCGAACTGGGTGCGGCATTGAACGGCAAGGGTGAAGACCTTCAGACGCTGGCGGATGCCCTGTCCACGCTGACCGACGACGGGCTCGACGTCTTGCCGGAGACACTGACGTTGATCCGGGACAGCCAGACCGTCCTCGCAACGCAGTCGGATCAGTCGTCGGCGATCATGCAGTTCAGCGCGGACCTCGACACCGTCGCCGCGCAGCTGCGTACCAGTGACCCCGATGTGCGCGCGGTCATCGACAACGGCATTCCTGCCAGCGACGAACTCGGCCTGCTGGTCAATCGGACGGGGCCCAGTCTCACGACGGATCTGACAAACCTGTCGGCGTTGGGCCGGAAGCTGGCGCCGCAGGCGATCGCACTGCGACCGATCCTGATGTTCCTGCCCGCTATTGCCGCTTCCGCCTCGACCGTCGCGCCGAACGACGGAACGGTGCACCAGGGCATCGTGCTCGAGACGAACAACCCGCCCCCGTGCACTATCGGTTACGAGGGAACGCACGAGATCCTGGCCGAGATGCAGCGCCAGGATCCGAACTTCGACGACACCCAGCAGGACTTCCCCTTCAACACGGAGGCCAATTGTGACGTGCCTCATGGGAGTGTGACCGGTGTGCGAAGTGCAGACCGAATCGTGTTCGCCGATCCGGACACGATTCAGCCCTGGGATTTCAAGCCGAAGGCCATGCCGGACGCCCTCAACTTGAATCCCATCGCAACGCAGCTCGCTCCGCTCCTCGGGGTTACCCCCAAGTAGCATCACGGGTTCCATTCGAGCGAGCCGAAGAAAACAATCAGTAGGGTATTGGTGTGACGCGAACTACCACGCCCCCGGAGTCGAGCTCATCGGCTCCGGGGAAGGACAGAACTCTGAAGGCCTCGTTTGCTGCGGTGACCGCACTGGTGGTGGTCGCGGTGGTTGCGGCCGGATGGTTTGGCTTCGGGTGGGCGCGGGCGCTCTTCGTGGACAAGCCGATCGCCGACGCACGAGACTCGGCATTGAACGGTGCGCAGCAGGCCGCGATCAACCTCAATTCGGTCGACTCCGCCAACCTCGAGGGTTCCTTCGAGAACATGAGGTCGTCCATCACGGGCGAGAAGATGAACCAGGATCTTCAGGCGACGATGGACGGGTTCACCGACCAGATGCGCCAGTCGGGTGCGACGAGCAAAGCCGAATTGATGCAGGGCACTTTGACGGAGCTGAACACGGACGACGGCCTCGCGAAGGCATTGGTCGTCGTGGCGGTCACCACCACGTGGCCCGATCGTTTCGACAAATCGAAGGTCACCATGAGGTTGGACGTGCAGGATGTCGACGGCGTCTGGAAGGCGTCCTCGGTCGAGCCGGTAGGCGCGCGTATCCCCCTCGAGAACGGGTCACTGCCCGCAGACGGCGCGGCCCCGGCACCGACAGAGCAGGCTCCGGCCGCCCCGGCTCCGACCGAGGCCCCGGTCGTACCCGCGCCCGAGCAGGTTCCGGCGCCCGGTGACACCGGCGGTCAGTAGTCCTGATGAGCCGCGCCGGACCTGTCGCCGCGGCGTCCACGTCGACGAGTTCGTCGTGCAATGAGAAAGTGGTGAATTATGCCCCCCAAGCGCCGTAACAACGTGCCGGACAGCGCTGCAAAGGGCAGGCGTCCCCGGGTAGCGGGAACCCGCAATCGTGCCAACGACCCGACGTCGCGAGTGACACCGCAGCCTTCGCCGACCGTGAACCTCCCGAAGAAGTCGTCGACCCCGCCAGGAACGGAGTCGACGCCGGAGAAGCCGGCGGCCGGACAAGACGATACGGCCGCAACCGCTGCCGTGGACACTCCAGAGGCCGCCGACACCAAGGCCGCCGACACGAAGGCCACAGAGACGGCCACGACCGATACTGATACGGCGACGCCCGCAGATTCAGGCAAGCCGGTATCGATGGCGAAGTCGGCGCCGGCGTCAGCGAAGAAGACAGTGCCGGGGGCGAAGACCGCGTCCACGGCCAAGGCGAGTGCCGCAGGAAAAGCGAAGGTTCCCAACCTGCAGCCGCGTATCAGTACCCAGTCGGCCCAGAAGGCGACACCGGAATCCGGCAGCAGCCGTATCACGTGGAAGCTGGTGGGGATTCTGGGTGCTGTCGCAGCGGTGCTGGGCATCTTCGCGGTCGTGGCGGCCTTCGAGCCGGGCGGTCAGGTCACCAATACTGCGTGGGTGGACGAGAGTGGCACCGCAGAGGTGACCAAGGCGGGCACCGAGGCGATCGAGTCGCTGTACACGTACAACTACGAGACCATCGACCAGGACTTCGAGAAGGCCCGCGGTTACTTGAACGAGGCTAAGCGCGCCGAGTTCGATCAGACTGCGGCGACGACAAAAGACGCGGCCATCCAGACCAAGACGGCCACCGAGGCGTCGGTCACCGACATCGGAGTCACATTCCTCGAAAGTGACCGCGCGGAACTCCTGGCGCACATGAACGTCAGCGCGACGGGAGACGCTGTGGCGCAGGGCAGCGCTGCGACCCCGCTGTCGGTCAAGCTGGAGAAGGTCGACGGCAAGTGGGTGTTGTCCGACATCTCGGATAGCGAAGGCTGAGCGCGATCACCGCTCCCCGGAGTGAACAGCTCGGGAAACAGTGCCGCGTCGAGAGTGGAAGTGGCGTAGCGCATCATCGGATGCCGCCTACACGCAAGATTCGGAAATGATTGAGCTAGAGGGGAGTGGGCCGGCGGCTGGTGTTCGTATTGCCGTGTGCGCGCCCTCGACGTGCTCGACGAATGTGGTTCGTCGCTACGTGACCAAGTGGGTTGAAGGGTGAACTAGCTACTGGCACAGTCGGAAATCGCGATCCTTCGCGCCTATCGTCGCGACGAGTCGACGGGAACCGACTGCGATGCAGCGGATTTCGCCCTTCCGGCCGAGCCGAGCGCTGCGCGACGCCGGGTGAGGAATGCGGGAGCCCACCAGTTCGCCTCACCCATCAGTGCGACGAGGGCCGGGACGAGCATCATCCGAATCACGGTGGCGTCGATGATCAAGGCCACGATCATGCCGAGGCCGATGAACCGCATCATCGTCAGGTCCGAGAGAGTGAAGGCTCCCGTGACGACGATCAGAAGCGCCGCCGCGGCTGTGACGATGCGCCCGGTGTGCGCGGTGCCGATCCGGACGGCGTCTTCCGTTGACGCCCCCTGCTCGTGTGCCTCGACCATCCGCGACATCAGGAAGATTTCGTAGTCGGTGGAGAGTCCGAACACCACGGCGATGATGAGGACGACCATCGTCGCGGGCAGTGGTCCCGGCGTCACGCCGAGTAGTTCCGCGCCGTGACCATCCTCGAAGATCCACGTGAGCACCCCGAACGAGGCGGCGAGGCTCAGGGCAGCCATCGCGATCGCCTTCAGGGGGAGGACGACGGAGCCGAAGGCCGGGACCATCAACGCGAAGGTGACGGCCACCATGATTCCGATCATCCACGGCAGTTTGGCGCCCATCGAGTTCAAGCCGTCGGCGGTGAGAGCGTTGAGGCCGCCGATGTGCTTCTCGGTGCCCGGCGGGGCGGGTAGATCGCGAAGAGTGGCTGCTGTCGTCATCGCGCCCTCCGTCCGATCGGCGTGGTCGAAGATTGCGCGGATCGCGGTGAAGTTTTCCGTGGTGCCGACCGGAACCACGCGCCGGACACCGTCCACGGCTGCGGTCGCCTGATAGAACTCTGCCGTCGCAGACGCAGGCGGCGCCTTGCCGTCGGTGCCGAACAGGACGAGAGTCGCTCCGTTGTTGGCGAGCGGGAAGTCGGTGGCCAGATCGTCGACGGCGAGGCGGGCGGGGTGTCCCGCAGGCAGGCCGGTGTGATCCAGGTCGCCCAGCGAGGCGCCTACGAGCGGGGCGGAGAGGACGATCAGCCCGGCGACAATTCCGGTGGCGACGGCGACGGGCCGCTGCATCACCCGGGTGGCGACGCCACCCCAGAATCGGTGCGCCCGGTCCTCGCTGCGTTCGACTACTCCCCGGCGCCAGGTGAGGGAGTTGATCCGGGGCCCGAGCACGGTGAGGGCGGCCGGCAGCGCCGACAGTGAGAGGACGGCAGCGATGCCGATAGCTGCCATGCCGCCGTAGGCGAACGACCGGACCAGCGCCTGCGGGAAGACGAGCATGCCCACGAAACCGCACACGAGCAGAAGTGCGGAGAACCCCACGGTTCGTCCCGCCGTGGCCAGGGTGCGCCGAACGGCGTCCGCGGTCTCGGCGCCCGACCGCAGTTCCTCACGGAAGCGGGTGACGACGAACAGTCCGTAGTCGACGGACATGCCCAGCCCCACCAGGCTGGCGATATTGATCGAGAACGCGCTGACCTCGGTGAAATAGGAGATTCCCCGCAGCGCACCGAGTGCGCCCAGGATGGCGAGGCCGCCGATGCACAGCGGGACCGCGGCCCCCGCCAGACCACCGAAAATGACGAGAAGCAGAACCAGGAGGATCGGGAAGGAAATGGTTTCGGCCGTGATCAGGTCGCTTTCGGACTCCTCGTTGTACGCATTCGCGATCACGCTGAACCCGCTGAACTCGGTGTGGACGCCGTCGATGGCGAGAAGAGGTGCGACATCGTGGAACGCCGCGATCCTGGTGTTCTCGCTGCCGTGCAGGGATACGACGACGAGTCCCTCGGTGCCGTCGGTGGAGCGCAGGAACTCCTTGGCCTGCGCGGGCGCCGTCCAGTACGAGAGCGGTGTATTGGCGAGCACATCCGGATCGATCTGCGCGAGCCGTGCGGACACCTCCTGCCCCAGATCGTCGATCGACTCTCCGGGACGTGCCGTGTAGGTCACCGCGAGGTCGGGAGTCTGGCGGCCGAACTCCTTCTCGATCAGGCTCTCGACACCTGCGGACTCGCTTCCGGGGTCGGTGTAGCCACCCAGGCTGAGCCGCTCGAACACACCCGAGCCCCATGCGCCGCTCGCCAGCACGAGGAGAACCACCGCCATCAGGACCAGCTTGGGGCGGGCAACGACGAGAGAACTCCAGCGCGTCACGGCTCTCCTTCCCCCAAGGTCCTCGGCGATCGCGTGGGCATATTGTTCACCGCTCCCGGGCTGCAGGGAAGGGACAGCGAAAAGGTGCGATGGGCTGTTCCCGACGACGCGATGACGGCGCGATGACGACGCGACACGCACACTGACTCTTGACGCCAGGGTCATCACGCGTCACTCTGATGCGTGAACATGCGCTCGCGGCGCATGGCCGAGCGCCCGGCTGGGTGCTCCTTCGGCTGCCCGACTCGACATCTACTGAGTTTGGGTGTACTTTTGGACGTTGCGCTGGCTGCCTCCTGTCCACCTCTCGTCTCAACTGCTGTGAAGTGTTCTGCTTCTCGCCACTGTGACGGGTTTCGTTCGGGTTGTAACCAGCGAAATTCAAAGCAGATACAGCGGCGGTCGCAACAGCACAGAGCGGCCCGCGTGAGGTGCTGGAAGGACGCATCTTGGCAGTCTCTAGCCAGACCAAGGCAGTTTCCGGAATCCCCGGAGCCCCGAAGAGGGTTTCGTTCGCGAAAATTCGCGAACCCCTCGAAGTTCCCGGGCTTCTTGATGTACAAACCGATTCGTTCGAGTGGTTGATCGGTGCGCAGAGCTGGCGCGAGCGCGCCGCCGCTCGTGGCGACAGCGCAATCTCCGGAGGTCTCGAGGACATTCTCGCGGAGCTTTCTCCGATCGAGGACTTCTCGGGCTCGATGTCTCTGTCCTTCTCGGACCCGCGCTTCGACGAGGTCAAGGCCTCGACGGACGAGTGCAAAGACAAAGACATGACCTACGCGGCTCCATTGTTCGTCACCGCGGAGTTCATCAACAACAACACCGGTGAGATCAAGAGCCAGACGGTCTTCATGGGTGACTTCCCGATGATGACCGACAAGGGCACGTTCATCATCAACGGCACCGAGCGCGTCGTCGTCTCGCAGTTGGTGCGTTCGCCTGGCGTGTACTTCGACCATTCGGTCGACAAGGGCACCGAGAAGGACCTGCACAGCGTCAAGGTCATCCCTGGCCGCGGTGCATGGCTCGAATTCGATGTCGATAAGCGCGACACCGTCGGTGTTCGCATCGACCGCAAGCGTCGTCAGCCCGTCACCGTGCTGCTGAAGGCCCTCGGCTGGACCACCGAGCAGATCACCGAGCGTTTCGGCTTCTCGGAAATCCTCATGGCCACGCTGGAGAAGGACAACACCGCCGGCACCGACGAGGCGCTTCTCGACATCTACCGCAAGCTGCGCCCGGGCGAGCCGCCCACCAAGGAGAGCGCCCAGACGCTCCTGGAGAACCTGTTCTTCAAGGACAAGCGCTACGACCTGGCACGCGTGGGTCGTTACAAGATCAACAAGAAGCTGGGCCTGAACACCGGGCAGCCGATCATCGCGTCGACCCTCACCGAGGAAGACATCGTCGCCACCATCGAATACCTGGTGCGCCTGCACGCCGGTGACACCGAGATGACCGCCCCCGGCGGCGTCACGGTCCCCGTCGAGGTCGACGACATCGACCACTTCGGTAACCGTCGCCTGCGCACGGTCGGTGAGCTCATCCAGAACCAGATCCGCGTGGGCCTGTCCCGCATGGAGCGCGTGGTTCGTGAGCGCATGACCACCCAGGACGTCGAGGCCATCACGCCGCAGACGCTGATCAACATCCGGCCCGTCGTCGCTGCGATCAAGGAGTTCTTCGGAACCTCCCAGCTGTCGCAGTTCATGGACCAGAACAACCCGCTGTCGGGGCTGACGCACAAGCGTCGTCTGTCCGCCCTCGGCCCGGGTGGTCTGTCCCGTGAGCGCGCGGGCCTCGAGGTGCGCGACGTCCACCCGTCGCACTACGGCCGCATGTGCCCGATCGAGACCCCTGAGGGTCCGAACATCGGTCTGATCGGTTCGCTGTCGGTGTACGCCCGGGTCAACCCGTTCGGCTTCATCGAGACGCCGTACCGCAAGGTTGTCGACGGCCAGGTCACCGACCAGGTCGACTACCTGACCGCAGACGAAGAGGACCGCCACGTCGTCGCCCAGGCCAACTCGGCCATCGACGCCAACGGTCACTTCACCGACGACCGCATTCTGGTCCGTCGTAAGGGCGGCGAGGTCGAGTTCGTGTCGTCCGCCGACATCGACTACATGGACGTCTCGCCGCGACAGATGGTGTCCGTCGCTACCGCGATGATCCCGTTCCTCGAGCACGACGACGCCAACCGTGCCCTCATGGGCGCGAACATGCAGCGTCAGGCGGTGCCGCTCGTCCGCAGTGAGGCTCCGCTGGTCGGCACCGGCATGGAGCTGCGTGCTGCTGTCGACGCCGGCGACGTCATCATCACCGAGAAGACCGGTGTCGTGGAAGAGGTTTCCGCGGACTACGTCACGGTGATGGCCGACGACGGAACCCGTAAGACCTACCGGATGCGCAAGTTCGCGCGTTCGAACCAGGGCACCTGCGCCAACCAGCGTCCGATCGTGGACGAGGGACAGCGTGTCGAGACCGGACAGGTCCTCGCCGACGGCCCCTGCACCGAAAACGGTGAGATGGCCCTCGGAAAGAACCTGCTCGTGGCGATCATGCCGTGGGAAGGCCACAACTACGAGGACGCGATCATCCTGTCGCAGCGCCTCGTGGAAGAGGACGTTCTCACCTCGATCCACATCGAGGAGCACGAGATCGATGCCCGCGACACCAAGCTCGGTGCCGAGGAGATCACCCGTGACATCCCGAACGTCTCCGACGAGGTCCTCGCCGACCTCGACGAGCGCGGCATCATCCGTATCGGTGCCGAGGTTCGCGACGGTGACGTGCTGGTCGGAAAGGTCACGCCCAAGGGCGAGACCGAGCTGACCCCCGAGGAGCGCCTGCTGCGCGCCATCTTCGGTGAGAAGGCTCGTGAGGTCCGCGACACGTCGCTCAAGGTTCCGCACGGTGAGACCGGCAAGGTCATCGGCATCCGCGTGTTCTCGCGCGACGACGACGACGATCTGCCCCCCGGTGTCAACGAGCTGGTCCGTGTCTACGTGGCACAGAAGCGCAAGATCCAGGACGGCGACAAGCTCGCCGGCCGCCACGGCAACAAGGGCGTCATCGGCAAGATCCTCCCCCAGGAGGACATGCCGTTCCTGCCCGACGGCACCCCGGTGGACATCATTCTGAACACCCACGGTGTTCCGCGTCGTATGAACATCGGCCAGATCTTGGAGACCCACCTCGGGTGGATCGGCAAGACGGGCTGGAACGTGCAGATCGCCGGCGACGGCTCGCGTCCCGATTGGGCCGAGCAGTTGCCGGAGGAGATGCTGTCCGCGCCCGCCGACTCCAACATCGCCACCCCCGTGTTCGACGGTGCCAAGGAAGACGAGCTCACCGGTCTCCTCGGTTCGACACTGCCGAACCGTGACGGCGAAGTGATGGTCGCGTCCGACGGAAAGGCCACCTTGTTCGACGGCCGTTCCGGCGAGCCGTTCCCGTACCCGGTGTCGGTCGGCTACATGTACATCATCAAGCTGCACCACCTGGTCGACGACAAGATCCACGCTCGCTCGACCGGTCCGTACTCGATGATCACCCAGCAGCCGCTCGGCGGTAAGGCCCAGTTCGGTGGCCAGCGCTTCGGAGAGATGGAGTGCTGGGCGATGCAGGCCTACGGTGCGGCATACACGCTGCAGGAGCTGCTCACCATCAAGTCGGACGACGTGGTGGGTCGAGTCAAGGTGTACGAGGCGATCGTCAAGGGCGAGAACATCCCCGAGCCGGGTATCCCCGAGTCGTTCAAGGTGCTCCTGAAGGAGCTCCAGTCGCTCTGCCTCAACGTGGAGGTGCTGTCCTCGGACGGTGCGGCCATCGCGATGGCGGACGGCGACGACGAGGACCTGGAGCGGGCCGCAGCGAACCTGGGCATCAACTTGTCCCGGAACGAAGCGGCGACGGTCGACGACCTCGCGAACTAGGGTTCCGGTCCCCGGGTCCCTGAGGAATCAGGGCCCGGGGGCGTAGTTCACATTTGAATTGGCAGTCAGGTATCGGCGGCCACCGCTGATCCACAATCCCTCTGGGGAAAGGAAGTTACGTGCTCGACGTCAACTTCTTCGATGAACTCCGCATTGGCCTCGCCAGTGCAGAGGACATCCGCAATTGGTCCTACGGCGAGGTCAAGAAGCCGGAGACCATCAACTACCGCACGCTCAAGCCCGAGAAGGACGGCCTCTTCTGCGAGAAGATCTTCGGCCCCACCCGGGACTGGGAGTGCTACTGCGGTAAGTACAAGCGTGTCCGCTTCAAGGGCATCATCTGTGAGCGTTGCGGCGTCGAGGTCACTCGCGCCAAGGTTCGCCGTGAGCGCATGGGCCACATCGAACTGGCTGCCCCGGTCACCCACATCTGGTACTTCAAGGGTGTGCCCAGCCGCCTCGGCTACCTGCTCGATCTTGCGCCGAAGGATCTCGAAAAGATCATCTACTTCGCTGCGTACGTCATCGTGGGTGTCGACGAGGAGCTGCGTCACAACGAGCTCTCCACGCTCGAAGCCGAGATGCAGGTCGAGAAGAAGGCGGTCGCCGATCAGCGTGACGCCGACCTCGAGGCCCGCGCGCAGAAGCTCGAAGCCGACATCGCAGAGCTCGAGGCCGAGGGTGCGAAGTCCGACGTCCGCCGCAAGGTGAAGGACGGCGGCGAGCGCGAGATGCGTCAGCTCCGTGACCGCGCCCAGCGTGAGCTGGATCGTCTCGACGAGATCTGGACCACCTTCACCAAGCTGAGCGTCAAGCAGCTCATCGTCGACGAGCTGCTCTACCGCGAGCTGGTCGACCGCTACGGCGAGTACTTCACCGGTGCCATGGGCGCCGAGTCGATCCAGAAGTTGATGGAGAATTTCGACATCGACGCCGAAGCGGAGAACCTGCGCGAGACCATTCGCAGCGGCAAGGGCCAGAAGAAGCTCCGTGCGCTGAAGCGTCTCAAGGTTGTCGCAGCGTTCCAGACGAACCAGAACTCGCCGATGGGCATGGTTCTCAATGCCGTTCCGGTGATCCCGCCGGAGCTGCGGCCGATGGTGCAGCTCGATGGTGGACGTTTCGCCACGTCCGACCTGAACGACCTGTACCGCCGCGTCATCAACCGCAACAACCGCCTCAAGCGACTGATCGACCTCGGTGCCCCCGAGATCATCGTCAACAACGAGAAGCGGATGCTGCAGGAGTCGGTGGACGCACTCTTCGACAACGGCCGTCGCGGCCGTCCGGTCACCGGTCCCGGTAACCGCCCGCTGAAGTCCCTGAGTGACCTGCTCAAGGGCAAGCAGGGTCGATTCCGTCAGAACCTGCTCGGTAAGCGCGTCGACTACTCGGGTCGTTCCGTTATCGTCGTCGGTCCCCAGCTGAAGCTGCACCAGTGTGGTCTGCCCAAGCTGATGGCTCTCGAGCTGTTCAAGCCGTTCGTGATGAAGCGCCTGGTCGACCTGAACCACGCGCAGAACATCAAGTCCGCCAAGCGCATGGTGGAGCGTCAGCGCGCCCAGGTGTGGGACGTTCTCGAAGAGGTCATCGCCGAGCACCCGGTTCTGCTGAACCGTGCGCCGACGCTGCACCGCCTGGGCATCCAGGCCTTCGAGCCGCAGCTCGTAGAGGGCAAGGCCATCCAGCTCCACCCGCTCGTGTGTGAGGCGTTCAACGCCGACTTCGACGGTGACCAGATGGCCGTGCACCTTCCGCTGTCCGCGGAGGCGCAGGCCGAGGCGCGCATCCTGATGCTGTCGTCGAACAACATCCTCTCGCCCGCGTCGGGTCGACCGCTCGCCATGCCGCGTCTGGACATGGTCACCGGTCTGTACCACCTGACCCGGTTGGACGAGGGCGCCATCGGCGAGCTGAAGGCTTCCGACGGGGAGGGCGCCGAACAGGGCGTCTACTCCTCGCCTGCCGAAGCTCAGATGGCCGTCGATCGTGGCGCGCTGGTCGTGCAGGCGAAGATCAAGGTGCGGCTCACGCAGCAGCGCCCGTCGCGCGACCTCGAGTCGGAGCTGTTCCCCGAGGGCTGGAACTACGGTGACGGCTGGACCGCGGAGACGACCCTGGGTCGTGTGCTCTTCAACGAGCTGCTCCCGGCCGACTACCCGTTCGTCAACGAGCAGATGCCGAAGAAGCGTCAGGCGACGATCATCAACGACCTCGCCGAGCGTTACCCCATGATCGTGGTCGCGCAGACCGTCGACAAGCTGAAGGACGCCGGCTTCTACTGGGCCACGCGTTCCGGTGTGACGGTCTCCATCTCCGACGTCCTCGTGCCGCCGGAGAAGGCTCAGATCATGGAGTCCTTCGAGGCTCAGGCCGATCAGATCGAGAAGAAGTACCAGCGTGGTGCTCTGAACAAGACCGAGCGCAACAGCGCATTGGTCAAGATCTGGTCCGAGGCCACCGACCAGGTGGGTAAGGCCATGGAGGCGCACTTCCCCGACGACAACCCGATCCCGATGATCGTGAAGTCCGGCGCCGCCGGCAACATGACTCAGGTTCGTTCGCTCGCCGGTATGAAGGGCCTGGTGACCAACCCGAAGGGTGAGTTCATCCCGCGTCCGATCAAGTCTTCCTTCAAGGAAGGCCTGACCGTCCTCGAGTACTTCATCAACACGCACGGTGCCCGTAAAGGTCTGGCAGATACCGCCCTCCGTACCGCCGACTCGGGTTACCTGACCCGTCGTCTGGTGGATGTCTCGCAGGACGTCATCGTCCGCGAGGAGGATTGTGGAACCGAGCGGGGCATCATCACCACGATCGCGGAGAAGCAGGCCGACGGCACGATGATCCGCGACGCGCACGTGGAGACGAGCACGTACGCTCGTACTCTGTCAGCCGATGCGGTGGACGAGAACGGCAACGTGATCGTCGAGCGTGGACATGACCTGGGCGACCCGGCAATCGACGCGCTGCTCGACGCGGGCATCACGAAGGTCAAGGTCCGTTCGGTGCTCACCTGCACCACGGGAACCGGCGTCTGCGCCACCTGCTACGGCCGCAGCATGGCCACCGGCAAGCTGGTCGACATCGGTGAGGCCGTCGGAATCGTCGCCGCGCAGTCCATCGGTGAGCCCGGTACCCAGCTGACCATGCGTACGTTCCACCAGGGTGGTGTCGCCGGAGAAGACATCACCGGTGGTCTGCCGCGTGTTCAGGAGCTGTTCGAGGCCCGCGTCCCCAAGGGCAAGGCCCCGATCGCCGACGTCACCGGCCGTGTCCAGCTCGAGGACGGCGACCGCTTCTACAAGATCACCATCGTCCCGGACGACGGTGGCGAAGAGGTTGTCTACGACAAGCTCTCGAAGCGGCAGCGTCTGCGTGTCTTCAAGCACGAGGACGGCACCGAACGCCTTCTGGCCGACGGTGACCACGTCGAGGTCGGTCAGCAGCTCATGGAAGGTGCTGCCGATCCCCACGAGGTGCTGCGTGTCATGGGTCCCCGCCAGGTGCAGATCCACCTCGTCAACGAGGTCCAGGAGGTGTACCGGAGCCAGGGTGTGTCGATCCACGACAAGCACATCGAGGTCATCGTGCGCCAGATGCTGCGTCGCGTGACGATCATCGACTCGGGTGCCACGGAGTTCCTGCCCGGTTCGCTGACCGAGCGGGCAGATTTCGAGGCGGCCAACCGTCGGGTCGTCTCCGAAGGTGGCGAGCCTGCGGCCGGTCGTCCGGTGCTCATGGGTATCACGAAGGCATCGCTGGCCACCGACTCGTGGTTGTCTGCGGCGTCGTTCCAGGAGACCACTCGCGTGCTGACCGATGCGGCCATCAACTGCCGCTCGGACAAGCTGATCGGTCTGAAGGAAAACGTGATCATCGGAAAGCTGATCCCTGCTGGTACCGGTATCAACCGTTACCGCAACATCCAGGTTCAGCCCACCGAAGAGGCACGCGCTGCGGCGTATGCGGTTCCGTCGTACGACGACCAGTACTACAGCCCGGACGGCTTCGGCCAGAACACCGGTGCTGCAGTGCCGCTGGACGACTACGGGTTCAGCAACGATTACCGGTAGGGGCGCAGCCCCTGTGAGTGGTTGACGAGTCCCAGGACTCGTCGGCGACTCATCCCAGAGTTGGCCCCACCCCTCTCTCTTCGGGGGTGGGGCCTTTTCTGTCTCTTGTCGGCGGAAGTCGGTGCCAGTCGACCATTCCCGGCCGGCCGGCCGGCTAGCGTGGCGCCGGCACGGGTCCGGGGTCCTGGTGGCTGCTCGGGTTCTGGAGTGCCCACCTGCTGATCGTGGTGCTGGGCATTGTTGCCGTCGTGGGCCGAACGGTGTTCCGAGTTCTACCGCGGAACGTGAAACCTGGTCAGTGACGCCGCGCTCGAGGTCAGTTCGGCCCAGCTACACGGCACGGTGAGTACGGCGAGCGCGGACGTCGGAAACTTCTCGCGCATCGACGCAGCGTCCCCGGTATCGGGATTGCCCGCCAGATCGAGTGCGGTCGAGGGCATTCCGGGGTCGTGTCCGACGACGAGCAAAGTGCGCACCGATGCGTCGGTCTGTGCGATCTCGGCCAGCACCTGTGCCGGGTACGCGCCGTAGAGCGCCTCGGTGAAGGTTGTCGGCGCCGCGACCCCGGTTTCGTCGAGGGTGTCGCGGGTGCGCACGGCTGTCGAGCACAACACCGCATCGACGGGTGGTTGCGTCGCCCGCAGCCAGTCGCCGGCCATCGCGGCCTGGCGTCGGCCCCGTGGGGCGAGGGGTCGGTCGTGATCGGCGACTCCCTCGGGGTATGCCGACTTCCCGTGCCGCATGAGGATGAGCGTGCGGCTGCGCGGCGTGTTGTGCGAGGCCATGGCTAGACGCTAGAGCATGCCGGGGAGATGTCGAGACGGCCACGGCACCGGCGATCCGCGGCCAGCCCGATGGCCCCGACGACACAGTTCCCCGGTCTCTCGGATTGCGGTTGATCACCGCGGACCGACCCGGCGTCGGTGGCATCACTCGACCGGCGGGAAGCCGCGCACTAGCCCTGCCCGACCGTGCTCCGTTCACTGTCGAGCTGGGCCATCTGAGCGGGCGCGTAGCGGTCTCCCGCGACCGCGGAATCGGGAACCGCCGCAGCGAGGCTCGCCAGCTCCGCGGCGCTCAAATGCACGTCGAGGGCGCCGAGCGTTTCGGTGAGGCGGACGACCTTGCGCGCGCCGACGACCGGCACGATGTCTTCGCCCTGCGCGAGAACCCAGGCGATCGCGAGCTGTGCGACAGTCACCCCGTGTTGCGCGGCGATCTCGGCCAGGGTCTCGACGAGGCGCAGATTCTGCCGGAGGTTCTCGCCCTGGAAGCGGGGACTGTGCGCGCGGAAGTCATCGAGTGCGAGCGTGGCACCGGCACGCAGCGAGTCGCTGAGCAGACCGCGGGAGAGCACCCCGTACGCGGTGATGCCGATACCGAGGTCGCGGCACAGGGGAAGGATCTCGTTCTCGATGCCGCGGGAGATCAGCGAATACTCGATCTGCAGGTCGGCGATGGGGTGCTCCGCGGCCGCGCGGCGGATCGTCTCGGGGCCCACCTCCGACAGGCCGATGTGCCGAACGTAGCCGGCCTCGACCAGTTCGCCGATCGCGCCGACGGTGTCCTCGATCGGCACGCTGGGATCGAGGCGGGCGGGACGTAGATGTCGATGTGATCGACGCCGAGCCGCTGCAGCGAGTACGCAAGGAAGTTGCGGATCGAGTCGGGCCGGGTGTCGACCCCGCCCCAAGTGCCTCCCGGTCCGCGCAGCCCACCGAATTTCACACTCAACGTCACGCCCTCGCGCCTGCGGCCGGTAAGCGCCTTGCCGATCAGGGTCTCGTTGTGCCCGGACCCGTAGAAGTCGCCGGGTGTCGATGAGGTCGATTCCTGAGTCGAGAGCAGCGTGGATCGTTGCGGTCGATTCCGCGTCATCCGACTGGCCGTACGTCCCGGACATGCCCATGGCGCCGAGTCCGATCCGGCTGACGGTGGGGCCCGTGGTGCCGAGTGAGGTTCTGGTAGTCATCATGTGCTCCTTGTGGTCGGTCTTGTTGTGGAACTGCCACCAGCTTGATCGGGGTGCGGCATGACAACCAGAGACCCTTCATCGGGGGACCGGAGATCCCTGGCAGTGCACCTACGCGTGGGGCACAGTTTGTCCATGGACCGCACCGAATTGGCCGACTTCCTCCGCCGTCGCAGGGAGCAGTTGGTTCCCGCGGATGTGGGCTTGCCGCCGGGTGTTCGGCGCCGGACACCGGGGCTACGGCGCGACGAGGTCGCATTGCTCGCCGGTCCACCGACTACTACACCCGGCTCGAACAGGCGCGCGGACCGCACCCGTCGACTCAGGTACTGGCCCCCCTCGCGCGGGCGCTGCGGCTGACCGATGACCAGCGTGACCACCTCTACCTGTTGTCGGGGCACGTGCCACCGATGCGTGCGGCAGGGGACAAGCACGTCGGGCCGGGCCTGCCGCATTTGCTGGACAAGCTCGACGACACTCCGGCCTGCGTCATCTCCGACCTCGGTGAGGTGCTGATGCAGAACCGCATGCACGTCGCGCTGTTCGGTGATGCGTCCGCGTTTTCCGGTCTCGACCGCTACCTACCGTGGCGGTTCTTCGCGCACCCGGAGGAACGCTTGATGTTTCCTGAGGAGGAACGCGATCGGCTCGCCGCCAACCAGATCGCCGATCTGCGGGCCACGGCGGCCCGCCGGGCGGGGGACGCCGACGTGACGGAGTTGGTGAACCGATTGCACGAGTGCAGTCCAGAGTTCGCGGCGCTGTGGGACCGCCACGACGTGGCGGTCCGGCGCTCCGACACGAAGAGCGTGCTCCACGTGGGGGTCGGACGGGTCGATCTCGTGTGTGAGACGCTGCTGACCCTGAGCGCCTATCAGAATCTGCTGGTGTACCTGCCGCAGCCGGGCTCCGACGCCCGGGCGAAGCTCGACTTGTTGCGGGTGATCGGCACTCAGCAGATGGTCTGATCAGACGGAGAGGGGTCCTACCTTGGCCACTGCCCGCAGGGTGTCGTCGACGAGAAACCACACCGTCAACGACGTGTCGTCGCGGCGGGCGCGGAGAAGGATCTTGTCTGTCGACACGATGGGTGCCAGGTATTCGAGCACGGCGCGGTGTGGGTTGTCGACGAGGCGGCCGCCACCCGGATGCTCGTGATCGGCCAGCAACTCTTCGACGGCCTGCCAGTAGACGGCATTGTTGACGTGGTCGAACGGGTCGATGTCGGTGCGGCGCAGAGTGAATGCCGTCTCCTCGACGCCCTCCTCGTCGGCGGACGGAGCGTTCTCGACCAGCCAACGCTTCCACTTCAACCGTGTTTCGTTCGCGGACTCACCCAGAGCGTCGATGAACCCGTCCTCGATACGCGTCGGCATCCCGGTTTCGGCGCTGATGTGAATCCAGAATCCTTCGGTCTCGATCAGGGCGCCTTTTTCACCTTCGATCTGTACGCGCATGTTCGTCCAGCGGGTCGACAACCCTGAGCACCAGCGGCGAAGGTGCACGCGTTCGGGCCACACCGCCGGACGCACGATGTCGATGACTGTGCGGCGGACGATCCACAAGGGGTGACTGTCGGCAGCGTCGACGGCCTCGAGGTTGTCCAGTCCGGCGTCCTGCAAGTAGCGGGCGATCCCGTCGAGCCGCAGTCGCTTCGCGGCGTCTATGTCCCCGGTGCGTACGGGCCAGGAGGTCTCGAAAACGCGACCGCGATCGGGGAGCACGGCCAGTGGCTGATCGAGTGACAAGGGGCGTTCCTTCGCTCGTGGACAGTCTCCTGATTCTCGCATTTGCCGGCGAGGGTTGTTCGGGGACGCGTTTCTCAGTACAGTTTCTATAACTGTTACTTCGTGTAACACAAACGAGCCTTGCATGACAAACGAGTATGCAAGGCATCCGAGCTCGATGGTCCGAACAGGTGTGAGGAAACCGCAAATGGCATATGTCATCACTCAGGCGTGCTGCAACGACGCGAGCTGTGTCTCCGCTTGCCCCGTGAACTGCATTCATCCGACGCCGGAGGAGCGGGAGTTCGCGCAGACCGAGATGCTCCACATCGACCCCGAAACCTGCATCGACTGTGGCGCGTGTGTCGACGCGTGTCCCGTCGACGCGATCTTCCCGGAAGACAAGCTGCTGGGGTCGCTCGCCCGCTACAAGGACATCAACGCCGATTACTACACGACCAACCCCATGCCGACGGGGTGGATTCCGCTCACTCCCGCCACCCCGCCGCGCCGCGACCTGGGAAAGCTGCGGGTCGCCGTCGTGGGTGCCGGTCCCGCTGCGTGCTACGCCGCCGGTGAGTTGCTCGAGCGCTCCGACGTCGAGGTGGAGATGTTCGAGAAGCTGCCTACGCCGTGGGGCCTCGTCCGTGCGGGCGTCGCGCCGGACCATCCCGGCACCAAGGAAGTGACGCGGATGTTCGAGTGGAGCCTCGACCGCCCGAACTTCGAGTTCCACCTCAACGTCGAGGTCGGCTCCCACATCACCCACGACGAGCTCCTCCAGAACCATCACGCGGTCATCTACGCCGTGGGCGCGTCGAGTGACCGTCGTTTGAACATCCCCGGTGAGGACCTGCCCGGAGTGCACGCCGCCACCGAGTTCGTGGCCTGGTACAACGGCCACCCGGACTACGCGAACCGCACGTTCGACCTCTCCGGGAAGCGAGCAGTGATCGTCGGAAACGGCAACGTCGCGCTCGACGTCGCCCGCATTCTCACGCTGAACGTGGAGGAGCTGGAACGGACGGACATCGCCGACCATGCTCTTGCTGCGCTGCGAAACAGCAACATCGAGGAGGTCGTTCTCCTCGGCCGCCGCGGCCCCGCTCAGGCCGCGTACAGCAATCCCGAGTTCCTTGCGCTCGGCGATCTCGAGAACGTGGACATCGTCATCGACGACGCCGAACTCGAGCTCGATGCGGGCAGTCGCGCGCTGCTCGACGACCCGGCCACCGCCATGAAGGTCCGGCTCGCGCAGGAGTTCGCCGCGCGCACCCCGCGGCCCGGAAACAAGCGCATCGTGTTCCGCTATCTGACGTCTCCGCTCGAGATCACGGGTTCCGAGAGGGCAGAGGCCCTGTGCTACGGACGCAACGAACTCGTCGTCGACGAGTCCGGTGCTCTCATCGCCCGGCCTCTCGGCGAGTCCGGCTCGCTGGACGCCTCTCTCGTGCTCCGCTCCATCGGCTACCGCGGCAAGCCCGTGGGTGGTGTCGCGTTCGACGAGAAGAGGGGCGTGATTCCCAACGAACGCGGACGGGTGTCCGACCGGGTGTATGTCACCGGGTGGATCAAGCGTGGTCCCAGCGGCGTCATCGGGACCAACAAGGCATGCGCCAAGGAAACGGTCGCCGCACTGCTCGCGGACTTCGAGGCGGGCAAGCTTCGCGGCGACGTCGGAACCCGTAAGGACGTCAAGAAGCTCGTCGAGCGCCGGCAACCGGAGCGGATCGGTTTCACCGGCTGGCGGGCGATCGACAAGGTCGAGACCACGCGTGCGGAAGGCTCCGGCCGACCCCGGGTGAAGATGACGGACAAGGTCGAGATGGTGGCCGTCGCCCGCAAGCGGAAGCGTCTGTTTGCTCGTTGATCACTTCCGTCACCACTACGCGTCTAGTCTTCGAGAATGCGCGCAGTGGTGGTAACGGAACTGTCCGGGCCGGACGGCATGACGGTGCGGGAGGTGCCCGAACCGCCGGCTGACGGTGCAGTGCTCATCGACGTCCGAGCTAGTGGGGTGTGTTTCCCCGACCTGCTGATCAGCTACGGCAAGTACCAGATTCGGCCCGAGCCGCCTTTCGTTCCCGGGGCGGAGGTGGCGGGGGTTGTCGTGTCGGCGCCGCCGGACTGTGGGTTGGAACCCGGCAGGCGGGTGCTGGCCGTCTCTCACGTCGGGGGATATGCCGAGCGGGTGGTGGTGCCACCCGCTCAGGTGTTGCCGATCCCCGACTCTTTGAGTTTCGAGGCTGCGGCGTCACTGATCGTCAACTACCAGACGATGGAGTTCGCACTGGAGCGGCGGGCGCAGTTGCGGTCCGGCGAGACGGTCGTGGTGCTGGGAGCGGCGGGCGGTGTCGGTACGTCGACGATCCAGCTGGCGAAGGCGCACGGCGCCCGGGTGATCGCCGTCGTCCGACGCGACGGTGCCGAGGACTTCCTCCGCGAATTGGGGGCGGACGAGGTCGTGCAACTCCAGGAGGGCTGGGGCGAGCATGTGCGCGCGCTGACCGGTGGTGTGGGCGCACAGGTGGTTGTCGATCCGGTCGGCGGTGACGCATTCGACGAAGCGGTGCGGGTGCTGGCTCCGGAAGGCCGGCTGGTGGTCATCGGGTTCGCGGGTGGAGCGATCCCCGAGGTGAAGTTGAATCGTGTGCTCTTCCGCAACATCAGTATCGTCGGAGCTGCGTGGGGCGAGTTTCTCCGTACCGAACCCGGCGCATTGGCGGAGGTACACGCTGCGCTTCTCCGGCACGTCGAGCAAGGGTTGACGCCATTGGTGAAGAGTCGATATTTGCTCGACGATGCCGCTGAGGCCCTCCGCGACCTCGAGGCGGGGCGGGTATTGGGCAAAGCCGTGCTCGTGCAGGACCGCGAGCGCTAGTGCCGGTGTGATTCCCGACACCGAGAATTCGGTTGCGTCATAGTTGCTCTTGGGCAATAGTTGCATAAGCGCTAGCATTTCGGGGTGGCCGAGAACTCTCCTGCTCTTCTCTTCGATGTACTGAACGATTTCTTCTCGCAAGTGTTGAGTGTGGGGGAGTCGGAGTCCATGGACGCCCTGATCGAGCTGGACCTCACGTTCTCTCAGGTACGGATGCTCTTCGCGCTGTCGCAGCACGGTGAGCCACTTCCGATCAACGAGGTGGCGGAACGGTTACGGCTCTCGGTGGCAGCAGCCGGTCGGAACGTCGACCAGCTCGTGAAACTCGGTCTCGTCGTTCGTCAGGAGGACGACCGTGACCGACGGGTCAAGCGAGTGTCCTTGTCGGAGGCAGGAAACAAGGTGGCCAACCAGCACATCGAATGCAAGCGTGATCAGTTGCGACAGTTCGCATGGCGGGTTCCGGAGAATGAGCGGGCTCGACTGATCGAGGCCTTACGACCGATCCTCGCAGGAAACTGCCTGCGAGGACCCAACCAGGAGATACCCCGATGACATCGCCGAACGCCGCGCCCGCGGTGCCCGACAAGCTCGACGGCACGGTCCTCAAGATCGCGTCGGTGGTGGTGCTCGGCGCCATCATGTCGATTCTCGACGTCACGGTGGTCAGCGTGGCGCTGCCTACGTTCGCCTCCGAGTTCGACACCACCTACGCCACCGTGGCGTGGACGATGACCGGGTACACGCTCGCGCTCGCGACCGTCATTCCCCTTACCGGGTGGGCGGCCGACAGGTTCGGCACCAAGCGTCTGTACATGACCGCACTGATCCTGTTCGTCCTCGGCTCGGTGCTGTGTTCCTTCGCCTGGGACATCACGACGCTGATCGGGTTCCGCGTGCTCCAGGGTCTCGGCGGCGGCATGTTGATGCCCCTCGGCATGACGATCATGACGCGGGCAGCCGGGGCGGATCGAGTCGGGCGCGTCATGGCGGTGCTCGGTATCCCGATGCTGCTCGGACCCATCGGCGGCCCGATCCTGGGTGGCTGGCTGATCGAGGCCGCCAGCTGGCACTGGATCTTCCTGATCAACTTGCCCATCGGCATCATCGCCCTGGCTGCTGCGTTCATCATCCTGCCGTCCGACAACGCGTCGCCGTCGGAATCTTTCGACTTTCTGGGGATGCTGTTGCTTTCGCCCGGCCTGGCGCTGTTCCTTTTCGGTGTGTCGTCCATTCCCGAGGTCGGGACCGTTGCCTCGGCGAGAGTGCTGGTGTCCGGCGGGATCGGGCTGGTGCTCATCATCGCGTTCGTGTTCCACGCGCTCCGCAAGGATCACCCGCTCATCGACCTCCGCCTGTTCAAGAACCGGCAGTTGTCGGTTGCGGTCATCACGACGTCGCTGTTCATCGTCGCGTTCATGGGTGCCGGGCTGCTCTTCCCGAGCTACTTCATTCAGGTCGGGGGTCACACCACCCTCGCTGCCGGCTTGCTGATGGCTCCGCAGGGTATCGGTGCAATGCTGACCATGCCGATCGCCGGACGGCTCGTCGACAAGATCGGTCCGGGCAAGATCGTGCTCACGGGTCTTCCGCTGATTCTGATCGGTCTCGGGGTATTCACTCAGGTGTCGGCGGACTCGCCGGCATGGCTGCTGATGGGCGCACTGTTCGTGATGGGCCTCGGCATGGGTTGCACCATGATGCCGCTGATGACCGCAGCCATCGTCACGCTGTCCCACGAGCAGGTGGCGCGCGGTTCGTCGCTGATGAACATCGTTCAGCAGACCGCGGGTTCGATCGGTACCGCCGTCATGTCCGTGGTGTTGACCAACCAGCTGCTCGACCGTGGTCTCGACAACCAGACCGTTGCCATGCAGCACGTTCCCGAGGTGGCCGCGCAGCAGCCCCCCGGCACGGTCGACAGCATTCTGAACGCCGCCGCCGACGCGTTCGGCAACACCTTTATGGTGGCAACAGTGCTCATCGCGCTGACCCTGATCCCGGCGTTCCTGTTGCCGCGCAAGAAGACGGTCAATCCGGCACTCGAAGACGAGAGCGCGCCGCAGGTCATGATGCACTGATCGGCTGCGCAGGCGATTTCGAGGTCTCACGTCGAAGGGCGGCAAGCACTCTGGTGCTTGCCCCCCTTCGGTGTTGCCCGAAGGTTCCGGAATACCCGCACATGGTTGAATGTTGTATCAGATGCAGGTAAGCGCACGACGTTATGGTCGGGAGGACTCTCATGCAGTTCGGAATCTTCACAGTCGGCGATGTGACGACGGACCCCACTACCGGTCGCACTCCCTCCGAGCACGAGCGCATCAAGGCGATGACCACGATCGCCGCGCATGCCGAAGAGGTCGGGCTCGACGTCTTCGCGACCGGCGAGCATCACAATCCGCCCTTCGTCCCGTCGTCTCCGACCACCATGCTGGGCTACCTCGCGGCGAGGACGGAGAAGATCATCCTGTCGACGTCGACAACGCTGATCACCACCAACGATCCGGTGAAGATCGCCGAGGACTACGCCATGCTGCAGCATCTCGCGGAGGGACGCGTGGATCTGATGATGGGCCGTGGCAATACGGCTCCGGTCTATCCGTGGTTCGGTCAGGACATTCGTCAGGGCATTCCGCTGGCGCTCGAGCACTACCGGTTGCTGCGCCGACTCTGGGACGAGGAAGTCGTGGACTGGAAGGGGCAGTTCCGTAGCCCGTTGCAGGGCTTCACCTCGACGCCGCGACCGCTCGACGGTATCGCGCCGTTCGTGTGGCACGGCTCCATCCGCAGCCCGGAAATCGCGGAGATCGCCGCATTTCACGGCGACGGCTTCTTCGCGAACAACATCTTCTGGCCGAAGGAGCACTACATCGCGCTGATCGATCTTTACCGCGAGCGCTATGAGCACTACGGTCACGGGCGCGGCGATCAGGCAATCGTCGGATTGGGTGGGCAGGTGTTCATGCGGAAGAACGCGCAGGACGCCGTCGACGAGTTCCGGCCCTACTTCGACAACGCCCCGGTCTACGGGCACGGTCCGAGCCTCGAGGACTTCGCCGACCAGACGCCCTTGACGGTCGGGACGCCGGAGCAGGTGATCGAAAAGACGCTGACGTTCGCCGACTTCTTCGGTGACTACCAGCGGCAGCTGTTTCTGGTCGACCACGCGGGGCTTCCCTTGAAGACGGTGCTCGAGCAGCTCGACCTGCTCGGAGGCGAGGTGGTTCCGGTGCTGCGCAAGGAGTTCGCGGCGCGCCGTCCGGCTCATGTGCCGGAGAATCCGCCGACACATGCGTCGATGACGGCCGATCGGGCGCTGACCGATGCCGCCCGTCTGTAGAACGGATGTGGCGCCTGTCGGCCGGTCGAGACTCGCAGCGTCACTACACTTCGTACCGCGCTGAGCCGACGAAAGGCACCATGGAACTGTGAGCAATCTGGAATCGAATTCGGTGGAGAAGCGGTGCGAGTCCCGTCCCGGGGACGAGGGGATCGAGGTGTTGAGCGCACGGGAGGTTCCGCTGGGCGGCCCTCGTGCGATGCCGGTCCGGCGCACTCTGCCGCAGCGCGGGCGTTCACTGATCGGGGCGTGGTGCTTTGCCGATCACTACGGCCCGGACGATGTCGGACTCACCGGTGGGATGAACGTCCCCCCACATCCGCACACCGGGTTGCAGACCGTGAGCTGGCTGTTCACCGGGGAGATCGAGCACCGCGACAGCATCGGCTCACACGCCATGGTGAGACCGGGCGAACTGAATCTGATGACGGCGGGGCGGGGCATCGCACATTCGGAGGTGTCGACTCCGCAGACCCGCATTCTGCACGGTGCCCAGCTGTGGGTGGCGTTGCCCGCCTCGGCGCAGGACGCGCCGCCCGCTTTCGAAACCTATGCGCCCGAACCGGTCGAACGGGGCGGCGCAACGGTCCGGGTGTTTCTCGGTACGACGGCGGGGTCGACGTCGCCGGTCCGAACGTTCACGCCGCTGCTCGGGGCGGAGGTCTTGCTGGATCCGGGTGCCGACATCACGCTCGACATCGAACCCGGTTTCGAGGTCGGAGTTCTGGTCGACGAAGGTGATGTGCGGCTACGCGGAACACCGTTGAAGTGGTCGGAACTCGGTTATCAACCGCCGGGTTCATCGGTGGTGGCGTTGCGGAACACGGGGGAGACTCGCGCCCGGCTGCTGCTGCTCGGCGGCGAGCCACTCGGCGAGCAGGTGATCATGTGGTGGAACTTCCTCGGTCGTAGCCATGACGACATCGTCGGCTACCGCCGGGACTGGCAGTCCGAACTCCGTGGCGCCGTGTCCACCGACCACAGGTTCGGGACCGTAGAGGGGTACGACGGACCCCCTCTTTCCGCGCCCGAACTACCGAACAGCCGGTTGAAACCCCGCGGGTGATCCCTCGCCCTCAGTAACTGGTGAGCGCGGTATTGGCACCACAGAGGACGACACAGAGTGGTCGGTCCGAAGGCGGCGCGAGTTCGCCGGTGATGATTGCCGCGAGTGCTGCCGCAGTGCCGTGTTCGACAACGATCCGGAACTCCTCCCACAGGAGCGTCCGGGCGTCGAGCAGTGCACTGTCGTCCACGACGAGGCTTTCGACGGGCCGCGCCGACACCGTGGCCCAGGCGATCGAGCCGATCTGGGTGGCCCCGAGCGAGTCGCCCGCGATGCTGTCGATGTCGATGTCCACGGGACGGCGTGCGGCGACGGCCGTGTGCAGGGTTGCCGCGCCGCGCGGTTCCACTCCGACGATGGCGTCGTCGTCGCGGCTGCCGGCGACGATGCCCGAGAGTAGTCCGCCGCCGCCCACCGCGACCACGTAGGTAACCGGCTCGGGGATATCGTCCTGGACCTCCAGTGCGACCGTGCCCGCTCCCGCGACGATGTCCGGAAGGTCGTAGGCGTGCAGGGCCAATGCGTTCGACGATTCGGCGAGTTCTGCCGCGTACGCTGCGGCTTCCGCGTAACGGTCTCCCACTGTGCGGACATCCGCGCCCAGCGCCCGGAGTTTCTCGATTTTGATGTCGGGTGCGGTGGTCGGTACCACCACGGTGCACGTCACACCGCGGAGCCGTGACGCCCACGCTGCGCCGATCGCGGCGTTCCCGCCGGAGGCGATGACGACGCCCGCTTCCGCGAGCCGGCCCTCCTCCTCCGCGTGGAGCAAGGCGTTGAGACTGCCGCGGACCTTGAACGATCCGCCGTACTGGAGGAATTCGAGTTTGAAGATCACCGGGATGTCACCATGGGCTGTCGGAACGGTGGCACGGAAGGTGGGAGTCCGCCGGATGAGCCCGTCGATGCGCGCGCCGGCGCGGATGACGGAAGCGTGGTCCATCGTGTCTGCCATGACATCCATCGTGTCATCTCGAGGTAGGCGCTAGCGCGACTGCTCGACCGTCGCCGTCCCCTGGGCGGCCGCGCACAGCACCGCCGAACCATCCTCCTGCACTGTGTAGAGGTCGCAGCGGCACAGTGCCTGGCGCCGGGTCGCGGAGTCGGCCCGCGCCTCGGCGCGGAGCGTCACACCCTGCGCGGGACGTAAGTAGGTGATGGTGAATCCCGCTGTCATATGTTCTGTCGGGTGGTCGGAGGAAAGCACTTCATGAAATCTTGGCGCTGACGACCGTGATGCCTGCGACGATGAGAACGTGCTCAATCCCCGCACGAGACGACGGCTTCCGCGGCGACTCGGCGTACGGCTCGTGCCGCGACCGGGAGGGCTGGTGTCGCCGGCGCCTCGCTCGCTGCGCCATCCGGTTCCGCATCGCGCGCGGTGGGAGGATTTCGAACGCGCGGGTCTTCTCGACGGGCTGTCGGGTCCGGATCGTTCTACCCGGATCGGGGTACTCGAAACCCTGGTGGACGAGAACGTGACGATCGATGAACTACGCGCTGCGTCCCGAGACAACCGGCTCGCTCATCTGTTGCTCGAGCGTGCCTTGTCGCCGAAAGGCAGTTACGGCATCGAGGAAATCTCGCAGCTGGCCGGTGTCACCGTCGACGATGCCCGCCGGTGGTTTCGTGCCATCGGTAGAGGAGTGTCCGAGGACAATGCGTACTACAACGAGGGTGATGTGAGCCTTGCGCGGGGGCTGAAGCAGTACCGCGATCTGGGGCTCGACGAAGGCGGGGTGTTCGCGGCCGCGCGCGTTCTCGGCCGCAATATCTGGACTGCGGCCGATGCTGCGGAAGCCCTCCTCCAGGACCGTCTTGCGGCCGCGGGTGATCACCCGGAAGTCGCGCTGCGGTACGCGGTGGAGGTGCGCCGCATCGCAGATTTCGAGGCGCAGATACTCGCGCACATTCTCGCGACGAACCTGCGTCAGCAACTGCGTTCGGACGCGGTGGGTATCGCCGGTGACTCGAACCTGCACATCCGGGGTTCGCAGCAGATCGGGGTCTGTTTCGCAGACCTGGTCGGGTTTACGCTGCTCGGCGAACAGGGCGCGGCGGACGATCTGAGCCGGGTCGCCGAACGGCTCGACCGACTCGCCACTGACGTGGTGGCCTCACCTGTGCGGTTGGTGAAGACGATCGGGGACGCCGTCATGCTGGTGTCGTCGGATGCCACCGCGCTCGCGTGCGCCGCACTCGACCTCGTCGATGCCGCCCGCGTGGAGGGTCTGCCACCGCTTCGGGCAGGCATCGCCTGGGGAACTGCTGTGCCGAGCGCGGGCGACTGGTTCGGTCGGCCGGTCAACATGGCGTCCCGCGTGGTTGCCGTCGCACCGGCCCACGAGGTGGTCGTCACCGGCGAGTTCTACGACGAACTGGAGACCGAGGAGTTCTGGTGCGAACCGGCCGGCAGCCACAGGTTGAAGGGCATCGATTCGCCTCAGAGGCTCTTCGGGATCGGCCGCCGATCCGTCGCGTGAGGGACAGCGGGAGTTCGACCTCGAATCGGTGTTGGTTTCAGAGATGTCGTTCCTGCCTACCGACACCCGGAAGCCGTACCTGAAAGACAGATATGCGGCAGTACGGTGCGCCACAACAACGCCGTGGTGCGCAGTTTCTACGAGTACCGGATCGAACGCGGCGAGGGCCCGTTGCTCAATCGGGCTAAACCCCGCTCATCGCCGGGTTGCGGGTGTCACGCGGAGCACCTTGTCGTCGTCCCCGTTGTCGGTGGTGAGGAGCATCGAGCCGTCGGGCTGGGCGGCAACGGTACGGATGCGACCGTATCGACCGGACAGTTCCGGTGGTGCGCTCTCGGCGCGAACACCGGTGCCGGCGGGGTCGAGTTGTAGGAACAGCACCTGTTGTCCCTTCAGTACGCCGACCGCGAGGGCGTTGTCCCACTCGCCCCAGCGGGGGCCGATGACGACGGCACTGCTGGCGGTGGCGATGGTCGACGGACCCGAACTCCACACCGCCGCAATCGCCGAGGGGACGCGGTCGGGGTCGGTCATCGGGACGGATTCGTCGTAGTGGCCGTCGCCGGTGTCCGGTTTCCATCCGTAGTTTCCGCCGGGGGTCAGGAGGTTGACCTCGTCGTCGCGATGAGTTCCCTGCTCGACGGCATAGATCTCGCCGGTGCCGGGGCGGATCGTCAGCCCTTGGACGTTGCGGTGCCCGAGCGTGTAGACGGCGCTGCCGGGGAACGGGTTGCCGGCCGCGGGTGCCCCGGTGGCGGCGTCAATCCGCAGTACTTTGCCGCCCAGGGACCCGAGATCCTGCGGCGCCGCCGCATCGGTGGCATCGCCGGTGCCGATCAGGAGCGTTCCGTCCTGGTATGGGAGGACACGGCAGCCGCCGTGCCGACCGCGTGTGCTCACCGGCAGGCCGTCGACGAGGACGGCGGTGGGTGTCAGCGCGGTCCACTGCGCGTCCACCGTCCAGGACTGCACCCGAATATCGGTCACCTCACCGGCGACATGGGTGCGGCACACGTACAGGGTACGGGTGAGATCGAAGTCGGGGGCGAGGGCGATTCCCATCAGACCGAGTTCACCGTGGACGACGAGGTCGGACAGATCCGCGGCGAGCACACCGGTGGAACCATCCGGCCGCTTGACTACGAACCGGCCGGAGCGCTCACCGGTCAGTAGGGTGCCGTCCGGCGCGGACACCACGTCCCAAGGATGGTCGAGACCGCCGATCTCGGTCACGACGTCCAACGCCGGGAACGGCGGTGCACTCTCCGGTGACGACGCACCACATCCCGTAGCTGCCACCGCGTAAACGGCGATCAAAGCCAATCGCGCCACCTGCCGCCGCGCTCGTGTCTGCCCTGGACAGTGACTGGGGCGGGGGTGCGGACGGAAAAACGAATCGACGTCGGCGCGCTGCGTGACGGGCATCGCCGTCCGATCCTTCTCGATTGGACGAACCCCGCCCACTCATGGGACGGAGGCGGAGGCTCACTGCTGCACTTGCAGCTGATTGGACGGTAACCCGATCCAGAGTAATGTACAAGTAGATCTAAAGTAATGCTGAAGTAAATTCGCCGCGGGGATGGCCCGGCTCAGCGTTCCGCCGCCGTCGCTGATCCCGAGCTGTGACAGGCGAGTTCGCACTGGCATGGCTATCCATGTGTGTGCGGGCGGCGGCGCCTCTAGAATGGGATTAATCGGACATCGCGAACTGGGCGAGCGCCGGGAGGCGAGCATGGCATCCTCCGAGTCGGAGCGGTTGCTGTCGCGGCGCGCGTCGGTGTCGGTCGTGGTGCTCCTCGCCTTCGCGGCGTTGCTGGTAATCGGGCCACGGTTGGTGGCGGTGTACGTCGATTGGTTGTGGTTCGGGGAGGTCGGGTACCGGACGGTGTGGGGGACCGTCCTGGTGACCCGGTTGATTCTGTTCGTCGTGGTGACGCTCGCCGTGGCCGGTTTGATATTCGCGGTGCTGGTGTGGGCGTATCGGTCCCGGCCGCTGTTCGCCGCCGCGGCGTCGTCGAAGGACCCGATCGAAGAGTACCGGACGGTGGTGATGAGTCGGCCGCGGTTCTTCGCTATCGGTGTTCCGCTGCTGATTGCCGTGCCCTTCGGGTTGAGTGCCCAGGCGAACTGGGCCACGGTGCAGTTGTTTCTGCGCGGCGGCGATTTCGGGACGGTGGACGCGGAGTTCGGCCACGACATCGGCTTCTATGTGTTCGATCTGCCGTTCTACCGGTTGGTGCTGACCTGGCTGTTCGTGGCGACGTTCCTGGCGTTCGTGCTGAGCCTGGCAACGCATTACCTGTTCGGTGGGCTGCGGGTGTCGTTCAAGAACAAGGCCCAGAACCAGGACCAGGACCAGGACGACACCCGGGACAGGAGCCCGGGTCGGGGCCGGGACGGGGCCGGGACGGGCGCGAGTGCGCTGACCCGGGCGGCACGGATTCAGCTCGCGGTCCTGGCCGGGACGTTCATCGCGCTCAAAGCGGTCGCGTACTGGCTGGATCGGTACGCGTTGCTGTGGGGAAGCCGGAAGGAACCCACCTTCACCGGAGCCGGATTCACCGACATCAACGCGGTGCTGCCGGCGCGGCTGATCCTGTTCGCGATCGCCATCCTGTGTGCCGGTGCCTTCTTCGCCGCGATCTGGGTGCGGGATCTGCGCATCCCGGCGATGGCTGCCGCACTGTTGGTGCTGTCCTCGATCCTGGTCGGCGGGATCTTCCCCGCGCTGATGGAACAGTTCTCCGTCCGCCCGAACGCCGCCGACCGCGAGAGCCCGTACATCGAACGCAACATCGACGCCACCCGGCTGGCGTACGGAATCGGCGCCGACCGGGTCGAATACCGGGACTATCCAGGGGTGGGCACCCGACCGCCCCGGGATCTGCCCGCTGATGTCACCACCATCGCCAACGCCCGCCTGCTCGACCCGAACGTGCTCTCCCGCACGTTCACCCAGCAGCAACAATTGAAGAACTTCTACGGCTTCACCCCCACCCTGGACATCGACCGCTACAGGATCGACGGTGAACTCGCCGACTACATCGTCGCGGTCCGCGAGTTGTCACCGAACAGTCTCAGCGGCAATCAAACGCAGTGGATCAACCGGCATCTCGTCTACACCCATGGCAACGGTTTCATCGCGGCACCGGCGAACCGGGTCAATGCCGCGGTGCGCGATGCGGCTGGTCAGAGCGCGAGCAGCGACAGTGGTTACCCCATCTACACCGTCAGCGACATCGCCTCCCAGGGCACCGACCGTCAACTGATCCCGGTCGAGCAACCGCGCATCTACTACGGCGAACTCATCGCGCAGTCCGACAGCCCGGACTATGCCATCGTCGGTGCCGGGGCGGGAGCTACGCCGCGCGAGTACGACACCGACACCGCCACATACACGTACACCGGGACCGGTGGGGTGCCGATCGGGAACTGGGTCAACCGGCTGGCGTTCGCCGCCCAGTATGCAGAGCGGAACATCTTGTTCTCCGGCGCAATCGGGCCCGAGTCGAAGATCATCCTCAACCGCGACCCCGCGACCCGGGTCGAACACGTCGCCCCGTGGCTGACCACCGACGCCAACCCCTACCCGGCCGTCGTCGATGGGCGGATCACTTGGATCGTCGACGCCTACACCACGCTCGAGCACTACCCGTATGCGCAGGCCGGGGCACTGAGTGAACCGGTCGTCACCGACCCCGACACCGGACGGATATTGCCCCGGGAGCAGGTCTCGTACGTCCGTAACTCGGTCAAGGCCACCGTCGACGCCTACGACGGCACCGTCACCCTGTATCAGGTCGATCAGGACGATCCGGTCCTGTCCGCGTGGATGAGCGTATTCCCCGGCACGGTCAGGCCTGACGAGGCGATCTCCGACGACCTCCGCGCCCACTTCCGCTACCCCGAGGACCTGTTCCGGATCCAGCGTGAACGTCTGGCCAAGTACCACGTCAACGAGCCGCGAGAGTTCTTCACCAACAACGCCTTCTGGTCCGTTCCCAGCGACCCGACCACGGACACCGGCGGCCAGCAACCTCCCTACTACATCCTGATCGGGGACCAAGCCACCGCTCAGCCGTCGTTCCGGCTCGCGAGCGCCATGGTCGGATTCAACCGCGAATTCCTCTCCGCCTACCTCTCGGTGCACTCGGATCCCGACAACTACGGCAGAATCGAGGTCCTGCAACTGCCGACGGATACCCTCACGCAGGGGCCGCAGCAGATCCAGAACTCGATGATTTCCGATACCCGGGTCGCGTCCGAGCGCACGCTGCTCGAGCGGTCGAACCGCATCCATTACGGCAATCTGCTGACGTTGCCGATCGCCGACGGCGGCGTCCTCTACATCGAACCCTTGTTCACCGAACGATTGTCGACCGCCGCCGACGGGTCGACGTTTCCACAGCTCTCCCGCGTCCTGGTCAGCTACCGCGAACCCGGCACCGGCGGGGTCCGGGTCGGCTACGCGCCCACCCTCGCCGAAGCCCTCGACCAGGTCTTCGGGGCCGGCACCGGACGCGTCGCGACCGCACCCGGCGGTGACGCGGCCACCGCACCGCCACCACCCGCACCGGAGGCCACACCACCGGCCGACGGTGCGGAACCTGCACCGCCGCCCGCCCTCTCGGAGGAATTGACCACCGCCGTGCTCGAACTCAACGCGGCACTGGGTAGCCTGCGCGAGGCCCAGCACACCGGCGACTTCACCTCCTACGGCACCGCTCTCGACCGCCTCCAGCGGGCCATCGACGGTTACCTGGCCGCTGGAGGAAGCCTGAATTGAACTCCCCGGCGCACTGTGAATCCTGGCGGGCTTCCCGTCCCGCTTTGCCCGCTTCCTCCGCATCCGGCAAGTTACGGTTCGAGTCGCGAAGGGACTAACCGTGGTGGACCTGCACGACTTCGCGTTGATCGCGGTCATCCTGGCCATCGCCGCCGTGGCCGGGTTGCTGGCTACCCGGCTGCGGCAGCCGATGATCGTCGCGTTCATCGGGGTCGGCATCCTGGTCGGGCCCGCGGGCACCGGATGGGTGGTCGCCGACAGCACGATCGAGCTCCTGGCCCGCTTGGGGATCGCCATCCTGCTGTTCCTCGTCGGTCTGAAGCTCGATCTGCATCTGATCCGCAGCACCGGTCCCGTTGCTCTCGCGACCGGTCTGGGGCAGGTCTTGTTCACCTCGGTGGTCGGGTACCTGATCGCGATCGCCTTGGGGATGGACTCGGTGACCGCGGTGTATGTGGCGGTCGCCCTGACGTTCTCGTCGACGATCATCATCGTGAAGTTGCTGTCCGACAAACGCGAACTCGAACAACTCCACGGTCGTATCGCGATCGGATTCCTCATCGTGCAGGACATCGTCGTGGTGCTGGTGATGATCGCGCTCAACGTCTTCGGGCGGCAAACCGGGGACTCTCTGGCCGTGAGCATCACGTTGGTCGTCGCCAAGGGCATCGGCCTGCTCGCCGCCGTCGCCGTGTTGATGCGCTACCTGCTGCCGTGGCTGCTGCACCACATCGCCCGATCTCAGGAGTTGCTGGTGCTGTTCGGGGTGGCCTACGCCGTCTCGATCGCCGCGGTGAGCGATACGCTCGGTTTCAGCTCCGAGGTCGGGGCGTTTCTGGCCGGAGTCTCGTTGGCATCCACGCCGTACCGTGATGCGCTCGGGGCGCGGCTGGTGAGCCTGCGTGATTTCCTGTTGCTGTTCTTCTTCCTGGACCTGGGGTCGCGGCTGGAATTCACCCACGCGGCCGATCAGATCCCCGAGGCGCTGATCTTCTCGCTGTTCGTGCTCATCGGGAACCCACTGATCGTGGTGGTGATCATGGCTGCGATGCGGTACCCGGTGCGGGTCGGGTTCCTGGCCGGTCTGACCGTCGCCCAGATCTCGGAGTTCTCCCTCATTCTCGCGGCGCTCGGGCTCAGCCTCGGCCACATCACCAGCGCCACCGTCAGCCTGATTACCGTCGTCGGGCTGGTCACGATCGGCGGCTCGACCTACCTGATCTTGTACTCGCACCAGATCTACCACCGGATCGAACGGTGGTTGAAAGTGTTCGAGTGGACCGGCAGCCGCGCCACCGCGATTCCCGACACCGATTCCGAGGTGTATGCCATCCTCTACGGGCTCGGCCGGTTCGGCCGGCACGTCGCCGACCACCTCAGCCGCGCCGGTCACCGGGTGCTGGCTGTGGACTTCGACCCTCAGCACGTGGGGGGCAACACCCGGGACGGAGTCACCGCCGTCTATGGCAGCGCGGAAGATGTCCACTTCTTGGAAACGCTGCCACTGAAGCAGGCGCGGTTCGTGATCAGCACCATCCCGTTGCTCGAAACGAACAAGGCACTACTGCACGGTCTCCGGCACCACGAGTACCAGGGGCGGATCGCACTCACGGCACATACCATTCACGACGCCGATCAACTACGGGCGGCGGGTGCCGAGATCGTCCTCGAACCCTTCTCGCTCGCCGCGGAGGCCACGACCGCTGTACTCAACCAACTCGTCGACGGCGACGACCCCCCCGGGGACGCGCCGAACTGACCGCAGGTAACCCCGTCACGCCGTTCACTCCCGAAGATTGATTTGGTAGACGTCGGGGATTCCGTCGTGATTCTGGTCGACCGCTTCCTGTTCGGCGATGCGCCAGTACGCCTGATTCCGCAGCCGCAGGATGGCGGCGGCGAGGACCGCGGCGATCAGCGGGAACAGGGACGCTTTGGCGGTGGGATGGGTGCTCACACGGCTTCTCTCTGATTACTCGGAGCGGAGGTGATCAACTCGGCGACGGCGTCGGGGGACTCACGTAACGCCAGGTGTCCCACCTGGGGGAGGGTGTGTATGTCGACCCCGAGCAGCGACCGCACTCGTGGGCGCAGCAGCTGTGGAGGCACCAGTCGGTCGTGTTCCCCGGTGGCGACGACGACCGGAATACCTGACCAGCGGCGCACGATCCGGGCGGGCAGGCGGCGCGGCAGCCGGCACGGGAAACAGAGGTCGGCGACCATGCTGTACCAGGAGACCAGGCTCATGTCGGGGATGAACCGGGGCGACATCAGATACGACAGCAGTTGTTCGCTGTGCTCGAGTGTCGGGTGGAGTCTCCATTTCGTCCGCAGCCAGGTCAGCTCTCGGGTGCGCCGCATCGTGACGATACCCGCCGGGTTGAGCAGGATCAGCTTCGTGACACGGTCGGACGGCGTGGACGCCAGGGCGATGCCGGCGCCGAGGGAATGGCCGACCAGGGTCACCGGGTCGGGGCACAGCTGGGGGAGCAGCTCGTCGAGCCAGTGCCCATAGACCGGGAGCTGGTGCCGATACCGGTGCGGGCGCCGGGACGAACTCAGGCCCGGCGCACCGGGAATGTCCGGGACCAGTACACGGTGCTGTCCCCGCAGCGCGCACACGGTGGCCAGACTCATGGCCGCATTCAGGTCGGCGCCGGGCAGCAGCACCACCGGCGGACACCCGGTACTCGTTCCGGCCGAGACGACGGTGGTGACGCCCAGGGAGGTGTCGAACCGGTGCAGTGCGTGGGGAACGTGCCATTGCTCGAGCCGGGCCCGGCAGGTGCGGCGCACCGGGACACTGCCCCCGCTCTCGTAGTAAATGCCGTGTGTGGCAAAGGGAAGGTGTTTCATCGCGCTCACCACGCCACCGCTGGCGAAGGGCCGGTCCGGTGTCGGAAGCTGACAGGCTGCAGAGATGATGTGATCCACATGATGCGGTCCTCGTCCGGTCGATAGCAACGACATTCTTTTTGCCGACCAGACTTCCCGGCGCACCACTGTCACCCTATCGCGGCGGACGGCGTGTGCACGAACGCGGACTGCTACCACCAGCGGGTGGCTGCTCCGATCTGCCGGTCGAGTGCGGGGGCGAGGCTGCGCACGTAGGTCGCCGACAGGTGGTGGGAGTCGTGGTAGATGAGGATGTTGCCCTCGACGACACGGCAGATCGTCACGTCGCAGACGGCGTCGGACAGATCGATCAGATGCACGTCGGGGAAGTCCGCGGCAGCGGCCGCGGCGGGATTGTCCGCGGCCAGTACCGCGTCCCGGGGCATGCCACACGTGTCGGCGTCGCCGCCGTCGGCCAGGCAATCGATGGCCCGGTAGGGCACCCCGTCCCGGTGCAGCCAGGGGGTGTCGCGGATCCCCAAGAACGGCAGCCCGAAGTCGGCGTATTTCGTCCACACCTGGATGTAGTCGTCGGGGGTGATGTCGCCGGGCCCGTCGGGGTTGGGGCGGGTTGCGGTGGACAGCACCCAGTCCGGGCGGTCGTCGCGGAGTCGGTCGAGGACCTCGACGGACCAGTCCCGGCAGTCGGGGTAGGGCTGGTCCCCGAGCATCGGCTCACCCAGACTCAGCGGGCAACCCATCTTCAGATACGACACGATCCGGATGCCGCGAGATTTGCCGATGGCGTCGAGAGCGGTGAGCCAGTGTTCGGTGTGGGAACTGCCCACCACCGCCAGTGTCCGCACCGCGTGGGGGTCACCATAGGTGCAGGCGATCACCGCCCGGGTGCTCATGTCCGAGATGCACCCGTCGAAACTCGACGGCGGCAGATCCCCGGGCGCCTCGAGCAGACTGGGCCGCATCTTCGCGTGCGGGGTGAAGGCACCGTCGAGCAGTTTCGCTGCCCCGGGGTAAATCTTCGGGTCGAGTTGACCGACCCGGGACGCGGTTTCCGGATTGTGCCTCAGATACCACTGCCAGGAACCGACCGCGACGATCATCGTGATCCCGACCGCGGTCACCGCCACGACCACGATTCGGGCCCGCCGATGCCGGCTCTGCTCATGCTGCGCGGATGCGGGTGTGGACCGGGCGCGCAAGGGCGTTTCCACCCACACATGGGTCAGCCGCGCAAGGATCAGCGAGACGGTGAGCACGATGAGCCCGCCCACCAGACCTACGGCGGGCCGCTCACGCCAACCGAGATAGAAGATCAGAACCGGCCAATGCCACAGATACAGCGCATAGGCGAGCGCACCGAGTTCGACGAGCGGCCGCGAGGCGAGCAGCCGTGTCGCAGTGGGTGCGCTGCGGGCGCGGGAATCGGCTCCGGCACCGGCCAGGATCAGCGCCACCGCCGCGCCGACCGGGATCAATGCGGCCGGTCCGGGGAACAGGTGCGCCCCGTCCACCATCAGCCCGCAGCCCGCGATCACCGCGAGGCCGGTGGTCGCGAGCACGGCACGAACGCCACGAGGGAGCGAGATCCGGCCGATCATGCACGCCAGCAGGGCACCGGCCAGGGGTTCCCACAGCCGGGCTGCCGTGTCGTAGTATGCCCAACCCTGGTGCCGGTGAGAGACCGCTGTCGCATACAGCAGTGACGCCCCACCGGCGACCACGACCACCATGGTGATGACCGCCTGCAGCGCGGTAGGTCTACCGATCCGCCGGCACCCGGCGGCCAGCACCCCTACGAGCGCGAGAATCAGCAGGTAGAACTGGCCCTGCACGGACATCGACCACAGGTGTTGCATCGGGCTGACCGACGCGTCGGCGGCCTGGTAGTCGGCCGCGGTGCGCGCGAGTTCCCAATTCTGCACATACAGCAGGGAGGTGAGCACCTGATCCGCGGCCGCGCTCCACTGGGTGAACGGGCGCACAATCACGGTCATCGCCACCGTCGCTGCCAACACCACCACCAGGGCAGGCAGCAGCCTCCGCGCGGTGCGGCTGAGCACCTCCCGCACCGCAGGGCCACCGTCGCCGGACCTGCGCAGCAGCATGCCGGTGAAGAAGAACCCGGACAGCACCAGAAACACATCGACCCCGCCGGACACCCGACCGAGCCACAAATGAAAGATGACGACCAGAGCGATGGCCAGTCCCCGCAGCCCATCGAGGTCATATCGGTAGCCGTCGGACACCGGGACAAGCGGCTGGGGCGAAGCGGCCGCCCCGGCAGCGGGGCGGTCGTGCCGAGCGGAGCCGTCACGGGTCTGGTGATCGGTATTCAACGTCCGCCGCCGGGTGTCGTCGACCGAGTCCGCGGTGCGTGGCGGGTCTGGCCAGGTCGGGGGCGCGCCCGAGGACCGAACCGAAACCCTGATCCCGTCACGGGGCCACCCCGTCCCCGGCCCTCGGGCACGCAGACCTCGGTCTGCCGCGCGGCGACCCGGCGGTGCAGCAGCACCCCGAAGATGACGATCAGCAGCAAACTCCACCCGAAGGTGGTCTTCATGTATTCGGCGGCACGCCCGGCCTCGGGGAATCGGACCGAAAGCCAGCTGTCGTAACTGAGGAACCCGTAGGCAGCCAGCCAGGCCGGCCAGTTCCGCATCACCGAGTTCGGCAACACCACCGACAGCAACAGCGGTGCCAGCATCATCGAGTAGTACATCTGCCCGAGCGAGCCGAGCAGGAAAGACCCGGTCAACAGCACCCCGGAGGTGGTGGCGACGAAGAACACCTCATCACCACGGTGATACCGGCACAACAACCACACCGAGCCCATCACCAACAGCGCGAACAACACTCGCAACCCCGTGATCAGCAGCGGCGGAAGCCCGTAGTAGGTGCCGTTGCCGACGATGGCACTGTTGAAGTAGTCCCGCGACTGCATCAGATACGGGGCGGTGTGGGTGACAAACGCCCACGGGTCCGCCGCCAGCGGCCACGCCACCGCGGTCAGCACCAGAGGAATCCCGAGCGCGGTGACGAACACCCGCCACTGTCCCCGTACCAACGGCAGCAGCAGCAACGGCGCCAGGATCGGCTTCACCGCGAAGGTCAGCCCGATCGCCACCCCCGACCAGTAGTCGCGGCGGCGCAGTAACAGGAACAGGAAGGCGATCTCACCGAGCAGCACGAGACCGTTGATGTTGGTGAAGACCAGCGTGTTGGTCACCGCCTCCGAGGAAAAGGCAGCGAACAACAGAACCGGTGCGGCGACCGCTCGCAGGCCGAGGCCGAACATGCGCAACAACAGGTACAAGGCCACCACGATCGCCGCGGTGTTGGCGAGGATGAACGCCCACCTGGACAACTCCGGCGGCAGAACCGCGATCGGGGCGATCAGCAACGTCCCACTCGGCGGATACAGGTAGTGCGGATCGACCGAGGAGAAGTCTGCGGTATAGACCTCCCGGCCGTTCCAGAACTCCACCGCCGCCGCGTAGACCGGGGCGAAGTCGTCGGTGATGTAGCCGTTCACCGCCTTGATCAATACCCGATGCAACGCCGTCATCACCGCGACGGGCCACAACACCACAGCGACTAGTTCGGCCGTGCTCCGCGGGCGAGTAATGGATGGGTGCACCAGAGACGGTGAATACATGAGGAAGTCCTTGCCGTTGCGTCGCCGAATTCACGCCGACCAGACTTCCCGGCACACCGTCGGTCACTCTAACCCGTTCTCCACCCATCCCGAACCCGGGACTCGGCACACACCACCCGTCACCGACGGGGCAATGCGGGCAGGACGCGACACTCGTTTCACCATTTCCGGTCCCGGCTTCGGCTCCGCGCCGATCGTGGTTACCGCGTCAATCCTGTGGCGCCTTGTGGCGTCGTCGACTAGGGCACCGGCGTGTGCACGCGCCCGATGTGAACGGAGCTGTGATGGCAGTACAACTCGACCCACCCGCGGAGACCATGTCGGTCCGGGCGGCGCTGCGGTCACCGCGCCGGTCCACCATGGACACGCTCTCGATCATCGCCCCCTACGCATTGGCGATGGCCTTGGTGGGGCTGCTCGAATCCCTGATGACCGCGAAGCTGGTCGACGACGTCACCGACACCCATTCGGACAAGACCCGCAAGGGCTGGGGCAGGGGTGACAGATCATCGGTGCCCGTGAACCGCAGGCCGCTTTGCCGGTCGTGGTCACCCACTGTGGCGGGCAGGGCGGGCGACGGAGCGGATGCGCCGACGAGCAGCAGAGTGGTGGTCAGGGTCACCGTCGACGCGCGGGCGTGCGGACGAACGTAGAGAGCCGGTTGCCGGTATGTCGGCACTCCGTATTGCAAACGATAACGATTATCAGTAGCTTTTGCGGGGTCGGGAATTGCGGAAGAACGCGAGCGGAAGGTCACCTGTGGCACACCTGTTGCTGGTGGAGAGCTGGGTCGGCGCGATGGGAACGTTGTTGCCGAGGACGGTTGCCGATCAGGGGGTCGAGTTCACGTTCCTGACGCGACGACCGGAGCACTACCCGGAAACCCTGACCGATGGATCTCCGCATCCGTTGCGCCTGGGCCGGGCCGTGGTCACGGCCGAGACCAATGACCCGGTCGCGGCCGTCGATGTGGCGCGCCGGATTCACGCCGAGGCGCCGATCGCTGGGGTTCTGACCAGCTGCGACTATTACCTGCCCACTGCCGCGAGAATCGCGCGGGGGCTGGGGCTTCCCGGTCCTGCGCTGGAGGCGGTAGAGATCGCCTGCGACAAGTCGCGTACCCGGGCGGCGTTGGATCGGATGGGGATCCCGGGGCCGCGCCACGCGACCGCGCCTGTGGCCGACTCGGCTCGGCTCCACGCCGCGGCCGAGGCCGTGGGATACCCCCTGGTGGTCAAGCCGACGGATCTGTGCGCGGGAATGTTCGTGCGACGCGCCGACGACTGGCCGACGGTGAAGGATGCGGTCGATGACTTGCGGGGTTTCGCGGTGAATGCGCGTGGACAGCAGCGCAGTCCGGTGGTGTTGCTCGAGGAATTTCTCGACGGCCGAGAGTTCAGCGTGGAGAGCTGGATTCGGCAGGGCGATATCCACACGGTGGGGGTGACCGACAAGAGTTTGGGCGGGGTGTCGGGTTTCGTAGAGACCGGGCACATGTTCCCGGCCGACCTGGCCGCCGGGGACCGCGCAGTGTTGGTGGCCGCCGCCGAGGCCGCGATCGGTGCGATCGGGCTCGATCACGGGGTAGTGCACACCGAGCTGCGGTTGACGACCTTCGGTCCGCGGATCATCGAGATCAATCCTCGTCCGGCGGGCAATCAGATCACCGAGTTGATCAGGCACGTCACCGGCATCGACCTGCCGCGAGTGGCTGTCGAGCTCGCGCTCGGCCGTGAGCCCGCCACTGTGGCTTCGGAGGCCGAGAACGGTGTCGCGCGACCGCGCAGTGCCGCGGTGCGCATGCTGGTACCCGAAGAGGCGGGAATCGTCGCGGAACTGCACGGGGTGGATGCGGTCGCGGCGCACCCGGCGGTGGCGTCATCGGCGTTCAAGGCGCCCGGACATCACACGGGCGCCGGGGTGGACAACAACAGCTACCTGGGCAGTGTGGTCGTCGTTTCTCCGGATCGGGCCGGGGCCCGGCCACTTGCCGAGGAACTGTTGTCGTCGATCTCGGTCACCTACGGCGAGGTTTCCGCGCGATGACCATGAGCGCAGAGGCGAATACCGGCACCATTGCGTCGCTGCTGGACCGTTATCGCACCGATCCGAGGCTTGTCCCGGCCAGTGATATTGCGGTGTCCGTCGCCTTCACCACTTATCAGGGGGTTCGGCACGGCGGGCGCAGCGGTGGCTACCGCAATCAGGTGCTCAGCCTGCGGGTGGGTGCGGCGACCGGCTCCTGCGCGGTCGAACCGGGGTCGATGGATCCGGAGGTGGTGCACGCCTGTGCGGGGGTGCCGGTCACCGATCTTCTCCACCATGAGGATTCGGCCGTGCGGGTCGCTGCTCTCGACGCATATCTGGCGCATCTGCGTCCCCACACCAGCGATGCCCGCGTGGAGACGATGCAGGTACCCGCGGGCGATTCAGTGCAGCGCTCACTTGCCCGCGCATGGGCTGTTACCGGGTTGGTCAATTCTCCGCAGAACGGACAGGTGCTGGTCATCGGGGTGGTCAACTCGCTGCTCGCCTGCTTACGTGATCGCGGTCTGCGCTATGTGCCGTGCGACCTGAAGGGCGGGGTCACCGAATGGGGCGAGGCGATCGTCACCGACTTCACCGAGGCACTCGACGACTGTGATGCGGTGCTGGCCAGCGGAATGATGCTCGGCAACGGCACCTTCGACCGGCTACTCGCCCTCGTGGCGGCGTCCGGCCGGCCGATTCCGATCGCGGTGTTCGCGCAGAGCGGGGCCGCGGTGGCCCGCGAGCTGCTCGGGCGCGGAGTCGATGCCCTCTCCGCGGAGCCGTATCCGTTCTTCTGGCTCACCGGAGAGGCCAGCCCGGTCCACCTGTATCGCGGGTCATGTCCGCGATGACCGTGATCGGACCGCTGGCACGGGTCGGGCACAGCCCGCTCGTGCGGATCCACACCCCGGTGCCCCGGCCCCATCCAGGCTATTTCGCGAAGATCGAGTCGCTCGGCTTCGGCGGCCTCAAGGCACGGTCGGCGCTGTCGATGCTGGTCGGTGCCCGCCGGCGCGGTGAGCTGCGGGTCGGCGCGCGGATCGTCGAATCCACCAGCGGCACCCTGGGAGTGGGATTGGCGTACGTGGCACAACCACTCGGTCACCCCCTCACCCTGGTGGTCGACCGCGAACTCGAACCCTCTATGCGCAATCTTCTGAAGGCGCTGGGCGCGACCCTCGAGATCGTCGAGACACCCCATCCCACCGGCGGGTGGCAACAAGCCCGACTCGACGCCCTGCACCGCATCCTGGCAGCCGATCCGGGTGCGTACTGGCCCAACCAGTACGACAACCCCGACAACGCCGCCGGCTACCACGGCTTGGCCGACGAAATCGTCGAGGGCCTGGCCAGGCAAGGTATCGATCGGGTCGATGCACTGGTGTGCAGTGTCGGGACCGGCGGTCACAGCAGCGGTGTCGGACTGCGGTTGCGGCAGGTATGGCCGGACCTGCGGATCATCGGGGTCGACGCGGTGGGGTCGGCAATCTTCGGTCAGCCTGCCGCCAGCCGGGTCATGCGTGGTCTCGGCAGCAACGTGCACCCCGGCAACGTGCAGTACGGGATGTTCGACGAGGTCCACTGGGTGGGCCCGCGCGAGGCCGTGCACGCCTGCCGGGCCCTGGCCCGCGGCGGCTTCCACACCGGCGGCTGGTCCACCGGTGCGGCCGCGACCGTCGCCGGGTGGGCCGCCGCCCGGTGGCCCGGCACTGTGGTCACCATCTTCCCGGACGGCCCGGACCGCTACCTGCGCAGCATCTTCGATGACGACTGGTGCCACCGGCACCGTTTCCTCGACCCTCCACGCACATCACCACACGAGATCGACGACTGTCACGACCCCACCGGGTGCTGGACCCGATGCCAATCGGTGCAGCCGCCGCACCCGATCACCGATAAGGCGGAGGTATCGACGGTATGAGGCTGACCTGGACCGTCGGGACCCTCGACCTGGCAACCCCGTTCCGGATCAGCCGCGGGGTGATGTCCACGCGCGAGGCCGTCACGGTCACCGCGACCGATCCCGCGACAGGGTTGTGTGGCCGCGGCGAGGTCGTCACATCGGTATACGCGCGACTGGATGTAGCGCGCATCGACACCGAACTCCGTGCAGTCGACGTGCGGGACGACGACTCCATCAGCCTGGACGACGCTCTCGCCCAGATGCATCCGGCGGTCGCGGCAGCGGTGTGGTCCGCGATCGCCGACCTGCAATCCTGTATGGACGGCGTGGCGGTGGCCACCCACCTCGGGTTGCCGCTGCCCGCTCAGGTGCCGATCGCCCGCACCGTCGGAATCGGGACACCGGAGGAGATGGGCGCAGAGGCGGCCGATCTGGTCGGGCACGGATTCGGCCTGTTGAAGGTCAAGGCGGACAGCGACGCGGCCGAGTCGGTGCGGCGGCTGACGGCGGTGGCTGTGGCAGCGCCCGGCGCTGAACTGATCGTCGACGCGAACGAGGCCTGGACCGTGGGAAGCGCCCTGTCTGTGCTTGCCGACATACGTGGGTTGCCGGTCGTGGCGCTCGAACAACCGCTGCCCGCCCGAGACCGCGACGGGATACGGGAGCTGCGCGGCCGCACCGAGATTCCGATCATCGCGGACGAGGGCCTCCACGCCATGGCCGATCTGGACGGGCTCTGCGGTCTGGCGGATGCGGTGAACATCAAGCTGCCCAAGTGCGGCGGCATCTACCGGGCCCACGAACTCGCCACCGCGGCCCGCGACCGCGGCATGGACGTGATGCTCGGCTGCCTGGTGAGCAGCTCGCTGAGCATAGCGCCCGCGGTGCATTTGGCGTCGCTGGCGCGGTGGTGCGATCTGGATGGGCACCTGCTGCTCGCCCGGGACCCGTGGACCGGGCTGGGCGGCGAAGACGGCGTGTTGCGCCCGAGCGGGCGGCCCGGCCTGGGCGTGCAGCGCCCCGGGAACGGGGGATCTTGATGACCGAAACGCAGTCCGCTACAGGAACACTCGCGCTGCTGCGCAGCTTTCCCCGCTCGGTGCAGCTGCTGGTGCTCAACCAGTACGGCGTCAATACCGGCTTTTACATGCTGGTGCCCTATCTGTCGATGCACCTGACCGGGAATCTGGGCCTGTCCCTGGCGATCACCGGCCTCGTCCTGGGTGTCCGCACCCTCAGCCAGCAAGGATTGTTCCTGATCGGAGGCACCGCCGCCGACCGGCTCGGACCGCATCGGGTCATCATCGCCGGCTGCGCCCTGCGGTCGGTGGGTTTCGCGGTGTTCGCCTTCGGCACCAGCGTGCCGCTGCTACTGCTCGCCTCCGTCCTGTCGGGACTGGCGGGGGCACTGTTCAACCCGGCCGTGCGCTCCTACATCGCGGTCGCCGAACCGACCCGGCGCGCGGAAGCGTTCGCGGTGTTCAACGTTTTTGCCCAAGCCGGGGCGCTGTCCGGGCCGCTGATCGGCAGCGCCCTGCTGGCGGTGGACTTTCGCACCGTCGCGATCGCGGCGGCGGTGATCTTCGCCGCCCTCACGCTGGCGCAGCTGCGGTTCCTGCCCGCCCACCCGGTCGAACGCGCCGACACGACGGTGCTCCGCGGTTGGGGTGCGGTCCTGGCCAACCGCAGGTTCGTGCTGTTCACCGTTGCCATGCTCGGAATGTTCGCCCTGCAGACCCAGATGTATCTGGTGTATCCGGTACTGGCCGGGCGGATCACCGACTGGGGTGGTGCGGTCGCGGTGCTGTTTCTGAGCACCACGGTCTTCAGCCTGCTAGCTCAGGTTCGGCTGACCCGTTGGTTCGATCGCCGCACTCGCCGGGGCACCGCCATCACCGCGGGGCTGGCGTTGATGGGGGCCGCGTTCGTGGCAGTACTGCCAGTCCTGTGGGCCGACCGCGGTCACAGCGTCGGTGAGATCGTCCTGGCGTTGACGCCGTTGGTGCTCTCCGCCCTGATTCTCGAGGCGGGGATCATGATCGCCCAGCCGTTCGTGATGGAACTGATTCCCTCGTACGGGGATTCGAGTATCTCGGGAACCCTGTTCGGAATGTTCTACCTCGTCTCCGGGATCGCCGCCGCCGGCGGCAACGCCCTGATCGGGTACGGCATCGACCTGGGCAACGGGTGGCCCGGCGCACTGGTGTGCATCACCCTTGCCTGGGGATCGGCGGCCGCAGTGTGGTTGCTGCACCGTCGCAATCTGCTCGCCGACCCGGCCGGAGCACCGATATGACCGCAGCCGAGGCGCGGAACCTGCTGACCGACAACCCAGCACTGTACGAGGCCCGCTTTCCCGACCCCGACCACACCGCTGCCAGGTTCGTCGACGACATCCTGCGGGCATATTTGCGCTCCGAGGTGGTCGGCGAGGGGACCCGCCCGACGTCGGTGCTGGACCTGGGCTGCGGCACCGGCCGCGACCTGGGATACCTGGCCCGAAAGGGGTATCGCTGCCACGGCATCGACCAGTCCCCGGCGATGGTGCGCTACGCGCAGCAGAAATACGAGGGCGTCACCGCCGCGGTCGGTGACCTGCGGGACTTCCAGGTCGGTGCACGGTTCGACGCCATCACCTGCCTGGACAGTGCCCTGCTTTACTGCCACACCGACGACGAACTGGAATCGTGCCTGCGCTGCGCCCGGGCTCACCTGCGCGCCGGTGGGCTCCTGATCGCGGAGATGCGCAACGGCGCCTTCTTCCTCGGCAGCACCGAACTCCTCGACGCCCCCACCCACTCTTCCTTCACCTGGCACGGGCACAGCTGGCGGGCGGAGACCACCCTGTGGATCGACCATGCCGCCCAGCTACTGCGCCGCCGCAGGCAGTGGCAGATCCCCGATTCCGTCGAACCGCTCGTCCAGACCTCGGCCTGGCGGTTGCTGTTCCCCGTGGAGCTGACCGGCCACCTGCGCCGCGCCGGATTCGCGGTGCGCGCCGTGTTCGACACACACGGGCCCCGCACCGAGACCGGCTGGCCAGGCCCAACCGCCCTGGCCGATGCCGGTGCGAGCACGTTGTCCGGCGACCGGATGCATGTGATCGCCGAGGCTATCTGACCATTCCGCCGACCCCGCTTTCGAATTCACTGTTCAAGGAGAAACCCCCGATGAATCCGGTCCCCCGATCCGCACTGCCCCCGCTGCCTCACCTGAGTCGGCGTTCGTTCCTCGGCCTCGGCGCCGCCGTCGGCGGCGCCGTGCTGCTCGGGGCCTGCAGCACCGGCGGTGACACCGCGCCCTCGACGACCGAGGTACCCCGGGACGGCGGCCGACTGCGGGCGGTATTCTCCGGCGGCGGCGCACAGGAAGTGCTGGACCCGCACAAAACCAACCTGTACGCCGACGTCGCCCGCGCGAACGCGCTCTACGACAAGCTCGTCGAATATGGCGACGACCTCGGCCCGGTTGCCAGGCTGGCGACCGCCTGGCGACCGAACGCCGACGCCACCATGTGGACCGTGGAGTTGCGCCCGGCGGTGTTCCACGACGGGCGCCCGGTGCGGGCCGCGGACGTGCTGTACTCCTACCAGCGGATCCTGGACCCGAAGAACGCGCTGCGGCCGCGGGCCTCGCTCGAAATGATCGACATCGGCCGCTCCCGTGCCATCGACGAGCGCACCATCGAATTCGTGTGCGCCCGCCCGTGCGGGGACCTGGCGAATGTGCTCGCCGCGTTCGGCGCCTACATCATTCCCGAGGGCACCACCGACTTCACCCGACCGGTCGGCTCCGGGCCGTTCACCTTCGTCTCGTTCGAGCCGGGCCGATCCTTCGTTGCCGCCCGGTTCGGTGATTACTGGGACGGTGCCCCACATCTGGAGGAACTGGAGATCCTCACCGCCCCGGACGAGACCGCGCGGATCAACGCCCTGCTCGGCGGGCAGGTGGAGTACGCCGACGACCTCGGGGTGACCTCGGCCCGCACCTACGCCACCGATGCCCGCGTGCAGATTCTGCGGTCGCCACGCAGTGCGATGTCCGGGTTCGCGATGAAGGTGGACCGGCCGCCCTTCGACAACCTGGATCTGCGGCGGGCGATGTTCGCCCTGGTCGACCGCGACGAGCTGGTGTCCACCGTGCTCGGTAGTACCGGTGTGGTCGGCAACGACCTGTTCGGTAAGGATGCCAAGTACTACGCCGATGATCTGCCCCAGCGCAGCCTGGACCTGGATGAGGCGAAGGCGCTGATCCGCAAGGCCGGCGCCCTGAACACCACCATCGACCTGCAGACCACCGGTGCCACCAACGGTTTCGTCGAGGCCGCGAACATCCTCGCCGAACAGGCCGGACGTGCCGGACTGAAGATCGACGTGAAAGTCGGTGAGGGCTCGACATATTGGACGCGGACCCTCGACGAGGGTGTGCTGTCGAGTTTCCGGTCCGGGGCCATGCCCATCGAAACTCATCTGGCGCAGCGGATGCTCACGTCGTCGTCGAAGAACTACACCCAGTGGCGTCGCCCCGGCTTCGATGCGTTGTTCGCCACCGCGAGTGAAACCACCGACGAGGACGCCCGGGCTGGCGCGTACCAGCAGATGCAGTCGCAACTACACAGCGAGGGTGGCCTGCTGGTGTGGGGGTTCTCCGACGGTCTGCACGGTCTGGCACCGAATCTGGCCGGGATGGCCCAGAATGCTCCCACCAACACCCTCGGGTACGCCCGATTCGACAAGGCCTGGCTGGGGTGATCCTCGCCCGCTACGCCGGCACCCGGCTCGCGGTGGGACTGGCCCAGGTCCTAGGGGTGGTCGTCGTCGTCTTCACCATCGCCGCCGCGCTGCCCGGTGATGCCGCGGTGGTCATCGCCGGTGACGACGCAGACCCGAAGCGGATCGCGCAACTGCGCGAGCTCCTCGGCCTGGACCGGCCGCTGCCGGTGCAATTCGGTCACTGGCTGACCGGGCTACTGCACGGTGACCTGGGCACCTCGGCGGTTTCCGGGCGACCCGTCGCCGACATGCTGGGGGTGGCGCTGGCGCCGACACTGACGCTCGCCGCCCTGGCGTTCGTGGTGCTCGTGCCGCTGGCGCTTCTCCTCGGGGTGGCGGCCGCGGCGCGCCGCGACCGCCCGGTCGACCGAACCATCACCGCCCTGGCCGTAGCCCTCTACGCGGCACCGGAATTCGCGATGGCGATCGTGCTGGTCGCGGTGTTCGCGGTCTGGCTGGGATGGTTCGCCCCCACCGCCGTCGGCGCCGGCGGGTCGCTGCTGCTGCAACCCCAGTTATGGGTGCTGCCGGTGCTGGTGTTGGTGATCCGGCCTGTGTGCTCGCTGACGCGGCTGGTGCGCGCGTCGATGATCACCACGTTGGAATCGGAGTACATCCGGCACACCCTCCGGCTCGGGGTACCGATGCGCCGGGTGATCTGGCGGCACGCCCTGCCCGGCTCCCTGACCCCGGCCTCCCAGCACCTCGCGCGGGTCACGGACTGGCTACTCGGCGGCGTCGTGGTCGTCGAAGCGGTTTTCGCGCTGGGCGGACTCGGCCAGGTGCTGGTCGCTGCGGTCAGTAGCCGCGACCTCCCGTTGTTGATGGGGTTGGTGGCGGTGTTCGCCTTGGTCACGGTGACGGTGAACACGGTCGCGGACATTGTGGCCTACCAGCTCAATCCGGTGGCAGGAGTCGCCGCATGAGCGCCCCCGATCGGTCGCAGCATGTCCGCCGGCCGAAGATCCCGGCACGGATGCTCGTCGGTGTCGGGCTGACCGCGGTCCCGCTCGCGGTCGCGGTACTCGGCCCCCTGATCGCCGGTGACACCAGCCGGGGCCCGGCGTTCACCCAAGGCGAGAAGTGGCTGCTCGGCACCGATTCCGAGGGCCGCGACGTCCTGACGCAGGTACTGCTCGGCGGACGCTCGCTGGTGATGGTGGCCGCGGCCGCGGTAGTGCTGACCTATCTGCTCGCCGTGCCCTGGGGAGTGGCGGCCGCGACCGCCCGCCGCCGGATCGTCGACGAGATGCTGATGCGACCGTTGGATCTGCTGCTGTCGCTGCCGTCGATGATGCTGCTCCTGCTGATCGTCGCGATCACTGACGCCGATCAGGTTGTGCTGGCGGCGGTGGTGGCGGTGCTGCTTTTCCCGGATGCCGCGCGTCTGGTGCGGGCCAGCGCGCTGCACGGCGCGCACACCCCGGCCATGGAAGCGCTGATCCTGCAACGCGAAACCTGGTGGCGCCGCCACCTCGGCTACCTGGGCCGCTCACTGTTGCCGGTCCTCGCCGCGGACGCCGGCCTGCGGTTCGTCGGCGCAATCTATCTGGTCGCCTCCGCCAGCTTCCTCGGTGTGAGCGCGGACTCCGCTGGCACCGACTGGGCGGTGATGATCGACCGCAACCGCGCCGGCCTCACCCTCGTCCCCTGGGGGGTGATCGTGCCCGCGGTGCTGATCATCACCCTCGCAATGGGCGTGAACCTGCTGTTCGACTCCGGGGCCCGCGCGGCCGCCCGCGAACTGCTGACAAGGAAACAGCATTGACCGACATTCTCCCGGCAGCCGCGTCCGCTCCTGCCCGTGACACCGCGATCCGGGTGCGCGGGCTCACCGCCCGCACCCGAGGCCGGATCCTCGTCGACGATATCGACCTCGACATCCCCGCAGGTGTCGTCACCGCCCTCATCGGCGCCTCCGGCAGCGGAAAGACCACCACCGCACTGGCCCTGATCGGTGAGCACCGGCCCGGCGTCGAGGTGAGCACCAACAGCGTGCGCGCGGACGGGGTGCTGTTCGGGTACGTGCCCCAACAACCCTCCTCGGTGCTCAACCCGGCACTGCGGATCGGCACCGTACTCGGTGACATTGCCCGCGCCGCTCAGCGGCAAGGTAACCGGGCGAGCGTCCCCGACGCTCTCGAGCGGGCCGGATTCCCGTCGGATCCGGGCATGCTGCGCCGCTACCCCCACCAACTCTCGGGCGGACAGCAACAACGCCTCGTCATCGCGCAAGCCCTGCTGACCAACCCTACGTGCCTGATCCTCGATGAGCCCACCACTGGACAGGACCCGATCAACCGGGCAGCCATCCTCGACGAAATGCTGCGACTGCGCGGCCAGGGGCTCACGATCGTGCTCGTCACCCACGACCTGGACGCCGTTCACCAGGTAGCCGAGCACGTGATCGTCATGGCCGAGGGGCGCGTGATCAACGCCTGCGACACCACGATCCTGCCCGCCCCGGCCCCGTCACCGGTCCCACGGGCGGGCGCCGCGACGAGGAACCGCACCACCCCGGCCGCCAACCGACTGGAGCTGAACGCTGTCACCGCCGGGTATCGCGCGACCGCCGTACTGCAGGGCTTTTCGCTGTCGATAGAAGCGGGGGAATGCGTGGCCTTGGTCGGCCGGTCGGGGTGCGGCAAGTCCACCGCCGCGCGGGTGGCCGCGGGCCTGCACCCACCCACAGCCGGGGGCGTGTTCCTCGACGGGGTTCCGGTGGCGGGATCGGTGCGTCGGCGTACCCGCGATCAGCTGGCCGATATCGCGTACGTCTTCCAGGACGCCAAGGCCGCGTTCGACCCGTACCGCAGCGTGTGGGGACAGATCGTGCGCGGGCCGAGACGCCTGCGCGGCGACACTGACCGGGAGGCGGCCGCGGCAGCCCGTCGCGCGCTCGATCGGGTCGGCCTTCACGAGCAGATCGCGCACCAGCGCCCCGGAGCCCTCTCCGGCGGCGAGGCGCAGCGCGCCGCGCTCGCCCGTGCCCTGGCAGCGGCACCGACGGTCCTGATCTGCGACGAAATCACTACCGGCCTCGACCCGATCTCCCAGCGGCGGGTGCTTGACGTTTTGGCGGATCTCACGCGCAGCCAACACCTGGCTCTGCTGGTGATCAGCCACGACGCGGCCGTGGTGGACCGGGTCGCCGACCGGGTCGTCGACCTGCACAGCGGCGCCAGCGACCCCGGACGCCTCCGGTTCGTCGAGGAGTGACGACCCTGAGTCGAGGTTGTCGATCCAGTAGCGCGGACATGTTCGATACTGCGTCGTCGAGCATGTGCGGCGGTGACCGGGAGGTGCGGGTCCGCCTCACCCCGAGATCCCCGGCGCGCACTTGTACGGAGTGCTATGGGATTTCGTCCTTGGAACCAGCTTTCGACGACGGCGGGGGTGTCGCGTGCACCGATTCGTCGTGCGGTATCGAGGGCGACCTGGGGTCGGTTGAGGGCAGCTTGGTCGGGGAGCGGGCCGGTGCCGTCCACCCATCCGCGAAGGGTGGCGGTGTCGTGTGCTTCAGCCAGGTATGCAATGAGTTTCGTGCCCAGAAGTGATCTCAGCTCGGTGATAAGGGTGCGTGCTGTGGTTTCAGATCCGGTGTCTGAGTTGATCACTCGCATCTCCTCGGTCAATCCTCGTGTGTGCTTTTCGCCTACTCGGGTTCAGGCCGAGGCCGTCAATTCGCGTTTGCGCACGGTTGCCTGGTCAAGGTTTCTTCCGGTGACCGAGCTGCGTTAGCGTGAAGGAATCGGAGGCTTGGTCTATCCTCGTGGCGATGAGCGCGCACTTCGAGGAGCTCGGTTGGCGGCAGACGCCGACGGGTGTGATCAGCTTGCGGCGCCGGTTCGATTCGACGGTGCGCGCCGACGTGTACGAGGTGAAGCTCGACGACGAGTTCCTGATGTCGAGCCTGTTCACCGTCGCCGAAAAGGAATTGGCGAGACTGGGTCTGGCGCGGACGCCGGGCGCGGATCTCGACGTGCTCGTCGGCGGTCTCGGTCTGGGTTACACGACGCGGGAAGCGCTGGCCGATCCCCGGGTTCGCTCGCTCACCGTCGTCGAATACTCCGACGCGGTGATCGACTGGCACGAACGTAATCTGTTGCCGGACACCACCGGCCTGGCCGCCGACGACCGAGTCGTCATGGTATGCGCGGACTTCTTCGCCGCCGCAGGCACAGCGGGTTTCGATCCGGAGCATCCGGGCCGGGTCTACGACGCAATCCTGCTCGACATCGACCACTCGCCACGGCACGTGCTCGATCAGGCCCACGCCGCGTTCTACACCGGGGACGGCTTGCGGGCGGCGTCCGCGCATCTCACCCCGGGCGGCACCTTCGCCCTGTGGTCCGACGACCCACCGGACGACGAGTTCTGCGCAGTTCTCGACACCGTGTTCGCCGACGTCGAGGCCCGCGAGGTGTCCTTCCACAACCCGTTGACCAAAGGGCGGTCCGCCAACACCGTCTACCTCGCGACACGGCCGTGAGGCGTCGCGCAGCCACGCTGTGTGGGGCCACCTCCCGATCGGTTTCCGCCCGGGAAGGTGTCGCTCGCGCACGGCGATCGACCGGCTCATCGCTCGCCGTGGCATCGGCTGCGCGAGCAGACCCAGCGGCGGATGGTCTACGAAACCTGCTCCCGCACAGAAGAACTGCTCCAGATCAACATCGAAGAACTCGATCAGACCGGGCGGTGCGCCCCGGTGAAGTCCACGGGGTCATTTTCGGCGATTACGACCGGGACCCCGTCAGGCGGGGAGGCGAAACAGCCAGCCTTGCCGTAGGCGGGTGAGCAGGCTGTAGGTCAGCAACGAGCCGCCGATCGCGGCGGCGGTCACCAGGAGCGGGCCGAGCAGTAACCGGTGCCGGTCGGTGAGGTCGGCGCCCAGGTGTGTGGCACCGACGACGCGGATGCCGAGCGCGATCTCGTGGAGCAGGTAGACGGCGGCGAATCCGGTGGCGGCGAGGGCGGCGCGGGCCGCGGTGGAGGCGGCGGCGAGCAGGTGGATCAGGGTGGGCAGGTGTATCCCGAGGATGAAGAACACCAGGAGCGAGACGATGTTGTCCCAGGACCAGCTGAGGATTTCGATCCGGGAAGAGGACACCGCCAGCACGGTCGCTGCCAGTAGCTGTACCGGCGGGGCGATGCTGCGGGCGAGCCGGGTGAGAGCGGTGAAGACGATGAGGGCGTAGAGGAACCACAGACCGTTGTGCGGCACGATCAGGGCCGTCAGCAGATTCCAGGGACTCGATGTCTCACCGGTGCCGGAGGTGGCCGGGAACACCGTGAAGAACGCGAATCGCAGTGCCGTCCAGAGCAGGTACAGGTAGATCAGCGGCAGCAGCCGCCAGCGCAGCACCGTCGACCACGGCAACGCCAGCGTGGAGGCGGCGAACAACCCGGCGGTGAGGAAGAACAGGGGCATCCGGATGGGCTCGAGGGCGGCGTTGACCTCATGCCAGCGACCGTCGGCGAAGCCGCGGACCACCATGAAGTTGGTGCTGTGCAGCAGCACGACCAGCGCGATGCTCGCACCCTTGGCGACATCGACCCAAGGCACCCGCACCGCGGTGGACCGGGCGGCGGGCAGGGAAGGAAGCGGGGGTGGGGTCGGGGCGCCGTTGGTGGCGGAGGGCACAGCTGATCACAGTTCCTTGCCGGGGAAGGGGAGGGGGCGGTTGGCGGGTGTCTTCAGTGCGCGTCGAGGAAGCGGCGGGAGCGGTCGAGTTTGTCCTGCATCCGTTCCAGACGTTCGCGCGCCGACGTCAGCAGATGTCCACGCGGCGGCGTCCGGTGTCCGCGACCTCGGGGTCGGTGGCGGAGCGGCACTGTTCGATCCCGTCGATGATGTCCCCGACTTCGTCGATCCTCAGGCCGAGGAAGCGCAGGCATCGGACCTCCTCGAGTCGGTGCAGGTCGACTTCGGTGTAGAGCCGGAACCTGCCGTCGGATCGGGCGCTGGGGCGCACCAGTTCGACCTCGTCGTAGTGACGCAGTGTCGGCAGCGAGACTTTGGCGCGGGCGGCGGCCGATCTGCATCATGGTGCGGTCCTTCGAGACGAGGTGGTGGGGTGAGGTGCTTCACCCCAACTCGACCCTACCCTCCGGTGAGGGTAGGGTCTCGTGTCGTTGTGCGTCGCAGCGCCCGGTCGGTGCGTGATCGGCCGCGACCCTTCTGCAAACACCCGGCGTAGCAGTACGCCTCGACGCCGCAGGCCGCATTGTGCCCGTGGTCGAATGGAGCTTTCGATGGACAAGAGCACTGACGGTGCCGCGCCGAATGTGCGGGAGGCAGGGGAGGCCGACACCTCGGTGCGGGCGGCGTTGCGGTCCCCGCGCCGACTCAAGACGGAGGTCCTCGCCGGACTGGTCGTCGCGCTGGCGCTGATTCCGGAGGCGATCTCGTTCTCGATCATTGCCGGAGTCGACCCGCGGGTGGGATTGTTCGCCTCGTTCACCATGGCGGTGACCATCGCGTTCGTCGGTGGCCGGCCGGCGATGATTTCCGCGGCCACCGGTGCGATCGCGTTGGTCATCGCCCCGGTTGCCCGCGAGTACGGGCTGGACTACTTCATCGCCACGGTCCTCCTCGCCGGTGTGTTCCAGATCCTGCTCAGCGTGCTCGGGGTGGCGAAGCTGATGCGGTTCATTCCGCGCAGCGTGATGGTCGGGTTCGTCAACGCGCTCGCGATCTTGATCTTCACTTCGCAGCTGCCGCACCTGCTCGGGGTGCCTGCCTTGGTGTACCCGATGGTCGCGGTCGGTCTGCTGATCATGATCTTCCTGCCCCGGCTGACCGCCGTGGTGCCGCCGCCGCTGGTGGCGATCGTGCTGCTGACCGCGGCGGCCATCGTCTTCACGCTGAACGTCCCGAACGTCGGGGACGAGGGCGAGCTGCCGTCGTCGCTGCCGTCGTTGTTCTTCCCCGATGTGCCGCTGAATCTCGAGACGCTCTCGATCATCGCCCCCTACGCGCTGGCGATGGCCCTGGTCGGGCTGCTCGAGTCGCTGATGACCGCCAAGCTGGTCGACGACATCACCGACTCGCATTCGAACAAGACCCGCGAAGGCTGGGGCCAGGGTGTGGCGAATCTGGTGACGGGATTCTTCGGCGGCATGGGCGGCTGCGCCATGATCGGGCAGACCATGATCAACGTCAAGGTCTCCGGTGCCCGCACCCGCATCTCGACCTTCCTGGCCGGGGTGTTCCTGCTGATCCTGGTCGTCGGCCTCGGCGATATGGTCGCGCTGATCCCGATGGCCGCCCTGGTGGCGGTGATGATCATGGTCTCGGTCGGCACCATGGACTGGCACAGCCTGCACCCGAACACCCTGAAGATGATGCCGCGCAGTGAAACCGTGGTCATGTTGGTGACGGTGGCGGCCACGGTGATCACCCATAACCTGGCGATCGGGGTCATCCTCGGTGTGCTGACCGCGATGGTGGCGTTCGCCCGCCGGGTCGCGCACCTGACCAATGTCGAAAAGGTCGCCGAGGCCGACACCGACCACGATGGCGCCGTCGACACCCGCGTTTACCGGGTCACCGGGGAACTGTTCTTCGCCTCCAGCAACGACCTGATCTACCAGTTCGACTACGTCGACGATCCACGCAACGTGATCATCGACCTCACCGCCGCCGACATCTGGGACGCCTCCACCGTGGCCACCCTCGACGCGATCCGGCACAAGTACGAGGCCAAGGGCAAGAACGTGACGATCGTCGGGCTCGACGGCGCCAGCCTGGAACGGCTGGACCGGATGTCTGGCAACCTCGGGGCCGGTCACTGATCTCGCGCCGCCCGCGGCGCCTTGCGCCGTCATCGGGCGGCCGGGGTGTTCTGCGTTCGGACGGGGGTGAGCGGTGTAGGTGTGGCGGCGGGTCCGCGCCGGCGGGCGGCGAGGACCGCCGCTGCCAGCAGGGCGAGCGCGGCCAGGCACTGGGCATTGCCGGCGACCTGCGCCCACACCGCCTCCGCCCACCCGGACGGCTCGCCGGTCAGCGCGAAGTGCGGGCCGACCAGGAAGATCACCAGCGCACAGGTGAGCAGCGGTCGCCAACGGCGATATTGCGGGGCCAGGGTGAGCGGGATCAACAGCACGCAGTAGACCCAGTGGTGGGAGACCGCGAACGGTGCCGCGAGCAGGGCGGCCAGGGCGACCACTCCCAGGGCGGCCATGTGGTCCCCGGAGGCGGTGAACCGGAGCGCCGCCCACCCCGCCGCGGCCACGATCACCACCGCGCTGATCAGCCACGGCAGATCTTTGACCAGTCCGCTCGCACCCCACCTGGCCAGCAGGCCCGTCACCGCCTGATTGCGGGAGAAGTCGTGGCCGCCGGCCCGGTCGGACCGGCAGCACTCGGTCGCCCAGAACCAGATCGAGGCCTGGGGCAACAGCCAGAATCCGATCCCGGCGGTGGCCGCCACCGTCACGACCGCCCGGGCGATCGAGCGCAGGTCGCGGCGTACGAGCAGGACCAGCCCGAACGCGGCGGGGGTGATCTTGATGGCGGCGGCCACCCCGATCCCGATACCCCGAAGCCGGCGTGGCAGTACGCCGGCGCAATCGGCGACCACCAAGGCCATCAGAACGATGTTGATCTGCCCGAAACCGAAATTCGACCGCACCGGTTCGAGCAGCAGTGCAACACCGAGCGCCGCGGCCGCCACCAGTGGTGCCTTGCCGACTCCGAGACGGACGAGGAGCACCCGCAGAATCCACCAGACCAGTGCCGCGTTGAGCACGCTCCACAGCACCTGCAACACGTTCGGCTGCACCCACGCCAGCGGCGCGAACACAATCGCCGCGAAGGGGGCGTAGATGAACCGGAAGCCCGAGGTACTGGGGAAATCTTCCGAGTACAGCGGCAGGCCCTCCGTGAAGGCGACCCCGGCGTCCCGGAAGACCGACAGATCCAGCAGAAACCCGGTGCCCGCCTGCACCAGGTAGGCGGCGGTCACCACCGCCGACAGGACGAGACCGGCACCGAGGAGCACGCCGCCCGATCGAGCGCGCAGGATCTGCAGCAAGAAGTTCTCCTCGTCGACGAAAGGCGTGTGGAAGCGACTAAACGGACAAATCTACTCGGACGTCACAGTAGAGTTCATGAAGGGCTCAAGCGGCCCGTCCGGTGCGGGCAGGCGGTGTGGACGGACCCGATCGCTAGAGTGGACCGAACGGGAGTTGGTGTGTCGCATCAACCCACCGGGGCCGGTATGGAACGCGGAGGTGCACGGATGCAGGTCGACGACGGCTCGCATATGCAGATCGGTGAGGTCGCTCAGCGCACCGAGCTGTCGATCCGCACGGTCCGCCATTACGACGACGTCGGGCTGGTGACTCCGTCGGCGCGCAGCGTGGGCGGTTTCCGGCTCTACACGCAGGCCGACGTCGAGCGGTTGCTGGTGATCCGTCGGATGAAGCCGCTGAACTTCACACTGGCCGAGATGAAGGACCTGCTCGCCGCCCTCGACGTTCTCGACGACCCCGAGGCGAGCGACAGCGCCCGCCGCAGCGCCGCAGAGTTTTTGCGTGAATGTCACGCGAAGGCGGAGCAGAGCTGCGCCACCCTGCGCCGGCATCTGACCTTCGCCGAGGAGCTGACCACCCTGCTCTCCACCCGCGGCGAGGCGATCTCCCACCCCGCGCGCTGATGCGCCCGGGCCGATCACAGGGGAAAGCAGTGCGTTCGCGGGCGTTCCGCCGGCCCGGTTCCGGGGTGGGTGAACAACACGCGCAGCGACTCGACGATCCCGGCGAGGGACACCCACGTGTTCGCGTCGGCGAACGCGACGTTGACCTCGGCGCAGCGGCGTACCTGGGCGATCACCGTGACTTCTCGTGGGCGAAGAACCGGAACGTCCCGTCGAACTGCGGCAGCATCGGCTGGCTCACCAGCTGGTCGTCCTCGTCGGTCGTGGCGAGTAATGCCACAGTAGACGGTGCGAGACAGTGCCACAGCGTATTTCGGTGGCCCACCGCATGGCCGCCGAGTTCAGCTCACCCCTGGAACTCGGGCACCTGAACTACACCCTCGCCCGCCGCACCCACCCCACCGACATCGCATTCCTCGACCAGCAACGGTCCGTCGAGGTCCTCACCCGCACCGACGGAGCCCTCCTGGCACTGTTCTCGGACCAGTGGCGACTGGCCTCGATCGAACGCGAACATCCACACCTGCACCTCGACGAACTCGTCTCCGCCGCGAACTGATCACCCGAACTCGACTGCCACGCCGCACACGGCCACGCCGCAGAAACCACTACGGCCGAGACCTCGGTGCCTCGCGAGCTGGGCCGTCCACACCGATCGACGGGATATAGCGGCGAACCCATAGAATGGGTTCGTGCAGCTCAAGTACGCGACCGCCCGCAACGGCCCGGATGCTGCGCTGATCGACCCCGCCTCACCGGTGGCGACCACGGCGCCGATCAGGTTTCACGAGCCGTCGATGGTGTTCTTGGAGGAGAACCTGCGCCCCGGCGGCACCAACGGATACACCACCTCGTGGGGAACGAACGCGCACGGCAAACTCGCCGGCTGCCCACCCTCGACCCACTGACCCGTCCATACCTGCGAGTGCGCCGAAAACTGTAGCGAGCGTGCAGCTCACCCCCCCGCCCGTCTCGTGGACCCTGGCCTGTCCTCCTGCGAACCGCATACCTACCGCGGTTCGTCGCCTGCGCACCCCCGAAGGGGGACGTGCGCCAACACCGAAAGTCCGTGATGAACTCACCCTTGTCCCGTCTGCCGTTGCTCTCCCGTGGGTCTTGGCCGGAAACGCAGCGGATCGCGGAGATCCTCCGTAAAGAAACCGTCGGTGGCGTCTTGCTGCTGATCGCCGCGGCCGCCGCCCTGATCTGGGCCAACACCCCCTGGTCGGACGCTTACCACTCGCTGCGCGAGGTCACGGTCGGCCCGGCGAGTCTGCACCTGAATCTGACCCTGGGTACCTGGGCCGCGGACGGATTACTCGCGATCTTCTTCTTCGTCGTCGGTCTCGAACTCAAACGTGAATTCGTCGCTGGGGACCTGCGCGATCCGCGCCGGGCTGCGCTGCCGGTGATGGCCGCGATCGGCGGGATGATCGCCCCGGCCCTGATCTACGTCGCGGTCAACACCGGTAGCGGCGGTGGCCTGAACGGATGGGCGATCCCCACCGCCACCGACATCGCGTTCGCCGTCGCGATCCTCGCGGTGATCGGCTCACACCTGCCGACTGCGCTGCGCACCTTTCTGCTCACCCTCGCCGTCGTCGACGATCTGCTCGCGGTGACCGTGATCGCGATCTTCTACACCGACGACCTCGACTTCACCTACCTCGGGCTCGCACTGATCCCGTTGGCCGCGTTCGGATTCGCGGCCCAGAAGCGGATCCGGTCGTTCTGGATTCTGCTGCCCCTGGCGGCAGCGACGTGGTGGCTGGTCCACGAATCCGGGGTGCACGCCACCGTCGCCGGGGTACTGCTCGGGTTCACCGTTCCCGTCATCCGCAGTGCCGCCGCCGGTGGCCCGGACGCCGGACCGGGACTGGCCGAACATTTCGAACACCGCATCCGGCCGCTGTCCGCGGGGTTCGCGGTGCCGGTGTTCGCGTTCTTCGCGGCCGGGGTCACCATCGGCGGGCTGGATGGGTTCGTCGACACTCTCGGGGACCGGGTCGCTCTCGGCATCGTCGCCGGCCTGGTGGTCGGCAAGGTTCTCGGCATCGTCGGGATGAGCCTGTTGACTGCGAAGTTCACCAGAGCCGAACTCGATACCGACCTGACCTGGCTCGACGTGATCGGGGTGGCGATGCTCGGCGGTATCGGGTTCACCGTGTCCCTGCTCATCGGGGAACTCGCCTTCGCCGGCGACATGCTTCGCAGCGACCACGTCAAAGTCGGAGTCCTCACCGGCACCCTCATCGCAGCCCTGCTCGCAGCGATCGTGCTGCGGATACGGAATCGGGCCTACCGGATCATCGCCGAACGCGAAACCGCCGACGCGAACCATGACGGCATCCCTGACGTCTACCAATGAACGGCCCCGGCCACGGTTGGCGCAAACACTTCATCCTCCACTCCCGGAAGAAGGACGAGCTGCACTCGATATCTGAGCACGTCGATCGACCGCTCAGAATGCCAGGAACTGGGCGCCGGCGGTAACTGATAATGGCCGTATGCGGTCGCGGAGAAAGATCCTGGAAGCCACACTCGGGTTGATCAGGAGTGACGGCTTCGACGGGGTCAACATAGCTGCCGCCGCTCAGGCCGCAGGCGTCACGCGACAAACCGTGTACTCCATTTTCGGATCACGCGAGGAACTGGTGTCACAGGCGATTGCCGGCCTTGCGGTGGAGGTGGTGGGCGGTATCCGTTCCCGCTTGGACGCCACTGACACGCCCTTCGAGCTCGTGGTCGAGCTCGTCGTCGCCAGTCGGGCTGCGGTGCACGCAGATCCGGTCCTGGCGGCACTGCTCCACGCTGAGCAGGGAAACCCGCTTTTCGACGCGGGAATGATGGGTCGCGCCAAACCGGTTGCACGTGAGTTGCTTTCCCCTCTGGTGGAGCGCTACCCCGAGGTGGAGACGTGCTTGGACGACATCGCCGAGATCCTGGTTCGCCTCGGCCTGTCTGTCATCATGTTCGACGACGAAGCCGTCCACGCCGACGACGACTTGCGCAAGTTCCTCACCCGCTGGCTCTTGCCGGCGATGCCGTTCAACGCGTGACGCTCCACAACGGTGTTCGCCGCGGGTTCCACCTTCGTGGCGCCGGAGAATCCTATTTCTTGACACATGTTCCCACGGGTGTCTAGTTTTGACCTCGCCCGAGGTACGTCGCTTCGGGCGCTCCGCCCGGACAGTACGTCCGGTTGGCCGGTTTCCGTCTGACGTGATCATGTCAACCCGTCTTGTCGTCTCGCCGAGTACGTCTTCACAGATCTGGGGAAAAGCTGTGTCTGCACTCAATCGCCGGTCCTTTCTGACGGGGGCCGCTGCCGCGGGCGTCGCGCTGGCGAGTCCGCGCATTGCCCAGGCCAGTACAGGTCGCGCGGACCGTGGCGCGAGAACATCTGTCACCCGCGAGGATCACCGGGCGATCGTCGTCGGTTCCGGTTTCGGGGGTGGTGTCGCGGCCCTTCGACTTGCGGAGGCGGGCGTGCCAGTACTCGTGCTCGAGCGCGGAATGCGCTGGCCCACAGGGCCCAACGCAGAAACATTCCCGCGGGCGAGCGCTCCGGACAAACGTATGCTCTGGTACCAGTCCAGCCCGCAACTCTTCGGTAAGCCGGTGGCTGTGGAGCCGTACACCGGTCTCCTCGAGGCAGTGCTCGGTGAGAACATGACCGCGCTGTGCGCAGCGGGCGTCGGCGGTGGGTCCTTGGTATATCAAGGGATGACGCTGCAGCCCGACGAGGCCGTCTTCAATTCGCACTTCCCGGAGGCGCTCGACTGGACCACCATGGACCGAGTTCACTATCCGCGGGTCGCGCGAATGCTGCAACTCGCGGTCGCGCCCGACGAAGTGATAGCAAGTCCGAACTACCGAGCGGCAAGGGTATTCGAGCAGAACGTGAAGCGTGCCGGTCTCCCCGTGTCGAAGATTCCGATGCCGATCGACTGGAACTACGCGCTCGACGAGGTCCACGGGCGGGTTAAAGCGTCGTACACCAACGGCGACGGCGCCTTCGGCGTCAACAACGGCGGCAAACACTCGGTCGATGTCACGTACATCGCCGCCGCCGAAGCGACCGGCCGTGTGACCGTGGAAATTTTGCACCAGGTCACCGACGTCGAGCGGGCCAAGGATGGCCGCTGGACCGTGTACGTCGACCGGATCGACTCCTCCGGCACGGTGCTCGAGAAGAAAATACTCACGACTACGGCCCTGGTGATGGCCGCCGGCAGCGTGAACACCACCAAGCTGCTGATGCGCGCGGCGGCAAAGGGGCAGATTCCGGACCTCCCCGACGAGTTGGGCGCCGGGTGGGGCACCAATGCCGACCGCATCTATGTCTGGACAAGTCTCGAAGAGGAATTCGGTGCTCCGCAGGGTGGCCCGGTCATCTACGGCAGCCTGAACTGGGACGACCCTTCCTCCGCACACACGGTCATCCAGGCGTCGATTCCACCGCTCTCCTTCGACGCACGCAGCACCATGCTGGTCGGGTACGGCGTCAGTGACGGTCGTGGCAGGTTCGTATACGACTCGGCCGATGACGACGCCATTTTGCGTTGGCCGAAGGAGGGTGACGCCGTCATTCAGCAGGGTCATATCGATCCGACCGTGAGGAGAATCGCCGGGCCGGGCAGCATACTCACGGATACCAATTCCGGATTCCCCTCCACCTGGCATCCACTGGGAGGTGCCTGCATGGGTACGGTGTGCGACCTCGAAGGCCGCGTGCACGGCCAGCGCGGGCTGTACGTGCTCGACGGTGCACTGATGCCCGGGAACACCGCCGCGTGCAACCCGTCGATGACCATCGCTGCTGTGGCCGAACGCGCGATGGACCGCATAGTCGCCACCGACGTAGGCACGTTGATCTGAGAGCCGACGGGGTCAGAGGCGTTACCGGGCGCTCAGCACCGACCCGATTCCCGCAGCGACGACGAGCGCGATCGCGGCCAGCGCCTGCAGTCCCAATACCTGTCCGAGGACGACGACCCCGGCGAGTGTCGCCGCAGCCGGCTCGAGGGCGATGAGGACAGCGAACACCTTCTTGCTCATCACTTGCAGCGCACGCAGTTCGAGTGTGTACGGGATGACGGAAGACAGCAGGGCCACCGCCGCGCCCACTGCCAAAATGAGGGGATCGAACAGTGCCGTTCCACCCGAGATCGCGCCCAGAGGAAGCGTGAGCACCGCGGCGACGATGCTTGCACCGGCCAGGCCGTCGGCGCTCGGAACCGTCGCCGCCAGATGGGACCCGGCGATGATGTAACCCGCCCACGCCGCCCCCGCGGTGAGGGCGAAAGCGACACCGACGGCGTCGAGCGCCTCGGCGTCTGCAGTGTCCCGTAATCCGAGGAGAAGGACGCCCGCGAGAGCTGCCAGCACCCACACGCCGTCGCGGATTCGTCGCGACAAGACGGCGGCCAGGGTGAGCGGCCCCAGAAACTCGATCGTCACGGTGGTGCCCAGCGGTAGTCGTGCCAGCGCCTCGTAGAACGCCGAGTTCATTACGGCGAGCGCAATTCCCAAGGCGAGGATGCCCTGTTGTTGCGGCCGCGTCCATCGACGCCATCGCGGGCGAACCAGAAGACCGAGGATGAGTGCCGCGATGGTGAGTCGCAAGGATACGGCACCGGACGCGCCCACCGTGTCGAACAGGGTGCTCCCGAAGGCGGCTCCGAATTGGACGGACAGCACCGATCCGAGGACCCACAGGACAGGTACGAGCCGGCTGGGGGACGTCCCGGTCACAGATGCACGGTCCCCGCAACTACCGCCCGGTGGATGTGAATCCCTGAGCGGTAAGACCGATTCATTGTCCCGTGAAGTTCGGTGCCCGGCGATCGAGCATCGCCTCGACCGCTTCGTGATGATCTGCGGTGTGGTGGGCGAGCGACTGCATCGCGGCCGAGAGCTCCAGCAGGCTTTCGAGGCTGTGGTGGCGTCCTTCGCGGAGCAGCTTCTTGGTCATCCGCAGCACCTGGGGCGGGTTGACCGCCACCCGGTCGGCCAACGCCCGCGCCGCCGGCAGCAAGTGATCGGGCTCGGTCACCTGGGAGACGAGCCCCCATTCGAGGGCCTTTGCGGCGTCGATCGCGTCGCCGGTGAACGCCATCTCGCTGGCGCGCGCCATGCCGATCGCCTGGGGCAGGAACCAGGCGCCTCCGTCGCCCGGGACGAGCCCGACCTTGACGAAACTTTCGGCGAACACGGCGGCCGTGGACGCGATCCGCATGTCGCACATCAACGAGAGGTCACAGCCTGCGCCGATTGCCGGTCCATTGACGGCGGCGATGGTCGGCACCTCGCAGTGGTACAGGGCGAGCGGGATCCGCTGGATACCGTGCCGGTAGCCCTGCCGGATTTCGGCGGGGGAGCCGCCGAACATTCCTGCGCGGTCACGCATGTGCTTGACGTTCCCGCCGGAGGAGAACGCCGAACCGGAACCGGTGACGATGGCGGCGCGCACACTGGGGTCACGGTTCGCCTCGACCACCGCGGTCTCGAGCGCCTCGATCATGTCGGGCTCGGAGATCGGGTTGCGGGCCTCGGGACGGTTGAGCGTCCAGGTGACGATATCGCCCTCGCGGGTAGTGAGCACAGCGTCGGTCATGAACGGCTCCCTCAGGGTGTGTGCGGCTTTCGAAGACGAGCCCAGTGTTTCATTTCGGCTAGATGCCGGCCCGCCGCACCAACGTGTCCGTGACGGTCGGCGCGAAGAAGCCCAGAACCCGGAACAGCTCCCCATATCCTGGGAGCAGCTCCACCGGCCGCGTCCGGACGGCGGTGACGAACCACTCGGCTGCCTGCTCCGGGGACAACGCCGGCATGGAGTCGTAGTCCGTGGTCGGGGCGATCATCGGCGTCCGCACCAGCGGCAGGTCGAGAGTGGTGACAGAGATGCCGCGATCGCGAAGTTCGGCGCCGAGACTGCGGCCGAATGCGCCGACCGCCGCCTTCGACGCGTGGTAGGCGGAGAACTTGGGCATCACACCCGCGGGCACACCCCACGTTGCGACGTTGATGATGTGGCCGTCACCACGCTCGAGCATCGACGGGAGCAACGCGAGAGTCAGGCGCGTCGAGCCGAAGTAATTGATCGCCATGGTGCGCTCGTAGTCGTGGAAACGATCGAGCGAGTCTTCCACCGTCCGGCGGATCGAGCGTCCGGCATTGTTGACGAGGACGTCGACAGGTCCGATGTCGCCGAGCACCCGGGACACCATGGCGTCGATCGAGTCGAGGTCGGTCAGATCGCACGGGACGGCGTGCGCGTCACATCCCGAACGCAGGATGTCGTCGCGGACTGCTTCGAGGGCCTCGGCTCCGCGGGCAACGAGCACGACCTCCGCGCCGAGATGTGCGAGTCGGCGTGCCGCAGCCTCACCGACACCAGAGGAACCCCCCGTGACGAGGATGCGCTTCCCGGCCACGCGGTGGCCCGACTTCGGTATAAGGCGTGCGGCGAGTGCCCGAGGGGAGGGAAGGGGGTTCAGTGCCGCCTGGGTGAGTAACTGTCGGATCACGTCCCCAGGGTGGCAGGAGACCCCTCACATTGCATCCGGCGACACGGTGAAGATCAAAACAATCAATCGCGCTTGCTTTTTTCCAGGCCTGGTGTGATGCTGGTCGCATGGCTGAACTGCAGAGGTTCATCGATGACGTGTGCGCCGAAAGTGAATCGTTGGATGCGCTGGTCGCAGACCTCCCGGACTCCCGATGGGCCGACCCCACACCCGCAGAGGGGTGGACGATCGCTCATCAGATCGGGCATCTGCTCTGGACCGATCGAGCCGCGCTTCTGGCGATCACCGACCCCGACGGCTTCACCGCCCAAGTGACGGACGCCGCTGCCGATCCTGCGGGTTTCGTCGACGCCGGCGCCCAGGAGTGTGCGAGCCTGCCACCGGCCGAGTTGCTCGCGGAGTGGCGGGCGACCCGTGAGAGGCTTGCCGACGCTCTCGGGGCGGTGCCGCCCGACCGGAAGATCCTCTGGTACGGACCGCCGATGAAGGCGGCCTCGATGGCAACTGCCCGGCTGATGGAAACGTGGGCGCACGGACAGGACGTGGCCGACGCCCTGGGAGTGGCACGGACACCGACGGCGAGGCTGAGAAGCATTGCCCACCTCGGTGTCCGCACCCGCGATTTCGCTTACGCCGTCAACGGACTCACACCGCCGGCTGAGGAGTTCCGCGTCGAACTCACCGCCCCCGACGGAGTGTTCGTCTGGACGTGGGGCCCCGAGGACGCCGCGCAGAAGGTCACCGGGCCCGCCGAGGACTTCTGCCTCCTCGTCACCCAGCGCGCGAACCGTGCAGATCTCGCTCTCGTCGCCACCGGACCGAACGCCGACGAATGGCTCGACATTGCACAGGCATTCGCAGGTCCTGCCGGCGATGGACGGAAGGCGGGAACCCGATGACAGTGCGGATCGGCAACTGTTCCGGCTTCTACGGTGACCGCCTGTCGGCGATGCGCGAGATGCTCGAGGGCGGCGAGCTCGACTACCTGACCGGTGACTATCTCGCCGAGCTGACCATGTTGATCCTCGGCCGCGACCGCATGAAGGACCCGATCCGCGGCTACGCCAAAACGTTCCTCCGTCAGGCGGAGGACTGCCTCAGGCTGGCCCTGGACAAGGGCGTCCGCATCGTCGCCAACGCCGGAGGCCTCAACCCGGCCGGTCTCGCGGACGCGTTGCGGGAGGTGAACGACAAGCTGGGGCTGCAGGCGAAGATCGCCCACGTCGAAGGCGACGACCTGATCGGCCGGGCCGCCGAACTGGGGCTGGGCAGCCCGCTGACCGCCAACGCCTACCTCGGGGCGTGGGGCATCGTCGACTGCCTGAACGCCGGCGCCGACGTCGTCGTCACCGGGCGTGTAACCGACGCGTCCGTGATCGTGGGTCCGGCTGCCGCGCACTTCGGCTGGCAGCGAGATGCTTTCGACCAGCTTGCCGGCGCCGTGGTGGCGGGGCACGTCATCGAGTGCGGCACCCAGGCCACCGGGGGCAACTATGCGTTCTTCACGGAGATCGACGACCTCGATCGTCCAGGTTTTCCGATCGCCGAGATCGACGTCGACGGTTCGTCCGTCATCACCAAGCACCCCGGGACCGGCGGCGCCGTGAACGTCGGCACCGTCACCGCACAGCTGCTGTACGAGATCACGGGCGGCCGCTACGCCGGTCCCGACGTGACGGCCCGCATCGACACTGCCGAGCTGTCCGACGACGGCGCCGATCGGGTCCGCATCAGCGGGGTCACGGGTGAGCCGCCGCCGCCGCAGCTGAAGGTTTCGTTGAACACGCTCGCGGGATTCCGCAACGAGGCCGTGTTCGTTCTGACCGGCCTCGACATCGAGGCCAAGGCGGCGCTGGTGAAGCGGCAGCTCGAAGGATGGCTCCCCGCCCGGCCGGCCGAACTCGACTGGTCACTCGCCCGCACCGATCACTCGGACGCCGACACCGAGGAGGCCGCGAGCGCGCTGCTGCGCTGCGTGGTCCGCGATTCCGATGCCAACGCGGTCGGGCGCGGATTCTCCTCCGTCGCAGTCGAAATGGCCCTCGCGAGCTACCCCGGCTTCACGCTGACGGCACCGCCCGGGCAGGGGCAGCCCTACGGGGTGTTCACACCCGGATACGTGTACGCCAAGGAGGTGCCGCACGTCGCGGTGCTGCCGGACGGCACGCGCGTCGACATCGAGCCGTCCACCCAGGTGCGGGAACTCGCGGACGTCGACGAACCCGCGCTCCCGGAGCCGCGGGGCGCCGAACCCACGGTCCGGGTCGCGCTCGGCACCATCGCCGGAGCGCGCAGCGGAGACAAGGGCGGCAACGCGAACGTCGGCGTGTGGGTGCGCACCGACGAACAGTGGCAATGGCTGGTTCACACGCTGACGGTCGACGAAGTGAAGCGGCTTCTCCCGGAGGCTGCCGACCTCCCAGTCATGCGGTATGTGCTGCCGAAACTGCGCGCCGTCAACTTCGTGATCGAGGGAATCCTCGGACAGGGCGTCGCGTCCCAGGCCCGCTTCGACCCGCAGGCCAAGGGTCTCGGCGAATGGCTGAGATCCCGGCACCTCGACATCCCGAAAGCGCTTCTCCCCGAAAGGACAACGTTGTGAGTGTGTGGGACACACCGGAACGGCAGGAGTTGCGCAAGACGGTGCGCAGCTTCGTCGAGAGAGAGATACTTCCGCACCTGGCGGACTGGGAGCGCGACGGTGAAATTCCCCGCGCACTGCACCGCAAGGCAGCCGAACTCGGGCTCATGGGCGCCGGATTCCCTGAGTCCGTCGGCGGCGAGGGCGGAGATCTGGTGGACGCGGTCCTCATCTGCGAGGAGATGCACCAGGCCGGGGCGTCCGGGGGTCTGTTCGCCTCCCTGTTCACCTCGGGCATCGCGCTGCCGCACCTGGCCGCGGCTGGTGACCAGGAGCAGATCGCAAAGTGGGTCCGCCCCACCCTGCGCGGGGAGCTCATCGGCTCGCTCGCCATCACCGAACCGGGCGGTGGTTCCGACGTCGGACATCTGCGGACCACCGCGGTCCGCGACGGCGACCACTACGTCGTCAACGGGTCCAAGACGTTCATCACCTCCGCCGTGCGGGCCGATTTCGTGGTCACCGCCGTCCGCACCGGCGGTCCCGGCGCATCCGGGGTCTCCCTACTCGTGATCGAGAAGGGCACACCGGGATTCGAGGTGGCACGCAAACTCGACAAGATGGGCTGGCGTGCGTCGGACACGGCCGAGTTGTCGTTCGTCGACGCACGGGTGCCCGCCGCCAACCTGGTCGGCGAGGAGAACAGCGGGTTCGCGCAGATCGCCCAGGCGTTCCTTACCGAACGCATCGCGCTTGCGGCCCAGGCATATTCGAGTGCGCAGCGCTGCCTCGACCTCACGCTGCAGTGGGTCCGCGACCGCGAAACCTTCGGGCGACCCCTGATCAGCAGGCAGGCAGTGCAGAACACGGTCACGGAAATGGCCCGGAAGATCGATGTTGCCCGGGTGTATACCCGGGCCCTGGTCGAGCGGTCGCTGGAGTCGAACGAGGACTTCATCGCGGAGGTGTGCTTCGCGAAGAACACCGCGGTCGAGGCCGGCGAGTGGGTGGCCAACCAGGCCGTCCAGCTGTTCGGCGGCCTCGGCTACATGTGCGAGAGCGAAGTGGAACGGCAATACCGCGACATGCGCATCCTCGGAATCGGTGGCGGTACCACCGAAATCCTGACGGGGCTCGCGGCCAAGCGATTGGGGTATCAGTCATGACAACGATGAAGTCCACCCTGGACACCGGTTCCGAAGAGTATGCGGCGGCCGCGAAGGCCATGACGGAGAAGCTCGCCGAGATCGACACCGAGCACGCCAAGGCGCTCGCGGGCGGCGGCGAGAAGTACACCGAGCGCCACAAGAGGCGCGGCAAGCTCCTCGCGCGGGAGCGCATCGAACTGCTCCTCGACCCCGATTCGCCGTTCCTCGAACTGTGCCCGCTCGCGGCGTGGGGCAGCGACTTCCCGGTCGGCGCCAGCACTGTCATGGGCATCGGTGTGGTGGAAGGCGTCGAGTGCCTGATCGTGGCCAACGACCCGACCGTCCGCGGCGGCACCAGCAATCCGTGGACGTTGCGGAAGGGGTTCCGTGCCAACGACATTGCCCGGCAGAATCGGCTCCCCGTCATCTCCCTGGTGGAATCCGGCGGCGCGGACCTGCCCACCCAGAAGGAAGTGTTCATTCCGGGTGGCCGCATGTTCCGCGATCTCACCCAGCTCTCCGCCGCGGGTATCCCCACCATCGCGCTGGTCTTCGGCAATTCGACGGCGGGCGGCGCGTACATCCCGGGTATGTCCGATCACGTCGTCATGATCAAGGAACGGTCCAAGGTGTTCCTCGCCGGTCCGCCGCTCGTGAAAATGGCCACCGGTGAGGAATCGGACGACGAAACGCTCGGCGGTGCCGAGATGCACGCCCGTAAGTCCGGTCTCGCCGATTATTTCGCTGTGGACGAGCAGGATGCGATCCGCATCGGCCGCAGCATCGTCAAACGTTTGAACTGGACGAAGCAGGGCCCGTCCCCGAGGGTCGAGGTGATCGAACCCCTAGAAGATCCCGAGGAACTGCTCGGCATCGTCCCAGCCGACCTCAAGATCCCGTTCGACCCGCGCGAGGTGATCGCCCGCATCGTCGACGGCTCCGACTTCGACGAGTTCAAGCCGATGTACGGGTCTTCCCTCGTCACGGGCTGGGCCGAACTGCACGGGTACCCGATCGGCATCCTCGCCAACGCGCAGGGTGTCCTCTTCAGTGAGGAATCACAGAAGGCCACCCAGTTCATCCAGCTTGCCAACCGCTCGAACACCCCGTTGCTGTTCCTGCACAACACCACCGGCTACATGGTGGGTAAGGAGTACGAGGAGGGCGGGATGATCAAGCACGGCTCGATGATGATCAACGCCGTCTCCAACTCCACCGTCCCGCACATCTCGATCCTCCTCGGAGCGTCGTACGGGGCAGGGCACTACGGCATGTGCGGCCGCGCGTTCGACCCGCGCTTCCTCTTCGCCTGGCCCAGCTCCAAATCCGCCGTCATGGGCGGGGCGCAGCTGGCCGGTGTCATCTCCATCGTCAGCCGTGCCTCCGCCGAGGCCCGCGGGCAGGCGTTCGACGAGGAAGCCGACGCCGGGATGCGGGCAATGATCGAGAACCAGATCGAGGCGGAATCGATACCGATGTTCCTGTCCGGTCGTCTGTACGACGACGGTGTGATCGATCCCCGAGACACCCGCACCGTGGTGGGAATGTGCCTGTCGGCCATTGCCAACGCCCCGATCGAAGGCGCCGAGAACTTCGGCGTCTTCCGGATGTGAGGCCCGACATGATCCAATCCGTATTGGTTGCCAATCGGGGCGAGATCGCCCGCCGCGTCTTCGCCACCTGCCGCCGCGCAGGCATCGGGACCGTCGCCGTGTTCTCGGACGCGGACGCGCTCAGTCCGCACGTCGCCGAGGCCGACACCGCGGTCCGGTTGCCGGGCAACAGTCCCGCCGACACATACCTGCGCGGCGACCTCGTCATCGAGGCGGCACTGCTCGCCGGTGCCGATGCCATCCACCCCGGCTACGGGTTCCTCTCCGAGAACGCGGACTTCGCGCGCGCGGTCCACGACGCGGGGCTGACGTGGATCGGGCCGCCCGCGCCCGCCATCGAGATGATGGGTTCCAAGGTGGAGTCCAAGAAGATGATGGCCGCCGCCGGAGTCCCGGTGCTGGCCGAACTCGACCCCGGCGCTGTCACCGAAGCCGACCTGCCCGTGCTCATCAAGGCGTCCGCCGGCGGCGGCGGACGCGGCATGCGCGTCGTTCGTGAACTCGCGGACCTCCCGGAACAGCTGGAAGGCGCTCGCCGCGAAGCTCAATCGGCCTTCGGCGACCCGACCGTGTTCTGCGAGCGGTACCTGGAAACGGGCAGGCACATCGAAGTCCAGGTGATGGCCGACCGCCATGGAACGGTGTGGGCGGTGGGGGAGCGCGAATGCTCCATCCAGCGTCGGCACCAGAAGGTGGTCGAAGAGGCACCGTCGCCATTGGTCGAAGCCACGCCCGGGATGCGCGAGCGGCTGTTCGAGGCCGCCCGGCTCGCCGCGAAGGCGATCGAATACGAGGGTGCGGGGACCGTCGAGTTCCTGGCTTCCGGTCGAGCGGAGCGAGGGGGAGATGACCCGCACCAGGGAAGCTTCTTCTTCCTCGAAATGAATACCCGGCTGCAGGTGGAACATCCGGTCACCGAGTGCACCACCGGCCTCGACCTCGTCGACCTGCAGTTGCAGGTCGCTGCAGGCGGCAGGCTCGACCCTGAACCGCCCGCCGTGTCCGGCCATTCCATCGAGGTCCGGCTGTACGCCGAGGATCCGGCACAGAACTGGCAGCCGCAGAGCGGACCGGTCCACCGCCTGGACCTGCCCGAGAACGCGGTCGAATTCGACGTGCTGCGCTCCCCGGGCATCCGCCTGGACTCCGGTGTCGTCGCCGGATCCACCGTCGGCGTGCACTACGACCCGATGCTCGCGAAGGTCATCTCGTTCGCGCCCACCCGCACGCAGGCGGCCACCCGGCTGGCGACAGCACTGAGCCGCGCGCAGATTCACGGACTGCGCACCAACCGCGACCTCCTCGTCAACGTGCTCCGCCACCCGGCCTTTCTCGCCGGCGACACGGACACCGCCTTCTTCGACACCCACGGTCTGGACGCGCTGGCGCGTCCGCTGGCCTCGGCCGACACCGAGCGACTGTCGGCGCTGGCCGCCGCACTCGCCGATGCGGCGCACAACCGTGCGGTCGCATCGACGAACGCCACACTGCCCAGCGGGTGGCGGAACCTGCCGTCCGCACCGCAGAGCAAGACGTTCCGCGCAGGCGACCGCGAGATCGAGGTCCGGTATCTACTCACCCGGTACGGGCTGAAGGCCGAGGGCTTCGACGACGTCGCGCTCATGTCGGCCACCGCGCGGCACGTCGCACTGGACGTCGCGGGGCTGCGCCGCTCGTTCGCGGTGTCCCGGTACGGCGGCGACGTGTTCGTCGACTCCGCCCTGGGCCCGGTGAGCCTGCACGCCGCACCGCGATTCACCGATCCGAGCGTCGTCGTCGCCGAGGGTTCGCTACTCGCGCCGATGCCGGGTTCCGTCATCCGCCTCGGCGCCGAGGTCGGCGACTCCGTGACCGCCGGTCAGCCGATCGTGTGGCTCGAGGCGATGAAGATGGAACACACGATCAAGGCGCCGGCCTCTGGTGTCCTCACCGAACTTTCCGTGACCGCCGGTCAGCAGGTCGACGTGGGAACGGTCCTTGCAGTAGTCGAAGCAGCGCAGCCTGGAGGAGAGTCATGAGCTTCATCGAGACCGAAGAACAGAAGGAACTCCGCGCCTCCGTGTCGAGGCTCGGGGAGCGTTTCAACTACCTTGACTACGTGCTGCCACGGGCGCGGCGCAGCGAACCGCTGACCGAATTGTGGAACGAGGCGGGCAAACTCGGCTTCCTCGGCGTCAACCTCCCCGAGGAATACGGGGGCGGCGGCGCAGGCATCTACGAACTCGCCCTCGTCCAGGAAGAACTCGCCGCACACGGTGCCGGGCTCTTGCTCGTGGTGGTGTCGCCGGCCATCTGTGGCACGATCATCGGCAAGTACGGCACCGAGGAGCAGAAGCAGAAATGGCTCCCAGGCCTCGCCGACGGGTCGAAGATCATGGCGTTCGGCATCACCGAGGCCGACGCGGGGTCGAACTCGCACCAGATCACGACCACTGCGCGGCGGGTCCGGCCGAGCGGAGCGAGGGGTGATGATCAAGCCGAGGATTGGCTGCTGTCGGGGAACAAGATCTACATCTCCGGGGTCGACCAGGCCGACGCCGTCCTGATCGTCGCGCGGACCGAGGACTCGAAGACCGGGAAGCTGAAGCCCGCGCTGTTCATCGTCCCCACCGACGCCGAGAACTTCGTGAAGACGCCGATGGAGATGGACATCGTCGAGCCCGACCACCAGTTCATGCTGTTCCTCGACGATGTCCGGCTGCCCGCCGACGCGCTCGTCGGCGAGGCCGATGCGGCGTTGATGCAGCTGTTCGCGGGTCTCAACCCCGAACGCATCCTCGGCGCCGCCATGGCGATCGGCATGGGCCGCTACGCGCTGGACGCGGCGGTGCGGTTCGCGAAGGAACGCACGGTGTGGAAGGAGCCGATCGGCGCGCACCAGGGCATCTCGCATCCGCTGGCGCAGATCAAGATCGAACTCGAACTCGCCAAGCTGATGATGCAGAAGGCGGCCGTCCTCTACGACAGCGGCGACGACTTCGGGGCCGCCGAGGCCGCCAACATGGCCAAATACGCTGCCGCCGAGGCCAGCATCAAGGCACTCGACCAGGCCGTCCAGACGCACGGTGGTGCAGGCCTGACCAAGGAATACGGTCTCGCGGCGATGCTCGGCGCGGCACGCATCGCCCGTGTGGCCCCGGTGAGCCGGGAAATGATCCTGAACTTCGTCTCCCAGCACTCGCTCGGGCTGCCGAAGTCGTACTGATGTCGAACGGACAGCACATGACCGACGTGGAAGCCGACCGGTACGTCCGGTACGCGGTGAATCGGGGGTTCGCCACCCTCACCCTCGATTCGCCTCACAACAGGAACGCGATCTCCGGCCGGCTCGTGGACGAACTGCTGCAGGGATTGCGGGACGCCGCCGCGGACAACGACGTCCGCGGCGTCGTGCTCACCCACACCGGCGGCACGTTCTGCGCCGGGGCCGATCTGAGTGAGACGGGTGGAGACGTCAGCTCTCGGACCCGGCAGATGGCCGCACTGCTACGGGCCATCGTCGAGTTGCCGAAGCCGGTGATCGCCCGGATCGACGGTCACGTCAGGGCCGGGGGCATGGGATTGGTCGGGGCCTGCGACATCGCCGTCGCCGGCCCGCGCAGCACGTTCGCGCTCACGGAGGTCCGGCTCGGACTCGCGGCGTCGATCATCTCGTTGACCGTGCTGCCGCGTATCGATGCGCGCGCGGCGAGCCGCTACCTCCTCACGGGCGAGAAGTTCGGTGCCCACGAGGCGGAGGCCATCGGGCTGATCAGCGAGTCCGCCGAGGATCCCGAGGACACCGTCGAGGAATTACTCGACCAGTTGCGGCAGGCGTCGCCGCAGGGTCTGGCCGAGTCGAAGACCCTGACGACCCGGAGCGTGCTCGCCGATTTCGACCGCTACACCGACGAGCTGACCGCCCAGTCGGCGAGGCTGTTCGAATCCGAGGAGGCGCGGGAGGGCATGATGGCGTTTTTGCAGAAGCGGCCGCCGAGATGGGCCTCCGGCCCCGTGCGTGGTTGACGAGTCTCAGGACTCGTCGAGCGCGCACGGGCGCGCAGCGCAACGAGAGGAAGTGACGCATGACCCGCGAACCGAAGCAGGACCGTAGCCGGGTCACGCGTGAGCACCTCCTCGAAGTCACCATCGACTGCCTCGCCGAACTCGGGTGGGGCGCCACTACCGTCAGCCTGGTCGCGCAGCGCGCCGGGGTGTCGCGTGGTGCGACTCAGCACCATTTCCCCACGCGGGAAGACCTCATCACCGCTGCGCTCGAGGTGATGTTCGACGCGCGGATGGAACAGGCCCGGCGGGAGGCCACCGATTTGCCGTCGGGCGCCGGCCGCACCGAGGCGGTGGTGACGCGTCTCGTCGACTACTACACGGGCACTCTCTTCAAGGCGGCGTTACAGGTGTGGACTGCCGCCGCTGCCGATCCGGAACTGCGGGCGCGGATCGTGCCCCTCGAGGAGCGCTTCGGACGTGTCGCCCACCGCACCGCCGTCGAGCACTTCGGCTTCGACGACTCCGACCCGGTGGCGCACCGCCTCGTGCAGGCAACCTTGGACCTTGCTCGCGGGCTCGGCCTTGCCGACGTACTCACCGACGACTCGAAACGCCGTGCAGAGGTAGTACGTCAGTGGGCCGCACAACTCGATGCCGCGCTCCCGCGGGGCACTGGGGCAGTCGAGCCGACACTCGACGCGGTGGCAGTCGACTGACCGGGCGCACCGCGGCGGGATCGGTAGAGTCAGCGTTCATGGGCAGGAAATGGGGAGTGCTCGCCGCGGTAGGTGTCGTGGCTGCCCTGGCCGGGTGTGGGGGCGGCGACGGCTCCGGGACGGATACTGCTGCCCCGCCTTCCACCGGGCAGATCACGGACCCGGGGCCGTTCTTCGGGCAGTGCGGCTCCGTCACCGACGACGAAGTGTCGAAAGCGTTCGGCATGCCGTCGTTCACGGGCGTCACCCGCAACTCCGTCGGCTGCGAATGGGAAACCGCAGGAATCGGCGGCCCCAGCGTGACGTTCTCCTGGTACCGAGGCAGTCCCATCGGTCGAGAACGAGCAGGATCGGAACTGATCGGCAGGCCGGCCACCGACATCGATGTCCGGGGACACCCCGGCTTCATCGCTTCCTCGGAGGGGATTCTGTGCGAACTCGGTGTGGAGTTCGGCGGCGACTTCATCCACTGGTCGGTGATGTATGCGGACGTCCAACCGGCGGCCGACCCGTGCAAGGTCGCGCGGGACCTCGCCGAACTCAGTGTGTCGAGGGCCAAATGAGCGGGGGAGTGGTGAGCAGCGTACGTCGGCGCTCGGCCAGGGCAACGGCCGCGATCGTGTCGGTGGTCGGGCTGATCGCGGGTTGTGGATCGTCGATCCAAGGCTCACCCAGGCCCGAAGGTGCCTCGTCCACCGGTGACACGGAGAAGTTCACCGCCCTTCTCGAGGAGTGCGACGCGGTCGCCGACGAACAGATCGCCGAGACCGTCGCCGCCGACGCCATCGAGCGCGGCTTCTTCGGCGCAATCTGCCGATGGGACGCCGTCGGGGCCAACGGTCCGGTGAAGATTACCTTCAACTGGTTCGAGACCGGTTCGCTCGACACCGAGAAGGCGACGGGCGAGGACTTGGGTTACAAGGTGGAGTCGTCGACCATCCAGGGCCGCAGAGCCGTGGTGATGCGACCACCGGACGATCCCGGAGCCTGCGGGGTGAGCGTCGGCTCGCCGTCTTCGGGTGTGGTCGGCTGGTGGGTACAGTTCACTGCCGCTGCGGCGGATCCCTGCGCGGCGGCGTCTACCCTCGCCGATCTGACGCTCAACCTGAGCAGCTAGTGTGCTCGCACTCGACCGAAAGCCCTCCCTGTCGCGCCGCAGCCATTACCACCGCCCGCCCACTTTGACCTTCCGGCGCGCCGCCGGGTATCGTTGTGGGTCGTGTCCGGCATGCCCGGACCGATCTGTGTGCCTAGCGAGGTATTGCCGTGCGCGCGTTCGTGCAGTTTCACTGCATGGAACGAGCATCCGGCTGCCTGTGTGGGGGTATGCGACACACCCGACCGTGGGGTGCGTGCACGTCACGCATCGTCGATCGAGTGCGGGGCAGTAGCTTCCTTGCCCCAACTGCTAGATCCCTAATTTCAGAACAGCCAAGGTTGCTTGTCCAGAGCAGTCTGTTCAACACGAAGAAAGCCGGTAAATGCCAACCATCAATCAGTTGGTCCGCAAGGGCCGCCGCGACAAGACCGCCAAGGTCAAGACGGCAGCTCTGAAGGGCAGCCCGCAGCGTCGTGGCGTGTGCACCCGCGTGTACACCACCACCCCGAAGAAGCCGAACTCGGCGCTCCGTAAGGTCGCGCGTGTGCGCTTGACCAGTTCCGTCGAGGTCACCGCTTACATCCCGGGTGAAGGCCACAACCTGCAGGAGCACTCGATGGTGCTCGTCCGCGGTGGTCGTGTGAAGGACCTCCCCGGTGTGCGCTACAAGATCATCCGCGGCTCCCTCGACACCCAGGGTGTCAAGGGTCGCAAGCAGGCACGCAGCCGCTACGGCGCCAAGAAGGAGAAGAGCTAATGCCACGTAAGGGCCCCGCTCCGAAGCGCCCGCTCATCAACGACCCGGTCTACGGTTCGCCCCTGGTGACGCAGCTCGTCAACAAGATCCTTATGGACGGCAAGAAGTCCACCGCCGAGCGCATCGTCTACCAGGCGCTCGAGCAGGCACGCGAGAAGACCGGCACCGATCCGGTCGTCACCCTCAAGCGCGCTCTGGACAACGTCAAGCCTGCCCTCGAGGTTCGCAGCCGCCGTGTCGGTGGCGCCACCTACCAGGTGCCGGTCGAGGTCCGTCCGGGCCGTTCCACCACCCTCGCACTCCGCTGGCTTGTGACCTTCTCGCGGCAGCGTCGTGAGAAGACGATGGTCGAGCGTCTTGCCAACGAGCTCCTCGATGCCAGCAACGGCCTCGGTGCCGCTGTCAAGCGCCGTGAGGACACGCACAAGATGGCTGAAGCCAACAAGGCATTCGCCCACTACCGCTGGTGACGTCACGTCGGAGCAGTCACCTCACCGTGACTGCTCCGGCGCCGTTGCTACGTCGGGCCCTACCCGGGCCCGGCTGATCTACAACTCGAGACAATGGCCCCGCTGGTGGAACACCGGGGAGGCCGACACCCGATACACGAGCTACGAGCGGGGAAGAATCCTGTGGCACAGGAAGTGCTGACCGACCTGAACAAGGTCCGCAACATCGGCATCATGGCGCACATCGATGCCGGCAAGACCACCACCACCGAGCGCATCCTGTTCTACACCGGTGTCAACTACAAGATCGGTGAGACGCACGACGGTGCGTCGACGACGGACTGGATGGAGCAGGAGAAGGAACGCGGCATCACGATCACCTCCGCCGCGGTGACCTGCTTCTGGAACAACAACCAGATCAACATCATCGACACCCCCGGTCACGTCGACTTCACCGTCGAGGTGGAGCGTTCGCTCCGCGTGCTCGACGGCGCTGTTGCCGTGTTCGACGGCAAGGAGGGCGTCGAGCCTCAGTCGGAGCAGGTGTGGCGTCAGGCCGCCAAGTACGACGTTCCGCGCATCTGTTTCGTCAACAAGATGGACAAGATGGGCGCGGACTTCTACTTCACGGTCCAGACCATCATCGATCGTCTCGGTGCGAAGCCGCTCGTCCTTCAGCTGCCGATCGGCGCCGAGGACGACTTCGACGGTGTCGTCGACCTGGTCGAGATGCGGGCCATCACCTGGCGCGGTGTCGTGCCGACCGGTGCCGAGCCCACCATCGAGGAAATCCCCGCGGATCTGGCCGACAAGGCTGCCGAGTACCGCGAGAAGCTGCTCGAGACGGTTGCCGAGTCCGACGAAGCTCTCATGGAGAAGTACTTCGCCGGCGAGGAGCTCTCCGTCGAGGAAATCAAGGCTGCCATCCGCAAGATGACGGTCGCGTCCGAGCTGTACCCGGTGCTGTGTGGTTCCGCGTTCAAGAACAAGGGCGTTCAGCCCATGCTCGACGCAGTCATCGACTACCTGCCGAACCCACTGGACATCGGCGAGGTCCAGGGTCACGCCCTGGGCAACGAAGAAGAGATCCTCACGCGTAAGCCGAGCAAGGAGGAGCCGTTCTCGGCTCTGGCCTTCAAGATTGCTTCGCACCCCTTCTTCGGCAAGTTGACGTTCGTCCGCGTGTACTCCGGCCGGATCGATCCGGGCGCCCAGGTCATGAACGCGACCAAGGGCAAGAAGGAGCGCATCGGAAAGCTCTTCCAGATGCACGCCAACAAGGAGAACCCGGTCGACGAGGCTGTGGCCGGCCACATCTACGCCATGATCGGTCTGAAGGACACCACCACCGGTGACACCCTCTGCGATCAGGGCAGCCCCATCGTGCTCGAGTCCATGAGCTTCCCGGACCCGGTCATCCAGGTCTCGATCGAGCCCAAGACCAAGTCTGACCAGGAGAAGCTGGGCACCGCGATCCAGAAGCTCGCCGAAGAGGACCCGACGTTCTCCGTCGAGCTCGACGAGGAGACCGGCCAGACCGTCATCGGCGGCATGGGCGAGCTCCACCTCGACATCCTCGTCGACCGCATGCGTCGCGAGTTCAAGGTCGAGGCCAACGTCGGCAAGCCGCAGGTCGCCTACCGCGAGACCATCACCAAGAAGGTCGAGAAGCACGACTACACCCACAAGAAGCAGACGGGTGGATCGGGCCAGTTCGCCAAGGTGATCATCGCGCTGGAGCCGTTCGTCGGCGAAGACGGTGCCACCTACGAGTTCGAGAACAAGGTCTCCGGCGGTCGTATCCCGCGCGAGTACATCCCTTCCGTGGATGCAGGCGCGCAGGACGCGATGCAGTACGGCGTCCTTGCCGGCTACCCGCTGGTGAACTTGAAGCTGTCGCTGCTCGACGGTGCATACCACGACGTCGACTCGTCGGAAATGGCCTTCAAGGTTGCCGGTTCGCAGGCACTGAAGGAAGCCGCCCGCAAGGCCGGCCCGGTCATTCTCGAGCCGCTCATGGCTGTCGAGGTCACCACACCCGAGGAATACATGGGTGACGTGATCGGCGACCTGAACTCCCGCCGTGGCCAGATCCAGGCCATGGAGGAACGCAGTGGTGCCCGTGTCGTGAAGGCGCTGGTTCCGCTCTCGGAGATGTTCGGATACATCGGTGATCTGCGGTCGAAGACCCAGGGCCGGGCGAACTTCTCCATGGTGTTCGATTCCTACGCAGAGGTTCCCGCGAACGTCTCGAAGGAAATCATCGCCAAGGCGACCGGCGAGTAACCTCGGTTCCAGCCGGCCGAAAGCACGACCCAGTAATAACAACCGCACTGCTGCATACCGCAAGCATCAATCAGTCCAGGAGGACACACAGTGGCGAAGGCGAAGTTCGAGCGGACGAAGCCGCACGTGAACATCGGCACCATCGGTCACGTCGACCACGGCAAGACCACGCTGACCGCGGCCATCACCAAGGTTCTGCACGACGCGTACCCGGATCTCAACGAGGCCTCGGCCTTCGACGAGATCGACAAGGCTCCTGAGGAGAAGGCTCGCGGTATCACGATCAACATCTCGCATGTTGAGTACCAGACCGAGAAGCGCCACTACGCGCACGTCGACGCTCCCGGTCACGCCGACTACATCAAGAACATGATCACCGGTGCGGCCCAGATGGACGGTGCCATCCTCGTGGTCGCCGCCACCGACGGCCCGATGCCCCAGACGCGTGAGCACGTGCTGCTCGCCCGCCAGGTCGGCGTGCCGTACATCCTCGTCGCCCTGAACAAGGCCGACATGGTGGACGACGAAGAGATCATCGAGCTCGTCGAGATGGAGGTCCGTGAGCTCCTCGCTGCGCAGGAGTTCGACGAGGAAGCTCCCGTCGTCAAGGTCTCCGCTCTGAAGGCGCTCGAGGGCGACCCGGAGTGGACCAAGAACATCCTCGAGCTCATGGCTGCGGTCGACGAGTCGATCCCGGACCCGGTCCGTGAGACCGACAAGCCGTTCCTCATGCCCGTCGAGGACGTCTTCACGATCACCGGTCGTGGCACCGTCGTCACCGGTCGTATCGAGCGTGGCTCGGTCAACGTCAACGAAGAGGTCGAGATCGTCGGCATCAAGGAGACGGTCACCAAGACCACGGTCACCGGTATCGAGATGTTCCGCAAGCTCCTCGACTCGGGCCAGGCCGGTGACAACGTCGGTCTGCTCGTGCGTGGTATCAAGCGCGAAGATGTCGAGCGTGGACAGGTTGTCGTCAAGCCCGGCACCACCACCCCGCACACCGAGTTCGAGGGCCAGGCGTACATCCTGTCCAAGGACGAGGGCGGCCGCCACACGCCGTTCTTCAACAACTACCGTCCGCAGTTCTACTTCCGTACCACGGACGTGACGGGCGTTGTGACGCTCCCCGAGGGCACCGAGATGGTCATGCCCGGTGACAACACCGAGATGTCCGTCAAGCTGATCCAGCCCGTCGCCATGGACGAGGGCCTGCGCTTCGCGATCCGCGAAGGTGGCCGCACCGTCGGCGCCGGCAAGGTCACGAAGATCAACAAGTAGGCATCCGCCTGCCTGTGATCGACTGATTCAGCGCACTACACGCCAGTGGCGCTCATCCTCTGGGATGGGCGCCACTGGCGTTTTCGTCCTACCTCTGCGCATCAGCGGAAGCTCAACACGTCCCACTCCCGGATGCCGCCGGGGATTGCGATTCCCTCGAGGACGAAGGGATCGTTCGCGATGAATTCCTCGGCTTGCTCCCTGCTCGCAAAGAGGGCCATCGACCCGTTTGTCACGGGGTCGTCGAACGGGCCGATACTCAGCAGGCCACCGCGGGCCGCGAACTCGTCGAGGTACGCCCGGTGACGTGGGTAGACGTCGGGGATACGCGCTGCGCTGTTCGGATCGGTCGCATAGAACACCACATACTCCATGGATTCGAACGTACTGAGTGCGCTGGGTGCCGCGGGTCAGCTCTCGGAATTTTGTGCCGGTTGATCGGCACGGTCGAGGTGGAGCAAAATTTGAGTGGCTACTGGGTTGTCGCCGACCGTCGCCGCGATCCAGGCGGCGAGGTCTTCCGATCTACGGGTGAAATCGGAGAGATCAATCGTCGGGTCGGCGGTCACGACGACGGAGAGGGTGGGTAGTCCGCGTTCGTTCACTGCCCGCGCACGTGTCTGCCGCACTCCCGGGTATCGCGCAAGTTCACTCGACACGCCGCTGGCGAGCGACCCGAGGTCCACGGTGACGAAGGTTCCGGAGTCGCGGTCCGGCACCGCAACGGGTGCGGTGCGCCGCCTGGTGAGATCGAGAGCCAACAGCACGGTTCCGAACAGCACACCCCCGACGACCGTTGCGGCGAGCGCCCACGCCCACCACTTCTCCTCGGGCAACGAGGTGACCCGTGCGCGGTCGTAATGCGACACCCACTCCCGGACGATCGGTACGCCGAGGTCCCACGCGATGGCGTAGGCGCCGAGTCCGAAGAGGATGAGCCCCACGAGAAGAACGATCACACGGTTGACGGCGGCGCTGCGATGGGTCATGGCTTCACCTGCACTCGAAGTTCGGGTGCGGTGCCGAGCAGCGAGAGGGTCGGTTCCACCGCTTCGCGGACCGAGATGGCGACGTCACCTGCCGAAAACGCCTCGCTGCGCACCACTCGGACAGTGACGTGCTTGCGGTCGACCGTGGTGTGCGCGGACTGCACGCCCGGTGCGGTGTGTGCGTGGCTGCTGCAATGGCGAGCGAGGTCGGTGGGCCGCAACCAGACGGTCGGTGTGTCGCCGACCCGTAGTGGCAGGTGTGTGCGGGGACGAGGCTTGACAGCCGCGACGATGAAGACGACGCCGAGCACGATCGCACTCACTGCGGCTGGGACTATCCACTCCGACCAGTGCAGTCGTCCCAGCCATTCGACGGTGTTCCGTATCCAGGGCGCATTCGCGAAAGTGCCTCGCAGGATGAGGAGTTCGCGTGCAGAGACGAGTGCGAGGCCGAGAGCTGCGATGGCAATGATGATCGCGGCGGGGACGGCGGCCGGTGTTGCCCGCGGTGTGTGTGGTCGGGGCGGGACAATGGGCTCGTCCGGAGCACGGGAATCGTCGTCCGAATACGGCGTCTCCGGTGAACCGTCGTCGTCGGGAGCTGATTCCGTTCCGGCGACCACGATGTTCAGTTCGCACACGGGCATTCCGGTCAGGTCCTCGATGCGACGACTCACCTCCGAACGGAGACGGCGGCTCAGAATGTCGAGTCGGCACGGCCAGCCCATCGCGATGTAGAGGTTGATTGCGACGGCGTCGGCGCCCGTGGACACGTCGGCGCGGGGGAGTTCGCGACCGGTGAGGCGGGACAGCCCGCCCGACTGTTTGACGACGCCCGGCACCTGCAGGGCCGCGGCGACGGCAATCTTCACGATGGCGCGCTCTTTGATCTCCAACTCGCCGCGCAGGCCGGACGCGTCGTAGTCGGCGGCCGCCTGGTCGACACCGGCAGCCGATACGGGAGGGGAGGGTTCAGCCACGGCCGCGGCTTCGGAGGATGGCGCCGAGATCGAGGTGACCGTCGCGGTGGGCCCCGACCGCCATGCCGACCGCGCCGAGGAGGACCGCGAAGACGAAACCGCTGAATCCGCCGAGGATTCCGGCGATCGCCAGGAGCAACCCGACGACCAGCCCTGTGACTGTACTGTTCATTGCGCTTGTCCTGTCTCTGTCAAGAGATCTTCGATGGTCACGTCGACGGGGACCTCTACCAGCGATTCGACTGCAGCCCGTACTTTTTCGGCGGTATCGACCACATTCGCCGGGTAGCGCACGGCTACGTGAACGGCGCACGACGCCGGGCCGATGGTCACCCCGGTGACACGCCGGCCAGGCAGGTAGGTAGCGATTTCCCCGAATTGGCCGCCGTGGAGGGCGGCGACCCCGGGAGTGGCGAGGACGGCGGCGGCAACTCGTTCCGACAGATCTTCGGTGCCGGTGTCCGGCAGCGGCGACCCTGTCACTGCACCCTCGGTTTGAGGTCCGAGTCGGCCACGATTTCGGGTTCTTCGAACAGCATGACGTCGAAGACGGTGATGTTCACTTCCGTCACCTCGAGCCCAGTCATGCGCTCGACGGCGGCGATGACGTTGCGGCGGATACCGACGGCGAGTTCGTGGAGTGCGACGCCGTATTCGGCCACGATGCCGATGTCGATGGCGGCCTGCTTCTCGCCTACCTCGACGGCAACCCCCTGAGCGTGATTGACCCGGGCGCCGGGGATTCGGTCACGGAGTGCGCCGACCGCGCGGGCTGTGCCGCCTCCCACGTCGTAGACACCGTTGATCTCGCGAGTGGCGATGCCGGCGATCTTGGCGACCACGGCGTCGGCGATGATGGTCCGACCCTGGGAACTGACGAGCTCCGGCGTCGCTCCGGCACCGAACTGCACGCGGCTGCGCGCGCCTGAATCGCTGGTCATCGTGGATCCTTCCGAGTCGCCTGCCTTGTCTCCAACAGTAGTGATACCCGACGGTACGTGTGGTCCGACACAGCCTTTACGTCGGAGAAGGGCATTGGCGCCCATGGGGCAGAAATATCTGATATTCGGCCGGGGTAGCATTCGGCGTGATCCAGGTAACAATACGGTCGACCGAAGGAACTCGATGGCTGACGAGCCCGGCGTGGACAACGCCCCGCCAGAAGTGCCAACTCCGTCGAAGGAGGACACTGCGGTAGGCGCGCCGCCGGCACTGGCCGAGGAATCGGGTAGGCCGTCGGCCGGGCGGACGTCCGGGGCAGCAATTGCCGCTGCCGTGCTGTCGGTGGCAGCTCTGGCGCTCGTGGCCCTCAGCGGGTACTTCGGCTACTCGCATTGGCAGGCCGAGCGCGATGCCCACGAACGGTCGGAGATTCTGGACGCAGCCCGGCAAGGGGTCGTGAACTTGACGACCATGAATTTCGAGCACGCCGATGAGGACGTGCAGCGAGTACTCGACGGCGCGGCGGGAGAATTCCGCGACGAGTTCGAGGCTCGCTCGAAGGACCTCGTCGCCGTCATGCAGGAAGCGCGGGTCCAGTCCGAGGGGGAGGTGCGGCAGGCTGCGATCGAATCGCAGAGCGGCGATTCCGCTGACGTGATCGTCGCTGTCGCACAGAAGGTGTCCAATGCCGGCGGCCCCGCGCAAGAACCCCGCGGACAACGGATGCGGGTCACGGTGCGACTCGACGACGGCCGGTACAAGATCGTGAAAGCGGGGTTCGTCCAGTGAGCGCAGAACAGAAATTGCCAGTTGCCACACCGCCGATCACAGAGTCGAAGTCGAACGATGAGCCCTCTGCCGCGGCCCGATGGTGGTGGCGGAAGCCGCGCAGGTCGGTCACGGTTCTGGCCGCACTCACTGCCCTGGCAGCCGTGCTCGCAGCAACCCTCTACCTCACGATGTATCGGCCGGACAAACGTGTCGACGACGACGCGCGCGCGGCGGTGACCGATACCGCGTCACAGGGCGCGGTCGCGCTGCTGTCCTACACGCCGGACACCGTGGTGAGCGTCGTCGACACCGCCCGAGGTCGGCTGACGGGTGAGTTCCTCGACTACTACTCGAAGTTCACCACGGAGGTGGTGGTGCCGGCCGCGCAGGAAAGTTCGGTCGCCACCCAGGCCACGGTCTCTGCAGCCGGTCCGGTCGACGTACAGGCCGACACGGCGACGGTCCTCCTGTTCGTGAACCAGACGACCACCAGTTCCGCGGAACCCGAACCGGCCACGACGGCGACGAGTATCAACGTCGAACTCACCCGTTCCGGCGACGACTGGCTCATCTCCGGCTTCGATCCCCTCTAGTCGGCGCGAGTAGCGTTTGCGCGCATGAGCACTCTCCAAGAGGTCGGCGAACGCGCATCGTGGCGCTGCTGGCTGTGTGACGAACCGGTGGATCCGGACATGTCGGTCAACGACCCGCGCGGCCCCAGCATCGACAGCGTCCTCACCGCGAAGAAGGCGAAGGCCAAGGGTGGCGTCGAACGTCTGGCGCACCGCGCATGCAATACGAAAAAGGGGGCGGTCAAGCCGGTCGTACCGTGGCCGGACAAGTTGTTCGTCGTCGATCCCGCACCGATCATCGGCGTGGTCGAACAGCTGAGTCGCAAGGGCGGACGCGTCGCCGTGGCGCGCTGCCCGGAAAAGTCGGATGCGCAACAGGCGTCGGAGTGGTTGCTCGACCGGTTGTCCCGCTTGGCTCCGGACCTGCGGGTGGAGTCGCGGATCGACGCGGCGGGGGGCGCCTTCCTTCTCGTCCTCTACACGCCCTGACCTGCTCCGCCGTGTCCGCCATCGCCGGGGGCACGGAGTCACGGCGGGATGCCGTGGTGCGTCGGGGGCGGGCGGGGTACCGTCGGACCAGAACATGAATCCGACCTCGAGTGCGAAGGAATCCCGATGAATTTGGCCTTGACCGACGAGGAGCTGGCGTTCCGTGACGAGATGCGAACGTTCTTCACCACGCAGATTCCGGCGGAGATCCGTGAGCGGTACGCGCGCGGAGAAGAGGTGGGGAAGGAAGGGTTCATCGAGTCGCAGCGGATTCTGAACGCCAACGGGCTCGCGACGCCGCACTGGCCGGTCGAGTGGGGTGGCCGGGACTGGACGCCGGTGCAGAAGCACATCTGGCTCGACGAGCTGCAGCTCGCCTCGGTGCCCGAGCCGCTCGCATTCAACACCGGCATGGTCGGCCCTGTCATCGCGGCATTCGGTTCGCAGGAGCAGAAGGAGAAGTTCCTTCCCGCGACCGCGAATCTCGACATCTGGTGGTGCCAGGGATTCTCCGAACCCGAGGCCGGCTCCGACCTCGCGTCGCTCAAGACCCGCGCCGTCCGCGACGGCGACGACTACGTGATCAACGGTCAGAAGACGTGGACCACCCTCGCGCAGCACGCCGACTGGATCTTCGTCCTCGCTCGCACCAACCCGGACGCCCCTAAGAAGCAGGCCGGTATCTCGTTCATCCTCGTCGACATGAAGACGCCCGGCGTCACCGTGCGTCCGATCAAACTGATCGACGGCGGCTACGAGGTCAACGAAGTTTTCTTCGAGGACGTGCGGGTGCCTGCGGAGAATCTCGTGGGCGAGGAGAACCAGGGCTGGAGTTATGCGAAGTTCCTGCTCGGCAATGAGCGCACCGGGGTGACCCGGCTGGGATTCTCCAAGGTCCGTCTCGCGCAGGCGAAGAAGCGCGCCGCGGAAATTGCGGTCGGGGAGGGGACCCTGCTCGACGATCCGCTGTTCGCCGCCCGGATCGCGGAACTGGAAAACGAGGTCATCGCGCTCGAACTCACCCAGCTGCGGGTGGTCGCGAGCTCGGCCGACGGAAAGCCGAACCCGGCGTCGTCGCTGCTGAAGCTGCGGGGGTCGGAGTTGCAGCAGGCAACCCTCGAATTGTTGACCGATGTCGCGGGACCCGACTCCCTGCCCTTCGCCGCCGGTGACGGAATCTCCTCGCCGCTCTGGGCGCAGCGGACGGCACCGACGTATCTGAATTACCGCAAGGTTTCCATCTACAGCGGATCGAGCGAAGTGCAGCGCAGCATCATCGCCTCCTCGATCCTCGGATTGTGAGGGCGTGACATGGACTTCGAACTGACCGACGAACAGAAACTGCTGCGCGACACCACCCGGGAGCTCCTCGGCGGCAGCTATGACGCGGAGAAGCGTAATGCGGTCACCGACACCGAGCTGGGGTGGAGCCCGCAGGTGTGGAAGCAACTCGCCGAGGTGGGACTGCTGGGCCTGAGCTTCGAGGAGGAAGACGGCGGAATGGGCGCCGGACCGGTCGAGGTCGCTTCGGTGATGACCGAGATCGGCCGCCGCCTCGCCCCCGAACCAGTCCTCGACGCGGTGCTGGTGCCGGGCGGGTTGATCGCTACGGTCGGTAGCGCGCAGCAACGCCGTAGGATCCTGCCGGAGGTATCGGAGGGCAACCTCCTGCTGGCGTTCGCCGATCGGGAACCGGGTGTGCGGTGGCCGTCGACCCGGGTGTCGACGACCGCGAAGAAGGACGGTGACGCGTGGACCCTCACCGGTACCAAGAACCCCGTCCTGCACGCGGGTAGTGCGAACATGCTGGTCGTCACGGCGGCACTCCCGGACGGTGGGGTCGGACTGTTCCTCGTCGACGCGGATGCCACCGGGCTGTCCCGCACGGGCTATGCGACCCATGACGGACTGCGGGCCGCGCAGGTGGAACTCTCGGACGCCCCGGCGGAACCTCTCGGTGAAGGCGGCGACGCGTCGTCGGCGATTGAGAGCGCGCAGATCCGGGCGCAGGCGGCGTTGTGTGCGGAGGCGGTCGGTGCGATGGAGGAAGCGCTGCGGCTGACCACTGAGTACCTGAAGACGCGCAAGCAGTTCGGGGTTCCGATCGCGAAGTTCCAGACGCTCACGCACCGTGCGGCCGACATGTACGTGCTGCTGGAGTTGGCGCGCAGCATGAGTCTCTACGCGACGATGTCGCTTGCCGACGGAACCGTCGATCCGGTCGTCGCCTCCCGCGCCAAGCTGCAGATCGGCCGTTCGGCCCGCACGATCGGGCAGGAAGCGATCCAGATGCATGGTGGTATCGGTATGACGGCGGAGTATCCGGTCGGGCACTACGTGAGTCGGCTTACGGCCATCGAGCACACCCTCGGCGGCATCGACGACCACCTCCGCGTCCTCGCGTCGGCGACCACCCAGGGGACCATCAGCATCATCTGAACCCGCTCGTGAGTGCTTGTCAACCGCCCGTGGTTGACAAGCACTCACGAGTGCTCGGTCTCGGCTTGGTATCGGATTGTGGCGTTTCCGACGTGTCGCGCGGGCAATGCGGTTGTGACGCGGATAGCGTTCTGCGCGCAACACCGGAACTCACGGGGGATGTTCGTCAATCTCGGTGAAGGAGCATTGCAATGGGAACCGCCCCAGTCAAAGCGATCATGTGGAGCCTGTTCGTCCTCGGCCTCGTCGGGGCGAGTCTCGGAGTGTCGGAGCTCCACGTTTATTGGACGGTGGCGTCGTTGATAGTCGCTTCCGTATCCGGGCTGATCCTCTTGAGGATCCGTGCCGATGCCCATCCGGAACTCGAGCGCACCGACCGCAGGATGGCCGCCGGCTGATCCCGGTCACCGTCAGTCAGCCCGAACGCACACTTTCCACCCACTTGCCGATGTCGCCGCGCTCGAGTGCGAGCGCCAGCAAATCCGGGAACATGTCCGGGGTGCAGGCGAATGCGGGGATTCCGAGTCCGCTCAATGCCGCGGCATTGTCGTGATCGAACGAGGGCGCGCCGTCGTCGGACAGTGCCAGCAGGACGATCACCTGAACCCCGGCGGTCTTCATGGCGGATATTCGCCGCAGCATCTCGGTGCGGATCCCGCCCTCGTACAGGTCGGAAATCAACACGAACAGTGATTCCGTGGGCCGGTCGATCAACGACTGGCAGTACGCAAGGGCCCGGTTGATGTCGGTGCCGCCGCCCAACTGGGTGCCGAAGAGAACATCGACGGGGTCGGCAAGCTTTTCGGTCAGATCCACGACCACCGTGTCGAATACGACCAGCGATGTCTTCAGCGCCCGCATCGTCGCGAGAACGGCACCGAAGACGGAGGCGTAGACCACGCTCGACGCCATCGACCCCGACTGGTCGATGGCGAGAACGACGTCGCGGTGCACCGATTGGGATCGACGTCCGTACCCGAGCATCCGTTCGGGTACCACGGTCTTGTACTCGGGGAGGTAGTGCGCCAGGTTGGCGCGGATGGTGCGATTCCAATCGACATCGCGCAGTTTCGGATTGGTGGTGCGCGCCGCACGATTGATTGCGCCGGTCACCGCGGCCCGGGTTTTGTGCGCGATGCGTTCCTCGATCTGCCGGACTACCTTGTCGACGACCGTACGAGCTGTAGCTTTACTGGTCTCGGGCATCACCCGGTTGAGGCTCAGCAGGGTGCCGACGAGATGGACGTCGGGTTCGACGGCGTCCAGCAGTTCGGGTTCGAGAAGTAACTCGGTGAGCCCGAGCTGGTCGACGGCGTCCTTCTGCATCACCTGGACGACGGTGCTGGGAAAGTACGTCCGGATGTCACCGAGCCAGCGCGCCACTTTCGGCGCCGAGCTTCCCAGGCCCGCACTGCGGCGCCGGCTACCGGTGTCTTCGTTGCTCGCGTCGTAGAGGGCGGACAGCGCTCCGTCCATCGCGGCATCCGATTTCGACCCCAGCCCGCCGGTCGATTCCTCGGCGGCGTCACCGAGCAGCAGCCGCCACCGACGTAACCGTTCGGCGTCTTCGCTCACGACGTCACTCCCAGAATGTCGGCCACCGTCCGGATCGCAATGGTGCCCCGCCGCGCGTCGAACGGGGCCGCCGCCTCGCTGCGGCCTCCGCCCTGAATCGACTGCCCGATCGCCTGACGTTCCCCGGTCTCGAAAGCGCCGAATGTTCGCCGCAGCAACGGCAGCGTGTCCACGAAGTCCTGCTCACCCAGTCCCGACACCCAGGTGTCGAGCAGGCGCAGCAGTTCCCGATCGTGGACCAGGAGTAACCCGCCGCCGCCGAGGAACCCGTCCACCCATCCTGCTTTCGCAGACGGTGTGGCTCCGACGGACAACGCCCGCGACAGCCGGGTCGCGGATTCGGTTTCGCTGACCGCACCGGCGTCGCGGAGCAGCCGGACCATCCGACCGATCACACGGCCGTTCACGTCCCTGCGATCGACGAGCCCGGTGAGCGTGGCCAGCCATCGTTTCGACGCATGATCCTCGTCTCGCAGCATCACGGCGGAATGGACGCCGTCGACCGCCCGGCGCATCTCGAGCGCACTGTCGTCGTCCAACCCTGACAGTGCCGATCCGAGTCCCGCGCAGATGCGTACCAAGAGGCTGTCGCTGACGCGGGAGAGGGAGGAGACGTCGGTGCCGCGGACGTCACCGTAGCGAAGGGTTCGAGTCAGGGACGGCAACGCATCCATCAGATGCATCACATCGTGGTCGAGGGCGGCGGCGGTCTCGAGCGCGCGTAACAAATCGGGCAACGCCTCGGTGAGATTCGACAGCAGCGCCTGCTCGAGGAGAACGGTGAGCTGGGCGAGGGAGACGGCCTCGGCTGCCGCCTCGGCACCTACCTTGGCGGTGGCCGCAGCCTCGACCGTCGTTCCCCACAGCGACGCCTCGATGACGGCGACCGCGAGTTCCGGATTCCAGGTGAGTGACCACGTCTCGCGGAACGTCCCGGTGCCACTGATCTCACTGTCCGCGGGGATGCCCCAATCGACTCCGAGGAGCTGCAGGCGGTGGAGCAACCGGGAGCGCGTGACGTCGATGTCCTTGCGGAGATCGAGGTCGAGTGTCTTCTCGGCGGCCTGCTGCTTCAGACGCAGCGATTTTGCTCGGGCCCGCAGGTCGGCGTCGAGCGGGACCGTGGGTGTCTCGTCCGGGACGGTGCCGAGTGCCTCGCCGACCACGAGGCGCCGGGTGATCAGGTCGAGGAGGACGTCGTTGCCGTCGCACATCACCGCACGGGTAGCCTCGGTGACCTCGGACAGGCCGGCCAGGGGACGTGAACGCATGGCGGCCAGTGTGTCTGCCAGGCGTACCGCTTCGATGACGTGCGCGCTCGACACCGGAAGGTCCTCGGCGCGCAACACACGGGCCACCTTCGTGAGCCATCGCGGAATCGTGCGGTCGGTGGCGGTGAAGAGGTGGTGGTACCAACCCGGTGAGGTGATACCTGCTCCGTACCCCGAGGCAGTGGACAGTCGCGAGTGGGTCCACGGAACCCACGTCAGCGACGTCTTGATCTTGGGCATGCCCTTGAGGATTCGGGTGTCCGCGCTGGCGGGGTCGAGGGTTCCGGAGAGCGCGGGAGCGTGCCACGCACCACAGATCACTGCAACACGCTGGGCGCCGCCCTTGATCGCCTTACGCAGTGTCTGGCGCATGTAGGCCTCGCGTCTGCTGGTCTCCTCGTCGAGTTCGGTGGCCTCGCGCAACGCTGACATGGCTTCGGTGATTGCGTCGAACGATTCACCGCCGGTATCGGATTCGATGACGGCATCCCACCAGCGTTCGGTGTCGTCGTATCCGGCGGCCGCGGCGAGCTGTGCCAACGGGTCGGCGCGGCCCGCTTCGGCGGAGTCGGCGGCGAGCGTGTGAGCGGCCGGAAGATCACAGAACCGCACGTCGACTCCGTGCTCAAAGGACCACGACAGTGCCTGCCACTCGGGGGAGAACACCGCGAACGGCCAGAACGCGGCCGTCTTCGGTTCACCGGTGGCGTAGGCAAGCAATGCCACCGGCGGTTCCATGGCCTCGGCAGCGGCCAGTGCGATCAGTGGATCCGCGTCGGCTGGCCCCTCGATCAGGACAACATCGGGAGTGAACGCGTCGAGCGCACGTCGCACCGAGCGTGCCGAGCCTGGCCCGTGATGGCGAATGCCGAAGACACGGACATCGGAACTCACCCGGTGACCTCCCGGCAGGCTCGATAGAAGTCCGACCAGTCCTCGCGTTCGCGGACAACCGCTTCGAGGTACTCCGTCCACACCACCTTGTCGGCCACCGGATCCTTGAGTACGGATCCGAGGATGCCCGCTGCCACGTCGGACGGACCCAGAATGCCGTTGCCGAAGTGTGCGGCGAGCGCTAATCCGTTGGTCACCACGGAGATGGCCTCTGCCGTCGACAATGTGCCGGACGGCGACTTCAGCTTGGTGCGGCCGTCCGCGGTGACCCCGGACCGCAACTCGCGGAACACGGTGACCACCCGGCGGATCTCGTCGACCGTCGCAGGAATTTTCGGCAGTTCCAATGAGGCACCCAGTTGCTCGACGCGTCGCGTGACAATGGCTACCTCGTCCTCCTCGCTGGCCGGCAGCGGCAGGACCACCGTGTTGAAACGCCGGCGGAGTGCGGAGGAGAGATCGTTCACGCCGCGGTCGCGGTCGTTGGCGGTGGCGATCAGGTTGAAACCCTTGGCTGCCTGCACTTCGATGCCCAATTCGGGGACAGGCAGAGTCTTCTCCGAGAGCAAGGTGATCAGTGCGTCCTGGACGTCGGCCGGGATACGCGTCAGTTCCTCGACGCGGACGATCCGGCCGCTCTCCATGGCGGTCATCACCGGCGACGGAACGAGCGCGCCCGTGGTGGGGCCTTCGGCCAGTAGCCGGGCGTAGTTCCATCCATACCGGATGGCCTCTTCCGGCGTTCCGGACGTTCCCTGGACCAGAAGTGTCGACGTTCCGGAGATCGCGGCCGAAAGATGTTCGGACACCCATGTCTTGGCCGTCCCCGGGACGCCGAGCAGTAGAAGTGCCCGATCGGTGGCCAGGGTAGCGACCGCGACCTCCAGCAACCGCCGGGGCCCGACATACTTCGGGCTGATCACCGTGCCGTCCTCGAGTTCGCCCCCGAGTAGGTACGTAACGACGGCCCACGGCGACATTTTCCACGACGGCGGCCGCGGGCGCGTGTCCTGAGCGGCGAGGACAGCGAGTTCTTCGGCGTAGTCCTGCTCGGCGTGGGGACGCAGCAGGTCGGCCCGGCCGGCCACGATCTCGGTCACTCGAGCTCCTTCAGCAGCGTTCTGCGGTGGTCGATATTGGCGGCAGCCGTCGAGAACGCCTGTTGCCAGCCCGGGTCGCGGGTGCGTTCGGCGGCGGCGTGTAACAGCGGAGCGGCGCTGAACGGGAAGTGTGTCTCTGCACTGCGCAGCGTCGAGTAGTGGCTGTGCCGGGAGAACTGCCCGAGCTCCTTGCCCGTCGAGGCGTGCCGACCCGCCATGTCCTCGAATCGCGTGATGATTCGTTGCGCGAGATCGAGGGGCCACGGGTGCGGAAGATCTTCGAACAGCGCCGTCCCGTCCACGCCCAGCAAGTAGGAGTCGGCGTGCCCCGCGAGTATGTAGTCGAGCCGCTCACCGGCGGGAACGAGGGGGACGACACGTCGTTCGGTCTGCCTGCCTTCCTTGTGTAGGAAGGCGGACGCCCATCGCGGGTTACGCTGCAGCACTGTCGCGTTGACCCAGGCCTCGGTCATCACGTCACGCCATTGGTCCTCGATGCGGATGTCCAGAGCCTGGGACGCGGATCCGATCATGTCTTCCCACACCGACAGGGGTGCCGCGGTGACCACCATTCGCAGCCACCAGCTCCGAATCCCCTTGTTCTTGAAGTGGACGTTCTCGATCCCGTCGCGCCGCGCCGAGTCATCGAGCGAACCCGGCATGTTTACCACCAGACGGGTGCGAAGCGGCTTCTTTTCCACCCGCACCCACGCGCGGGCGCGGGCAGCCATCCGCTGCGCGTACGCGGAGCGGGGAAGCTGGCGCAGCAACTGGACCGCCTGCTGGCGAACATCTTTGCGTCGGTCGTCGAGTGCGTGCTCGAGAAGTGCGGCGTCCGAATCGCCGAGCCCGGTGGCCAATCCTGTGATGAACGCTGCCCGGTGCTCGCCGCGTTCGGTATCCCACGTACGTCGCAGTTCCGCCGCGGCGGCAGCGGGATTTATCGAGCGCATCGCCGTGAGCCACTGCAAACGTTCCGGATGGGAGCCGTGCTGCCACACCTCGAGACGATCGGCCGTCCGCCGGAGCTCCGACCATTCCGGGTTCTGGGCGGCCAGCCACTGTCCGCGTGGTCCCGCGAGTCGGAGAATGTTCTCTCGGTGAGTGTCGTTACTGCGTGCCGCGGACAACAGATCGGCGACGAGATGATCCGGCGCTCGGTATCCGCGCTCGACTGCGACGGCAAACCACTCCGGCAGAGTCCACGACTTGGCGGCGAGCAGTTGCATCAGGTGGCCGGCCGCCGCCGGGGGAAGTTGCAGCCGGTCGTCGTCGGCGGCGGGTGCGGGCAAGACGTACACGGAAGCGGTGACCCCGCCGTCCCGGTAGGCGTTTTCCAAAGCGGCCGCGCCCAGCAGTACTTCGGCGGGATCGCCGGTAATCGAATGTGCCAGTTCGCCCGTGGCGAGATCCTGCAGTGCGGGAGTGGACCGGGCTGTACCGAGGAGGGCTGTCGACAGAAGTTCACTCATCGACGTCTGCCCACCGTGCGCATCGCGCCGGGCCGGGCTGTTCCGGGTCCGAGCGAGTGCACGACGCCGCGGTCGAATACGGAGACCGGAGTCAGTGCCTCACTGTTCCAGTCACCACACACCGTGACCGGATGGCCGCCCGAGATCCCGAGTAGCGTCCACAGAGTCCTCTCGTCGCCGGTGACCGGCAACGCTCGCCCCTCCGCATCGACCAGCAGCCAACCGCCTTCCGTGACCGTCGGCGTGACATCGCCCAGCAGCACGGGCCACGAGCGGATCCACGGGTCGGCGCCGATGACGTCGGCGAAGGCGTCGAGTGCCGTGTCGATGCCTCCCGCGCGAAGCGTCGTGAACGGCTCTGCCTGACCGTGGCACGCACCCCATTGGGCGCGCAGCGGCGCTGCGCCGGGGTAGAAGTGAATATCTGCGTCGACGAGCGAACCGAGCGGCGGAACGGCGTTCGCGAAGTTCGGTGCGCCGTGTGTGAAATCCAACAGTAGTGCCCAGCGGCCGCGGTCCCGGGCGCGTAACCACACCTTGCGGGTGAAGAGTCGTTTCTCTTCGGTGGTCTGGACGCCCAGCACCATCCAACGATCACGCACAGCCGGTTCACCACGCACCTTCTCGGTGGAGACCGGGTATCCCACGTGGGTGCGGACCGATGCGCGCAACGGCTCCGGCAGTTCGGTGAGACGGCGATGCGCGACCACGAGCAGATGCAGCTTGGCGTACTCACGAAGCAACCGGGCGGGCCAGTCGGCTCGCATCGCGACGGTGACGGAGAGCCGACGCAGGGCGGACGCGACGCCAGGAGCCTGCGCGTCGACCATCCGGGCGGCAACCGCATCGAATGCGGCGGGTGAGGTGTCCGTGGATCCCAGCCCACCGCGGATCTGATCGGTGAGCCACAGGTCGAGTTCGTCGAGGCCCGCGGCGACCCGATCGGCGCGGCGTTCGGCGGCTTTCGCGAGCGCGGCCGACGGGGGAGTGGGCGGACCGGACTCGCTTGCGCTCGCAGCTCGTCGCCCCAGCCAGTCACTTGCGAACGGCGGAGAATCGGCGGTGTCCGGGACCCCGCCCTGCGACCACGACAGCAGTAGCCCGAGAGCGTGCTTGCAGGGAAACTTGCGGCTCGGACACGAACACGAAAAGGCAGGCCCGTCCAGATCGACCACCGTGCGGTACGGGCTCTTGCCGCTGCCTCGGCACAGCCCCCACAGCGCAGTGCCGGTGTGTCCCGTTTCCGACCACGACGCCGAGAGCGTGCGTGCGGCAGCGAGCGAGCCGGCATCGGCGGCGACCGATGCGACCTGTCCCTCCGACCAAGGCGACGTCACGTCAGTCACCGTAGGCGAGTTGTCCGACAGGCAGCGAGGAGGGTGCGGGCACCTGGCACGGTCTAGGTAGGTGTGGGTGAACCGGCGTGGGGCAACTGGGCCGCAGGCCGCGGTGGTTCGAACAATCCCGCGACGCTCGACACCCGATCCGTGGAGTCTTCTACGGCGATGTTTTCGCCGGTCCGTAACCACCCGTTCCGCAGCGAAGATGTCAGCCAGTTGTCCAGCGCGGCCTGAGTCTCGAATTTGAGGACGATGACGCACACGTCGGACGTGCTGCTTTCCTTGAGCCATCCGCCGCCGAGAAATCCGGGGAAGAGGCGTGCCAGGCCGAGGCCGACCTGAATCCAGTCAGCGAATTCCTCTTCGCACCCGTGGCTGACGCGCCGAACGATGGTGGTCGTCACGGAAGCATCGACTACGTCGCCTGTTCGGACGCTGTCGGCGGCGTTCGTCACTGTGGTTACCTCGGATCCTGCTCGTCTGCGCGAGACGGTGGTTGCAAACGGAAGTGGTGGTGGCGACTCGGGCAATTCCCAAATTACCAGCGGCTTTGTGGCTGCGGACAGTCCACTGGTCTCAGAGTTGGTAGAACGGCGCGGCGTACCGGAACATTCCCGACACGGCGGCGTCCCATGCCGTGAGACGGCGAACCTGGAAATGGGACGACCAGGACGGCTCGTCCGGTTCGATTCCCACGGACGTTCCGGAGACGAATCCGAATCGGGGGTAGTACTCGAGGTGGCCGAGCAGTGCTACCAGCGGTTCGTCGCGGGAGTCTGCGGCGCCGAGCGCGGCATGCATGAGCGCCGAACCGACACCTCGGCGCTGGTGTCCGGGCAGCACACCGAGGGGACCGAGCGCGAGCACAGGGGTCGAGGTAACGGTGGCGCGGGTCAGGCACACGTGCCCCACTACCGACTCGTGCCACTCGGCGACGAAGGTCAGCGGCGCAATCCATGCGTCGCTCGCGCGCAGCTTCTCGACGAGATCGACCTCGACGGGGGCGTCGAGATCGACCTCGACGGGGGCGTCGCCGCCGAAGGCCTGGCGATGGACGTCGGCGACCGCGGCGACGTCGCGGGCAGTCTCGAGTCGGATGAGCATGCTCGACAGCGTGCCGTGCAGGATTCGCCCGCCGCAACGAATTAGTGAAAACGTTCTGCTGCTGGCGGATAGCTGGACCCGCAGACCTCCGCAGAGGGTCCACGGGCTATCGGCGGACTGCCCGCGCGACACTGTGAGCCGGTACAGGCCGAAGCGTTCTCTAATTGTGACCGTCGACGGTCTGGTGCTTCTGGGTTTTTCCGGCTCGGCGGTAGCAGTATGGGCATCACAGGTGACCGGGTCGGCCGCCGCGGCGGGTCGTGGAGCGGCAGGGAAGTGGGTGCGAGTGGCCGAGTCGCGGGTGACTCGATATAGTTGCAGTGTGCAACACAACGACGTCGAATCGGGTGAGTCGTCCGCCTCGGGCGTCGTGGCTGTCCACGACGAACTCGTCCGCCTTGTGCGTCAGCTCGTCGCAGGAGACGGAACTTCGGTGGATTCGCCGACATTCGCTCAACATTCGCTGCTGTCGTACATCTCCCGCAATCCTGGGTGTAGAGCCACTCAGATCTCCGAGGCCTTCGGCGTGCACCGCTCCACCGTGTCGCGTCAATTGCGCGTCTGCATCGATGAGGGATGGGTACACGCCGAGGCCGGACCGCTCCGCAGCGGCCATCCACTGAGCCTTACCGACGCCGGTGTCGCCGTGCTGGCGGGCGCGGACGCCCGACGGGTGGAGGAAGTGCGCGACCGGATGGCGTCCTGGTCGGACAGCGACATCACCGCGTTCGCCGATCACCTGCGCCGATTCCGCCACGGCGGCGACGACTCATCGCGGCGCATCTCAGCCCACGAGAGCAACGGAGACGACACCCGTGCGTGAGTACACGAGCCCACCGACCTTCACCGTCGCCGAGCACGAGAACGCGGTCTTGACGGTGTTCGCGCATGCCGAGACCACGCCCGACCGGGTGATGTACGCCCGACCGGAGGCCGAGGGCTGGGTCGATGTGACGGCGAAGGATTTCGCCGCGCTCGTCACCGGAGTCGCGAAGGGCCTTATCGCCAACGGTGTCCGGCCGGGCGACCGGGTAGCACTTCTGTCCTCCACCCGATTCGAGTGGTCCTTGCTCGACTACGCCATCTGGGCCACCGGTGCGGCCTCGGTTCCGATCTACGACTCCTCTTCACCTGATCAGATCCGGTGGATCATCGAGGATTCGGGCGCGGTGGCTGCGTTGGTGGAAACGCCGGCTCATGCGGCGAGCTTCGAGGGCGACGGCATCCCGTACACGTTGAAGAGCATCTTCACCATCGACGAAGATGCGGTGGGCACCCTCATCAAGGACGGACGCTCGATCGACGACTCCGAGGTGTTCAAGCGAGTCGTTGCGCTGACTGCCGGCGATCTGGCATCGCTCGTCTATACCTCCGGAACCACCGGACGGCCCAAAGGGTGCATTCTCACGCACCGCAACTTCTTGTCCGAGGTGCGGGCACTCCTCGCTGCGCCGATCGGTGACGTGGCGCGTCCAGATAACCGTGTCCTGACATTCCTTCCGCTGGCACACGTCCTGGCCCGTGCGGTGTCACTCGCGATGTTCGAAGCGGGTGCCACCCAGGCACACTGGTCCGACTTCGGAACGGTCACTGGGGAATTCGAACGGTTCCGCCCCAACGCCATCCTCGGCGTTCCGCGCGTCTTCGAGAAGGTACGCGACGGCGCGGCCCGCAAGGCGGCGTCCGGTGGCGTCCTGCAGAAACGGATCTTCGACTTCGCCGAGGCGACCGCCATCGAGTACAGCCGGGCGCAGGACAACGGTGGGCCGGGACCGCTGCTCACGCTGCGTCGCGCAGTCGCCGACAAGCTGGTCTACGCCCGGCTGCGGTCTGCCTTGGGTGGGAACTGCTGGTGGGCGATCTCAGGTGGCGGAGCACTCATGCCGAGCCTCGGCCATTTCTTCCGCGGGATGGGTGTCCCCGTGTATGAAGGTTATGGACTCACCGAATCCACTGCCGCGCATTGCGTGAATGTTCCCGGCGCCCAGAAGATCGGAACGGTGGGCAAGCCGCTCGGGGGAAACGGTGTGCGCATCGCCGACGACGGTGAGATCGAACTGTGCGGTGACGTCGTCTTCGGCGGTTACTGGCGCAACGAGCACGCCACCCGGGACGCGCTGCACGACGGCTGGTTCCGCACCGGTGATCTGGGCGACCTCGACGAAGAGGGCTATCTCACCATCACCGGGCGCAAGAAGGATCTTCTGATTACTGCCGGTGGGAAGAACGTCTCCCCGGGACCCCTCGAGGATCGGCTGCGCTCGCACACCTTGGTGTCGCAGGCGGTGGTCGTGGGCGACGGTCGTCCGTTCATCGGTGCGCTACTGACCGTCGAACCGCAGGAGTTCGACAAGTGGAAGGCGGCCCACGGGAAACCGGCCGACGCATCGGTCGCCGATCTGCGCGAGAACGAAGCCCTGCGAGCGGAGCTCCAGGATGCCGTCGACGATGCGAATACCGCAGTCTCCCATGCCGAGTCGATCAAACGGTTCATCGTTCTCGAACGCGACCTCACCGAGGCGGACGGCGAACTGACGGCAACCATGAAAATCAAACGTCCGGTGGTGACGGAACGCTTCGCTGCCGACATCGATGCGCTGTATCGCCGGGCCTGACCGGTTACTGTGGCGACATGACGACCGCCTTCGTCCTTTCGGCTGGGGCGAGCGTCGGAGCCATCGAGGTCGTATTGCTGCAAAAGCGATTCGGGACCCACGCTCGCACACTGTAACTTCGGTCACATCAACGCAATCGACACGAGTGCAGTGGTGACTTGTTTTCGTCGCGGGGTGGCTACTGTGGGTGCATGGCGGTCACGGTGGAGCGGGCAGTGCTGGATCAGGCGGAAGACATAGTTCAGATGCACTGGGACGCAGAGGATTGGCTTGCAGCGCAGCAGATCGACCCGCCGTGCCGCGGTGACGTGTCGCTCGCCGATGTGCGTGAACAAGTCGAGGCTGGTGAATGGCGCGTCGCACGATCCGGCGGATTCGTGGCAGGCGCCCTCCGCGTGTTGCGCGCCGATCCTGACATTTGGGCCGAGGATGATGTTCCCGCCACCTACGTTGCGCGGGTGATGACGGATCGCCGCCACGCGAGCCCGGGGTTGGGTGCGCAACTTCTGCGATGGGTGGACGAGCACGCCCGGACAGAGGCCGCGTCCGTCGTCCGACTCGAGTGCGTGGAGACCAACAGTCGACTACGCACCTACTACGAGGAGCAGGGCTTTTTCCTGGTGGGCCGCCGCGACTTCGAGGTCGAGTGGCCCAGCGTCGTGCTATTGGAAAAGGCGATTCGCTGACTGATCACAGGGGATCGAGGATGCGGTGCAGAAATTGCCGTAGTCGCGCCCCGGTAGGGTTCGTGAGCACATCCTTCGCCGTGCCCCGTTCCAGGACGACGCCGCCGTCGATGAACAACACCTGATCGGCCACCTGCTGGGCGAACCGGATCTCGTGGGTCACGATCACCATCGTCCAGCCCTCGGTCGCGAGATCGCGGATCACGCGTAGGACCTCGCCGACGAGTTCGGGGTCGAGTGCGGACGTCGGTTCGTCGAACAGCATCAGCTTAGGTTTGAGTGCGAGCGCCCGGGCGATGCCGACGCGCTGCTGCTGACCACCCGAAAGTTGGTACGGGTACTGATCCGCCTTTTCCGCCAGTCCCACCTGGGTGAGCAGTGTCAGGGCGCCGGCACGCGCCTCGTCCCTCGGCCTCTTCTGGACGACCACCGGACCCTCGGTGACGTTCTGAATCACAGTTTTGTGCGGAAACAGATTGTGCGCCTGAAACACCATGCCGCTCTGTGCCCGGAACCGGGCCAGGGTCGACCGGTCCACCTTGACGGCGAAGTCGACCGACACGTCACCGATGGTGATCACACCGCCGTCCGCGAGGTCCAGCGCATTGAGTGTCCGCAACACCGTGGTCTTGCCCGAACCGGAGGGGCCGATGATGACGGTGACGGTGCCGGGCTGGACGTCGAAGCTGATGTCGCGCAGCACTTGATGCTCGCCGAACGATTTCTCGACGCCGGAAACCTGGAGCAGCGGGGTGTCGGTCATCTGGCCACATACCTCTCGAGTCGGGCTTCGAGTCGGCCCTGAACGGCCGAGAGGACGATGCAGATCACCCAGTAATACAGCGCTGCGACGCCGTAGAGGGCGAAGAAGTCGAATGTCGGTGCTGCGGCGAGCTGGGCGACGCGGAGCAGTTCGGTCACCAGGATCGTCGACGCCAGCGAGGTGTCCTTCACCAGTGAGATCAGTGTGTTGGACAGCGGCGGGACGGCCACCCGCGCGGCCTGCGGCAGCACGATCCGCTGCAGTGTGGTGGTGTAGCCCATGCCGATGGTCTGCGCGGCTTCCCACTGTCCCTTGGGGATCGACAGGATCGCCGACCGGATCACCTCGGCTGCGTAACCGCCGACGTTGAGGCTGAACGCGATCACAGCCGCCGGGAACGGTTCGAGTGTCACCCCGAACTGCGGCAGCGCGTAGAAGACGATGAACAACTGCACCAGCAGCGGTGTGCCGCGGATGATGGAGATGTAGAAGCGGGCCACCACCGACAGCGGCTTGATCGACGAGATCCGCGCGAGCGCCACCAGCAACGCGATGACGAGCCCGATGGTGAAGCTGATGATCGTCAGCGGAATCGTCATGGTGACCGTGGCCTTCAGCATCGGCCACAGGTTGTCCAGAATCAGCTGGACTGTTGCGTCGTCCACAGGCAGGCTCTCAGTTGCTCGGTGCCGAGACGTCGGTGCCGAAGTACTTCTGCGAGATCTGGGCGAGGGTTCCGTCGGCGCGCAGTTCGTCCAGGGCCTTGTCGATATCGGGCATCAGGCCGCTGTCCTTCCTGGCCGCGAATGCCTGCTCGCTCGTGTCACCCGTCTCGGCGGCCACCTTCACGCCGGTGTCGCTCGTCTGCTTCTGGTATTCGGCGACGGCCAGATTATCGTTGACGGTGGCGTCGACGCGACCGTCCTTGAGCAGTGTGATGGCCTGCACGAAGCCCTCGACGGATTCGACGTTCGCGCCCGCATCCCTGGCGACCTGCGCCCAGTTGCTCGTCGCGGACTGCGCCGTCGTCTTGCCGTTCAGGTCGGCGAGCGAGGTGATCGAGTTGTCGTCGGCGCGGGTGACGATCACACCCTCGGAGTAGGTGTACGGCGTCGACAGGTCGTACTTCTGGGTGCGTTCGTCGTTGACGGTCACCTGGTTGGCGACGAGGTCGTAGCGTTTCGCTTCGAGGCCCGCGAAGATCGAGTCCCACGGTGTCTGCGTGAACTCGACGGAGACGCCGAGTTTGTCACCGACAGCGCGGATGACATCCACGTCGTACCCGGTGAGCTGACCGTCGGGGCCCTGGTAGCTGAACGGTGTGTACGTACCCTCGGTGCCGACCTTCAGTACCCCGGCCTCGCGAACCTGGTCGATGACCGGCCCCGAGTCTGAGTTCCCACACCCCGCCAGCGACAGCGCGGTCAGGACGGTGATCAGGACGGCCGGAAGTGTGCGTCGCACGGGGTTCCTCCTCTGTCGGCGGATCAGCTAACCGTACTGGTCGAACGCCACCCGGATAGGATCTTCCGAGTCCCCTCAGAAGAATTGTCTCGCCGTGCCCTCTCTCGCTCTCCGACGGCCGGTGTGGCTGCATCCGACAGTGTTTCGTATCGAGTCGTTGTCCGCGCTCGTCGTGGCGATGGCCCTCATCCCGGAGGCGTTGTCGTTCTCCATCATCGTGGGTGTCGATCCACGGGTGGGACTGTTCACCGCCGCGATCATGGCGATGACCATCGCGTTCACCGGTGGCCGTCCCGCGATGATCTCCGCGGCCACCGGTTCGGTGTCGCTGGTGCTCGCCCCGCTCATGGCGTCACACGGATTGCAGTGCCTCATCGCGGCCGTCTTCCTCGGCGGTGCGATGCAGATCCTCCTCGCCGTCCTCGGGGTGGCGCGGCTCATGCGGTTCCTGCCTCGCAGATGGTCGGGTTCTGCAACGCGCTGGGAATCCTCATCTTCGTTCACCAGTTCCCGTATCTGACGAACGTGCCGTGGGCGGTGTACGCGCTCCTCGCGGCCGGTCTGGCGCTGCTCGTGTGGATCCCGAAGCTGACCACGGCTGTGCCCGCCCCGCTGCTGGTGATCGTCGGTCTCACCGCGTTCACCGTTCTCGCCGGTGTGGCGGTGCCCACCGTCGGCGACCAGGGTGAACTGCCCGACGGACTGCCGACTCTGATCGGACTGCCTGGCGTTCCGATCACGGTCGACACCCTGAAGATCATCGCGCCGTTCGCGTTGGCGATGGCCGTCGTCGGACTGCTCGAATCGTTGATGAGCGCCAAGCTCGTGGACTCCGTCACCGACACGCATTCGGACAAGACGCGGGAGTCGTGGGGTCAGGGCGTCGCGAACATCGTCACCGGACTCTTCGGCGGCATGGGCGGGTGCGCACTGATCGGGCAGACCATCATCAACGTCAAGACCGGCGGGGCGCGAACCCGGTTGTCGACGTTCCTGTCCGGTGCGTTTCGGCTGATTCTCGTGGTCGGGCTAGGCAACGTGGTGGGGACCATTCCGATGGCGGCGCTCGTCGCCGTGATGGGCTGGTGGCCGCCACGACCTTCGACTGGCACAGCGTGCGCACGCTGCGGCGCATGCCGGTAAGCGAAACGATGGTCATGCTCAGCACCGTGGCGGGCGCCCTGGCCGGGCCGACAACCTCGCGGTCGGTGTAGCGGTCGGTGTAGTGGTAGCCATGGTGCTGTTCGCCCGCCGGGTGGCCCACATGGTGGAGGTGGACGGCCGACTCGAGGGAGGCGTGAAGACGTACCGCGCGCGGGGACAGCTGTTCTTCGCCTCGTCCAACGACCTCGTGTTCTCGTTCGACTACGCCGACGACCCCGACCGTGTGGTGATCGACCTGTCCGGCGCGACCATCTGGGATGCGTCCACCGTCGCGGCGCTCGACGGCATCACCACCAAGTACGCCAGTCGCGGCACCGACGTCACCGTCGAGGGGTTGAACCCGGCCGGCGAGGAACGCTACAACAGGTTGACCGGCCGCCTCGGCGACTAGCTACCGACCGTCTCCCGCAGAAACGCCAGATCCTCGGCGAGACCTTCGCCCGGCGTTTCGAGGACTACGGGTGCGTCCGCGGTGCGCACGACCTCGGCGAGCAATTGCGGGTCGATGGTCCCGTCGGCCAGGTTGGCGTGCCGGTCCCGCGCGGAGTTGAACTCGTCACGCGAGTTGTTGAGGTGCACGAGGTCGATGCGTCCGGTGATGGCTTTGATGCGTTCGACCACACCGACCAGGTCCTCACCGCCGGCCCAGGCGTGGCAGGTGTCGAGGCAGAAGCCGGCACCGAAATCGCCGACTTCCTGCCATAGCCGGTCGATGGCGTCGAAGTGCCGTGCCATCGCGAAGTCGCCGCCCGCGGTGTTCTCGATCAGGATGGGCACCGGGAAACCGCCCTTGTCGGCTTGGCGTTCGAAGAGTTTGCGCCAGTTGACGATCCCCTCCTTGACGTCCTCACCGTCGCGGACGTGGCCGCCGTGCACCACCAGCCCGAACGCCCCGATGTCCGCGGCAGCCTGAGCCTGCTGCGCAACAGCGTTGCGTGAGGGCATGCGGAGTCGGTTGTTGAGGCTCGCCACATTGATGACGTACGACGAGTGGACGACGACGTCGATGGGGCTGTCGCGGATCTCGTCGGTCCGCGGATGCGTGGGCGGTTTGTTCCACTTCTGGGGGTCGGTGAGGAACATCTGGATGATGTCTGCCCCCAGTCGCTCGCCGTATCCGATCGGATCGTCGTCCTGGCGGACATGTGCTCCTATGCGCATGCACTCAGGGTAGGGGGTGGGTGTCGGGTGTGGGGAGCAAGACCTGGTCCGGACACGCCGACACTCCTCGCCCCGTGTTCGGGGCGAGGAGCTCTGTGTCGGCTGGTCTTGGTCACGCGGGCGGCGGCGGTGGGGGCGGCGGCGGAGGGGGCGGTTTCGCCGGTCCGCCGGGCGTCGATGTGCAGAACTGGCAGCTGTCTCCGAGGTCCTTCGGAAGTGGCTTCGGATTCGGCTGATGGCAGTTGATCCGGCAGGGAGGCTCGGCGGAAGCCACAGCCGCCGGACCCACCAACCCGATCGACAGCGCAGCGGCGGCTCCTATGACCGCTGCAATCACGCGGTTGCGGGGTGAACGACTCTTCGACATCGGGTGTTCCTTTCGGAGGCGGCGAGGGTGACAGCTCGGCGTTCTGACGTGATTCCATCCTGTGTGAACGCGATCGGAACCGACACCGACCCCGGGGTGAGGATCAGGCCACCCTGCGGAGAGCACGCCCACTCAGTCGGCTACTCCGATGTCCTCGTTCCACAGTTCCGGCTGGGATTCGATGAACTCGGTCATCAAGTCGATGCAGTGCTGGTCGCGGAGAACCGTCACGTCGACCCCGTGCTCTCGGAGCCATTCGTGCCCTCCGGTGAAGGTGACGCTCTCCCCGACGACGACCGCCCCGATGTTGAACTGACGGACCAGCCCGCTGCAGTACCAGCACGGCGACAGCGTCGTCACCATGACGGTCGATCGATAATCACGCTGACGTCCGGCCGCCCGAAAGGCATCGGTTTCACCGTGCACCGAGGGGTCGTTGTGTTGGACCCGGCGGTTGCGCCCACTGCCCAGGAGTTCTCCGTTTCCGGAGAAGAGGGCGGCACCGATCGGAATGCCGCCTTCGCGGGCCCCCAATTCGGCTTCGGTAACCGCAGCTGCGAGTAGTTGCTCCGGGTCGAGGGCGAGCCGCGTGGGCTTCGGTGAGATTGGCATGCGTCTACCTTGCGTCTCCCCGTTGGCTGCGACAACCTGCAATGCGTCGAGCCCACGCTCCTTGGGCGCGCATTCTCCCAAAACGACGTTGTTTTTCTTGCGAAATACCTACCATGGCGCCCATGGGTTCACACCGCTCGCACCGACGTCGTCGGGTTGCCGCGTTGGCTGGCGTTCTCGCTGTCTGGCTCGTTGCCGCGCCGGCGGTTGCAGACCCGGTCACGGATTTCGTTGCCGTCCAGCGTACGGCGGTCGATCGCGCCGAGTGCGGCCCAGGATCGGACCAGGAGTCGGGAATGCAGGGGCAAGTGCCCCTCGGTGATCGCCAGAGCGGACGCAGCCAGGAACCGTACTCGTGCAACCTCGGACTGGTCGGCCAACTCCAGGGTCGAGGGGCGGGAATTGTCAGCGCCGCATACGGCAAGTGCGTCTATGTGGGATCGAATATCCCCACCCGGCTCGACCGCCCAGGCCCTGGCGTCCAGGTACTGGATGTATCCGATCCTGCCCACCCGCGTCACACCGGGACCCTGCTCGAACCGCCCATGCAGGCCGGCACCTGGGAGTCACTCAAGGTCGATCCGGGACGCGGTTTGCTCGCTGGTACGGGTGTGGGATTGCTGACCGGTATCGGCGGATTCTCCATCTACGACGTGTCGCAAGATTGCACGCGCCCGAGGCTGCTCAACCCGGCGACGGGAACGCAACTGTCGCTACCACTTCCGATCACGACGCACGAGGGCGGCTTCTCGCCGGACGGCCGAACATATTGGGCTGCCGGCACAGTCGGTGGCCAGTTGTCCGGGATCGATGTCAGCAATCCGGCTGAGCCCCGCGTCGTCTGGACGGGCCTGACCGGTGTCTCGAACCACGGCTTCGGGATCACGCCTGATGGCAACCGGATGTATATCTCCACGCTGGCGGGCATCACTGTGCTGGACATCAGCGCCGTCCAACGTCGCGATCTCTTTCCCGTGGTGCCGCATGTGGGACGCAGGCTGTGGTCTGACGGTCAGGTCACGCAGCACACCATCCCCGTCACTGTGGACGGCGCACCGGTCATCTTCACCGTGGACGAAGGGGGATCGGGCGGCGTGAAAGTGATCGACTCGTCCGACGATGCGAACCTACGGTTGATCAACACGATCAAGCTCGAGGTGAACCTGCCACAGAACATGGACGTGTGGGCGCAGGACAACGGTGGCAATGGCGCCTTCGGTTACGACGCGCACTACTGCAGTGTCGACAGGCCCGTGGATCCCACCGCGCTGGCTTGTGGCTGGATCCAGTCCGGTATCCGCGTTTTCGACGTACGCGACCTGCAGGACATCGACGAAATCGCATACTTCATCCCACCGGGGCAGCCGGCCAAGGCCGGTCAGCTCGAGAATTCGACGCACGCGACCCTGGGTTCGATAGTGGGCCTTCCTCTGTTGGGGTCCATCGCGGTCGCGCGGGCCGCGTTGGAGGGTGATATCAGCGGAGCGGACACGGTCGGGCCGGGCACCCGGCCGATCGGAATCGACATGTCCAGCGATTGGTGCATGTCGCCCCCGGAATTTCGCGGCGACCAATTGTGGGTGACGTGCATGGACAACGGGTTCCTTGCCCTGCAGTTCCAGAACGGTGTGTACCCGCTGACATGAAGCACCTTGCTCGCACGGCGGCGGCCGTCGCATGCCTGCTACTCGGCGTGGTCGTCGGGGCGTGGTGGCAGGGGCAGCCGGCTCAGCCCCGCGAAATCAGCATGTCGCTCGAACCGATGGAAGTCGGCTTCGCGCAGGATATGTCGACCCACCACCTGCAGGCGATCGAGTTATGTCACGCACTCGAGTCGCCGCGTGATCCCGTGGTCGACGCATTGTGCGCGCAGATCACCTCCAGCCAGAACCAAGAAATCGGAGTGCTCAGCGGATGGTTGATGTTGCTCGACCAACCGCAGACATCGTCGCATCCGATGGCATGGATGGGTACTGATCATGGCCATGCCGGTGCCCACATGCCGGGAATGGCGAGCTGGACCGAGATGGACGAGCTCCGTCGACGCTCGGGACTCGCAGCTGAGACGTCCTTCCTCCAGCTCATGATCCGCCACCATCGTGGTGGCCTCGACATGGCCTCCTACGCCGCGCAGCACGCCACCACGCGAGCGGTGGCGCAGCTGGCGACATCGATGATCAAGGAGCAGAGCGAAGAGATCGGCGTCATGGAGCCGCTGCTGGCGGCCAGGGGCGGAGAGCAGCTTGCGTATCCGTAGTCCGGATGACCGAACGTTACCTCGACGCTCTTCGGCGCTGATCGGATCGCATCGTCGGCGCGAACGACCGCGGCCTGCAGGGCCTCTACCTCCGAATCAGGACGGGCGGCTGACGAATTGCACGACGGGCGAGGTGGTTCGATCAGCCGACGATGCGTGCGATGAAGGCGTTCACATTGTCACGGACTCGTTCGATCCTCTCTTCCGGGTCGAGATCCTCGCGGTAGTGCCTGCCCAGTGCGGGCGTCTTCTTTCTGCGCGCGTACAGCGAACAGGCGAGATCGGCGCACATGTAGGTGCCGATCGAGTTACCTCGGCGGCCGGATTCTCCGGCCTTGTGTGCGGCCATGAGGGAGACCCCACCATTGGTATGTGTGGTCATGCAGATCGTGCACATTTGCGCCCGGCGAGATCCGCCCGTTTCGTAACGGAGAGCGACACCGACGAGACGATCGTCCTGGGGCACGACAACATAGCACCGGCCAGGAAACGACGGGTCACTCCAGCCGAGGAAGTCGAGGTCTGCCCAGGGTCTGTCAGATAGATCCTGGGGGAGGGGCAACCGCTTGGCATCGCCCTTGGAGCAGTTGACGAACGACGACCTGATGTCGCGTTCACTGATGGGTTCCATGACGAGAAGCACTCCCTCTGTTCGTGGTGGACAAAGCGAAGCGACCTTACGGATGTCGGTCGCCGCTGAGCAACGGATTTATCGAGGACTGGCCATCCCGCCGCAGTGGAGAGCGCGGCGGCCACAGCGAAGATTCAGCGCGTGCTGAAGGCAATTTCACATGGAGTTTCTGCGCTGATGCCGCTCAATCCGAGGCGAAAGGCGAAGACTGCGCCCAGATCCAGCGTCCATCGCACTCCCGGCGATGGGTCGCCCAACGGCGGCACGAAGCCCGCGATGGATTACCCTCCCCAATGTTCGAGCCCGGCGCAGAGTTTCCGATGGGGGAATGCCGTACCGTTCGCGGTATGCGGCGGCGAGTCTGCCGAATCTACGCGAAGCGCTGGAGTTCAGCGTGTCCGACAGTTCCCGGGGCAGCACTGCGGATCGCCGGTGCTCTCGCACAATTCCTGGCTGTCCCAGGGCTTGTTGGGCGGGGAGTGGTGCTGGCAAGCGTCGACCACCCTCGTTGAGAAGAAACGTTGTGTGCATCCGCCCGGGCCATGCGGGAGTGGAGGTCTGCTCGACTCCCGCAGTGGGCATCGAGAACTTCCGGTGCCGAGCAATATCTGAGCAGGGGCCTGAACAGATCAGATGTTGCTGAGATCGGTCATCACCTGATCGAATGCGCCGGTGCGACCGGGTGTCACAACTTTGTGGAACACCGTGAGTATGCACTCGTCGAGGGCATCCGTCGCCGCAAGGGTCTTCCGAGTGACGGTAGTAGCACGAGACCAACGGCCACGTACCATGCGCGCCAATGCGATTCCGTCACGCAGGGCCGTTGCTTTTCGACCCGATGAATGAGCGAAGAGATACGTCCGGTCCGAGATCACGACCTCGCACCGTTTGTTCTTCCGACGCATCGCCTTGGGTTTCTGGTCGGTCACGGTTCCGATCGTTCCGTCGGACAGTCGAAGTGTTGCCGGCTTACCTTTGCGGAGTGCGGGCACGTGTTGTTTCATACTTTCGGCGACCGATTCCCTCTTCCAGCCGCTGGAAGCTCCATCGATCCCGTCGCCCGGGGTGGGAAACAGTTCGCCGCGGACAACCCCCGACGGATCGAATATCGCTATGGCCGAACCATCTTCGGCGGGTTTCACGAACCACCCGGTTTCTGTAGGACTCCGCCAATTCATGCGGAGAATTATTCCCCTCCCTCTCGAGGCCGTCGCCGGTGCGGAGGCGGACTCCATTCCATCGCACGATCAACTGGTTCCGGTCGCGGTGGTAGTCATTCGGAATATACCGATCAGGTGCCACGAACCACCCCACCGACGAGGCGGACGCGGACGTCAGTGAGCGTCGTGGAAGGCCTGCTCGATCTCGGTGGGAATGCGGCCGCGAGAGGAAATCTCGTATCCCTGCTCGATCGCCCAGGCGCGGATCTTCTTCGTTTCGCCGGATTGCCGCCTCGCAACGACTGGGTTGGCCTGCAAGTCCGCGCGGTGCTTGCGGCCGCCGACCCGGGTGGAGTGCGCGATGTAGTACTCGAAGGTCTCTCGGAGTTCCTTCGCGTGCTCGTCCTTCAGATCGATCACGTACTCGACGCCGTCGACTGCATAGCTGATGCTCTCGCCATCCTCACCAAAGGCGGTGCCGTCGATGTCGTCGACCAGCTCAACCACGACCTTGCGTGCCACAGATTCCACTCCTCGGGTTCTTCGGTACGGACCAGACGACAGTACTGGCAGCACCGGGAAGGCGGGGCGCGTGTCCGGTCCCGCTGCCGCACGGTCATGCAGAACCTGAACGCATTGTTGTTTGTCTAATGGGAGTCTAGCGTCGTCTCATGCATATAACGCTCGCCAGTGGATAGGCGAGCAGGGAAGCCTCTGATCTCGTTAGTACCTAGGCGCTCAGCTGGGAGTTGGATTTCCATGTCTCCGGTTGCACTTGTGATCGTTGGAAGAGAGGCGTCCGACCGGTTGGTTTTCAGCTGGCAGCGACGTTCGCCATCGACCACTTCGATTTGTTCGGGCTGCGCCAGGTGCTGCGGAATCAGAGCGGAAAGTCGGCTCTTCCCAGTCGCTTTCGGACGCCGATGCTGTACCGGGTAATCCGGCACCCGCTGTACGCCGGTTTCGTGATCGCGTTCTGGGTGGCGCCGACGATGACCTGGGGCCGATTGTTGTTCGCTGTCGGGACCACCGGTTTCATCCTGGTGGCGGTGCGCTTCGAGGAGCATGACCTGGTCGATACGTTCGGTGACGACTATCGCACCTACCGCTCGCGGGTGCCGATGCTCGTCCCGCGGATCGGCTCGCGAGCGCGGTAGCGTCCTCAGCGGCAGCCGGCGACGTCGGTGGTCGTGGCGGTGACCTAGGACGCCCGGCGGGACAGGACCCACAGCACCGCTTCGGCGATCTCCTCGGAGGTGGACGAGCCGCTTGTCGAGGTCGAACGCGCCCTCGGGAGGCTACGCAGGACCCGGTCGGTCACCGTCACCTCCTCGGTCGCATTCCCAACGTGCCGGCCGCCCGATGATGATGCCCGCGCATGGCGTCGGGGCTCAGGACGAGGACCTGACCGATCTCGGGGAAGGCCATCGATTCTATTTCCCGCATCATCCAGGCCGCCCGCTGCCGTATCGGGAGTTAGGCGAGCGCCTGCTCGAGCGCGGCGAGAGGACTCCCTGTTCGAGGCCACCACGAAGGGATGGCCCGAGTCGGCGGCCGGGAGCGACCTCCAGGAGGCGGTTGTCGAGCGGAGCTTCGCGCCGGATCCGGTTAGGTGTCGACGACCTTGCGGGCGCAGATCGAGAACAGCCAGGTCACGCTCCGGTGAGTGGAGAGATCATTTCGCGCACATCAGGATCGTCGGCAGCGTTGGCCGCGTCGTAGCGACCCTTTGCGTCTCGGGGCGCCAGGATTCGACCATCGGACTTGCCGGTGGTCGCCGAAATGATTGGTGCCTTGCCGGCCGGCGGGGTGTGCAGCGCAATCGCGGTTTCCGAAAGAGCCGTTCGGGTATTCCGTTCGAAGGACGAGGAGGTCTGAAAAAATGCCTGTTTGGGGATGGATCTTGATCGCGGTCATCGTCGTGATCGCCGTGCTGGTGGTCATCGTTGCGCGCGCGGTGAGCAGTCGTCAGCGGACGGAACGGCTGAGGGGACGGTTTGGTCCCGAGTACGAGCGGACAGTGGGAGAGGTCGGCGAACAAGGTGCCGCGGAGGACGCCCTCGCCGCGCGCGAACGAGAGCGGGAGAAGCTCGACATCGTCGCTTTGTCGCCCGAGGCGCGAGCGAAGTATGCCGATTCTTGGCGGACGGTGCAGATCGAGTTCGTCGACAATCCGTCGAGCGCGGTGGGCGCTGCGGACCGGCTCGTGATCCAGGTTATGCGCGAGCGCGGCTACCCGATCGACGACTTCGATCAGCGGGCGGCCGATATTTCGGTCGACCATCCGAAGGTCGTCGAAAACTACCGAATTGCGCACGGCATCTATCTGTCCCAAGAGCAGGGCGATGTCGGTACCGAGGACCAGCGCGAGGCATTTGTGCATTACCGCGCGCTCTTCGAAAAATTGCTCGAGACGGATGAGAACAAAGACAAGCCAAAGGAGGCGCGCGCATGACCACCCAGGATCAGCAACCCGAGGGCATCGGCTCGACCAGGGAGGGTGAGTCGTCGACCGAGACCACGGGTTCGACCGAGACCACGGGTTCGACCGAGACCACGGGTTCGACCGAGACCACGGGTTCGACCGAGACCACCGGCTCGATCGGGACCGTGTCCTCGACCGGGACAACTGGCTCTTCGACTGCGGGGACTGCCCCGTCGGCCGAGGGAACCCACTCATCGAGCGAGCCAACTGAAGCATCTTCCCGGCAATCACTTTTCGCTGAGGACGAGCTTTCGGCCCTCCGCTTGCGCTGGGACGAGGTTCAGGCGGGCTTCGTCGATAATCCCAGAGAGTGCGTTCAGAAGGCCGATGGTCTCGTGTCGGACGTCGTCGACCGGCTCACGACCGGCTTCTCGGAGGCGCGTTCGCGGCTCGAGGAGCAGTGGGCTCGGGGCGAAGAGGGCTCTACGGAGGATCTTCGTCTCGCGCTCAAGCGCTACCGCGAGTTTTTTCAGCGGCTGCTCGCGCTCTGAGGAGACCGAACGACACCGCGAAAAGACGAATTACGCAACATCGGCCCCGAAAGTGCAGGTTCCGGCACCTTTCCCGTTGCAGTAGTCGGCCGGGCATCGGGCCGGGGCTGCTCGTTGTGGAAGTGCTCGCCGACGCCGAGCTGGGGCACGCCGCCCGCGCCGGCGCGCAGCAGATGCTCACCGCCGACCACAGCTTCTGCGCGGGCCGACACTGCGTGCCGAGGTCGAACGGGCACCAGGGGAGGACGCCCACTACCTGCGCCCCAACTGAACCGCCGTTTTGCTGTGGGAAATGCCGATCGGATGCCCGTGGAGTGCGCCGCGGCAGTCTCGTGCGGCACTGCCCGGGGTCCGGAATGCGGGCGGTGCCCAAGAAGCCCTCCGTGTGAGCACGTAGATAGCTGGATCCGGAGCAGGACTAATAGCGCGCATTCACTGTGGAAGATTGCCCCTCCAGGAAAAAGACGAGGCGAACCCATTGATACGCCACGAGCGCCACTACACCTCGAGCGTGTGATGAGGCGCGTGGATCGATTATCCGAGTCGGGGCGACGCCACGCTTTTCTCGCCAGGTCGGCCGGTCCTTGTCGTGTCGACCGGCCGCAGAACTGGCAGAAGCCACGAAGGCAGATCGAGCGGTCGAGCGAACCGGTCGACACCTTCAATGGTGACACTGGGATCGGGGTGTTCTTGACCTATGCCACTCCGCGGGCCGAACGCTGATCGACCGAGAGCTGTACCTGCCCAAAGCCTGGACCGACGACCGTGACCGGTGCGCGCAGACCGGGGTCCCCACCGAGCGCGAGTTCGCGACCAAACCCGAGCTGGCGATCGCGATGCTCGAACGCGCCGTCGCCGCCGGCGTGCCGGCACGATGGGTCACCGGAGATGCCGTATACGGGCAGGTGCACCGGCTCCGTGCCCTTGCGAGGAACTCGAATTATCGTACGTGCTGGCTACTTCGGTGAACCAACACGTCATCACCGTCGACGGCGCCGAACTCCGTGCCGACGAGGCGATCACGGCGTTGCCTGCCCAGGCGTGGCGGGCCCGCTCAGCCGCTGACGCCGCGAAAGGCGAGCGACTCTACGACTGGGCGCGCACACCGGTGCGCGGGGTGAACTGGCCGACGACGGTGTACATCGGCTTGTACGCACTGGCGGCACTCGCGGGCGCCGTGGTGTGGCTCGTCGTGAGAGTCTGTGAAGGGCTCGGTGAACGGATCAATGAGTGGATCCTCGAGCGGTTGGACGGATTGACGCGCGCGGATGTTCGGCAGATCAAAGGCGCCATCACCTATCTGACTGGCCCCTCGATCCGATCGGGAAGCAGCGAGAGGCGATGGAGTTGGTAGTTGCCGCCGAGGACGCAAGGGAGATGATCACCACGCATCCGGTATGGCATTCCCCGCTGTTCGACGAATACCGCGCCGAGTTCGACCTGGACGAGGAACTGCTAAGCCCGGCGGCATCGTCTGGGTCGATGACGATCAGGTCCCACCCCCAGCAGCGGCTCCGAGCGCGTCCCGGGCTTGCCTGAGTTTGTCGGGGGAGCGGCCCGCGACCGCGATGCGCATCTCGGTAGGTGCGTGGGAGGCCAGATACCGGGCGGTCAGCGCACCGACATAACCCGTTGCACCGAACAGAACCAGATCGAGATCGCGTTCCACAGTCATACTCCTCTTTCGGGGGTGCGGTCGCAGGACCGGAGAGCCCGACGTGTCGAACTGTCCGTCCGCGTTGCCACTTGGCTCTGGTCGCGCGCGAGACGGCCGGTCGGGTGGTTGCATGCGGCGACCGTGTCGAAGTTGTTATCAGAACGCGCGGGGCTCGGCGCCCAGTCCGGGCGGCGCACGACGTTGCGGCACACGAAGGCGGTGACCACGAACCAGGCGATGAACACGACCGCGGGAATCCAGAATCCGACTACACCGTCCCACGCGAACGGGCCCGTCTTGAAAAAGAAGATCAGCAGCTCGGGAATGTACAGGAGAGCGCACCACACATTGAAATATCCGAACCATCGTGGGAATACGGGGTCAGGCGTCCGGCTGGAGATGAAGGACGCGATCGCGGCAACGACCCAGAACATCCAGAACATCGGGATGCCGCCCATGAACTGCATGAACGCGAAATCCCCTGCGAACTGCACCAGTTCGGGATTTCGATCCGGGCGGAAGGTGGCCAGGGCGAAACCGAACGGCACGAAGAAATTCATCACCATGTACGTGGTCGTCGTGAACGCCATGATCAAGGTCAACACGCCCGTCTGCCCCTCGATCTTGCGGATGATCATCACCAAGAGTGCGCTCATCGGCATCAGGATCATCGTCGCGACCATGATGAGAACGCTGCCGAACAAGATCGGCACCCTCCGCTCCATGAATTGGTCGGCGATCTCCTGGGCACTGTCGGCGGGGGAGAACGGTGGGAAGAAATGACCGAAGATCAGCCACCCTATGCCGAACACCACAAGGTAGATCAACGGAGTCCAAGCGAGTGCTCTATACAGGGCTGTGGCCTGGTGTTTCGAAGGTGCGCGCGTCATGTCGACTCCCCCATCCAGGTCGGGAATCCGGCAGTCGGTCCCAGCCGAGCGAAACACTGAACCCATTTGCTTGCCACTGGCAAGCAAATGGGTCTGGGAGTGGCCATTGGGCATCATGAATATATGAACATTTCGAACTCTCCATCCCCGGCCCGACGGCGTTCTCGGGTGCGCGCGGACATCCTTGCTGCCGCAGCAGCGGAGATCAGCGAAGCCGGGGTGGAGAAGGCCAGCCTGCGCGCCATAGCACGGCGTGTCGGTATCAGCCATCAGGCGCTGAGCTATCACTTCACGGACCGGCGAGCTGTACTGACAGCGCTCGCGGTGGACGGGTTTCGGCAGCTGGTTGCGCTCAGTGCAGATGCTGTCGAGCAAGTCGAATCCGACGCGCCGCTCGGGCATCGAGCCGCCGCCATCGGTATCGCCTATGTCCGCTTCGCGGAACGCAACCGCCCACTGTTCACTCTGATGCTGGGTTCGGCCCAGATCGATCCCACCGACGAGGAGCTGGTCGCAGCACGCCTGGCAATGTGGATCCTCTTACTTGCGACCGCCACGACCGAAAACGACAACGGTTGGGGTGGGTCCGCGGACCCCGAAACGATGGCGATATTGGCGTGGATGATCGTTCACGGCATGGCAACAATCGGCGATCTCATCCCAACCGATGTGGATCCCGGCGATCTCGTCCTCATCCTCAACCGCGCCATAGCAATACGCGAGGACCGCTGATCGCGAGAGTTGCCTCGTCTGCCCACCGGATCGGTCGGCTCCCGACGCCGAGGCTTGCGGAACCGCCTGCGGCGGTAGCCCACCTTCGGTGTCCACCGAATCGAGAAGCGCGGGAAGTATGCCGTACCGATGGGTGACGCTGACCCCACCGCGACGCCGCGGCGGTAGCGGCAGGGAACAGTACCTACCGTCCGTCGCCGCACCACCCCTGCTCCGCGTCTTCCACCGCAGAGCCCCAATTTCCCTCGACGTGTGTCCCCGTCGGAGTCCAGAGTAGGACAGTCAGGTTCGTAGTCCGGCTCGTCCAGCCCTCCTGTCCAGTACACGCTTGTCGCAGGCGGTGTGACCTGCGTGCGGGGCCTTCCGCGGGAGTCGTGGACTGTCCAGGGCATCGTCGTCGCAGCAGTCGGCACTGGACGCAGATGGCTGAAACTCATGGGAGCAGCCGGCGCGATCGTCGATCACATCAACTCACCGCATCGACACCGGAGGTTCTCGTGAACGCAGACAATCGGATTCCCGCCAGCTCTCCGTGGGGTTCCGTTCAGTACGGCAGTACTCTCGCCGACGGAATTATCACCGTATCGACAGCGGGGCATGGTGGCGTCCGGATCAGTCCGCAGCGACTGCGGCAGATGCCTTCTGCTCTCAGGCTCGGTCGTCGGCGCTGGTTCGAGGAGGACTGCGAGTCCGCGTTGGTCGCGGTCGCGTTCGCCGACGACCTCGAGCTCGACGACCGACGCCGCGAACTGGCCGCTCAGTCGGTCGCTGATTGGTTCCCGACCGCATGGGAGGCTCATTTCGGGCGGACTCTCCAGCCGGGCCAGTCATACGTGCGCGACAAGGAAACCTTCACCGTCGCCAACGCCGACCGGATGGTCGCCGACAGCGCTACCCAGCACAGCCGGGATCAGTGCAGCGCTCGAGCGGGTGTTCTTCGACCTCAACGTCGGCGACGATCCGGCGTTCGTGACCACGCCGAACGCCGATGTGCTGCAGTACCGCGCCCATGGCCATCGGTCACTGTCGGTCGGTGACGTCGTCGAAATGCTTGATGGACGGTACGCGGTCGACCGGTGCGGTTTTCGTCGAATCTGACAGACCCGGATTCAGGTACCCACATGACCAGTTCATCGGTCTTGTGGGTACCTGCGTTCGTGGATCGTTTCCTGCGTCACTGAGTGCGCGCCGCATCGAGGTCTTCCTGATGCCGTTCGTGGCGTTCGTTGAACTCATCGTCGGTGACTGGATGGCGGTGGTACGCCTGTTGCGCTGCTACCGCGGGGCTAGTGCGCGGTTGAGGGCATCGCGGCGGTAGGCAGTGATTCGTTGGCTGAGTGCTGCGTTGGGGGCGAGAAGCTCGCTGGCATGGATTCCTCCTGGGTAAACGTGCAGCTCAACTGGGACTCCCGCTGTCATGAGGCGGTTGGCGTAGGCGATGTCTTCATCGCGGAAGAGGTCCAGTTCGCCGACGTCCAGGTAGGTCGGTGGCAGCTGGGTCAGATCGGCGGCGCGGGCTGGAGCGGCGTAGGCGCTCACGTCCGCGTCGACTGCGGTGCCAGGTCGGTTCGACGGGGTTTCCTTTGTCCCGTGGAGCAGGTAGCGCCATGCTTCGAGGTTCAGATCGCGATCCCAGATTCCGACGTCGGTGATTTCGCGACTGCTCGGGGTTTCGTTTCGGTCATCGAGCATGGGGTAGAGCAGAACTTGGTAGGCGATGGCCGGTCCCTGTCGGTCGCGGGCGAGTAGGGTGACGCCGGCGGCCAACCCGCCGCCGGCGCTGCCGCCGTAGACGACGATGCGTTCGCGGTCTGCTCCGAGTGCGGAGACGTTGTCCCACAGCCAGGTCAACGCCGCGTAGCAGTCCTCCACGGGGGTGGGATGCGGATGTTCGGGGGCCAGTCGGTAGTCGACGGAGATGACGATGGCACCGCCGATCACATCGCGGACCAGTGGTGCTGCCTGCCGCTCATCGGTGTCGATGCTGCCGTGATTGAGTCCTCCACCGTGGATGTACAGGATCGCGGGCAGCAGCTTTTCAGTCTCGACGCTGGGCCGGTAGGTGCGGATGCGGATCGGCTCCCCGCGATAGCCGGGAATGAGTTCGTCGCTGTGCGTGATGCGGGAATCAATTGGCTGAGCCGCTAGAGCTGCTGCATTGCTGTCGGCGTACATCTGTCGCCGCTGCGCGAGGGTGTAGTGGCGAAATCCGCCGGGTCCGGTGGCTGTCAGCAGGGCGTCGAGTCCGTTCTTGACCTCCGGGTCGATGCGGTCACTGGGTATGAGGGTGGGTGTTGACCCAGACATGGTCGGCACAGTCTTCATTGCGGGCCTTTCGGTACGAGGTGGTGGGGGAGTGGCTACTTGTCGGCGGAGATGACGTGTGCTGTCGACGGTGCGGGAGTGCGGAAGGATGTTGTGAAACCGTGACGGCGGGCCATGATCGTGGTGACGAGCGCGGGGACGGCGAGCGCTGTGGCCGCCCAGGGTAGGGAACTCGGGCCGGTCGATGTCAGCAGTACTCCGCCAGTTACTGCTCCACCAGCGATGCCGATGTTCCAGCAGGTGACTACGAGCGATTGGGCTACGTCCCCAGCGGGGCCGGCAGCCTCAGCTGATGCGGTTTGGAGCAAGGTGGCGGCTCCACCGAATCCGAGACCCCACACGGCTGCGCTGACGTACACGAGCCAGATATTCCCGCCGAAAAGCCCGAGGCAGGAGGCGGCTGCGGCGAAGAGTGCGCAGCTGATGATGACGAGGGGGCGTAGATGGCGGTCGATCAGTGCGCCGGTGATCCAGATGCTGAACAGTGAGACGACACCGAAGACGAACAAGATCGTGTCGACGCGGTCGTGCATGCCGATCTCGGTGAGGAGAGGGGCGATGTAGGTGTAGAGGATGTTGTGGGCCAAGACGAACGTCAGTGTCACGAACAACACCGGCGCGACCCCAGGGATGGTGAGGACGCCGCGAAGAGGTAACCGGGCGTCTCGGGTTTGCCCAGCAAAGGTGGGGACGGCAGCGATGACCCACACGATGAGAGCGACGCTGAGCAGCGTCATGAGGCCGAACGTGTAACGCCAACCGACGATCCCGGACAAGAACGTTCCGGCGGGAACTCCAACGGCGAGGGCTACTGGCGTCCCGGCCATCGCAATTGCCATCGCCTTGCCGCGGTGCGCCGGGGTAACCATGCGACGGGCATAACCGGCGAGCAAAGCCCACAAAAGTCCCGCGACGACACCGGCAATGAATCGCGAAGCCATCGTCAGCGCATAGCTGCTCGACACAGCAGTGATGGTGTTCGCGAGAGCGAATCCCGCGATCGCGATCAGGAGGAGCTTTCGCCGAGGCATTCCGAGGGTCGCTGCTGTCAGGGGTACGGCGGCGAGAGCAGAGCCGACGGCATAGATCGTGACTGTCTGTCCGGCGGCCGACCCGGAGACTGACAGGTCCGCCCCCATCGCGGGCAGGACTCCGGCCGGCAACGCTTCGGTCATGATCGTGATGAAACCCGCTGTACCCAACGCCGCCAATCCAGCCAACGGGAACCGCGCGGGGGGATCGGAAGTGGGAGCGAAGCTCTCGGTGGGAGTCATGAACGCTATCATTCATGGTTGACATTAATGTGAAGGTCAAGCGCGGGTGCGAACGAAGCGACGGTGAGGTCGAACACATGCTAATTGGTGAATTGGCGCGGGTGACAGGAACGCCGACGCGATCGCTGCGTTACTACGAGGAACAAGGACTCATCGTGCCCAGCCGGTTGGACAACGGATACCGTGACTATGCGGACTACCTCGTCGACCGGGTGATTCAGATTCGAGGGCTTCTCGATGCCGGGTTACCCACCCGCATCATCAAACAAGTCCTGCCCTGCTTGGACAAGCCGCGCACAATCCATTTCCGTGATGCCACACCCGAGATGCTCGCGACTCTCGAGCACGAACGTGATCGCATGAACGAACGAATCGACTTCCTCACACGCAACCGTGACGCCATCACCAACTACCTCGATGCGGTCAAGGCGCTCGCCTGAGCCGTTGCTGGGTGGCGTCGTTCGAAGAACTCGAACTCGAACTCCGACAAGGACGCGGTCACGAGCTCCCGGAACCGGTGACATCGAACGGCAGCGAAACTGACAGCGGCCGCCCAAACGGCAGGGCGGACCGAACGAAATCCGCGCCCGGCTTCCTGGATCGTTGTTCGCGTTGTAGCGAAGTGGGAGCATGTAGATACCGGCTCGATCTGGGGCTGGCGGCTGTGCGCTGAACGGATGGATTGCGGGGGCACCCAC
>NZ_JANFQF010000018.1 GCF_024438035.1 Rhodococcus tibetensis
CGTGCCACCCGGACGATCGCGGACACAAACTCTGGATCCATCGAAAACCCTGTTCCGCTCATCCCCGAGGATCCCAGGGATGAGCCGCTCAGTGTTCACGATGTCCTGAGACATCAAGTGTTCGCGATGTCCTGAGCACACACAGGAGTCCAGACACTCGTCAACCACGCACGGGCGGCGGAGCCGCCTACAGCTGGGACACCCAGTTCTCGTCCGAGAGTGCGTCGATCACGGTTCCGTCCTCGACCACTGCCGGGGTGCCCGTCGCCCCGGTCGCCCTCAGCGCCTGACGACCTGCCTCCGCGTCGATCGCCGCCTGGTCGACCTTCGCACCGGTGGTGATGCACTGCGCAGCGTCGTCGGACGCTCCGGCGTCGCGCGCCATCTGTGCCAGTTCCTCGTTGGAATGGTCGGAGTCGCCGTTCTCCGCCGGCTGGTTCTCCGGCGCGAACAGGGCGGCATGGAAGTCCGAGTACGCCGACGCATCACCGGTTTCCGCGACGCACTGTGACGCAGCGACGGCGCGGGTGGAGTAATCGCCACTCGCCGAGAGCTGGTTGAGGAAGTTCAGAATGTGGTAGCGGACAGCCACTTTCCCATCGTCGATCGCTTTCGCCAGTTCTTGCCCGTTCTTGTTCTCCAGCTCGGCGCAGTACGGGCACATCGGGTCCTCGAACAGGTCGATCGTGGTGGCTGCGTCGGTACGGCCGAGGAGTACGACACCGTTGTCTTGGATCGACACCTGGACCTCGGAGTTCTGCACTCCCCCGTAGCCTTCGTTACGTGGCTTGCTTCGGTTGTTCTGCCAGATCACGCCGCCGATCACGAGGGCTGCGATGACGAGTACGGCAAGCCCACCGAGGATGTAGGTGGACCGGCTGGACTCCGGCTGCGGGTTGTATTTGTTCTTCGAGCTCACGTGGATGCAGTCCTTCGACGTCGGATCGATTTACCAGTTGCTCACTCTGCCATCGTCGGCTGAGGGGCCACTGAGAAAGGTGCCCGGGAGCCGAGCCCGAGGGCGAATGGTGTTCGCGGGAATACGACCAACCATGCCGCCAGCGCGAGGAACCCGAGGTCCCGCAGGATTTCCTTGGTGTAGTCCCAGCCGTCGACGTCGGCTGCTCCCCCACCACCGAAACATCCGCAGTCGATGGACAGGCCACGCGCCCACACCGAGATGATGACGCCGACGAGGACGAGTAAGAGCGCCGCCGACACCGCCGCAGTCGCGCGAACCGCGAGTCCGATCAGAAGCAGTAATCCGAGGGCGATCTCGAAAAACGGCAGGGCGTTCGCGACGGGACGGACGAGTTCTTCCGGGAGCAGTTGGTAAGCGCGGACCGCGATGGTCGTTTGTGCGGGATCCGCCACCTTGAGCGCGCCGGAGACGAGCCAGACGGCGGCGAGAGACACGCGGGCGACGAGGGAGACAATCCTGATCCACACCGGAACGAGAGTACAGACGCCGCCGATCAGAGCGCTTCGACCGACACCTTGGGGGCCGGCTTGTTGGGCACCAGCAACCAGCCAACCGCGGCGACGAGCATCACACCGCCGGTGACGGCAAAGGCGACCGCGTACGACAGGTGCTGGGCGAGCAGACCGGCGCCGACCGGCCCGAGGACGCCGCCCACGTCGGCGACCATCTGGAACGTGGCGAGCACGGGACCACCACGCGACTTCGCACCCACCACATCCGCCACGGCTGCCTGTTGGGCGGGACTCATGATGCCGGAACCGACACCTGCGACACCGGAGAGCACGAGAAACACGAGAAGGTCCTCGCTGAGACCCATGCCGACGGTGCTCGCCCCGCACACCAGGAGACCGAGCACGACGAAGAGCTTCCTGCCGTAGGTGTCGGACAGCCTTCCCGACACGATGAGTACCAGCGCGTTGCCGACGGCGAACACAGCGAGGGCGATTCCGGCGAGCGCTTCCTCGCGGTGCAGTGCCTCGACGACGAACAGGGGAACCATCGCGATCCGCACGCCGAAGATCACCCCACCGAAGGCGAAGTTGGAGCCGAGCGCTGCGCGGTAGACCGAGGAGCCCAGCGCCTCCCGGAGGGTCATGGTTGCTCCGACGGCGGTGGCGTCGGGTGCTGTGAGATGCGAGCCCTTCAGGCTGACGAAGACGACTGCGGCTGCGATGACGAGGGCGATGGCGTAGATGACGAACGGGACTCGCAGACCGAACCCGACGAGCAGCCCGCCGACGAGCGGTCCGCTGATCGAGCCCAGCAGGAAACTCGTCGCGTACAACCCGGACACGCGGCCGCGACTGTCGATCGGTGCGATCCGGATGACGAGACCCATTGCGGACACGGTGAACATCGTGGAGCCGATACCGCCCAGGGCGCGGAAGATCAGCAGCTGCCAGTAGTCGCCTGCCACGGCGCAGGCCGCCGTGGACGCCGCAACGATCAACAGGCCGGTTATGTAGACCGGCCGCTCCCCCAACTTCTGCACCAGCCCGCCACTGAGTGGAGCAAACACCAGCCGCATGAAGGCGAACGACGAGATCACGACGGTCGCTGCCGTCACGCTGACATCGAAGCTACGCGCGAACTGCGGCAGCGCCGGTGCAACGATGCCGAATCCCAAGGCGATGACGAAACTGGCCGACACCAGCACCCAGATTTCCGAGGGAAGTCGGGGTTTGCTCCCGGAGAGCAGCCCAGCTGCACGAGTGTTCATTGGAATTCGATGCTATGTGCAGCCACCGACAAACCAGCACTCACCCCGGGGTCACCTCAGCGCATCGGCCACCAGTTCCTTGGCTGCTGCCTGCACCTGTGCGAGATGCTCGGGACCTTCGAAGGATTCGGCGTAGATCTTGTAGACGTCCTCGGTCCCCGACGGCCGGGCGGCAAACCACGCGTTGGCCGTGGTCACCTTCAACCCTCCCAGCGGTGCCCCGTTTCCCGGAGCAGTGGTCAGCGTCGCCGTGATGGTCTCCCCGGCGAGCTCGGTCGCCGTCACCTGTTCCGGCGACAGCCTCGCCAGCACCGCTTTCTGCTCCCGCGTCGCCGGCGCGTCGATGCGCGCATACGCGGGACTGCCGAACTGCTCTGCCAGCTGCCGATACCGGACCGACGGTGTGTTACCGGTGACGGCCGTGATTTCCGAGGCCAGCAGCGCGAGGATGATCCCGTCCTTGTCGGTGCTCCACACCCGGCCGTCGTGTCGCAGGAACGATGCCCCCGCGCTCTCCTCGCCACCGAATCCGAGCGAACCCTCGAGGAGTCCCGGAACGAACCACTTGAAACCCACCGGGACCTCGAGCAAGTCGCGGCCGAGGCTGTCGACCACGCGGTCGATCATCGACGAACTGACGAGTGTCTTGCCCACCTGAACGGACGGACCCCATCCCGGGCGGTTGGCGAACAGGTAGTCGATGGCGACGGCGAGATAGTGATTGGGATTCATCAGTCCCGCGTCGGGAGTGACGATTCCGTGCCGGTCCGCGTCGGCATCGTTACCCGTGGCGATGTCGAAGCGATCCCGTGCTCCGATCAGGGACGCCATGGCATCCGGAGACGAGCAGTCCATGCGGATCTTGCCATCGGTGTCCAGGGTCATGAACCTCCAGGTGGGGTCCACGAGCGGGTTGACGACTTCGAGATCGAGATGGTGTGTCTCGGCGATGACACCCCAGTAGTCGACACTCGCACCGCCCAGCGGATCGGCGCCGATCCGCACTTTCTCACTGCGAATGGCATCCAGATTCAGCACGCTCGGCAGGTCGTCGACGTAGAACCGGAGAAAGTCGTACCGCTCGGCGCGCTGGAAGGCCCGCTCCGAGGACGTGCGCTTCACCCCGGACAGATCGCGGCGCAGCAGTTCGTTGGCGCGGTCGGCGATGATCGTCGTGGCCTCCGAGCCCGCGGGACCCCCGTGCGGTGGGTTGTACTTGAATCCGCCGTCGCGCGGCGGGTTATGGGACGGCGTCACCACGATCCCGTCCGCCTCGGATTCGGGACGGCTGCTGTTGTAACGCAGGATGGCGTGGCTGACCGCGGGAGTCGGAGTGTAGCGGTCCCGTGAATCGATGAGCACCGTCACGTCGTTGGCGGCCAGCACCTCGAGAGCCGACATCCAGGCAGGCTCCGACAGCGCGTGCGTATCGCGTCCGAGAAACAGCGGACCGTCGATGCCCTGCGATGCCCGGTATTCGACGATGGCCTGTGTGGTGGCGAGGATGTGGGCCTCGTTGAACGCGGAGTCGAGGCTCGAGCCGCGGTGCCCGGACGTCCCGAACAGCACCTGCTGCGAGGGATTTTCGGGATCGGGCACACGGCTGTAGTACGCGGTGACCAGGTGCGCGATGTCTACGAGATCCTCCGGCAGTGCCACCTGACCCGCCCTGTCGTGCGCCACGAGACCTCCTCCAACTCGACGATGACCTACTCGACTTACCGATCCCATCCTGCACCCTCACGGCGGAGTCCGCGATCAGTACGTGCATCGGAAGCCGAGCCAGGCGGCGCCCAGGCCGGCGGCGACGCTGGCGGCCACATAGAGGAGTGAGGTGACGGTATGTCGGATACGCGCAAGTCCGACGGATTCGACCGCGAAGGTGGAGTAGGTGGTGAGGCCACCGCAGAAACCGGTGCCGAACAACGCGAACAGGTGCGCAGACATCGCTGCCCCCGACAGCATTCCGAGAATCAGGCAACCGGCGATGTTCACCACGAACGTAGCGACGGGGAAGCTACGGTACGCCACGACGTAGCGCGCAGTCAGGTAGCGCACGGCGGATCCCAGCCCACCACCGAGCGCAACGAGGAGCAGCGTCATGCGATCGCTCCACGGGCCCGACGACGGCGGTGGCCGACGAGCATGCCCAGTCGCGCCGCGAGAAGTGCGGGCAGCAGGGTGGCCGTCACATAGAGCGCGGCGCGTCCGGCGTCCTCCCCCACTGCGTCCACGGCGAAGGTCGAGAAGGTGGTGAACCCGCCGAGGACACCGACTCCGAGGAAAAGCCGCAACATCCGGTCCGGCCCGAGCATCTCGGCGAGGTATCCGAGAAGCAGTGAACCGACGACGTTGACGACCAGGATGGTCCAGATGCCGGGCCACTGTTCGGCCAGCAGGTATCGCGCGGTGGCACCGAGTGCGCCTCCCGCTGCGACCACGACCACGGGTTTCGATACGGCCACCGGCATTCCTTCCGTCCCGGACACGATCCGGCTACAACTCTGCCGAACCGAGTGCTCGGGCCCGCGCATCCTCACCTGGAGCGATAGCGTGATTTCCACAACACATCGTGTCACGGGGGTTCGATGATGCTGCGGAAATCGGTTGTGACTGCATGGTGCACGGTTCTGGCGTCGACGGTCGTCTTGACTCCGATCGGCGCCGTTCCTGCCGGGGCGGGGCCGACGGACGTGAGCGTCCGGACCCTGTATTTCGATGTGAGCGTGGGGCCGGACGAGGACGAGCGATGCGTCGTGGTGGGTGACCTGTACGTTCCGACCGGGGTGACGGCCGAATCCCGAGCTCCAGCGGTCTTGACCACCAACGGTTTCGGTGGTTCGAAGAACGACCTCGTGAACTCGGCCCGAATGTATGCGGAGGGCGGCTATGTCGTGCTCGCGTACTCCGGTCTCGGCTTCGGCGGTTCCTCCTGCAAGATCACCCTCGATCATCCGGAGTTCGATGGGAGGGCGGCCCGCGCACTGGTGAGCTATCTCGGCGGGAGCGAGGGCATCGCCTTCGCCGATCCCGGCTTCACCAGGCCCGAAACGCCGCTCGACCGAGTGATTCTCGACGAGCCTGGCGATCCCCGCGTCGGCATGACAGGTGCGTCCTACGGCGGGGCGGTCCAGTTCGCCGCAGCATCAGTCGACCCCCGAATCGACACGATCGTGCCGATGATCACCTGGAACGATCTTTCCCACTCGATGGCTCCCAACGGTGCCGAACAGACCACCGGAGTCGATTCGTCAGTTCCCGGGGCGGCGAAACTGCTGTGGACAGCCGGATTCTTCACCCAGGGAGTGATTTCGCCCGGAGCCGCGGGTTACCAGTCGGATCCGGCTCGGGCAGACGGGTGCCCCAACTTCGAGCCCTGGGTCTGCCCGGCGTTCACGAACGCCATCGCACAAGGTATCCCCGACGAGGAATCGGTCCGGCGATTCCGTGAAGTCTCGGTGACCTCCTACGTCAGCCGTATTCGGATCCCCGTTCTGTTGATCCAGGGCGAGCAGGACACACTGTTCGACCTGGGCGAGGCGTCGGCGACGTTCGACGCCCTCCGCGGACAAGGCACTCCGGTCTCGATGATCTGGCAACGCTGGGGACACGGCTCCCTCGCGCACACTCCCGGAGACTACGACGCCAAGCGACCCGATGCCAGGACCCAATATGTGCCTATGCGGATAATGGCGTGGCTCGATCACCATCTCCGGGGCGCCCCCGTCGACAGCGGACCCGCTTTCTCCTACTTCCGTCCGTGGGTGGCATACGACGGAATCGCCGGCCCCGCGTATGCGACATCGGATACGTTCCCGGTGGGCATGCCCACACCTCTGCACTTGTCGGGTGACAGCGAGCTCATCCCACAACCGCAGTCCGTCGTTGCGGGACAGCAGTCCTTCTCGACCGGTGCCGGCGGCTTACCGACCGGGCTCGCACCACCGAGCATGATGCACGTCGGCGGTCTTCCGCCGCTCCAGCGCCCCGGCAGCGAAGCACAGTGGACAACGGAGCCTTTCGCCGCACCGTTCGACGTAGTGGGGAGTCCTGTCCTGCGGGTCCGGCTGGGTGCGAGCACCCCGCCGGTCGTCTTCGCGAAGATCTACGACGTGAGACCGGACGGAACGGCTACCACCGTCGAGGGGCTCGTCACGCCCGCACGCGTGTTGACGACCGACTCGGTGGTCGAGATCACGCTGTCCGCGATCGTCCACCGATTCGAACCCGGCCATCGACTGCGCGTCGCGCTGAGCGGGGCCGACAACAACTTTCGAGGCGGTCTCACCCCGGCCCGAGTGACGGTGACCACGGGCGACCCCGGACAGATGCTGACGGTGCCCGTGGTTCCGTGAGGTAGGCACCGCACGCCACACGAGAAGATCCGGGCCGGACACCTGGTGTGGTGTCCGGCCCGGATCCTGGGTGGAGCTGCCGGGAATTGAACCCGGGTCCTACGCAGCAAAGCTAGGGCTTCTCCGTGTGCAGTTTGCTATGTCTCTACTTGGATCTCCCAGTCTCGCAAACAAGTCAGGATGACGATCCCAGTCGCTGTTGGTTGTCCCGTTCGACTCCGCGACCGAGTCGAACGGTAAAGCCCTCTAGCTGATGCCAGTACCCGGGCCGAGGGCGAACCCGGACTGACAGACACGCAGTCGCTACTTAGGCAGCGAGTGCGTAGTCGCGCTGATTGGAATCGGCGCTTATATGTTTGCAGCGACGCTTACGGTGGTCTCTTGCCTGCACCGACACGCTTCCCCTACCTCAACGTACGCAGTCGAAACCGTTCAGCCCCGTACGTGCCCCACGAGTCTCGCGGGGCCACCTAGTGTAACGCGTACCCGCTCCGGATTCATCCCGGTTTTCGTCCCGAGTGTCGGCGACGGTATTTCAGCTGGCCACGGCAATCATTCCGACGGCCGCCAGGGCCAGCAGCATCCCTGCCTGTTGCACCTTGCTCACCCGTTCGCCGAGCATCACCATCGCCAGCAGCACCGTGGCTGCGGGATACAGCGATCCGATCACACTGACGAGAGAGAGCAACCCGCCCTGGAACGCATAGAGCATTGCGGCGTTGGCCGCCACATCGAGGAAACTGACGTAGACAGCGAGCTTCATCGGCTCCCCGTGCGGCAGGAGGAAGTGACCGGACGCCGCCGCCACTGCCCACACGACGGCCGTCGCTGCGCCGCGCGAAACGGCCAGGGGCCACAACCCGCCCTCCTCCCCTATCTGGTGCAGCGCCACGAACGCGATGGCGAACGCGACACCGGAACCGACCGTCAGCATCGCAACGGACTTCGTGAAAGCCAGCACTCGCCCGCCCGCTACCTCTCCGGCGGTCTCGTCAGGCGATTCACGGCTGACGAGTACGACGGCGACGAGCGCCACGGCGATCCCGGCGTACGCAATCGATCCGGGCCGTTCCCCGAAACCGAGACCGACGAGAACGGGGATGCCTGCCACCAGAACTGCCGTCAGCGGCGACACCACCGACATCGGTCCGGACGCCAGCGCCAGATAGAACCACCACACGGCCACACCGCCGGCCACACCGGAGACCGCGCCCCATACGACGGACGAAGTGGTGAAGGTACCCGCGACGAACGGCGCGATCACCAGCACGATCAGCAGCGACAGCGGATACGAAACGATGACCACCCGCAGAGCGGCTACCCGCCGGGAGGCCACGCCACCGACGAAATCGCTCACGCCGTAGCCGATCGCAGCTACGAGCGCGAGCAGGATGCCGGTCAGCGCATTCCCTTGACTCGTCGTCCGAGTTCGCGGGTCACCTCACGTTCGGCGGTGCGCTTGGCCAGGTCCTGACGCTTGTCGTAATCCTGCTTGCCCTTCGCGAGCGCAAGCTCCACCTTCACCTTGCCGTCCGAGAAATACATCGACAGCGGCACGAGGGTCTGATTTCCCTCCCTCGTCTTTCCGACGAGATGATCGATCTCGCGCTTGTGCAGCAGCAACTTCCGGGTGCGCCGCGGCGCATGGTTGGTCCACGTGCCCTGGGTGTACTCGGGAATGTGGAGAGACCGTAACCACACCTCGCCGTTGTCGACGGTGGCGAAGGCGTCGACGAGCGACGCCTTTCCCTCACGCAGGCTCTTCACCTCGGTTCCCACGAGGGCGATGCCGGCCTCGTAGGTGTCGATGATGGCGTAGTTGTGACGCGCCTTGCGATTGGTCGCAATGACCTTGCGGCCCTTTTCCTTCACGTTCCGGGCCTTTCAGTCCGCGATGTTCATGAACAGTTCGTTGTCTCTCCAGCATAGGAGAGGGAGCAAACCGAATTATTCGCGCACGTACAACCGCAACGTCACGTAGGCGGTGACCGCCGCCATTCCCACACCCACCAGCAGGAGGACGGGCGAGACGAACAGCACGTCGCTGTTGGAGATCCGGGCGACGATGTTTGCCTCGTACACATCGGCCAGCACGTCGTCGATGAACATGTTCTTCGCGGTAAAGAGGCCCACGATCGCGAGCACTGCCCCGACCACGGCCGCGACCACCGCCTCGAGCAGGAACGGAAGCTGCGTGTACCACCGGGTCGCACCTACCAACCGCATGATCCCGACTTCCGTCCGCCGGGTGAACGCCGCGATCTGAACCATGTTCGCGATCAGCAGGATAGCGGCGACAGCCTGCACGATGGCGATCGCGAACGCCGCATTGCGCACGCCGTTGAGGACGCTGAAGAGACGCTCGACCAGTTCACGCTGGTTGAGCACGCTCTCGACTCCGGGACGCGCACCGAACTGGTCGTTGATCACGCCGAACCGCTCGGGGTCGCTGAGCTTCACTTTGAACGACGCCGGAAAGCTGTCCGGGCTGACCAGTGCAGCGAGCTCGGGCTGGTCCTTGAAGACCCGCTCCGTCGCATCCTTCACGGCGTCGTCCCGGTTGAGGTACTCCACGGACACCACCGACGGCGTTTCGTCGAGTTCCTTGCGGAGGGAACTGCAGATCTCCGCCTCGCAGCCGGGGTCGGAGGTGGAGATGTCGTCCGTGAGGAAGATCTGAACCTCCACGCGATCCAAGAAGATCTGCTGCGTCTTGCCCGCCATCTGCACTACGAGGAGTCCGCTTCCGAACAGCCCGAGGGAGATCGCAGTGGTGAGAATCATCGCGATCGTCATGGTGACGTTGCGACGGAGTCCGGTGAGGAGCTCACTGAAAATGAAACTGGCACGCATCGGAAATCGGAGTCCTTCGTCGAATCGCTTACGGACGGGGGCTGGCGTCGAGGGAGGCGCGGGCGGCTAGCGCCCCACGCCGTACACACCTCGGGCTTCGTCGCGCACCACTCTTCCGAGGTCCAGTTCCACCACTCGGCGACGCATCGAGTCGACGATGTGATGGTCGTGCGTCGCCATCACTACTGTCGTGCCCGTGCGGTTGATTCGCTCGAGCAGCAACATGATGTCCTGGCTGGTCTCCGGGTCGAGGTTGCCGGTGGGCTCGTCGCACAGCAACACCAGCGGGCGATTCACGAAAGCCCGCGCAATCGCGACGCGCTGCTGCTCACCACCGGAGAGTTCCGTCGGCAATCGGTCCGCCTTGCCGGACAGACCGACCATCTCGAGGACCTCTGGGACCGTCCGCGCGATCATGGCGCGGGGCTTTCCGATCACCTCCAAGGCGAAGGCGACGTTCTCCGACACCGTCTTCTTCTGTAGGAGCCGGAAGTCCTGGAACACCACGCCCATACTCTGGCGCAATTTGGGCACGCGCCGAGCCGACAGCTTGTTGACGTGGAAATCTGCGATGTGAATGTCGCCCGAGGTCGGCGACTCCTCCTTGAGGAGCAGGCGCATGAATGTCGACTTACCCGAGCCCGACGGGCCGATGAGGAAGACGAACTCACCCTTGTCCACCTCGACGCTCACCTTGTCCAAGGCAGGTCTGGTGGAGGTCTTGTACGACTTCGACACATTCTCGACGCTGATCACGAGGAGCCAGTCTAGACGTTATCGAACGGTGACCAAATGGCGCGCAGTCGAGCCGTCATCGCCCCGTCTGCGAGCCGGGCGCAGTCGGTACCGGCGACATCGTCGTCGGGGGGCTCGGTGTTGCCGGAGCCGGGAAGAGTTGCGGCAACCCGAAGGGCAGCGTCGTCGTGGGCTGCGTGCTCTGCGACGGCATCGTCGACCCCGGCGTGGATTCGGGCGTCGTTGCTGTGATGGTGGTGGTGACGTCCGTCGTCTCCGTCGGGGTCTCCGACGTGGACGACGGCAGAGTCGTCACCGGGGCTGGTTCCTCACTGGGTACGGGCGTGCTGATCGTCGGCGCCGGCGGGGGCGCCTGCCCGCTGTCCTCGGGGGGATTGAGTGAGGTGTACAGGGTGTAGAGCACCACCCAGAGCACGCACAGCACCAGCGTCGATGTCCGTACGCGCCCGCCGAACAGCTTCGCCGGGAGGAGATGTGAATGCAGGACCCGATCCAGTCCGCGCCTCGGTTCCTCGCTCATCCCGCGTCCTCCCCTGCCCGGACGGTCTGCAGGTCCGGGGACACGGTGATCCCCTGCCGACGCATCGCTGTGGCGACGCGCACCCGCAGAGCCCGCCCGACCTGGAATTGCTTACCCGGCAGGGTCCGAGCAACCATACGAACGCTCACCTCGTCGACGGTCAGGCGTTCCACACCCATCACCGTCGGCTCGTCGAGCAGTAGCTTCTTGAGTCCCCGGTCCGCGAATGCTTCGACACCCACCTGGTGAAGAACCTCGTTCACCTGATTGATGTCGGCGGCAGCCGGAACCGGAACGTCGATCACAGCCCTCGCCCAATCCTTCGACAGGTTGATCGCCTTGACGATCTGTCCGTTGGGGACGGTGATGACCTCTCCGTCTGAATTCCGCATCCGCGTGACCCGCAGTGTCACATCCTCGATCACACCTTCGGCGTCGTCCGAGGCACCGGTGACGGCGAGCCGGACCGTGTCACCGAAGCCGTACTGGCGTTCGGTGATGATGAAGAATCCGGCGAGAATGTCCTGCACCACTCGCTGCGCACCGAAACCGAGCGCCGCACCGAGGACGGTGGCCGGTGCCACGAGACTGCCGATCGGCAAGCCGAGCTGATCGAGCACCTTCATGGTGGCGATGACATAGATGATGGTGATGACCACCCAGGTGATCACCTGAGCCACCGAGTGCCGGTGCTTGGTGGTCTCGGAACGGACCAGGGCATCGCCCTGCATGTAGTTGTTGTCGATGCGGTCGGTGATCTTGTCGCCGCCCCAGCTGACGAGTCTGGCCATCAGTAGGGCACCGAGCACCGTCAACGACACGGCCAGTCCTGTGGAGCTGAGCCAGTCGAAGAGATTTCGAGTGGGAGCGAACATGGTTGCGCTGATCTCCATAGGCGTCTAGGCCTGGGTCTCGCGCATCCGCCACCGGATGCCGGACTCCAGGAAACCGTCGATGTCACCGTCGAGGACGGCCGACGGATTGTTGACCTCGAATTCGGTACGCAGGTCCTTCACCATCTGGTACGGGTGCAGCACGTAGGAACGCATCTGGTTGCCCCACGAACTACCGCCGTCGCCCTTCAGGGCATCCATCTCTGCGCGCTCCTCCTTCCGCTTGACCTCGAGCAGCTTCGCCTGCAGGACGCGCATCGCCGACACCTTGTTCTGCAGCTGCGACTTCTCGTTCTGACAGGTGACGACGATTCCGGTGGGGATGTGCGTCAGGCGTACCGCCGAGTCGGTGGTGTTGACCGACTGGCCACCGGGACCGGAGGAGCGGTAGACGTCGACGCGGACGTCGTTCTCGTTCACATCGATATGGTCGGTGGTTTCCACGACCGGCAGGACCTCCACCTCGGCGAAGGACGTTTGCCGTCGTCCCTGGTTGTCGAAGGGGCTGATCCGCACGAGGCGGTGTGTGCCCATCTCCACCGAGAGGGTGCCGTAGGTGTACGGGGCCTTGATCGCGAACGTCGCGCTCTTGATTCCGGCCTCCTCGGCGTACGAGGTGTCGTAGACCTCGACCCCGTAGCCGTGCTTCTCTGCCCACCGAATGTACATACGCATCAGCATCTCGGCCCAGTCTGCGGCGTCGACACCTCCCGCACCGGATCGAATGTTGACCAACGCGTCACGCTGGTCGTACTCGCCGGACAGCATGGTCTTGACTTCCATGGCCTCGATGTCCGCCCGTAGCGACTCCCGCTCGGCATCGGCATCGGCGAGCGCCTCGGCGCCCGCGTCCTCCTCTGCCAGCTCGTAGAGAAGAGGAAGGTCGTCGAGCCGCTGACGCAGCTCCTCGACGCGGCGCAATTCGGCCTGCGAGTGTGAGAGTTGGCTGGTGACCTGCTGTGCATGCTCCTGGTCGTTCCACAGGTCTGGGTCGGCCGCCTGGTGTTCGAGTTCGTCGATGCGGCGACGCAGCTCCTCCACATCCAGCACCGATTCGACGGTGCGGAGAGTGGTGTCGAGCTCGCCTAGGTCTGCAGATACGTCGGGATGCACGGTGCCCAAGGTTACCGGGTAATTCTGCGGGCCATTCCACCCCTGCTGGCGACCGCCGTCGCCCCTTCCGATCATCCGACGTCGACCCCTTTCCCGCGACGTCGGTCGAGCGTTGTACAACGGGCGCCGCCGAGTAACCTGTGCGACCGTGACCGACCTCGACGCCGACCTCCAGCTCGCCCTCCGTCTCGCAGATCAGGCGGATGCGATCACCACGGCCAGGTTCGGCGCTTTCGATCTCGCGGTCGACGACAAACCCGACCTGACTCCGGTATCCGACGCCGACCTCGCGGTCGAGCGGGCGGTCCGGACGATACTCGAGGCGAAGCGCCCGGGCGATGCCGTGCTGGGCGAGGAGTTCGGCGGCGATGCCCAGTTCTCGGGACGTCAGTGGGTTGTCGACCCGATCGACGGAACCAAGAACTTCGTGCGCGGCGTCCCTGTGTGGGCCACCCTCGTCGCCCTCCTCGACGACGGCGTGCCCGTCGTCGGCGTGGTCAGTGCTCCCGCGCTGGCCCGCCGCTGGTGGGCCGCCGCGGGCGCCGGTGCCTGGACCTCGTTCGGCGGCGCCGCGCCGAGTCGTATCTCCGTTTCCGCGGTGGACCGGCTCGAATCGGCGAGTCTCGCGTTCTCGAGCCTGTCGGGGTGGAAGGAGCGCGGAATCCGCGAGCAGTTCCTTGCCCTCACCGACGAGGTGTGGCGCGTGCGTGGCTTCGGCGATTTCTTTTCCTATTGCCTACTCGCCGAGGGTGCCGTCGACATCGCCGCGGAACCCGAGGTATCACTGTGGGACCTTGCTCCGCTGGACGTACTGATCCGGGAGGCGGGCGGGCGATTCACAGACCTCACCGGTGCCGACGGGCCGCATGGCGGAAGCGCGGTGGCAACCAACGGCCTGCTGCACGACGAGGTCCTACCCCGCCTACACATGCCCTGACTCGCAGAAGACGAACGGCCCGGCCCTGATTGTTCAGGCCGGGCCGTTCGTCGTCCCCGGGGTGACCGTCGGAACTTACTCAATAGTAGACACCAACCTTACTGCTGAGTAAGATAGCTCGTGTCCACGCCCGAACACCGAGAAACAGCTGGTGATCATGAGCAAGCAAGACACTGTTGCCCCCAACGACAGCGGAAAGCGGGAGCCCCGCGACACCTCCGCCGTCGGACTCAACCCCGTCAAACGCGACGCCATGGGTGCCGCGATGCGGGTGCTGACCAAGATCACGGGTTCCGACCTGGCCGAGAAGTACAACCTGCGCCAGACCATCGATCGGGTGACCTACGAAGGCACGAAGACAGGCTTCCGAACCCTCGGCGCCGCCACCCGCGGTTTCAAGAAGGTGTCCGGCGGAGGCGCACCGAAACGGCTCCCCGACAACCCGAGCGCGACAGCGGGCTACTTCGACCTGACCCCGACCGACGAACAGCAGATGATCGTCGAGACGGTGCGCGACTTCGCGGCCGAGATCCTGCGCCCGGCAGGCCACGATGCCGACGCCGCCGCTGCCGCCCCCGCCGATCTCGTGAAACGCGCCGCCGAGCTCGGAATCACCCTGATCAACGTTCCGGAGGAACTCGACGGCGCGGCCAGTGAGCGCGGAGCCGTCACCAACTCCCTCGTCGCCGAGGCCCTTGCACACGGAGACATGGGCCTCGCGCTGCCCATTCTCGCCCCCAGTGGCGTGGCCGTGGCCCTGACACAGTGGGGTACCGACGCCCAGCAGAAGACGTACCTTCCGGCCTTCACCGGCGAGCAAGTTCCCAACGCCGCCGTGGTCGTGAACGAGCCGCGCGCGCTCTTCGATCCCTTCGCGTTGCAGACAAAGGCGGTCAGGTCCCCGAGCGGATACAAGCTGAGCGGTGTCAAGAGCCTGGTTCCGGCTGCTGCAACGTCCGAATTGTTTATCGTAGCAGCGGAATTGGACGGCAAACCGTCATTCTTCATCGTCGAGGCCGACTCCAAGGGACTCGTCGTCGAAGCCGATCCGAGCATGGGTCTGCGCGCGGCCGGACTCGGCCGCCTCGAGCTCACGGACGTTGCGGTGCCGGAGTCGGCGCTGCTCGGCGACAACGATGCCGACGTGCGGAAGTCCGAGTACGCCGACGCGATCCGGCTCGCCCGCCTCGGTTGGGCATCGCTCGCCGTGGGCACCGGCCAGGCCGTGCTCGACTACGTCATTCCGTACGTGAACGAGCGGGTGGCATTCGGTGAGCCGATCAGCAACCGACAGGCCGTGGCCTTCATGGTGGCCAACATCGGTATCGAGCTCGACGGATTGCGCCTGGTGACCTTGCGCGGCGCCTCGCGCGCCGAGCAGGGACTCTCCTTCGCCCGCGAGTCGGCCCTCGCCCGAAAGCTCGCTTCCGAGAAAGGCATGCAAATCGGTCTCGACGGAGTGCAGTTGCTCGGCGGCCACGGCTACACGAAGGAACACCCCGTGGAGCGCTGGTACCGCGACCTTCGCGCCATCGGCGTCGCCGAGGGCATCGTCCTGATCTGAGCGGCCGGATTCGAACTAAGGAAACAGTCATGATCAACCTCGAACTTCCCAAGAAGCTCAAAGCCTCCGCGAACCAGGCGCACCAGGTCGCGGCTGAAATCTTCCGGCCGATCTCCCGCAAGTACGACCTTGCCGAGCACGCCTACCCCAAGGAACTCGACACCATGGCTGCCATGGTCGAGGGACTCAACGACTCCGGCAAGGGCGCGGCAGGTGCCGCCCTCGGGCGCGGCGACGAGCCGAAGGTCATCGGAAATGTCAACGGGGGCAACATGTCCTCGCTGATGAACGTGATCGAGACCTGCTGGGGCGACGTGGGTCTCACCCTCGCCATTCCCTACCAGGGACTCGGCAACTCGGCCATCGCCGCTGTGGCCACCGACGAGCAGCTCGAAAGGTTCGGCAAGGTCTGGGCGTCGATGGCCATCACCGAACCGGGCTTCGGGTCCGACTCGGCCGCGGTCACCACCACTGCGGTGCTCGACGGTGACGAGTACGTCCTCAATGGCGAAAAGATCTTCGTCACCGCCGGCGAACGTTCCACCCACATCGTCGTGTGGGCCACCGTCGACAAAACCAAAGGCCGGGCGGCGATCAAATCGTTCGTCGTCCCCCGGGATGCACCGGGACTGAGCGTCGCTCGTCTCGAGCACAAGCTGGGGATCAAGGCGTCCGACACCGCCGTACTGCTGTTGCAGGACTGCCGGATCCCGAAGGACAACCTCCTGGGCACGCCCGAGGTGAACGTCGAAAAGGGTTTCGCCGGCGTCATGCAGACGTTCGACAACACCCGTCCGATCGTCGCCGGCATGGCTGTGGGACTCGGCCGCGCCGCACTCGAGGAACTGCGCCACATCCTCACCGATGCAGGGGTCGAGATCTCCTACGACACCCCGGCATACAATCAGCACGCGGCCGCCGCGGAGTTCCTGCAGCTCGAGGCCGACTGGGAAGCCGCCTACCTGCTGTCGCTGCGCGCCACCTGGATGGCCGACAACAAGAAGCCGAACTCACTCGAAGCCTCGATGTCGAAGGCCAAGGCCGGTCGCACCGGAACAGCTATCTCGTTGAAAGCCGTCGAACTTGCCGGCACGTGGGGTTACTCCGAGCGTCCGCTCCTCGAGAAGTGGGCGCGCGACTCCAAAATCCTCGACATCTTCGAGGGCACGCAGCAGATTCAGCAGCTGATCGTGGCCCGCCGTCTGCTCGGGAAGTCGTCCGCCGATCTGAAGTAACAGCTCAGGACCAACTTCCACGAGGGGTGTAGCCCCCGCCGCGCTCACCTGCGGTGGGGGCTTCTTCGTGTCCGGAGTCTTGTGAAACGGGCTCCGCAACAGCAGTGAACGACGCCGACTGTCCTCTAGTCTGAACATGACATCCGTCACGCCGGAAGGGTCCTCATGCCAGCTCAGCGCCTTCTCACCAAAATCACGGACACTGCGGGAGCCGTTCGCGTGATGAACCGCTCCGGCCTCGTGCCGTTTCCCCGGGTCGACCAGGGCATTCGTTCCCTGCTGGCGGTCCGGAAGTACGGCCCGTTCGCCGGTCCGGTACACGCTCACGCCGAGGCTCGATTAGACGCGGTGGCGCTGATCGACGAACGGGGTCCGCTCACCTACATCGACATAGACGAGCAGTCGAACGCTCTGGTGCGCGCGTGGCAGGCAGAAGGGCTCACCCCGGGGTCCGTGATGGGATGCATGTGCCGCAATCACCGTGGCCTGGTCCTCACCATGCTCGCCGCCGCCAAGAACGGCACCCGCCTGGTATTGATGAATACCGGATTCGCGCGACCGCAACTCGTCGACGTCGCCGCCCGAGAGCAGGTGGAGGCGTTCGTCTACGACGACGAGTTCCGCGAGGTGGCCGAGGCACTCCCCGATGACGTCATCTCCTACCGGTCCTGGGCCGAAGGCGGCTCCACGTCCGAGGTCCGCACCCTCGACGATCTGATCGACGGCATCGACCACGGTCCGGTCCCCGCGCCCTCCACCGACGGCGGTTTCGTTCTCCTCACCAGTGGTACCACCGGCACTCCGAAGGGTGCTCCGCGCGGGCACACCTCGCCGCTGGCGTCCGCCCAGTTCCTCGATCGGGTTCCCCTTCGGCGCGGTCAGACGATGATGATGGCCGCACCCGCATTCCACGGAACGGGTGTCTCGCAGTTCGCGCTCGCGCTCGCCCTCGGCCAGACCGTGGTAATGGACCGGAAGTTCGATCCGGAGAACACGATTCGTCTGGTGGAGAAGCACCGCTGTGACGTTCTCGTCGTTGTTCCCACTATGTTGCAGCGCATTGTCGACCTCGGCCCGGACACCCTGTCGAAGTACGACACGTCGAGCCTGACCATCATCTTCGCGGCCGGGTCGTCGTTGTCCCCCGATCTGTGCAAGCGCACCACCGCGGCGTTCGGCCAGGTGCTGCACAACCTGTACGGGTCTACCGAGGTCGCCGTTGCCACAGTGGCGACACCCGCCGATCTCGCGTTGGCGCCCGGCACTGCCGGCCGTCCGCCGGTCACCTGTCACGTCGAGCTGTATGACGAAGCGGGGCAACGGGTCACCGAACCGGAGCAGGTCGGACGGATATTCGTGGCCAGCGGTCTCAGTTTCACCGGCTACACCGACGGCCGCGACAAGGAACGAATCAACGGTTTGCTGTCCACCGGCGACGTCGGACACTTCGACCGCAACGGACTACTCTTCGTCGACGGCCGCGACGACGACATGATCGTCTCCGGCGGCGAGAACGTCTACCCCCTCGAAGTCGAGAATCTCCTCGCCGACAGGGAGGACGTGATCGAGGCCGCCGTGATCGGCGTCGAGGATTCCGACTTCGGTCATCGGCTCCGCGCATTCGTCGTTCCCGCGCCGGGGTCCGCGAAGGATGCCGAGGAGATGAAGGCGTACATCAAAGCGAATCTCGCCCGGTACAAGGTGCCGCGTGACATCGTCTTCATCGACGAACTGCCCCGCAACGCCACTGGAAAGCTGCTCCGCAGAGCGCTCAGCGAGATGAAACCCTGACCCAATCCAGACAAACGAAGAACGGCGCCCTGGGTTCCAGGACGCCGTTCTTCAGTGGTAGCGGGGACAGGATTTGAACCTGCGACCTCTGGGTTATGAGCCCAGCGAGCTACCGAGCTGCTCCACCCCGCGCTGCATGAACAAAGTTACACGAGCGAACAAACGGAAAGCAAATCGCGCCGAACGCGGCGATCCTGGTGAATCCTGACGCCCTCCCCCACTATCTCGCGGGGTCCTGTTCGTAGCCTCAGCGGCTGCGCCTGCCGCTCGTTGGACATCCACCGCGGCCATGCATGCTCTCGAGTCCAGGAACACCAGTACGCGGTCACTCATAGCCGCTGTGGGGTCTTGCGCGGGTCCCGGACGCACCTGGGACGAAGGGGTTGTCCGCGGACGCGCACCGACAAGTGGTCCCCGCGCTGGCGCTGGCTACCTTTCAGCACGTCGCCAGTCACACGCGTTACCGAAACGTTATGATGCTCGTCACACTTTATGGATTTTCTGTAACGGCCCCCGTGACCGATTCTTCACCGTCCACCTGCGGAAACACCGGCTAGCCATCCCACTATCTGGACGATCGTCACAGAAAATGAGCCCGTGACCATTCCGTGATCGACGCGTACGTTCGTTGCCAGCCCGAAACTACCGGGCAACGCCGACCCGCCGCAGCTCGACCTGCCCCCGCGGATTCGGAAATCCCGACACCTCGGGGGCGGGGACGAAAACGGATCGACCAGGGTCGGCACACCAGCCGGCACGCGACGTACTTCGTCAGCACTTTGCGGAGAGGAAACAGACTTATGACCAACACCAGCATCGTCAAGCGCACCATGGGCGCAATCGCACTCGCCGGAGCAGTCGTCGGCGTGCCGCTCGGACTGAGCACCGGCACGGCATCGGCCGCATCCGGCAACTGGGACGCAGTCGCACAGTGCGAGAGCGGCGGCAACTGGGCCATCAACACCGGAAATGGTTACTACGGCGGCCTCCAGTTCTCCCAGAGCACCTGGGAGGCGAATGGCGGTACCGGTACCGCGTCCAACGCTTCGCGTGAAGAGCAGATCGCCGTCGCCGAGAACGTGCTGGCGACTCAGGGCCCGGGCGCTTGGCCGGTCTGCGGTCAGTACCTCTGACCCGCCCACGTTCCCCGCATTCTCGAATCACGGAAGTGCCCTGCGTGCAGCGCGACTGCACGCAGGGATCTTCCGCATCGCGGGTGTGCCTCGCGACTGGGGGACAACATGTTTCGAGCACCATAGACGTGAGCTACTCCACAAATACCCGGTGATACGCACCACATAACGTGTAGATAACAAAGCGGCTCCGAATTGATCTCAACCCGCGTATACCTGCGGATTTACCGGATCCTCCGACGTGATGCTGGACTGACGTACCAGAAATCCGCCGGGTGAATTGGCGGCAAACCTCCCGTACGGTCGCTCTCGGCCCGAAACAACCGGGCGAAAGCCGGCCCGCCGCTGACAACTCTGCCCCGCGGGTTCGGAATCCCCGAAACCTTCGAGGGGCAGGGACGTGGCAACCAGGACGTGCCGGGAACGACGAACGTCGCCCGCAGGCCGGCCACGCCAGCAAGCGCGGAGAGGATCTACCCCACATGACCAATCCCACCTTCAGCAAGCGTGCCCTCGGTTGGATCGCCGTAACAGGTGCTGTCGTCGCCGTCCCGCTCGGACTGAGCACCGGTACCGCCTCGGCCGCTTCCCACAACTGGGACGGTGTCGCGCAGTGTGAGAGCGGCGGCAACTGGGCCATCAACACCGGCAACGGCTACTACGGCGGTCTCCAGTTCTCCCAGAGCACCTGGGAGGCCAACGGTGGTACCGGCACGGCGTCCAGCGCCAGCAAGGCCGAGCAGATCCGCGTCGCCGAGAACGTTCTCCAGACCCAGGGCCCCGGAGCCTGGCCGACCTGCGGTCAGTACCTGACCACCGGCGGCAGCGACGTCGCCGAGGCACCCGCTCCCGCCCCCCAGCCCACCCCGGCTCCGGCACCGGTCACCGCGGCTCCCGCCCAGGTGCCCGCACCGGCTCAGCCGACCGCTCAGCAGGGCCTCGACACCGCGCGTCAGCTCGCCGAGCAGAGTGGTCTCGGACAGCAGTTCCAGCAGCTGATCGATGCGAACCCGCAGCTGATCGCCGCACTGCGCTGATCGAACAACTACACGACGAGACCCTGTCATCCGCTCGGATGACAGGGTCTCGTCGTTCGTGGGCCGGACGGCTTACTTCGGGATTGCCTCGTATGCGGCAACCGCCCGCTGTACCCGAGCAAGTGCATCGCCGTATGCGGCGAAGTCACCGCTGCGCTGAGCCGCCGTCAACGCGTCGAGGGACGCGTCCAACTCGGCGACGGCCCCCGCGACATTCGACGACGGCGGCTGCGCAGGTGTGGCGGGCGCGGGTGCCCCGCCCTGGCTGGCCGGCGGCGTGCCCCCGTCGGGGTCAGGGGGTGTGCCCTCCTCCGCGCTGGGCGCCGTGGCCACCGCACCGGTACCCGGGCCGAAGACCTGGTCCAGAGCCTGGGCCAACGTGGGGGCATAGCCGACGCGAACGCTGTTACTCGGCGGCGGCTCGCGGTAGCTCACCAGCACTCGCGACAACTGCGGGAACGTCGACGTGTTCTGGCCGGTCGAACTTCGCTCCGTATACATAGGCTCGACGTACAGGATTCCGCCGTCGGCGATGGGCAAAGTCAGCAGGTTGCCGTACTGGATCTTGTTCGAACGCTCGAGCAGGGTTCGTTCCGACGCCACCCGCGGATCGGAGATCATCGAGTTCTGGGTCTGCTGCGGACCCTGCGTCTGCGTATCCGTCGGCAACTGGAGAATCGTGAACTTGCCGTAGTCCTCCGGATCCGATCTGACGGACAGGTAGGCGGACAGGAACTCGCGACTGTAACCCACCATCGCACTGGTCAGATTGAACGACGGTTTGCCGGTTTCGGGATCGCCGACGAGGACGTAATACGGCGGCTGGTTGGCGCTCGTGTCGATCGTGGGATCACTCGGCACCGACCAGAAGGCGTTGTTAGTGAAGAATTCCTTCGGGTCGTCGACGTGGTACTTGGCGAGCATTTCGCGCTGAACCTTGAAGAGATCCTCGGGGTAGCGGAAGTGCGCGCCCAGTTCCTCGGGAATGGAGTCCTTGGGTTCGACGGCACCGGGGAACACCCCCATCCAGGCGTCGAGCACCGGATCGTTGTCGTCCACCTGGTACAGCTTGACCGTTCCGTCGTACGCATCGACGGTGGCCTTTACCGAGTTCCGGATGTACGACACCTCTTTCCGCGGGAGCAATCGGCCTGTGTTCTGGTCGATGCTGTCCTCGACGAGTCCGTCGAGGGAGCTGCGCTGCGCGTATGGGTAGTTATCCAGCGTGGTGTACGCATCGACGATCCACACGATCTTTCCGTCGATGACCGCCGGATACGAATCGCCGTCGGCGGTGAGCCACGGGGCCACATGCGTGACGCGCTCGCGCGGATCACGGTTGTAGATGATCTTCGAATCCGAGCCGATGGCACCGGAGAACAGGATGTTGCGCTCCGTGTACTTGGCTGCGAAGGCCAGCCGGTTGAACCAGTTTCCGATCGGCACACCGCCTGCCCCGGTGTAGCGGTAGCGCGCTTGGTCCGTGTCGTACTCGCGAGGATCGGAACCTTCGGCTCCACCGACGATGGCGTAGTCCGCATCGGTGTCGGCGATGACCTCGCCGTAGTAGATACGTGGCTGTTCGACCGGGATGACCTGGTTTCCGGCCTGCTGCGACGCGATGTCGCTGACCATGTACACCGGGTAGCCGCTGTTGCTGTTGGCCGCTTCCTCGGCGGATTCGCCCGCGGCAGCGTTGACCCGGTTGGCCGGTGCCGCGACGAGTCCGTTGCCGTGGGTGTAGACGGTGTGCTTGTTGATCCAGTCCGTCTGGTTACCCGTGAGACTCTTCGACGACAGTTCACGTGCCGCGACGATGTAGTCGCGCATCTCACCATCGATGTCGTACCGATCGATGTCGAGCGACGGCGGGAAGCCGTAGAAGTTCTTGAGCTGTTGCTGCTGCGTGAAGGTGCGCGACAGGATGTTCGGATCCAGCAGGCGCGTGTTCGCGATGGTCGACACGTCCGCCGGTACATCTCGTGGCGGCTGCGTGCCGTACCCCTGATAGTCCTGGTACTCGACCTTGTCGTCGGTGATGCCGTACGCCTGGCGGGTGGCCGCGATATTGCGTTCGATGTAGGCGCTCTCCTTGTCGGCCGCGTTGGGTCGCACCGAGAACTGCTCCACCACGAGGGGCCATACTGCACCGACCAGAATGGACGACAGCACGAGGAGTGCGGTGGCCATTGCCGGGATCCGGAGGTCCCGCAGAACGAGTGCTGCGAAGAAGGCGCCGGCGCAGATCACCGCGATGGCGAGCAGGATCAGCTTCGCCTGCAGCACCGCGTTCATGTCCGTGTAGCTACCGCCGGTGAAGGTGGGTTCCTTGCGGCTACTCGACAGGAGCGAATAGCGATCGAACCAGTAGGCGACCGCCTTGAGCAGGATGAAGGTTCCTGCCAGCACGGCCAACTGGACCCGGGCCGCATTGGTGAGGGCGCCCCCGCGGCCGGCCAACTTGAGCCCCCCGAAGATGTAGTGCGTCACCAGACTTGCGAAGAAGGCCAGCAGCACCGCGACGAACAGCCAGTTGAGAACGAAACGGTAGAACGGCAGATCGAACGTGTAGAAACCGACGTCGAGCCCGAACTCGGGATCGGTGACCCCGAACGCGCCTCCGTTCATGAACAACTGCACGGTGACCCAGCTCGACTGGGCGATCAGCCCGGCGAGGAGGCCGATCGCGATCGGGATGGCCAACCCGAACAGGCGCAGACGGGTCATCACCGTGGTGCGGTACCGCGCCACCGGATCGCTGGGTCCTGAGACCGGGACGAACACGGGGCGTGAGCGGTACGCGAGCAGCAAAGCGAGCCAGACAATTCCACCGACCACCACGCCGACCACGAGGAAGAGGAGCAGCCTCGTGACGAGGACCTTGGTGAAGACGCCGCGGAAGCCGACTTCCCCGAACCACAACCAGTCCGTGTAGGTGCTGATCAGGCGAGGGCCAACCAGCAGCAGGGCAGCGACGACAAGCGCCAGCACCAGCAGCACTCGACTGCGTTTGGACAACGACGGTAATCCTGCGGGGGGCCGCATGCCCACGTGCCACACTCCAACACTCGGCGACGCTGACGCGCCGCGATCAACTGCACCGTTCTGCCGTCCACACCCGAACTGCGTGGGCGTGACCGTTTCGTCCCACTCTACGTAACAACCGGCGGACGCGACCGCCGGTCCTCTTCTGAGGGTGCGAAGATGGGTCCGTGAGTGATGAGTATGTGAATCCCGAGACGGACGCCCTCGCCCGTTGTGTACGCGAAGTCGTCGAATTCGTTGATGCAGGAGGGTGGGATCAGCCGCCTCAGATGTTCGCACTCGTCCCGACCGAACTTCTCGCGGCCGCCGAACCCAGCCTGCTCGACCAGCTGGCCGACGGCGCGGAATTGACTCCCATAGAACAGGATCCGTTTCCCGACGACATTTCGGGTGGGTCGCGTGCCCTCGACGAATTCCTCGCCACCACGAGCTGGCCGGAATCCGTGGTGGGCTGCGCCCTGGTGCAGGAGATCGTCGTTCTGCCACCCGAGGCCGAGTCCGACCTCGACGAGGCCCTGGTTCCTCTGCTGTCCGACCGAGACGCCGCCGACGACGCTGCGCGTGCCGCGGCCGAGTCGCATCCCGACCGGCGATCGGCCCGGTTGATCGCCGCCGTGCTGCGAGACGGGCCGTCGCTGTGCCTGATGCAGTTACGTCCCGACGAGGACGCCGATCCCTACGCGCCGATCGAACTGCTGACCTACGAGAACTTGGCACCGAATCTCGTCAGCGCTCTGTACGCAACCCTCGACGCCACCGACGACGACTAGGCAGGATCCTCGGCGCCGGGTCTCAGCACCGGGGTGCGTCGGCTCCGGAGCCCACGGCCTCGAGCGCGTCGACCGCCCCGTCGAGGTTCTCGACCTTCACCAGCCGGAGCCCCTCGGGCGCACCCTGGCGCGCCTCGTCGCAATTCATCGCGGGAACGAGGAACGTCTCGGCGCCTGCCTCACTGGCGGCGATCAGCTTGTACTTGATACCGCCGATGGGCCCGACGTCTCCGTCGGAGTCGATCGTGCCGGTACCCGCAACGAACTTGCCGCCGTTCAGTTCACCCGGGCTGAGTTTGTCGATCACCGCGAGCGCGAACATCAGCCCCGCCGACGGACCGCCGACATCGGCGAGATTGAAGTCGATGTTGAAGGGGACATCCGGCAGCTCCTCCGGAGTGATACCCAGGTAGCCTTTCGACCCGTCGTCCGGGCGGGCTCCGAGAACCACGGGGACGGACGTTTCGACGCCGTCGCGGACCACCACCACAGGCACCTCGGTCTCCGGCGCCGTGTCCGCCACGGCCTGCTGGACGTCTCCCACCGTCGACACCGGTGTGCCCGCGACACTGACGAGCCTGTCGCCTTGCCGCAGGACGTCCTTGGACGGTCCGTCGTCGCCGACCTTGGCGATCTCGAGCATCACCGGCTTGTCGAGGAAATGGAGGGCAGCCAACTCGGCGCTGTTCTCGGACTGCTGGAAGTCGGCGTCGTTCTCCTGCTTCACCTCGTCCTTCGACTTGTCCGGCGGGTACACCTCCTCGCGGGGAACGATGCCCTGACGTCCGCTGGCCCACAGGCCGAAGGCCTCGAACACGTTGAGGTCGTCACGCACCGCGACGGTGGTCATGTTGAGGTGGCCGGTGGTCTCGTCCACCTCTGCCCCCTCGATGGCGACCACTTCTTCGCCGTCCACTTCGCCGAGCGTGTTGAACGTGGGGCCGGGACCGAGGGCCACGTAGGGGACCGTGATCAGCGTTCCCAGCATTCCGAGCACCACGATCGGGGCCAGCGCAGCCAAGAGGGTCACTATCCGTCGATTCACCTGGACCAGGGTAGAGCGCGCAGCCGCCGGCACCCCGCTCGACCTCGAGCGTGTTCGCCGTCAGCGTGACCCCGCGCGTGTTCGCCGTCAGCGTTACGCGGAGGAGGACCGCCGGACTGTAGGCCTTGTACCGTTGAGTCATGAGCAATATGCCGTTCGGCTTCTCCAACTCCGACGACGATCCCGACCGTGACAAGGACAGGGGGGATCAGACCGGGCCCGACAGCGGCCAGAACGCGGGGGGCCCCGGGGACTTCGGTTTCGGGGCAGGTGGGTTTCCCGGGGGCAATTTCGATCCCGCGGCCCTCGGCCAGATGCTCACCCAGTTCGGTCAGATGTTGAGCGGCATGGGGTCTTCGATGGGGTCGGGCGAGCAGAGCGGTCCGGTCAACTACGAGATCGCGAAGAAGCTCGCTCGCCAGCAGATGGGGTCGGTAACGCCGATCACCAAGGGCAGTTCGGAGGCGATCGCGGACGCGTCGCGTCTGGCCGAACTGTGGCTGGATGCAGCGACCACCCTGCCGGCGGGCGCGACGAGAACCGTTGCCTGGACGCCCAACGACTGGCTCGACAACACCCTCGACACCTGGAAGCGGCTGTGCGATCCCGTCGCCGAGAAGGTCTCGGGAATGTGGGTGCAAGGGTTGCCCGAAGAAGCGCGGCAGATGGCCGGACCCATGCTCGGCATGATGAGCCAGATGGGTGGTCTCGCGTTCGGTTCACAACTCGGCCAAGCCCTCGGCCAGCTGTCGAAAGAGGTGTTGACCTCTACGGACATCGGGTTGCCCCTCGGCCCTGCCGGTACCGGGGCACTCCTTCCCGCCGCGGTGGAGAAATTCAGCAAGGGGCTCGAACAGCCGGACCGTGAGATCCTCGTCTTCCTCGCCGCCCGGGAGGCCGCCTACCAGCGCCTCTACAGCCACGTTCCGTGGTTGCGTCAACGACTCCTCGCCACCGTCGAGGAATACGCGCGAGGAATCACCATGGATTTCTCCGCCATCGAAGACATGGCGAAGGGACTCGACCCGTCGGCGCTGACCGACCCGTCGCAGCTCGAGAACATCCTTCAGCAAGGCGCATTCGAACCGCAGACCACGCCGGAGCAGAAGCAGGCCCTCGAGCGTCTCGAAACTCTTCTCGCCCTCATCGAGGGCTGGGTCGAGGTGGTCGTAGCCTCCGCGCTGAACGACCGCCTGCCCGGTGTTGCGGCCCTGAGCGAGACACTCCGGCGCAGACGCGCCAGCGGTGGGCCCGCCGAGCAGACTTTCGCGACCCTTGTCGGGCTCGAGCTACGCCCCCGCAAGGTGCGTGAGGCTGCTCAACTGTGGAGTCGGCTCACCTCGGAGTCCACTACCGATGCCCGCGACGGCGTCTGGGCGCACCCCGACCTGCTGCCCGACTCGTCCGACCTCGACAGCCCCGGCATGTTCGTCGATCGGGTCCTCGGCGGTGGGGAGAGCGGAAACTTCGACAACCCGATGGCTCAGCTCGAGGCGACCGAAGCGCGCGAGCGGGCCGAGCGTGGCGATTCCGACGCAGGCGACGAGCCCACCTCCTGACAGTCGCCGTTCCGAAATCTCGTCGCAGCGGAGAGTCGGCAGGTCGCGCGGCATTTTGCCCTGTGGATAACCGTCGTCGGACCGGTCGGGGCGCAGAGCGGAGGTGACACCCTCTCTGTGTGACCCTCCCGCCTCCGCGCCCCGTCGGCCCCACTCTCGATCCGCGCATCGCGGTGCTGACGCGCCCCGGCGGTCGCGTCCAGTTCGGCTGGGATCCGGAGCGCGCTCTCGTACTCGAGCCGCCGCCGGGAGTCCGCACCGAGCAACTGCTTGCGGTTCTCCGCTTGCTCGACGGCAAGAATTCGCGGTCCCACGTTCTGTGGACGGCGGTGGAATACGGTATGGCACCCACGGACGTCTCGAAACTTCTCGGGGACCTCGACCGGGCGGGGCTACTCACCGTCGCGGACTCCCCCGAGGTTCCGGAGACCCACCCCATTCGCGTACACGGGCGCGGACCGCTGTCCGACGCCGTCTCGGCAGGTCTGACCGATGCCGGTATCCGGGTCTCTCGATCGACGCGCTATTCCGCCGAAGGCGACGTGCGCCGGTGGAATGCCACCTGCGTCGTGCTCACCGACGATCTCGTGGCCGAGCCCCGACTGGTCGCCGATCTCGTGCGCAGCGGGATCCCCCACCTCCCGGTGCGGGTACGCGACGGACGAGGAGTCGTCGGCCCCCTCGTACTCCCCGGACGCACCAGCTGTCTGCGATGCGCTGATCTGCTGCGCTCGGCCAATGACCAGGACTGGCCGCACCTGGCTGCACAGCTCCTCGGGACGGTGGGGCACGCGAGTCCCGCGGTGATCATGGCGACTGCTGCCGTGGCGCTGGGACAGCTCGAGATCGTGCTGTCCCCTCCCCGCGGGCACGCACCTGCCAGTCTCGACGCGACCCTCGAGATCGACCTCGGTGCTCACCGACTGGTGACCCGGCGGTGGCCGAGGCAGGTGACCTGCAGCTGCGCGTACCTGGCACCCGCCTTGGGCGAAGCGAGCCGTCTTCCGTCATGATGGTGGGGTGTCCGACATCCCCCGCAGGAGTTCTGCCCGCACCGCCAAACTCGCGAGCATTCCTTTGGGGATTGCCGGTCGTGCAGCTGTCGGGTTCGGCAGAAAGCTCACAGGCGGCGACCGGATGGAGATCGACGCGCAGCTGAGCGCGCGGGCCGCGGAGCAGTTGTTCGCCGTATTGGGTGAACTCAAGGGCGGGGCCATGAAGCTCGGCCAGGCGCTCAGCGTGATGGAGGCCGCGATCCCCGAGGAGTTCGCCGAACCCTACCGGGAGTCGCTCAACAAACTCCAGGCGCAGGCCCCTCCCCTGCCTGCGCGTGCTGTGCACAAGATGCTCGACCAGCAACTGGGCACGAAGTGGCGTGAGCGGTTCATGTCTTTCGACGACACTCCCACCGCCTCGGCCAGCATCGGGCAGGTGCATCGAGCCGTGTGGGCCGACGGCCGGGACGTGGCCGTCAAGGTGCAGTATCCGGGGGCCGATGAAGCACTGCGAGCGGACCTCAAGACCCTCGGACGTTTCGCGGGCCTCTTCGCGTCGGTGATGCCCGGCGTCGACGTTCGCCCTGTCATCGACGAGTTCACCGCGCGTACCGAGGAGGAACTCGACTACCGCATCGAGGCGAACAATCAGCGCCGCTTCGCCAAGGTCTACGAGGGCGATCCGCAGTTCGCCGTCCCCCACGTCGTCGCCAGCTCCCCCAAGGTGGTGGTGAGCGAATGGATGACCGCGAAGCCGCTTTCGGCCATCATCGCCGACGGAACTCCCGAGGAGCGCAACACCGCAGGGGCACTGCTTGCCGAATTCCACTTCGCCTCGCCTGCGCGGGTCGGCCTCCTGCACTGTGATCCCCATCCGGGAAATTTCATGTTGCACAGCGACGGTCGCCTCGGTGTCATCGACTTCGGTGCCGCGGCGCCCTTTCCCGACGGCCTCCCCCCGGTTCTCGGCACGATGGTGCGGCTCTCGCTCCACGAGCAGTTCGACGAGCTGACGGAGCTGCTGCACACCAATGGATTCGTGCTGCCCGGCCGAACGGTGACCGACAAGGAGATTGCCGACTACCTGCGTCCACTGACGGACCCGATTCGGACCGAGTCCTTCCACTTCACCCGCGCCTGGTTGCAGAAGGCTGCCGGAACCGCAACGGACTTGAGCAGCGCGCAGTTCCGAACGGCCCGGGCTCTGAGCCTGCCCCCCGAATACCTCATGATCTTTCGGGTTCTCGTCGGCTCGGTGGGCATTTGCGCCCAGCTCGATGCGTACGCGCCCTATATGGCGATCCTGACACGGTGGCTCCCTGGATTCGATGAACCGACTCCGACAGGCGAAGGCACCGCCGCCCCCTGAACGATCTCGGGCGTCCGCTGAGGGCAACTCGACAGAGTTGCCCTCAGCGGACGCCCGTTTCACTGACCTGTTCGGATTCTCAGGCACACACCAGCGTCTGCGCCTTGCGCGGTCGTCCGCGGGGACGCTTGCGGGCGATCACAACACCCTGGTCGAAGATCTCGCCACCCCAGACTCCCCACGGCTCACCCCGATCGAGCGCTGCATCGAGGCAGCGCACCCGGATCGGGCACGCCGCGCACAACGCCTTGGCCTGCTCCAGCTGGCTGGGGGAATCCGCGAACCACAGGTCCGGATCATCGGCCCGACAGGGAAGATCCCGTCGGGTGGAAACAATGTCAACAAATCCGCTTGTGGCGGTTGAGGTTTCGGATACCCCTCGGCATGTCGCGGTAGACACGTCGTTCTCCTCTGCTCTCAGTGCGTCGGTCGTATTTCGGTTCGATGTGTGAGGTGCGAACCAGAGCCGAGGCTGCGAGCGAGACAGAGTGCTCGAACTACGAAGGCCACGGTCCGCGATGCGGGTCCGTGGCCTTGGAAAGACAGTGGGAGTGTTCTAGCGAGGAATTCCTCGACAACTCCGCGACACGGACTCGGCTGCTGCTGCGGGACGACGACGGGATGCCGACCAGGCAATTGCCGGTGCCGCCTCCGTCGCGTTCATGCAGAACAACGCAGAGGTGGCAGCGACTGCCGTCTTGTGTACGGAGTAGAACTTCATGTCGTGGCCACCTCCATTTCCTGTCGAACCGATGTGGACTGCACGAGTCCCCCCGTGCGCTGAAACCACAGTAGGCAATCTTCCAAATCTTCACAACCTATTTTTGACCTGCGGCGATACAACTTTCCTTCGGCGACGGACGGATGCCGGTCACGGCGACCCGCTCGACCTGATCACACCGAGCACGTCCTCACCGAACTGCTCGAGCTTCTTCGCGCCGATACCGGGGATCGCAACGAGTCCTCGGTCGTCCTGTGGACGCTGCTCGGCGAGCGCGGTCAGCGTGTTGTCGCTGAAGACCACGTAGGCGGGCACCTTCAACTCACGGGACTTCTCGAGTCGCCACGACCTCAGCGAATCGAGTAACTCCACATCCACGTTGGACGGACATCCCTCACATCGTCCGAGCATGGTGGCCGTGGTACCGATCAGTGGCTTTCCACACAATCGGCAACGCGGACGCTTCTTGGCGTTCTGGGGTGGAGCGGCGATGCGCGACGCCGGCGAATCTTCCGGGATCAGCCCGTGGAGGAACCGGGAACGCCGACGGCTCTTGCGGCCGCCCTCGTTGCGGGAAAGTGCCCACGACATCTGCAGGTGCTCGCGCGCACGGGTGACCCCGACGTAGAGGAGCCGGCGCTCTTCCTCGATCGCGGCCTCGTCCGACGCCGAGTTGGCGTCGCCGAGTACGTGCTGGATGGGCAAGGTGCCGTCGGTCAGACCAACCAGGAAAACCGCATCCCACTCGAGTCCCTTTGCGGCGTGCAGCGACGCCAGCGTGACGCCCTGCACCACCGGTGGGTGCCGCGCCTCCGCGCGGAGGCTCAGTTCACGCAGCAGTCCGTCGAGCGTCAAATCCGGTTCCTGCGCCAGCTGTTCCTCCGTGAGAGCGACGAGCGCGGACAGCGAGGACCATCGCTCGCGTGCCTGCGCACCCGCAGGTTCGGTGTCCGTCAAACCCAGCGGCACCAGCACAGCACGCACCAGGGTGACCAGGTCGGCGCCGACCGCATCAGGCAGGTCGTCACGACCGGCCGCCTGCCGCAGAGCCGACACCGCCTGACGGACTTCGGTCCGTGTGAAGAATCCCTCGCCCCCGCGGACCTGATACGGGATGTCGAGCTTGGTCAGGGCCTGCTCGTGCACCTCGGACTGGGCGTTGATCCGGTAGAGGACCGCGATTTCCGCGGCAGGCGTTCCACGGGCGATGAGCCGCTTGATCGCCCGCGCCACCCCCGCGGCTTCGGCAGGCTCGTCGTCGAACTCGACGAAGGTGGGCTCCGGCCCGGATTTCCGCTGGCCGATCAACTGCAATCGTGTTCCCGCGATCCTGCCCCGCGCCGCCCCGATCACCCGGTTGGCCATGGAGACGACCTCCGGGGTGGACCTGTAGTCGCGCTCGAGGCGCACGACGGTGGCTTCGGGGAACCTCCGCGAGAAATCGAGGAGGTAGTTGGGCGTGGCACCCGTGAACGAGTAAATGGTCTGGTTTGCGTCGCCGACCACGGTGAGGTCGTCCCGCTCGCCGAGCCACGCGTCGAGCACCCGCTGCTGGAGAGGTGTCACGTCCTGGTACTCGTCGACCACGAAGCAGCGGTACCGGTCCCGAAACTCTTCGGCAACGGCCGAATGCTCCTCGAGTGCGGCCGCGGTGTGCAGCAAGAGGTCGTCGAAGTCGAGCAGCATCGCATCCTGGCCTCGGGCCTTGAGTTGCTCGTATCCGTGATACACCTCGGCCACCTTCGCGGCGTCGGCAGGCGCCTCGCGGTGCACCCTCGCGACCGCGCGCGGGTAGTCCTCCGGGGCGATCAGTGACGCCTTGGCCCATTCGATCTCACTCGCCAGATCCCGGACGCTCTCGGTACTGGTGGACAGGCCGACCCGACCGGCCGCGGCAGACACCACCGCGAACTTGCGGTCCAGCAGCCGCCACTCGGTGTCTCCGACCACCTGCGGCCAGAAGTATCGGAGTTGGCGCAGCGCGGCAGCGTGGAATGTGCGCGCCTGAACCTGGGCCCCGCCGTCGCCGATGCCCAGGCTCCGCAGCCGGCCTCGCATCTCCCCCGCTGCCCGCGCCGTGAACGTGACCGCCAGTACCTGTCCCGCCGCGACGTGCCCGCTGGCGACAAGGTGGGCGATCCGCCGGGTGATGGTCCGTGTCTTTCCTGTTCCCGCGCCCGCAAGAACACAGACCGGCCCACGCGGCGCGAGGACGGCCGCGGACTGTTCGGGGTCGAGACCGGTACTCGTCACCTCTGCTGGGGCGCCTGCTGACATGGCGTCCATCATGGCAGGGACAACCGACACTGCGCGCAGCGGTGGACGAGACGCACGGGAACACTTCGCCCGGGCGTGGTGTTATATGCGCCGTGACTGCTACAGACAACTCGGCCCTGACCATCTACTCCACGACCTGGTGTGGCTACTGCCGCCGCTTGAAGAAGCAGCTTGACGAGTCCGGCATCGGCTACGTGGAGGTCGACATCGAAGAAGATCCGGCGTCGGCCGAGTTCGTCGGTAGCGTGAACGGTGGTAACCACGTCGTCCCGACGGTGAAATTTGCCGATGGCAGCACCGCGACCAACCCGTCCCTGTCTCAGGTCAAGAAAGCCCTCGGGGTCTAGGCGTTCGACGCTGCTGTGCCCCTGTCTGCTCCCGCCCAGGACTCGATCATTCCGCGTGCGATGGAGATCGAACCCGGGAGCAGCAACGGGGCGTCGGCGTCGGACGCCCAGTCGCCGAACTCGAGTGCCCGGCGCACCTCGTCTCGGGTGAACCAGCGCGCCTCGGCGATCTCGCCGTCCGCGAAGACCAACGCGGCGTCGGGATCGCCGACGGCCGAGAAACCGATCATCACCGACCGTGGGAACGGCCACGGCTGACTACCGAGATAGTGCACGTCGCGAACCTCGAGTCCGACTTCTTCCTTGATTTCGCGCACCACACACGTCTCGAGCGACTCCCCTGCCTCGACGAATCCGGCCAAAATCGAGAACCGTCGCGGCGGCCAGGTGGGTTGCCGGGCCAGCAACACTCGATCTCCGTCGTCGTGGACGAGGCAGATGACGGCGGGGTCGGTGCGCGGAAACTCCTCGTGCCCGGTGGTCGTCGAGATTCGCGACCAACCCGACATCGACGGCTCGGAAGCAGCACCGTCGAGGGCACTGAAACTGGCACTGTCGTGCCAGTTCAGCATCGCGATCGCGCCGGTCAGTAAGCCCGCGTCCGCATCGTCCAGCGTTCCGCCCAGAACGCGAAGGTCGGCCAACTTGCCGGTCATCGCCTGCACGCGCATCGCCCAGACGTGCCGGTCCTTGCGGATCCCCAGAAAGACCGCACCCCGTACGGGCTCCGGACCGAGCTCCGTTGCTGCTCCGAACACCAGGCCCTCGTCGTCGACAAGGACCTGACCGCGATGGTTGACCCGCAGAAGTACCGCATCCTGCCAGCCTGCTAGCAGGGCGTGCGAGTCGGAACGCAATTCTTCGGCGCGGCCGACCGCCGAGCGCGAGAGGAGTGGGGTTTCAGTCAACCGGAATGCAGTCACACGTCGACAGTAACTGCCGGTCAGTTAGCGACCCTACGGATGTACAGCAGCCGGTCGTTCTCCTCCACCGAATCGACCTCCGGGGAGCCGACACGCACGAGTCGCCCGTCCCGGACGACACCCAGAACGATGTCGGCGAGATGTCGCGGCGAACCGCCGATCTCGTCGCGTTCCACGGCCCGCTCGGCGATCGCGAACCCGGCCTCGGGAGTGAGCAGGTCCTCCATCATCTCGACGACGCTGGGCGTCGTCGTGGCGATGCCGAGAAGGCGGCCCGCGGTCTCGGAGGACACCACCACGGAGTCGGCGCCCGACTGCCGCAGCAGGTGGGTGTTCTCCGACTCTCGAATGGCCGCCACGATCTTCGCTTTCGGCGCGATCTCGCGCGCCGTCAAGGTGACCAGCACGGCCGTGTCGTCGCGGTTGGCCGCCACGATGATGGCCGCCGCATTCTGGGCGCCCGCCAAGCGCAGGACGTCGGACTTGGTGGCCGAACCGTGAACCGTGACGAGCCCTTTGCTCGCCGCGGATTCGAGGACCACCTGGTCGGTGTCGACCACGACGATGTCAGACGGCGTCACGCCGTCTCCGAGCATCGCATCGATCGCGGTGCGTCCCTTCGTTCCGTAACCGATCACGACCGTGTGATTACGCACGTGCTGCCTCCAGCGCTGAATTTTGAACGCCTGCCGGGAACTCTCCGTCAATGCAGAAAGCGTCGTACCGACCAGGACGATGAGGAAGAAGATTCGAAGAGGTGTGATGAGCAGGACGTTGATCAGTCGCGCCGACGGGGTGAACGGGGCGATGTCGCCGTATCCGGTGGTCGACAGGGACACCGTGGCGTAATAGACGCAGTCGAGCAGGGACAACTCGTTGTCCTGTGTATCGCGATACCCGTCGCGGTCGATGTAGACGATGAGAACGGCCAACGCCAGCGCGGATAGGGCGATCGCCACCCGTCGGGAGATCGCCCGCGCAGGACTGGACTGCAGCTGGGGGATCCTGAGAACACCCACCAGCGCGAAGTCCGGCCGGTCCGTGAGGGTGTCCGACCTGCTCAATCTCGCACGCAGCCTACCGGCCATATATTCGTCTCCACATTGCACAGAACTCCGACATCGGCTGGCAGCCTATCCCCGATCCTCCCTGAAGCGACACGGCGGCGCTCGTTGTCGTGCCCGGAGTGGTTCAGGCAAGCTGTCGTCATGCAAGAAGACAGCCCCCTTCCCCGGACCGGTCAGAAGCCCGCGCTCCGACTCGCCGCCCTGCTCCTCGGCATGGGTGTCCTCCACTTCGCCGTTCCCAAGTTCTTCGACGCACTCGTTCCTGAGCAGCTCCCAGGAGACCCGCGTACGTACACCTACGCGTCGGGCGTGGCCGAACTTGCGGTGGGCACAGCGCTCGCGGTACCGAGAACGCGGCGCCTCGGGGGCGGACTGGCCGCCCTTCTCTTCCTCGCGGTGTATCCGGCCAACATCTCCATGGCCGTCGACTGGGTGAGGAGCCCCAAGACGTCGACCCTGCAGAAAACTGGTGTGCTGCTGCGCCTTCCACTGCAGATCCCGTTGATCACCGAGGCCCTGAAAGTGCGCCGTCAGGCCTGACTCGTTTCCACGTCCGCGCCGGCGGTCCGGATGAGGCCGGCGAGTGCATCGGCGTCGGGCAGGGTGTCCGGCGCAATCGTGCGGCCTGTGCGCACATAGTGGAACGCGGCACGCACGCGGTCGAGGGGTACGTCCATCAGCTCGGCCCAGGCGAGCCGATACGCGGCCAGCTGCATCACCACCGATTTCTCCTTGTCTGCGCCCGGCTCGGCCCCCGTCTTCCAGTCGATCACCGTCCAGCCGCCGTCCGGGTCTGCAAACACCGCATCGATCCGACCACGAAGAACCGTGCCTGCCACCGACGTCTCGAACGGCACCTCCACCTCGATCGGGCTGCGATGCGCCCACGACGAACGCAAGAATGCGTCCTGCAGTGTCACGAGGTCCGTTTCGGGTCCTGCGTCCGTATCGGCAGCACCTGGGAGCTCGTCGAGGTCGAGCAGGCGGGTGGCGCCGAATCGGCGCTCCACCCAAGCGTGGAACGCTGTTCCCCGGCGCGCCAACGGATTCGGCGGGTACGGAAGTGGCCTGCGCAACCGCGCAGCGAGCGCATCCGGGTCCGCCTCGAGCTCGACCAGCTGACTCACCGACAGCTGCGCAGGCAACACCACCTCGGTGAGTGCATGCGCGCGGGCTTCCCTCTCGGCGAGGAGCGCGTCGACGTCGGCTGCCCAATTCTCGGGGTCCTCTTTCCCTTCCGTGGACGGATCGTCGATCTCGGTGAGCGCCGCGAGTACCAGGGACGCCCCGCGCTCGACCGACTCACGTCGCAATCCCAGCGGGTCCGGCGGCCACGCCGCCGCCTTGGGGGTACTGGTGAGTGGGTTCTGCGTCTCGGGGTCGGGTGCGGGCGCCCATATCTCCACCACGCCGAGACCCTCGTGTGTGTCATCGGTGAGCATGTCGCGGAGTTCGGTGAGGAACTCGGACGGGCCCTTCGGCTCGCTTCCCGACTCCGCCCAGTGATGACCCGAAGCGAACAGCACCCGCTCCGTCCTCGTGAGTGCAACGTAGAAAAGCCGGCGATCCTCATCGAGCTTGCGCGCCGCGAGCGCCGCCTTGTGCGATGTGACGACATTCTCGAGATCTTTGCGGTCGTACAAGTTCTCGAGATCGAGAACCGGTACGCCATCCGCGGATTCTCCCGGCCGCACGCGGTCACCGCGCAAGGACGGCGGCAATTCACCGAGCGCCCCGAGCCAGGTTCCCGTCGCGGTTCGAGACGGGAACACGCCCGCGGTGAGGTGTGGCACCGCCACTACTTCCCACTCGAGCCCCTTCGCGGAATGCACCGTGAGCACCTGGACGCGATGGGGATCGACCTCCACTTCGCCGGGCGCGAGGCCTTTTTCGACCGATTCGGCCGCCGAGAGGAACGCAAGCAAGCCTGTGACCGTGGCCGAAGACCGGCTGGCGTACCCGGCGACGACATCGGCAAATGCGTCCAGATGTTCGCGCCCGGCGCCTGTTCCCGCTGAAGTGCGGGTCCGGGCCTGAGCCTCGATCGCGATCCCGAGAACCCGTTCCACCTCGGCGACCAGTTCGGTGAGCGGCTGTCCGATCCGCTCACGCAGAGATGCCAGCTCGGCCGCGACCGCAGTGATGCGCGCGTACCCCACCGTCGAATATCGTTCGGCTGGTCCGGGATCCGCCAACGCGTCGGCCAGCCCTGCCTGCTCGGCCTGTTCACCAGGCAATGCGCCGTCGACGGCCTCGGCCAGTGCCGAGGAGTCGGTGACGGCGCCGGTGGTGCCGTACCCGGTTCCGATGGCCAGCTCCCTCGCTCGCCGGGACAGGGCCGTGAGGTCTGCCGCCCCGATCTGCCACCGCGCCCCCGTCAGCATCCGGACGGCCGCACTGCCCGCCATGGGGTCGGCCACCACACGCAGCATCGCGATCACGTCGGCTACCTCGGGAGTGTGCAGCAACCCGCCCAGACCCACGACCTCGACGGGAAGTCCGCGTGTGCGCAATACCTCCGCCATCGGGGCGGCGTCGGCGTTACGTCGAATCAGCACTGCCGCCGTCGGTGGATCCTCTCCCCTGCTCGCGGCCTGCGCGTACTGCTCTGCAATGCGGTCGGCAACCCACTCGCGCTCCTCGACCACGTCGCCGGTCAACGCCAGCCGCATGTCGCCCCGAACCGCCTGCGGCCGCGCCCGCAGCGTACTGACCTGCACTCCCCGCTCGCGCAGCGGTGCCGAAGCCAGGTTGGCGAGGGCCAGCGCCTCGGGTGGGTTCCGCCAACTGGTCAGCAATTCCAATGTGGGCGCCGGTGTCCCGTCCGGTAACGGGAAGTCGGTGGCGAACCGGGGCAGGTTGGCTGCCGACGCGCCACGCCAGCCGTAGATCGACTGCATCGGGTCACCCACCGCGGTGAGGGCGAGCCGCCCGTCGAGGCCGCCGCCGAACAACGAGGACAGCAACACACGCTGCGAGTGCCCGGTGTCCTGGTATTCGTCGAGCAACACCACCCGGAAGCGCGCACGCTCGGCGTGCCCTACCTCCGGGTGGTCCGACGCCACGCGTGCTGCGAGCGACATCTGACTCCCGAAATCGAGGGCACCCTCCCGCCTGAGCGTCTCCGCGAGGCGCTGCACCAGCGGAAGGAGTTCCACCCGCCGGTGCTGCGTGTCGAGAATGTCGAGCAGATCCTTGCCAGGCCCGCCCCGCTGGCGTGGGCCGGCCGGCAGTGTGTGGACGAGCTTGTCGAGTTCGGTGTGCGCCTCCCGCAGATCCTCGGGTTCTACGAGGTGTTCCGCCAATTGTCCGGAGAGCGCCAGCACGGCCTCGGTAACGGACGCGGGATTCCGGTCGGTGTCGAGGTCGCCGTCCCACGAACTGACCACGCGATGAGCCAGTTGCCACAGTTCCGTTTCCGACAACAAGGTGGCGGACGGTTCGATGGGCAGCAGCAGCCCGTGCTCGGACAGCAGCCGACCGGCGTACGCGTGGTAGGTACTGACCTCCGGCTCCCCGGCCAGGAGTTTCGACCTCAGCTCGCCGCTGGGATCAACCCGGTGAAGAAGTTCCGAACCTGCCAGCCGGGCAAGTCTTTTCCGGATTCGACTGGTGAGCTGCTGAGCGGCCTTGCGGGTGAAGGTCAGCCCCAGCACCGCTTCTGGGTCGACGAACCCGTTGGCGACGAGCCACACCACCCGCGCCGCCATCGTCTCGGTCTTTCCGGCTCCGGCGCCGGCGACGACGAGCGTCGGCCCCAGCGGGGCGGCGATGACCGCCGCCTGTTCCGGTGTCGGTGGATGCTGGCCGAGTCCGACGGCGAGTTCCACCGGGTCGATACGGGCTGTCATTCGGATGTCACCTGCCGACCCTCGTCGTGCGCCGGGCAACTCGTCCGCACCGGGCAGTGCCGGCATCCGTCGTTGACGCGGGCAAGGAACTGTGGCCCCTTCGTAGCGGCGGCCGCGGCGGAAATGACGGCCAGCCAGGTGTCGATGTCCTCATCCGACAACGGCGCCTGCACACGCTGCGTGGCGCCTTCCTTCTTGTGCGGTTTGGCCACGAACACCAGCCGGGCCCCACCGGGTTTCGAGGCCGGCTCACCCTCGATCGCACCGGCCGCGGCCGCTACCTGATACGCCGCGAGCTGCGCGTGCTGCTGCGCGTCCTGCTTGCTCACGGGTGCACGAGCGGTCTTGACGTCGACGATCACGGGCCTGCCCTCGGCGTCCCGTTCGAGCCGGTCGATCCGTCCACGCAGTCGAATTGCCGGCGCACCCTCCTCCCTCGGTTCCAGCACACCGTCGACAGCGACCTCGACACCGACCTCGGTGAGCTCCGACCGTGTATTGGCGAGCCATGCGGTGAATGTGGCCAGCATGTCCCGGGTCCGTTCGAGTTCACGTCGCGAATACCACTGCGAACCCAGATCGATGGAATCCCAGGCGTCTTCGAGTGCACGTTCCACCTGATCCGCCGGTATTCGGCCGGCGAGCGCCTGCACCAAGGTATGCACGAGCGTTCCCGCAATGGCATGGGTGTTGTCGCCGTCGGTTCCGCCGTGGCGTTCGAGGAGCCAGCGCAGCGGGCAGGTGCCCAGTAGGTCGACGGTGGACGGTGACAACGACACCGGGCCGTCCTCCTCCGTCCACAACGCAACTGCGGTACTGGGCTCGGCGGTGCCATACCACTGGTCCGGATGGGCCCCACGGACACCGGCCTGAGCAAGTCGAGCCAGTTGACGAGCGGCTCGGCGCTGCCGATCCGGATCGTTCTGTGCCACATCGGGATCGCAGACGACACTGCGTAACTCGGCGACGAGCGCGGGGAGCGCGAGAACGCGGGTGGACGGGTCCGTTACCGGTCCCACCGCATCCGCGATGTCCGCGCTGTCGTCTCCGGCGAGTAGTTCGTCGACGAAACGCGAGTGAACGAGATCGGTGTCGCTCCCCGCCGAGTCGACGGCCGTCACCAGGAGACTCCGCTTGGCACGGCTGCACGCGACCAGGAAGAGACGGCGTTCCTCCGCCAGAAGCGGTGCGGTGCGCGACATTCGATCTGCCGCCCCCGCACTGCCGTCGGACACCCCACCGACAAGATCGATCAGCGCCTCGGTTCCGAGCAGACTTCCGCGCGCCCGCAGACTCGGCCACAGCCCCTCCTGCACGTTCGCCACCGCCACGACATCCCACTCACGACCCGCCGCGGAATGCGCGCTGAGCACCGTCACCGCATCGTTCGGTACGACCGAGGTACTCCGCGACGAACTCGGAATGGCCTGGCCGGTGAGATAGTCGACGAAACCGGCGAGCTGAGCGCGTGGCAGCCGGTCTACATAGCCGGCGGCGGCGTCGAACAGCGCGACCACGGCGTCGAGATCGCGGTCTGCCTGTGCACCGATTGGGCCACCCCGCGCCGACGCCGCCGCCCAACGTCGTTCCAGCCCCGTCGCCTGCCAAGCCGCCCAGAGGATCTCTTCGACACCCCGTCCGCGGTCGAGCTGTGCACGCGCCTTGCGGAGTACGGACAACACTCTGTTGAGCGAAACGGCCTCCACGTCGGTGAGCTTGGCCACGACCGTACGGGTGCTGCCTGTCTCCCCGATCACGATGAGACGCAGCAACTCTGCCGAGTCACGGTCGCCACCGGAGGCAACTTCTGCGCGACGCAGACCCCGCCGGAGCCGCCGGAGAGCCACCGGTTCGGCCCCACCGATCGGTCCGGCGAGCAGAGCGAGCGCGTCCTCCCCGGTGAATTCCTCGCCCGACAATGCACGGAGCACCAGCATCAGTCCCGACACTCCGTGCCGTCGAGCCAACGGCAGTTCGGACGCCGGTGTGGTGACCGGCACTCCCGCACCGAGGAGCGCCCGCCGGAGCGGGGCCAGAGCACGGGGCACCGAGCGCACGATCACCGCCATGTCGGACCACGAAACCCCGTCGAGGAGATGCGCGCGGCGCAAGGTATCGGCGATGAGCGCGGCTTCCTTGGCGGGTGTGCTCAGTATGCGCACGGACCTGCGGCCGCCGTCGTTCGAGGGAACCCATGTGCGGTGGGGCAGCCGGCCGGGCAACCGGGAGGTGATACGTGCCGACGTCGCCGCCACCTCCGAGGCGCTGCGAAAGTTGTGTGGCAGAACGATCTGCCGCTCGTCGCCCTTGTCCGCGAGCCCGATCAGGAATGCGGGATCAGCTCCACGGAAGCCGTAGATCGACTGGTCCGGATCCCCGACAACGAGGACGGTCCGGGTGCCGGTGCCGACGAGACGGACCAGCTCGGCCGCCTGGGGATCAAGGTGCTGGGCGTCGTCGACCAGGAGGTGGCGCACGCGTGCACGTTCCGTCCGCAGGAGGTCAGGGTCGGTTGCGAACGCCGTCAGTGCGGCGCCGATGAGCTCGGCGGCATCGAGAGCGGGGGCCGTGGCTTCGGGAGCCTCCACGCCGACCGCCCCTCGCAGCAACATGCCGTGCTCGTATCGTGCAGCGAATTTCCCGGCCGCCACCCACTCGGGCCGCGAGTGGCGACGCCCCAGCGCGACGAGATCCTCTGGGCCGAGCCCACGTTCACTCGCACGCAGCATGAGGTCTCGCACCTCGACGGCGAATCCGCCCAGCCCCAGGGCGGGCCGCAATCGCTCGGGCCAGAGCTCGGCGCCGTCGGCGATGTCGCCGTGGAGCATCTCGCGCAGGACGGCGTCGTGTTCGGCTCCCGTGATGAGTCGCGGCGGTGGGTTTCCGTGCGCCGCGGCTTGGAGGCGCAGGACTGCGAACGCATAGGAGTGCACCGTGCGCACGAGTGGTTCACGCGTGGCGCGGGGACCGTGTTGTTCGTCATGTCCGATGAGAGCCGCGGTGATCTCCTCGCGGAGACGCCCTGCCGCTCGACGGGACTGTGTGAGCACCAGCACGGACTCGGGATCTTCCCCACCGGAGATGCGGTCGACCGCGACATCGACGAGGAGCGCCGTCTTGCCCGTTCCCGGGCCGCCGAGCACCTGCCAAGGACTCCAGCCCACACCCGGCGACGTGGCGGCGAAGACGCGCCTCGTCGATTCGTCCCATACCCGGCTTGGCCGCTCGGGTCGACGACGGTGCACGAGCCGGGCGCGGGGAACAGCCGTCCTGGTACGCACCGCCGAATCCGTCATGCGGGCATTCCACCAGACCGGTCCGACATCTCCTCGATCGGCCCGATCCGGCATCATGGGTTGTGTGTCAGCACTGCATACCTACTTGTTCGGCGCCGAGGACGGCCCCGAGATCCTCGCCCTGCACGGCGTGACGGGTCACGGCAAGCGCTGGCAGGCGCTGGCAGGCGATCACATTCCCGATGCGCGCTGGATCGCGCCGGATCTGCTCGGCCACGGCCGTTCCAACTGGTCACCACCGTGGAACTTCGAATCCCATGTCTCGTGCGTGATCGACACATTGTGTGCTCACGCCCGAGGCCCGGTTCTGGTAGTCGGTCACTCGTTCGGCGGCGCGCTGGCTCTGCACCTCGCCCGGGCGGTCCCCGAGCGCGTCCGTGGTCTGGTCCTGCTGGATCCGGCGATCGGCCTCGATCCCGAGATGATGCGATCCGTGGCGGACGACACCATCGCGTCGCCCGATTACACCGACGTCGAGGAGGCGCGTTCGGAGAAGGTGCACGGCTCGTGGGGTGAAGTGGACGCCGACGTACTCGAAGCGGAGATCGCCGAGCACCTGATTCCCCTCGCGAACGGCCGGGTGAATTGGCGAATGTCGGTACCGGCGCTTGTCGCGGCGTGGGGTGAATTGGCGCGTCCTGCAGTTCTTCCGCCGGCCAACCTGCCCACCATCCTCGTCCAGGCTGCCAAGGTGCATCCGCCGTACGTCACACCTCAGTTCCGACGCTCCCTCACCGAGCGTCTGGGTGAGCACCTCACCGCCGTCGATCTCGACTGCGATCACATGGTCCCGCAGGCCCGGCCCGACGAAGTGGCTCAGCTCATCCGCAAGCTTCTCTGATGCCCGCCACGACGGAGGAGCAGGTCGAACGCGTTCGCGAACTGGTCGCGTCGATTCCCTCCGGCTCCGTGGCGACGTACGGCGACATCGCCACCGCCGCCGGGTTGTCGAGCCCACGCACAGTCGGCTGGATCATGCGCACCGATTCCGCGGATCTGCCCTGGCATCGCGTTCTGGGTGCCAGCGGCCGTCCAGCGGAACATCTCGCGCATCGCCAGATCGCGAAACTCGAACTCGAGGGCGTGCCCGTGCGGGACGGTCGCGTGGATCTCGCGGCGGCGCGGCACCAGTTCTGACCGGACGGCGCTCAGCAGGTACTGGGCGGTGGATCGCCGCGGAATCGCGCATCCATCCAGTCCAGTCCCTGGAAGACGCCGAGAGCGGCCGCAGACAGATGGTCGGGTGTGGGAGTGAGGAGCGTTTGCACCGGTGTTCCGGCCTCGCAGTAGCGACGGAGCGTGTTGTCGATGGAGTCGACCGGAATCAGCGCGTCGGTGGGGCTGTGCCATTCGAAGATCGGCGTCTTCGGCACGCCCGGATACAGCTCGACGCTGTTCTCGTCCATCACCTTCCAGGCTTCGGGATTGTCCATGAAGTTCTTGTTGTCGGTCATTTCCGTGGCGCTGCGCCCCACGCCGAACAGCATGATCTCGTTGGTGCATCCGTTGCCGATCATCTGCTTGAGCCAACGGCCCTGAGCATTGAGTTGGCTGGTGACGTCGATGCGGTCGGGATACTCACGTTCCAACCCGAGCGCGGCGGCCATCGCGAGACCGAAAGCAGGGTGCGGATTGGAACCCAGGCCTTGTGCCATCTTCCCCAGATTCATGGGAGCACCTCCGATGGCCGCACCGACGATGTCGAGTTCGGGCGCGTAGGTGGGCGCCAATGCCGCAGCCCAGGCGGTGGCCATTCCACCGCCGGAATATCCGCCCAGCCCCACCTGACTGTTCGTGACCAGCAGTTCCGGTACCTGCTTCACTGCGCGGATTCCGTCGAGGGTGATCTGGCCACCCAGCTTCGCAGCACCGTACGCCATCCGCGGTCCGAGGTGATCGGGCAGAGAGACCGCCCACCCACGGGCCAGCGCGATGTTGAGACCGGCGGCCTCACGGATCTGGTGGAGCGGGTCGCTCGTGTACAGCTCGGTGACGATCTTGCACTTGTGCCCCAGCGAATTGATGATGTGCTGGTACGACACCAAGGGCCCGTCCGGGGCGTGATTCGCGGGCAAGACGTAGGTGGTGTTCGCCGCAATGGGGTTCCCCTGCGAGTCGGTGGACCGGAAGAGCACCTCCCACATCGCGCTGCCGGGGAAGTAATACGACGGCGGCAGCTGGCGCACCCTCAGGACGTCACCGGGCGCACGCTCCGCGATGTCCGGCGTCGGCTGATAGAACGGATCCGGGTCCGGGATGGGGAACGCCACGTCCGACGTCGGGGGCGCAGGGAACAGCGGTTGCGCCGCACCGGTGCCGGCACCTGCGAGGGCAGCGGCCAGGCCGAGAACGGTGACCGCGACGGCGGCGCCCAGGGATCTAGGAATCAACGAGCGCATAAGGAACCCCACAATCCGGCGAGCAGGTCGACGGCCATCACTATGCCAGACGGTTGCGGAGAAGCCGCCATCTTTCCGGGTACCGAACAGGTCTCTGACCGATACTTCGGTTCACAGGTATTTTTTCGCTGACCTGACCGGACTGTCAGACGACGAGAGTTGTCGCCGAAGACACCGGCGGTCCGCCCGACATCACCAGCGTGGCCAGCACATCGACGGCAGCAGTCAACTCGGTGACCGGTCTGGTGAACGGGAGACGCTGGTGGTCGTCGAACAGATGGCCCGTACCGAAGCGAGGTCCCGGGGCCAGCAGAAGGTTCCTCGCGCGTGCGGCTGCTACGAGTTCGCTCGAACCGGTTCCGGTTGGGAGGCGGCACCACAACGACAGCCCGCCAGACGGCAGGTGAAAGCTCCAACCCGGCAATCGCTCGGCCACGACCGCCGCAAGGGCGTCCCGCTGCCCTCGCAGCTCCCGGCGACGGCGTCCGACCAGCTCGTCGTGCCGCGCGAACAGTCGTACCGCTGCGAGTTGGTCGAGGACCGAGACCGACAGCTGTCTGCGCGCCATGATCTTTGCGAGTTGCGTGGTACGCGCAGCCTCGGCCCGAACCCAGCCGATCCGGATTCCGCCCCACACCGTCTTACTGAGACTTCCGATGGCCACCGTCACGGACTCGGGTACGGGAACACCGAAAGGCTCGTGGCAGCCCGAATCATCAAGGACGAGTTCGGCTGCCACCTCGTCCACGACGGTCACCACTCCGTGCCGCGCGAGGGTCGCGGCCAGCCGACGCCGACCGTCGGCCGTCGCCCGGGCTCCGGACGGGTTGGAGAAGTCCGGCATCAGATACGCCACGGTGGGGGCGCTCTGTCGAGCAGCGCGATCCACCTCGGCGACGAATGCGTCGGGATTCGTGGCATCGATCGGCACGGGAACGGGACGGCCCCCTGCCGCCTGCACGGACTCGACCGCACCGGGATAGGTGGGGTGCTCGACCAGCACACGGTCGCCGGTCTGGACCAGAGCCTCGAGCACCACCTCCGTGGCGTCGCCCGCACCTCCGGTGACCAGGATCTGATCTGGGGTGGTCGGGCGTCCCCGGCGCGAATAGTGGTCGGCTATGGCCGCGCGAAGCGTCGTCAGGCCACCGGGGTGATACCCGTGCTGGGGCAGGAATCGGGGCAATTCGTCGACCGCTTCGAGGTACGCGTCGCGAAGTTCGGGCGCAGCCGCGGGCGCCGCATTGACGAGATCGATGGCACCGTCGACGGGCGCGCCCACCATGCTTCCCCATGCGAGAGGACCCGAGGGCATCGACACGTACGTTCCTGATCCGTGCCGTGCCGAGGCCCAACCTGCCTCGCGCAGTTCACGATACGCAGCACTCACGGTCACCCGGCTGAGGCGGAGCTCCTCCGCGAGAGCCCGTTCGGCCGGCAACCGCACTCCGACGGTGAGCGAACCCTCTCCCACGCGACGGCGCAGGGCGTCCGCCAGCTCCCGGTACAGCGGTTGGCCACTTCCGGACATCCCGCCGAGAAGCGTCGCCAGTCCTGCAGCCGACATGGTTCGCACTGCTTCGTCGCTCATACAGGCCACTTTCCCACAGAGGACTGAAGATCGCGGTCCAATCCGCGGCAGACAATGTCCTCATGTACGCAATCACCGCGGTTTTGGTATTCGGCTCCGCATCCGTGGCCTGGCTCGCTGTTGCCGTGGCACGCGGGGGTCGGTCCGGACCGTCCGGTCCTCCCCGCAGCCACCTGCACAGCGACTAGGTGGGTGCGGCAGCATGAGGGAATGAACTCTGCCCCACTCGTTCACGCGATCGTCCTCGCCGGAGGACGAGCAACCCGGATGGGCGGGGTGGACAAGCCCGCGATGGTCGTCGGTGGGCGGCGAATGCTCGACACGGCACTGGAGGCGGTCGGTGCTTGTACACGGGTGGTCGTCGTCGGCCCCCGACGCGACGATCTCGACTCCACCGTTCTGCAAACTCAGGAGGAGCCCGCCGGCGCCGGTCCGGTGGCGGGAGTTTCCGCTGGACTCGCCGCCCTCGAGGCAGGGCCCGGCGACCGGGTCGTTCTGCTCGCGTCGGACCTGCCTTTCGTCGACGCCTCGATGATCACAGCAATCGTCGCCGCGCTCGAGGAAGCCGACGCAGCGTTCGCCGTCGACGAGTCCGGACGCCTGCAGTTCCTGCTCTCGGCATGGCGCGTGGGCACCCTCGGCGAGCAAGTGGGCTCGCTCGGGGCCGCCGTCAACCAACCGATGAAAGCGATTGTCCCGGAGCGGTTTGCCACCGTGACCCTCCGCGGGGTCCTCGATTGTGACACCCATGAAGAACTCGAGCAGGCGCGGACGACGCAACCGGCGACCGCGCTCACGATCGAGGAAGCGCTCGGGGCGATCGTCGACACCATCCCTGCGCTCGCGCCTCGACAGGCGCGGCTCGCCCAGTCGCTCGGCTCTGCGCTGGCGGAGCCACTGATCACCGCCGAGGCATTGCCCCGGCTCGCCGTCTCCGCGATGGACGGGTATGCGGTCGCAGGAGAAGCTCCGTGGGTGCTGCGTGACGACATCCGATACGCGGGCAGCACCCACGAACTCGAATTGGTGCCGGGCGAGGCCGCGCGCATCGCCACCGGAGCGCATCTCCCCCGCGGTGCCACCGCCGTGGTTCGAGACGAGTTCGCCTCGATCGCACAGACCTCTGCAGGACCGCGCCTGTCTCGCCGGGAGGGCACACCAGTCCGCGACGACACCCGCCGCCGGGGTGAGGACTGGGAGGAGGGCCGCCTTCTGGCACCTGAGGGAACCGCTGTGACCCCGGCGCTCATATCGGCCGCCGCCAGCGCGGAAGTGAACGCCGCGGCAGTCCGGGGGCCTGTGCGGGCCCATGTCGTGGTGACCGGGGACGAGATTCGCCGGGACGGACCGCTGCGCGAAGGGCAGACCCGGGATGCTCTGGGACCCGTTCTCCCGCAGTTTCTTTCGTGGTGCGGTGTGCGGACGATAGCGGACACGCACCTACGTGACACCGCGGACGGTTTCGACGAGTTGCTTCGCGAGGTGCGTGAGACCGACCTGATCGTCATTGTGGGTGCTACCGGCGGCGGCGCGGCTGATCAGTTGCGTGCCGCGCTCGACCGGGCCGGGGCACGCACGGTCGTCGGCAGGGTCCGCTGCCGACCCGGCGGTTCGCAGGTGACTGCAGTGCTGCCCGACGGCCGGGTTGTCCTGGGGCTTCCCGGCAATCCCTATGCCGCCGTCGTCACCCTGCTGATCATCGCTCCGGCCATCGTGGCCGCGTTGACGGGCCGTCCACACGCCGCCTTGCCTCGGGGACGGGTCACCAATGCCGCCGAGGTGAGCGGTGAGGTGGCCCGCATTCTGCCCGCCGCGGCGCAACCCGACGGAACATGGAAGGTCGACACCGCGATTCGGACTGCGCATCTCGCCGGACTGATCGACCGTGATGCGCTCGCGCTCGTCCCGGCGCACGCCGCCGACGGCGACCTCGTGGAGTTGCGGTGGCTTCCACGCTGACAGGTCAGCGCTGGAACGACAGCGCACGCAGCGCGGCAGGAATTCCGCTGCGGTAGCGCTCCGCCACCAGCCCGACGACGGTGGGGTCCACACCCAACGGTTCGGCGACACCGTCCGCGCCTGCGTCACCGAGGCGAGCGTGGAAGAGACCGTGCGCGAGGAGGTACGACGCGATGAACACGCGCTCCTCGCCCTGTGCGCGCAATGATGCGACGACAGCCGGCACCCGAGGATCGGCGGTGGCCACGAATCCGATGCGGACCCGCGTCGCCGCGAGTTCCGCCAACATCGCCGCGGCGCGGCGCACGTCGCGGAGTGCGCGCGGGTCGGACGATCCGGCTGCAGCGAGGACGATTGCATCCCCCGGCTGCCACCCGGCGTCCACCAGACGACGCAGGAGTACTTCGGCGAGAACGGGGTCGGGGCCGAGTGCCCGGGTGACGGCGACCGACGGGTGCCCGCTGTCCGCCACTTCCCTGGGAACGTCGGTGTGAACGTGGTAGCCGGACGCCAGGAACGCCGGAACCACGACGGCAGGGCCCGCAATGTCACGCAGGACCTCGGACGGCGACGGTCCGAGAACGTCGACGAACGAGACGCGCGTCGGACCGACCTGTTCGGCGACGGCGTCCGCGAGCGTGGCGATCATCTCGACCCCACGAGGACTGCGCGTGCCGTGGGCCACCAATACCAGTGCTGTCTCGCTCATCGAAGTTCCTCCTCACGGGCGTCGACGCAGTCGACGGGGTCGAGCGCAAGGCGGTAACCCCGCTTGACCACCGTCTGCACCACTTTCGGTGCCCCCAGGGAGGCTCGGAGCCGGGCCACGGCAGTCTCCACCGCGTGAGTGTCACCGCCGCCTCCCGGCAACGCCGCGAGCAGTTCCTCGCGGGGAACGACGCGACCCGGCCGTGCGCCGAGTGTCCGCATCAACGACATCGCGGCGGGCGGCAGCTGCCGAACCTCACCGTCGACCACGACACACCCGCCACGGATGCTGAGCTCGTGGCCCGCTGTCTGGATTTTGTTGGCTCGCCGGGGCAGCTCGTCGGCGATGTGCCGGGCCAGGGCGCCGAGCCGCGAGCGTTCCGGCATCGTCGTCGGCACCTCGAGCTCGCGCAGCGGTCCGGCAGTCACGGGTCCCACGCAGACGGCGAGCACGCGGTGGCGGAGCGAGTGCAGCACCACCTCGATGAGGCCCGTCTCCTTGGCCCGCGTCAGGAGTGACGCCACTGCCGGGGCGCTGGTGAAGCTGACCGCGTCGAGTCCGCCGCTGGCGATGAGATCGATCATCCGGTCCATCGGAGCCTGATCCTCGAGGGGTGTCCACCGATAGACCGGCACGGCGATCACGTCGGCGCCGGCACACCGGAGCACCTCGCAGAAATCGGCGATCGGCTCCCATTCGGTGGTGGCGCCGTGCAGCTGCACGGCGATCCGTTTGCCTTCGACACCCTCACCGAGGAGGTGGTCGAGCACTTCTGCCGACGACTCCGACGCCGGCGACCATTCTTCCCTCAGATCGGCGGCGCGGATGGCGCCCTTGGCCTTGGGGCCTCGGGCAAGCAACCGGCTGGCTGCCAGTGCCCGGCCGAGCTCTTCCGCTTCGCCCCAGCCTTCTGCGGCCTCCATCCAGCCGCGGAATCCGATTCCGGTCGTGGCGACCACGATCTCGGGCGGACTATCGATGATCTGGCGCGTGACCCGCTCGAGCTCGGTGTCGTCGGCCAACGGGATGATCCGGATCGCCGGGGCATGCACCACCGTGGCGCCCCGCCTCGTCAGCAGTGTCGCAAACTCCTCGGCACGTCGTGACGCGGTGATTCCGACCGTGAACCCACACAGGGGTGTCCCATCGCTCACGAACTCGAAGCCCCCGTCACGGCCACGTCGACAGCAGGCGACTCCGCGACGATTCCGTGTGAACTGTGGATTTGAACGACACCGGCCCAGACGCGCACGTCGTACACGGGAAGGCGAACTGAATCGTCGTCCAGGCAGCGGCCGTCGATCAGGGAGAACACCTGCTTGAGCAGGGGCGACGCGACAGTGGGCTCCCCCGCCCGGTCACCGACGAGACCGCGGGACATCACGGCCGCGCGTCCGTACGGGTCGATGTTCCCCACGGCGCGCAGGGATCCGTCCTCGAGAAGGAACAGCGCCACCTGCTCACCGCCGCGCAGCAGAACTGCCACGCCGAGTCCGGGTATCAACTGGCTGAGTGGGCATGCGGACGTCCATTCGAGCCGGCCTGACTGGACGCTCTCGCGCCTGTTTCCACTGGCACTGTGCACGCTCACGTCGACGACGGTCATCACAGTCCTCCTTCGGGGCTGGTGCGTTTCCGTGTGGGGTACATACTTCGGGTCTGGTGTTTCCTGGGCGTTAAGCGGGGATTACTCCGAGGTAGAAGCTGCAAATTTCGGCATCCCCATCAACACCGGGACCTTGCGGACACCGGTGTCGTCGAAGACGACGGTCGGATCGGCTTCGTCCGGCGCGTTGACGAACGACACGAACCGAGAGAGCTTCTCCGGGTCTTCGAGCACACCCGCCCATTCGTCCTTGTAACCCTCGACGTGCTTGGCCATCGCTGCTTCGAGCTCGGCCGCGATACCCAGGCTGTCCTCGCACACCACTGCCTTCAGGTGCTCGAGCCCGCCCTCCAGTGTTTCCACCCAGGGCGCCGTGCGCTGGAGACGGTCCGCGGTGCGGATGTAGAACATGAGGTAGCGGTCGATGTAGCGGACCAATGTCTCGTCGTCGAGCCCACCGGCGAGCAGCTGCGCGTGCTTCGGCGACTGACCGCCGTTACCGCCGACGTACAGATTCCAGCCGTTCTCGGTGGCGATCACGCCGACGTCCTTGCCGCGCGCCTCCGCACACTCGCGGGCACATCCCGAGACACCGAACTTGATCTTGTGCGGTGACCGCAGTCCGCGGTAGCGGTTCTCCAGGTCTACGGCCATGCCTACGGAGTCCTGGACCCCGTAGCGGCACCAGGTGGACCCGACACAGCTCTTGACCGTGCGCAGTGACTTGCCGTACGCCTGGCCCGACTCCATTCCGGCGTCGACGAGGCGCTTCCAGATGGCAGGCAGCTGCTCGACGCGGGCACCGAAGAGGTCGATGCGCTGACCGCCGGTCACCTTGGTGTAGAGACCGAAGTCGCGAGCCACCTCGCCGATGACGATGAGCTGCTCCGGCGTGCACTCGCCGCCGGGCATCCGCGGCACCACCGAGTAGGTGCCGTTCTTCTGGATGTTCGCCAGGAAGTGGTCGTTGGTGTCCTGCAGGCCGGCCTGGTTGCGGTGCAGGATGTGATCGGAATCGGTGGACGCGAGGATCGACGCGACCACCGGCTTGCAGATGTCACATCCGGAACCCTTGCCGTACTTGGAAATCAACGCGGAGAAGGTGCGGGTGTTCGTGGCCTGCACGATTTCGAAGAGTTCGGCACGCGACTGCTCGAAGTGCTCACACAGCGCCTTCGACATCACCACGCCCGACGAGGCCAGCAACTGCTTGATGGTCGGAAGGCAGCCGCCGCAGGTGGTCCCGGCGTTCGTGCAGCTCTTCACCTGGGCGATGTCGCAGGCACCCTCGGCGATGGCCCCGCAGATCGCGCCCTTCGTGACGCCGTTGCAGGAGCACACCTCGGCGTCGTCGGGGAGCGAGCCGGCGCCGGGCTTCTCGCCTGCCGGCGAAATGAGCGACGCCGGATCACCCGGCAGTTCACGACCGACGAGCGGACGCAGCGACGCATACGCGGACGCGTCGCCGACGAGAATGCCACCGAGCAGGGTCTTCGCGTCGTCGGACACCACGAGCTTGGCGTAGGTGCCCTTCGCGGCATCGTTGAGGACGACCTCGAGCGCGCCGGGGGTCTGCGCGTGGGCGTCGCCGAAGCTGGCGACGTCCACACCCATCAGCTTGAGCTTGGTCGAAAGATCGGCGCCGGGGAACTCGGCCGCACCGCCGAGGAGGCGGTCCGCCACGATCTCCGCCGTGGTGTACCCGGGAGCGACCAGTCCGTAGCACCGGCCTTCCACCGCGGCACACTCGCCCACCGCGTAGATGTTCTCATCGGAGGTACGGCAACCGAGGTCGGTGATAATCCCGCCGCGTTCGCCGACCTCGAGCCCTGCGTCGCGGGCCAGCTGGTCCTGGGGCCGCACGCCGGCTGAGAACACCAGGAGCGCTGCCTCGATCGTCGATCCGTCGGACAGTTCCACGGTGATGCCGTCAGCGCCCTCGGTGATTGCCGCGGTACCGACACCCGCGTGGACGGTGACGCCGAGGTCCGTGACGAGCTTGGCCAGCAGCGCTCCACCGCCCTCGTCGACCTGCAGCGGCATCAATCGCGGCGCGAACTCCACCACGTGCGGGGTCATGCCCATCAGCTTCAGCGCGTTCGCTGCCTCGAGACCGAGCAGACCGCCACCGACCACCACACCGACGGCACCGGGACCGGCCGCCTCGGCGCGGGCCCGGATGCCGTCGAGGTCGTCGAGCGTGCGGTAGACGAAACACTCGGGCCGATCGTGGCCCGGGATCGGCGGGACGAACGGGTACGACCCCGTCGCCATGACCAGAGCGTCGTAGGCGACGACCTCCCCCGAATCGGTCGTGACCTTGCGCGATTCACGATCGATCGACGCGGCGCGGCGGCCGATCCGGAGGTCCACCAGAGCATCACCCTGGTAGTCGTTGCCCGCGAGCGCAAGCTCCTTGGGGTCCCACGCCCCGACATAGGAGGAGAGTCCCACGCGGTCGTACGCGGGGAGGGGCTCCTCGCAGAGCACCGTCACCGACCAGTCGTCCGACTCGTCGCGCGCGCGGAGCGCCTCGACGAAGCGGTGCCCGACCATTCCGTGCCCGATCACTACTGCTGACTTGCGGCTCATGCCGTCGCTCCTTCTAGCTGAATTACTCGAGTTCTTGCGGTAACTGCTCGCCGGTCACGCCGAGACGGAGACCTTCTCGTCGCCGTCGGTGACAGAGATTCCGCGAGTGATGGACGGGCGGCGCAGGAACACGACCCAGGTAACGGCGATGCAGGCGACGTAGAAGGCGAGGAACACCCAGAACGCCATGGTCGCCGACTTCGCGGCCCCACCGTAGGAGGCACGAAGTACCAGGTTGATGCCGACGCCGCCGAGGCCTCCGATCGCACCCGCGAAACCGATGAGGGCTCCGGACATCGCCCGCGACCAGGCCGCCTTGGCCTCCCGGCTGAGCCCGTCGAGGCCCTGTGCCTTGGCCTCGAAGATGGACGGGATCATTTTGTAGACCGAGCCGTTGCCGATTCCCGCCAGCAGGATCAGGGCGATGAAGCCGAACACGAAGGCCACCATCACACCGGCCGTTGCTGCGCCGGGTGTGCCGTCGTCGATGGTGCCCGCGGTGACGAGCACGGAGGCAGCCAGCGCCATGGCAACGAAGGTGTACAGCGTGATCTTTCCGCCACCGATCCGGTCGGCGAGTTTGCCGCCCATCGGTCGTGCGATGGAACCGAGCAGGGGGCCGATGAAGGCGATCTGCGCCGCGTGCAGTGCTGCCTGTGCGGGGGTCTCACCACCGGCGAGAAAGTTGATCTGCAGAACCTGGCCGAACGCGAAGCTGAAGCCGATGAACGATCCGAAGGTACCGATGTAGAGGAAGCTGATGACCCAGGAATCGGAGAACTTCAGCGCCTTGCCCATCGACCGGAGATCGGACGTCTGGTTACCGAGGTTGTCCATGAACAGGGCGGCGCCGACTGCCGCTACCGCAATGAACACCAGGTAGACGGCGCAGACGATCCACGGCTCCGTGTTGCCCACGGTGGCGATCACGAGCAGACCGACCAGCTGGATCATCGGGACACCGATGTTGCCGCCGCCGGCGTTGAGGCCGAGGGCCCAGCCCTTGAGCCGCTGCGGGTAGAAGGCGTTGATGTTGGTCATCGACGAAGCGAAGTTTCCGCCACCGACTCCGGCGAGCGCTGCCACGAGCATGAAGGTCGTGTAGGACGCCCCGGGGTTCATCATCAGATACAGGGTGAACAGCGTCGGGATCAGCAACACCAGAGCGCTGAAGATGGTCCAGTTGCGACCGCCGAAACGCGCCGTCGCGACGGTGTACGGGATCCGAAGAACCGAGCCGACAAGAGTGGGAACGGCGACGAGGAAGAACTTGCCCGCCGCGTCGATGCCGTAGATGTCGGTGGGCATGAACAGGACCATGACCGACCAGATCGACCAGACCGAGAAGCCGACGTGTTCGGCGACCACGGACCAGATCAGGTTCCGCTTGGCAATGTTCTTGTTGCCCGCCTCCCAGGCGTCGACGTCTTCTGCGTCCCAGTGCTCGATGTAATGCTTCACCCGGGCCTCCTCGTTGTGTGGGAGACCTAAAGGTAGAAAACGGGTGTTGCGGCGGTGCTGCGGTCGGTGACCGCAACGTCAACTGATCCTCACTTCCCGACGGAGTCGATGTGAGGTTTCGTGGACGTTTCGGCAGCGTGTCGATGAGCGTCCGAATTGCCGTTCCAGCTGTCCTCGAGCATCCGCGGCTTACACGCCTGAGCTCCCGCTATGACGAGGATCACTACCGCGCCCGTCAGAAATCCGAACGACAGCGTCCAGCCGTCGGTGGAATCGTGGAACACGCCGAACAGTAGCGGACCGAGGCAGGCGACGGCGTACCCCACGCCTTGCGTGAAACCCGACAACGTCGCCGAGCCGAGGTGCGTGCGGGTGCGCAGATTGATGAGGGTCAGCGACATCGGGAAGGTACTGGGGCCGAGCCCGAGCAGCACCACCCACAGGACCGGGGCCGACATCGGTGCGAAAAGGAGGCCGGAGAAAGCCACGAGGTAGCAGAGCGCACAACCGACCACGACCGGGAACGGATTACGCATCCGTGCGCACAGGGTGGGCGCGCCGAACGCAGCGACGAGACCCATGAAGGAGAAGAGACCTACCATCGCCCCACCGAACCCCTCGCTGGCACCGGCGTCGGCGAGGATGTCCGGGATCCAGGTGAACATCGAATACGTGATCATCGACGTCATCCCGAACATGCCCGCCATCCCCCATCCGACGGGTGATAGCCACGCCTTGCCGTGCGGAGTTCCCGAGGGAACACTCACCGGCTCCCCCGGCGGTGCGGAGGCCGCCCGGCGACGCGCCCTGACGAGCACCACGGTCCACGGCAGTGCGGCGGCGAAACCGAGCACGGCCCACACACCGATGGAGGTACGCCAGCCGAACGCCTCCGCGAGCGGGACTGCGACGAAGGCCGGCGCGATGGTCCCGATCTGCACACCGACGATGTACACCGAGCTCATCGCCGCCAGTGTGTCGGAGAAATAGCGCTTGACCAGAGGGGGAATGACGACGTTGCCGATCCCCATTCCGGCGAGCGCGAGCGCCGACAGCGCCAGCAACGACCACGTGTCACTCATCAGCGCCCGGGTGAGCATCCCGACGCCGGCCATCAGCACGGCCACGAGCGCCGTCCGTTCCAGTCCCCACCGCTTCGCGACGAGCGGAGTTGCCAGGCCGAACAGCGCGAACATCGCCGTCGGCACCATCCCGAACACGCCGACGACGGTGGGCGAGAATCCGATGTCCTCCCGAATCTGGGAGGCAAGGGGGCTGAACGACGTGACTGCCAACCGGAGGACGAGCGCCGACATGGCGATCGCGCAGAAGACGAGTAAGCGACCGCGCAGAAGTTTCACCTGAGAAATCATAGGATGACCGGATGACCTTTGGAAAACCAATTCGGCGCGCGAGCCTCATCTCGCAGGTCACCGAGCAGTTGCGGGAAGAGATCTGCAGCGGACGCTGGGCCGTCGGCGAGAAGATCCCAACCGAAACGGTGCTGTCCGAACTGACCGGGACGGGGCGCAACACCGTCCGGGAGGCAGTCCAGGCGCTGGTCCACACGGGATTGCTCGAACGCAGGCAAGGGTCCGGAACATACGTCGTCGCCATTTCCGATGTCGGTGGAACCCTCGGAAAGTACTTCGCCGGGGCACACGAGCGCGACGTGCTGGAACTGCGTCAGGCCCTCGACGTGACCGCCGCCGCCCTCGCCGCCCGTCGGCGCACCCCCGACGACGTCACCCGTCTCGAAGGCCTGCTGCGTGAACGCCACCGCCTGTGGGAGGAGTCGGCTACGGATGCGGCAATCACCGCTGATGTCGCGCTGCACCGCGCAATCGTGGAAGCCAGCCACAACGCGGTGTATCTCGAGTTCTACGACTCACTACTCCCCGCTATCGAGCACACCGTGGATCAGCACGTGCATGCCACAGGGGAAGGATTGCACGACGAGCACGGCCGCCTGGTGCGGGCCGTCGTCGACGGAGACGAGCATCGCGCATCACAGGCCGCGCGTGACCTGTTCGCCGAGCTCCTCGACTAGCCGGCCCCCTTCCGCGCTACGTCCACTCAGAGCAGGAGTCGCACCACGTCGGCGGTGCGAGCGAGTCCGGGAAACGCTTCGGCCGTGGACCGGGGATGCAGCACATGGACGGCAAGGCGGAACAAGACGGCACGCAACAGCATCTGCGGCCACTCGGGAAGGTCTTCCCAGCGTCCGATCAGCGCCTCGTCCGCCCCACCCCAGGAAATCGCGTCCACGACGGCCACTGCGGCCGCCCACGCCGCCGGCCGCCAGTACGGGGTGAGGTCGGTGATACCGGGTGCCAGCGCACCCGAGAACAGCACAGTGCCGAACAGGTCTCCGTGGACAAGCTGATCGGGGCTGACGACGGGTTTGCGCAGAGTCGCCAGGCCGGTGATCAGTTCGAGGCTCTTGCGACCGTCAGGCGACGGAGTTTCGAGTTGCTCGGCACCCTTCGCGCCGCGCAGGGGAATCTTCTCCCACGCCGCCCGATCGGCGGCCACGAAGACGTCGACCTCCGCCCACGGGGCCACCGGCGGCTGCACCAGGAAGCGGGGACGCTCCAACTGGGAGGTGGCGGCATGCAGCCGGCCCGACATGGAGACCACCTCGTCGTGACGAGGTTCGGGCGTGCCCTCGATGAACGTGTCCGCACGCCACCCCGAGACCACGTACCGACCGTCGGTGGAACGCACCGGACGAGCGAGCCGCACCCCGTCCACTTCCAGGGTTTCGCGCACCTTGGCCGACCAGGCGGCACGAGCGTGGTCGGCGACGGCTGAGAGGACTACGTCTCCACAGAGCCACCCGCCGTCCCAGTCCGCACCGAGTGGAATGGGCTCGACTTCCCGGAGGCCGAACGTGGAGCACACGTGCTGAGGGGGTTGGCCTGTGCTCACGACGTCAACGCTACCGCCGGGCGGCCCGGTGGCACTGTAAGGCGCGCTGAAGCACGCGGAGCGTGCGGTCGTGCGCCGGAGACCAGGACCCGCCGAACTCAGTAGACGGGCAGGCTGTTGTCCACCTGTGTGGCCCACGCAATGACTCCGCCCTGCAGATGCGTCGCGTCGGAGAACCCCGCCTTCTTGAGCGCCGCCAGCGCTTCGGCAGACCGCACACCGGTCTTGCAGTGCAGCACGATCGGCTTGTTCTGCGGCAGCTCGGCGAGAGCCTCCCCCGACAGGATGCGGTCCTTCGGGATCAGCACCGCACCGGGGAGATGGACGATGTCCCATTCGACGGGTTCGCGCACGTCGACGATCTGGAGGTCCTTCCCTGCGTCCAGAAGGTCTCGCAGCTCCGTCGCGGTGATGGTCGATCCGGCCGCCGCGGACTGGCCCTCGTCCGAGACGACGCCACAGAAGGCGTCGTAGTCGATGAGCTCGGTGATCGGTGTGCGCGCCGGGTCACGGCGAAGCGTGATGGTCCGATACGTCATGTCGAGTGCGTCGTAGACCATGAGCCGGCCGAGCAGCGATTCGCCGATCCCGGTGATCAGTTTCACCGCTTCGGTGGCCATGATCGACCCGATCGAGGCGCACAGCACCCCCAGCACTCCGCCTTCGGCGCACGAAGGGACCATCCCGGGCGGCGGCGCCTCCGGGTACAGGTCGCGGTAATTGAGTCCGCGCCCGTCCGGTGCGTCCTCCCAGAACACGGACGCCTGCCCCTCGAAACGGTAGATCGAACCCCAGACGTACGGCTTGTGCGCCAGTACCGCTGCGTCGTTGACCAGGTAGCGGGTGGCGAAGTTGTCGGTGCCGTCGAGGATCAGGTCGTACTGACCGAACAGCTCGACGGCGTTGTCGGGTTCGAGCCGGAACTCGTGTAACCGGACGTCAACGTGCTCGTTGATCTCCTTGATGGAGTCGCGGGCGCTTTCCGCCTTGGGCCTGCCCACGTCCGAGCGACCGTGGATGACCTGTCGCTGCAGATTGGACATGTCGACTTCGTCGAACTCGACGATCCCCAGGGTTCCGACGCCTGCAGCGGCGAGGTACAGCAACGCCGGGGAGCCCAGTCCACCCGCGCCGATGACGAGGACCTTGGCGTTCTTCAGCCGCTTCTGCCCCGCCATGCCGACGTCGGGGATGATCAGGTGCCTGCTGTAGCGGGCCACCTCGTCACGCGAGAGTTCGGCGTCCGGCTCCACCAGCGGGGGCAGTGGCTGCGGGGTGTTTCCAGAACGGTCAAGCGACACGGTCCACTCCTGACGATTACGCGACGGCTTCCGGCTCCGTCGAAGTGTCTCACTGTCGACACTTCGACAATGTCAGTGTCAACGCCTCGACAAGGCCCATTCTTCCCCTCCCGGCACCCCGTGGTTCCGGGTGGACGCAACTCAGCCGCGCGGGAACGGCCAGGGATTGAAATGGCACGTCAATCCGTTCTTGGGCACAATCCCTTCGGGGTCGAGTTCGGCGATGTCGTTGTTGGAGGTACCGAACGACTGCTGCATCATCACCGGGGCGAGACCGCCCTCCGTTTCACAGGGTTGATGATCCTGGTAGCCGATGGCATGACCGACCTCATGGTTGATCTGGTACTGCCGATACGAACCGATGTCGCCCTGGAAGGCGATTGCTCCGCGCACCCAGCGGGGCTCGTTGAGGAGGACGCGGTCGATTCCGGGGTTGTAGCAGGACACCTCGAGCTGGATGTCGTACCCGCAGGCTTCCCTGATGGTCATTTGAGAGGTCAGTGAAATGCGAAAATCCGGGTCACCCTGGTCTACCCGCCGGAACGCGAATCGGGGATCCTTGGTCCAGCTCTTCGGGTTCGACAGGGTCTGCTCGACCATCCGCCCGAACGATTCGTCTCCCCCGAAGCCCGAGGTGTCGACACCGTCCTCGATTTCGACGGAGTAGGTGAACTCCCTCTCGGTACCCTGCCCGACCTTGGGACCGCTGCCGGGCACGACCCGCCAGGTGCGGGCTCCCACGGCGGTGAACGGCCCGCCGTCCGGCAACGCCCCGGAGGGAAGGTCCGCCGCGAAGTTTCCATCCGCCTCGGGTGGCACACCGATGACACTCGAGCCGTCCGTGTCCCGGGACAGCGTCCCGAATCCGGGGCTGTCGGTGCCGGCTGCGGGGTCTCCGGCGCCGGTGCCGCGCACCGCGTCGACGACGACGAAGATCGTGACGACGAACAGAATCGGTATCGCATAGGCGCGCCACCCGTAGGTGGAGACGAATCGGCCGACCCTGCTCTGTTTCCGCGCCTGCCGTTCCGGTCTCGGATTTCGGGGCCGCGCGGCGTCTCCGGTAATCGGATCCCACTGTGCCCGGAGGGGCTGATGGGACTGCGCCTTGTATGTGGACTGCGAGGGGCGGGGACGGGCCTCACGCTGTTTCAGGCTGCGCGATTGCCACTCCCCGTGATCGGAGCTCTCGGGAGCCCTGCCGCGCACGCGCGGTCCTCCTCGGTCAGTCACGACGCCAGAATCTCACAGTCCGCCACCACCTCGTCCCAGCCGTCCACCGATGCCTTCTTCGGCGTGTCCGCCTCGTACCACCCGCAACACTGCGGCAACCCGTGTCAGCTGGTGAGTCCGAGAGCAGATTTCGCCCAGTTACCGGTCAGGCAATAAAGGAGTCGAGCATCGACCTGTGAGTCCACCATGAACGGATTCCTACGCGCGGGTATCGTTCACACAGTTACACAGAATGTGACGCGGAATACTTGTGCAGATTGGAAGCGCTATGACTGAACTCGCAGATCGGACGAACTCCGATCGCGATGCCACCCCCGGAAAGGGTAACGGGCCGCGACGCAGCACGCGTCTTCCCCGCGACGCCCGGCGACTGCAGCTACTCGCCGCAGCCAGCGAGGTCTTCGTCACGCGCGGGTACCACGCTGCCGGAATGGACGAGATCGCCGAGTGCGCCGGTGTGAGCAAGCCCGTCCTCTACCAGCACTTTCCCGGCAAGCTCGAGTTGTATGTCGCCGTTCTGCAGAGCTATGTCGACAGCCTGATCTCGGGTGTCCGTCAGGCACTGCGATCCACCACGGACAACAAGCAGCGCGTCCGCGCGGCCGTTCAGGCGTTCTTCGACTTCGTCGACAACGATTCGCAGGGCTTCCGGCTGGTTTTCGAGTCGGACCTCATGGGTGAACCACAGGTCCAGAGCCGCGTCGAGCAGGCGACGGAGGCGTGCGTGGACGCCGTCTTCGACCTCGTCAGTCACGACTCCGGTCTCGATCCGTACCGAGCTCGCATTCTTGCCGTCGGCTTGGTCGGCGCAAGTCAATTCACCGCTCGGTACTGGCTCGAGGCGGCGCGCCCGATCCCCAAGGAAGAGGCGGTCGACACCACAGTCACCCTGGCGTGGGGTGGTCTGTCCCGTGTGCCGCTGCATCCCGAGCAACGCTAGAACTTCCAGAGACGGGAAGGGCCCGCAGCCGAATCGGCTGCGGGCCCTTCTCGTACCGTCAGGCAGTGGGAGCGAACCCGACCTTGCGGATATCCGACGGACCGATCTCCACGTATGCGATCTTCGCCGCCTGGATGAGGAACTTGCGCCCCTTGTCGTCCTGCAGAGACAAGATCCCGTCGCCGCCGCCGAGGGCGCCCGAGACCAATGTCTCGACCTCGTCCGGGGTCTGCTCGCTGCTGACGATGAGCTCACGTGGGCTGTCGATTACACCGATCTTGACCTCCACGGTCAACCTCCGAACTCTCCGAGAAACATCAGCTGTCCTGGCCAGGCTAATGCAGTCGGCCCCGCCGGGGCGCGCAGGTGCGCTGTGCCCTGAGCGAACAGGGCCGCGCACCCATGCCGTCGTCACACGAGACCGAGCACCGCCATGCGCTCGGCGTGCATCTTCTGCATGCGGTCGAACAAGGCGACCACACCATTGAGGTCTCCCGATGCGGAGATCACGAGATCGGTCAGCGCTTCGCGCTGTGCCAGTACGAACTGCGCCTGCGTGATCGCTTCACCGAGCAGACGCCGGCCCCAGAGCATGAGACGGTCCTTGTCCCGGTTGCTGGCGGCGATCGCCCGTTGCACCTCGTGTACGACGAATTCGGAGTGGCCCGTCTGCGACAGCACCTCTTCGACCGTACCGGCCGCCTCAGCTGGCAGGGAATGGCCGATTTCACGGTAGAAGTCGGCGGCGATCCCGTCACCGACGTACGCCTTGACGAGCGCCTCGAGCCAGGTGGAGGGCGTCGTCGAGGCGTGGTAGTTGTCCAACGCGCGCACGAACGGGTCCATCGCTTCGTAGATGTCGAACCCACGTGCGGTCAACGCCTGTTCGAGCATTTCGAAGTGACCCATCTCGGCGGCTGCCATGCTGGCGAGCGCCACTTTACCCTCGAGGGTCCGCGCCATCTGCGCGTCCTCGGACAGCCGGTAGAAGGCGGAGATCTCACCGTATGCGAGGACCGCGAAGAGTTCACTGACGCCGGGATGATCAGCGGGAATGGTCGAGTTCGACGAGGCAGGCGTGTTGGGCTCCATGGCGCCACAGCCTAGTGCGTCGGGGAGTGACATTCCCCATGAGCGACCGACGTGCGGGTGTAGTCCGGCTACAATGATGGTGGATAACTGCTCGCCGCCACGTTCGTCACCATCGAACGACGGTCCGGCAATGATCGCGTTCACGACGTGGTCAGTGGTTCTCCACCGATAATGTGCGCGCACCTGATCGACGGTTCCAGCCGCGCCTCGCCGAAATTCTTCGATTTCCGCGCTGAGGCAGAGGCAGGATCACTCGGAAGAGGACCTCGACAAGCGTCGACTGGGAAATCGGGCCGAACAGCGGCCTGGCCCTTACCTCGTGCGTGCGTGCAGCTACGAGGAAGGCTAGTCCCCTGAGCAAGATCACTGTCGACCATGAAGACGACGCGACCGAGACCACGCTGTCCGCGCAACTCGACTCCACTCACGTCGCTCCCACCTTTGCCGAACTCGGTGTTCGTGACGAAATCGTCCGGGCTCTCGACGAAAAGGGCATCGAGCGTACATTCGCCATCCAGGAACTCACGCTGCCGCTCGCCCTCGCAGGCGATGACCTGATCGGTCAGGCCCGCACGGGCATGGGCAAGACGTTCGGTTTCGGTGTCCCGCTTCTCCACCGCATCTCCAGCGGAACCACCGGAACGGCCAAGCTCGACGGCACCCCCCGGGCATTGGTCATCGTTCCCACCCGCGAGCTGTGCATCCAGGTCACCAAGGACCTCGAGAATGCGGCGAAGTACCTGAAGGGCGAAAAGGACAAGCTCGAAGTCCTCGCCATCTACGGGGGCCGCCCCTACGAAACCCAGATCGCGACGCTCCAGAAGGGCGCCGACGTGGTCGTGGGAACTCCCGGTCGTCTCCTCGACCTGGCCAAGCAGGGCCATCTGATTCTGGGCAAGGTCGAGGTATTGGTGCTGGACGAGGCAGACGAGATGCTTGATCTCGGCTTCCTGCCCGACATCGAGCGCATCCTCGGCATGGTTCCGGACAAGCGCCAGACGATGCTGTTCTCGGCCACCATGCCGGGTCCGATCATCACCCTGGCCCGCACGTTCCTCACCCAGCCCACGCACATCCGTGCGGAGGAGGCCGAGTCCTCCGCGATCCACGAGCGCACCAGCCAGCACATCTACCGCTCGCACGCCCTCGACAAGGCGGAGATGGTGGCCCGCGTGCTCCAGGCGGACGGCCGGGGCGCGACGATGATCTTCACGCGCACCAAGCGCACCGCGCAGAAGGTAGCGGACGACCTCGCGGAGCGTGGCTTCGCCGTCGGCTCCGTGCACGGCGACCTCGGTCAGATCGCCCGTGAGAAGGCACTCAAGGCGTTCCGCTCGGGCAAGATCGACGTCCTCGTCGCCACCGATGTCGCGGCCCGCGGTATCGACATCGACGACGTCACCCACGTGATCAACTACCAGTGTCCCGAGGACGAGAAGACCTACGTTCACCGCATCGGCCGTACCGGCCGCGCGGGACGCACCGGCATCGCGGTCACCCTGGTGGACTGGGACGACATTCCCCGGTGGCAGCTCATCGACAAGGCACTGGGCCTCGACATCCCCGATCCTGTCGAGACCTACTCCAGTTCACCCCACTTCTACGAGGAGCTGTCCATCCCGGCGGAGGCCTCCGGTTCTGTGAAGGCTCCGGCAGCGAAGGTCGACAAGCCCGCACCTGCCGAAGAGGACGAGAGCACCGAGCGGGCGCCCCGCGCGACTCGCACCCGTACTCGTCGTCGCACTCGCGGTGGACATCCTGCCGACAGCGTGGGCCCCAAGTCGGTCGCGCCCGAGACGACGGCCCCGGAATCCGCTGCGTCGGGCGACACCGAGGGTGACGGTGCGTCCAAGCCGCGACGTCGCCGCCGCCGCAGGACCACCAAGGTCGGCGCCACGACGAACGCGGAGTAAATCACTACCGTGCTCGCACCTGAGCGGCGCTCGCGCGCCGATCTCGCCGTCGCCGCCGGTTTAGCAGTGGTCGTTGCGGTCGCGCTGACCGTGGTGTGGTTCCGCAGCGACGCCCGGGGTACCACCTCCGTTACTGCGGCCGAGCCGCCCGCTCCCCTCATCACGGCACTGAGTGTGCCGGAGACACTGAGTCCGCTGTGGGAATCGGCAAGCTCTGTCACCACCTCACCCCTCGTCGTCGCCGGTGCTGTGGTGACCGCGGACGGTGGTGACGTCGTCGGACGTGACCGTACGTCCGGTGGCGAGCTGTGGCGATACTCTCGTGATCAGGGACTCTGCGGCGTGACCGCCGCCTGGGACAAGGTCGTGGCTGTGTACCGCGACGATAGAGGGTGTTCTCAGGTGGCGGAGCTCGACGGCGGCACCGGCGCGCGCGCGGCACAGCGTTCCAGTGACGCCGACCCCGACGTGACGCTGTCGGCGGACGGAACGTACGTTGCCGCGCGCGGCAACAGTCGCCTCGAACTGTGGCGCTCCGACCTGGTACGCACCGTCGAATACGGTCGTGTGGACGCACCCGTCAACCCTGGGAAACAGCCTCGTAGTGGATGCACGTTGCTCGACGTCGGTTCCAGCAGTAGCCGGCTCGCAGTCCTCGAGCGCTGCCCCGGCGAGGAGGGCGATCGACTGACCGTGATGAACCCGTCACCGAAGGACAACCAGGAGCCGGAAGAGTATGGGTCCAGCGTCTTGGCCGGCCTGGAGGCCGGGGTCGAGGGTGCTCGGGTTCTCGGCGTTTCGGGCGAGACCATCTGCGTGTATCTGCCCGGCGGGGAGTCGACCGGTCCGCGGATCGGTTTGTTCGACGGTACCGGTAACGCCGTCTCGGAATATCCTCTGACCACGGCGGTCGGTCCCGACTCTGTCACGGCGGCGAGTAGTTCCGTCATCACGTGGTGGACCGGTTCCGACGTCGTGACACTGGGCGCCACCGATCTCGCGCCGCGGTGGAGTTTCCCCGGTGCGCTCGGCCCCGGGTCCGTCATGGCCGGCAGTCTGCTCGTTCCGGTCGACGCCGGGATCGCCGTCCTCGATCTGTCGACTGGCGCGCGGCTGCGGACCATTCCGGTGGAACGCGAACCGGGTACGGCACCGATCACCACTGCCGTGGCGGGCAACCTCGTCATCGAGCAGCGTGAGAACCGAATTACCGTCTTACGTTGACGGCGTAGAAGATTCAGCGATCACCACGAGGTAGCCGTCGAGGTCACGCAACCAGATCTCCCGGTGTCCCGCGTTGGGGTTGACGTGGACGTCGGTGACGACATCCACGTCCGAGGTTCGCACGCGTGCAAGCGCACCGTCGAAGTCGCCGGCCTCGAACCAGATCGCCACGCCGTTGCCCCTCGGCCGCGCAGGGTCGCACAAGGCGCCGTGATGGTGGCCGATGTCCATCCGGTGCAACTGCAGGATCAGAACTCCGTCGACGAGAAGTTGCTCGTACTCGCATCCCCCGTGGCCGCTCACCGCCCCGAGGACGTTGCAGTACCAGTCGGCGGCTCGTTCGATGTCGTCGACGGAGACGAGCGGTTGCGCCCGCATCCCCGTGTTCGTGCTCTGTAACGTCATGCCTGCGACGGTAACGTCGCCGACTCCCCCGGGCTTGGACGAACGAGCACACGCCGAGGATTTTCTCAGCGGAAGGTGGCCCGGTAGGCAGTCCGAGACACACCGAGTGCGCGGCGTAGATGCTGCCGCAGGGAGGTGGCGGTGCCGAAACCTGATGCGCCCGCGACCCCGTCGACCGGCAGGTCCGTGTTCTCGAGCAATTCCCGTGCACCGTTGATTCGTTGTTCGACGAGCCACCGGGTCGGGGACATGCCTGTTTCCGCACGAAATTTCCGCGTGAACGTGCGCACGCTCATCGACTCCTGCGCCGCGAGCTCGCGCAGGGACAGCGGCTGGTCGAGCCTAGACAACGCCCAGGCCCGGGCGGCCGCCGTCGAGGTAGTGCCGGTCTCCGGAACCGGTTCGGCGATGAACTGGGCCTGCCCCCGCTCCGGTGCGGCGGCACCACCGTTCCCCGCGCCACCTCGTTCGCTACCGCCGCGCCGTGATCACACCGAATCATATGGAGGCACAGATCGATTCCCGACGCCACTCCCGCCGCGGTGAGAACGTCACCGTCGTGGGTGTAGAGGACGCCGGGGTCGAGATCGACGTCGGGGTACAGCCGCCGGAACGCGTCGGCCGATTTCCAGTGTGTGGTTGCGCGCCTATCCCACTACAGTGACGCGCCGCACGCTCCGAGCAGAACTCCCACCCACACCCCAGATGTAACGTGTTCTAATTTCCCCATGGGTACCTATGTGATCACGGGCGCGGCGTCGGGTATCGGCGCCGCCACCAGAGCGCGACTCGCCTCGGCCGGCCACACCGTCATCGGTGTGGATATCGCGAACAGCGATGTGGTCGCCGACCTGTCGACACCGGAAGGCCGGTCGGCGGCCGTAGCGGCAGTGACCGAGATGAGCGGCGGGGTCGTGCACGGCCTCGTCTGCTGCGCAGGACTCGGGCCCCTCTCCCACACTCCGGGAGGGAAGCTCGTGGCCGTCAACTACTTCGGCGCAGTGGACCTCGCCACCGGATTGCGTCCTGCCCTCGAACGGGCCGACGGTGGGTCGGTGGTCGTGATCTCGTCGAGCAGTACCACCACCCAGCCTGGCATCCCGGAACACCTTGTAGCCGCATGCCTCGACGGCGACGAGGCGACAGCCCTACACCTCGGGGACGAGGCCACCGCCATTCCTGCATACCCGGCGTCCAAGTTGGCACTCGCCTGGTGGATCCGGCGTGAAGCCGTCCGCGCCGAATGGATCGGCCGGAAGATCCGCCTCAACGCCGTCGCACCCGGCATGATCGACACACCGATGACGAACGCGCCCGACCTCGACCCCGAACTGGCGAAGGCCCTGGACTTCTATCCCGTACCACTGGGGCGCCGCGGCCGGCCCGAGGAGATCGCAGCCGTACTCGAGTTCCTGGTGGGCCCGGGCTCCACACTTCTCTGCGGCAGCATCATTTTTGCCGACGGAGGCACGGACGCTCAACTACGACAACAGGATTGGCCTGCAGCCTGGAACCCCACCCCGGAGGACCTTACTCGGCACTTCCAGCCGAAAACGTGATCAGCTCGGACCCGGCCCAGTGCTTCGCCAAGTTATCGGCCAGGTCCCTGTACGCCTGCGCGCCCTTGTTCTTGCGTCCCGCCAGAACGGTGGCACCGGAGGCCGTCGCCTCGGCGAACCGGACGGTTCGCGGAATTGGCGGCGACAGGACCGGCAGGTCGTATCTGTCGGACACATCGGACAGTACGTCGCGGCTGTGCGTCGTGCGGGCGTCATACAGCGTGGGCAGTGCACCGAGCAGCACCAGGTCGGGGTTGGTGATCTGCTGCACCTCACCGACCGTCCGCAGCAGCTGACCCACACCGCGATGGGCAAGCGTTTCACACTGCAGCGGCACCAGCACCGATTGTGAGGCGGTGAGCCCGTTGAGTGTGAGTACACCGAGTGACGGCGGGCAGTCGATGATGACGGTGTCGTACTCGTCCAGAAGCGGCGCCAGAGCGCGTTTGAGTGCGAACTCCCGGCCCGGCCGCATCAGGAGCAACGCCTCCGCGCCCGCAAGGTCGATCGTGGCAGGAAGCAGGTCGACCCCGTCCTCGGTAGGGATCACGGCGTCCTTCGCAACCAGGTCGCCGGTCAACACCTCGTGGACCGAGGCATCGAGGCGGTCCGGATTGTGGCCCAGGGAGAACGTCAAACATCCCTGGGGGTCGAGATCGACCACCAGGACCTTGTGGCCCAGCGCAACGAGCGCCGCACCCAGAGAAGCGACGGTGGTGGTCTTGGCGACCCCACCCTTCTGATTTGCCACTGCAAGAACCGTTGTCACGGCTCGATCCTGTCCTACTTCGCCCCCCGAGGCGAGCCTTACACGCGATTCGACTGACATGATGGATGAATGCCACCGAGTGATTCGCCGTCAGGACGTCGGATCGTCCTTCTCCGACACGGCGAGACAGAATGGGCGCGGGCGGGTAAACACACAGGTCGCACGGATATTTCACTCACCGACGTGGGCGAAGAGCAGGCCCGGAAGCTGGGTCCCGCGGTGGACGCCCTGGGACTGCGTGATCCGCTCGTGATAGTCAGCCCCCGCCGACGTGCCCAAGAGACCGCCCAGCTCGCAGGATTGAAGATTCACCGCACGTGGGACGCGCTCACCGAGTGGGACTACGGCGCCTACGAGGGGCTGACGACGCCGGACATACGCCAGAAGGTGCCCGACTGGACGGTGTGGACCCATCCCTGTCCACGCGGCGAACAGGCAGAGCAGATTCATGCCCGATGCGACCTCGTACTGTCAGTTGCCCATTCGCAACTCACCGACCGCGACGTGATCCTCGTCGGGCACGGCCACTTCTCCCGCGCCCTCATCGCCCGGTGGGCGGAACTACCGGTGAGCGAGGGCCGCCGATTCGCGCTGTCGCCGGGCGCCTACTCGATCCTGGGTTTCGAGCACGGCGCACAACAACTGGTCACCCATAATGTGACAACCGAGGAAGGTTCCCGATGATCAGACGCGCACGAGCCGAGGACGTCTCCGCGATCACGGCCATGATCTACGAGCTCGCCGAACACCAGAAGGCTCGCGATGCGTGCACCGTCACGGCCGAGCAGATGCAGGACGCCCTCTTCGGACCGCAGCCGTCCACCTTTGCGCACGTCGCCGAGAGCGACGACGGCCAGGTGGTCGGCATCGCGGTCTGGTTCCGCAACTTCTCCACCTGGGACGGCACCCACGGTATCTACCTCGAGGACCTGTTCGTCAGCCCCAGCGAACGCGGCGCCGGGCACGGCAAAGCGCTGCTCGCCACCCTCGCCAAGGAATGCATCGACAATGGCTACACGCGTCTGTCGTGGTCGGTCGTCAACTGGAACACGCCGTCGATCAAGTTCTACGAGTCGCTCGACGCTCACCCACAGGACGAGTGGACCACCTACCGGCTCACCGGAGACCCGCTGGGCAAGCTGGCGTCCGAGGTGAGTTGAGCTGTCACTCGTCCTGGCCGTATTCGGCGGCCATCCACTTCGACGTGGGGCTACTGAACAGGCAGCCGAGTGCAGCGATCACCACGACACCGAGCAGGACGCCGAACCCGGGCTGGTGCGAATCGGTGAGCAATGACCACGCCACCGGGAGCAGGAGCAACTGCGCGACGATCGCGATGGCACGGCCCCACCGCCTCCCGAAGAGTAACGCCACACCCGCGGCGAGCACAGCGCCACCGAGAATGGCGAACCACGCCGCGGTGCCGTAGCCGCTGCTCACGCTCTGGTCGTGGCCGAGCAACCCACGCACCACCAACACGACGGCCACACCTACGGCGATGGCACCTTCGAGCGACACCAGTGCTCCCGCCGAGCGGACCGTGGCGGGCGTGGACTGGCTGAGAGGCGGCTTCGGCACGCGGCCAGCCTAGAACACCGAGGTGCCGGCGGGCTCGGGATGGTGACGCACCACGCCCCGCTAGTCTTGGTGCCTGTGCGCGCACTGCTGATCGTCAATCCGAATGCCACGTCGACGACCCCGGCCGGGCGCGACCTCCTCGCCCATGCTCTCTCGAGCAGGGTGCGGTTGACTGTGGCGCACACGACGCATCGCGGCCACGCCGCCGAACTGGCGCAGCAGGCCTGTGTGGACGGTATGGGGCTGATCATCGTTCACGGCGGCGACGGCACCGTGAACGAGGTCGTGAACGGCCTCCTGGGCACGCCCGCGCCCGGGTCGACACGGGCCGAGCCGGTTGGACCGGTTCCGCCGATCGCCGTGGTACCCGGTGGTTCGGCCAACGTATTCGCCCGGTCCCTCGGCATCGCGCCCGACCCGGTCGATGCCACCAACCAACTCATCGACCTGCTCGCGCGCGGGGAGTTGCGCAGGATCGGCCTGGCCCATTGCGACAACCGCTGGTTCACGTTCAATGCGGGTCTCGGGTGGGACGCCGCGGTGTGTGAGGCCGTGGACGCCCACCGCAAGAACGGACGTCCGGCCACACCCGCCCAGTACGTGCGGGCGGCCGTCCGGGTCTTCTTCCGATCGAAGAACGCCGAGCCGACGCTCACGGTGCACGTTCCCGAGCAGGAACGGGTCGAGGGCGTCCATTACGCGTTCGTGTCGAATGCCAGTCCGTGGACGTACCTGAACAAGCGGGAAGTCCACACCAATCCGGACACGAGTTACGACACCGGGCTCGGCGTCTTTGCGATGACCTCTACCTCGGTCGTCACCACACTCCGAGTTGCCCGCCAGTTGCTGACCCCGGGTGCCAGTCCGCGGGCGAAGAGGCTCATCAGGGTCGACGACGTGCCGTCGGTACGGATCTCGGCGTCCCGGCCGATCGGATTACAGATGGACGGCGACTACATAGGCCTGTGCAACGACGTGGAGTTCGTGTCGATGCCGGACGCCCTGGACGTGGTCGCACCCAAATCCTGAGCAAACCTCGAGAATCGCGCTTCCCACCTCGCGGGCCGTGCCTGCGTGGGGTAGAAAGGACGGCGCGCCACATAGGGCGACCTTAGTAAGTGAGTTCCCCCACGGTGCGACGGATTTCTATTGACATCCCGTCAGTTCGTGAAAGCATTCACAAGCAACAGTGCGGAAACATTCTCTACGCACAGATGAACTCACCAAGACAAAACGGTGCGCTACGCACCCAGTTAAGGAGCAGAAGGATGGACTGGCGCCACAAGGCAATCTGTCGCGACGAAGACCCCGAGTTGTTCTTTCCCGTAGGCAACAGCGGTCCGGCTCTCGCCCAGATCGCCGATGCCAAGGTTGTCTGCAACCGCTGCCCGGTAACCGCCGAATGCCTGTCGTGGGCACTCGAGTCGGGCCAGGACGCCGGCGTCTGGGGCGGCATGAGCGAAGACGAGCGACGCGCACTCAAGCGCCGTAACGCTCGCACGCGGGCCCGCACGGCCGTATAAGAGTACTTCGGAGGAAGACGGGCCCGGCACCACATGGTGCCGGGCCTCTTGCTTTGTCCACCTTTGATCGCCTTCTAGTACCGAGGTCCGCGGCGGCCGAGCGGGACCCGCAGCACCGCATCCGTTCCGCCGTCCGTTCCGGGGTGCAGGCCGAGGGAACCGTTCAATTCTGCGGCCACGAGCGTCCGGACGATCTGCAGGCCCAGGCGATCGGAGCGCTCGAGGCTGAAACCGGGCGGCAGACCCTTCCCGTCATCGTGGATCACCACGTCGAGCCAGCGTGCGGACCTCTCGGCGCGCATGGTCACAGTCCCGGCTGCGCCGGGCTCATAGGCATGCTCGATGGCATTCTGCACGAGCTCGGTCAGGACCATCACGAGCGGTGTCGCTCGTTCCGCGGAGAACACCCCCAGACTTCCTTCACGCCGGACCTTGATGGGTGTGCTCACGGTTGCCACGTCGGACAGGATCGGCACCAGCCTGTCGACGACGTCGTCGAGGTTCACTTCCTCGTCCACGGACATCGAGAGAGTGTCGTGCACGAGCGCGATCGAGGTGACCCGGCGCACAGATTCGGTCAGGGCCTGGCGTGCTTCCTCGTTGTTGGTGCGCCGTGCCTGCAACCGGAGCAGGGCGGCGACGGTCTGCAGATTGTTCTTGACCCGGTGGTGAATTTCGCGGATCGTCGCGTCCTTGCTGAGCAGGGCTCGATCTCGCCTCTTGACTTCCGTGACGTCTCGCACGACGACGGCAGCCCCGACGCGTCGACCGCCGGGCTTGAGGACGAGCGCACGCAGCAGAACCGTCGCTCCCCTCGCTTCGATCTCCATCCGTCTACCGGGGATATCTGCCAGCGTGTCGCGAATGTAGCCTGCGACCTCCTGCGACTCGAACGGGTCGGTGACCAGTGACCGCGTGGTGGCCGCCAGGTTGCGCCCCACCAGATCAGAGCTCAGACCCATGCGGTGATAGGCGGACAAGGCATTAGGGCTTGCGTAGACGACGCGGCCCTCGGTGTCCAGGCGGATGAAGCCGTCACCGGCGCGGGGACTGGAGTTCGTGTCCGACCGCGACTCCCGGATGGGAAAAGTGCCGTCGCTGATCATGTGGCACAAGTCTTCGGCGCAGTCGAGATAGGCCACTTCGAGCGGGCTCTGTGCGCGCTGATGCGACAGGTTCGTGTCCCGGCTGAGCACTGCGATCACCTCGCCGCCCCAGCGCACCGGGACGGCCTCCCCGCGCGGCGGCAGGCCCGCGTGCGTACCACCGTTCGTCGGCCCCACCACCCGTTCCTCGATGAGGGCCTGCAGTACCTGGGGGTGTTGGGACTCCGACACCACCGTTCCGACAACGTCCTCGGGATAGGCGGTCGACGCGGTGGTGGGCCGGCAGTGGGCCACGCAGATCACCGTGCCTGTTCGCTCCGGGGCCGCAGAGTTCTTCACCCACAACAGCACGTCGGCGAACGACAGGTCGGCCAGGAGCTGCCACTCCCCGACCACTCTCTGAAGGTGATCGACGGCGGATCCCGGCAGATCGGTGTGCTCGGCGAGCAGATCACTCAGGGTGGACATCGGGTGGCGGCGCTGGTATCAGTTCAGGAGATGACGGCGATGAGATCGCCCTGCTGGATCACGTCGCCGACCTTCACATCCACGGAGGTGACGGTGCCGGGCTCCTCGGCGATGACGGGAATCTCCATCTTCATGGACTCGAGGATGACGAGGGTGTCGCCTTCCTTTACTTCGTCACCCGCAGCGACCACAACCTGATACACCGTCGACACCATTTCGGCGCGCACGTCTTCTGCCATCGTGATCCTTACTCCCGGGGTCGAGAAAGCCCTGTTGCACAGACACCCAACCACACGTGGAACACTGTAGTGAAAAGAAGGGAGATCTACTCATGGGTAAGCGTGGTCGCAAGAAGCGCAGTCGCAAGGGCAATGCCGCCAACCACGGCAAGCGTCCCAACGCCTGACGTGCCGTAGAACGCACATCAGGGGCCGGAAAGCAGCAACGCTTTCCGGCCCCTGATTGCTTTCCTGACGCCCTAAGTTTCGCGTTCGGTTTCGGTTATCAGGATGGTCCGGCGCAACTCGATGGAGAGCCTCTGACGCAGGCCTTCTGGTGCGTGCTCGCCCCCGCATTTGCGGCTCACCAAGCTCTTGACCTTCTCCTCGATCCCGTAGGCCTCGAGGCACGAGCCACACTCGTCGAGGTGCCGCTGGAGCCGCGCACGCGACGCGGCATCACATTCGCGATCCAGCATCAGCCAGACGTCGGCGATCACCGCGGAGCAGTCGAGCTGCTCGAATTCGTCCTGCTCGCTCACCGGGAAACCTCCTGCTCCGCACTTACGGCTGCCTCGGCCGGCAGCTCTCCGTCACCACGGTTGAAGCCACGTTCACGTGCGACGTCGCCGAGCAGGCCGCGCAGCTGCTTGCGTCCGCGGTGCAGTCGCGACATCACGGTCCCGATCGGGGTGCCCATGATCTCGGCGATCTCCTTGTACGGAAACCCCTCGACATCGGCGTAGTAGACGGCCATCCGGAACTCCTCCGGTAGCGCCTGCAGAGCTTCCTTGATGTCGTCGTCGGGAAGGGCATCGAGCGCTTCCACCTCGGCGGACCGCAGACCCGTGGACGAATGCTCTGCCGTCGCGGCCAGCTGCCAGTCGGTGATCTCGTCGGTGGGATACTGCGCGGGTTGCCGCTGCTTCTTCCGGTACGAGTTGATGTACGTGTTGGTGAGAATCCGGTACAGCCAAGCCTTGAGGTTGGTGCCCTCGCGGAACGAACGGAACGCGGTGTATGCCTTCACGTACGTTTCCTGCACCAGGTCTTCGGCGTCCGCCGGGTTTCGCGTCATCCGCAGCGCGGCACCGTACAACTGATCCAGAAGTGGAAGTGCGTCCCTTTCGAAACGCGCGATCAACTCGTCCTGGGGCTCGGGTTGGTCTGCCGTCGGACGGTCATGTTCGTGCACGCTGATCCCTTCGGTCGCCGTGGGCGTCAAGGTTACCGCCAACTGCAGACGCGACGTGGGCTCCGCTACCGTGGCCATCACGAGTAGGACCACTCCCTTCACTGGACGCTTGCTTCTGGATGTACCAACACGGCTGCCCCCGACTGTGTTCCCGGGACCGCACCCTGAGGTTCCCGGGACGAGATGGCACAGTGTCCATCCATGGCCGGAACTGCCACTCCCGCGACGACCCTGCTCGCAAGACAGCGCGTCGACCACCGGATACACAGCTATGCGCACGACGCGCGGGCCGATTCGTACGGCTCCGAGGCCGTCGACGCGTTAGCCGGAAGGGTGGGGGTCACAGCCCACCAGATCTTCAAGACGCTCGTGATCAAACTCGACACCGGCAAACTCGCCGTCGCCGTACTGCCGGTACCGGAGATGCTGTCGCTGAAGACTGCCGCCGCGGCACTCGGGGCAAGCAAAGCCGTGATGGCCGATCGCGGTGAGGCAGAACGGTCCACCGGCTACGTCTTCGGGGGCATCTCACCGCTCGGGCAGCGGAAATCGCTTCCCACCGTGATCGATGCTTCCGCGATGGGCTGGGACCGGGTGCTGTGCAGTGCGGGCCGCCGCGGTGTGGAGATCGAACTCGCGCCTGCTGATCTGGTGCGGCTCAGCGGAGCCGTGGTCGCTGCCGTCACAGCAGGCTGAGCTGCTCCCCTGCCTGCGCTTCGCCGAGCGTGCCCGGATCCTGCTCGAGGAGTTCGGGTCCGTTGTTCTCGACCCTGTTCACTCGGGTCGAGACACGCCGTATCGCAATATCGGCGATGGCCTCGGGCGATACCGTAAGCAGGTCGGCCGACGCCGGACGCCGAGGATCGAGCCAGGCGTCCCACCGATCCCGCGGCAGCACGAGGGGCATCCGATCGTGTACCTCGGTCAGCTGGGCAACCGAGTCGACCGTGACGATGGCGCAACTCAGGACCGGCGAAGGGTTGTGCACCGCCGGGGCGTTCCACACGGACCACAGCCCGGCCATGTACAGACGGGACCCGTCCTCCGGCGACAGGTAGTACGGAATCTTCTTCGTTCGACCGGGCGCGCGCCCCTGACCGCTCATCGTCTCGTTCTGCCACTCGTACCAGCCGTCCATCGGCACCAGGCACCGAGTGTGGGTGAACGCGTTGCGGAACGCCGGTTTGTCGACCGAGTCGGCGCGGGCGTTGAAGAGCACCGGGCCGCCGACTTCCCTCGACCACGACGGGACGAGCCCCCACCGCATCCGCCGGACACGTCGTTCGTCGTGCCTGTCGACGACGGTGAGCACCTGGGTGGTCGGGGCGACGTTGAAGTCGGATCGACTTGCTACCTCCCCCACCTCGTCGATCGCGTCGAGTTCGGTAGCCAGCGTCGCCGGATCCGCAGTAGTCGCATACCTGCCGCACATGCGACAAGAGTGGCACGGACCACCGACACGGGGCTGCGCCGCGCATCGGCACGCCCGACACGCCGCCCACCCCTGCACCTCACGCCTCGCGTAAGCGAAGATGGAGACCGTGAGCCTGAGCCTGTGGAAAGCCCCCCGTGCCGAAGCGCCCGTCGTCGCGACGGTCGTCCTCCCCGGATCGAAATCCATCACCAACCGTGCACTGATCCTCGCCGCGCTCGCGGAAGGCCCCTCCACTCTGACCGGTGCGCTCCGCAGTCGCGACACCGACCTGATGATTGACGCCCTCCGCACTCTCGGAACCACCATCGAGGCGCAGGGCGACGCTACGACGCTCAGGGTGACACCGGGCCCCCTCCGCGGAGGATCGGTGGAATGCGGTCTGGCGGGCACGGTCATGCGCTTCCTGCCGCCGGTGGCGGCGCTCGCGTCGGGCACGGTCCGTTTCGACGGGGATGAGCAAGCCCGCACGCGCCCCTTGGGCACCATTCTCGACGCGCTGCGCGGCCTGGGTGCGGACATCGACGGGGACGCATTGCCGTTCACGGTCGAAGGCCGCGGCTCGTTGCGAGGAGGACGCGTCACGATCGACGCGTCCGGCTCCTCACAATTCGTCTCCGGCCTGCTGCTGTCCGCGGCGGCGTTCGACGAAGGTGTCACGGTGCACCACGACGGCAAAACCGTTCCATCGATGCCCCACATCGAGATGACCGTCGAGATGCTGCGCGAGGCCGGTGTCGCGGTGTCCACGCCGGCGACGGGCGGCGTCGCCGACACCTGGCGCGTGAGCCCCGGGGTGGTCCGCGCAGTCGACTGGGCTATCGAGCCGGACCTGTCGAACGCCACGGCGTTCCTCGCGGCCGCTGCCGTCACCGGTGGCGAGGTGACGGTGCCACGGTGGCCGGGCCGCACCACCCAGCCGGGTGATGCGATACGCGAGATCCTCCTCGCCATGGGTGCGCAGGTCCGACTCGACGGCGACGAGTTGTCGGTCCGCGGCCCGGGCACACTCACCGGCATCGACATCGACCTGCACGACGTGGGCGAACTCACCCCCACCGTGGCAGCACTGGCTGCCCTCGCCGCAGGTCCGTCCCATTTGCGGGGAATCGCGCATCTGCGCGGCCACGAAACCGATCGACTGGCCGCACTCTCCACCGAAATCAATGCGCTCGGCGGGAACGTCACCGAAACGGAGGACGGTCTCACCATCGTTCCCGCCGCACTGCACGGCGGGACCTGGCACTCCTACGCCGATCATCGGATGGCGACCGCAGGCGCCATCATCGGCCTGGTCGTCGACGGCATCTCGGTCGAGGACGTGGGCACCACCGCCAAGACCCTGCCCGGCTTCGAAAATCTGTGGGCCGCAATGCTGACCGCAGGTGCGGGCACCGGGCGGAAGGCGAGCTTCTGAGCCGCCGCGAGTACGACGAGTCCGATGTGCGGGTGCGTCCGGGCAGAGGGACACGGCCACGGACCAAGACACGGCCGGAGCACCTCAGCGCGGAGTCGGCGATGGTGGTGTCCGTCGACCGGGGACGTTGGGGCTGCGTCCTGGGCGGCGATCCGGACCGCCTGATCGTCACCATGCGGGCCAGGGAACTGGGCCGCACCCCCATCGTGGTCGGGGATCAGGTCAGCGTCGTCGGCGATCTCTCCGGCAAACCCGACACTCTCGCCAGGATCGTGCGGGTGGCCGAACGCACCACCGTCCTGCGCCGCACCGCCGACGACACCGATCCGTACGAGCGGATCGTCGTCGCCAACGCCCAGCAGTTGCTGATCGTGGTCGCGCTTGCCGATCCCCCGCCGCGGACCGGTTTCGTGGAACGCGCCCTCGTCGCCGCCTATGTGGGCGGGTTGAACCCCATCATCTGCCTCACCAAGAGCGACCTCGAGCCGCCGGAGGAATTCGCCAGCGCGTTCGCCGATCTCGACGTTCCCGTAGTGGTCGCCGGACGAGATGATCCAGTCGAGGACGTCATGACCATGCTGAGCGGAAAGCTCACCGCGCTGATCGGTCATTCCGGTGTGGGCAAGTCCACCCTGGTCAACCGGCTGGTTCCGGACGCCGACCGGGCAGTGGGTGTTGTCTCCGGAGTCGGAAAGGGCCGCCACACGTCGACGCAATCCGTCGCGCTGTCACTACCGACGAGTGGATGGGTGATCGACACCCCCGGGATCCGATCGTTCGGGCTTGCCCACATCTCCCCCGAAAACGTGGTGGCCGCCTTTTCCGACCTGGCCGCGGCAATCGAAGACTGCCCGCGTGGGTGCACCCATCTCGGCCCGCCCGCCGATCCGGAATGCGCGCTCGACCAGCTTCAGGGAAAAGCGGCTCGACGCGTCGACGCGGTCCGCCACCTCCTCACCGCGATCGCTTCCAACGAAGCCTGGTGACGAAGGGACGAACCGCGCCCGGTGAGAACTTCTTCTAACGCGACAACAGTGCACGCAGTCCGCGACGCCCGCGCGAGCGCTGGATCGCACTCCGGAGCCCCTGACGGCGACCGGTCACGGGATCAATTGTGGCCGTGGTCTTTCCACCGAACTTGCGCTCGGAGGCGGTCTCCGGCGCGTCGTCCGCCGTGGCCTTGAGGTACTTGTTCGGCAGCGACAACTTGGCGATGGTGCGCCACGACTTCGCGTACTGCACGAGGAACGGCCCCGTCGTGTACGGCAGGTCGTACTTGTCGCACAGCTCACGCACGCGGACGGCGATCTCGGAGTAGCGGTTGCTCGGCAGATCGGGGAACAGATGGTGCTCGATCTGGTAGCTGAGGTTGCCGGACATGAAGTCCATGACCTTGCCGCCCTCGATGTTCGCGCTACCGAGCATCTGCCGCAGGTACCACTCGGCCGGCGTCTCCTTGTCGATGTCCGCCTTGGTGAACTTCTCGGCGCCGTCCGGGAAGTGCCCGCAGAAGATGATCGCGTTGGTCCAGACGTTGCGGATCATGTTGGCGCTCACGTTGGCCGTGAGCGTGCTCTTCCACGCAGGCCCGGTGACCGCTGGATGCACGACGTAGTCCTTGAGGATCTGCTTGCCGACCTTCTCGCCGACCTCGCGGAGCTTGCGCTCGGTCTCTTCCTTCGGCACGCGCCCCTTGGCAACCTTGCCGAGCTCGAGATGCTGGGCCGCAATGCCGTACTCGAAGAACAGTGCGAGCAAGGTGTTGTACAGAAGATTGCCGGTGTTGAACGGCTTCCACCGCTGGTCACGGGTGACGCGCAGCAGTCCGTACCCTACGTCGTCGTCCATACCCAGGACGTTGGTGTACTTGTGGTGGATGTAGTTATGGGTCTGCTTCCAATGGGCGGACGGTCCCGTGACGTCCCACTCCCACGAGGTGGAGTGGATCTCGGGGTCGTTCATCCAGTCCCACTGGCCGTGCATCACGTTGTGGCCGAGTTCCATGTTCTCGATGATCTTCGAGAGGGCGAGCATGGCGGTGCCCGCCAACCATGCCGGACGACGCTTGCTCGCGAAGAGAACGGCTCGGCCACCGATTTCGAGCGAACGCTGCAGCCGGATGGTGTTGCGCACGTAGCGTGCGTCACGCTCGCCGCGGGATTCTTCGATATCGCGTCGGATCGCATCCAGCTCGCGTCCGAGCGCCTCGATGTCCGCTTCAGTGAGATGTGCGTATTCCTTGACGTCTGCAATCGCCATGGGGAACCTCCTCCTGGCTGGGTCGACAGTTCACACCCGATAGGCGCTGACATGACCTACCGTACCGTAAGTTACGACACCGTAGGTTACCTGAGCGTAGGTGTGAGGCAAATCACCGTCGACGGCGAGGAATCTTGGCCTCCGCGCGGGCGCGGAGTGCCGACAGCAGACCTCGACGCTGCCCGGTGACCGGGTCCGTGCGAAGTGTCTCCACCATCGCAGCACCCGCGTCGCGGGCATCTCGGAACTTGCGTTCCGAGGAAGTCTCCGGAGCGTCGTCCGCCGTCGCCTTCAGGAGCCGGTCGGGTAGCGCCAGTTTGTGAATGGTGCGCAACGCGAGAAGGTACTGCTTGGCCAGCGACCCCGTCGTGTAGGGCAGGTCGTACTTCTCACACAGCGCCCGCACCTTCACCGCGATCTCGGGGTAACGGTTACTGGGAAGATCCGGGAACAAATGATGTTCGATCTGGTAGCTCAAGTTCCCGCTCATGAAACCCATGACCTTGCCGGAGTTGAAATTGGCGCTGCCGAGCATCTGCCGCAGATACCACTCGTGGCGAGTTTCGTTCTCGTACTCCTGCACCGTGAATTTCTCCGCACCGTCCGGGAAGTGACCACAGAAGATCACCACGTACGCCCACAGGTTGCGGACCAGATTGGCGGTGGCGTTCGCCGACAACGTGGACTTCCACGCAGGTCCTGCGAGCACCGGGAAGAGAAGGAAATCCTTGCCGACCTGACGGAAGATCTTCCGGCCGAAATCCTTGTTGGCTTGGGAGTTGAGTTGCCCCTTCGCCGTACCCTCGAGCTCGGCCGCAAACGTGAGGTCGTGCAGGGCGATACCCCACTCGAAGGTAGCGGCCAAGATGACATTCGCGATCGGCTGCAGCAGATTGATCGGCCGCCACTCCTCGTCGCGGGTCATCCTGAGGATGCCGAACCCCACATCGGAGTCCATTCCCACAATGTTGGTGAACGTGTGGTGGGAGTAGTTGTGGGCGCGCTTCCAATGCTCCGACGGACCCGTCTGATCCCACTCCCACGACATCGAGTGGATCTCCGGATCGTTCATCCAGTCCCACTGGCCGTGCATCACGTTGTGGCCGAGTTCCATGTTCTCGATGATTTTCGAGAGGGACAGCATGGCGGTGCCGGCGACCCAGGCCGGGCGGTACTTGCTGCCGAACAACGCCAGCCGGCCACCGAGCTCCAGCAACCGCTGGGCCCGGATCGCTCGGCGAATGTAGCGGGCGTCGCGGACGCCTCGCGAATCCTCCACATCGAGCCGGATCGCATCGAGCTCCCGCCCGAGTGATTCGACGTCCGCTTCGGTGAGATGTGAGAATTCCTTGATGTCGGTGATTGCCACCGTGCTCCTCCGTCTGGTCAGAGACTCCGAGAATAGCCGAGGCAGATGAACAGCACGCCGACGCTTACGCGTCGAGGGTGCAGTCACCCGCCGCGGACGAGATGCACGTCTGGACTCGGTCACCTTCCGCGTGCTGCTTACCGGACCTCAGATCGATGACATGCCCCGACAGAATCGGCACGACGCACGTCTGGCAGATACCCATCCGGCAGCCGAAGGGCATGAGCGCCCCGGCCTTTTCACCGGCCTCGAGCAGTGTGGTGGCGCCGTCGATCGAGATCGTCTTGTCCGCCTTGGCGAACGTCACGGTGCCGCCTTCCCCCGAGGTGTCCGCCCGCGAGACCGCGAATCGTTCGAGGTGCAAACGATTCTCGATGTCCTCGTCCCGCCACAGCGTCTCGATCTCGTCCAGCATCGGCAGCGGCCCGCAGGCCCACGTCTGCCGCTCCCGCCAGTCCGGACACACCTCGTCGAGGGAAGACAGTGCGAACTTGCCTTCGCTGCGCGTGAGCTGAATCTTGCACCGGAAGTCGTCGTGCTCGTCGTGCAGCCGGGTCAGCTCCTCCGCGAACATCACGTCGGCGTCGGTGGGCGCCGAGTGGACGTGGAAGACGTCGGGAAGCTGGCCGCGCCGGTTCATCGTCCGCAACATAGCCATCACCGGAGTGATCCCACTGCCCGCGGTGAGGAACAGGATGCGCTCCGGCGGGGGGTCGGGCAGGGCGAAGTTGCCCGTAGGCGTCGCAAGCCGCACGATCGTCCCGGACGGCACACCGTTGACCAGGTGACTGGACAGGAAACCCTCGGGCATCGCCTTGACCGCGATGGAGATGAGCTTGTCGTCCCAGTTGGGCGGGGAGGTGAGTGAGTACGAACGCCAGTGCCATCGACCGTCCACATGAAGTCCGATGCCGATGTACTGACCGGGTTCGTAGTTGAAATCGAATCCCCAGCCTGGCTTGATGACAATGGTGGCGGAATCTGCCGTCTCGGCGCGAACCTCGACGATCTGTCCGCGCAGCTCCCTCGCCGACCACAGCGGATTGGCCAGATGTAGGTAATCGTCCGGGAGCAACGGCGTCGTGAGCCGTGCGGCCGCGCCACGCAACCAATTGAGCTTGGACCGCTTGGCGGGCACCACCGCTGCTGCGGGCGCCTCGATCCAATCCTTCAGACCCATCAAACCTCCACCTGTCTCGTCGTGACCTACGCTACCGTAGGTTACTGACTTACGGTACCGTAGGTTACCTGAAGGTAAGGATAAGGTCCCGCCGAGACGATCCTGAGGTCAGAGCAATTCCAGGAGAAAGGAAATCTCCTGGGTGGCGTACCACGCGAGTACATGATCCTCGGCGTCCCCGAGAACGAACTCTGCATCCGGGTCGCCGAGATCAGCCTCGTCGATCGCCGCGACGGCCCGCTCGATGTCCGGTTCGGCCTCCGCCAGATCGACGTGGACCGACGCCACCTGGGCAAGAGTCACCGGCCCGGGCAGCCGCACCACGGCATCGTCGAGATCGGGTCGCGGTGTGACATCGTCCACGTCTGCCGCAACCACCACCCGCCGAAAACGGACACCGTCGTCGCCGCCCTCCGCCAAACGCCCCGCGATCAGCCGGAGCGAGGCACGCGCGGCCTCACCCATCGCCACTTCCGCCAACTCCTCCTCGTCACCCGACGAGTACGCCTCGCGCAGAGTGGCGGTGACGGCGAACGCCGTCCGGCTCATCGGGTGGAACTCGGACTCGGTCACCAGCTCCTGCAGGATCTCGATGGTCGCGGGAACGTACACCCTCGTCATGCGTCACCCGTCATTCGCACCGCGGACTTCTCACCGGCTGGCATCCAACAACTCCTCGAGAGATTCGTACAGCAGCGCCGCCACCACGTCCACATCGGCCATCGCATCACGGTCTGCATTCAAACCGTAGTAGACGTTGCCGTCGTAAGACGTCAACGCAATGCTCAAAGTTTGATTCTTCAGCAGCGGCGACACCGGATACATCTCGAGCATCCGTGCTCCGCCGACGTACAACGGCATCTGCGGACCCGGGGCGTTGGTGATCATCAAATTGAACATGCGCTGCGAGAAGCTGCTCGCCGCACGGGCACTCATCGCATGCAGGGTGGCAGGCGCGAACCCGGACAGCCGCACGAGGGTCTGCGCGGTGACGCGCCGACTCTGCTTCGCGTGGGCCTCCATCGCGTGTGCCACGTGCGAGAGTCGCACCACCGCATTCGGTTCGCCCACGGGGAGGTCGATGAGGAACGACGACACCATGCTTCGTGGATCCGACCACTCACCGCGCTGGGTGACGTCGTCGTCCGTGTCGGGGTCGGCGTACACCGACATCGGGACCATGGCGCGCACCGTGGTCGATTCGGCGACCGGCTCGGCGCGTGAGAGCAACCAGTTCCGCAGGGCACCCGACACGACGGCCAGGATGACGTCGTTGACCTCGCATCCGTACCGTGCGCGGATCTTCCGGTAGTCCCCCAGCTCGGTCTTGACCACGGCGAAGCGCCGGTTGCGGGAGATGGTCGCATTGAGCGGGGTCGCGGGCGCCACCTGGGTGGCGGTACGCACGACCGCGGCCAGCTTCCCGACCGCACGCACGGTCTCCCCCAGCGCAGACGCCATGCCGCCCAGCGTCATTCGCAACGACGCCAGACCCTCCCCCGGCCGGGCCACGATGTCGGCGAGGGCGCCGGCGACGAGGGTGGTCTCGCTCGGCTCCGGGCTGGGCATCCACAATTCCTCCGCCATGGGCCTGCGCGTCTTCGCCGGATCGAGGATCACCTGACCGATCTCGAGTGCCGTCTCCCCGTCGACGAGGGAAGAGTGCGATTTGGTGAAGATCGCAAAGCGGTTGTTCGCCAGGCCCTCCACGAGGTACATCTCCCACAGCGGGCGGGTATTGTCGAGCGGCCTCGACGTGAGACGCGCGACCAGGTCGTGCAGCTGCGCGTCCGAGCCCGGCTTCGGCAGCGCCGATCGCCGGACGTGGTACTCGATGTCGAAGTCCTGATCGTCCACCCACACTGGACGCGACAACCCGAGCGCCACTTCCCGGACCTTCTGCCGGTAACGCGGCACAAGACTCAGGCGCTCCTCGACGAGATGAAGTAATTCCTCGTAGGACAATCCATTTCGCGGCTTGCGGAAGATGGCGAGCGATCCGACATGCATCGGCGTGCTGCTCGCCTCGAGGAAATAGAACGACGCGTCCTGCGTTGTCAGTCTCGTCACCATGTCGACGCCTGCCCCCCATGCTTTCCGTCTCGATCTCCGTCGAGAAGTATCGCCAGCTCGTTCGCCGTGACCGCGGCGTCGACATGGTGGACGCCCACCATCCCGACAGCCACCGCACCGCGAACGTTGACCCCCAGGTCGTCGACGAAGATACAGTCCCTCGGTTGCAGGCCGAGCACTTCGGCCGTCAACCGGTATATTCGCGGATCGGGCTTGGCCACACCGACATCGCCGGACAGCACCACCCGGTCGACCAGCCGGCCGTCACCGAGTTCCCGCAACCATTCGCCCGCGGGACCGCCGGGGTCGTTGCTCAGTATCGCGGTTCGGATGCCGCGAAGCCGGGCATCGGCGATGACCGACGACAACACGTCGAAGTCCGAACCCGGGCCCACGAGCACACCGCCGACGTCCACAATCAATCCCCGCACGACCCCACCCTAGGTTCCCCTGCGGGGTTCGGCGACACGACCACCGAATTCGTGCGAGGATGGCCGCTACGACGGCCGTCTCATGCCGAAACCGGGGGGAAGAAATGAGTGAGTCCTACACGTTCTTGTCGCGCGTGCCCAACTACGAGCCGCCGACTTGTGAGGCGCCGGCCCGCGCCGCCGGCCCGGCCGTGCCGCTCGGCAATCGGAGAGCACCCGGTCGAGGCCGTCAGTCGTCGCCGGCGCGAAGCTCGGCGCACTCCGGCACGTCGCCGCGCCCTTCGCTCACTGTTCCCGTTCCCCGCGCTGCACCCGACGCGCAACGCTTCACCGAACACGCGTTCCGTCTGGTGCTCGAAGTACTCGATCGACGGCGCAATGTGCGCCAACTGCGGCCCGTGGTCGTTTCCTCCCTGCTGGACGTGGCACGGACCCTCGCGCTCGCAGAATCGCCCGCGAGGCGACTCGGAGTGGCCACGCTGCAACGCGTCCACCTTCGGGTACTCGACGACGACACACTCGAGGCCTTCGGAACCTACGGCCGCGGACCCCGGGTATTCGTGATCGCAGCCCGTGTCGAACGGAAATCCGACACGGGCTGGATTGTCACCTCGATGGTCGTCGGCTGACGACGAGGTGGGTCAGCGCTTGCGCTTGGACCGCGGCGCCTTCTTACCCTTCGACTGAGACCGTGCCGCATCGCGTCGCTGGCGCCGGGTCCCTGCGTCCGCGTTGTCCTCGCTGCCGGTGCCTCGGCGGCTGAGTTGGGCGCTGCCGTCCTCGGCGGGTCCGGAGTACGTCAGTCCACGCGGCTCCGCGTTGTCCAATCCCTTCGCCCGCAGGGCGGAAGGTGCAGCGGTGCCCTGAGCCTGACGTGCTGCCTCCTGCGTGGGCAATGGCCGGGCAGGCGTCGGCGTCGGCGAGGCGGACGCTGTCGCGGCCGCCGAGGACGCCGTCACAGTGATGCCGGGCGCTGCCGCTTGCTGCGGGGCCGCGGCTTCGACCTGCAGATTGAACAGGAATCCGACCGACTCCTCCTTCAGCCCCTCGAGCATGCCGGTGAACATGTCGAAACCCTCGCGCTGGTACTCGACCAGCGGGTCACGCTGCGCCATCGCTCGAAGACCGATGCCCTCCTTGAGGTAGTCCATCTCGTACAGATGCTCACGCCACTTGCGGTCGAGCACACTGAGCAGAACGCGGCGCTCGAGTTCACGCATCGCACCCTCACCGGCGGCGGCGTCGATCTCCGCTTCCCGGCGCGCATACGCCTCGTGCGCATCCTCGAGGAGCATCTCGCGGAGCTCGTCGCTGCTGATGTCCTTCACGTCGCCGTCGGAGCCGTCCCCGACAAATTCCTTGTAGTCGAGGCCGATCGGGTACAGCGTCTTCAGTGCGGTCCACAGCTGTTCGAGATCCCAGTCCTCGACATATCCCTCGGAAGTTGCGCCGTCGACGTACGCGGTGACCACATCCGTGATCATCTTCTCGACCTGGCCCTCCATGTCCTCGCCTTCGAGGATCTGGCGGCGCTCCTTGTAGATGACCGTGCGCTGCTGGTTCATCACCTCGTCGTACTTGAGGACGTTCTTACGGATCTCGAAGTTCTGCTGCTCCACCTGCGTCTGCGCGCTCTTGATGGCCTTCGAGACCATCTTCGCCTCGATCGGAACATCGTCGGGCAGGTTGAGGCGGGTCATGATCGACTCGAGAGCCGCACCGTTGAACCGTCGCATCAACTCGTCGCCGAGCGACAGATAGAACCGGGACTCGCCGGGATCACCCTGACGTCCGGAGCGGCCACGAAGCTGGTTGTCGATTCGCCGGGACTCGTGCCGCTCGGTGCCGAGCACGTACAGTCCGCCCGCCTCACGGACCTTGTCCGCATCGGCCTTCACCTCGGCCTTGACCTGCTCGAGCACCTCGTCCCACGCCGCCTCGTATTCCTCGGGCGTGTGGACGGGGTCGAGGCCGCGCTTGCGCAGGGCGATGTCCGCGATGATGTCGGGGTTGCCGCCCAGCACCACGTCGGTTCCACGGCCGGCCATGTTGGTCGCCACCGTGACCGCCCCAGACCTGCCGGCCTCGGCGATGATCGTGGCTTCCTGCTCGTGGAACTTGGCGTTCAGTACGTTGTGCGGCACGCCGCGCTTGGTGAACTGCTTCGACAGGTACTCGGACCGCTCGACGCTGGTGGTGCCGATGAGGACCGGCTGGCCCTTCTCGTGCCGCTCGACGACGTCGTCGACGACGGCGTCGAACTTGGCTTCCTCGGTCTTGTAGATGAGATCGCCGTTGTCGACGCGGACCATCGGCCGGTTGGTGGGAATCGGGATGACGCCGAGGTTGTAGATCTGGTGCAGTTCGGCGGCCTCGGTCTCGGCCGTACCCGTCATGCCCGACAACTTCTCGTACAGACGGAAGTAGTTCTGCAGGGTGATGGTGGCAAGCGTCTGGTTCTCGGCCTTGATCTCCACCTTCTCCTTGGCCTCGATCGCCTGATGCATGCCCTCGTTGTAGCGCCTTCCGACGAGGACACGACCGGTGAACTCGTCGACGATGATCACTTCACCGTCGCGGACGATGTAGTCCTTGTCCTTGGTGTAGAGCTCCTTCGCCTTGATGGCGTTGTTCAGGTAGCTCACGAGGGGCGAGTTCGCAGCCTCGTACAGGTTGTCGATACCGAGCTGATCCTCCACGAGCTCGACACCCGCTTCGTGCACACCGATGGTGCGCTTGCGAATGTCGACCTCGTAATGGACGTCGCGCTTCAGCATCGGAGCGATACGCGCGAACTCCGCATACCACTTGCTCGACGCGTCGGCGGGCCCGGAGATGATGAGGGGGGTACGGGCCTCGTCGATAAGGATGGAGTCGACTTCGTCGACGACGGCGAAAGCATGTCCACGCTGAACGAGATCGTCCAGCGAGTGCGTCATGTTGTCACGCAGGTAGTCGAAGCCGAACTCGTTGTTCGTTCCGTAGGTGATGTCTGCCGCATAGGCCGCGCGCCGCTCGGCGGGCGACATCCCGGACAGGATCACGCTCGTCTCCATGCCCAGGAAACGGTGGACACGCCCCATCCACTCCGAGTCGCGCTTGGCGAGGTAGTCGTTGACCGTCACGACGTGGACGCCCTCGCCGGCGATGGCATTGAGATATGCGGGTAACACACAGGTGAGGGTCTTACCCTCACCTGTCTTCATCTCGGCGATGTTGCCGAAATGGAGGGCGGCGCCGCCCATGATCTGCACGTGGAAGTGCCGCTGGTCGATGACCCGCCACGAGGCCTCGCGGGCTACGGCGAAAGCCTCGGGGAGCAACTCGTCGAGCGGTTCACCGTCTCGATAGCGCGAGCGGAACTCGTCGGTCTTCGCCCGCAATTGCTCATCGGTCAGGTCTTCGACCGCGGACGACAGGGAGGAAACGTGGTCGGCGATGTGCTTGAGCCGCTTGACCATGCGACCTTCACCAACACGGAGCAGCTTGGATAGCGACAGCGACGGCACAGTCTTGTTCGTCCTCAATCTTCGGCAGTGGGTGGGTGACACACAAAATCCGGCCGGAGGTCCGAGAACCCCGGCCGGATTCCATGGTAGGCGCTCTCTGGTGCGGACGAGTAGACCGACCGCTCACACCGTCACGTGGGACGAATGCAGATCACGCCAGACGGATGAGTCCGTAGTCGAACGCGTGCCGTCGGTAGACGACCGAAGGCTTGTCCGACTCCTTGTCGTGGAACAGGAAAAAATCGTGTCCTACCAGCTCCATCTCGTACAAAGCGTCGTCGATGGTCATGGGTGTCGCCTTGTGTTCTTTGGTCCGCACCACCTGACCCGGCGTGTGCTCGTGCGACTGCGCCTCCTGGCCGTCGAGGGAGATGTCGGGACTGATACCGAGACTCTCGTCCTCGGCGAGTGCGGCGGTGGCCTCCGCCACCGATACCGGGGTCTTTTCCCCGTAGTGGACCTTCTTTCGGTCCTTGGTGCGGCGGAGCCTGCTCTCGAGCTTCGCCGTGACCGACTCGAAGGCTGCATAGAAACTGTCGGCCGACGCTTCGGCTCGGGCTACCGGCCCTTTGCCTCGGGCAGTGATCTCGACGCGCTGGCAGCTCTTCTTCTGGCGTCGATTGCGTTCGTGTTGTAGTTCGACGTCGAACAGGAATATGGAGGGGTCGAAGCGCTCGAGGCGCGACAGCTTCTCGGAGACGTACACGCGAAAGTGGTCGGGAACCTCGACGTTGCGTCCCTTGACGACAATATCGGCGCTAGGGGCATCGGTCTTCTCTTGTGCATCCGTGGTGCGTTCGTCGATGAAAACCGAAGCTTGCGAAGGGGTCGTCACTCGTACCTCCCGATTACGGCCCCGCCCCGTGATGGGCGGCGGCGAATTCTGATCCATGCCGGGAAGGGGTCCGCCCGGCACCAGGTTCGAAGTATCACCTCCTACCTGTGTTTCGGGTGTGTCCGCGACGCTAGTACGTAACTCGCGCGAGTGCCACTGTTCGGCGCAATTTCATCTGGCCGACGCCGAGTTTGCGCCGGCTCCGCCGCGACCTCAGCCGACGCCGGCCAGGACGACCACCGACGCGACCGCGATGCCGGCCCCGGACAGCACGCGAACCGACTCCGCCGCGGTCGCCCCGGTGGTCGACACGTCGTCGATCAGGACCACCGTCTTACGTTGGCGCACAGCCGAATCCGACGACAGATGCCGAGCGAATCGGTGACCGCTGCGGGTGAGGATAACACCACCCTCGAGGTTTACTCGACGTTGATCCGCGGACAGTCCGACGGAGTCGCGCACCCCTCTGCGCATGGTCAGCGCGGGACAGACCCGGGTCGCTCCCACCGCGACGATCGCGATCCGGGTGACGGGATCGCCGCCCCGCATCCGGGCCGCCCGCGAGCGCGTCGGGGCGGGGACGAGCACCACCGGGGCGACCTCGGGCGGCTGCAGTTCCCCCCACTGGTGCAGGCGCGCGAGGGTGCCCGCGACCGCGGAGCCCAGCGGCACCGCGAGGTCGCGCCTGCCCCGCTCCTTTGCAGCGATCACGGCCCGGCGTCGCGGGCCCGAGTACGGTCCCAGCGCCCACACCGCGACCCCCGGATCGACCCGTGGTTGCAGAAGAACCGGATCGTCCGCCAACTCGGCGGCGCAGCTGTGGCACCATTGCGCGCCGGGCGCTCCGCACCCGCCGCATTCTCCGGGCAGGATCAAATCGAGCAGCGTCCGTGAGCCGGGCAGTGTGCGCATGCCCTCATCTTCCGCACTCCTACCGACACACTCCTCCCGACAGAGGTGTCCCGGCCGAATCAGCCCGGCAGAATCGGAATCGCCTTCACACCGGTGAGGCCGGGAACCTCGCGCCAATACCTGTCCCCGGCCGGATCGTTGTTGTTCAACTGGAATACGGCACGCGAGTCGGCGACGAACTCCGTCGTCGTCGAGGCGTCCACGGCCACCACCGGGGCCGTGAGGTTGCGGCTCGGCAAGGCATCCATGCGTGAGCCGTCGACCGCTACCTGTACCACCGGAATATCCGATGCCGCACGCGCGACGACGATCGTGTCACTCGTGCTCCAGTCGAGCGACAGAGCCGGGCTGCCGAGGCCGATCGCGACCGCACGCGGGTTGGTCAGGGCGTAACCGCCACCGGGCATCTGCGCCACGATGGCCAAGTACACCTTGCCGTCCACGATGAGCGCCGCACGCACACCGTCGCGCGAGAGCCGGAGTTCCGTGATGGTGGCCCCCAGCGCGGTGACAGCACCGGCATCCACGTTCTCGACGGAGGTCCGCCCCGTTCCGGGCTCGCGCAGCACACGGATCACCGCATTGCCGTTGACCGCCGCCCAGATCGCAGAGTTGTCGGGTGCCCACGTCGGGCGGGTGATCGCCCCGCCCTCGAGGACGGACGCCGCCCCGTCCTCGTAGGCACCGACCATCAAGGCGCTCGCCGGCTCGGGCGGTGGACGCCCGGTGTCCGCGACGGCGGCGACCAGTTTGCCGTCCTGCGACAGCGCGAGGGATCGCATGTTGCGCGCGGATCCGAAGTACCCCGGCACGGGTGTCACTCCGGTCTCGGTGACGCTCACCATCGAACCGTCTCGCAGCGCATGCAATCCCACCGTGGCGCTCGAGGTCGCGAACGGGTTCATCGAGGCGACGTCGGCGGTGGTCCAACCGTTGGGGAAACGGTCGTCGAGGGGCTCACCGTCTGCGAGCAAAATGTACGGACCGGAGATCTCCGCGTTCGCGAGAGTCCAGATCACTTGCGCCGCAAACAGACTCTTTGCTTGCTGGTCCATCGGCCGCACACCGGAGAAATCTATCCGGATGCCTCCGAGCCCCACCCCGACCTGGGCGGTGCGCCCGTCCGCCTTCGTGATCGGGCCCCGGACCGACACACGCTCGCCCAGTTCGTTGCGCACGGCCGGGGCGAGAGCCGACTTCGGCCCGTCGATCAGCAGACCCATCAGCTGGGCCGCCATCTGATCCTGCGCCCCTGACACCCACCGCGGATCCGGCACCACCGTTGTCCCGGCAGGGTCGAGGAAGTACAACGATTTGCGTTGATAGGTGTTGAGGAACTGGGCCCGGTCGAGAATCACGCCCGAGGGCAGCTCGGAAATCCTCCACTCACCGCCCTGCATCTCGAGACTGATTTTCGTTTCGAAGCTTCCCTCTTCTGCGACATACAGTCCGCCCGGCTCCAGCTGCCCCACCTTGTTGGCACGGATCGTGTACGTCGCACGGTCGGTGGTCCGGGTCTCGGGCAGGACGTCGACCTTGTCGACGATGGTGGCGCTCGCCGCGTCGTCCCATCGCCCGGACACCCCGGGGGTCAGGAACTGGCGCGCCGCGAGATGGCGGCTCGACGGGTCGGTGCTGGCTTTGAAGAAATCCCGCAGAAGCAGGTCCGGTTCCCGACCCGGTGCGGGCGCAGCCACACTCGATCCCGGGGTGTCACGGTTGATCGTGCCGATCGCCTGTGGGGTCGACGAATCCGGCAGGCTGGCGCATCCGCCGACCGTGACGAGCATGGCCACGAGAACAGCACCCCAGATCGACCGGAACACGGGGGACGATGCCGAGCGCGGCGTCATCCGTCCCGCTCCGAGGTACGCGAACCCTCGCGGTCGCCGACGTGGGCACTCTCCCGTTCCCGTGGCTCATGGGTCTGCGGTTGTTCGGGTAACTCGCGCTTCTGGGGCACGGTGCGGGACTCGTCGACGGCGGTTTCGGGACTGTCGTTACGCACCGGCATCGACGTGTCCCCCGGGATCGGCTGTCCCTGAACGTATTTGCCGGTACCGGGTTTGAGCGGCAACGGACTTGAGACTACCTTCCGGCCCCTCACCCTCGGCAACGTCAACCGGAAGCAGGCCCCCTGGCCGGGTTCGCCCCAAGCCTCGAGCCGGCCGTCGTGCAGGTTCGCGTCCTCGACACTGATCGCCAGCCCCAGTCCGGTGCCACCGGAGCGGCGCACCCGCGACGGGTCCGACCGCCAGAACCGATTGAACACAAGCTTCTCCTCGCCCGGCCGCAGCCCCACCCCTTGGTCGCGCACGATGAACGCTGCGGCACTGTCGTCGGCACGCAGACGCAGCAGCACCGGTTTGCCCTCTCCGTGGTCGATGGCATTGGCGAGGAGGTTGCGCAGTATGCGTTCGACACGGCGCGGATCCACCTCCGCCATGACAGCATGATCCGGCAGGTCGACAATCAGTTCCGTCCCGCTCTCCCGCGCGAGGTGCCGCACCGTGGAGACGGCGGCCCGCGCGCACATCCGCAGGTCGAGTTGCTCGGCCGCCAGCTCGGCGACGCCGGCGTCGTGGCGGCTGATCTCGAGCAGATCGGCCAGCAGTCCCTCGAACCGGTCGAGTTCGGCGACGAGCAACTCGGAGGAGCGCCGGAGCACGGGGTCGAGGTCGTCGCTGCCGTCGTGAATCAGATCGGCCGCCATGCGCACGGTGGTGAGCGGCGTACGCAGCTCATGGCTCACGTCCGAGGTGAAGCGCTTCTGCAGGTTGCCGAATTCCTCCAGCTGGGTGATCTGCTTGGACAGGCTCTCCGCCATCTCGTTGAACGACATCGCCAGGCGGGCCATGTCGTCCTCACCGCGCACAGGCATCCGCTCCTTCAGACGGCCGTCGGCGAACCGCACGGCAATCCGGGAGGCGGAACGAATCGGGAGGACCACCTGCCGGGCTACGAGGAGTGCGATGGCCGCGAGTAGCACGGCGAGCACCGCGCCACCGACGAGCAGCGTTCCACGCACCAGCGACAAGCTGCGGTCCTCACTCGCCAACGGGAAGACGAGATACAGCTCGAGCGTCGAGATGGCCGAGGCCGTCGGGCTTCCCACGATGAGCGCGGGGCCGGAGTAACCCTCGGGATCGTTGACGGTGGCGAACTGATAGCTCACCTGCCCGGCCTGCACGAACGCCCGCAGCGACTCGGGTATCTGGTCCGCCGGACCGCTCGAGGTCGGCGCCCGCGGGCCGTCACCGGGCACGATCAGCACCGGGTCGAACGTGCCTGCCGATCCGGAGTCCTGCCCGGCGTCCGGCTCCCTGTTGGTGAGCGCAGCGCGGGCACCGTCGAGCTGGGTGGTGGGCGAACTACTGTCGTCCGCCCCGGCCAGCTGCCCTTCGACCGTGCTACGGGCCCGGTCCATCTCCTCGGTCGCGGCGTTGATCTTCGTCTCGAGCAGCCGATCGGTGATCTGGCTGGTGAGCACGACTCCGAGGACCACGATGACGATGAGCGACAACGTAAGCGTCGAGACGACCACCCGCAGCTGCAGTGAACGACGCCACGTGTGCGCGAGGGTATTGCTCAGTGAGTGACCCCACCGAAGGATCGGCGATACGCGTCGATTGACACGACGCCGCCATCGGGAAACACCTGTCACGGCGGTCCGGCCTTGTAGCCGACCCCCCTGACCGTCAAAACCACTTCGGGATTCTCGGGATCAGTCTCGACTTTGGCGCGCAGACGCTGAACGTGCACATTGACCAGTCGAGTGTCGGCTGCATGACGGTAACCCCACACCTGCTCGAGCAGAACCTCACGGGTGAATACCTGCCGCGGCTTACGCGCCAGCGCGACCAAGAGGTCGAATTCGAGTGGTGTGAGAGAAATCAGTTCTTCGCCCCGGCTCACCTTGTGGGCGGGAACGTCGATGACGATGTCGGCGATGCTGAGCAGTTCGGCAGGTTCGTCCTCGGTCCGACGGAGTCGCGCGCGGACCCTCGCCACCAGCTCCTTCGGTTTGAACGGCTTCATGATGTAGTCGTCCGCGCCGGATTCCAATCCCAGAACCACGTCGACGGTGTCCGTCTTCGCCGTCAGCATCACGATCGGCACCCCGGAGTCGGCGCGGAGCACCCGGCACACGTCGATACCGTTCATCCCGGGCAGCATCAGGTCGAGCAACACCAGGTCCGGGCGAGTCTCCCGGACAGCGGTGAGCGCCTGGGTCCCGTCCCCCACCACATACGGGTCGAAACCTTCGCCGCGGAGAACGATCGTGAGCATCTCCGCGAGCGCAGTGTCGTCGTCGACAACCAGAATCCTTGGCTTCATGTCCCTATCGTTGCATCTTCGGAGCCCGTAACTGCCCGTTCGCCGTTACGGCGTGCCGTGTTCTTTCTCGCCACGAGGTCCCGTGCCGTCATTCAAGAATGCCAGGTTTTCGGCGAGCGCGAGTGGATCGGTGTCCGGGGATAACACCCACCACGGCGAAATCCAGTCGGTTGCGGCTAGCTGGCGGTACACCTCGCCGGTGCGCTCCTGCAGACCGCGGTCGCGCTCGTAGGCGTCGAGCGCCCGGCTCGCGTCGGCCGATTCACGCCCGCGCGCACGTTGTTCGGCCAGCGCGACGGGCACGTCGAGATACAGCTGGAGGTCGGGGCGGGGCAGGCCCAGGCGACCGAATTCCAGCTCCCGCACCCAGCCCACGAATTCGCCGTCGGCGCCCTCATGCAACCGAGCGGCACCGTAGGCGGCGTTGGACGCCACATAGCGGTCGAGGAGGACGATGTCGCAGCCGACGAGCAGTTCGGACATCTCCGCGATCGCGCCGGACCGGTCGAGGGCGAACATCACCGCCATTGCATGCACCGATCCGCTGAGGTCACCGTGTGCCCCCTTCAGTGCCTCCGACGCCAGATCGGCGTGGACGGAGCGGCCGTACCGAGGGAAGTCGAGAGTGCCGACTTGGAGCCCAGCCGCTGCGAGTCGCTTCACGACGGCTGAGACAAGTGTCCGCTTGCCTGCGCCGTCGAGGCCTTCGAGCGCTACCAGCGTTCCGACAGAAGAGGTTCCCACGGGGATGAAGGCTATCCCCCGGCACGCACGCAGCGGACCGGGGGACGCCATGACCTCTAGTAGCGGTAGTGCTCGGGCTTGAACGGTCCCTCGACGTCGACGCCGATGTACTCCGCCTGCTCCTTGGTGAGCTTGGTGAGAGTGCCGCCGAGCGCCTCGACGTGTATCTTGGCAACCTTCTCGTCCAGATGCTTGGGCAGCCGGTACACCTCGTTGTCGTACTCGTCCGGCTTGGTCCACAGCTCGATCTGCGCGATGACCTGGTTGGAGAAGCTGTTGCTCATCACGAACGACGGATGGCCGGTCGCGTTGCCGAGGTTCAAGAGGCGTCCCTCGGACAGCACGATGATGGAGTGACCGTCCTGGAAGCGGAACTCGTCCACCTGAGGCTTGATGTTGATACGGGTCACCTCAACGGACCGCTCGAGACCTGCCATGTCGATCTCGTTGTCGAAGTGACCGATGTTGCCCAGGATGGCCTGGTGCTTCATCTGCTTCATGTGCTCGAAGGTGATGATCTCCTTGTTGCCCGTGGACGTGATGACGATGTCAGCCCAGCCGATGGCCTGCTCGACCGTCTTGACCTCGAAGCCGTCCATGAGGGCCTGGAGTGCGTTGATCGGATCGACCTCGGTGACCGCGACGCGTGCGCCCTGTCCCCGGAGCGCCTCGGCGCAGCCCTTGCCGACGTCACCGTAGCCACAGACGAGCGCGGCCTTGCCACCGATCAGCACGTCGGTGCCGCGGTTGATGCCGTCGAGCAGCGAGTGACGTGTGCCGTACTTGTTGTCGAACTTGCTCTTGGTGACCGAGTCGTTGACGTTGATGGCCGGGAAGGTGAGTTCGCCGGCAGCCGCGACCTGGTACAGCCGCAGAACTCCGGTGGTGGTCTCCTCCGTGACCCCCTGCACGGATTCGGCGATCTTCGACCACTTGCCCTTGTCCGCCTCGAGGGAGCGGCGCAGCAGGTTGAGGAAGACCTTGTACTCGTCGGAATCCTGGTCGTCGTCCGTGGGTGGCACGACACCGGCCTTCTCGAACTGCGCGCCCTTGAGGACCAGCATCGTGGCGTCGCCGCCGTCGTCGAGGATCATGTTCGCCGGCTTGTCGGCGTCCGGCCACGTGAGCATCTGCTCTGCGGCCCACCAGTACTCCTCGAGGGTCTCGCCCTTCCACGCGAAGACCGGGGTGCCCTTCGGCTCTTCCGGCGTTCCGTGCGGGCCGACCACGATGGCAGCGGCGGCGTGATCCTGGGTGGAGAAGATGTTGCACGACGCCCAGCGGACCTCGGCACCCAGCGCTGTGAGCGTCTCGATGAGGACCGCGGTCTGAATGGTCATGTGCAGCGATCCGGAGATACGTGCGCCCTTCAGCGGGAGCACCTCCGCGTACTCGCGGCGAAGCGCCATCAGTCCCGGCATCTCGTGCTCGGCGAGCCGAATCTCCTTGCGGCCGAACTCGGCGAGCGAAAGGTCCGCCACCTTGAAATCGATCCCGTTACGGCTCTCGGCCACGGGCGTGGTTGAAACTGAGGTCGTCATCTGCCTCTCCTGGTTGGCTGCTGTTTCGATCAAGGCTATCGGTACGGCCGCCCGAGGGTGACACTCAGACGACAGTCCGCGTGCTCAGCCTTCCAGCCGATCGGCCCCGTCGACTGCCTTGTCCACGAAAGGCCCGAGGAGGGCACCGAGATCCTCGGCCACGTTGGCCTCCGACTCGGGCGGCATCGAGATGTAACTCATAGCGAGCCGCACGATGGCGCGGCTCAGAATTCCCGCGTCCACCACACTCGCCCGCACCCAGCCGCGGTGGAAAACCTCTGCCAGCCGCGTCGACGCCCGCTCGATGATGGGCGCACTCTCGGTCGTGATCAACCGCAGCAGGTCCGGTTTGGTTTCGCCGCGCAGCAGCGACTGCACCAAGGGATCGGAGAGACTCGCGGCGAAGAACGCGGTGAAGCCTGAGAGGAGTGCGGCTCGGCCCTGTCCGACGTTGGCGACCAACGCCTCGTCGACCGAATCGACCAATTCGTCCGCCAATCGCAGCGCGTAGGCCTCCGCGAGCCCCTGCCGGGACTTGAATTCGTTGTACAGGGTCTGGCGGCTCACCCCGGCACCGGCCGCGACGTCCGACATGGTGATGTCGGACCAGTCCTTCTCGAACAACAGATCGCGCATGGCGTCGAGCACCGACTGACGCAGCAGCAGCCGCGTGGCCTCCTGGTAGGACACTCTGACACGCGACGAAGTCATGTCCAAGACATTAGTGCCCGGCGCCGGACGCCTGCGCGTCCGGTACGCGGCCACGTCGGACACTCTCACCCGGAAGTCAGCTCCACTCGATCTCGACCATGAAGAAGTCCGCTTTCGCCGCGCCGCAATCGGGGCAACTCCAGTCGTCCGGGATGTCGTCCCAACGAGTTCCGGGTTCGATACCGTCCTCGGGCCACCCCAGCGACTCGTCGTATTCGAAGCCGCACTGCACACACTGGTAAAGCTTGTATTCGGTCATGTCGCGCCTCCTGTTGTTGTCGCTACTTCGTCGAAATCGATCTTCTCCCGCACCCCGCAGTCGGGGCAGCACCAGCCCTCGGGGATCGAATCCCATTGCGTGCCAGGAGGGAACCCTTCCCGCGGCGCGCCTGCCGCCTCGTCGTAGACGTACTCACAGACCGGACACCGGTACGCGCTCATGCCGCGGCTCCGTACTTCGCGAGCACCTTGGCGCGCTTCGCGGGGTGGATGTTGACACGGGTGATGTCGCCGTCGTAGTGAGCGAGCACCCGGGGGTCCATCACCTTGCGCCACAGCGGCGGAAAGTAGGCGAGCGTGATCATGCTGGCGTAACCACTGGGGAGGTTCGGAGCACCGTCCATGCTCCGCAACGTCTGGTAACGCCGGGTGGGATTGGCGTGGTGATCGCTGTGGCGCTGCAAGTGGTAGAGGAAGATGTTGGTGCAGATGTGATCGCTGTTCCAACTGTGCTCGGGAGTGCAACGTTCGTAGCGGCCACTTGCCGTCTTCTGCCTGCGCAGCCCGTAGTGCTCGAGATAGTTGACCGTCTCGAGCAGGCAGAAGCCGAAGGCCGCCTGGATCAGCAGATATGGTGCGATCTCGAGGCCGAACACCGCCAGCAGGGCACCGAACAGCACGACCGACATCGACCAGGCGTTGAGGACATCGTTGTGAATTGTCCACGGCCTCTTGCCCAGCCGGTCCAACCGCGCTTTCTCGAGTCGCCAGGACGAGGTCAGGCCGCCCCACACACTGCGCGGCAGGAATGCCCACAACGACTCGCCCATACGTGAGCTCGCCGGATCCTCCGGCGTGGCCACCCGCACGTGGTGTCCGCGATTGTGCTCGATGTAGAAGTGGCCGTAGAACGACTGCGCCAGAGTGACCTTGGACAGCCACCGTTCGAGTTCGTCCTTCTTGTGACCGAGCTCGTGCGCGGTATTGATCCCGATTCCCGCCACACAACCGATGCTGATCGCGAGGCCGATCTCCGACACCACACCGAGACCACCTTCGATACCCAGCCAACTGAGATCGGACGCGGACCACAGGTAGCAGGCAGTCACCAGGCTGAGGATCTGGAACGGAATGTAGGCGTAGGTGCAGTACCGGTAGTACTTGTCGTGCTCCAGCCGGTCCATCACCTCGTCGGGCGGGTTGTCACCGTCCGGGCCGAAGAATACGTCGAGAATCGGCAGCAGGACATACACCAGCAGCGGCCCGATCCACCACCACACCGGCGCCACCGCGTCGAGACCGACCCGGCCCGAAGCCCACACGAGCCCGATCGCCAGGAACACCGCGGTGGGCGGTATCAGCCCCAGCAGCCACAGGTAGCGCTTCTTGTCCCGCCACTGCTCGGCCGGCACTGCCGATTCCGGTTGTAGCTGCGTCGCCATTCCCACTCCTTCACCCTGGGCCCCATCGCGTGAGGTAGATCACCACTGAGATAGACAATACGCCGCAGTACGTTCCCCTTATAGACAAATTCTCTATTTTGTAAACTAAATCGATCAAGACTGAAGGCAGAGAAAAGCCCGCCGGGGAAGCGCCGTGTGGCGCTTCCCCGGCGGGCCGGAAATAACAGCTCGGTCAGATCACCTCGCCGCGACTGCGCCTGCCCATCATGGAATGCCTGCGGCTGTACGCGAAGTAGATGATCACCCCGAGCAGCATCCACACGACGAACCGGATCCACGTTTCGACGGAAAGGTTGAACATCAACCACAGGCACGCCAGCACGGCCAGGATCGGCACCAGCGGAACCAGCGGCACGCGGAACCCACGGGGCAAGTCGGGCCGGGTCCGGCGCAGCACGATGACGCCGACCGAGACCAGGACGAAGGCGAACAACGTGCCGATATTCACCATCTCCTCGAGAGTGCCGATCGGGAAGAAGCCCGCGAGGACAGCCACCACGACACCGACGAGCACCGTGATGCGGACCGGTGTGCCGTGCTTGCCGGTGGGTGCCAGCCGTCTCGGCATCAGTCCGTCCCGCGACATGGCGAACAGCACCCGGGATTGGCCGAGCATGAGCACCATCACTACGGTCGTCAGACCGGCCAATGCACCGAAGGAGATCAGATTCTTCGCCCACGTGATGCCGTGAATGTCGAAGGCGGTCGCCAAGTTGGACGTATCTCCGGCCAAGTCGTGATAGTCGACCATCCCGGTGAGCACCAGGGTGACCGCCACGTAGAGCACGGTCACGATCAGCAGCGAGCCGAGGATGCCGCGGGGCAGCGCCTTTTGTGGGTTCTTGGTCTCCTCGGCGGTGGTGGCGACGATGTCGAAACCGATGAAGGCGAAGAAGACGAGGCTTGCCGCGGCGAGGAGTCCGTACCAGCCGAACGTGCTGCCACCGGCGCCTGTCACATAGGAGAACAGCGACTGGTGGATGCCCTCACCGGTGTCCGAGGGCTCGGACGGCGGGATGTACGGCGAGTAGTTGTCGGCCTCGATATAGAACGCGCCTACGACTACGACCACGAGCACAACGGCCACCTTGATCGTCGTGATGACGAGCGACACTCGTGACGACAGCTTGGTTCCCGTGACCAGCAGTACGGTGATGATCGCGACGATCATCACGGCACCCCAGTCGAACTTCCAGGATCCGAACTGGGCGATCGGAGTATGGTTTCCGATCACTTCCCCGAGGTAGAGGGACCAGCCCTTGGCGACGACCGAGGCGGCGAGCGCGAACTCGAGAATGAGGTCCCACCCGATGATCCAGGCGACGAACTCACCGAACGTCGCGTACGAGAAGGTGTACGCGCTGCCGGCCACCGGAACGGTCGAGGCGAACTCGGCGTAGCAGAGAGCCGCGAGGCCACACGCGATGGCGGCGATCACGAAGGCCGCCGACACGGCAGGCCCCGCGACGTTTCCGGCGGTCCGGGCGGTAAGGGTGAAGATGCCGGCACCGATGACGACGGCGACACCGAAGACCGTGAGGTCCCACGCCGTCAGGTCTTTCCGGAGCTTGGTCTCCGGCTCGTCCGTGTCCCTGATCGACTGCTCGATCGACTTGGTCCGGAACAGCCCGTTGGCGCGACCGCTCAGCTCCGGTCCACTGCCTTTGTCCTGGATGGCCACATCAGCCTCCTCAATCGAAAGTTGCCGTTCAGCCTATGCTTCGGTTGCTCTGAACAGGTCGGGTTCAAGGTAGATGCGGTGGACCGCCGGAACGGCTTCACGCACCCGGGCTTCGGCCTCGTCGATGGCCGTCGCCACGGCCTGAATGTCCGAGCCGGGCGCCACCGCCACCTTTGCCGCCACGAGGATTTCCTCTGGTCCGAGGTATTGCGTCTTGCAGTGGATGACGCGTTCGATCTTCTGTCCGTCGACCAGCGCGGTGAGGATGCGCGCCTCCTCGTCCGCGGTGGCGCCCTCACCGATGAGCAAGCTCTGCATCTCGACGATGAGGATGATCGCGATAACTCCGAGGAGGCCGCCGATGCAGAGGGTGCCGATGCCGTCCCACACCGGATCTCCGGTGACCATCGTCAGTCCGACACCCCCCAGCGCCAGAAACAGACCGACGAGTGCGCCGGTGTCTTCGAGCAGAACGACGGGAAGTTCAGGGCTGCGCGATGTGCGGATGAAACCCCACCACGACGCCTCGCCCTTGAGGGGGCGGGATTCACGCACGGCAGTGATGAAGCTGAACGTCTCGAGCCCGATGGCCACCACCAGGATCACGACTGCGACCAACGGGGAGGTGAGCCCTTCCGGGTGCTGAATCTTGTGCACGCCCTCGTAGATGGCGAACAGCGAACCGAGACTGAACAACACGAGTGCGACGACGAACGAGTAGAAGTAGCGGCTACGCCCGTACCCGAACTGGTGCAACTCGTCAGCGCTACGCTCGGCCTTCTTCTGGCCGAGCAGGAGCAGACCCTGGTTGGACGTGTCCGCCACCGAGTGCACGGATTCGGCGAGCATGGATGACGAACCGGTGATCAGGAAGCCGGCGAACTTGGCGACCGCGATGCCCGCATTGGCCCCGAGTGCCGCGAGAATCGCCTTCCTTCCCCCATGGGCCGACAACTGACCACTCCTCTCGCTCGTAGCGCCCTCGTAACGGGCCCACGGCCCGTCTCCGGATCGCTGGGCGGCTCACAGGCTACGCGATGGGTGCGCCGACTCTCGCACTGAACAGCTGGGCACGTTCCGATGTCGCGGTCACCGAAACTTCGGGGTCCTCGGCCGCGATCCAGACGGCACTGCCCTGCTCGACGTCGAGGCTTTGACTACCGCACCGCAAGTGCACCGAACCCGCGGTGCAGAGCAGAATGTGCGGACCTTCCGTCCGGAAGCGGTGTTCGGCACGACCGTTCGACGACAGATCGATCCTCGTCAGACAGAACTCAGGCGCGGGTGAGACATACATGAACTCGGCGCTGCCGGGTAGTTCCTCTGCCTCGAGAACCGGGATGTCGACGGAATCGAAATCGAGCACCCGGAGCAGTTCGGGAACGTCGACGTGCTTGGGGGTGAGTCCACCACGCAGAACGTTGTCCGAGTTGGCCATGATTTCCACGGCCATACCGTGCAGGTACGCGTGGAGGTTTCCGGCTGCGAGATAGAGCCCCTGCCCAGGCTCGAGGGTGACCCTGTTCAGCAGTAGCGCGGCGAGTACGCCCGCGTCGCCCGGATACACCTCACTCAATTCGAGCGCGGTTCGGATCTCGGCAACGAACTCGCCGTCCTTGGAGCCTGACAGGTAGTCGACGCACCCGTCGAGCACGCGGGGCATCAGCGCACTGAGGACGGGCTGGGGCAACGTGATCCAGGTGGTGAACAACGCACGCAACCCGTCCGAGTCGGGTTGTCCCGCAATCAACCCGGCGTACGGCTGGAGTTCGGGAACCGCGATCGCATCGAGAAGCTCCACCGTCCGCTTCGGATCCCGGAACCCGGCAAGTGCGTCGAACCGGCTGAGCGCGACCACGAGCTCAGGCTTGTGACTGTCGTCCTTGTAGTTGCGAATCGAGGATCCGAGCGCGATACCCAGCTCGTTCTCGCGAGCGAAACCTTCGCGGGCCTGGTCCGCACTGGGGTGCGCCTGTAACGACAACGGCTCCTCGGCGGCAAGCAGTTTGAGGAGGAACGGGAGGCGTTCACCGAAGGTGTCGACGCTGCGGCGACCGAGTTGCCGTTCAGGCTCGGAACGCACCAGATCCAGCAGTGACCGCTCCCCCTCGTCGGTGACGACGCGAGCAGGATCTGCCGGATGGGCACCGAGCCACAGTTCCGCTTCCGGATGTGCGGTCGGAACCGGCAGTCCGCGCAGCTCAGCGATAGCGGTGCGCGATCCCCATGCATAGGATCGGAGCGCACCTTCGAGTCGGTGCACTAGATACCGCCGATCAACTGCAGGTACGCGGCCGTCATGTCGAGCCGCCCCACGAGAACCGCTGCCTGCTCGAGTTCCGACCGCTGCGATGGCGGGGTGGCTTCGTCGGACGCTGCGACGACGAGGTCGGCGTCCCCCAGCACCGCGGTCTTGCGTTCCGTCAGCATCTTCTCGGCCTCGGCCGAGAAGACAAAGGTACGGACAGGACTGGCGGAGGGCGGACCGTCGAGTTCCGGGTCGTGGAAGATCGGGTCGGTGACGGTCGCCGCCACGCGGAAGGTGCTCGCCGCACTCAGTACGTCGGACAATTCGGACGCGGTTGCCACCCTGCCCGCGTGGAGTAGCGCCTCGGCACCGTGACGCGCCAGTTCCATTGCGCTCTCGGTGTCCCCGGTGAGTACCACCCGGCGTCCCTGCATCCGAGAGGCCAGAGACTTCGCCGGATTGTGAAACACCTCGTTGGTCGGGCGATCGCGAAGTGCCTCGTTGTCGACGGCGTCGGCGAGTTGCTCGAGATCGGGCACCTCGTCACCCCACCGCTCGGATCCGACCACGCGAAGGACCGCGAGGAGGACGGCGAAGTACCGCAGCAGACCGTGCCGGGTCAGTGCCTGGATTCTCGGCGAGAACATCAGCACCCGTCCCGCCGCGACAGCCTGCAACGGCCCCTCGTCGGGCGCGGCCACCACCACCTCGGCGCCACGGCGCACAGCCGCGTCGATGGCCTGCACGAGTCGCGGATCACCGGCGTCGTCGCCGGCAACCACGACCACGTCGAGCGGTCCGACCCAGACGGGCGTACTGGCGGCGCGCACGAGGGGGAACCCGATCCGTTCGGCGAGGACCGCGGTGAGGATCGCGGCCCCGCGGCTCGCCCGCCCCGAGCCGGTCACCACCACTACACTGCGCGGCCGAAGACCCCGCAGTCTTTCGAGAGCCCCCTCCTCGACGGCGGACCTGGTGGCCCGGATGTGGGCACCGCCCATCGCCGCGGACCGGAGAACTCCCAGGGTGTCCGCGGCAACCAGTGCGTCGCCGTCGTCGAGATCCAACAGGGGCGTCGGCGCTGTCATGACACCGCACCCCCTTTCTCTTTTCTCGGTGCAAACCTCATCGGAGCTTGTCTGCGTGCAGGACCCGCTATACCCAACTATGGCAGTCAGGATCGGACGATGCCCAGTATCTCGGTAACGAGTGCGTCTACGTCTTCGGCCGTGGGCGCTTCCACGTTGAGCCGTAGCAGCGGTTCGGTATTGGAAGCCCGCAGATTGAACCAGGCGTTGCCGGCCAGATCGACGGTGACGCCATCGAGCCGGTCGACGCTCGTAGTGCGGTCGGCGAACGCCGACACGACCGCGGCTGTCCGCTCCTCGGCGTCGGCGACCGTGGAGTTGATCTCCCCGGAAGCCGCGTACCGCTCGTACTTGGCCATCAGCTCGGACAGCGGACGCCCCTGCTCCCCGAGCGCGGCGAGCACGTGCAGTCCGGCCAGCATCCCGGAGTCAGCGCCCCAGAAGGAGCGGAAATAGTAGTGCGCGGAGTGCTCGCCGCCGAAGACCGCGCCGGTTTCGGCCATCTGCTGCTTGATGAAGGAATGTCCGACCCTCGTGCGCACCGGGGACCCGCCCAGCTCGGTGACAAGTTCCGGGACCGCCCGCGACGTGATGAGGTTGTGGATGACGGTCGCGCCGGGCTCCTTCGCCAGCTCACGCTCGGCAACGAGTGCCGTCACTGCCGACGGTGAGACCGGGTTGCCCTTCTCGTCCACCACGAAGCAGCGGTCGGCGTCACCGTCGAATGCCAGACCGATGTCGGCACCCGTCCTCCGCACATGCTCCTGGAGATCAACGAGGTTGGCAGGGTCGAGCGGATTCGCCTCGTGATTGGGGAACGTACCGTCGAGTTCGAAGAACAGCGGTTCCAGCTCCACCGGCATGGGCTCGAACACGGCGGGCACCGTGTGCCCGCCCATCCCGTTGCCTGCGTCGACCGCGACCTTCAAGGGACGCATGTCGGCGAGATCCACCAGGCCACGGATGAAGCTCGCGTACTGCCCCAGCACGTCCTCTTCCGTCACCGCACCGGGCGCACCGTCGAACTCGGGGACTCCGTCGATGACATCCGCCGCGATCGTCGCCAGGCCGGTCTCCTGGCCGACCGGCTTGGCCCCCGCACGGCAGAGCTTGATGCCGTTGTACTCGGCAGGATTGTGGCTCGCGGTGAACATCGCCCCGGGGCAGTCGAACAGTCCCGACGCGAAGTACAACTGATCGGTAGACGCCAGGCCGATGAGGACCACGTCGACACCCTGATCCGTGACGCCGTCGGCGAAGGCCTTCACGAGGTCCGGGGAGGACGCCCGCATGTCGTGGCCGACGACCACCTTGGTGGCGCCGTCGTCGCGCACGAGTCGCGCGAAGGCGCCGCCGACGTCCTGGACGAACGCGGCATCGATGAGTTCACCGACCACACCACGCACGTCGTAAGCCTTGATCACGGCATGTACGGACTCGGCTGATCGCGCCACTTCTGTTTTCTCCTTTGCGAGCACCAGTGCTGGCGCCAGCCTAATGCCTGCCCGCCGCGGGCACGGCAGGGCAACCGCGAGACGGCGCTCACGGCGCTGACGCTTCGGGAAGGACCAGCAGGAACTCAGTTGGCAGGGTCGGGAAGAACCCGCAGGTGGCCACGGCGGCCGGTTCGTACCGGTGGGGTGTGCGTGCCGGTGTCGGCGCGCTCCTCCGTGGAGGCGGCTCGTTCGGAGCGCCCGCGATCGCCCAAGCCCGCCTCCCGCACGGCCTCCGCCAACGCGGTCAAATCATCCTCGTCCGGCGTGCTCGAAGAGAATCCGCCCTCGTACCGGACCAGTTCCCAACCCTTCGGTGCGGTGATCCGCGAAGCGTGGGTGTCGCACAGATCCCAGGAATGAGGCTCGTCGACGGTGGCGAGTGGACCCACGACAGCGGTGGAGTCCGAATAGACGTACGTGAGCGTCGCAACAGCGGGGTTCTTGCACCCGGGGCGGCAGCATCGACGCAGAGATCTCACAGCTAGGGAGCCTAGCCCCAGGAGGGCCCGACACCTACTCGGACACACCGGGAGTCTGCGGCTGTCGTAATGTCCAGTCCATGTCCAGAGCACGACGCAGGCGTCCGGTGACCACCCGATCAGTCGACCGTCGGGGACGCGGAATTCGCGGGTCGGTGTTTCCTCCCGACGCGCCCGCACGGCGAAGTCGCGCGGAGAAGTTCGATCTCGTGGTGCTCGAAGCGTTCGCGCCGATCGACGCACAGTGGCGCGAGCGCCTGACGAAGCTGGACATCGCCGTGGACGAGGTCCCGAAAATTCATGCGCTGGACCCGGATTCGGTGAACTGGCCCCCCGAGGTCGTGGCGGACGGGCCCGTGCCGCTGTCCCGGCTGATACCCGCGGGTATCGACCGGCACGGCACTGCCACCCGGGCGCGGGTCGTCCTGTTCCGCCGACCGCTGGAACAGCGCGCGAAAGACCCGGACGATCTCACCGACCTGGTGCACGACGTGCTCGTACAGCAGGTGAGCACCTACCTCGGCGTCGAACCGGAGGTCATCGACCCCGACCTGCCGGGCGCGGAGGACTGACTAGACGATTCCCCGCTTGAGGCGCCGGCGCTCACGCTCCGACAGGCCACCCCAGATGCCGAACCGCTCGTCGTTGGCCAGCGCGTAGTCGAGGCACTCGTCCTTGACTTCGCAGCCCAAGCAGATCCGCTTGGCTTCCCGCGTGGAGCCACCCTTCTCCGGGAAGAATGCCTCGGGATCGGTCTGCGCGCACAGCGCGCGTTCCTGCCACTGATCCTCGATGGTCTCGAAAAGCTGATCGAAACCGGTCACCACGCTCAACGCCGGGCGGGTGCCCGCCGTTTCGATCTCCTGAGCGACGAGTTGTCGCACCGGACTTTCGCTTCCCCTGCCTTCTTGCACACAGACTTCTTGAACACAGACGCCGTCTGCTGCGCCTGCTTCGGAATTGGTCTGCGGTTCGTCGCTTACTGTGCTCCAGCGAGTCTCCGACTCGACCTGCTCATTGGGCATCGCTCCGCCTCCTCACCTGTGATAGCGCAGAAAATTTCGATCGTTCACGTACCCCGAACCGAACACCCCTGCCATCCGTTCGAACAAGCGTTCGAATTGATCCCCGCTGCAAGAGATTCCACGCCCACAACGTCGGAATGACATATTTGTGATTAGACACGCCCAGCGTGTCGCGGTCAAGCTAAGCCGAAAATGTCCATTAGTATTTCGCGCTCGAAATCGCCTTGGGGAAGCAGCCGACCGGCTCCGCCGGAGCACCGCCTAGGCTTTGCTTCGTGAACGTGACTGTATTGGTGGGCGGGGTCGGCGGGGCTCGATTCCTGCAAGGCGTGCGCAGACTTCTCGGCACCGACGGTGCGCACGAAGAGGGCCACTCCCCCGGCCATCGGATCACCGCCGTCGTCAACGTCGGTGACGACGTGTGGATGCACGGACTGCGCATCTGCCCCGACCTGGACACCTGCATGTACACCCTCGGCGGCGGCATCGACACCGAGCGTGGGTGGGGGCATGCGGGAGAGACCTGGAACGCCAAGGAGGAACTCGCCGCGTACGGCGCCAAACCCGACTGGTTCGGTCTGGGCGACCGCGACATCGCCACCCACCTCATTCGCACTCAGATGCTGCGCACGGGTTATCCGTTGTCGGCCGTCACCGAGGCCTTGTGCAATCGCTGGCAGCCGGGTGTCGCACTGTTGCCCGTTACCGACGACCGCAGCGAGACGCATGTGGTGATCACGGATCCCGAAGACGGCGAGCAGCGCGCAATCCACTTCCAGGAATGGTGGGTTCGGCACCGCGCAAAGGTTCCGACACACAGCTTCGCGCACATCGGCGCCGAGCAGGCGAAGCCGGCTCCCGGAGTGGTGGAGGCGATCGAGTCCGCGGACATCGTCCTGCTCGCCCCGTCGAATCCTGTGGTCAGCATCGGCGCGATCCTTGCGGTGCCCGGCATCCGCGGAGCCTTGCGCACCACCGCCGCGAAGGTCGTCGGCGTCTCTCCCATCATCGGCGGAAAGCCGTTGCGCGGCATGGCAGACGAATGCCTCGACGTCATCGGGGTCGAGACGTCGGCGGAGGCGATCGGCCGCTACTATGGGGCGCGCAGCGGGACCGGAATCCTCGACGGCTGGCTGGTGCACGACACCGACAACGCCGACGTTCCCGGTGTCGAAGTTCGCAGTGTGCCGTTGATCATGACCGACCCCGACGCGACGGCCAGGATGGTGCAGGCCGCCCTCGACGTTGCCGGGGTACCGCTGTGATCGACCACGCGCCGGGCGGCCCCCTGGAGATCCTCCCGGTCCTCGGACTACCCGAGTTCCGCCCCGGGGACGACCTCGCCGCCGCCGTGGTCGCGGCGGCGTCGTGGCTGCGGGACGGCGACGTGCTGGTGGTCACCAGCAAGGTGTTCTCGAAGGTCGAGGGCCGCATCGTGTCCTCCCCCACCGATCCCGACGAGAGAGACGCCGTCCGACGGCGCCTCGTCGAACAGGAAGCCGTCCGCATCGTCGCCCGCAAGGGACGCACACTGATCACCGAGAATCGCCTCGGGATCGTCCAAGCGGCATCGGGGATCGACGGATCCAATGTCGAGGGGTCCGAACTCGCGCTGCTGCCCGAGGATCCGGATCTCAGCGCCCGTGGGCTCCGGGACGCGATCAAGGCTGCCCTCGGTGTCACCGTCGCCGTCGTCGTCACCGACACGATGGGACGGGCGTGGCGCAATGGGCAGATCGATGCCGCGATCGGCGCAGTCGGCCTTCCCGTCCTGCACGCGTATGCCGGGGCCCGCGACGGCCAGGGCAACGAACTGATCGTCACCGAGGTGGCGATCGCCGACGAGATCGCCGCGGCAGGCGATCTGGTGAAGGGCAAACTCGGCGGTGTACCGGTCGCCGTCGTGCGCGGCCTCGACCTCGGTGACGACGGATCCAGCGCGCGGGATCTGATCCGGCGTGGGCCGGAAGACCTGTTCTGGCTCGGAACCGCCGAATCGCTGGCACAGGGCAGATCAGAAGCGCTTCTGCTGCGCCGCTCGATTCGACAGTTCTCCGACGAGCCTGTCGACGCCGGCGCCGTTCGCGCAGCAATCTCCGAAGCGCTCACCGCTCCCGCGCCACACCACACTCGCCCGGTTCGTTTCGTCTGGATCCGGACCCTCGCGATCCGGGATGAACTGTTGTCTCGCATGCGAGATCAGTGGCGCGCCGATCTCGCGTCCGACGGCATGGACGCGGCCGCCGTCGAGGCCCGGGTGGCGCGGGGGAACATCTTGTTCGACGCCCCCGAGGTCATCATCCCGTTCTGTGTTCCCGACGGCGCACACACCTACCCCGACGCGCGCAGGCAGGCGGCCGAATCGACCATGTTCACGGCGGCTGTGGGCGCGGCTGTACAGGGGCTCCTGGTATCGCTGGCGGTCAAGGGAATCGGCAGTTGCTGGATCGGCTCCACCATCTTCGCCGCCGACGTGGTGCGCACCGTCCTGGACCTGCCCGCCGACTGGCGACCGCTCGGTGCGATCGCGGTCGGCCATCCCGTGGAACCGCTCGCTCCGCGCGAAGTCCCCGATTCCGCCGACGCCCTCCTCGAACGGTGACCGCCGCGACATGAGCGCCGAAACTCTGCACCGGTCCGCCACCGAGGTGCTCGCGTCCTGGAAAACGGTGAGCGAGAGCGACGAATCGTTGCGCCATACCATGCTTGCGTTCCTCGGCTCCGCACCGCTCGGCTGCCTCCGCGAGCACGCCCCCGGTCACATCACGGCGTCGTCGCTGGTTCTGGACGAGAGCGGATGCCATGTGCTCCTCACACTGCATCCCCGGGTCGGCCGGTGGATCCAGTTGGGTGGGCACTGCGAGGCAACGGACGAGACCGTCGTCGATGCGGCACTGCGCGAGGCCTGCGAGGAGTCGGGCATCCCGGACCTGCGGATCGATGCGGAATTACTCTCCGCGCATACACATGCGATCACGTGCTCCCTCGGGCAGCCGACCCGGCACCTCGATCTGCGCTTCCTCGTCCGGGCCCGGCCCGACGCGCACATCGTGCGCAGTTCCGAGTCGACAGACCTGCGCTGGTGGCCGGTGGACGCGCTCCCGCCCGACGCGGAGAAGTCCACGATCGACCACTTGGTCCATCTCGCCGGACTACGCTGAGCAGAACCTCGGTCAGGGGAACCGATGGAGCGGCCCGCAGCGCGGGTCGTCCTGCGTCGCCACGCATTTCACACGTCGGTGCTGAAACGCACTCCGCCGTCGGGAAGCGTCACGCCCGGCCACACCCGGGCCCCGCGCAACAACTCACACCGAGCACCGATGTCGGCTCCGTCGCCGATCACCGCGTCGCGGACGAGAGCCCGCGGACCGATGCGCGCACCGAAACCGATGATGGAACGTTCCACGGTTGCGCCTGCCTCGACGACTGCCCCGTCGAACAGCACGGCGCCGTCGAGGCGTGCACCCGCTCCTACCTCGGCGCCGCGTCCGACCACGGTCCCGCCGATCAGCAAGGCACCCGGCGCGACGCCCGCTCCCGGGTGCACCAGTGATTCGCCGCGGGGCCCGTCGAGCGCCGGCGACGGCGCAATGCCCCGCACCAGGTCCGCCGAGCCTCGGACGAAGTCCTCCGGGGTGCCCATGTCACGCCAGTACGACGAGTCCACGTGCCCGTAGACCCGCGCGCCCTCGGCCAGCAGAGCCGGAAAGACCTCGCGCTCCACAGACACGGGGCGTCCGGACGGGATCTGTTCGATGATGTCGCGCTTGAACACGTAGCAACCGGCGTTGATCTGGTCGGTCGGCGGGTCCTGGGTCTTCTCCAGGAACGCGGTGACCCGTCCCTCCGCATCGGTGGGAACACAACCGAACGCCCGCGGATCCCCCACCCGCACGAGGTGCAGTGTGACGTCGGCTTCGGTCGTACGATGCGTGTCGAGGATTCCCCCGAGATCGGTACCGCCGAGCACGTCACCGTTGAAGACCATGGTGTTCTCGCCGCGCAGTTTCGGAAGCACGTTGCGGATGCCGCCACCGGTTCCGAGAGGTTCGGTCTCGGTGACGTAGTCGATCTCGAGACCCAGTTTGGACCCGTCACCGAAGTGTTCCTCGAACACCTCCGCCTTGAAGGACGTGCCGAGGACGACGTGCGTGATGCCCGCGGCCGCGATGCGCGCCAGCAGATGGGTGAGGAACGGCAGACCCGCCGTGGGCAGCATCGGCTTCGGCGCCGACAACGTCAATGGGCGAAGCCGGGTGCCCTTGCCCCCCACCAGCACCACTGCATCGGTCTTCTGTTCACCTGTCATCGGACGCTGCCCCCTCGTTGGAATTTCGTTGTCGTTCCCGCACTGCCGCAGCCACCGCCACCTTCGACCGCACCGCCAATCCTCCTCGGAGGGCCCACCGCAGCGGCGCCTGCCACCAGTGCGGGTGCCGATCCGCCTGGAAGCGGTACGCACTCTGATGGTGTGCGGGCAACATCAGTTCGGGATGCTTTCCGGCGGCGTGTCCCTTGGCGTGCGTGACCTCGGCGGACGGGACATGGACATTGAGCCACCCCGCCTTGCCCAGCCGGTCACCGAGATCGACATCCTCCATGTACATGAAGTAGCGGGAGTCGAAACCGTTGATCGAATCGAACGCCGCTCGACGGATCAGCAGACACGACCCGGACAACCACCCGACCGCGCGCTCACTGAGCGACTCGTTCTCCTGTCGGTAGCCGGCAGTCCAGGGGTTGGACGGCCATACCGTTCCCAGAACGGCGTGGCCTGCACCCGACACCAGGTCGGGGACCTGGCGTGCCGAGGGATACACACTTCCGTCGGGTTCGAGCACGAGGGGACCGAGCGCCCCGGCCCGTGGCCACCGCTCGGCAGCCGCGAGAAGAACGTCGATCGATCCGGGCGCCCACCGAACATCCGGATTGGCTACGACGACGAACTCGATCTCTTCGTCGATCTCCGCCACAGCCCTGTTGACGGCACCGCCGTAACCGATGTTCCCGCCGGTGCGTAGCAGGCGTACGTGGTCGTACGCCTTGTCGGCGGCCTCGGGTGCGCCATCTGTCGATCCGTTGTCAGCCATCACGACCTGCGGATCTTCTTTCGTCGCCTCGGCGAGAGTGTCCAGGAAATGTTCCAGATGCTCGCCTGGCGAATAGGTAACCGTCACCACGGCCAGCTTCGAACTCACGCGGGCAAGCGTAGCCGTTCCGGGACGCCCCGCCTCACACGACCGTTGTCAGCGCTGCGCGCAGGGCGTCGCGCCACGGCCGCATCGGAGTAAGGCCCGCGGCTGCCCACGAGTTCTGAGACAGGACAGAGAACGCCGGGCGCGGGGCGGGACGCACGAACTGGGCACTCGAGCACGGGCGCACTCGCTCGGGGTCGGCGCCAACCTCCTCGAATACCGCTCGGGCGAGGTCGTACCAGCTGGCCCGCCCTGCATTGGTGGCATGCAGAATCGGTGCCACGACGTCGGTGCGGTGGGCCAACTCCAGAAGTGCAGCGGCGAGGTCACCTGCGAATGTGGGCGATCCCACTTGATCGTTCACCACGTCGATCGTGTCGCGCTCACGTTCGAGCCGGAGCATCGTGGCCACGAAGTCGGAACCCGCACCGCTGTAGACCCACGCGGTTCGCACGACGTGGGCAGCGGGCAGCGCTGCGTGCACAGCGCGCTCACCGGCCAGTTTGGTGCGTCCGTACGCTGTCGCCGGCGCCGTCGGCGCGTCTACCTCGTACGGCGTGTCCGCACGCCCGGCGAACACGTAGTCGGTGGAGACGTGGATCAGTCGTGCGCCCATCCGGGCACAGGCCGCGGCGAGAATCGCCGGGCCGCGTTCGTTGACGACGAGGGCCCTCTCCTCGTCGGATTCGGCGGCATCCACCGCGGTATAGGCCGCGCAGTTGATCACCACCGATCGGCCTTCGACCTGCGCGTCCACTGCGTCGGGGTCGGTGATGTCGAGCTCGTCCGAACCCACACCCCGAACTGCGATACCTGCTGCCTCGGCGCGGCGAAGGAGGTGTCCTCCCAGTTGTCCCCGGGCGCCGGTCACAAGGATTTCCGTCACGCGGTCAGTCTGGCACGCCGATCGCCGCGTCCCTGTTCCGAACGCGCCGACCAGTAGCCTGGTTGCGTGTCACACGAGCAACCCGAACCGGGCGAACCCCCGAGGACGTCCCGGCATCCCGTCCACATCGCGGTGACCGTGCTGTCGGTGCTCGCACTCGTCGTCACCGGTTTCGCGTGGCGGAGCATCGACTCGCTACGCAACAACCTGGCAACCGCGGGCGGTCTCGGACTCGGCGGAAGCGCCGACGGCGCCGTCGACATCCTCATGGTCGGTACGGACAGCCGCACCGATGCCCACGGCAACCCACTGTCCCAGGAGGAACTCGACTCACTGCGCGCGGGCGAAGAGGTGGCGTCCAACACCGACACCATCGTCCTGATCCGCGTCCCCAACGACGGCAGTTCCGCCACCGCCATTTCCATCCCCCGCGACTCCTACGTCGACGTACCGGGAATCGGCAAGTCCAAGATCAATGCGGCATACGGCGCAACCAAGGAGACGGAGCGGCTGAAGCTCGTCGAGGGTGGTTCGACGGACAAGGAGGCCGAGGAGCAGTCGACGGAGTCCGGCCGTGAGGCGCTGATCGAATCGGTCGCGGAATTGACCGGTATCACCGTCGACCACTACGCCGAGGTCGGATTGCTCGGATTCGTCCTGCTCACCAACGCGGTGGGCGGCGTAGACGTGTGCCTCAACGAGCCGGTGGACGAGGACCTGTCGGGGGCACATTTCCCGGCCGGCGAGCAGTCGCTGAAGGGCGCCGACGCGTTGAGCTTCGTCCGGCAGCGCCACGATCTTCCTCGCGGTGATCTCGACCGCATCGTGCGGCAGCAGGTGTTCATGGCGTCGCTCGTGGGCAAGGTGCTCTCGGCGAAAACACTCAGCGATCCCGGCAAACTGAACGAACTGAGCGCCGCCGTCCAACGATCCGTCGTACTCGACGACGACTGGGACATCATCGAATTCGCCACCCAATTGCAGGACCTGGCCGGTGGCAAGGTGCAGTTCGAGACGATTCCGGTCGCCGACCTCAACGGCATGACCGACTACGGCGAGTCCATCGTCGAGGTCGATCCGAAGGCCGTGAAGAAGTACGTGACGGGTCTCGTCGGCGAAGAACCGAGCGACGCCGAGAACACCACGACCACGCCGGACATCGACACCTCCACGGTGACCGTGGACGTTGCGAATGCCAGCGACATCGGTGGCCTCGCCACCGGGGTGTCCGATGCGCTCACCGCGCTCGGCTACGGACAGGGTGAGGTCGGCAACTACACGGGCACCTCGGTGAGTTCCACCACGGTCTTCGCGCACTCCGCGGACGACGACAGCGCCAAGGCCGTCGCATCAGCACTCGGTGGACTGCCCACCGACACGGATTCGACTCTGCCCGAGGGCTCGGTGCGCGTGGTGCTCTCCGACGACTACGACGGACCCACATCGGCGGAGACGACCTCCACGAGCGGATCCGCCGAGACCGCGGGCACCTCGTCCGCGTCAGGCACCTCGCCCACCCCGGCACCGCCCGGCCCGCCTATCGATGCCGGCTCGTCCGGCCCGCGCTGTGTGAACTAGAGAACGAGAAACGAACTGTGTCCATGAACCATGCCTCCCGCACGTTGACCGATGCCCTTCTCGACCCGATCCTGGCGAGCGATCCGGCAGGCCCGCGAGTGACGTTCTACGACGACGCCACCGGCGAACGAGTCGAACTCTCCGCGCTCACCCTGACCAACTGGGCCGCGAAAACCGCCAATTTCCTGCGGGACGAGTTCGCCCTCGAACCGGGGGCGCGGGTGTGCGTGCTGCTGCCCGCGCACTGGCAGACCGCCGCCGTCCTTCTCGGCGCCTGGTGGGCAGGCGCCGAGGTCGTCCTCGAGCCCGATGCGGAGGCCGAAGTCGCACTTGTCTCGGTCGGCCGTCTGGCCGAAGTCGACGACGTACCGGAGGTCGCGGTGCTCTCACTCGACGCATTCGGACGGCCCGTCCCCGACCTTCCCGTGGGTATCACCGACTACGCCACCTCCGTCCGCGTCCACGGCGACCAGTTCCGGCCGACTGTAGCCGGACCCGCGATCGCCGGGACCAGCGTCGACGACGTACTCGACGCGGCACGTGCGTCGGCCGAAGCGCAGGGCATCACGTCGACGGATCGGGTGTCCTCCGATATCGCCTGGGATTCTCCGGATGCACTGATCGCCGGCCTGATCGCCGTCTTCGCGGCCGGCGCGTCGCTGGTGCAGGTGGCCAACGCCGACCCCTCATCTCAGACGAGGCGGATCGGAACAGAGAAAATCACGCGTCAGCTCACTCGGTAGCCGCCGTCGGCCAGTCCCGCGGCGATTTCGAATCTGTTGCGCGCCCCACGGTGGCGTAACTCCTCGAACAGGTACCGGAGCGCAAAACTCCACCCGTATGTGGCCCACTGGTCGGCATGCACCGCCTCATGGCGCAGGAGCGTTCGCGCCGGCGTCCGCCCTGTGAGGAACGCGCCCCCGATCGTCGTCCCCCCGCGCGCGAAGCCGCCCCTCATGCCGCTGCACACGAAGATGCCGAACTCCTCGTCGAAGGCAGTGCGGCCACCCCACACCCGCGCGTACGCCAACGCCGCGCAGGTGATCGCCGCCGACTGCCCATTCCCCCGCGTCGCCCGGATCATCGGCACCCCGCGGCTACGTCTCATTCAGCCGAGGAGCTTCTCGCGAAGGGCCTTGTCCTTGTCGAGCACCATCGATTCGAGCCCGTCCTGGAATGCGACCATCTGACGCTGCAGGGCGGGGTCGGCGGCACCGAGGATGCGGACGGCGAGAAGACCTGCGTTGCGGGCCCCGCCGATGGAGACCGTCGCGACGGGGACGCCGGCGGGCATCTGCACGATCGAGAGCAAGGAATCCATGCCGTCGAGGTACTTCAGCGGAACCGGCACACCGATGACGGGCAGTGGGGTGGCCGACGCGACCATGCCGGGCAGGTGGGCTGCGCCGCCGGCGCCGGCAATGATCACCTTGATGCCCCGACCGGCTGCCGACTTCGCGTAGTCGAGCATCCGCTGCGGTGTGCGGTGGGCGGAAACCACACCGACCTCGAACCGGACACCGAACTCCGCAAGTGCCTCGGCAGCGGCCTCCATGGTGGGCCAGTCCGAGTCGCTGCCCATGATGAGCCCGACCTGTGCGCCCTGCTGTGCTGCCGATTCACTCACCGTGTACATCCCATCCGTCGGTCCATTCCGCGTGCGAAAGCCAATGTGCGGCTCGCTCGGCGCGCTCACGCACCGCGGCCACGTACTCGGGGTCGTCCACGGAACCCGGGCCGCCCACAATGTTGACGTGGCCGATCTTGCGGTCTTTGCGTTCGCCCTTGCCGTAGAGGTGCACTTTGGCGTCGGGCATCCGTGCGAACAGGTGGTGGACCCGCTCGTCCATGCTCATCTCGGGCGCGGCCGTGGCGCCGAGCACGTTCGCCATGACGGTGATCGGCGCGATCGGCGCGGTGTCTCCGAGCGGATAGTCGAGGACCGCACGCAGATGCTGCTCGAACTGCGAGGTCCGGGCACCGTCCATGGTCCAGTGGCCAGAGTTGTGCGGACGCATCGCCAGTTCGTTCACGACGAGGGTGCCGTCGGCGGTTTCGAAGAGTTCCACCGCCATCGCGCCGACCACACCGAGTTCGGAGGCGAGCCGCAGGGCGAGACCCTCTGCAGCTTCGGCAACGGAATCGGGCAGCTGGGGAGCCGGAGCCAGGACCACGGCGCACTGGCCGTGACGCTGGACGGTCTCCACGACAGGCCACGTGGCGCCCTGGCCGAACGGTGACCGTGCCACCATCGCCGACAGCTCCCGGCGCATCTCGACCTTCTCCTCGACGAGGAGAGCGACACCGTTGTCCAGCTGCTGGGTGACGATGCGCTCGGCCTCGTCCGGATCGTCCGTGATCCAGACCCCCCGGCCGTCGTACCCACCGCGAACGGCCTTGATCACGACCGGCCATCCGTGCTGTGCGCCGAACTTCACCACGTCCTCGGCCCACGTCACCTCGGCGAACGCCGGGACGGGCGCGCCGAGCTCGCCGAGCTTGCGACGCATCGCCAGCTTGTCCTGCGCATACATCAGCGCCTGCGGGGGCGGCTGCACGTTGACGCCCTCGGCGACGAGGATGTCCAGGTGCTCGGTAGGGACGTGCTCGTGGTCGAAGGTCAGCGCATGAGAACCGACTGCCGCCTTGCGGAGCGCGTCGAGGTCGGTGTGGCTGCCGAGGACCACATCGGGGCTCACCTGCGCGGCAGGTTCGTCGGGTGCCCCGGAGAGCACGCGAAGAGTCTGGCCGAGCGCAATGGCGGCCTGGTGCGTCATCCGCGCGAGTTGGCCACCGCCGATCATCGTTACGACGGGTTGCCCGGCGTGCAGATCGCGGGGTGTCGTGGGACGCGGTGAGGAGTCAGAGTTGCCGGTCACGGGACATAAGTTTGTCACGTCCGGCACGGGGTTCCCCCGCCGAGGTGGTCGCTCACCAGTTTCTGTGATTCTCCTGATGATTTCACCGCCAATTAGTGGTATTGCCTCCGGCTTTCGTAAACTTCTCCGTTGTGTCATTCGTCGACGGTGTCCTTGCACGCGTACCCCAGCCTTTCCGGGCTCTCGCGTTGCGGCATCACGAGCTGATCAAGTTCGCCATCGTCGGCGGAACAACCATGGTGTTCGACCTGGCCATCTTCTACTCGCTCAGCCTCACGATCCTGGAAGAGAAGCCGGTCGTCGCGAAGGTTCTCTCCGGCGTTCTGGCGACCGTGCTGAGCTACATCCTCAACCGCGAATGGTCGTTCAAGAATCGCGGTGGCCGCGAGCGCCACCACGAGGCGTTGCTGTTCTTCAGCATCAGCGGTGTCGGAGTTCTCATCGCCGCCGCACCCTTGTGGACCGCCAACAACGTCTTCGACATCCGCGCCGACCAGGAAAATCTCACCACTCTGGTGATCGTCGACTTCGTGCTCAACTACATCATCGGAAACCTGCTGCAAATGGTCTTCCGGTTCTGGGCGCTGCGCCGGTTCGCGTTCCCGGAGCAGAACGTCCGCATCGATCCCGATCTGGTCGACGAGGCCGCCGAGGAAGAAATCGGGCATTCCTGAGCGGCGAGACCGCGTTCATCGTGGCTCTCTGATGCCGGTCACCCGGGTCGGCACGTGCTCCCGTGCGATCGGGACGAAGATCGCGAACAGCGCTGGACGGCGACGCTGCAGTTCGAGGCGGCCGCCGTCGGCCTCGATCAGCGCCCTGGCCAGCGCGAGCCCGACACCGGTGGATCCGGCTCCAGAGAACCCGCGGTCGAAGATGTGCGGCGCGAGGTCATTGCTCACCCCGTCGCCTTCGTCCGAAACCTCCACACACACCATCGCCTCGCGGATGGACGTGTCCGGACCGGCTGCCCTCAGCATTTGCCCCTGAATCAGCCGCACCGCGACAGTGCAGGTACCGGCGCCGTGCACGAGGGCATTGTCGACGAGCACCGCGACGGCCTCACGTAGCCGTGAACCCGTCGTCGACGCCATCACGGTGGCGTCACCCTGGAGCACCAGGTCGCGGGAAGCATCCTCGAAGGGCCGCTTCCAGTCTGCGATGACCACGCTGAGCTCCCGGATGACCGACACGGGGTTTTCGGTGCCACTGCTGCGCGAGGAGCGCACCAACTCGTCGATCGCGACGGTGAGGCGGTCGACCTGCGCCATAGCCTCGTCCGCCTCGACCACGACGGCGGGGTCGGAGTGTTCTGACAGTTCGTCGAGGCGCAGGCGCACAGCGGTCAGACGGCTGCGCAGCTGGTGCGACACGTCGGCGACGAGGGCGTGCTCGCGCTGCAGTCGGCCGGCGATTTCGACGGTGGCGGAATCGAGGACGTCGGACACCCGGTCCAGTTCTGGAATGCCGTGGCGGCGACTGTCGGGGCGAAAATCGCCCTCGGCGAGGCGAGCGGCGCGGCCTGCGACGTCCCGCAGCGGGTCGGCGAGCCGGTTGGCGGTGACGACGGCGACCACGGTTCCCGCTGCAATGGATACGAGGACCAGCAGCGCCACTGCGCCCACCGCTTGGCGTTGCTGGGTCCGCATCTCGTCGGACGGCACCTCGAGTCGCAGCGAGCCGGACGTGCCCATCGCCAGTGACTCCACCAGCGGCGACGAGACGACAGGTTCGCCGATGTCGACCCGGGCGGCGCCGTCGTCGACGGTCGGGTACACCACAACCAGCCGTCCGTCCGACGGAACCAGGAGGCGCAGCGAATTGAGGTCGAGCGTTCCCTCGACAACCCCGTCGGCGCCTTCCTGGGTGATGATTTCGGTCGCCATCCGGTCGAGGCGGATCTGGAGGTCGCTGCGGGTGAGATCCTCCACCCACAACCATGCGGTGTAGATCAGCGGGACACCGAGCAGCAACGCCGTGAGGATGACGACAGCGAGGATCGACTGGAGAATTCTGCGGCGCACGAACCGTGCCTAGTCGGTGTTGATCCGGAAGCCGACACCGCGGACCGTCGCAATCCGGCGTTCGGCGGCGGGCCCCTCGTCACCGATCTTTCGGCGCAGCCACGACATGTGCATGTCCAGCGTCTTCGACCCTCGCAGTTCGACGTCGCCCCACACCTCCGCGAGGATGGTGTCGCGCGAGACCACCTGCCCCGCATGTTCGAGCAGTACCCGCAGCAGTTCGTACTCCTTGTTGGCCAGCGCGACTTCGGCGCCGTTCACCATCACTCGCCGGGCGGCCGGTTCGAGGCGGATCCCGCCGACCTCGACGACGGAGTCCTCGGCACCGCCGCGGCGACGCAGGAGGGCGCGGACCCGCGCCATCAGCTCGGCCAGCCGAAACGGTTTACCGACATAATCGTCTGCCCCGGCGTCGAGACCGACGACGAAATCCACTTCATCGGTGCGGGCGGTGAGCATGAGCACGGCCAGGTCGGAACTGTGGGCGCGGACTTGCCGGCACACCTCGAGACCGTCCATTCCCGGTAACCCGAGGTCGAGGATCAACAGGTCGTACGCACCGTCGAGTGCCTGTTCCAGGGCCGCCGGACCCGTCTGCTCGATGGTGACGTCGTACCCCTCCCGACCCAGTGCCCGCGACAGCGGGGCGGCAATGGCTTCGTCATCTTCGGCAAGCAGTACGGCGGTCACCCACACAGGGTACGGAGATGCCCTGAGCGCTGTGACCGGTTACCAGGCTTTGCCGGGATCGACGTCCCCGCGAGGATCTTCGCGCGCGCGACCACGGTGCAGATCCATTGCGTCGAACACCTGGTGGTAGAGGAGCGAGTGGACACGCTGCACGTCGGGAATGTCGTCGAACTCGAGGGGATCATCGGAGGACGAGACGATGACCAATGTGCCGGTTCGCAGCATTCGGTCGAGCAAACCGTGCCGGAACTGAACGTTGCTGATTCGTCCCATCGGGATGTCGATGCCTGTGTGGGTCAGTACGCCGTGCCGGATGAGTACTCGACGGTCGGTGGCGATGAAATGCGTGGATTTCCAACTGAGGAACGGCGCCAGGCACCGCCAGACCACCACCGCGAGCCACAGGGCGAGCACCACGATCAGGGCGACATTCAGCGACGACCCGTCGAGTTTGTTCCCGGCGAGACCGAGAGCGAACCCTGCAACCGCCGTCGCCGCGAGCAGGGTGACGGCAGGCAGCAGCAACATCTTCCAGTGCGGATGACGGTGGAGTAAGAGTTCCTCGTCATCGGCGAGGACGTCCTCGGGGTATCCCATTCGGAAGAGTCTGCCCTCACCGCATGCGATGGAGGACGATCGGGGTGATGACGATGATGATGCCGTACAGCACCATCCACACTCCTACCACGAGGACGAAGACTTCGAGCGAGAGCTCGGGTTGCAGGAGCACGATCGCTCCAGCCACGACACTGATCACGCCGAGCACGATGTTCAGTCCGCGGTCCGCGGCCGTCCCCGACGCGCCCTCGACTATTTCGAGGACGCCGCGGAACACCCACCAGGCACCGACGACCAGGGCGATGATCACCACCGTCTGGAGCGGGCTCCGCAGCACGAGAAACGCCAGAAGTATTGCGAGTGCTCCGGATACGCCGACGAGCGTGCGCGCGGCCCCGCCGGCGTCGACGTCGGCGAACGCCCGGATGATCTGGACCAGTCCGAAACCGAAGAACTGGATGGCAATCAAGACGGCAACCACGGTGAGGGTTACGTCCGGCCACACCAGTACCGCGACCCCCAGACCCAGTGTCAGCAGCCCGAGCACCACGGTGAGACCGGTCAGTGTGCGCAGAGCGGTGAGGTCGGCCGATTCGGGAGTCGAGGTGCCCATGTACCCCAGTGTGGCATCACTCCTTGCGCACCGGACGCAAATGTGTGATGTCACCTGCGGAGACGGCTAACGTGTCGGTTCGGCCGTCGGGCGCGATCACCACACGCCCTTCGGTGTCGATGTCCGTCGCGATCCCGAGAAGTTCAGTGCCGCCGGGCAGTTCGGCGCGCACCCGCTGACCGAGCGTGCCACACCGGGCACGGTAGGCCTCGGCGAGTTCGGTGACGTCCCAGTTCGTGTCGTGCCATTGCTGCCACCGATCCGCGATGGCGCGCAGCACCGCTCGCACGAGCGTGTCACGATCGGTGACCTCCGCGTTCTCGAGCAGTAACGACGTCGCATGCGGAACGGGCAGCTCCTCCCGGGCGAGGCTGACATTGATCCCGATTCCGACGACCACCGCGGGATCGGGCGTCGTGGTGGCCACTTCGGCAAGAATGCCGGCCACCTTGCGGCCATCGATCAGCACGTCGTTCGGCCACTTCAACTCGGCGGGCACCTTCGCGACGGCGCGCACCGCATCGACCACCGCGACTCCGGTCAGCAACGGCAGCCAGCCCATGTCGCCCACGCTCATCCCCGGCATCGTGAGCAGCGCGGACACGGCGATCTGCGCCTGGGGAGGGCTGACCCAGGTGCGGGAGTGGCGCCCGCGCCCGCTCCCCTGAAATTCGGCCAGCAGGACGTGCCGGTCACAGTCCGAGTGGGCAGCACGGGCAAGGAGGTCCGCGTTGGTGGAGCCGGTCTCCTGCACGACGTCCAGCCGCGACCAGAACGCACGCGGATCGCCGCCGACGGTTCCTGCTTCGTCGCCGCGGACGAGGGCCTTACGCAGTGCGTCGGCGTCGAGAGGGGGTCGGTTCAGATCGGTCCACATCTCTCCAGCCTATGGTGGACACGAAAATGTACTGGTCAGTAGCCGGGTCCGGACGCCCACCTCCCTTGGCAACAGCCCCGCCACTCTCGTTAAGCTGACCTGTCATGACCACTGTTCAGGAGCCGAGCGCGCCGGAGTCGGCGAGCACGCCCGATATTCACACGACCGCGGGAAAGCTCGCCGACCTGCGTAATCGTCAGGCCGAGGCGCAGCACCCCAGCGGTGAAGCAGCGGTCGACAAGGTCCACGCCAAGGGCAAGCTCA
>NZ_JANFQF010000019.1 GCF_024438035.1 Rhodococcus tibetensis
GTCCTCAACCGCAAGGACTTCGGCATCAGCATCGACATGCCCCTCGAAGGCGGCGGAGCCGTCGTCGGCGACAAGATCACCATCACCCTCGAAATCGAAGCCGGCCTCCAGGCCTGATCACCCCCAGCGTTCCTCGGATGCGCACGGCCACACCCGGTGGCCGTGCGCGTTTGTCGTATCCGCCGCGGATTACGCTGATCGGGTGAAGAAGTTCCTTCCCGCACTCGTCCTCGATGTCGTCCTCGTGGTCGTGTTCTGCGCCATCGGCCGCCGGAGCCACGACGAAGCCAACGCACTGACGGGACTCGTCACCACGGCGTGGCCCTTCCTCAGCGGTCTCGCCGTCGGCTGGATCGCGACCGTTGCGCTGTACCGCGACAAGTTCGATGCGTTCCTGATCGTGCCGACCGGGCTGCTGGTGTGGTTCTCGACGCTGGTGGTAGGCATGCTGCTTCGGGTCGTCAGCGGTCAGGGCACGGCATTCAGTTTCATCCTGGTGGCGGCCACTGTTCTGGCGGTATTCCTCCTCGGTTGGCGTGCGGCCCTGAGGGCCATCGCGAAGGTACGCACCCACAGCTGAGCAGCAGCGAATCCGCCGCGTCGCCGCCCGAACCGACGGGTGAAGTGGGACAGTCGTTGCATGAGTGACACCATCGATCCGCGGCAGGACGAGAAGAAGGCCGACACCGGGTTCTTCGGCCAACCGTTCGCCCTCGCGAACCTGTTCGGCGTGGAGATGTGGGAGAGGTTCTCGTTCTACGGGATGCAAGGCATCCTGATCTACTACCTCTACTATTCGGCGGCCGACGGCGGTCTCGGCATCTCCGAAGCCTCGGCCACCAGCATCGTCGGCGCCTACGGCGGCACGGTGTACCTCTCGACGATCCTCGGGGCGTGGATCGCCGACCGGCTCCTCGGCTCGGAACGCACGCTGTTCTACAGCGCGGTGCTCGTCATGCTCGGACACATCGCCCTGGCCGTCTTCCCCGGCCTGTGGGGTGTCGGGGTCGGACTCGTCTGCGTCGCCTTCGGCAGCGGCGGCCTCAAGGCCAACGCGACTTCGCTGGTCGGCGACCTCTACGACGAGCACGACGAGCGCCGCGACGCCGGGTTCTCCATCTTCTACATGGGCATCAACCTCGGCGCCCTGGTCGGCCCCCTCCTCACCGGCTGGGCACAGGACGCCCTCGGTTTCCACGCCGGTTTCGCGCTCGCAGCGGTCGGTATGGCACTCGGCCTCGTGCAGTACACGCTGGGCCGCAAGCATCTGCACGGTATCGGTGCGTCCGCCCCCAATCCGCTTCCGTCGGACCAGCGCACCAAGTGGATCGCCATCGCCGCCGCAGCAGTGGTCGTAATCGCTGCGGCATCCCTGACCGGTATGGTCACCACGAGCAATATGTCGGACGTCGTCGTGGCACTCACTGTCGTCGCGGCCATCGGCTACTTTGCCGTCATTCTGTCGAGTCGACGCGTCACCGCGATCGAGCGGAGCCGGGTCTACGCGTTCATTCCGATGTTCATCGCGAGCGCCGTCTTCTGGTCGCTGTTCCAGCAGCAGTTCACCATGGTGGCTCTCTTCGCCGACAAAGTACTCGACCGCAACCTGTTCGGATGGGACTTCCCGCCGTCCTGGGTGCAATCGATCAACCCGGTCTTCATCATCATCTTCGCGGGCGTCTTCGCGGCCATGTGGACAAAACTCGGGCCGCGCCAGCCGTCGTCCCCCATCAAGTTCGCGGCGGGCACCATCATCATGGGCCTGGCGTTCCTGGCGTTCATTCCGATGTCCGGCGGCGGCGCCAACAGTGCCCCGTTACTCGGGTTGTGCGGCATCCTTCTGCTGTTCACCTTCGCGGAACTGTTCCTGTCACCGGTCGGGTTGTCGCTCTCGACCAAGCTCGCGCCGGAGGCGTTCCACACCCAGATGGTCGCCTTGTTCTTCCTGTCCGTGGCGCTGGGTACCGCGATGGCGGGTACGTTGGCCGGCTTCTACGACGAGAACAACGAGGTCCCCTACTTCACCGCCATCGGCCTCGGGTCCATCGCGGTCGGCGTGCTGCTTGCGGTCGGATCACCGTGGATAAAGCGTCTGATGAAGGGTGTGCACTGAACCCTTCGCCCCGCACGGTTCCGCTCACCGCACCCACAGCCACCCGGCCAGGCCGAATCCCGCCACCGCGATCACGACACGGAGTATCGACGGCGGTATCCGCTTGACCACCGGTGGACCGCACCAGCCTCCCGCAAGGGCACCGATCGCCATCGCTGCCGCGGCACCCCAGGAAACGGGGCCGAACACTGCAAAGCCGATCGCCGCCACGAGGTTGGCGATTCCCAGCAGGAAGCTCTTCAAGATGGTGGCGCGCCAGATCGACTCCGAAGTGAGGATCAGCGCGCTCGCCAGGAAGATCACCCCGGCCCCCGCACCGAAATAGCCGCCGTAGATTGCGACGACGAACAGCGACAGCAGGTAGGTACGCGGTAGGTCGCGCTCCCCGGCGAACGCGCGGATCCGCGGCTGCAGCAGCAGGGCAAGTGCAGCAAAAGCCACCATGAAGGGGACCACGGCCTCGAACGATCCCTCGGGGGCGCCCAGCAGGACCGCGGCCCCGACAATTCCACCGGCAGCGGAAGCCAGCACCCAGCCCCACAACTTCGGGCCCGTGTCCGCCACCTCGCGCGTCGAGTTGGACAGCGCCCCTACACCGACGGCCACCATCGCGACGGTGTTGGTGACGTTCGCGGTCACGGGCGGCAAACCCACTGCGAGCAGGGCTGGGTACGACACGATGGAGGCCAGGCCGGTGACGAAGCCGACCAGTCCCGCGAAGAACCCTGCTATGACGAGTAGACCGATATCGAGCAGGGGCACAGGGTAGAAACTTACCCTTGCGTACTTACTCCTTCAGCGCGCCGCCTCACACCGGTTCGGAAGTGGCGTCAGCTCGCCGGCTTCGCCATCTCACGGAACAGCATGTCGGTCATCTTCACCGCGCGGTCGCCACCGTCCGCGTCGGCGACGAACACCGCGAAGGCGAGGTCTCCGCGGGATCCGTAGAACCAGCGGTCATCGCCGCTGGCCCCGTTCATGCCGATCAGGTCGGGGTAGCCGTTCAGCAGGGAAGCACCGCCGCGCACGACGTTGTCCCGCATCATCGCGCGCAGCTGATCGGTGACGTTCGGGGGAAGCGGCTGGGCTGCCGCGTCGGTGGTCCCCGGCTGCCCCTGCACGATCATCGGCGCAGGCGCGCTGCCCCGGGCAATCGAGGCCGCCACCATGGCCATCCCGAACGGTGTCACCGCAGGCAGGTCGTCGTTCTTGCGGTTCATCACCTGGTTCATTCCCGACTGGTCGGCGGTGAACACCGCGGTCTGCTGGTCGAGTCCGGGAACCTTGTAGTTCATTCCGAGACCGAGCTGGTTTCCCGCCTTCGCGATGTCCTCCATCGACAGCGACGACGGGTCTACACCCTTCTGCAGTCCGGCGGCCTTCTTCACCAGATCGAGATTCGACCCGGCCGGGTACAAACCCTCGAAAGTGATCGGCCCCTGTTCCATCGCCTGGTTGTTCTGCGCCGCGGCGAGCACGGCTCCGGTGGACGGCTGAATCGCAATGATCGTAGCGGGGGTGCCCACACTGACCACCGCTTCCTCCGCGGCCAACTGCAGCCGCGAATCCATGGTGGCGGCGATATCGGGTCCGGGTGGACCCTGGAATCCTGCCTGCGGGATCAGCGTGCCATCCGGATCGACGAGGTGGACGGCCCAGCCGGCAGTGGCGTCGCGGTTGGCTTGCCACACCTTCCGCAGGGGGTCGAGGAGCGGCGTCGTGATGCGCCGATCGGCCGTGATCAGTTTCGGCGTCTTGATCACCACGACACCGGGGATGTTCAAGTCCTCCTCGAGGTACAGGTAGTCCTGATCGCGCAGGAGGACTGCGGTGACCTGCTCTCCCGGTTTCTGGGCCAGGTCGGCCATCATCGTGTCTGCCGTCACCAGCGGAGCCACCGGTTCGAGAACCTCGGCCAGGCGGCGGGTGGTCGCGACGGGATCGGACATCGTGGCCGGATCGAGAGTGACGGCGTTGATGGTCTGCTCGTTCATCAAGAGTGCACCGGCGGCATCGAAAATTCTGGGCGGAGCGGCGTCCGTCCTGTCGTAGCGGACGATACGCCCGTTACCGAGGTCGGGAGCGAGGATCGACGGATCCCACGAAATGCGCCAGCCCACCGACAGATTCCGCACTCCGCCCTGAACCTGATAGCTCCAATCCTTGCCCTCACCGAAATTCCAGGCGGCACCGAGGGTGAAGAACCCGGAGTCGGAGCCGAGGTCCATGAATTGTGTGAGGTCGAACTGGGCGTCCTCAGGTTTCAATCCGTCGAACATCTGTTGAATTGCCGACTCCGCAGCGTTGGGATACGAAGTGTGCGCAGCAGCAGCAGCTGCATCGCGCTCGTTCAGCGCTTCGACGAAATCTGCGACGACCGACTGCGCGTCGGCCTCTTCTTTTGCCATCACGCAGGATGCCAGAACAACCGCTGATATCACAGCTGTAACGAGGGCGATCACGTATTTGTTGCGGCGTCCAAGCGATCGTCCATTCCCCATGTCCACCATCTTGCTTTCAGTCACATGCGTAACAAGCACAACATGCCTACGAAGGAGTTACGGTTGAGCCACAACTTATCTCGTCGAGCACGCTCGCCGAACCGGTTTAACGCAGAAAACGCCCCGCAGCCTGCACAGCTGGGGCAGAACTGTCCCCTGTGGCAACAAATACCGCGAATGCCAGATCGTCCTTGATCCCGACGAACCAACCGTGGGCCGGGCCGTTTCCGGACTCCGCCGTACCGGTTTTTCCGAGAAGTCCCGGAATGTCCTGCAGCGCAGTGGCGGTACCTCCGGTCACGGTTTCACGCATCATCGTCCGAAGATCCGCGGTCACTTCGGCGGGTACGGCCGGAGCCGAACGATCGGCAGTTCCCGGCTGCCCCGCCACGATCATGGGCGCCGGAGTGGAACCGCGGGCGATCGAGGCGGCGACCAACGCCATCCCGAAGGGGGACGCGGTCACCTGACCCTGACCGATCGCCGACTCGACACGGGCCGCCGAGCTGTCGGCGATCGGTACGTTCCCGGTCACCGTTGTCAATCCCGGTGTCACATAATCGACCCCGAGTCCGAACTGCAGGGCAGCGTTCTGCAACGCATCTGCCGGAAGCCCCACAGCCAATCGGCCCATCGTGGTATTGCACGAGCGGGCGAAGGCGGTGTGCAGCGGAACCTGGCCCAGGTCGAACTGATCGTCGTTGGGGATCTGCCTACCCTCGATGTTCTCGGTTCCGGGGCAGGGCAGCACGGTGTCGATGGTGGCGGCACCCGCCTGCAGGGCCGCCGAGGTCGTGACTGTCTTGAATGTGGACCCCGGCGGGTACAGGCCGGTCAGCGCGATCGGGCCGAGCGCGTCGGCGGGTGCGTTCTGCGCGACTGCCAGCACGGCACCCGTGGACGGCTGCAGAGCGACGATTGCGGCCTGCTGCGGCATGTCTGCCAGAGCCCGCTCGGCCGCCGTCTGCATCGGAAGGTCGAGGGTGGTCGCGATGTCGGGGGCCACGGGCCCGTCCTCCCCCGCGATGCTCTCGGCGGAACCGTCGGGCGACACCAGCTGCACGGCCCATCCGGCCGAGGCGTCCTGCCCTTGCTGCCACAGGTCGGCGAGCCCGGACAGTGTCGGGGACGCCAGTGCCTTGTCGGTGCTCAGAAGTCGTGCCTGCGGTGCCAGCGTCACCCCGGGCAACGAAGCCAGTTGCGCCTCGATCGGCGCCAGGTCCTCTGCACGCAGACTGATCGCGGTGACGGGCTTACCCTGCGCGTCGGCTAGATCCTTCTGCAGGGATGCGGAGGTGATCGTGGGCGCGAGGGGGGACAGTAGCGCTGCGACTGCGGCAGTGTCCGCACGCTGGTCGAGGTTCACCAGCGTGACCACTTGCTCGGTGAGGATCGGCGCGCCCGACGCCGCCAGCACCTTCGGCGGACGCCCGGTTGTCGGGGTGTAGCGAATTGTTGTGTCGTTCGTGAGGCCGGGCGCGAGCACGGCCGGGTCCCAGGTGATCTTCCAGTTTTCGCCCTGCTTGATGGCGTTCCCGCCGGTGCTGTATTTCCATTCCTGGCCCTCGGCGAATGGCCAGGTGACGTCCATCGTGAAGGTTCCCGCGTCGTCGCCCGACTCCTGTACCTCGGTACGAGTGAAGGTTCCGTCCTTGTTGCCCAGCCCGTCGTAGAGCGCAGTGATGGCGGCGGACGCGGCGGCAGGGTCGGTGGTGAGTGCCGCGGCCGCCTGTATGTCGTCGCCGTTCAATGCGTCGATGAATTCCTGTGTGACGGTGTCCGGCTGATCCGGTCCGAAGAGGCCACACGCGGAGAGCACCATCGCGAGGACGGCTACTCCGGCGGCGGCCTTACGGGTGGGGCCCGTGGGACTGCGACGAACGGTTGAGGTGCGCACCCAATCGATCATGCCTGAGATGCTGGCGGTGCTCGACACAAGCGTGTAATCATGTAATCAGTGCTTCGTCAATCCGACCGGGCACCCAGGCTCCCAGGAGGACGCCATGAAGAACGCCCAGGCCCCCGGAGACCGTCGTTTCGGCCGTCCCGGCGGATGGCAGCAAGCAGATGTTCCCGACGCGAGCGACGCGGCCGACTGGTTCGGCGGACGCCTCCCCGACGACTGGTTCACCGGGCCGGCGACCGTCGAGGTCGACCGCGAGGAGATCGTCGTCGTGGGCGAGTTGCCTCCCGTCGAGTCCGGCGACTCCCCGTCGGAGGCAGCCGTCGACGGACGCATCGCCCGATTCCGCGAAACCACTCGAGCCGACAGGATGCGCATCGCTGCCGAGGCCGAACTCCGCTACGGGCGGAAGGTGGCGTGGGGGGTCACCCTCGACGGCCGCCGGTCGCTCTTCACTCACCTCGCCGTCCCGGTGATGACCCGACTCCGGCAACCCGAGCGCAAGGTCCTCGACACACTGGTCGACGCCGGGGTGGCGCGGTCGCGCTCGGACGCCCTGATGTGGACGGTTCGGCTCGCGGGCAAACACAGTGAACAATGGCTCACCGAACTGCGCGAGGCGATGGCGAAGGTGGACGAACTGCGTGCGGACGGCCCGCAGATTTAATTCGATTGCGGCGACATCGGGTGGGGCCCTACCCTGACCCTCACCCGATGCGCACAGGTCGCGTCAGACGAAAGGACATGGGCCGTTGCTCCTGACGAGGTAGTTCCGCGAGTCTTCATCCGCACACACCTCGGAGTACTCCATGGCCCAGTCATATTTGTCCCTGTCCGATCTCACGTTCTCGTGGCCTGACGGCGACCCGGTCTGCGACGGCGTGGACGCCGTGTTCGGTTCGGGCCGTACCGGCGTGGTCGGTCTCAACGGCACGGGAAAGTCCACGCTGCTCCGCCTGATCGCCGGCCTGTTGCAGCCCGACCGGGGGTCGATCGTCACGCGGGGCGAGGTGGCCTATCTGCCGCAGGACATCACTCTCGATCCGAATCTGCGGGTAGACCGCATTCTGGGTATCGCCGATCTTCGCGACGCGCTGCACCGCATCGAATCCGGAGTGGGCACACCTGAGGATTTCGACGCCGCCCAGGGTCGCTGGGACATCGAAGAACGCGCGGTTTCCACCCTGCACAAACTCGGGCTCGAACGAGTGCTCGGGTCCGCGAGGGACCTCGATCGCACTGTCGGCACACTGTCCGGGGGTGAGACGGTTCTACTCGGCCTCACCGCGGAACTGTTGACCGAACCGGAGATACTCCTACTCGACGAGCCCACGAACAATCTGGACGGGAGTTCGCGACGCAGGCTCTACTCGGTGGTCGAGCAGTTCTCGGGCACGATGCTGGTGGTCAGCCACGACCGTGACCTGCTCGACCTGATGGACGCCACCGCGGAACTGCGCGGCGGCAGCATCCGCATGTTCGGCGGCAACTTCAGCGCCTATCAGGCAATCGTCGAGGCGGAACAGGAAGCTGCACTGGCTGCGGTGCGGGACGCGCGCGGGGACGTGCAGAAGCAGAAACGGGAGCTCGTCGAGGCGCGCATCAAACTGGATAGGCGGAAACGCTACGGGCAGAAGATGTTCGAGAACAAGCGCGAACCGAAGATTGTGATGGGCATGCGGAAGCGGCAAGCCCAGGAATCGGCGGGAAAGTTGCGGAACAACCACATCGCCAAGGTCGACGATGCCAAGGAGTCGTTGACCGAAGCCGAGAGCGCCGTCCGGGACGACCGCGAGGTGCGGATCGAACTTCCCGACACCGAGGTGCATTCGGGCCAGGAGGTGATCTCGGTGCAGGACGTGGAACTCGTCAGCAGACAACGGGTGTCGCTGCACGTCGTCGGACCTGAGCGGATCGCACTGGTCGGGCGCAACGGTGTGGGCAAGACGACGCTGCTCGACGCGATCGTGGAGGCGGGACCGCGTGTACCGTTCCGGTCCCTGCCGCAACGACTCGACGTATTCGACGAAGAGCTGACGGTGGCGCAGAATGTCGCCGCCGCGGCGCCACACGCCTCACAAGAGCAGATCCGCGCGCAGCTGGCTCGATTCCTCTTCCGCGGCAATGACTCCGACGTCCTCGCCTCGGCGTTGTCCGGCGGCGAACGGCTGCGGGCAGCTCTCGCAACGATCTTGCTGGCCGAACCTGCGCCTCGCCTGCTACTGCTGGACGAGCCGACCAACAATCTCGATCTCCCGAGTCTGTCGCATCTCACGCAGGCGCTCCGCAGTTTCCGGGGGGCATTGATCGTGGTGAGTCACGACCGGCGATTCCTCGAGGACATCGGGGTGACGCGGCGGCTCGAACTCACCGAAGACGGGCTGATCTAGACACGTTACGAAGATGATGCAGACTGGGCGGGTGGAGCACGCTACCAATCCCGTCGACGGCGTCCGGGTCGCATACGAGACCGTCGGCGACGGAGAACCCTTCGTCCTCATTCACGGCACTGCGCTGTCGCACGCGATCTGGCGGGGGTTCGGTTACGTTGCCGCGCTCCGTGACCGGTACCGGCTGATCCTCGTCGATCTGCGTGGACACGGACGCAGCGACAAACCGCACGATCCGACTGCGTATGCCATGGACTTGATGAGCGCCGACCTCGTGGCGGTCCTCGACGAGATCGGGCTGCCCAGCGCGCACGTTCTGGGCTATTCACTGGGTGGACGGGTCGCGCTCGCACTAGCGGTGCACACTCCGGAACGCCTCGAGAGTCTGATCATCGGAGGCGGCAGCAGCCTCCCGCAGGCCGGCGCTTTCGACCGCTTGTTCTTTCCCGGCTGCATCGACGTGCTCGAGCAGGGTGGGATGGATGCCTTTCTCGAACAATGGAATGCGCGGCGCCCCTGGCCTGTCGATGCGGGCACCCGTGCGGCGTTCAAAGCCAACGACGCGAAGGCACTGGCCGCGTACATGCGCCGTTCCGGCGATGAACCAGGCGTGGACGATGAGGTCCTGCGCCGGATCACCGTTCCCACCCTGCTGTTCGTCGGGTCCAAGGATGCCGAGCGACTGGGTGACACGCAGCGGGCGGCGTCCCTCATTCCGGAGGCATCGTCGGTGGTTCTTCCCGGCTTCGACCATTCGACCGCGGTGGCCGCGAGCACCGAAGTGCTCGCGGCCGTCGAGCCGTTCCTGGCCTCGGTGTGACGGCTACACCCACTCGACCAGTTGGATGATCACCCCATTCGGGTCGCTCATCTGGAAGTAGCGTTCACCCCAGGGTTCCGTTTCGATCGGCGTGACGATCGGGACACCTTCGGCCTGCAGCCGCTCGTACTCGGTGTCGATGCCGTCGACTACCAGCGCGATGAGCAGCCCCTCCCCGGCCGCACCCGCGATGTGCGCGGGCTTGAAGGATTCGAGCCCTGTCCGCAGGAAGACCAGGCTGAAGCCGACGTCCTCACGCTTCAGCGACACGAACCCGTCGGCTGCCATGTCCTCGACAAAACCGAGGTGGGTCTTGGCGAAATCGGCCGAGGCAGTCGGGTCGGCGACGTTCAGTGACAGTGCGCTTGCCGTGACCTTCACGATGGTGTCCTTTCCTTGACGACTCTCCTCTAACGTACGCCGTACGATATTTGTTCCCGGTTCGTGGACGAGGTCAGACGCCGAGCAGACCTTTCGCGATATGGGTCACCTGGATCTCGTTGCTCCCGGCGTAGATCATCAGCGACTTCGCGTCCCGGGCCAGCTGCTCGACCCGGTATTCGGCCATGTAACCGTTGCCACCGAACAACTGCACCGCCTCCATCGCCACCTCGGTGGCCGCGCGCGAGGAGTACAGCTTCATCGCGGACGCCTCAGCCAGCGTCACCGGCTCGCCCGCCTCCGCCCGTTCGATGGCGTTGAAGACCATGTTCTGCACGTTCATCCGGGCGATTTCCATCTCGGCCAGTTTGAGCTGCACCAACTGGAACTGTGCGATCTCCTTGCCCCACAGCTTGCGCGACTTGGCGTAGTCGACACACAGGCGGTGACATTCGTTGATGATGCCGAGCGAGAGCGAGGCGATGCCGATTCGTTCTGCGGCGAAGCTCTCCTTGGCACTGGACTTCCCGTCCGATTTGCCGCCGTCCTCGGTCTCACCGAGCAGGCGGTCGCGGCTCACGCGCACGTTGTCGAAGAACAACTCGCCGGTGGGCGAAGAGTTCATGCCCATCTTCTTGAACGGCGCCCCCTGGGTGAGCCCTTCCATGCCCGCATCGAGGACGAAGGTGAGCACCTTGCGGTCGCGGCGGTCGATCGACGTGTCGCCGTCGTCGAGCTTTGCGTACACGATCATGACGTCGGCATAGGGTCCGTTGGTGATGAAGGTCTTCTGCCCGTTGAGGATGTAGTCGTCTCCGTCGCGCCGGACATAGGACTTCATGCCGCCGAAGGCATCCGAGCCGGAGTCGGGTTCGGTGATGGCCCAGGCACCCACCTTCTCGAAGGTGACCAGACCGGGCAGCCAACGCTCCTTCTGCGCCAGCGTGCCTCGACTGCGAATGGTTCCCGCCGCCAAGCCCAGGCTCACGCCGAGCGAGGCGACGAGTCCGAGACTCACGCCCGCCAGCTCGGCATTCATGATGACGCCCATGCTCCCCGCACCGAGGCCGGCTGATTTCTCGGCCTTCCCTGCGGCATCGGGGTTGTCGCTACGCTCGCGGGCCAGCGACTTCTCGAGGGCGTCCCGCGCCATCTCGTCGATACCGAAGGTGGCGAAGAGCTTGCGGATGATGTCGAATGGAGGCAACTCTCCGGTCTCCAGTTTGTCGACGTGCGGTCGAATCTCCTTGTCGATGAAGCCGCGGATCGCGTCGCGGAACATCAGGTCGGTGTCGGACCACTGATACATGCCGGGGACTCCAGTCGCTGGAAGACAATGGGTTTCCCCGCAAATATAGAACAGGTTCTCGTCCTTGGACAGAAGACCGACTCCTCCCGTCAGGAACCGATCAGCTCCAACCGGCGCGCCAGCCAGGGCGTCTCCTTCTCCAGGCCGGCAGACCACACGGCGAAGCTGTGACCGCCGGGGACCTCGAGGTACTGCACATCCATGCCTGCCTCCTTCGCGGCCTGGAAAACCCTCTGCGCCCCTGGCCGGTAGTTCGCGTCGTCGCTGCCGACGACGAAGACGCCGGCCGAATTCGGGTACTTCTTCGCCGCCATCAGGTCGAGCGGATTGACCTTCTCGAACGCGGACTCGCTTCCACCGAACGCTTCGTCGAGCGTCCTCTGGCGATCACCGAGTGTTGGCTGTTCCTGCCCGGAGATGTCGAGGAACGTGGGGTACACCTCGGGATAGTTGGTGGCCATCTGCAGCGAACAGGTGCCGCCGTAGGACAAGCCGCCTATTGCCCAGGCTCGAGGGTCCGCATTCACCTGGAGATTCGAGGTCACCCACGCCGGAACGTCCTTCGCCAGATAGGTCGCCACGTTGCCCAGGGGGGAGTCGACGCACAACGGGTTTGCGATCTGTGAGCCGGTAGCATCCGCGACCACCACGACGGGAGCGAGACCTTCGTGCTTCGCGGCGAAGGCATCCATCGTAGTGGTCAGCTTTCCGCCCGCGAGCCAGTCCTCCGGAGCGCCGGGCTGGCCGGCGAGTAGGACCAGCACGGGCAACAAGGGCCGCGGGTTCGTGAAATACGCGGGCGGGAGGTAGATTTCGGCGTCGCGCGCGGTGAAGTTCGACGCGGCGCCGGGAATATGCGTGGTGAGGACGCGACCATGATCGTCCATTCCCGGCGGAGGAGTCCACGACGCGTCGAGCGGCGTCCCGGTGACCACCCGCTCGGTGGCACCACCGAGATCCTGCAACTGCACGTGGTCGAAAGGTTCGTCCCCGAACGCCGTGCCCACCGTCGGATACGCATCGAACACGAGATTGATCTGCGTCGCCGCCGCCAGCACAACGGCAATCACCGCCAGTACCGACACCGCCGCGGATGCTGCCGTGCGTCCTGCCCGAATCCTCGGTAACACGAGCGTGATTGCGGCCAGACCCACGCCGATCCACACGTAGACAGGAATCTCGATGGGGTCGGGAAAAGGTCTGAGAACCTTCTCGACGGCGATATAGACGGCAATGGTGACGACGGCGGCCACGGCGAGACAGAGAGGTAGGGCTTTCCTGCGGAACCACGGGGCGCGGGCAACCAGCAACCACATGCCGCCGAGCACGCCCAGGCCTGTGAGGAGCCAGGGCAGAGGACCCGATATCACGCTGAGGTCGAGGAGTCGGTCCACCCCCGCAGCCTAGCGTCGTCCGGGCGTCGCGTCGGCGACTCGACCCCGGCGGTAAAATCGTGTGGTGACATTCATCAAGGTCTGCGGTCTGCGCGACCACGGCTCGGTCGACCTGGCCGTGCGACTCGGTGTCGACGCCGTAGGCTTCGTCTTCGCCGAGAGCGTGCGCCGAATTGCGGTCGAGGATGCGGCGTCGCTGATCCGGCACGTCACCGGCCACACCGTGGCGGTGGGGGTGTTCAAGGGAAGTCCTGTGCCGGAGGTGATCGAGGTCGCGGCCGTAGCCGGGCTCGGCACCGTCCAAGTGCACGATCTGACCTCCGCCGAGGACGTCGACCGATTACGAGACGCGGGGCTCGCGGTGATCCGCGCGGTGGTCGCCGGCGATTCGTCCGGCGATTTCGGAGCCGACCGACTCCTCGTCGACGGAGCGACAGCCGGCGCAGGAGTGCCGTGGGACTGGGCGGGGCAGCGCAGGCCCGACGGTGAGTGGATACTGGCCGGCGGGCTGAATCCCGGCAACGTCCGAGCCGCTGTCGACGCCACCGGCGCTTGGGGCGTCGACGTGTCGAGCGGCGTCGAGTCTTCCCGCGGCGTCAAGGACGCGGCGCTGATCGAGCAGTTCGTTTCCGCAGTCCGATCAGGGGCATAACTTCAGTCGGGCATCCCCGTCACAGAATCTTCGGCGTCCCAGGACGCAAGAACGGTACGGATACCCACCACCAGCGCCAACGGTTGGTCGACCATCACGTGGTGACCCGCGTCGGGAATGTCCACCACCAACGCTGTCGGGCCGAAGCGCGCCCTCATGCTCTCCATCGTCGCGTCGTCGACAATGCCGTTCTCGGCGCGGAAGAAGGCGATGCGGCAGCGAGGATCGGCCCCGCCCAGATGGTCACTGCTGCTGCGTGCAAAAAATGCGGAATCGAACTTCCACGACCAGCCGCCCTCCACCTCCCGCATCGACGTCTCCGCCACGTGGTCGCGGACGGCCGGGACCACCGTGTCCTGCGGGGGCACGAACCGGAAATGCTCGAGCGCATCAGCTTTGGTGGGGTACACCTTCTTGGGGCCGAACGCCCGCTGCTGCCGCGCCTCTTCCTCCTCGGGCGTCCGGGCGCGGACAGGTGAATCGATCAGTTGGACGCCTGCCAGTTCCTCGCCGAACAGCTGCGCGGCCACGTACGACACCATTCCGCCCATACTGTGCCCGACGAAGACCGGTGGACCGGAGATGCCGGCGGGTTTCGCGACGGCGAGGGCTTCTTCCGCCCATTGCTCCAGCCCGTAGTGCCCGCGAAAGTCGCTGTCACCGTGTCCGGAGAGATCCAGGGCCACCACCCGGCGACCGGTGGCCAGCATGGGTGCGACGTGATCCCACCACCTGCTGTGTGCGGCCCCACCGTGCACCAAGACGATTCCGGGGGATCCCGTCGGCCCCCACGCTCGGTACTGGATCTGCGCACCGGCGACGTCCACCTGGCCGACCTCCACCGGGAAAGCCAGGGCCGAGTCGAACCATCGGGGCGCTTCGCGGTGCACGTTGCTCATCAACCGAACATACCGATCGCTTTTCCCGACGCTAACGAAGGCCGAACATCGCGGCAACAGCTCGGTCGACCACGGGAAACTTGTCCGGAGCCAGGTCGTGACGTGCACCTTCGAACTCGACCAGGATCGCCGCCGCGGGAATCAGTTCGAGCGCCGATCGTATCTCGTCGGTCGTCGCGAACGGATCCTTCGAACCGTGGACGATCACAGCGGGAGTATGGAGGTTCGGCAGGTGGTCGGTACGGAGGTTCTCGGGCTTCGCCGGTGGATGCAGCGGATACGACAGCAACAGCAGAGCATCGACCACCCCGGGTCTCTCCGCGGCCAGCATGGACGCTTGCCGGCCGCCGTAGGAATGCCCGCCGGCCCACACGGGCCCCGGCGCGAAATCCCGCATCACGGCCACCGCCTCCGCGACGCCCTCGCGGTCCTCCGGCGCCCTCGACGGATGCGGCGGGCCCGACTCACGGCGCTGCCGGAACGGAAGATCGAATCGCAGGACCAGCACACCCCGTTTCACGAACCCGTCGGCCACCGCCTGCAACAGTTTTGTGTCGCAGTTACTTCCCGCCCCGTGCGTCAGCACCAACCCGGCAACCGGATCACCCTCCGGTCGATGCAGCTGCCCCCGCACCCCGTGCTTCTGCAGCGGTTCACTCATTCGATCACGGTAGCCGGTTCCGATCCGCGATCACCGCGGCCGGAGGGATCACCGCGCCGGACGACAGTTGGTTTCGATTGGCTTTCAATTCTGTTTGCCAAGGGTCCGTAGTGGGTATCTTTACCCTACGACTGCTGGGAGTAGCACATGGATACCACCACGACCGTCATCTGGATCATCGTCGCGATCGTCGTCGTCCTTGCCCTGATCGCTCTTGCCCTTGTCGCATCACGCAAGCGCAAGCAAACACGGCACCGCGAGGCCGAGAACATCCGGGCGAAAGCCCAGGAACAGACGTCCGTGGTCGGACAGCGTGAAGCTATCGCCGATCAGACTGCCGCCGAGGCAAGGCGCGCCCAGGCAGATGCCGAAGCCAAGGCTGCGGAGGCTTCACGACTTCAGCACGAAGCGGCGACGCATCAGCGCACTGCCAGCACGTCCCGTGACGAGCTGGACCAGGAGTGGAAGCGGGCCGACAAGCTCGACCCCAATGTCAAGTCCACCAACACGAACACCGACGCGACCGGCGCCCGGTCGAACGAGACCCGGTCGAACGAGTCCCGGTCGAACGAGACCCGGACGAACGACACCCGGTCGAACGGCACGCCCGGTGCCCATTCAAAGCCGACCGATACAACGCCGACGTAGAACAGTCGGCGCGGCCTGCCTCGCTCCAGAGAAGCAAAGTGTGACACTGTGCGCCGGCCCGAGCCGGCACTCACCATGGGAGGTCGGAAATGCGCATCGGACGACTCGTCACGTTCATCGTCGTGGTGTGGTTGATCATCGGGGCTATCGCCGTCTGGCAGCGCGGCTACTTCAAAGAGGCCGATGCCAACTGTGCGAGCGCGGGGACCATCGCCGTCACCGTCATCGCGGGCCCACTCAACTACGCGGGTGTGAACCCAAAGGTCGATTGTGAAGTGCCACAACCGAGTCAGTAGTCTCGGTCCGTCGAGAAGGAAATGAGGCAATACCGTGATCGTCCTCGGAATCATCTTGCTGATCATCGGTCTCGTCGCGGGGATTTCCATCCTCACGACGATCGGGATCATCCTCCTGGTCATCGGTCTCGTTCTGATGGTGCTCGGTACGACGGGACGCGCAGTCGGCGGGCGAAAGTACTGGTATTGACGGTCTGACGCCCTGCTGCAACCGGCCTACCCCCGCCCGACCGCCGTCCTCGACGGCGGTCGGAGGCATACGGGAAAGCGCTCTTCAGGAAGAACTTCGCGACTGTCCGATCCCAGACGGTAGCGAGGACGAAGGAGAGGACGAAGCCGGCATGCGCAAGCGCCGTGGTTCGAGTGACCCGGTGGTTCGAGATCGTGGCGCCGATAGAGTCCCGCAGGCGACGGCGACGTAGCCGCCGCGAGCGGGAGGCCGATCAGCCCACAGCGGATTCGGCGAGGAGCGCGTCGATCTGCCCCATCGCCTGCTTGATGCCCTCTTCCATTCCCATCTCGAGCACCTGCTCCAACTGCTCGGCGGAATCGAAGGTCGATACCGTGGTCATCCGCGTGCGGCCGTCGACTGTTTCGAGCGTCACGACGGCGTGACTGGTGCCCATATCGGCGACCGGGTCACCGTTGTCGTCGGCGAATCCGTCATCGAAGGCGAGGCGGTGCGGGGCCTCGATCGCCGTGAATACCCACCATCCGCGGCTCTTCTCACCCTCGGGCCCGGTCATGTAGTAGGTGGCCTTGCCGCCGGGCACGAACTCGTGGATCTCGAACGTGGCCGGCCTGGTGGGCGGACCCCACCAACGCTCGAGTTGGCGCGGGTCTTCCCAGATGCGCCATACGCGTTCGACGGTGGCGTCGAACTCCGCGACGATTGTGAGGCTCAGTGCCTCCGCATTCTTGTGCGTGCTGATGACTGCCATGATGGGACCCTCTCTAATCCTCGGCCAGAATGTCGGCGATCCGGTCGACGCGCTGCCGCCAGATCAGTTCGTATTCGTCGAGCAGCCTGCGCGCTTTTCTGATGCCCTCGAAGTGAATTCGCACAATCTGCTCCCGTCCGCGCTTCTCTTTTGTGACGAGGGAGGCGCGTTCCAAAATCGCGACGTGCTTCTGCACGGCAGCGAAACTCATGGCGTAGTGCGCCGCCAACCCCGACACCGAGTACTCCTCGGTGATCACCCGGGCGACGATGTCGCGACGAGTGCTGTCTGCGAGCGCCTGGAACAGGCGATCGACTTCCTCGTCACTCAACTTATGTACAACCATTTGGTTGTAGATTAGAAGAGCTGCGGGCTCCCGTCAAGGGGTAGCCGGAACGGAGGTGAACGTTGCGAAACACTTTCATTGACATACTCAATGATTAATGATTAATTGTGATCCGCGCTACACACGATCCGCTCTGTTGTCCCACGCTCGGCCAAGGAGTATCGATGACGGTCACCGCCACCGCCGGCAGCATGTCGGCCACCCAACGCAAGAGAGAAGTTCGCAGGGTGATCCTGTCGAGCTACCTGGGCAGCACCATCGAGTTCTACGACTTCCTGCTCTACGCCACCGCAGCGTCCTTGGTCTTCGGTCCGGTGTTCTTCGCCGGTCTCGACCCGCTGGCCGCGAGCATCGCCTCGATGGGAACGTTCGCCGCCGGCTACGTCGCGCGCCCGCTGGGCGGAATCGTCTTCGGTCACTTCGGCGACACCGTCGGCCGCAAGGCCATGCTGCTGATCTCGATGACCGTCATGGGCATCGCCTCGTTCGGGATCGGGCTCATTCCTCCACCGGAGATGATCGGGTCCTGGGCCGCGGTGATCCTCGTCCTTCTCCGCGTCTGCCAGGGACTCGCTGTCGGCGGCGAATGGGGCGGCGCGGCGCTGATGTCGCTCGAGCACGCCGAACCCGGCAAGCGCGGTTTCGCCGCGGCGTTCACCAACGCGGGCGCCCCGACCGGCGCCCTGCTCGGCACTCTCGCGCTGGCGGCCGTGTCCCTCCTCCCCGACGAACAGTTCCTGACGTGGGGCTGGCGCATTCCCTTCCTGATCTCCGCGTTCATGCTGGCCCTCGGCCTGTTCATCCGGTCCAAGGTGTCGGAGAGTCCGCTGTTCACAGCGGCACTGAAGGAGTCCGCGAAGAAGGAAACCACCCCGCCGATCGTCACCATCCTGAAGCGGCCGCGCGCGGTGGTGGTGGCGTCGATGAGCTGCATCGCGAGCTTCGGAATGCAGACCGCGTTCACCACGTTCGCCATCACCTACGCCGTGTCGAGCGGCGCCCCGCGGTCCGAAGCGCTGCTGGCGTTCTCCTTCTGCCAGTTCTGTGCGATCTTCCTGGTCCTCGCATCAGCGCGACTGTCCGACCGGATCGGCCGCCGACCGGTCATGCTCGCGGGGCTCGGCGCGATGATTATCTGCGTCTACCCTCTGTTCCTGCTGCTGAGCACGGGACAGTTCCTGTTCATCGCGCTCGCCTTCGTCGGCTACACCCTCTGCCACTCGGCCACCTACGGGCCGATGGCCGCCTTCATCTCCGAACAGTTCGGCACCCGCGCGCGCTACACGGGGGCGTCGCTCGGATATCAGCTGGCCACCCTCATCGGCGCGGGATTCACCCCCGTCATCCTGGCGTCATTGTTCGCGTCGTCCGGCAAATCGATCCTCCCGGTCGGGTTATTCATCATCGCGCTGTGCGTGGTCAGCGCCGTCTTCCTCGTTGCTACGAAAGAGAGTAAGGACAACGACCTGAGCGCCGACACCCCGTCGGCCTGACACTGCCCTGCCACAAGCTCGAGCGTAGTTTCGAAAAGAACAAGGAGTCACCATGGACAACGAAGGCATCGGCTCGTGGCTCGAGCGCCGCATGACCATGACGCCGAAGAACGAGGCGCTCGTCTTCGACGGACGGGCCGTCACGTACGAGGAGATGGCCCTGCGGACACGACGACTCGCCCACGGCCTGCGCGCTCTCGGGGTCGAGAAGGGTGACTGCGTCGGCTTCTTCGGTTTCAACGACCCGGCGGCGCTCGAGGTGATGTTCGCGACCGGGCTGCTCGGCGCCACGTATCTCCCGCTCAACGCACGCCTCACCGCCGAGGAAGCGCGCTACGTGCTCGGCGATTCACGCTGCACCACAGTGATCTTCGGTGATCAGCAAGCCGACGTCGCACAGGAGTTGGCGCTGTCGGACATCCCGGTCACCGCCTGGATAGGCCTGGGCGAGTCGTGGTCCACTTACACGTACGAGGGCGTGCGCGCCGGGCAGCCGGACACCCGCATCGCCGAGCAGGTGGGCCTCGACGACCTGTCGGTGCTGATGTACTCGTCGGGCACCACCGGCGCACCGAAGGGCGTCATGCTCAGCCACGGCAACATGCTGTGGAACGCACTGAACCAGCTTCTCGCCCAGGACATGACGTCAAAGGAACGCACACTGTCGGTGGCGCCGCTGTTCCACATCGGTGGGATCGGCGGCGCGGTCACACCGACACTGCTGGGCGGCGGCACCGTGGTGCTGCTGCGCAAGTTCGATGCCGGCGTCGTCCTCGACACGATCGAGAAGGAACGCATCACCACGTTCTTCGCGGTCCCCACGATGATCCAGGAACTCTGGCACCACCCCCGGTTCGCGGACGCCGACCTGTCCAGCCTGCGGGCCATCTGCGTCGCCGGGGCTCCGCTGCCCGAAGCGTTGATCACCCCGTGGCAGGACCGGGACGTCGCGATCACGCAGGCGTACGGCCTGACGGAGACCGCGCCGTCGGTGACCATGCTGTCGAGTGCGGACGTGCGCACCAAGATCGGTTCCGCCGGCAAGCGGACATTCTTCACCGACGTCGACGTCGTGCGCCCCGACGGGTCGAGCGCCGAACCGAACGAGATCGGCGAGATCGTCGCCAAAGGCCCGAATGTGATGCTCGGCTACCTGAATCAGCCGGAAGCGACCGTCCACACGATCGTCGACGGCTGGCTGCACACCGGCGACGCCGGCTACTTCGACGACGATGGTTTCCTCTTCATCTGCGACCGCTACAAGGACATGTACATCTCCGGAGGTGAGAACGTCTACCCCGCAGAGGTCGAGGCGGCGCTGCTGAAACTGGAGGGTATCCGGGAAGCGGCGGTGATCGGCGTCCCCCACGAAAAGTGGGGTGAGACGGGTATGGCCTTCGTCGTCGCGGCCGACGGCACGGTATTCGACGAGGAGACGGTGCGTGCCCGGCTGCGAGAAAAGCTCGCGGGGTTCAAGATTCCCACGTTTATCCAGGTGGCGGAGGCGCTCCCCCGCACGGCCACCGGCAAGATCCGCAAACCCGACCTGCGCAAGCTTGCCGCTTCGCGGCGCATCACAGACAGCGACACGCGACTGGGGTAACACACAGCCCTGTGCGCACAGTCTGGTGAGCTAGTGCGAATTCCGATGTGATGCAGTCAAATTCGCTGGTATTGAGGCTGCAGTCCCCGGGTCGAGCAGGCCGGTCGTCGCGCCCTACTCGACGAAGGGGGGAAAGACGATGCTCTGCAACGTGTGCCGCATCTGATCCACGACCGTTTCGGGGATGCCCTCGAAGTAGCGTCCGTGAGCGGCGTCGACACGTGTCTTGGCGTCGTCGCGGAGCCGGCGACCTTCCTCGGTGGCAGCGATCAGTTTGTTGCGGCGATCCGAGGGGTCGAGGGTGCGCATGACGAGTCCGCGTTCCTCGAGTTCATCGACGAGCCCCACGATCTGACTGGGGTCGAGACCCATGGTGGCGGCCACCCCGCGCTGGTTGACGCCCTCGGCCTGTTCGCACGCGAGGACCAGGACCGAATAGGAGCGCACCCGAAGACCCGTGGGAACGAGGGCTTTGTTCACGGCTCCCAGCACCATTCCGCCGACGCGCGAGAGCAGGAACCCGATGTCGTCCGATAACGCCTGCGACTCTGCCATGCGACGACCCCCTTCTGGTAATTGCCGGTAGAGTAGCAGATCTTAATCATTGACATTATCAATCATCAATGATTACGTGTGATTCAGCGAACACGACCTTAGGAGAATCACCACATGGACCTCAGCAACAAAGTCGCGGTCGTCACCGGCAGCGGGCAGGGCCTCGGGCTGGCCTACGCCAAGGACCTGGCGCGCCACGGCGCCGCGGTCGTGATCAACGACGTCAACCACGCCACCGCCGACGCCGCCGTCGCCGAGATCACCGCCGCGGGCGGCCGGGCCGTCGCCGTCGTCGCCCCGGTCGGCAGCACCGAAACCGCCCAGAAACTGGTCGCCGGCGCGATCGACGCATTCGGACGCCTCGACGTCATGGTCACCAACGCCGGCATCCTCCGCGACAAGGTGCTGTGGAAGATGACCGACGAAGACTTCGACGCGGTGGTGGGCGTGCACCTGCGCGGCACCTTCACCTGCGTCCGCGAAGCAGTCCTGAAGTTCCGCGAGCAGGGTGACGGTGGTCGCATCATCGCCATCGGCTCCCCGGCAGGCCAGCGCGGCAACTTCGGACAGACCAACTACTCGGGCGCCAAGGCGGGCATCGTCGGCATGGTGCGCACCTGGGCGATGGAACTGCAGCGGGCGGGAATCACGGCCAACGCAGTCTGCCCCGTCGCGGTCACCGCAATGACCGAGACCGTCCCGCTCTTCGCCCCCTACATCGAAAAGATGAAGGAGACCGGCGAACTCCCCCCGATCATCCGCCACGAGGTCGGCATGGGTACTCCCGACGACGCCGCCGGCATCGTGTCGTTCCTCGCTTCGGACGAGGCCGCCGACATCACCGGTCAGACCTTCTCCATCGGCGGCGATCGCCTCGCTCTGTGGTCGCACCCCGAACTCACCGCGACGGCCTTCCACGATGGCGGCTTCACCGCAGACGATATTGCCGCGCAGTGGCCGATCGTGTTCGCCGACCGCATCGAATCGGTCGGCGAGAAATTTCCCGAGGAGCTGACGGCACAGTGAGTCGCTACGAGTACGGCATCGACTTCGACAAGATCGATGCCCTCGACATCCACACCCACGTCGAGATCGACGGCTGCGGCCACCGCTCCCTCGATGACGAACTGATGGCCGCGTCGGAGAAGTACTTCAAGTCCGGGGAGGAGCGCAGCCCGTCGATCGACGCGGTTGCCGACCACTACCGGCAGCGGAACATGGCCGCGGTCGTGTTCACCGTCGACGCGGCCTCGGCCACCGGGCACGCCGCGAACTCGGTCGAGGAGATTGCCGAGGGCGCAGCCCGCCACAACGACGTCCTGATCCCGTTCGGCTCCGTCGACCCCTGGCAGGGCAAAGCCGCCGTCAAACGTGTACACAGGTTGGTCGACGACTACGGCGTCAAGGGATTCAAGTTCCACCCCAGCATGCAGGGATTCGAACCGAACGACCGGCAGTTCTACCCGCTCTACGAGGCCATCACCGAGGCCGGGGTCCCCGCCCTCTTCCACACCGGCCAGACCGGGATCGGCGCCGGCCTGCCGGGCGGGCACGGCATCAAACTGCGCTACTCCGACCCGATGCTGCTCGACGACGTCGCCGCCGACTTCCCCGAGCTCACCGTGATCATGGCCCACCCGTCGGTGCCGTGGGTCGACTCGCAGATCTCCATCGCCACCCACAAGGCCAACGTCTTCATCGACCTGTCCGGGTGGTCGCCGAAGTACTTCCCGCCGCAGCTGGTCAAAGCCGCCAACAGCATGCTCCGCCACAAGGTGCTGTTCGGCTCCGACTTCCCCGTCATCCAGGTCGACCGCTGGATGAGCGACTTCGAGAACCTCGACATCAAACCCGAGGTCACACCCCTGATCTTCAAAAAGAACGCCCTCCGCGTCCTCGGCATCAAGAACTAGGAGCACCACCATGACCACTGCAACGACCACCCGGGTCGCCACCCTGGCCGACCTCGCCGCCCTCGAGGGCCAGTCGCTGGGAACCAGCTCGTGGATCGACATCCCCCAGCAGCGGATCAACACGTTCGCCCAGGCCACCGACGACCACCAGTGGATTCACGTCGATCCCGAGCGCGCCAAGGCGGAGAGCCCGTTCGGCGGGCCCATCGCCCACGGCTACCTCACCCTGTCGCTGATCATCCCCATGTGGGACGAGGTACTCACCGTCGACAGCGTCACCATGGCCGTCAACTACGGTCTCAACAAGGTCCGATTCACCCACCCCGTGCCCGCCCAGGGACGCGTTCGACTCAACGCCACACTGCAGTCCGTCGAGGAGCTACCCAAGGGCGGCGTCCAGGTGACCGTCGCCGGGCAGATCGAACTCGAGGGCAGCGAGCGTCCCGCGGTCGTCGTCGAGGCCGTGTACCGCTACTTCGAGTGACCCCCTGTGGCGCTACTCGGGCGCCTGGTCCTCGGGCTCAACCTGCTCTACCTCGGCACGATCGGTCGCGTTGCCGTCGACATTTTTGGCCTCACGCTCGGCGGTCAGACGGTCTTCCATGTCGTCGACGAGGTCGGCTATCCGCTGATGCTCGGGGAGGTGCTGACCATGTCGATCTTGGTTCGCCTTCATCACGCTCCTTCCGGATGGGTGCGAGAGTTCGGTATCGGTCCGACTCAGGTCCGCACATTCCGAACTGTACGCCGATCGGCGTCCGGCGTCGGGAAATGCAACACACGTACTGGACGCTCGTCTTGGTCATGGACACCGCGAGATGAAACACGTTGCAAAGCAATCAGATACGTGCGATCGCAGCCCGAATGCCGCACTGCGCAACAGCATTTCACCGTTGCGTCGACTCATCCTCCCCCCGGCGGCGAGTGATTCGATATCCAATCGACACCGTCTTGTGCATACGTACGGCCGGCACCTCGTACTCTGGACCGGGTACCACCCGAAGGAGGATCGAGATGCCGGCAGTCACCACCCCCCACGTCTACGTGCACCGCGCCGGAGATCGGCTGAAAACCAGGATTTCCTGGTTGGATTCGAAGCATTCGTTCTCCTTCGGTCAGCACTACGATCCCGACAACACCCATCACGGACTCCTGCTCGTGAACAACGACGACACCGTGCTTCCGGGCCAGGGCTTCGAGACGCATCCCCACAAGGACATGGAGATCGTCACCTGGGTGTTGCGCGGCTCACTCGTGCACCAAGATTCGATCGGCCACTCGGGCATCATCTATCCCGGTCTGGCTCAACGCATGAGTGCGGGCAAAGGGATCATGCATTCCGAGAAGAACGACAGCTGGCGGCTCACCGGGGAACAACACCATGAACCCGTTCACTTCGTGCAGATGTGGGTGGTGCCCGACGAGGCCGGGCTGACACCGAGTTACGAACAGCTCGAGGTCGAGGACGAAATCCTGAAGGGCGGGCTGGTGCCGGTTGCGTCCGGAATGCCCGAATACCGCGATGATTCGGCAATCCGCATCAACAACAAGCACGCGGCACTGCACGTCGCGCGGGTCCACCCGGGCAAACCCATCAGGCTGCCCGAGGCACCGTTCCTGCACGTCTTCATCGCTCAGGGCACCGCCGACATGGAAGGTGTCGGCACCCTGTACGAGGGCGATGCGGTCCGTACGAGCGCTTCGGGTGGTCAGGAGATTTCCTCGCACTCCGGCGCAGAGGTCCTGGTCTGGGAAATGCACGCCCGCATCGGCGGGTAAACGGTGTAAGTATGGAGCCATGACCACGGCTCAACGCTCAGGCATCGACCTCACCCACCTCGACGGCGACACCCGCGCTCAAGACGACCTCTTCCTCCACGTCAACGGGGGATGGATCGACGGGTACGAAATACCCGCGGACCGGGCCATCGACGGCGCGTTTCGCACGCTGTACGACAAGGCCGAAGTCGACGTCCAGAACATCATCGAGGAAGCTGCCGGATCGGCTGCCCCGGCCGGGACCGACGCGCAGAGAATCGGAGACCTGTACGGCAGCTTCATGGACTCCGACGCCGTCGAGTCCGCAGGTCTGACACCCATCGCCGACGAACTCGCGGCCGTCGGCGGAGCCGGGGATCTCTCGGCGCTGGCCGGAGTGATCGGCCGACTGCAGCGGACGGGCGTGGGCGGAGCGGTCGGCCACTACGTCGACACGGACGCCAAGAACTCGCAACGCTACCTCGTGCATTTCAGCCAGTCCGGCCTCGGACTTCCCGACGAGTCCTACTACCGCCAGGACGAGCATTCGGAGATCCGTGCCGCGTACGTGGCGCACATCGGCAAGATGTTCGAGCTCGCCGGTGTCGGGTACGACGCACAGCGCGTGTTCGACCTGGAGACGAAGATCGCGGCCGGCCACTGGGACGTCGTGAAGCGGCGCGACGCGGAGTTGAGCTACAACCTGGTAACCCTCGATCAGCTGCCCGAGGGTCTGGATTGGGTCGCGTGGGTCGACGGGCTGGGCGGCACTCGTGACCAGTTCGCCGAGATCGTGGTCCGCCAGCCCGACTTCCTCACCACGCTCACGGAGCTGTGGACATCCGAGAATCTCGAGACGTGGAAGGCGTGGGCTACGTGGAACGTCATCCGCTCACGGGCGCCGTACCTGACGCAGGCACTCGTCGACCAGAATTTCGCGTTCTACGGCAAGACGCTCACCGGAACGGAGGAGAACCGCGAGCGATGGAAGCGGGGGGTGTCCCTGGTTCAGGACCTCCTCGGTGAGGCCGTCGGAAAGTTGTACGTCGAGCGCCACTTCCCCGCCGACGCCAAGGCCCGTATGCAGGAACTTGTCGCCAACCTGCAGGAGGCGTACCGGCGCAACATCTCCGACCTCGAGTGGATGAGCCCGGCCACCCGGGAGGCTGCGCTGCGCAAGCTCGAGAAGTTCACGCCGAAGATCGGCTACCCGGACAAGTGGCGCGACTACTCGTCAGTCACCATCTCCCGCGATGACCTGGTGGGCAATTATCGCCGCGGGTATGCGGCCGAATACGACCGTGACCTGGGCAAGTTGGGTGGCCCCGTCGACCGCGACGAATGGTTCATGACTCCGCAGACGGTGAACGCCTACTACAACCCGGGAATGAACGAGATCGTGTTTCCTGCCGCGATCCTGCAGCCGCCGTTCTTCGATGCCGCAGCGGACGATGCCGCGAATTACGGCGGAATCGGTGCGGTCATCGGCCACGAGATCGGCCACGGATTCGACGATCAGGGCGCCAAGTACGACGGCGACGGAAACATGGTCGACTGGTGGACCGACGACGACCGCAGTGAGTTCGGTAAGCGGACCAAGGCTTTGATCGAACAGTACAACCAGTTCGAACCGAGGGCACTGCCCGGCCACGCCGTCAACGGGGAGTTCACGATCGGCGAGAACATCGGCGACCTCGGCGGCCTGTCCATCGCGATCGCCGCCTACAAGATCGCGACCGAGGAAACAGAACCCCCGGTCCTCGACGGGCTCACCGGTCTTCAGCGCGTGTTCTTCGGTTGGGCGCAGGTGTGGCGTACCAAGGCGCGAGACGCCGAAGCCCTCCGGCGTCTCGCCGTAGATCCGCACTCGCCGCCCGAGTTCCGGTGCAACGGAGTGGTGCGCAACCTCGACACCTTCCACGACACTTTCGACGTCCAGCCCGGTGACGCCCTCTATCTCGATCCGGAGCAGCGCGTCAAGATCTGGTAACGGTCGGGTCCGCGCACCAACGACGCCACGGCCGTAAACATGCCGTAGCCCGCACAGCGAACTGTGCGGGCTACGGCAGTGGTGTTCTTTGAAGGGATCAGATTCAGCGGTTCCAGTCGCCCAGACCGTCGGAGCCGCTGAGCACGCCACCGGCGGTGTTCTGCACGACCACCGCGTCGCCCTTCTTCGAGTTCTCGTAGAACCACTTGGCGTTCTCGGTGCTCACGTTGAGGCACCCGTGGCTGACGTTGGTGTTGCCCTGCGCGTCCAACGACCACGGCGCGGCATGGACGAAGATGCCGCTGTACGACATGCGTGTCGCGTACTCGACGTAGGTGCGGTACCCCTCCTCGGAGTCGATCGGCACCCCGTACGTGGACGAATCCATGTACATGTCGCGGAACTTCTCGCCGATGATGTAGGTGCCGTTCGGGGTCTCGTGATCCGGCTTGCCCATCGAGGTCGGCATGGTCTTGACCACCTCACCGTTGCGGGTGATCGTGATCTGCTTGGTGTTGTCGTCGGCGGTCGCGACCAGGGCGTCGCCGATGGTGAACGTCGAATGCGCATCTCCGGCGTCGACGGTGACCTGCGTGTTCGCCGGCCAGAACTCGGCAGGCTTCCAGCGCACCTGGCTGTCGTTGATCCAGTAGAAACCACCGTCGACGGGCTGGCTGGTGGTGACCTTGATAGCGCGCTCGGCCGCGGCGCGGTCACCGATCGCCTCGTTGAACCGGATAATCACTGGCTGCGCGACACCCACGACTTCACCCTCACCGGGATTGAGGGACGGGGCAGAGAAGTTCGCAGGCGCAGGCGCGGGCTCGGGCAGCGGGAGCTGCGGTGCGCTGGGCAGGCCGGGAAGGGTGGGAATCTCCGGTCCACCGGGGAACAGCGGAACGGCCTGAGCGGGCCCGACCAGCGCCGTTCCGGAAACCACCACTCCGGCCACTGCGACGGCGACGCGCGATGACCAGCGCTTGTTCCGCGAAGTACAGATTCCTGTCTTGCCCATATGACCACTCTCGTTCGACGACGTGTATTGACGCGCGTCCCCGACGGACCTCACAAATCGCGCACTGCCATTAACACACATCATCCGGCGCCGAGCAATTTGCTCGCAATCGTTGCCGCTCCGAGCCCTGCGAGTACGTGTTATCACTAGGTGGTCAAGAAGTGCTCACGGTCAGGTGTCGGCACGCGCAGCGGCCAGCATGCTCTCGATGGTGACGAGCTTGGTTCGGGCCCTCCCGGCGGCCCGTCCCCCGGCGCGCTCGGTCTTGTCGATACGCTGCCAACCCTGGTAGTCGATCGCGTCGGGCGCACGTTCGGCAATCAACCGATCGAGGGCGTCCCGGTCCTCGGGCGCGTCGAGCCGACCCGCCGAGAAATCATCGATCACCATGTGGACGGTCTCTGCCGAGCAGTACTTGTTGGTGCCGATCACGCCTGTCGGACCCCGCTTGATCCATCCCGCCACGTACACACCGGGTACCGGCGTACCGGTCTCCGGGTCGATCACTCGGCCGTTCTCGTTGGGGATGACGCCGCGGCGGTCGTCGAACGGGAGGCCGGCCACCGGACGCCCGCGATACCCGATTGATCGCAGGATAAGTCCGGTGTCGACTGTCTCGATGACATCCGACGGTTTGGCACCGAGCACCCCGGAGGCATCCGCGACCATCTCGTTCCGGGCGATCCGCACGGATTCGACGCGCCCGTCACCGAGGATTTCCACCGGTGAGGTGAGGAAGCGGAGCACGATGCGCTTGCGTGCGGGGTCGGCGGTGCGCTGGGCGAACTCCTCCACCTGCTTCACCTTCAGCTGAAGCGACGGCTCCGCGTCCTCCCCGTCGACCAGAGCACGGCTGGCCGGATCCAGCACGGCCTCCTCGGGGTCGACGACGATGTCCACATTGGGCATCCGCCCCAGGGCCAGGAGTTCGGGGTTGGTGTATGCCGCCTGGGCAGGACCTCTGCGTCCGAGGATCACGACCTCCCGGATGTTGCTCGACCGCAGCGCTTCGAGCGCATGGTCGGCCAGATCGGTGGTCGCCAGGACATCGGGGTCGGTGACCAGGATCCGGGCCACGTCGAGTGCCACATTGCCGTTGCCGACGATGACGGCGCGCTCGCCCGAGAGGTCGAAGGTGCGGTCGGCGTAGTCAGGGTGGCCGTTGTACCAGGCTACGAACTCGGTGGCCGCGTGGCTGCCCGGTAGATCCTCTCCGGGGACGTCGAGTCTGCGGTCACCCGCAGCGCCCACCGCGTAGATCACGGCGTGGTGATGCCGGAGCAGTTCCTCGTGGGTGACGTCCTTGCCCACTTCCACGTTGAAGTGGCAATGCACGTTCCGCTTGGCCACTGCCGAACGGAACTGGTCGGTGACCCCCTTCGTGCCCGGATGGTCTGGGGCGACACCGGCCCGTACCAGCCCGTACGGGGTGGGTAGGCGGTCGAACATGTCGACCTCCATGCGCGGTTTGGCGGTCAGTTCCATCGCGGCGTAACAGGCCGCGGGCCCGGAACCGACGATCGCGACGTGCAGCGTGCCGAGCGCCGCGTCGATCGACGGCAACTTCACCGGTTCCGGCCAGTCGGGGCCGATGGGGTGTTTGGTGTAGTACTGCGCGTTGATGTCGAGGTAGGGGGCATCGACTTCTTCGAGGTCGTTCTCGGCGTAGATGGCCTCGACCGGGCATTCCTCGACGCAGGCACCGCAGTCGATGCAGGTGTCCGGGTCGATGTACAGCATTTCCGTGGTCGCGAACGGTTTCTCGTCCGGAGTGGGATGGATGCAGTTGACCGGACAGACATCGACGCACGAGGCGTCGTTGCAGCACGGCTGCGTAATCACATAAGTCACGGCTCTCCCCTACCTGAGTACACGCAGTCCGATGTCGAATGGAAGCTCAGACTATAACGTGTTCCATTTTTGCGCGAGGATGTGACGAAGGGGACGTTCGCCCAGAACGCGTCCGTCCCCGATTTCGTCAGACCGCTCCGCCCGGCTCCAGGCGGAAGCCGACCTTGAGTGTCACCTGGAAGTGCGCCACCGCACCGTCCTCGATGTGGCCCCGTGTCGAGACGACCTCGAACCATTCGAGGTTGCGCACGGTCTCGTGGGCGCGCCCGATGGCGTTTCTGATTGCACCGTCGATGCTGTCTCCCGACGAACCCACGACCTCGACGACCCGGTACACGTGATCACTCATCATGATTCCTTTCGTGGTTACTTGGCGTTGCGTACGAGCGCCTGCGCTTCGACCCCGAGCCGCGCAAGACGCAGATCACCGAGAGCGGTAAACGAACTGCCGAGCCGGTTGGTGACGAAGCCGAGGGACAATCCGCTGTCGAGGTCGGCGTAGGCCCCGGACCCACCGACGCCGTAGTGCCCGATCGCATTCCGTGGTTGTTCGCGGGACGCCAGGATGGGGCGGTGGTAGCCGAGCGACCACTGGGGCCGGATACCGAGGACGTAGTCGCGGTCCTTGGTCTGCACGGTCGACATCTGCTCGATGGTGGATCGGCCCAGGAAACGGCGCCCGTCGAGCACACCGCCGTTGGCGATGGCCCCGTACATGCGCGCGAGGGCGCGGGCGCTGAACACACCGTTCCACCCGGGCATCACGGCACCGTGCACAGCGGGGTTGCGCACCAGCACGTCGAATCCGGTGGGCATGGCCGCCTCGGCGAGCCCACGCGTGGGTCCGACGCGGGAGAGGACTGTGGACGTGAGCTCCCAGTTCAGTCCGGCGGGGTTGATGTGCGGAAACAGCTTCGCGATCCGGGGCCGGTGGTGTTCGGGGACCAGGTACCAGAAGTCGTCGATCCCGAGGGGACCGGCGATCTCCTCCTCGACTACCCGAACGAACGGCTCCGCCGCCACCCGCGCGACGAGTTCGGCCACCAACCACCCATACGTGACGGCGTGATACCCGGGACCGCGGAGTCTGCGCGGGTCGGCCGGTGTCGAGGCGAGCGCGTGCACGACCGCGTCGTAGTCGAGGAGATCGAGCGGGCTGCGCATCAGACCGCGCACTCGATGCAGTCCGGCGCGATGCGTGAGAAGTTCGCGAACCGTGATGACGTCCTTGCCCGCCGCACCGAATTCGGGCCAGTAGTCGGCCACCCTCGCGTCGTAGTCGATCAAGCCGCGTTCGGCGAGCCTGTGCACGACGGTGCTGGCCACCCCTTTACCTGTCGAGAACGACAAGGCGACGGTGTCGCGGTCCCAGCGGCGGTCGCGATCCGCCCAACCAGCCCAGATATCGAGTACCTTCTCGCCGCGGAAATACGCGGAGAGCGCACCACCGCCCTGGTGAGGCTGCCGGTACATCGCGAAGAAGCGGTCGGCGAGAGGAAGGAAACGAGGGTCGACATGCAACTCGGTCCGTGGCGCCGCCGCGGGCCGGGGACTTCGAACGCTGGTCGTCATCGACCACCTCCGATCTGCTACCGCTTCCCGCGGCAGATGCGTCAACCCATTGTGACTATCGTCACCATACGATGCCGACCGGGGGTGCGATCAGGAAACCCGCCAGACCGTTATCCCATCGGTGAAACACGCCTGACCTGCAAGGAAATTGATCGCCAGCGCCGGACCGCCGGAGCACACCACGCCCCGCGCCGGGTCGGCGACGAGCGCCTGTCCACCCGGGCCGCTCAGCACCAACGCTGGGCCTGATTCGGCGACCGTCCCGATGGCGACGCTTTTCGGTCCGACCGCGATCGCGGCGACAGCTCCACGGCGAGCTTCGGCAGCGCCGACGCCCCCGCCGACACCGGCGCCGAACGCCGCACCAGCCTCAGCGGCGTCGGCGAAACCGACACCATCGGTACCGAGCGACGCCGAGTTGCTACTCGGATCGGACTTCGCGCCGCAGGCAGTGCGGTCGACGACCGAGGTGGCGTCGCGGCCCGGTGGCGACACGCAGGACAGCGACCCGGCCGACGCAATGGCCGGCGTAATCATCAGCGATCCGAGTGCCGTGGCAACGACACCGAGAACGAGTCCGGCAGCACCGGCTGTCGAACGCTCCATGAAGACCTCCCCATGTTCGGACGCGACTCGTCCGCCCGAGCGTACGTCAGCTGTGCCTACTTTCGGTCTCGGTCCCGACTCGGTTGCACTCGCTTCGGCTCGCCCGGCATCTTGGGATAGTTGGGCGGATACGGGAGATCGCCCAGACCGTTCGCGGCGTCCCGGTCTGCCATGTCGAGCAGGACGTCGAGCGACTGCTCCACGTCACGGATGGTCGCCATGGGGTCTCCACGCTTGTCGAGCAGGGCGGGCACGGTGGCGATGGTGAAGTCGTCAGGGTCGACGTCGACGAGTTCCGCCCAGGTCACCGGCGTCGACACCGTCGCGATAGGAGTCTTGCGGGCGGAGTACGCGGAGGCGATGGTCTTGTCGCGCGCATTCTGGTTGAAGTCGAGGAAGATCCGTTCGCCGCGTTCCTCCTTCCACCACGACGTGGTGGCCCGGTCACCGCTGCGCCGCTCGATCTCCCGCGCGAGGGCGATGCCCGCCCGGCGCACCTCCACGAAGTCCGACCGCTGCGCGATGCTCAAGTAGATGTGCAGGCCACGACCACCCGACGTCTTCGGGAAGCCGACCAGGCCGAGCTCGTCCAGCAGGGGCTGCACGACGTCGAGAGCCACCGCACGGGCATCGTCGAAGCCGGTGCCAGGCTGCGGGTCCAGGTCGATTCGCAGCTCGTCGGGATGGTCGACGTCGGGGCAGCGGACCGCCCACGGGTGGAAGGTGATGTTGCCGAGGTTCGCCGCCCACACGATGTCGGGTGCGCTGCGGACGCGGAGCACGTCGGCCGTCCGTCCCGACGGGAAGGTCACCTCGCAGGAGCCGACGTGCTCCGGGCGCTTGGCCGGCACCCGTTTCTGGTAGATCTCCTCGCCCTCGACCCCGTCGGGGAACCGTTGCAGATGCGTCGGACGGTCCCGCAGCGCGTCCAGCAGGGCCCCGTGCAAGGCGACGGACCGGTAGTACTCCACCAGGTGTCGTTTGGTGCCGCCGTCCGCACCGAGTTTCGGGTAGTAGATCTTGTCGGGGTTCGACAGGCGAACGGCAACGCCGTCCACGTCGAGTTCGACGGCCGGGCTCGCCATCTAGGAACCTCCGGCCAGCACGTCGGCAAGGTCGTATCGCACCGGTACCTCCAGTTGTTCGAATGTGCACTCGTCGGGCATCCGGTCCGGCCGCCAGCGCAGGAACCGTGCGGCGTGCCGGAAGCGTGCCCCTTCCATCTGGTCGTACGCCACCTCCACCACCCGTTCAGGTCGTAGTGGCACCCACGTGCGGTCGTTACCAGACCGCCAGCGGGTGGGCTCTCCCTCGGCGACGACGTCGTCACCGACGCGCAGTTCGTCCAACTCGGCGAGCAGTTCGATCCGCCGCGCCGAGGTGAAGGCCGATGCACCACCCACCATCGACAACTGGTCACCTTCGTAGAGCCCCAGAAGCATCGACCCGATTCCGGGCTGGCTCTTGTGTGGCCGGTAGCCGATGACGACGCAGTCCGCGGTGCGGGCGTGCTTCACCTTCACCATTTCACGCTTGTTCGGCAGGTACGGGCCGGCGAGCTTCTTCGCAACCACTCCGTCGAGGCCGGCGCCCTCGAATGTCTGAAACCACTCGGTGGCCCGCTCACTCGACTCCGTGGCCGCTGTGACATGGCAACTCGGGCCGCCGCCGACCGCGCCGACCAGTTCCTCCCGGCGGATCGAGAAGTCTTCCCGACTGAGGTCGCGATCACCCAGGGCCAGCAGGTCGAAGGCGATGAGTTGCGCCGGGGTCCGCTCCGACAACAAGGTCACTCGGCTCTCCGCCGGATGAATGCGCTCCGACAGCGACTCCCAGTCGAGCCGCGTGTGGCCGTCGACAGTGCGGGGCACCACCAGTTCGCCGTCCAGCACGCAGCGCTCCGGGAGTTCCGCGACGGCGGCCCGGACCATCTCGGGAAAGTACCTGGCCAGGTCTTTTCCGCCGCGGGAGCCGAGCACCACTTCGTCACCGTCCCGGAAGACGAGGGCCCGGAAACCGTCCCACTTGGGCTCGTACGACCAGGCGAGCCCCGACTCCGGTTGCGTCGGAACGGACGACGCGGACTTCGCGAGCATCGGTTGCAGAGGAGGCATCACGGGGAGATCCACACGTCCATAGTGTCATCACGATTGGTAAATCGGTGACCGATGTAATCAAATAATGCGCGACACGGCATTTGCCGTGGAACCGGGGTGGCAAGGGGTCATCCGGAAATTTCGGTGGCACCGCTATCCAGGAAGACGGGGTGGCACCGCCATCCAGGCAAACGGGGTGGCGCAGCCATCCAGAACGAGGTGGGGTTGACATGGCAGGTCTGGTTCGGCGGGTGTGTACCGCGGTCGTCACACTGTCGGCGACGGCAATTCTCGTCGCAGGGTGCGGTTCGGAGGTCACCCCCACGGCAGTCCCGGAGTCGGGGGCCTCGGCCACGACCACCAAGTCGACGACCGTGATCGACGGACAGGAAGGTGTGGACGCCGGCGGGGACGTCGACTTCGAGGTGGCGATCGGCGAGTGCGTGAAGCTCGGTGGCACGATCACCGACGCCGAGATCGACAAGGCAGAATGCGGTAGCCCCGAGTCGAACTACAAGGTGATTGCCAAGGCGGAGCAGAACAGCCAGTGCATCAGCGACGCCGACTCGTACTACTACGAGACCCTCGGCGGCGTCGAGCAGGGCGCGATCTGCCTCGACGTCGACTGGGTCATCGGCGGATGCATGGACGTCGGCGGTGAGGATCCGAAGCGCATCGAGTGCACCGACCCCACCGCCGTCGACGGGGTCAAGGTGACGGAGATCGTGCAGGGAGCCACGTCCGTCGATTCGTGCAACACGTCCTCCAATGGGTACGAGTACCCCGAGCGCAAGTTCGTCGTCTGTGTCGACGAAATCTGACAGCCCGAGGCTGCGGGTCGACGAACTCTGACAGCCCGAGGCTGCGGGTCGACGAACTCTGACGACAGACGATCAGGTCGGCTGCGGGTTCACCCCGCAGCCGACCTCGCTCACAACCAGCCGCGCCGTTTGAAGATGGTGTACAGGCCCGCGCAGGTGAGCATCATCAGCGACAGCGCGAACGGATAGCCGCCCACCCAGTGCAATTCGGGCATGTGGTCGAAGTTCATGCCGTACACCGTCCCGATGAGGGTGGGGGCGAAGAGGATTGCCGCCCACGCCGACACTTTCTTGATTTCTTCGTTCTGCGCGTAGCTCGCCTGCGTGAGGTTCCGCATCTCCTCGTTCTGTTCCTGCGACACCAGCGTTGCGTTGACGGTGAGGATGTTGCCGAGTAACTGACGGAAACCGTCGGCGCGCTCCACGACGACCGTCGCATGGTCGGTGACGTCGCGGAGATACCGCTGCAGTTCCTCGTCGGTGTTGTACTTTTCGAACCCGGCAGACAGCCCGCGCAGCATTCCGAGCAGTGGCCTTGTGGCCCTCTGGAACTCGATCACCTCGCGGGTGAGTTCGTAGATTCGCCGTGACACACCGGGTTCACCGCTGAACACCTCGGTTTCGATTTCGTCGATGTCGTTCTGCAGTCCCGACACCACCGGGGCATAGCCGTCGACCACCGCGTCGAGGATCGCGTACAGGACCGCCTCCGGCCCCAGCTTCAGCAGGTCGGGGTTTCCTTCCATCCTCCGGCGCACCGCCGACAGGTCGGGTGACTCACTGTGCCGGACGGTGAGCACGAATGTCGGCCCGCAGAAGACGTGCAGCTCACCGAATTCGACACGCTCGGTCTCGTCGCAGTACCGCGCGGCCCGCAGCACCACAAACAACGTGTCGCCGTATCGTTCGAGCTTGGGGCGCTGGTGCGCGACGATCGCGTCCTCGACCGCCAGCTCGTGCAGATCGAATTGTTCTGCGGCGGCATACAACTGGGCGTCGTTGGGTCGGTACATGCCGATCCATGCCATCGACGACGCGTCCGGCAGGCTGCCCAGCGCCTCCGACAGCGTGGCCGGTGCGGCGATCTTCTTCCCGCCGCGGTACACGGCGCTGTTGACCACAGTTTCTTCGGCCGGCGTCGGTTCGGGGGCGCGACGCGGGGTCACGTGACCGGTTTCCGCGTCGGACAGACCGGCGGAACGGCTGGGCCGGAGGGAACGAATGGGACGCAATTGTGGCATGGCACTGGTCTTTCGAGGAAGGATATGCAGCGCGGCAAATGGACACACGACTGTGAAACCGTTTCCGGCAGAAATGAAACGGTTTCAGCTCGTACTGGGAGGTTGGCTTCTCATCGGACGCCTCACCTCCACTTCCTCGACATGCTCACAGACGTGAGCGACGACTGCACTCTACAGACCGCAGGCCAGACTACTACCGACGGGCGAATCAGGGAAGCAGGCCCTGCCCGCCGGCAAGGTCATTGGCCCACCCACTCGAGGTCATTGCGTACGCACTTCGAGCGAGCGGGCCAGGACGGGCCCGATGACGGCCAGGGACTGCGGTGCGATCATGTCGTTGTGCTCGCAGTCCACGGGCCGCTCGTCGATCCGGCCGGTCACGAGCGATCGCCACTCGTCGGCCGACCGCGGACCGGTGGCGCTGTCTCCGTCGCGGGTGGCAGGGAAGATGAGCAGGTCCCCGTCATAGACCCGGGGAACGAACCGGTGCCCGAGCCGCCTGGAGTTCTCGTACCCGGCCGCGATCCGTTCAAGATGTTCCGCGGTGACGCCGGCTTCGGCCCCGAACGCTTCACCGAGCAGCTCGGCCGCACGCTCGAAGGTGAGCTGATTGTCAGGCAGGTGGGTCTCTACTCCGAGTCCCCGGAGCAGTTCCCGAAGATCGAGCTGATCAACGACGGGTTGCTCACCGTTTTCGGGGTAGCTGTCCATGAGGGCCAGGGTAGAAACCTCGTCTCCCGACGACCGGAGTTCGACGGCCATGGCATGTGCGATCACACCGCCGAGCGACCAGCCCAATAAGTCGTAGGGACCGTCGGGCTGAATCGTTCTGATTTCCTCGACGTAGCGCCGCGCAAGTTGTTCGAGCGACTCGGGTAACGGCTCACCACTGATCGCAGGCAGCTGCAATCCGTACACCGGCCGGTCCGGCGGTAGATATCGGACGAGACCGGCGTAACCCCACGAGAGTCCGATTCCCGGATGCACGCAGAACAACGGGGTTCCCTTGCCTTGCGCGCGCAACGGAATCACGACGGCGAGTGCCTCTTCCACACCGGCGGCGCGGGCCGGATGGTCGAGACGGTGGGCGATCCCCGCCGGGGTGGGGTCGAGGAACATCCACTGCAGCGGAACTGTCCGATCCAGTCCGGCCTCCAGGGCACTGACGATCCTGGTGGCGAGGAGGGAATTCCCACCAAGGTCGAAGAAACTGTCTGCGGTGCCTACCCGATCCACGCCGAGGACCTCTGCGAACGCATCCACGATCACCCGCTCCGTGTCCGTGGCCGGCGCCCGGAACGCCGCCACTGTGGAACCGAATTCTGGTGCGGGCAAAGCCTTCCGGTCGAGCTTACCCACCGGGGTCATGGGAATCTCGTCCAGGACGATCACCGCGGCCGGCGCCATGTGTGCGGGCAGGCGCTCGGACGCGTAAGTGCGCAGTTCCGCAGGCTTCACCTTCTGCCCGTCCTGCGCGCGCACATAGGAGGCGAGCACCGCGTCGCCCGAAGGTCCGGTGTGGCCGATGGTGGCAGCGAACGCCACCGCCGGATGGCGGGCGAGCACGGCGTCGATCTCGCCGAGCTCGATGCGGAAACCGCGAACCTTGACCTGGAAATCGCTGCGGCCGATGTACTCGAGGGTGTGGCTTACGGATTCCCCCGTCGCTCCTCTCGTCGACTTCCGCCAGCGCACCACGTCACCGGTCCGGTACATCCGGCAACCCGGCTCGCAGAAGGGGCAGGCGACGAAGCGTTCCGAGGTGAGCGCAGACCGGCTGTGGTACCCGCGTGCCATACCTGGACCGACGATGTACAACTCGCCATGCACGCCGACGGGCACGGGTTGCAGTCGCTCGTCGAGAACCAAGAACGCGAGTCCCACTGCCGGCGCCCCGATGTTCACGGGCTCCCCGGAACGCATCGGGGCGCTGACACTCGCCTGAACGGTGGTCTCCGTGGGCCCGTATCCACTGTGCAGGCTGCGGCCCGGCGCCCACTGCGCGACCACTTCCGGCGGGCACGCCTCACCCACCAGATCGAGGACGCGAAGCGAATCGAGTTCCTTGTTGTCGAGGGCGGCCAGCGCGGTGGGTGTGATGGTGGCATGGGTCACCCGCTCTCGGCGGAACAGACTCGCCAATTCGCTTCCACCGACGATGGTGGGCGGCACGATCACCACCCGCGCCCCGCCGCTGAACGCCATCGTCAGCTCGAACACCGACGCGTCGAAACTCGGGGAGGCCAGATGCGACACCCTGGCCTCGGGCGTGACCTCGAAACATTCGCGGGTTTCCTCCGCGAAATTGGCGATGCCTCGATGAGTGACCACCACACCCTTCGGTTTTCCCGTCGACCCCGACGTGTAAATGAGGTACGCCGGATGGGCGAGAGACAACCGGCTCGTCCGGTCCTCGTCGGTGATCGGCGCCGACGACTCCCCCGCCACCTGCTCGTCGAAGTCGTCGTCACCCAGCACCAGCCACGGAACCGTGTCGGGCAGAGTGCCCCGGTGACCTCTCACGGTGAGCCCGACCGAAGCACGACAGTCGGAGAGCATGAAGTCGATGCGCTCGGCCGGGTATGCCGGATCGACGGGCACGAAGGCCGCGCCTGCCTTGGTGACCGACCAGATCGAGACCACCGCCTCGATCGAGCGGGGCATTCCGAGCGCCACGAAGGTTTCCGGCCCCACCCCGCGGTCACGGAGGACCCGCGCCAGCCGATTGGACCACTCGTCGAGTTCCCGGTAGCGGACGTGCCTGCCCTCACAGGACAGGGCCACCGAGTCGGGGTCGAGTCCGGCGGCGGCGGTGAGTAGGTCGGGCCACAGCTCCGGGCGTACTTCAGGTGCGCCGCGGGCCGGCACCAATGCTCGCATCTCCACCTCGTCGAGAAGTGGGAGGTCGCCGATCGGGCGGTCGGGGTTCTCGGTGACAGCATCGAGAATCCGCACGAACCGGTCGGCGAAACTTTGTACGGTGTCGGCATCGAAGAGATCGGTGGCGAAATCGACCGCGCCGTTCATGCCTGCCGGCGCACCGCTCGCGTCGAACTCCTCGGCCAGGAGGAATTCGAGATCCACCTTGACGACGGCGAGCTCGGGGTCGAGTGCGCGGACCGCCAAGTCCGGCAGTGTCAGGACCGGTTGCTCATTGTTCTGAAACTCCAAGGAGACCTGGATGATCGGTGCGTGGGCGGTCGAGCGAGTCGGCCCGACGGCTTCCACCACACGCTCGAAGGGAACGTCGGCGTGGGTGAAGGCGCCGAGGTCGACGTCACGGCACTGCGCCGACAGCGTGGTGAACGACTTCGCCGCATCGACCTGTGTGCGCAAAGCGAGCGTGCCCACGAACATCCCGACAAGATCGTCCAAAGCGGGTTCTCCCCGGCCGGCGATCGGAGTTCCGATCACGACGTCGTCGGTGCGGCCGAGCCGCGCCAACAGGACGGCGAGTGCGGCATGGACGGTCATGAACTCGGTGGAGCGAAGACGTCGCGACAGTTCTTTGATCCGTCGATGAAGGCCGCGCTCGACGGTGAAGTGGATGCGTGCGCCGCGGAAGGATTGCTGGGGAGGCCGGTCACGATCGGTGGGCAGTTCCAGGAGGTCGGGTATTCCCGCCAGCGCGGTTCGCCAGTAATCGAGCTGCGTCCCGATCAGGGATTCGGGGTCGTCGGCCGAGCCCAGCAGCTCCCGTTGCCACAGCGTGTAGTCGGCGTACTGAACCGGCAGCGGTGCCCACTCCGGCGCTCCACCGCGGGCACGGGACCCGTACGCCGTCATCACGTCGCGTACCAGGGGGACCATCGAGAACCCGTCTGCCGAGATGTGATGCACCACAACGGCGAGCACATGCTCGGTGGCGGTGAGGGAGAACAGTCGCACGCGCAGCGGAACCTGCGCGGTGACATCGAAACCCGTCGACTCGAGCCGGGCAAGCTGCTCTCGCAGGTGATGCTCGTTTACGACTGAGACAGGAGCCAGCGAGTTCACCCCGCTCTCGGTGGGCAGGATCTGCTGAACGGGCCCGGCCCCGCGGATCGGGAACAGCGTTCGCAGCGACTCGTGTCGAGCGACGACGTCCGTGATCGCCGAGTTCAGCGCCGGCACGTCCAGTACACCGCTGAGCCGCACCACGATCGGGATGTTGTAGGCGGCCGATCTGGTGTCGAGCTGGTTGACAAACCACATGCGCTGCTGCGCGAACGACAGTGGAATGTTCTCGGGTCGCGTGCGGGGTGCGAGCACCGGGCGTTCGGACTGCCGCGCACCAGCGTGCTCGATCCGTGCGGCCAGCGCGGCCACGGTGGGCGCCTCGAACAGGTCACGGACCCCACAGTCGGTGCCGAGCAACGCCCGCAACCGGGCCATCGCGCGGGTCGCGCTCAGGGAATTGCCGCCGAGGTCGAAGAACCCGGCATCGGCACCCACCCGCCCTAGTCCGAGTACGTCCGCGAAGACGTCGGCTACCGCTTCCTCGATCGGGTCGGCCGGCGGCCGGTATGGACCTGTCGTGGAAAGGAAGTCGGGCTCCGGCAGTGCCGTGCGGTCCAGCTTGCCGACTGCCGTCAACGGGATTCGATCCAGCAGCACGATCGAGAACGGCACCATGTGCGACGGCAGACGGCGCTCCAGACTCCTGGTGAGCACGGCACTGACGAGGACGCGACCCGCCGCCGGCACGACGTAGGACACCAGCAGCGTGTCACCGGCGGGACCGCGGTGCGCGATCGTGGCCGCGAACCCGACATCCGGCTCCGACATGAGGGTGGCGTCGATTTCGCCGAGTTCGACGCGGAAACCCCGGACCTTGACCTGGAAGTCGCTGCGGCCGAGGTACTCGATGCTGTGGTCGGCGGTCCACCGCACGACATCCCCAGTGCGGTACATCCTCTCGCCGGGTCGTGTGGGATCGGCAACGAACCGTTCGGCCGTGAGCGCCGGCCGACGGTGGTAGCCGCGGGCCAGACCTGCCCCAGCGAGATACAGCTCGCCCGGCACTCCGACGGGGACCGGTTGCAGTCGGGAGTCGAGCACCAGTTCCGTCACGCCGCGGATGGGCCCGCCGATGGTGATCGGACCGCCGGGAACCAGCGGTTCGCTGATGTTGGACATGATCGTCGTCTCGGTCGGCCCGTACCCGTTGTAGAGCCGACGGCCCGGTGCCCAGCGGGCGATCAGATCGGGTGGGCACGCTTCACCGCCGAACACCACGTCCGCCAGGTGATCCAACCCGCCTGGGTCGAGTGACGCCAGCGCCGCGGTGGTGATGAACGCGTGGGTGACCTCCCGTTCCGCGAGGAGCCGTGCCAGATCTTCGCCGCCGAATACCGTGGGCGGCGCGATCACCATCGTCGCGCCGGCCCCGAAGGCCTGCAGATACTCGTATACCGATCCGTCGAAGCTGGGCGTCGAGAAGTGCAGGGTGCGTGATTGTGCTGTCGCGCCGCATCTTTCGAGTTGGTCGAGGGCGAAGTTGTCGAGACCACGATGGGTGACGAGGACACCCTTGGGCAGGCCCGTGGACCCCGAGGTGTAGACCAGATACGCGGCGGTGTCCAGCGCAATCGGACCGCTTCGATCGACATCGGTCACGGGCGCTGCTGAATATTCGGCGCATTCGGTCGCGAAGTCGGACTCGTCCAGGACCAGCCACTGCGCGGCGCCGGGGAGGCGGCCACGGTGCTGCGTGGTGGTCACGCCGAGTGCCGCTCCGGAATCGGTGAGCATATGCCTGATTCGCTCGTCGGGGTAGCTGGGGTCGATCGGCACGAACGCCGCTCCCGTCTTCGCCACCGCCCACACCGACAGCATGGAGTCGAGGGACCGCGGTATTCCGATGGCCACGAAGCTCTCCGGTCCGACACCGCGGGCGATGAGTGCACGGGCTAGACGATTCGACCGCTCGTCCAGCTCGCGGTAGCTCACGTGCTCGTCTTCGAAGGACAGTGCGATCGCGTCCGGATCGAGCGCGGCGGCATCGGCGAAAATCTCGGGCAGAGTGCGGGCCGACCCGCCCGGACGACCGCGGACCGGCACCAACTCGGCGCGTTCCGCGTCGGTGAGCAGCGACAGCGCGGCCAACGGCTGTTCCGGCCGGGTGCAGGCGTCGAGTACCCGCTGCACACGCTCGGCGATTTCTTCGACTGCGTCCACCTCGAAGACGTCGGGCAGGTACTCGAACTTCAGGTGCAGACGGGTGTCGACGGACGCCACCAGGCTGAGCGGATAGTGCGCGGCATCGCGCGCATCCACCCCCGCGACGCGCATTCCGGCGATATCGGTGTCAGTCGACAGCCCGGTGCGGTCGACCGGGTACGACTCGAACACGGTCAACGTGTCGAATCCGACCTCCGGCCCCGTGGCGCGCTGAATCTCGGCCAGGCCTATGTAGTGGTGATCCAACAACGCCGCCTGCTCGGCCTGGACACGATCCAACAGCGCACCCACCGATTCGTCGGGACGCAGCTCGATGCGGACGGGCAGGGTGTTGATGAACAGTCCGATCATCGTCTCGATGCCGGCCAGCTCGGGAGGCCGCCCGGAGACGGTGGCACCGAACAGGACGTCGTCGCGGGCCGTCAACGTACCGAGCACAATTCCCCAGGACACTTGAACGACAGTGTTGATCGTCCATCCTCGGGAACGCGCGACCTCGCGCAGGCGGGTGGTGCTGTCTTCGTCCAGGTCGAACACCCACTCTCGAGGGGTGGTCGACAGCCGCCGTCCCCGTTCCCCGAAGACATTCCCCGTCGCTCCGCCCGCAAGCAACGTCGGCCCCTCCACCCCCGCCAGAACCCGGGCCCAAACCTCCCGGGAGGGCGCGAGATCGCGGTGCTTCATCCACGCCAGATAGTCGCGGTACCCGCGCACGCGTGGCAGCGGTGCCGGGTCGCCGTCGGTGACGTAGAGCGTCAGCAACTCCTTGACCAGCAGCGGCATAGACCAGCCGTCGAGAAGGATGTGGTGGTTGGTCGAGACCAGCCGGTATCGGTTCTGCGCGGTCGCGATCAGCATGAAGCGGATCAGCGGGGTGCGGCTCAGGTCGAACGGACGGACCCTGTCTTCGGCCAGCAGGCGCTCGGTCTCGGACGCCGCCGCGTCGTCGTCGAGCGCGGTCAGATCGATATCACGCCAGAGCGCTTCGACCTGTCGCCGGACGACTTGCACCGTGTTGCCCTCGTCGTCGTGCAGGAAAGCGGTGCGCAGGTTGGCGTGCCTGTTCAGCAAGGCGGCGACAGCGCGACGGAGACGACGCGGATCTACCTCACCACGAAGGTCGAGACCGACCTGCACGAGGTAGGCGTCGACGGATGCGTCGGCGAGTTCGGCCTGAAAGAGCATGCCGAACTGCAACGGCGACAACGGCCACACGTCGGTCAGGTCGTGGCAGCGACTTTCGAGGGCCTCGATCACGTCCTGCCCTAGTTCGACGAGATCGAAATCCGACGGCGTGAATCCGCCGCCGCCCGACTCGACGTGCGCGCCGAGAGCAGCGAGTGCCTGTACCCACAGCTGCGCGAGTTCGTCGATGTCCTCGCGGGTCAGGACGCCCGGTGGATAACTCCACGTGGAGTTCAGCTGGGGGCCGTCGCCGGCGTCGATTGCCATCGCATTGACGTCGACGACCGCCGCGACGGGCACGTCGGCAGCGGCCTTCTCACGCAGAGCGGGTTCCTCGACCGGCATCCACCCCTCGGCGTCCTCCGTAGCGGTCCGGCCCATTCTTCCGAGATAGTTGAAGCTGACCTGCGGCAGCGACAGCGGTGAAAGCTCCTTGGCAGTCTCGTTGTTCAGGTACCGCAGGAGTCCGAAGCCGATCCCGTGGTCGGGTACGGCGAGGAGCTGCTCCTTCACAGTTTTCAGCGCGACCCCTGCGGACGGACCTCCGGCGAACGCGTCGTCGAGGTCCACGCCGAAAAGATCCAGTCGGACGGGGAAGATCGTGGTGAACCATCCGACCGTGCGAGAGAGATCCGCCCCTGGCACCACCTGCTCTTCACGGCCGTGTCCCTCGAGATTCACCAACGCGTCTGCGACCTCGATCTCCCGGCGGCGCCGCCATCGGATCAGTGCCATCGTCAGCGCCGTCAGCAATGCATCTCCCACGCCGCCGTGAAAAGCCTGCGGCACGGTCGTCAGGAGTGTTTCGGTCAACGGCACCGGAATGCGCACCTCGACGTCCTCGGCGATGAGGGCGGTGTCCGATTCGGCCACCGGACGCGACCCCAGCATCGGGTCGGGCGCGGCCAGCATCCGTTGCCACAATTCGAGTTCCGCTGTGCGATACGGCTCGTGCGCCGCATCGGCGAGCGCGTACGCCCATCGGCGCATCGACGTCCCCGGTCGCTCCAGCGCCGGTGCCGGTGCCGGACCGGACTGCAGTTGCGCGCACGCCATGGCGAGGTCGGGGATCAGAATCCGCCAGGACACGCCGTCCATCGCCAGATGATGGACGGCGATCAACAATCGAGCATCCCCGTGCCGGCTCGTGTCGAGCCACACCACTTGGATCATCACGCCCGACTCCGGGTCGAGCCGATCGAGCGCTGCGTCGAGTTCCTGCGCAGAGAGGACGGAGAATCCGCCGTACACCGGCACCCGGCGAACCACCGTGGCCGCCCGCACCGCCCCTTCGGCCTGCACCTCCATCGACCAGCCTTCTTCGGTGCGGGAGGTGCGGTACAGGCGCGACCGCAGGAGGTCGTGGCGGTCCAGCACGGCCTGTACGGCCTGAGTCAGGGTGTATTCGTCCAAGGTTGCCGGAACTGTGAACAGTGCGGTCTGCGAGTAGCGGCGGAAATCTCCGCCGCGGCCGAGTAGCCACCGCGCGATCGGGGTCAACGGAATCTCGCCGACGCCGCCTCCGGGCAACTCGTCGAGAACCACAGTCTCATCACCCTGACCGGCTATCTCGGCCAGAGCCGCAACGGTTCTGCGTTCGAACACCTCTCGCGGCGAGATCAGGACGCCGGCCGCCTTGGCGCGGGTGACCAGCTGAATGGACATGATCGAATCCCCGCCGATGGTGAAGAACGAGTCGTCGACGCCCACCGAGTCGAGGCCCAGGACCTCGGCGAACAGACCTGCGAGAATCCGTTCCGTTTCGGTGACTGGGGCACGGCTCGTAGTGACTTGTTGTCTGAAGTCCGGTTCGGGCAACGCGTTTCGGTCGAGTTTGCCGTTCGCTGTCACCGGCATCTCGTCGAGAACCACCACTGCGGCCGGCACCATGTGCGACGCCAGCCTCTCCGCGGCTGTGTCGATGATTGCGCCCGGGTCGATCGCGACGCCGGTCTCCGGCACGGCGTACCCCACCAACCGATCCCCGCGTACCGTCACCACCGACTGCGCCACTCCCTCGCACGCGAGGAGAGCCGACTCCACCTCGCCGAGTTCGATCCGGTAGCCCTTCACCTGCACTTGGAGGTCGTTACGGCCGAGGTACTCCAGCTGTCCGTCTCGATTCCACTTGCCCAGATCACCGGACCGGTACATCCGTAACCCAACTGCGAAGGGGTCGGGAACGAATCGGGTGGACGTGAGCGCGGGCCGGCCGAGGTACCCGCGCGAGACCTGAGCCCCGGAGACGTACATCTCCCCGATCACGCCCGGCGGCACCGGATGCAGCCGTTCGTCGAGCACGTACACGCGCAGACCGGGCAGGCCCCGGCCGATCACCGATGCGGGCTCCTTCACCAGGTCTCGGTCGAGCGGCAGATGGCTGACATGCACCGTCGTTTCCGTGATGCCGTACATGTTGACCAGAACCGGCGCGGTGTCGCCGCGGCGTGCGTACCAGCGCGTCAGTTGCCCGAATTCGAGGGCCTCCCCGCCGAAGATCACGTACCGCAGAGACAGACCGGGACCACCGATGAGACGATCCGCCTCTGCCAACTGGTAGAAAGCAGTGGGGGTCTGGTTCAGGACCGTCACACGTTCGTCGCGCAGAAGTGCGAGAAACTTCTCGGGTGAGCGCGCAGTGAAGTAGTCCACCAGCACCAGCCGGCCTCCGTACGCGAGGGCTCCCCACATTTCCCACACCGAAAAGTCGAATGCTGCGGAATGAAACATGGTCCACACGTCGGCCTGGCCGAACCCGAACAGGGCTTGCGTGTTTGCCAGCAACGTGACCACGTTGCGATGCGAGACGTGCACACCCTTCGGCCGTCCAGTGGATCCCGAGGTGTAGATCACGTACGCCACCGAGTCCGCGCGCAGCGGACTCCGCCGGTCTTCGTCGGTGATCGGCAGCGGCGAGTACCGTTGCACCGCAGTCAGGGTGTCTGGATCATCGACGACAATGACCGCCGCGTCGACGGTGTGGATTGCCGGCGCGTCCGCGGTAGTAGTGAGCACACACCTCGGGCGCGCATCGCTCAGCAGGAAGGTCAGCCGCTCCGTCGGAGAGGTTACGTCGACCGGTAGGTAACCGGCACCCGATTTCACCACAGCGAGCAGTGCCACCACCAAGTCGACCGACCGCGTCATCCCCACCGCTACTAGTGTTTCCGCGCCCGCCCCCCGCTCTACCAGCAGTCTCGCAAGCCGGTTTGCCCGATCGTCGAGTTCCCGGTATGTCGTGGACGAGCCGTCGCAGCGCACCGCGACGGCATCGCCTGTGGCGGCCACCGCACGGTCGAGTACGTCCGCCAACGTCGTCGGTGCGACATCGATTCCCGGTCGGTGCACGGCGTTGAGTACGAACTCGCGCTCGGCCGGGTGCAGGAGGTCGATGTCTCCCACGGGCACGGTCGGGTCTGCCGACACGGCCTCCACAACGCGAACGAAGCGCTCTGCAAGACGCTCGACCGACGTCCTGTCGAATACGTCGGTCGCGTAACGGAAACCGGCGCTGATCCCAGCCGGCAGCCCATTCTCGTCGACTCGCTCAGCCAGGCTCAGCTGCAAGTCGAACTTCGCCACCTCGAGATCGACGTCGAGTGATTCGACTGTCAATCCCGGTAGCTCCAGGTGCGCCCGGGTGTCGTTCTGGAACTCGAGCAACACTTGGAACAGCGGTGCGTGCGCGGTGGACCGCTCGGGTGCGAGTACGTCTACCAGCCGTTCGAAGGGAATGTCCGCGTGCTCGAATGCGCCGAGGTCCACCGTGCGGACCGCGGTGAGCACGTCGGCGAACGAGGCTTCTGGAGGCACCGGCGTGCGGAGTACCAGCGTGTTGACGAACATCCCCACGACATCGTCGAGTGCTCGGTGGCCGCGTCCCGCGACCGGCGTTCCCACCACCACGTCGGGTTGGCCCGACAACCTCTCGAGCAATACCGCCAAGGCCGTGTGCATCACCATGAACAGAGTTGAATGAGCATGGCGTGCAATGCCGAGCAAGGCGTTATGCACGGTAGGTGCGATGTCGAAGGCGACGACGGCACCCTGGAAGGACCTCTGTGCGGGTCGCGGGCGGTCCAGTGGCAGCGGCATAACCTCCGGGCCGCCCGACAGAGTCCGGATCCAGTAGTCGAGCTGTTCCGATATCACCGACTCGGGCTGGTCCTCGGTGCCGAGGACCTCGCGCTGCCACAGACTGTAGTCGGCGTACTGCACGGGCAGCGGTGCCCAACCGGGGGCTCGCTGCTGCGTGCGCGCGGTGTAGGCGAGCATCACATCGCGCGCCAGGGGCGTCATCGAGAAGCCGTCGGCCGCAATGTGGTGAACGGCGAGGGCGAGCACGTGCCGCTCGGGAGCGAGCCTCGATAGCCTCACCCGGATGGGGAGTTCCTCGGCGACATCGAATCCCGTATTGAAGAAGGCGGCGAGGAAATCTCGGAGGTCCGGGTCGGCAACGGGGACGGAATCAATGTCGGGAGTGGCGATCCCGGAATCGACGATCACCTGCCGGGGTCCGTCGGGAGAGCCGGGAAACACGGTACGCAGTGATTCGTGCCGTTCGATGACGTCCCCGAGTGCCGCTCGTAGAGTCCCCGGGTCCATCACTCCCTCCAGCTGCAGGGCGACCGGGATGTTGTAGGCCGGTGAGGAGGTGTCGAACTGGTTGACGAACCACATCCGTTGCTGCGCGAGAGAAAGGGGAATCCGAGCGGGCCGCGGCCTCGCGGTGAGTACCGGAGCGGCGGAACCCGTCATCACGGTCGACTCGATTCGGCTCGCCAGCGCCGACACGACGGGCGCGTCGAAGAGGGTGGCGACACCCAGGCTCGTCCCCAGCACGCTATTGATACGCGCCACCGCACGGGTGGCGCTGAGTGAGTCTCCGCCGAGGGTGAAGAAACTGTCATCGGCTCCGACGCGGTCGACACCGAGGACCTCGGCGAAAGCCGTCGCGACCGCCTCTTCCACGGGGGTGGTCGGCGCACGAAACGTGGTAGTCCCGAAGTCGGGTTCCGGCAATGCCTTACGATCAAGTTTGCCGTTCGCGGTCACCGGCAACTCCGCCAGCACCACCAACACCGACGGCACCATATACCCCGGAAGCCGGGACGCAACAAACCCGAGAACCTCTCCCTCATCGATCCGACCACCCACCGGCACCACATACCCCGCCAGATAATCACCCGCCGACCCCCAACGAAGCACCACCACCGCCTGCGCGACACCCTCATGCCGCAACAACGCCGCCTCTACCTCCCCCAACTCCACCCGCTGACCACGCAACTTGACCTGAAAATCCGTCCGCCCCAGATACTCCAACTCCCCCGACGGCGACCACCGCACCACATCACCGGTCCGATACAACCGCGAACCCGCCACCCCGAACGGATTCGCCACGAACCGCTCCGCCGTCAAATCCACCCGACCCTGATACCCCCGCGCCAACTGCACGCCCCCCAAATACAACTCCCCCGCCACCCCGACCGGCACCGGACGTAACCGCCCATCGAGCACATACGTCTGCGTGTTCCACACCGGCACCCCGATCGGCACCGTCACACCACCACCATCACCCACCCCCACCTCATGAAACGTCACATCCACCGACGCCTCCGTCGGCCCATACAAGTTGTGCAACTCCGCCCCACCGGCCCGGAACCACCGCCCCACCGTGGCCGGCGCCAACGCCTCACCACTGGTCACCACCCGACGCAACGAACCACACCCACCCACCTCCGCCCCCGCCAAGAACACCTCGAGCATCGACGGCACGAAATGCACCGTCGTCACCGACTCCTCCCGAATCACCCGCTCCAGATACACCGGATCACGATGCCCACCCGGCACCGCAACCACCAAACGAGCCCCACACATCAACGGCCAGAACAACTCCCACACCGACACATCGAACGTCACCGGCGTCTTCTGCAACACCACATCATCCGAACCCAGCCCATACACCTCCTGCATCCACAACAACCGATTCACGATCCCCCCATGCGGCACCACCACCCCCTTCGGTCGCCCAGTCGAACCCGACGTGAACATCACATACGCCGGATGACGAGAATTCAACGGCGCCAACCTCTCCCCATCCAGCACCCGATCACCGGAAAACCCGGACACATCCACAGCGTCCAACTCCACAACATCCACACCGGCGAACACCCCCCGATCCGCCCCACTCACCAACACCAACACCGGATCCGCCGTCGCCACCACATACCCGATCCGCTCCGCCGGCAAATCCGGATCGATCGGAACATACGCCCCACCCGCCTTGATCACCGCATAGATCCCCACCACCAACTCCACCGAACGACGCACCCCCACACCCACCAACGACTCCGGCCCCACCCCCACCGAAATCAAATACCGCGCCAACCGATTCACCCGCACATCGAACGCCGCATACGACAACACCACGCCGTCGAAAACCACAGCCACCGCACCCGGACTCCGCACCACCTGCGCATCGAACAACTCATCCAAACCCACCCCCGGCACGGAACGCCCCGTCGCATTCCACGACCCCACCACCAACTCCCGCTCACCCCGAGCAAGAACCTCCACATCACCGACCGCGGTGTCCGTGTCCGCAGCGACGGTCTCGAGGATTGCGGTCAGTCGCTCGGCGAATCGGGTGACCGTCTCGTGGTCGAAGACTCCCGGCTGGTAGCGCAGGCCGAGCCGCAGCCGGGGTTCGAGGATGGACAGCAGCGTGAGGGGATAGTGGGTGGCATCGCGGGCGTCGAGGGCGGTCACCCGCATCCCGGCGATGTCGGTGTTCTCGTCCAATCCGGAGGTGTCGACGGGATAGGACTCGAACACCGACAGCGTGTCGAACAAATTACCCAGGCCCGCGTGTGACTGGATCTCACCGAGCCCGAGGTGATGGTGGTCGAGCAAGGACGCCTGCTCCTCCTGCAGGCGGGTGAGCAACTGCGCGAAACTCTCGTCCGGGCCCACCCGTACCCGCACCGGCAGGGTGTTGATGAAGAGCCCCAGCATGTTCTCCACACCGGACAGCTGCGGCGGACGACCGGACACGGTGGCACCGAAGACCACGTCGTCGCGGGAGAGGTAGCGGGACAGGAACACTCCCCATGCGGCCTGGACTACCGTGTTCATCGTGGCGCCGAGGCGCCGAGTCACCGCCACGAGCCCGTCGACCACCCCGGCAGGCAGAGTGATGTCGACCTCGCCGGGTACACCGTAGTGCGCCGCAGACGCCTTCGGGGCCACCAGCGTCGGCTCCTCGACGCCCTCCAGTGCCCGTTCCCAGGCCCGAGCCGACGCGAATCCGTCCAGGCTCGCTATCCATTCCAGATATGTGCGGTACGAAGGCGGCTCCGGCAGACCGGCCGGGGCGCCGTCGGCGGCGTAGCGCAGCAGCAACTCACGCACCAGCAACGGCATCGACCAGCCGTCGAGAATGATGTGATGGTTCGTGATCGCGAGGACGTACTGCTGCGGTGCCGTCCGCAGCAACGTCAACCGCAGCAGCGGGGGTGCGTCGAGGTCGAACCGGGTGCTGCGGTCCTTGTCCAGGAACTGCTGGAGTTCGGTCTCCCCGTGCCCCTGCGCGGTCAGATCCACCTCACGCCACGGTAGCTCCACCTTGTCGACCACCAGCTGCGCCGGGACCCCGTTGTCGTCGTAGACGAACGCGGTCCGCAGATTCGGGTGGCGGTCCAGCAGCCCGGCTGCGGCGGCGCGTAGCCGAGAGACGTCGACCGCACCCTCGAAGTCGATCCGCAGCTGCGCTGTGTACACATCCACCGCGCGCGCGGCCAGCGAAGCATGAAACAGCAACCCCGACTGCAACGGCGACAACGACCACACGTCGCGCAGGGCCGGGAACCGCTGCTCCCAGCGCTCGATCTGCTGCTGACTCACCGACACCAGCGGGACGTCGGACGGTGTCAACCCGCCCGCCCCCGGCCGTGCCGTGTACGCCGCGAGCGCACCGAGGGCGCGTTGCCACAGATCCGCGAATGCCGTGACATCGGCCTCGCCGAGCACCCCGCTGGGATAGGCGAGCGATGCGATCAGTCGGGGTCCCTCAGCACTGTCCTCGACAAAGGCGTTGATGTCGATCACGGACGCAACCGGCATGTCGGGGTTCCGGGCCCCACCGAACTCACTCTTCACCGGCAGCCAGTCCCCCGCGCCGCCGGTGGCGGTCACCCGTCCCAGATAGTTGAAACTCACCTGCGGAGAACGGAATCGAAGGAGCGACGCCGACGTCTCGTCGTCCAGGTAGCGCAGCATTCCGAATCCGATCCCGTGATCCGGGATCGCGAGCATCCGTTCCTTGACCGCCTTGACTGCCTGTCCTGCCGCCGGCCCCCCGGCCATGGCGTCGTCGACGTCGGTTCCGGTGAGATCCAACCGCACCGGGAACAGGGTGGTGAACCAGCCTACGGTGCGGGACAGGTCTGCGCCCGCCACGACGTACTCCTCGCGGCCGTGCCCCTCGAGGGTGATCAGGGTGTCCGATACGGCACTGCCCCGTTCCCGTCGCCATGCCGTCAGTGCCAACGCCAGCGCGGTCAGCAACCCGTCGCTCACGCTGCCGTGGAAGGCTGCCGGAAGCGTGGTGAGCAGGGCGGCGGTCACGCTAGACGACACCTCGACGGCAGCCGTTTCGACGGTCGCGAAAACGTCCACCTCAGGATTGAGGGGGCGCGAACCGATCACCGGATCCGGACCGTCCAGGATCCTCTCCCACATCGCCAGTTCGGACGTCCGTTGCCGCACCGCATCACGCAGGCCGTGCGACCACCGCCGCATCGACGTTCCTACTCCCGGCAGAGCAGGAGTCGCGCCGGCTTGAAGTTGCGTGCAGGCCAACGCGAGATCCGCGATGAGAATCCGCCAGGAGACACCGTCGACCGCGAGGTGGTGGACCACCACCAGCAGTCGCCCGACGTCGTTCGAAACGTCGAACCAGACCACCCGCACCATGGCGGCCTCAGCCGGATCCAAATGGTCGGCCGCAGCATCGAGTTCTGCTGCCGCGAACGCCGTGAAGTCCTCTCCGTGCACCGTCTCGACCGGCACGTGGCGTACCAGCGCGTGCGCCCGCACCGATCCCGCGGGCAGCACTTCCATACTCTGTTCATCGGCGAGCAGCCGCGCCCGGAGCATGTCGTGCCGATCCAGGACCGCCTCGACGGCTCCGACCAGAACCTCCCGGTGGAGACCGGCGGGGACTGCCAGCAGCAACGCCTGCGAGAATCTGTCGAGTCTGCCGCCGCTTCGCTCGATCACCCATCGCGCGACGGGCGTCAATGGCATGGGGCCGTCGCCGCCGCCCGGCAACTCATCGAGAGCGACTGTGCCGTCGTCGTCGAATCGCGCCACCTCGGCGAGACCGGCGACGGTTCTGCGGTCGAATACGTCTCGGGGAGAGAGGATCACCCCGGCGTCCCTGGCTCGGGCCACCAACTGTATCGACATGATGCTGTCGCCGCCGAGCGCGAAGAAGTCGGCGGTGGCACCCACCGAATCGATCCCCAGGACCTGCTCGAACAATCCGGCGAGAAGCTCCTCCGTCTCGGTTTGCGGCGGCCGGCTTCGGGCCGTCGACGCTGCGAACTCGGGTGCGGGAAGCGCTGCGCGGTCCAGCTTTCCGTGGACCGTCAACGGAAGAGCGTCGAGTACCACCAATGCCGCCGGCACCATGTACCACGCCAACCGGCCACCGACAAAGTCGAGGACCGCCCCCGAATCGATCGACACGCCGGATTCCGGCACCAGGTAGCCGATCAACCGATCGCCACCGCCGTCCCCGTTCCACACGCTCGCCACGGCCTGGGCCACACCGTCGTGGGCAAGCAGGGCCGACTCGACCTCACCGAGTTCGATGCGGAAGCCACGGATCTTCACCTGGGAGTCGTTGCGGCCGAGATACTCCAACTGCCCGTCGCTCGTCCAACGCACCCGATCTCCGGTGCGGTACATCCGACCGCCTGCCGGGCCGAAGGGACCGGCGACGAAGCGTTCTGCCGTCAGCGTGAGCCGCCGATGATAACCGCGTGCGAGGGCGGGACCTGCGAGATACAACTCCCCCGGGACACCCACCGGCACCGGCTGCAGACGCGAGTCCAGCACGACTTGGGAGAAACCACGAGTGGGCGCGCCGATGGTGATCGGAGCCCCCGGTACCAGGACGTCGCTGATACTGGACACGACCGTCGCTTCGGTCGGCCCGTAGGCGTTGAACATTCGTCTGCCCGGCGACCACCGTGCAATCAGCTCCGGAGGACAAGCCTCGCCGCCCGTCACCACACATTCGAGGCCGGTGAGATCGGCGGCCTCGACCGACGCCAGCGCCGCCGGCGTGACAAAGCAATGCGTGACCTGTTCGGTTTTCAGGAGCTGCCCCAATTCGGCACCGCCGTACACGGTGGGCGGTGCGATCACCATTGTGGCTGCCGCGCCGAGAGTTAACAGCAGCTCGAGTACGGAGGCATCGAAGCTCGGTGATGCGAAATGCAGAGTTCTGGACTCGGCCGTCGTCGCGAATGTCTCTCTTTCCTGCCGAGCAAAGTCGGCCAGCCCGCGATGCGTGGTGACCACACCTTTCGGCCTGCCCGTCGACCCCGAGGTGTAGATCAGGTAGGCCGGATTGTCGAGCCGCACGTTCGACGTCCGCTCGTCATCGGTGACCGCCGAAGCCGGGTACTGCGACAGCATGTCCGCATCGTCCACCACCAGCCACGGCACGACATCGGGCAGAGCGCTGCGTTGTGACGACGTCGTCACACCCAACACGGCCTCGGAGTCGGTGAGCATGTATTCGATGCGCGCAGCCGGGTGATTCGGATCCACTGGAAGGAACGCCGCGCCCGACTTGGCCACTGCCCACACGGCCAGAACCGATTCGACGGAGCGGGGCACGCACAGGCCCACCACGGTTTCCGGGCCGGCGCCGCGCTCGATCAACAGGCGAGCCCACTGATTCGAGCGTTCATCGAGCTCGCGGTAGCGTACGTGACGCCGTTCGAAGACCAGAGCCACGGCGTCCGGATTGTTGGCGACGGCCGCTGCCAGCAGTTCCGGTAGCGTCCGCGCTGCACCTGCGGCTCCGCCCGTCACCGGGGTCAGTTCGGCGCGCTCGCGAGTGCCGAGGATGTCGATGTCTCCCACCGGGGTACCCGGGGTGGCCGTGACGGTCGTGAGGATGCGCTGGAGTCGTGTCGCGAATCCGGCCACCGTAGCCTCGTCGAAAAGATCGCTCGCGTAACCGAGCCCCGCTGCGATACCAGCCGGGTTGCCATCCGTGTCCGCGTTCTCGGCCAGTGTCAATTGCAGGTCGAAGTTGGCGGTCTCGATGTCGACGTCAACGCTCCGCACCTGCAAATCGGGCAGTTCCAGTGTGGGGCGCTCGATGTTCTGAAACTCGAACATCACCTGGAAGAGCGGCGAGTAGGCCGTCGAGCGGGAGGGACTCACTATCTCCACAACCCGTTCGAAGGGAACCTCCGCATGCAGGAAAGCACCGAGGTCGGTTTCCCGAACATTCTCCAAGAACTCGGCGAAGGTGGCGCCGCCGTCGACACGGGTGCGTAGCACGAGCGTGTTCACGAACATGCCCACCACGTCATCGAGCTCTCGCTCACCGCGTCCGGCGATCGGCGTCCCGACGGCAATGTCGTTCGAACCACTCAGCCGTGCCAGCAAAATCGCCAGCGCGGCATGCACCGTCATGAACACCGTCGTATTGTGTTTCCGCGCCAGAGTCACCACACCGGCGTGAACCTGCGGGCCGATGACGAATTCGACGCGCCCGCCGCGAAGAGATCGCAGAGCGGGGCGGGGACGGTCGGTGGGTAAGTCCAGCACTTCCGGCAGGTCCGACAGCGTGGTCATCCAGTAGGCCAGCTGCCTCGACATGGGCGAATTCTCATCGGTTTCCGAGCCCAGCCACTCGTACTGCCACAGCGTGTAATCGGCGTACTGCACCTCGAGCGGGGCCCAATCCGGCGCCGACCCGTTCACTCGCGACACGTAGGCATCCATGACGTCTCGAGCCAGCGGAGCCATGGAGAAACCGTCGGCTGCGATGTGGTGTACCACCACGGCGAGCACGTGCACGTGCCCGTCGAGTTCGAAAAGGCGTGCGCGCAAGGGGACTTGCTTCGTAACATCGAACCCCTCGGACAGCACTCGCAGGCAGTGTTCGCGGAGCTCGGCTTCACTCGACACGCCGATCGGAACGAGGCCCGGCACCGCGCTCGTCGCGGGCACGATCACTTGGCGCGGTCCGTTGTCGGTGAGGGGAAATATGGTGCGCACGGCCTCGTGTCGTTCGATCACGTCGGCCACTGCCATCTGGAGAGCGGGTACGTCGAGCGAACCCTCGAGGCTCAATGCGAAGGCCACGTTGTACGCGGCTGACGTGGTGTCGAACTGGTTGATGAACCACATCCGCTGCTGGGCGGGCGACACGGGCACTTCGGCAGTACCTTCCCTCGCCTTCAACGGCGCTCGCGCCTCCAACCCTTCGTGCGACTGTGCAAGCATTGCCAGACCTGCCACAGTGGGGGCGTCGAACACGTCGCGAACACTGATCCGGTCCCCGACCGCTGCATTGACCCGCGCCACCAGGCGAGTGGCAATGAGGGAGTTCCCGCCGAGTGCGAAGAAGTTGTCGTTGACTCCCACCCGTGCGATCCCGAGCAGGTCGGCGACCACAGAGGCCACTATCTCTTCGATCGGGTTGCGAGGAGCTGTGAATACTGAAGCCGCCGCACTGAAGTTGGGTTCCGGTAACGCCTTTCGGTCGAGCTTACCGTTCGCGCTCATCGGCAACTCGTCCAACACCACCACCACCGACGGCACCATGAACCCCGGAAGCACCGCCGCCGCCGCCTCCCGCACCTCCCGCTCGTCCACCACCGCACCGCCCGCCGGCACCACATACCCGGCCAGATAATCCCCCGACGACCCACCACTACGCAGCACCACCACCGCCTGCGCCACACCCTCGTGCCGCAACAACACCGCCTCGATCTCCCCCAACTCCACCCGCTGACCCCGCACCTTCACCTGAAAATCAGTCCGCCCCACATACTCGAGCTCCCCACCCGACAACCACCGAGCCCGATCCCCCGTCCGATACAACCGCGAACCCGCACCGAACGGATCCGCCACAAACCGATCCGCCGTCAAATCCACCCGACCGTGATACCCCCGCGCCAACTGCGCACCCCCCAAATACAACTCCCCCACCACCCCCACCGGCACCGGCCGCAACCGCCCGTCCAGCACATACGTCTGCGTGTTCCACACCGGCACCCCGATCGGCACCCCCGCCGTATCCGCATCGGTAACCTCATGAAACGTCACATCCACCGACGCCTCCGTCGGACCGTACAAATTGTGCACCCGAACACCAGGCACCAACGCCCGCGTCCTCGACGCCACCTGCGCAGCCAACGCCTCACCCGAGACGAACACCCGCCGCACACTCGTACACCCCACCGCCGCCGGCTCCGCAACGAACACCGCCAACATCGACGGCACGAAATGCACCGTCGTCACCCCATACTCGACGATCACCCTCGCCAAATACACCGGATCCCGATGCCCACCCGGCTCCGCAACCACCAACCGCGCCCCCACCTGCAACGGCCAGATCAACTCCCACACCGACACATCGAACGTCACCGGCGTCTTCTGCAACACCACATCGTCGGCCCCCAACCCATACCGATCCTGCATCCACAACAACCGATTCACGATGCCCGCATGCGACACCGCCACACCCTTCGGCCGACCCGTCGAACCCGACGTGAACATCACATACGCAACATTGTCCGGACGCAACGGCCCCAACCGATCACCATCACCAATCACATCCCCCGACAACCCCGACACATCAACAACATCGACCTCGACAACAACAACCCCTCCCGGCAACAACCCCCGATCCCCCGACGTACTCAAGACCACCACCGGACACACCACACCCAACACATACTCGACTCGCTCACCAGGCTGATCCAGATCAACCGGAACATACCCACCACCCGCCTCGAGCACCGCGTAAATCCCCACCAACAACTCGACCGAACGCCCGATCGCGATCCCCACCAACGACTCCGGACCCACCCCCACGCCGATCAAGTACCGCGCCAACCGACGGACCCGCACACCGAACTCCCCATACGACAACACCACCCCCCCACACACCACCGCCGCAGCATCCCGACTACCCACGACCCGCGCCTCGAACAACCCCACCAACGTCACCCACGGCACCTCACGCACCGTCGCATTCCACGACCCCACCACCAAACCTCGCTCCCCCGGCGCGAGCACGTCGATATCTCCTACCGGGACAACGGGACTCGACACCACAGCCCGTAGAATCCGGACCAACCGCTCACCGAACCCCACCACCGTCGCCCGGTCGAATACGTCCGAAGCGAACGTGAACGCTGCGGAGATGCCCGCTGCGATTCCCGACCCGTCGTATCGCTCCGCGAGCGTCAACTGCAGATCGAACTTGCACACACCGCTTCCGACCTCGACCGTCTCCGCGGTGAGTCCCGGCAGTTCCAGGTGGGCCGTCACCGTGTTCTGGAACTCCAGCAACACCTGGAACAGCGGTGAATAGGTGGTCGATCGACCCGGCTCGAGCGCCTCCACGACACTCTCGAAGGGCACTTCCGTGTGACCGAATGCCCCGAGATCCGCTTCTCGGGCGCACGAAAGCATCTGGGCAAACGTCATTCCGGGTTCCACCGCCGTCCGCAGTACCAGTGTGTTGACGAACATGCCCACCAGGTCATCGAGTGCTTCTTCGCCACGTCCTGCGATCGGTGTCCCGATTGCGATGTCATCCGATCCGCTCAGCCGGGCGGACAACACCGCGAGAACCGCGTGCATCACCATGAACATCGTCGCGTCGTGTTTTCGCGCGAGCAGGAGAAGGTCCCGATGCAGTTCCGCAGGCACCGAGAACGAGGCAGTCTCTCCCCGCAACGACCTGTTCGCGGGTCGCGGCCGATCCAAGGGGAGGGTTATCGCGTCGGGAAGACCGGAGAGCGTCTTCTTCCAGTACGCCAACTGCGCCGACATCACGCTCTGGGGATCCCGATCACTGCCGAGGATCGCCCTCTGCCAGAGGCTGTAGTCGGCGTACTGCACCGGGAGTGGGAGCCAGTCCGGTATCTGCTGCTGAACCCGCGCCGAGTACGCCACCATCAGGTCGCGGGCCAGAGGCGCCAGCGACGCCCCATCCGCCGCAATGTGGTGCACCACGAGCACGAGGACGTGCTCGTCGGGGCCGGTCCGCAGCAGTGCACCACGCACGGGCACCTCCGCGCTGACGTCGAAGCCCTGAGCCGTCAGCGCGGCAAGCCGTTCGCGCACCGCCTCCTCGTCTCCGAAGAATCTCGGCGCAAGATCCGGAACCACGTGCGCCGAGGGCACGATCACTTGCTGCGGTCCGTCCGCCGACGCCGGATACCTGGTGCGAAGCGATTCGTGTCGTTCGATGACATCCCCGACTGCGACCCGCAGCGCGTCCACCTCGAGGGCGCCGGACAGTCGGACCGCCATTGGAATGTTGTATGCAGGCGAGGACGTGTCGAACTGATTGATGAACCACACACGCTGCTGCGCAAGCGAAAGGGGGATTCGATCCGGACGCTTCTGTGCCACCAGGCTCGGGCGGTCGGTGCCCCGCAAGCCGGCACGATCGATCCGCACCGCCAACGCTGCCGCCGTCGGCGCCTCGAACAGGTCCCGGACACCGAGGTCGACGCCCAGTGCGACATTGACGCGCGCGATGACTCTTGTTGCAACCAGCGAGTTTCCGCCGAGGTCGAAGAAGTCGTCGTCGACACTGAATTGCTTCACTCCCAGGACGTCCCCGAAGACCTGCGCCACGGCCTGCTCCACCGGGTTCGCCGGTGCACGAGATTCGGTCGCCGCCCCGACGAATTCCGGCGCCGGCAAAGCCGCACGGTCGAGCTTGCCCACCGGCGTCATCGGTAGCTCGTGCAGCACCACGATCGCTGACGGAATCAAGTGAGTCGGCAGTTGCTCGTGGGCATAGTTCATCAGCTCGGCGGTTGCGAGCCGCTGCCCGGCTACCGGCAGTACGTACGAGACGAGGACCGTGTCTCCGGACGGCGCCGTTCGCGGCATCGTCACGGCATTTCTCACGCGCGGGTGAGTGTAGAGGACTGTGTCGATCTCACCGGGTTCGACGCGGAACCCACGGACCTTCACCTGGAAGTCGGTGCGGCCCATGTACTCGATGGTGTGGTCCGCTCGCCACCGCACCACATCGCCCGTTCGATACATTCGGCTGCCAGGACCGCCGAAGGGGTCGGCCACGAAGCGTTCCGCAGTCAACGCAGGTTTGCCGTGATATCCGCGCGCCAGCGCGTCGCCCGCGAGATACAGCTCCCCGGCCACCCCGACCGGTACCGGCTTCATCCGCGCATCGAGGACGACCTCGTGGAATCCGCGAAGCGGTCCACCCAGGGTGATTGCTCCCGCCTGCGACATCGGTTCACTGATGTTTGCCATGATGGTGGTCTCGGTCGGCCCGTACGCGTTGCACAAGCGGCGGCCCGGCGCCCACCGCTTGACGAGTTCCGGCGGACACACCTCGCCACCGAACACCACGTCCTGAAAGTCGGTGAGCCCGTCCGGGTCGATCGATCCGAGCGCAGCAGTTGTGATGAACCCGTGAGTGACCCGCTCCGCTTTCAGGAGCCGAGCCAACTCGGTTCCGCCGTAGACCGTCGGCGGGACGATCACCATGGTTGCACCGGCACCGAAGGCTTGCAGGTACTCGAAGAGGGACGCGTCGAAGCTCGGGGTCGAGAAGTGCAGAGTCCGTGATGTGTGCGTCGCCCCGAATCGTGAGCGTTGCTCGGCTGCGAAGCTGTCCAGGCCAGCGTGGGTGACCGACACTCCTTTGGGCATACCCGTCGAACCGGACGTGTAGATCACGTATGCCGCATTCCCCATGCGGAGGGGTCGGACCCGCTCGTCGTCCGTGACGACGGATACCGGCTGAGCCGCGCAGAGAGTTCGGAATTCGGCGTCGTCGAGTACCAGCCACGGGATCGAATCGGGCAGGCGGGAACACTCGGCAGACACCGTCACACCCACGGCTGCACACGAATCGGCGAGCATGTGCTCGATGCGCTCGGCCGGATAGTTCGGGTCCACCGGCACGAATGCCGCGCCCGATTTAGCTACCGCCAGCATTGACAGGACCGACTCGATCGAGCGCGCCATGCCCAATGCGACAGCGTTTTCCGGACCGATGCCGCGTGCGACCAAGACCCGCGCCAGTTGGTTCGAGCGCTCGTCCAATTCTCGATAGGTCATCTCGACGTCGCGAGTGGAGAGTGCGATACCGGCAGGATGGGTTCTCGCTGCCGCTTCGAACAGTTCGGGCAGCGTGCGTTCCGAGCCACCCGGCACGCCGGAAACCGGAACGAGGGTCGCTCGTTCGGCGTCGGAGAGGATATCGATGTCTCCGACACCGATCCCCGGGTCGGCGGTGATCGTCTCCAGAATTCGGCGGAACCGTGTTCCCAGGCGCACCATCGTTTCGGGGTCGAAGAGATCGGTGGCGAATACGAGGCTCACCGTGATGCCGGCCGGGAGGCCGCCGGTGTCGAAGAATGCCGCCGTAGTCACCCGAAGGTCGAATCGTCCGATCTCGGGTCGAATACCCGCTGCCTTGTCGTGGCGGTCGAAGAGCACCTGGACGATCGGCGAATACGCCGCGGAATCGGCGACCTCGAGCGCCCGCACCAACTGCTCGAAAGGAAGGTCGGAGTGCTCGAACGCCTCCTCTTCCACTTCTCGAACGTGGCTGAGCAGGGCGGTGAAGGACATGTCCGGTCGGACGCGGCTCCGCAGCACCACGATGTTCTGACTGCCGTCCACCGCGGCAGTCGTTCCGATGCCCACATCCGAGGTACCCGCAACCCGGTTCAGAAGAACTGCCAGGGCCGCATGCAGGACAGGAAGGGTCGTCGTGTCGTGTTCTCGCGCCAGCGCGACCACTCTGCGATGAGTTTCTGCACCGATCGGGAGGCCGACCCGATCCACCCGCAGGGATTGCGCGGCAGGTCGAGCCCGATCGGAAGGCAGGTTCAGCACTTCGGGAAGACCCGACAGCCGTTCCGTCCAGAACTCGATATGCCCTGCTGCGAGGCGTAGCCGCTCGCCTTCGCGGGCTGTCGCCCGGTGAACGGTCGAGAGCGAGGCATGGGGGTCGGCCGCGATGAACTCTTCCAGCAACTCGACGAATTGGCGGTGGTGCGTGCGCAGGGCCGCGTCCTCGTACCGATTCGGATTCGCCCGAAAATCGACGGAGATGTCGGCTGGAGTGCCGCTCGAGTACACGTTGACCAGGAGATCTTCCACCGGACCGGACGTGACGATGTGGTATTCGCCGACCAGACTTCCGAGCTGAACGTCGTGACGGAAGAGCATGACGTTGACCATCGGCCCGTACAGCCGGGCACCACTGCTCGCGCTCATGTCGCGGCGGATGTCGTCGAGACTGCACCGCTGGTGCCGCAACGCGCCCATCAGCTCACGCTGAACCCGCGACACCAGGTCGGCGAGGGTGTCTCCTTCTTCGAGCGAGATCGACAGGGGCGCGACATTGACCATCATGCCGCCCGAATTGCGCAGCAATGACGTTGTCCGGCCGGACAGCGGAACGTGCACCAGTACACGGGTCTTCCCGGTCAGGCGCGACAGGTAACAGGCGAAGGCGGCGATGATCGTGGCGGCAGCGGTCGCAGTCGCCTGCCGTCCGGAACCGTGGATGCCGGCAACGGCCGCCTCGGACAGCAAGGCGCTCTCGATCTTGCTCCGAGCGACTGCCGGCGCAGACCGTGCGGCCAAAGTCGATCCTTCGACGCCCTTGATGCGCTCGGCCCAGTACTCCCGATCCGCCGAGTATCGATCCGAGGATCGATAGCGGGCGTCGATGTCGTACAGCTCACGCAGAGTTGCCGCTCGCCTCGGATCCGGTTCCCGAGCAGCCGCCGAGGCCGAGTAGCGGTGCGCGATGCGGCTGAGCATCGTCATGGCGGCGTATCCGTCGAGCGCGACATGGTGGATGCGGCTGTACCAGAGGTAGTGCGACTCTCCCACGCACAGGATCGAGGTCTCGACCAGTCGATCGACATCGAGATCGAGTGGTGTTCGGTAGTCCTTGTCCATCCATTCGTGCGCGGCCGCGACCGGGTCGTCCTCGCCGCGAAAGTCGAGGAAGACGATCGACGTGTCGGTCGCGTGGTCCACGTACTGCATCGGCCGGCCGTCGACCTCGATCACCTTGAGAAAGGGTGACTGGAACTCGCGACCCGCGGCGACGGTTTCCTTACGCAACAGATCCACGTCGAGATCGCCGTGCAACTCCACGTACTGCGCTATCGAGATCGGTACCGCAGGCTCGAGTTGCTGAGCGAACCAGGTGGCGCGCTGCGCCGCGGACAGCGGGAAGAGCACCGCGTCCGGAATTGGTGTCCCCGGGTTGGGCGTGTCGAGACGTTTCACGGCGGCTCCTCCGCGTACGGTATCCCCGACCGGTGAAAACGTGGCCGCGTCCGAATCCGGACATGCGCATACGCGAGGCGGACAGTTCTCCCCGCCCCCCGGATCATTCGTTCGGCATCACCACAAATCACAACACTTCATGGTTGCATAGCTGTGCGGCTCTTTTGGGCGTATTTGCCCGCCGCAATTACCGGCGTTTCAGGTCGGCTGAGCTGTGGAAACTCGACCCATGACAGTGCACGCAACGAGACAAGCGCGCTGCACCCGCATCAGGGGCTGGTCCGGCAGCGTCGCAACTGGCCGGACAGGTATCGCTTGGCTCGGCGATGTCCACCCACGTTGTCGAGTTCGATGTCCAACGCGTTCAGGAGCGCCGCGAGCAGGCTCGCCTGCGGAGCCCAATCGTGCCGGCGACGGCACTGCGCGAGCCAATCGACCGGACCCGTGTGGCCACGGTCCGCGTTGCACCGCGGACACGCGGCGGCCTCGTTGGCCGCGATGCTGGGACCGCCTTTGAGTCTTGGCACCAAATGTTCGGTGGTCGGCGGGATCAGCGGTCCGAAACGACGACCACACCACAGGCATCGTCCACCCTGTCTGTCGACAGCGAGGGCAAGTCTGGCGGTGCGGTTCACCCCTCGATCGTGACCGAGCTGCTCGCCGATTGCCAGCGCCGGCCCGTCCGCGACCCTTCTCTCCCCTCTCCAGACGCCGTCAGAGAACCACCACCGGCGTCTGCGACTGCATCGGCTGTCGGAGGTATCAGGCGCTGCGTCGTGTCAGCTGCCAGCCACGGCGTGCAGCGATGAAGCCGGAGACCGCTCCAAGGACCGCGCTGACAATCAGGCCGGCCGCGAGAAACGGTATGGGGTTCACGGAGTCCATGTGTCCGGCGCTTCCCTCGGCGCCAAGCGGTTCGTAGCTCCCCACGTAGAAGCGCACCGGATACGACAGCCACCAGGCGAACAGGCCGGTGCACACCAAGCCCGCGGCGAGTCCGAGGGCCGTTCCGATCAGTATCAGTGTCCACACAAGATCAACTTCGCGATCGCCAGCTCATTTGTTACTGCGGTCTATCGTGCGAACGACGCCCGATGCCATTTCGTCTCGACCTGCGTAACCCTGAAAACTTCAGCTCCCGCGAACACGGAAAGCCCTGCTGCAGAGGATTACATCGGCTCAGGCTCCGCGTCATGGTGGAAAATGACCCGGCAGCGCCGTCGAGGACGTCGACGGTGTGTGCGATGAATAACGTCACGAGGGTCCTCCACTTCACCGCGACAGCCGACACCAGTCCACGGGATGAGTACGCCGAAATGCTTATCACGCAGTCCTTGCCGCCGGCGCGAAACGAGTACTCGTCGCCCCGACTTTGCCCGGCGCCATCAATGGCGGCGACCTGATCGGGACAGCGCCCGAGCCGCCTCTACCGCGCCCTGCTCCTGCGCGTCCAGTCGAGCACGCCGGACTCCGTCGTCGAATGGTTCGAGCGAGCGGGACCGGCTTCGGATGCCAAAACACATTTCGTCGATCGCGGCGTGGCAGCTCAGCCGAGTCAAATGCGGTTCTGGCTCCCAGCGGTGGACCCATGTGTTCGAGCAGGAGTTCACCGACCATGGTGCCGTACTGGGTCAGTACTTGAACCACCCGATCCACTGGAGTGTCGTGGACCGGTGGTTGGACCCCGAGTGCAGCGACATCATCGTTCGAGACCGCGTGTGCCATACGAATCGCCGATACCAGGTCGAGTTCTACCGGCCGGATCGGGCGGACCGCTCCTGCTATTTCGGTCGTTACGACATGGTCACCGTGTCGGCAATGCAGAATCGCCTCACCGGAGGGTGAGGACACTCTTCCCGACCGTTCGGCGGTGTTCCAGATCGAGCAGGGCCTCGGCCGCCGCCTCGAACGGGTACCGGTTCGGCTCCGGAATCGTCAACGCGCCCGACGCGAGTAAGGGACATAATTCGCTCCACTGCGCGGACAGCCGTCGGGGGTCCTCGGCCCACCACGAGCCCCACGCGACTCCGACTGCGGACGCGTTCTTCAGGAGCAGTCGGTTCACCTTCACCGAGGGGATGTCCCGGCCGGTGAAGCCCAGCACGAGAATCCTCCCGCCCGTCGCCAGGGATCGGACGCTGTCGGTGAAGCGATCCCCCCCGACGGGATCGACCACGACGTCCACCCCGCGGCCGTCGGTGATCGCGAGGACCTCGTCCCGCCAGTTCCCGGTGGTCACGACGTCGGAGGCGCCGAGCCTCCGCACGTACTCCGCCTTCTCCTCACTGCTGACGACCGCGATGGTCCGCGACGCGCCGAGGTGCGGCGCCAGTGTCAAAGCAGCGGTGCCGATGCCTCCCGCCGCGCCCTGGACGAGCACCGACTCCCCCGCCTCGAGGCGTCCACGACGTACCAGCGCGAAATGCACGGTGAGGTAGTTGAACAGCAGGGCGGCACCCGCGGCCATCGAAATCGCGTCCGGCAGGGAGAACGTCGTCTCCGGCAGCAGTGCGACCACTTCGGCCATCGCGCCGCCCACACCGGTCAATCCGACGACCCGGTCGCCCGGAAAATATCCGCTGCCGGCAGGCGCTGACCGCACGATCCCGGCGACCTCTCCGCCGGGGACGAAGGGCAGTTCCGGCTTGTACTGGTACCGGCCCTGCGTGAGAAGCAGATCCGGGAACGACACCCCGACCGCATGAACCTCGACGAGGATCGCGGATTCGTTCGCGACGGGTTCATCGACCTCGACCGGCGCGAGCGCCCGGGGACCGTCGAGCGCGGTGACCATCAATGCGCGCATGCGGTTGCCCCGTTCATGTGATCGGGAGTTCGCGGACGGCCGCTCGGCGCAGCTTGCCGACTTCGGTGCGCGGGAGGTCGGGCAGGAAGTCGACGACTTTGGGTGCCGCATAGGGTCCGACGCGCTGCGCGACGAGGTGTGTGAGTTGCGTGACGAGGTCGCTGTCGTCGGCCCGGGTGTCCGCGCGGACGACGACGGCCCGGACCACTCCGCCGCGGATCGGATCGTCGTACGCGACTGCCGCGGCATCGGCGACCGCCGGGTGCTGCAACAGGGCGTTCTCGACCTCGACCGGGCTGATGTTGTGCCCCGACGCGATGATCATGTCGTCGTCCCGGCCCAGTATCTGCCACCGTCCCCTGGGGTCTGTGACGGCTCGGTCCTCGGTGAGGAATACGTCGCCGCGCCAGCGGTCGGCCCACAGGTCGGGGGCGTTCTCGTAGCCGGTGGACATCTGGTGCCGGGGCTGCCGTACCGCGATCAATCCCGGTTGGCCGTCGGCTACCGGTTGTCCGTCGCGGTCGGCGAGGAAGGTGTCGAATCCCGGAATCGTGGCGGACATCCAGCCCGGGCCGGACCTCGTTTCGGTGCCCTGGGTGTCGCCCAGGAGCATGCCGACCTCGGACAGTCCGTACCCGTTGCGCACGGCGGGTGCACCGGTGCCGGCCCAGGCCGCGGCGACCGCTGCGGTGAGCGGTTCTCCGGCAGCGGCGACGGTACGGAGCGTCGGCGGCACCCCATCCTGCGCGAAGGTCGCCGTCAGTCGCCGCAACGCGGCCGGCGCGGTGGTGAGGATCGTAGCCTTCTCTTCCCGGATGACGCGATGCCAGGCGTCGGGGACGAACTTCCCCGAGTACATGACGCGCGGCACGCCCAGCGCCATGACGGCGGCACCGGTGCTGTACAGCCCGAACGCCCACGCCGGGTCCGATGTCGAGAAGACGACGCTGTCGCGGGTCGCCCCGAGGACGCTCTTCGCGTAGGGCATGACGGAGACGAAAGTGGCGTGGGTCATGGTGCACGCCTTCGGTGTTCCCGATGTTCCGCTGGTGAACAGCATGGTGGCGGTGTCCCCGAGTGCCGTGGTCGCGAGCGGGCCGTCGGCGTCGGCCCGCTCGATCTCGGTCCAGAAGGACCGGTCGTCCTTGCCGCCCGCGCCGTCGCCGACGACGAACACGGCGGGATCGAGTCCGTGGGTCGCCTGAGCCTCCGCGAGCGCAGGCCGGTACCGCTGATCGACCACGACCGCGCGGACTCCCGCCGCGTCGAGGCGCAGGCCGATCGCATCCGGGGCGAACCCGCCGAACAAGGGCACGTACACCAGCCCGGAGCGCCACACCGCCAGGGCGGTGATCCAACTCTCGACCTGTCGCGAGAGGAGTCCGCCGACGCGATCACCCCGCTTCAGCCCCGCGCGTGCGAACACCCGTGCCGCCTTGGCGGCGAGCCTGTCGAGTTCGCGGTACGTCCAGCGGTCGGCCGAGCCGTCCTCGTGCCGGACGGTCAGCGCCACCCGATTCGGGTCGGCCGCATAGCGGGTGCAGAGTTCGTGGGCCGTGTTGAAGTCGCCACCGAACGGGTCGCGGTCCAGCAGGGATTCGATGTCCTGCCAGGCACCGGCGAGTGCGGACGTTGCGAGTCTGTCGAAAGACATCAGTGATTCACCTTTGCAGTTTTCGTCAGGGTCAGGACCAGGACCGTGATGGCGCACGCCGCGGCGATGTAAGCGGCCAATGCCCACGAACCGTCCGTCTCGGCAGCGATCGCCACCGCGATGAACGGAGCGGGAGCACTGAACACGACACCACCGAACTGATAGGCGACGGACGCGCCGGTGTACCGGACTTCGGCCGGGAACAGACCGGTGACGTATCCGGCCACCGCGGAATAGGTGACGGCGTGACCGATGGTGATGATCAGAATCATCGCCAGCAGGACGGCGAGACCCACACCGGTCGACAGCAACCAGAAGAACGGATACGCGATCGCGGCCATGTAGAGGGACCCGTAGATCAACATCTTCCGTGCTCCGATCCGGTCCGCGATCATCGACGCGTAGGGCACCGACAGGATGTCGAGGACACACGCGACGAGGATGCTCAACAGAATCGTCTGCCGCGAGATGCCGAGTTCCTTCGGACCGTACGACAGCACGAAGACGGTGACAAGGTAAAACGGCACGAGGGAGGCGGCCTGGGTGAGAATCCCGACGCCCAGCGCGCGCTTCTCACCCCGCAGGACCGCGAGGATCGGGAAGTCGGCAATCTTCTTGTTGCGCTTGACGTTCTCGAACTCCGGCGATTCGACGACCTTCAGTCGCACGTACATGCCGACCGCGACCAACCCGGCACTGGCCAGGAACGGAAGCCGCCATCCCCACGCCTGTACCTGGTCCTCCGGAAGCTGCTCGACCAGGAGGAACGCGAGCGTCGCGAGAACGAGTCCGGCTGGCACGCCGGCCTGCGGCCAACTGCCGTAGAACGCCCGCTTCTCGCGCGGTGCGTGTTCGACTGCCATCAGCACCGCGCCGCCCCATTCTCCGCCGACCGCGAAGCCCTGTGCCAGGCGCGCGAGGACGAGCAGCACGGGCGCCGCGAGACCGATGGCTCCGTAGGAGGGGATCAGTCCGATCGCGACAGTCGACGACCCCATCAGCACCAGGGAGAACACCAGCATCTTCTTGCGGCCGATCCGGTCTCCGAAGTGCCCGAAGACGATCGCGCCTGCGGGACGCGACACGAACGCGACACCGAATGTCGCGAAGGCTGCCAGCGTTCCCGACAGCGGACTCAATGACGGGAAGAACGCCTTCCCGAATACCAGGGCGGCCGCGGTCCCGAAGATGAAGAAGTCGTACCACTCGATTGCCGTTCCGACGAAGGACGCGAAGGCAACCTTCCGGGGTTTGACCCGAGTGACCTCCAGGTCGTCGATAACTCTCATATCGAATCTCCCTCGCTGTTGATGTGGGGCGGTGCGGCTGCCATGTGTCGATCCGGTGCCACTGCGGTGTGATCGGGTCCTCGGGCCTCGTCCGGGGTTCGCTGATCGGACATAGTCCGTGCCGTCACCCAGTGTGGCCACGGTCACAGGTCTAGCACATCCCGGACGTCGTCCGCAAGACTTTTTGTACCGATCGATCCACTCGATGACTTCGTCCAATAATCGAGCATACGTGCCGTTTAACGAGACTTTATCGAAGGACCTGGACTATTCTTGGATCGATCAGTACATTTCCGTGCATGAACGAGAACGATCACGACGACCCCCGCGTCGCGCTGGTCTCCGGCGGCTCCCGCGGCATCGGAGCCGCCGTCACCACGGCCCTGACACAGCGCGGTTGCCGGGTGGGATGCACGTACCGAACCAGACGTGACGACGCCGAGAAGCTCGCCGCGGACGCTCCCGAACAGGTACTCCCGATCCACTTCGACCTGCACGACGACACCACCGCGCCCACGGCGGTGGAGCGCGTCGTCTCCCACTGGGGCCGCCTCGACTCGCTCGTCCTGAACGCGGGCCAGTGGTCGGGCGGGCGGCTCGTCGAGACGGACCCGGACGCCTGGTGGAGCGTGATAGAGACGAACCTCCGCGGCACCGTCGCCCTCGCCCGGGCCGCGCTACCCCACCTCGTGCACGGCAGGACACCGAGCATCGTGCTGGTGTCGTCGGTCGTCGGCGTGATCGGTCACGCGGGCGACACCGCGTACGCGGGTGCGAAGTCCGCGATGATCGGCTTCGGCCGGTCGCTCGCCAAGGAGGTCGCGCGTGACGGCATCCGGGTCAACGTGCTGGCCCCCGGCTTCGTCACCACCGACATGACCGATGCGGTGCCCGAGTCCGCACGCCGGCGCATCGAACGAGAAACCGTCCTCGGCCGATTCGGAACCGTCGACGAAATCGCCAAGGCCGCAGTCTTCCTCAGCGAAGACGCCACATTCTGCACAGGCTCCGTCCTCACCGTCGACGGTGGCTGGGCGCTGTGACACACCACGACCAACAACGAAAGGAAGCAACACCATGACCGCGACACTCACGCATTCAATCGGCATTCCGGAGTCGGAGTACCTGGCGCTCCGGGACCGCATTTTCGAGGCGATCTGGTCCGAACTCGATCCGCTCGAACAGCGGATCGAGGACGACGAGCAGGTTCCGCACGACATCGTCATGCCCATCCTCGAGCGGATCGGCGCTCTCGGCCTGCTCGTCCCCCGCGAGTACGGCGGCAGCGGCCTCTCGATCGCCCAGTACCTGCCGATCATCGCCGAGTTCGCCAAGGTGCAGGGCGGGCTCCGGGTCATCGTCCACGTGCACAACTCCTTTGCCCACGCGCTCTCCGAGATCGGCAGCGACCGGCAGAAGGCGGACGTGCTGCCGGGCGCGGCCACGGGCCGGAACTCGGTCGCGTTCGCGCTGACGGAGCCGGGTTTCGGGACCGGCGCGGACCTCGGGTCGACCGCGGTGCGCGAGGGCGACGACTACGTCCTGAACGGCGAGAAGTGGTTGATCACCAACTCGGACATCGCTTCTCACTTCATCGTCTTCGCGAAGACGACCGCCACCGACGTCTCCGCGTTCCTCGTCCCCCGCGAGACCGACGGTCTCTCGATCGCAGCGCTCCCCGAGACGATGGGGTGCAAGGGCACCGAGCACGGTCGCGTCACCCTCGACTCCGTCCGGATTCCCGCCACCGCGCTCGTCGGCGCCGAAGGGCAGGGCAACGAGCACCTCGAACGCGCACTCGAGATCAGCCGGGTGTTCATCGCGGCAAGCTCCCTCGGCACGTCCGAACGCGCCCTCGAACTGTCGATCGCGCACGCGAAGAGCCGTGTCACGTTCGGCAAGCCGATCGGCACACGGCAGGCCATCCAGCGTTACCTGGCGGAGATGGCCACCGATGTGTACGCCTTGCGCGGGATCCTCGCCGACGCAGCACAGAAGTGGGATGCCGGCGAACGGATTCCCGCCGAGGCCAGCATGTGCAAGCTGTTCGGCCTCGAGGCCGTCGGCCGGGTGACCGACCGGGCACTGCTCATCCACGGCGGAATCGGATACACGCGCGCGCATCCGATCGAGCGCCTCTACCGGGACGCCCGCCTCAACTGGCTCGAGGAGGGGACCCCGACGATCCAGTACCTGGTCACGGCGGGACGACTGCTCGACGGGTTCGCGTTCTCCGACGCCTTCGAGACGTCGCGTAAGCCCTGACATCCGCACGACAGCCGTCCTGCGGTCGGAAACGGCCGCAGGACGGCACAACTCTTCCGAAGGAGAAGAACAATGACGGACCACGACCCCACCGTCCTCGTTGCGGGGGCCCGAACCCCGTTCGCACGTTTCATGGGATCGCTGTCGAGCCTGAGCGCCCCGGAACTGGGTAGCCACGCGATCGGTGGTGCGCTGGAATCCGCCGGTGTCGCCGCACGCGCCGTCGACCACGTCGTCATGGGCCAGGTGCTCACAGCAGGCAGCGGCCAACTGCCGGCGCGCGTCGCGGCGGCGGCCGCCGGAATCCCCATGACGACACCGGCACTGAACATCAACCGGATGTGCCTCTCCGGAATCGACGCGATAACGCTGGCGCACCAGATGATCATCGCCGGCGACGCGGACATCGTGGTCGCCGGCGGTCAGGAATCGATGAGCGATGCGCCGCACCTCCTGAGGAACAGTCGTCGTGGGCACAAGTACGGCGACACCGTCCTGATCGACCACCTCGCGTTCGACGGGCTCCAGGACGCCTTCACCGGGTCTTCGATGGGGGCACTGACCGAGTCGAGGAATTCCGCGTACGGGGTCACCCGGGAGGCCCAGGACCATTGGGCCGCACGATCGCACCGTGCGGCGGCACGCGCGCGCAAGGACGGCGTCTTCGCGGCCGAGATCGTTCCCGTTCCGATCACGTCCAGCCGGGGTGAGACGACCGACGTGAGCCACGACGAGGGCATCCGGGCCGACACCTCGGCAGCGGACCTCGCCGGTCTGCCTCCGGCTTTCGCCGCAGGCGGCTCGCTGACGGCAGGGAACTCGTCACCGATCTCCGACGGTGCCTGCGCCGTCGTGGTCACGCGGAAGTCGACGGCCGTCCGGCTCGGCCTGTCATGGCTGGCCGAGATCGGATCACGCGCCGTGGTCGCCGGGCCCGACTCGGGTCTGCACGAGCAGCCGTCGAACGCCCTCCAGGCCGCGTGTCGACGCGAAGGGATCGCGCCTCGCGACCTCGATCTCGTCGAGATCAACGAGGCATTCGCCGCCGTCACACTCGTCTCATCCGCACGCCTCGGTCTCGACGCGGACCGGGTGAACGTCAATGGCGGCGCGATCGCGCTCGGCCACCCGATCGGCGTCTCCGGGGCACGGATCGTCCTGCACCTCGCGCTCGAATTGCGACGCCGCGGCGGTGGCGTCGGCGCAGCGGCCCTGTGCGGGGGCGGCGGCCAGGGGCAGGCCCTGATCGTGCACGTCGCACGCTGATCGCGGACCGGCAAGAACGCGGAGGTATCACGCCGATGAGCACCAAATACGACCTCAACCGCGCCGAGATTCTGCGCGTGTCCGCCGAGCTGTTCGCGAGGTCGGGCTACCACGGCACCGGGATCGCCGACCTGGGCACGGCGGTGGGGCTCCGCCGCGGGGCCCTCGACCACTACATCGGCAGCAAGGGGGAAGTCCTGTTCGCGATCAGCAGCCGGCAACTCGCGCAGATGAACGAGTTGGCCGACGAGCTCGCCCTGACCGAACCGGATCTGGAGCGCCGCCTCCGCGGTCTCGCGCGGCCCTGCTCCGCAACCTCGCCGAACACCGCGCGGAGTGGACGGTGTTCTTCCGCGAGTATCACGCCCTGACCGGTGAGCGACGTGCGCGGGTCGTCGCGGCACGCGAACGGTACGAATCGCATTGGCGGCACGCGTTCGACCAAGGCGTCCAGGCGGGGTGTTCACACTGTTACCGCCGTTGACGATCAAGGGTGTGCTCGGCATGTTCAACACAGCTACCTCTGGCTCACCGCCGACGGCGCCCGCACCCCGAGGAGATCGCCGACGGGTTTCTCGACGCCCTGATCACCGGGCTCGCCGCGCCGAACCCGTGACCCGGGCCGTCTAGACTCACACCTTCGACCGCCGGGAGACAGAGGGGCCCTTCGATGAGCGACAAGTACGACGCCAACCGGGACCGAGTCCTGCAGGTGGCCGCCGAATTGTTCGCGAAGTCGGGCTACCACGGCACCGGGGTCGCCGAGATCGGTGAGGCCACCGGACTGGGCCGGGGCGCGCTATACCACTACATCGGCAGCAAGGAGGCAATCCTCTACGAGATCAGCAGCCGGCAACTCGCGCAGATGAACACGGTGGCCGACGGACTCGCGCTGTCCGAGGCCGATCCGGAGAAACGGCTGCGCGGTCTTGCACGTGCACTCATGCGGAACATCGCCGAGCACCGTGCGGAGTGGACGGTCTTCTTCCGCGAGTACCACGCCCTGACCGACGTGCGTCGAGATCGCATCATCGCGGAACGTGAACGCTACGAATCACATTGGCGGAACGCGCTGGCGGAGGGCATTCGCGACGGACAGTTCCGTCCTCTCCCACGGCTGATGGTCAAGGGCCTGCTGGGCATGTTCAACTACAGCTACCTGTGGATCACACCGACCGGCGCCGAGACTCCCGAGGAGATCGCGGACGAGTTCCTCGACGCCGTCGTCACGGGGATGCGGGCGTGAGGCGCTTCGCGCCCGTGAGTGGTTAACGAGTGCAGGGACTCGTTAACCACTCACGGGCGGCGGAGCCGCTGACTTGGACGCACCAAGCCAGTGAGGACTATCCTCGTCGCATGAGTCCGTCGCCGGCCACCCCTGCCCGTTGCTCCATCGCGCGCACCCTCGCAGTCCTGGGGGACAAGTGGACGCTGCTCATCGTCCGCGACGCCTTCTGGGGCCACAGTCGGTTCTCGGAGTTCACCCGCAGCCTCGGGGTGGCGTCCGATGTGCTCACCGCACGGTTGGCGATGCTCGTCGACGAAGGAATCCTCGAACGCCGCGCCTATCGCCAGGAAGGGTCGCGGGAACGTCAGGAGTACGTTCTGACCGAGAAAGGCAAGCAGTTGCACGTCGTTATCGGGGCACTGGGCCAGTTCGGTCGCGACCATCTGCCGCGTCCGGGTAGCACCTCCCCCGAGTACACCGACGAGACCACCGGCGAGGCCGTGTCCCTGGCGTTCGTCACCGACGACGGTCGACGCGTGAGCGCGTCCAGCCTTCATGTCCAGCAATCTGATCCGGCTTTGACGGCCGGCACACAGGGTTAGTCCTCGTCGATCGCAGCCCATTCTGTCCGTGAAACTCCCTATGCCTTGACGAGAAGTGCCTCCCCGCACAGCAACTCGAGGGCGGCAGCTCACAGGCGCATGGGTAACTCGTGCAGCCCGGCAGAGGTGCCTCGTCATACCCATGCTAACTTGGTATTTCCAAGTTAGAAAGAATTGAGGCAAAATGACAGTGCAACACGGAGTTCGCGCAGTCGAGAATTTCTGGGCCCGGGTGTGGCAGTCACCCCAGAATCCCCACGCGATCGACGAACTCGTCGTCGATGATTTCGTCATCGTCACCGGCGGACAGGCGATCCGCGGCCGAGCCGACTTCAAGGAATGGGTGCTCAATTTCCAAGCCACTGTCGAGGATCTGGAGTTCATCGCCATCGAGACCTTCCAAAACTCGGACGGTTCGCGCGTCGCCTCGCTCTGGGAAATGACCGGGCGTAACCGCGGCATCATGGGCACCGAACCGGACGGGCAACCCATTCATCTGACGGGCACCGCTGTGTGGAACGTCCGCACCGATGGGATGCTCGAGTCCAACCGCGTCGAGCGCAATGCATGGGAGCTGTACCGGCGGCTGACGGCCTAGGATTCACTCCACTCACGGCGCCGAAGACGATTTGTCGTGGCGTGACTCGTCCAGCCACGACCTCCGACTCCCCTGCTCATCGCGGCGATACCCAACCCGGTGACGTGAGGTTCCCCTCCTCACGTCACCGGAGCAGTCTGCAGCCCGTGTCCAATCCAGCCTACCGCCGAGCCGGAACCGTCCTGTGCGTTCGCCGGTCCCCATCGACCGACGATCCCAAGGAGCGCTTACATGCACCTCAGGTTGCAACCGCACACGGCTCGGGTTATACCCACAAGAAGCACAGAAACCACCGGTGCAGCATGCGTTTTGGAATCGAGCGGGCCCTTACCCACTACCTGGCAGACACCGCCGCAACAACTCCGCTGCCGAAAGCCAGTCCAATGTCATTACCTCCCCTGAGCGCTCCTCACCAACACATCCGCGAACTTTAGCCTCGAAGTCCTCGCTGGATGCAGGCCTACGCGGATGCCCCATCGGGAGTTCCTCTACCGCTTCGACCTGTGATCCGTCACTGAACTCGACAGTTACCCTGCAGTTGCCGGCGAGTACCCCATCCCCCTCAGGATCAGCTATCAGGCCGATGCGGTCAAGGATGCTCCGCACCTCCGGGCGCTGTACAGCAGTATCCGTGAAGCTTGTGATATCGGGGAACCCGTCCAACAGGGTGGCGGCTATGCCGTAATTCAGCGAAAACTTGCCTTCCAGACCCGTACTCGGATAGTCGTGAATCAACGGTAGAACTGCACTCCGTGGAGTGTGCAGTCGTATGCGGGCAATCTCGTCGATCGGAAGCGCACCCAGCGACCGAATCGCGGTGATAGGGCGCTGAAGGGCGTAACAGCACGGATGAAGCTTTAGCCCCAGACCATCCGGAATGGGGGGACCTGCAAGTTGCGGGGAGTTCCGGCCTCCGACGAGCCGAAACCACTCATCGACAGCGCGCGGGTCGGCAGTCGCGCCTGCTGCGGCGAGTCGGGCTGCACGTACGCCGGCATCCGCAGCGAATCCCACCTGCATCGGCTTGCCTGCGGTGCCAAATGCTTGACGGACACCGCCCGCGGCGGGAACAGCGTGCGCCATCGCTGTAGCAACGCCGTCCGAGTCGAGCCCGAGAGACAGCCCCGCTGCGACAGCAGCCGCGATGGCACCGACCGTCGCGGTGGAATGCCATCCCTGCGTGTAATGGTTCCAACCGAGAGCGCTACCAAGGCGCGCCATCACGCCCGCCGCCGCTAGGTACTCTCGCGCACCACCGCCCGCTGCCAAGGTGGCGGGTACGCACACCACACTGATGTGCGTCGTGGACGGTATGTGCAGATCGTCGAAATCGAGTACGTGCCCGACCGTTGCCCAACGCAGCGCAGCCGGCAGGCCATCAGTCCACGCCGCTACCGGATCATCGAGTGCCGCAAGGGTAACGGTGACGGTATCAATCAGAGCACGTTGCGCAAGCTCGAGATCTGCGGACGTTGGGTCGATACCGGCAGCCCATCGTGCGAGATCACGCATGCTGACGACGCTCGACTCCTGCACCGCACCAGTCATTACCCACTCCTTTTCTGCAGAGTTCTCCTGAAAAGAACTTCAGTTCGGAACACCATACCGCTGAGCGGCATACCCCACAAGCCTTGTGGGAGGCCTTCACCATCAGCTACTGAGCCGTTCAACCCGGGGAATATGGCGGCAGCAACCACATGCACGTCAACCTTGACAGCTGTGACCCTAAGCACGATACTTACCTGGCGAAACACTGTGCCGCTCAGCAGCACGGACGGATTGCCTCTCCTGCTTCCGCACTCGCATCGAACGTCTCACTTCCAACTGCAACGACCGTGCCGCAGTGGCATCGAAGCCGGACCGAGTTGAACGAAGTTTCACCTGTAGAGGCACTCCCGTGCATCTTGTTCCGCGAATTCGAAGGTTCCTGACGGTTCCTACCGGGCCGAACGCCACCACGCGGAACCACCCAAGAACCTTCAAAACCACCGTCAACGACCTCATCCTCCGCGAAAGGCGCTCAGCAAATGAAAATGGACACATCCGATGAGACGGCGATAATAAACCCGAGACGGCAGCTGATTGCCGGCACTATCGGACACTCGGTCGAGTTCTTCGATTTCCTCGCATACTCCTACCTAGCGGTGTACTTCGCGTCTTCCTTCTTCCCTTCCTCGGAATCGTCGGGACTAGTGCCCCTCCTAGGCGCATTCGGAGTTTTCGCCGTCGGGTTCCTCGCACGACCGTTGGCAGGACTCTTCATTGGACTCTTCGCAGATCGGTACGGCCGCCGACGAGCCCTGAGTCTGACCATCACCCTTATGGCCGGCGGTAGCTTGCTAATCGCCCTATGCCCCACGTACAACCAGATCGGCGTCGCCGCGCCGATAATCTTGACTGTTGCCCGCATCCTGCAGGGATTGTCCGCAGGAGGCGAGTACACGACGGCGGGTGCCTTCATCGTCGAATCCGCGCCAGACGGGCGGCGCGGCTTCTACTCGAGCTTCATGTTCGTCGCCTCCGGCCTGGGGAAATTGACGTGCCTTGCTTTCATTACCGTGTTCGTCGCACTCATCGGTGAAGACGCTATGCGCGACTACGGTTGGCGAATCCCCTTCGCTGTCGGGGCATTAGCTGCGGTCGCGGCCTGGTATATTCGCCGCGGGACCCAAGAAACGCTCAAAGTGGCCGACTCCGAATCGGGTGCCACGCCGACAGGCCGCAATCCACTGGCTGCTCTGCAACGTTATCCCCGACAGTCCATCATTGTGTTCGCGATCGCAACCGGAATGGGCGTGGGACAGTACTTCTGGGCTACCTACTTGACAACTTACTTCCAGATCCAGAACGGTGCCTCTGCCACCACCGCCATGACGGTCGGGATCATCACCCTGATTCTTTACACCGCTGCCCAGCCACTCGCCGGGCTGATCTCCGACAGATACGGGCGCAAACCGTGCATGTATGCATTCAGCATCGGCACTGTGATCGTCACGCCTTTCCTGCTCTCGATCTCGAGCACGAACTTCACAACACTCATCTTCATCCAGCTCATCGGCCTACTGCTGTTGAGCCTGTGCACATCGATCACGTCAGCCGTGATGGTCGAGAATTTCCCACCGCACGTCCGAGTGAGCGGCCTAGGATTCCCGTACTCGCTCTCGGTGGCACTCTTCGGCGGAACGGTCCCGCTTGTTGCCACTAGCCTGGCCAATGCCGGCTACGCCCAGTTTTTTCCGTGGTACATCGTGGTCACCGCCATAGTCACGCTGCTAGGTGCCATATCGGTGCCGGAAACGTATCGAAGCGACATATCGGGTGATGCCGATCGGAAACCCTCGGTGCCGGCGTAGCTTACTTCGCGCTGCCGGCGGTTACCGCCAGCGCTCGGTCGCTACAGACGGCATCACGCCAAACACTGTAGCGGCCGAGCGGTTGACCGATCGAAACATCATTTCCACGGTGCCAGGCGTCACCGATTCCGATGAGTGCGGAAAGTACGTGGACTCGCGTGAGTATCGCCGATGGCGTGAACGGCGTCGTGCTGCTCCGATCGAAGCCGGCAAAGGACGCAAACACTCGGACGCCGAAGCCCCAGCAGCGGACATTCTGCAGATTCGGTACGTGTCCCTCAAACCGTCGTTGCAGACCAAGCCTTGGGCTCGAGTCTGAGCGCATCAGTCTCTTCGCCAGCATGTGGGCCCCATACGGGGACCCTATCTCCGAGAAAATCCTCGAGCATTTCGGCATGACAACCCGCCGGTTCATCGAACGCTTCTGCCAGGTCACCCCTGCATCACATTGTGCTTCTGCCGATCTGTGCGCTTTAGCGAGCGGGTATCCACCGCCACCCGGGCCTCCAACACCCTGCCCCATTCAGTACGCGATCGAGCGAATCTGTTACAGGCCGCCCCTGTAGTCGACACTCCACCTGAACCATGACTCACAGGGCCGGGTTGGTCCTTCTCGAGTGTTGATCGGACATAGCGATTTGGAGGATTCCGCCGACGGCCCGGATTCCTGTCGACGTCAGTAGTGGCTCGCCGCGGACTGTCGACTTCTGCCCATAGTGATTCGGTAGGTGTAGTTCTCGGGTAAGTAGTAGTTGACCGCCAGCTCGACTACCTGACTGTCCGAGTCGAGGTACAAGCGATCGGCACGGAGTAACGGGTGCCCGGTGGGGCAGCCGAGATGATGGGCGATATACTCGGCGGCCGGTGCGACCGTGATCGACTGCACAAGATCTGCCACTGGTGACGCCAGATGAGGTTCCAGAAGACCAATGATCGTCTGCGACCCGATCTCACCTGATTGCATCTCCGTGCCGCCAGACAGGTGGCGCGCATGCGCGTCGGGAAGATAAACGGTCGTCGTCGCGAACACACCACCTGCATGACGACGTACGTACGTGATCGTGCTGACGAAATCGCTGTCGAGGCGCAGTCGACTTGCGGCTTCGATGTCAATCCGGCGCCGAAGAGGCGCAACGATTTCGGTGGTGGTATCAGCGGGAAGGTTGGTCAGTGCCTCAATGAATCCAAGACGGCGAAGGCGCATACTCGCGTGTTCGGAGACGAACGTGCCCCGGCCCGGAATTCGGTACACAAGGCCATCCGCTACCAGATCGTAGAATGCTCGGCGCACTGTCTGCCGACTCACAGCAAATTCTTCAGCAAGCAAAAGTTCAGTAGGAAGCTGTCTGCCACCGTGGAAGTGACCTGCAGCAATCTGCTCGCGCAGCGCATGAGACACCCGTCGATGTGCTGGCTCATTTCCATTGTTGCGGTCACCCATGAGCCCGCACCGGTTTGTTCATGTGTCGCGCCGCGCCGTCCATCGCATACCGATCCGTCGGGAAGGTCCAGCCATCAGAGTAGCGTTGTTTGAGACGCTATGCCAGTGTGCGGCACGCACGCCTACCGCCGGGTACGCTGCCGTGGAAATGCGCAGCTCGTGACAGCACCGTTCACCGTCAATCGAGACCGAACGCTCATCGATCTCGCGCGGCGGCGCGGCGGCGCGGCTACGCGGCTGCGCGGCTGCGCGGATCCCGTCGCGCCAGCCGAAATTCGTGACGGTCGCTGCGCGGGAGTCGCAACGCACGGATCGATGCGACACACCTCTCACGGGATCAGAGCAGGGAGCTCACATTCGCTGCTGTGTCGCTCACTTGCCTTCCCCACCAAGACACTCGCTGTTCGTCGAACCGTGTCTCGGGCATCGAGATTCCGATGCCCCCGACAGGGCATCGGTCCTCTCCCAGCACGGCCGCTCCGACAGCGCACACACCCATGCGATTCTGGTTGATGCTTACCGCATATCCGACCCTACGGATCTCGTCGATCTTCTTCCTGATCGACTCAGGATCGGTGTCGGTCTGCGGAGTCAGCTGTTCGATTGGACTCGACAACACTCGGTCTACCTCGTCGTCCGGCAACTGCGCGAGGATCGCCAACCCTCCCGAAGTGTGGGGTAGCTGATACGTGGCACCGACCTTGATAAATGTGCGGACCGCCTGATGTGAGTCCATCCGCTCGATCTGCACGACACGCTCGGCGCCATCGCGAACCTGTAGAGTGATGGTTTCGTTCGTCAAATCCCGGAGCTCCCGCATCGGCTCGAGGGCTACGGTGCGCAGGTCACCCTTGTCCCATCCACGCCTACCCACCGCGAGCGCCCGAGAGGTCAGCTTCCACCTCGTGTATTCGCTTCCGTCACTACGGATCCAACCCGCCGACGCCAAAGCCTGCAAAGTGCGCTGAACCGTCGATTTCGGCAGCTGAAGGGTCCGTGACAGTTCCCCGACCCCCACCGGCTGAGCCTCTGCCACAGCTTCGAGTACCCGCAAACCCCGTTCGATGCCCTGCACTTGCAATCCCTTCGACCGCCGTTGAATGAGCGCCGCTGACAGCACACATTTCCTCTTGTGCCGATTATCGGCACAGCATGTCGAAATGTCCAGCCCTCGGGTCGACGCACTCGCAGGTCAGCTGTATCCGCCCTCGCCTGTGCCACATCTTCTTGATGGCGAACTGTTGGCAAGGATCTTGAAGACTCCGGTTGCCGTAGCGACTACCACGTTGTCGACGCGCAGGTCAGAATCGGCAAAAACGATCGATGCCGTACGCCGCACGATGCGTGGCGAACTCGTCAGCAGGTCGCCCACCCGAACGGTACTGAGAAAGTTGACGTTCAGCTGCACGGTGGCCATGTTCTGCGTGCCGGATTCATGGAGGGCAGTCGATCCTAGTGCCCGGTCTGCGAAGGCCGTAATCAATCCCCCTTGCACTACTCCTCGAAGGTTTCGGTGCTTCAGTCCGCACCGCAGCCCGTATTCTCGCGCGCCAGTTGCTGTGTGGCGGCGGAGTAATGGACCAATCATCCCGATGAACCCGTCGTCGTGTATCTCCGCCCACGCGGCCTCAGTCACCACAACCCTATTCCCCTTTCTTGCTTCGGCCTCTCCTACCCAACGGGCCGGCCGACCGCAACGGCAGAAATGCCGGACCCGCCTTCGGTGGAGGGTGGCGCGGCCACCAACGGCGGGGGTTGGAGGCGCCCCACCGCTGGCGGCCCCGCGCGGGTTGCGTCGGCTTGACCCTCGCGACCACCACGAGTCCGCGGCCGCGCAACCGGTCGGTGGAGCTACTGGGTAGCCGAAAGGGCCTTCGACGGCACGGCAGCGTCCCGAATCTCCCAGAGCACCGGCTTGATGCAGCGGAAGAATTGCTCCGCATCCTCGCTCATCGGGAAGTGGCCGAGGCCACTCATCGGGACTACCTTCGCACCCTTGATCTGCGCCCCGAGTTCCTCAGCCTCCTCGGGTCCTGTAGCGAAATCGTATTCACCATTGAGGATGTATACGGCGGTCTTCGAGGTATCGATGTCCTTCGCCGTATCCCGAAGATCATGCTCGACGCTGTAGTACTGCAGATCACCCTTGAACACCGGCGGCGACCCCTGACTGTAGACCCATGTTGTCTCCCGGCGGCCGACCTCGGGTGCAGTCGGCGATGTGAGCGCGTACATCGCTGCCGGCTTCGAGTCGTTGCTGATTTCGGGGTGGAACCAGTAGTCGAGGTAGAAGCCCGGCGAATGCAAGGCCGCCTCCAGGCCGATCACGGCACGGAACATCCCCGGGTAATGCAGAGCCAGATCCGGGGCGAGATTGCCGCCCATCGAACTACCCATGTAGACCGCGTCCGGGCAGTCGAGAGCGTCGGCGAGGGCCACCACGAACTTCATGAAAAAATCCTGGGTCAGGGTGTACTCCTGCTCCCACCAACGTACCGACAGCGGCGGCAGGGACCGGCCATGATAGGGCAGGTCCCATGCGATCACCCGGAAGTTCGCCGTGATCTCCTCATCCTCCAGTAGATGGCGATACTGGCGGGCATCGCAGCCTGCGGTGTGCTGCAGCAGCAAGGGAATACCCGAGCCGCTCTCCTCGTAGTAGACCCGATACTCGATATCGTCGATCATCAGATGCACATACCGTCCAACTGCTTTGTCGAACTTGGTCGTAGTCACTTCGCCTCCTCGGCAACCCTGGTGTAGGAACGCATGAAGTCGAACAGCCTCCGTAAGGCGGCGTAGTAGGCGAAGAACATCTTCATGTCCCCGCCATATCGGAAGTTGTGCCGGGAAATCGCCGAAAAGAGGTCCTGATAGAACGGCCGAGGCACTCGCTGAAAGAACCTGTTCCATTCCTCGGCCGGTGCCGAGACCTCGATATCGTAGTTCCGCGAGACTGTCATGAAGTTGTTGCCCCCCGGCGGTGCCATCGACTCCAGCCGCCCATCGCGGACCACCAATATGTATGTCTCGTCGCCGATCTCCAAACGGATGATGGCGTCCCAGAAGCGTGCCGCAATCTTGAATTCCGGATCCAAGTTGAGCGCCTCGGTGAACCTCTCCGTGTCCACAAATGGCATGATTCTGTTCCTTTCCAGGGGGAAGTCGCTGTCCGACCGCGAACCACACCGACCACGCGGTGGGCTCGACGACCACGACGCCCGACTCCGTGCCGCTCTGCGGTACGCCGTGTCAGTAATGAGTATGTGCACGGTTTCACGGAAAGTCAATGGAGATCGAGGTGGAAGACCGACGGTTGCCGTCACAACGCTTCTCGCGGCGCCTGGGCAGAGTTCATGGCGGCGATTCAGCGCTCGCGCATCTCATGGAGGTGCCGAGCACGCCCAGGCTCGTAGATGACGCTTACTTTCAACGAAGTAACGTCTGGTGCAACGCATTCCGCGAAGACAGTTTACATCGTGAGGACCATGCGATAGCGCGCCCGTCCTTCCTCCATCGCGGCATAGGCCTCCGCAGCTCGGGCCAGTGGTCGTTCCTCGATTCGGGCGCGCACCCCCGACAAGACAGCGAATTGCATTGCCTCCTCGACATCACGGGCGGTACCGGAGGGGTGGCCCGTCACGGTGATGCCCGGAGTGATCAGCTGAAGGGGGCTGATGGGTAATGGCTCGGGCGTGACACCGACGACCGTGAGTTCTCCGCGCGGAAGCAGCCCGCCAACCATCTCCCCCATCGCCTTCGAGTTCGCTGCGGTTGCCAGAATGACCGCCACGCCCCCCAGTGCCCGCAGAGCTTGACTGACGTCGCCGTCGGTGGAGTCGATATAGTGGTCGGCGCCGAGTGCGCGAGCGTCCTCGCGCTTGCCGGCACCACGGGCGACAGCAATCGTTTCGAATCCCATCGCCCGTGCGAACTGCACACCGAGGTGGCCAAGGCCGCCGATTCCGAGGATGGCAACCCGGTCACCCGGGACAGCCTTGGATTTCCGTAGCGCGTCGAATGTTGTGACGCCGGCACAGCTCATCGGCGCTGCCTCAGCAAAGGAAAGTTCACCCGGTATCCGGGCGAGTGCGTTGGCAGGTACGGTCACCGACTCGGCGTAGCCTCCGGGGTATTGCCAGCTCGGCACCTGCAGCTTCTCGCAGTAGATGAAGGCACCTTGACGGCAGGGGATGCATCGGCTGCAGTGTCCACCGAACCAACCTACCGAGACCCGGTCGCCAACTGTGTAGTTGTCGACCCCGGCACCGAGTTCGGCAATCGTTCCGGCAATTTCATGCCCAGGGGTGAGGGGCCAGGACATGTCGGGGAATCCGCCGTTGACGAAGGCGTGGTCGGTACCGCAGACTCCACAGGCAGAGACGGCGATCCGGACGTAATTACCTGGAGGTGACGTCGTTTCTACATCGACCAGTGTCATCCGTTCACCGGCGGACTGAACGTGAACTGCCTGATGGGTCGGCATCTAGATCCTCACTGTCGGGCCGGGCACCGCTGTGCGCGATGGCGGCGTGCTCGTCAGGGGATGACGAGCGTTCGAATCCACCCTCGAATAGGGGCAGACGCTGCGACTCCGCAACCGGGCGCACCGCACGACGCCACAGGCACAACACATTGCCAAGTCCGAGTCGAGAGAGGACCCAGGCCGGCATCGTGAGCCATCGAAGCCCATACCTCAGTCAAACGCCTGAGCGACGCTCCTGACAAGGGTTGACAGAGATCAAGCCTTCGAGAGGTGAGCCGGCCGCGAGTGGCTGATCACCTTGCACCGATTACCTGGGGTCCGCGCCGCGGACAGAAAGGCGAACGTTCGGTTGTCCGCGGACTTGGGACCGTTTCCACGGGTGATGAGCTCACAGAACATCGCCGTCGGCCGGTTGCCAGTTGAGAACAAGCTCCACGAGGCCGGGAAAACGTTCATTGAGGTCCTCGAGCCGAACGCGGCTACGGCGCTCGAGACCATGCTGCCGCTGCCGAATGACGCCCGCTTCCCTGAGTGCCCTGAAATGGTGGGTGAGGCTCGACTTGGGGCGGTCGAAGCCGAACCAACCGCACGTGTGGTCGTACTCCTCGGAGTCCGTCAGGAGTCGCTTGACGATCGTCAGCCGGAGCGGGTCGGCAAGCACGCCCATCACTCGCTCCAGGCGTAGTGCGGATGTTGCCGGTTCAGGGAGCGCCGGCGGCAGAGCCGCCTCGCTCTCTGTCTTGCGGTAAGTCGGCGCGAGGCGAGTCATGAATTCACCATAGTCTAAGTACGAATTTTGTCGTACTATGAAGTACGAAAAATCACGTACTGGTACGACCAGTATCGAACAGGAGGACCTTCGCATGGCGACATCGATCCCCCGAAGGAAGCTGAAATGGTCCCTGGCGGCCGCTAGCACAGTGACAGCCATATTCGTACTGTCGAATGCGCCTACGCCGCTGTACGCGCGCTGGCAGGCCGCTTGGGGTTTCAGCTCCGGAACCTTGACCGTCGTTTTCGGCGCGTACATAGTTGGATTGATCAGCACGCTCGTCGTCGCCGGTAAGCTCGCCGACCGACACGGACGGAAGGTCGTTCTCGTTCCCGGCCTGATTGCCGCAGTAGTGGCGTCCTCACTCTTCCTGTTGGCCACCGACGTCTCATGGTTGTTCGCGGCCAGGCTCTTGGCGGGTGCCGCAGTAGGCGCGGCCGTCACCGCAGGGATGTCGGCAACGATCGACCTTGCACCTGAACACCGCCGCCGGGCGGGTTCCATGATCGCCTCTGCAGCAATGGTATTCGGCGCCGGGCTCGGACCAATGCTGTCCGGCGCCCTTACACAAGCGGTGGATACGCCTCAGCTCTGGATATTCGGAATCGTGGTTTCCATATCCTTGTTTGCACTCGTCCTCGCAACAAAGCTACCGATTCAACGTGCCATCGTAGAGCAGCGCCCTTCTGACCCCCTCTGGACGTGGCCTTCGGCTCCTCGTCCCAATCGACGCGAACTGGCATGGGGGATCGCTGCCTTCGCCCCAGGAATAACGTCGACGTCCTTCTTTCTTTCCCTGGGCCCAACCGTCCTCGTCACCGGGATCGGCAACCACAGCGCCCTACTCGCCGGGGTGACGGCATGCAGCATGTTCCTCGTGGCTACCGGCGTTCAGTTCGCCCTCGCCCGTTTCGATTTCCGGACCCACCTTGCGTTGAGTTCGATAGCCGCGTTTGCCTCGATGTCGACCCTCATAGTGAGTATTACCGTCGCCTCGACACCCGCGGTGTTCGTCATTGCTGCGGGTCTTGCCGGTGCCGCGCAGGGCCTGGGGCAGCTGGCCGCCCTGACGCTGATAAGCACCCGGGTCCCACCACGAAACGGCGCAGAATCTAACGCGGCACTCAACATCGCCGGTTACATCCCGGCTGCTCTACTTCCCGTAGGAACCGGTTACCTCATACAGTTCACCTCCTTCCACTCGGCCGTCACCACCTTCGCAGCAATCGTCATCGTGTGCTCACTCGTCGCACTTATCGCCGTGCGGATCAGTACAGGTCGACACCCAGACCACCCTGCTCCAGAAAGCCTGACAATTCTCGAGCGGGCCGACGACGCGATTGCTGTCTGAGCGCGGCACCCATCAGGGCGATCGATTCGCCAGCGCGCAGATGCGAGATTTCTGCACATCGTCAAGGCGACCGGCCGGCAACCCATGCGGCGATCTGCGTGCGCGAAGTGAATCCGAGCTTGGACAAGATATGTTCGACATGCCCTTGCGCCGTACGTTGCGCGATGACCAACCGCTCGGCGATCTCTCTATTGGTCAACCCCTCTGCGACGAGGTTCGCCACTTCGCGTTCACGGCGGGTCAATGCGACCGGGGTATCCGGCCGAGACGTCTTTGCACTGTGCGACTGCCTGCCGAGGGCGAAGGCGACTGCCTCGTCGTCGCCCAAATTCCGGCCATACAGAAGTTGCCGCTGGTATTCCCGCTCGGAAAGCGCACGGCGGGTCCATTGTTCACACTCGCGCTGATAGTGAGTCTTGTCGAGGAAGGTCGAAACCGACCCGCCGATCTCCCGCCACATGCCGTCAGCCGCGCCGAGCAAGGTCGCGGCACGAACTGCATGGCGTCGGTCGGCTTCCACCCAAGCCAGGACTTGGAGGCACCGAGCGACGCCGACCTGGTCATCGACCTGGCTCGACAGCCGTAGACCCTCCTCGAGCACAGCCACAGCACCCTCCGGCTCACCTTCGATCCACAATGCCCATCCGCCGGTCATGCAGGACCGTCCGCGGTACACGATCTCGCCGAATTGTTCGGTCAGCGAATACATTTCCTCATGAAACCGGTACCCGCTTCGCGCGTCACCTGTCGAGATGCTGCAAAACTCGAGACCTAACAGACTGGAGATACGACAGAAAAGGTAGTTTTCGTCCACCGCAGCGGTGACAGCGCTGTTGAACGAGGCAGCGGCGCGCACCGGGTCGGCGCTGTAAAGGGCCAAACATCCGGCGGCAAAATGTGCCAACGCGGGTATCGAGCGATCGCGGCTTTGATTGGTCGCAGTGTCAGCCTCGACAAGTAGCGCCGCTTCGTCAGCGGTGTCGCCTTGCATGCCGGCGAAAACACTGCTCTGGTAGAGGACTTTGGTGCGATCAGCTATGGGCTGCCCGTCGTGCGCCTCCAGTAGCCGTCCGAACCAGAGGCGGCCTTCGCTGAGATGTCCCCGGGAGATCCAGTACGGGAAGAGGGCGGACGCGATGTGTAGACCAGTTTCGGCGCCTTCCGCTGTTTCTGTACAGAATCGAAGGGTGTCTCGCAGGTTGGGCTGTTCGCGATCGAGCCGGTGGATACAGTCCAGTTGCCGGGGACTCACCCAGTCCGTCTCCGCTCCGACGACCAGTTTCTCGTACCAGCAGCGATGTCGCTCCCGCAGAATTGCGAGGCCGCCCAGTCCCTGGAGTTTTTCCCGCCCGTAGTCTCGCAGGGTTTCGAGAAGGCGGTAGCGGACCACCGGACCTGCTTCTTCCTTCATCAAGATCGATTTGTCGACCAAGGCCGCAAGCATGTCGAGTAGATCGGCCGAAGCCATGGCGCTGACACATATGTCTTCGGCCGCGTCGAGTTCGAAGCTGCCAGCGAATATTGTCAACCGCGCCCACAGTTGCTGTTCGTCGGGCGAGCACAGCTCGTAACTCCAATCGATAGACATTCGAAGTGTCTGTTGGCGACTCGGCGCTGCGCGACTACCAAGTTTCAACAATTGAAGTCGATCGGTCAGTCGATCGAGCACTTGCTGCACGGACATGGCCCGCAAACGCACCGCTGCCAGCTCGATGGAGAGCGGAAGCCCGTCCAGTCGTTGACAAATCCGAGTCACTGCGGACTGGTTGTCGGCCGTAAGTTCGAAGTCGGGCTGGACTTTCGTGGCCCGCTCGACGAAGAGCATGACGGATTCGTATTGTGGTAGCTCTCGAAGCGATGGAACTCGCCGGTCATCCGGCACCGACAGTGGTGGTACGCGCAGCACCACCTCCCCGGCGAGTCCTACAGGCTCGCGGCTCGTAGCCAGAATGCGCAGTCCCGGGCACGAACGCAACAGCGTATTTGCCTGTGCAGCTACCGCTTCGAGTAGATGCTCACAATTGTCGATAACGAGAAGCAGCTGCTTATCGGCGAGATACTCGGTGAGCGCCGATAGGGCCGAGTTACCCGATTGGTGCCGGCACCCCAGGGCCTCCGAGATGGTGTTGGTCACCAGCTGCGCATCCCGAAGCTCACCCAGTTCGACCAACCAGACTCCGTTCGCAAATCCTCGTCGCGCATCGTGCGCGACCCGAAGGGCAAGCCGCGTCTTGCCGACGCCGCCCATACCTGTGAGTGTGACGATCCTGGAGGCTGCGAGCTGTCGGCGTGTCTCAGCAATCTCGTGTCGGCGACCGACGAAGCCGGTCAGATCCAGGGGAAGGTTTCCAGCACTACTGCGCCGCCGCGGCGGAATGTCAGCACTGTGCCCGACCGCGGATGCCACTTCTGCAGTATTCGGCGTCGCGGGTGGAAGCGTGCGCCCGCTCATCAGCCCGCCGGGCGAGGAAGGATCGGCTGGGTCCTGCCGAGAACCGTTCGGTATCGCCATGTCGTCGACACGAAGACCGTGTCGTGCCTGCGCAGTCCGCAGCTGCTGCCCGAATTGTTCGGCGGTGGCAAACCGGTTCGCCGGGTCGCGAGCCATCGCTCGTTCGACGATCTCCCGGACGTCGCCAGGAACGTCCTGATCCTCGAAGCGAGGTGCGGGTGCCGTGGTGATACGAAGAAATTGGGCGACTACTTGCTCACCCTCTTGCCGTTCGAACGGTGCGTGCGCGGTGATGACGCAGAAAAGTGTCGTACCTAAGCCGTAGATGTCTGAAGCCGCGTTCGGGGGACCGCCGGCGAGGACCTCAGGGGCGGTGAAAGCCGGGGATCCTGTGATGGTGCCTTCCACGGTCTGGAAGGCACCGGCGATGTGAGCGATGCCGAAGTCGGTCAGCTGAGGGTCGCCGTAGTCGGTGAGCAGGATGTTCGCTGGCTTGACGTCTCGGTGCAGGACACCGACCCGGTGCGTGGACTCCAGTGCACCCGCAATCTTCACGCCCAAGCGGAGTGCTTCGGACCAGCCCAACGGGCCGGATAGTCGAAGCCTGGCCTGAAGTGAGTCTTGCGGATGATATTGCATCACGAGGTAAGGACGCCCGCTGACGGTCGAACCGACATTGAGAACGCTGACGATATTCGGGTGCCCTGTGAGGCGGCCCATCGCGCGTTGTTCGCGAAAGAAGCGGGCTCGGTTCTCTTCGTCCAGATGCGCGGTCAGGACCTTCACCGCCACCGTTCGATCCAGCATCGGTTGTGTACAGCGGTACACCACGCCGAATCCACCGCGGCCGATTTCCCGCACGTCCTCGAAGCCGGCCGCTGTTAATTCACCTGCGACCGCGTCCAGGTCGGCGCGCTGTGTATCTTGCGATCCAGGTTCCGTCATCGGACTGCTTCAATCCGGAGGCTGACACAGCTTCCTCAGGAAATCCAGCGTACATTCACGCGGGTTCCAGAAGGACTTGTCACCCGATCTACGACGCTAGGCGAGTTCGTTTCCGCTCCGTCGTACTTCTACATGCCCATGGTACGTCGGACCGTGAAGTCTTTCGTACGCCGCCTTTTCTGCTTCGTGCCGAGAGGCCTTTTTGGGGTTCTCGAGATCGGAGGGTAATCCGTGCCGCTCGAGTCGTCGTGCGCGATTCTGGGCCATGTACGACACCGCGTAGAAGAGGGCGAGCAAGAGGCCGAGCAAAATCATGGAGCCGCGCAACCACAAGGGACCGGGAAAAAGTAGGAAGGTGGCGAAGACGGGGATGAACGGCACCATGCTGCGTACGAGGTGCCTTGGAACCGCCCGATCCCCTATCAGGTCGTTTCGAACCCAATCCTGCATGGAGTGAGGGAGTTTGCGGCCTACTGCGTATCCGAGCCATTGAATCGGGCCCGGCCGTGTGCGTTCGGTCTGTCGCGACATCACAAATCCTGTTCACATTGCGCTGAGGTTGACATCGACACCTGGGCCGTCAGTGATCCAGCGCTCCCGCTCGAATCGCGGCTTGATTGATCCGGGTGAGAATCTTGTGGAGATCTTCGAGTTCGGCCAAGCTGACGCCGAGCTTGTCGATGACGGCCGGCGGAATCTTCTCGGCCTCGGCACGTAGTGCAACACCGGCATCGGTCAACTCGACGTTCAGTTGCCGCTCGTCGGCGCGGCTGCGGGTCCTCGTGACCAGTCCGGAAGCCTCGAGGCGTTTGAGGAGCGGCGAGAGGGTTGGGGAATCGAGTTGCAAGGCTGTGCCAATCTCCTTGACAGCCATCGGCGACTTTCCCCAAAGGGCGAGCATCACCAGGTATTGCGGATGGGTCAAACCCATCGGCTCGAGCAGTGGACGGTAGACGGAGAGCACGGCTCGGTTCGCGATGGCGAGCGCAAAACACACCTGCCGATCGAGCGCGAGCAAGTCGTTACCCGCAGTTCGCTGGTCACTGTCCAAGGTCATATGATCATCATACCAAAATGGTTAGTGCAATAACTAATATTGCACTAACCATTCTGGCCGTTCACGGGAGGGAACGACGAGGACGCCCAGCTCCGTGCGAGGCCCGAGAAGAAGGGCGTCTCCAACCGGACATGACGACGCGCGTCCGTAGCGCGCAAATCCCGCATCATGGTCCACGATTCGACTTGGATCCGGCGCGTTCGAACGCCAGGATCCATCCGTAGTCACTCAACCCGAAGGAACTCACGGTATTGGCCCGCACGTCCGCGTAATTGCGGGCCGCGCGACCGTGCCCGACAAGCTGTCGGCGCCGTTCGGCGTCCGGCAGCAGATACCACTCGACTGACCGATTGAACGGGTACACACATACGAACCGCCCCGGTTGCTCATCGGCCACGTATGCGGCGACGTGGCTGCGGTTGAATTCGGCGGGTCGGTGGAGCGCGGCCGCGCTCCAGACGGGTGCGCATACCCGCCCGAGGCGGCAATGCCGAAAGCGCGAGTACGCACGCTGCAATTCCTCGATGGACTCGGCATGCGTCCAGACCATGAAATCGGCGTCTGCGCGCAGACCCGAGACTTCGTAGATCCCGCGGACAGTGACACCGAAATCTGCGAACCCATCGAGGCTGCCTGCGCGTCCTCGGCAACGCCGCCCCGCAGATCCGGAAGTGCACCTGGGGTCACCTTGAAGACCGTGAACATCATGTAGCGGACCCGTTGGTTGAGTTCGTTGATGTGAGAGCGCGACACGGCTGATTACTTCTCGACCGGTACACCGACCAGCGAGCCGTATTCGACCCACGAGCCGTCGTAGTTTCGAACTTCAGGGTAGCCGAGCAGTTCGTGGAGCACGAACCAACTGTGCGCCGAACGTTCCCCGATCCTGCAGTAGACGATGATGTCGTCCGCCTCGTCGAGACCCGCATCGGCGTAGAGGGCGCGGAGCTCGTTCTCTCCCAGGAAGGTGCCGTCGTCGGCTGCCGTCTTGGACCACGGGACGTTGACGGCCGTCGGAATATGCCCGGCAACCTGCGGTTGCTCTTGCGGATAATGCGCCGGGGCGAGGATCTTGCCAGAGAATTCGTCGGGAGAGCGGACGTCGACAATGCCTGTCCTTCCGATCTGCTCGATGACCTCGTCGCGGTGCGCGCGAATCCCGGACACCGGTTCGGACGCGACGTAGTCGGTGACCGGTCGGATGACGTCTCCGCTCGAGAGCGGGCGCCCGTCGAGTTCCCACTTCTTGCGTCCGCCGTCGAGCAGTCGCACGTCTCGGTGCCCGTAGAGCTTGAAGTACCAGTAGGCGTAGGCGGCAAACCAGTTGTTGTTTCCGCCGTACAAAATCACCGTATCGTTGTTCGCGATACCTTTGGCCGACAGGAGATTTCCGAACGATCGCTGGTCGATGAAGTCGCGGCGGACCGGATCTTGCAGATCGCGCTTCCAGTCGATGCGGACCGCGCCGTCGATGTGGTTGATGTCGTATTGCGCGGTGTCCTCGTCCACCTCGACCAGTACGACATCAGGGTCCGGCGCGTGGTCGATGACCCAGTCGGCGTCGACCAGAAAAGTGCTTCTACTCATGTTCATCCTTCGCTCGGGTAATAGCTCGTGCATACATAGTTAGCACACGATCTATTCGTGCGCTATATTTTGGCCACACTATTTGGAGGACCATCGATGACGACACCGAGAACCCGCCCTACCGCAGTGAAGCCCCTACGAAAAGAGGGGCAGTGGGCACAGGGCGAACGCGAACCGCTCAACATCAATGAGCAGGTGAAGCAGGACGACGACGGCCTTAATGTCCGCAAGCGGATCGAGGAGGTGTACTGCCACACCGGTGTCGCCGGCATCGACCCGACCGATCGACGCAGTCGCTTTCGCTGGTGGGGCCTCTACACCCAGAGAGCACCCGGCATCGACGGCGGTCGAACAGCCACCCTGACCCCCGAGGAGCTCGAGGACGAGCACTTCATGCTCCGCATCCGAATCGACGGTGGGGCTCTGACAACCGAGCAGCTAAGGGTCGTCGGCGAAGTCTCCAGGCAGTTCGCCCGCGATACAGCGGATCTGACCGACCGTCAGAATATTCAGCTGCACTGGATTCGAGTGGAGGATTTGCCGGAGATCTGGCGTCGACTCGAAGGTGTCGGCCTGACGACCGCAGAATCCGCCGGAGACACTCCCCGTGTCGTACTCGGTTCACCCATGGCCGGGATCTCTGCCGACGAAGTCCTCGACGCTACGCCCGCCTTACATGAGATCACCCGGCGGTTGATCGCCAACCCTGAGTACTCCAACTTGCCTCGCAAGTTCAAGACCGCCATCTCCGGACTACAGGACGTGGTTCACGAGATCAACGATGTCGCGTTCATCGGGGTAGAACACCCGGACTTCGGCCCGGGACTCGACGTCTGGGTCGGCGGTGGGCTCTCGACGAATCCTCGGATCGGCGAGCGCCTGGGCGCCTGGGTGCCGCTCGAGGACGTGCCCGACGTGTGGATCGGCATTGTGTCCCTCTTTCGTGACCACGGGTACCGACGCCTGCGGGCGAAGGCACGGCTCAAGTTCCTGGTGGCGGACTGGGGCGTCGAAAAGTTCCGCAACGTGCTGGAGCAGGAGTACCTCGGACGGCCGATGGCAGATGGGCCCGCGCCGGAACCGCTCGACGAACCACGCGACCACGTCGGTATTCAGCGCCAGAAGAATGGTCTCCACGCGGTAGGAATCGCACCCGTCGTCGGCAGGGTCGGCGGAACCATGCTCATCGACCTCGCGGGTGCCGCCGAGGCCGCCGGGTCGCGTCGAGTCCGCATCACCCCGATGCAGAAACTGGTGATCCTCGATGTGCCTGACGAACACATCGGTTCACTGCAATCCGACCTCGAAACCCTAGGATTCCCGTCGCGGCCGACGCCATGGCGACGAAGCACCATGGCATGCACCGGCATCGAATTCTGCAAGTACGGAATCGTCGAGACCAAGGCGCGGGCGGCCACCGTCATCACCGAGGTCGAACAACGCCTGACCGATATCGAGGATCAGCTCGAACACCCGATCACTATGCATTTCAACGGTTGCCCTAATTCCTGCGCACGGATACAAGTCGCAGACATCGGCCTCAAAGGAATGATCGTCGCCGACGCCGACTCGAACCAGGTAGAGGGATTCCAGGTGCATCTCGGGGGCAGCCTCGGCTTGGACACAAGCTTCGGGCGCAAGTTGCGTGGACACAAACTGCCTGCGACCGAGGTCGCCGACTACGTCGAACGCGTGGTTCGCCGCTATGTCGCCGACCGCGTCGAAGCAGAAAAGTTCGCGTCCTGGGTGCAGCGCGCCGCGGAATCTGATCTCACATGATTCGGCATCGCGCCAGCATCCTCGAAATGGACGGTTACATACCCGGGCGCGTCGGGCCGCTCGCTCGCTCGGCAGCGATGCTTGCATCGAACGAATCACCCTTTCCCCCGCTGGAGAGGGTGCAGGCGGCGATCCGCACCAGCATTACGCACACGAACCGCTACCCCGACTTCGCAAGCAATGACCTGACCGGCGCTCTCGCACAACGATGGCATCTCCCGGCCGATCACGTCGTCGTCGACAGCGGCTCGAGCACACTGCTTCGTAACATCGTCATCGCCTGCGCCGGCCCCGGAACAGATGTTCTCTACCCGTGGCCGTCCTTCTCGAGTTACGAACACGCTGCGCAATTAGTGGGCGCGACCCCCATTCGAGTCGAGCTCACTTCCGAGTACCGACTCGACCTGGACCGCATCGCCGCCGCAATCACCGACCGCACACGTGTGGTGTTCCTGTGCCTTCCCAACAACCCCACCGGCACGACCGTCGATCAGGCCGCCCTCGAATCCTTCTTGGAGGCTGTGCCCGATGATCTAGTAGTCGTGGTCGACGAATGCTACCGCGAGTTCGTCACCGACCCGAACGCGGCCAGCGGTACCAGACTTCTCGGCCGGTTTCCCAACGTTGTCGTCCTGAAGTCACTGTCGAAGTCGGCAGGATTGGCGGGGCTGCGTATCGGTTATGCACTGTCGTCCCCGGAGGTCTGCGCTCTCCTCAGGGCGGTACAGGTTCCCTTCTCCGTCTCATCTGTCGCCCAGGCTGCTGCCCTCGCGTGTCTCGAACCCGAGGCGATGAGTGCACTCGAATCCCGGATCACCGCAACGGTGTCGGAGCGAAGCCGGATTTCTCGTGCGTTGTCGGCCGAGGGAGTCGAGGTCGTCCCCAGCCAGGCGAATTTCTTGTTCCTCCCCCGGCAACACGGTGCCATGGCGAAGGTCCGACAGCTGGCGGATCGCAGTGTGTTCGTCCGACAGGTCGGACCCGAGGGAATTCGAATCTCAATAGGCAGTCGGCGCGACAACGACCATCTACTCGCGTGCGTTGACGTTCTGAGCAACCGGCAGGTCATGGCCGGCTAATCGACAGACGGCTTTCACTCGCGCAGACAATCGCAGTGGGAGCCCATCTAGTGTCTGACGACACAACGAGATGCCGTCGCTACGGACGCTGTGGACCGACCACTAGGACCGAAAGGTTCGCGGTCGGGCCCATCGCACCGCGTAAGGGCAGCATCGACCTCGTCGATGGCAACGCGGTGCCGTCCCCACGCGCGCGAGCACGCCTCGTATATGCGTGCGCCTCCAGGTCGCTCTCAGTACCGGTATGACGCTCTTCCAGCACAGCACCGGTCGCATGGTTCTGTCACACCCGCGAGAGAGGCCGCCCATCCCACTGGTCCGCTACGCGTGCACCGACGCCGATTCGATCAATCAACGCTTCACTGGCGGGGAGGGTTGACCAACTGGCGCCAGTCGGGCATCCTGGTCATTAATGGAACAGCGTGCCACTGAGAGGCACACATCGAAGGGTTCAGCCTCATGACTGCAGTAGTTGACGACATCGGGTCGTCCGGAACCGAATTCCTCACCGAAGAGCGTCTCGCGATCCAGGCGATGGCGCGGGAGTTCGCCACCAAGGAAGTACTGCCGGTGGCGAACGAGCTCGACCCGGTCAAGGGTGACATTCCGATGGAATTGCGCCGGAAGATGGCGGATCTGGGTTTCTTCGGGGTTCTCATTCCGGAGCAGTACGGCGGATTGGGCCTCGGTGTCTTCGAGTACGCCGTCATTGTCGAGGAACTTGCCCGCGCGTGGATGAGTGTGTCCAGTTTGATCGCTCGTGGACAGCAGTTCACAGCGGGCTTCACCGAGGAGCAGCGCCGAAAGTACCTGCCTCGGATGGCGACTGGAGACTTCCTCAGCGCTTTTGCCCTTTCCGAGCCCGATGCTGGATCCGATGTGGCAGCTCTATCCACTCGGGCGGCCAGGGACGCAGATGGGTGGCGGATCAACGGCCAGAAGATGTGGTGCACGTTCGCCGACGGAGCCGACTACCTCCAGGTTTTTGCTCGTACGGCACCACTCGACCGCGAACATCGGTCCCGCGGAATCAGCTGCTTCATCATGCCGAAACCTCGTGGGGAGCTGCCCGAGGGTGTCACAGGTACGCCGGTACGCAAGATCGGGTACCACGGGTGGCGAACGTGGGAACTTTCATTCGACAACGCCTACGCCGCGGCTGATGCCCTGGTGGGGCCGGAGGGTGAAGGCTTCAAGGTCGCGATGGGAGACCTCGAGACTGCCCGAATCCACACCGCTGCACGAGCGATTGGTGTCGCGCGCGGTGCGCTCGAGGACTCGATTTCCTATGTACAGCAACGCGTTCAATTCGGGCGACCGATCGGGGACAACCAGGCCATCCGATTCAAGATCGCGCACATGGCCACCGAGGTGGAGGCAGCGCGCTCACTGATGTATCGCATATGCGCGGCGGTCGACGCTGGCAAGTCCAGCACGGTGGAGGCGTCCATGGTCAAGTACTTCGCGACGGAGATGGCCGAGCGGGTAACCAGCGAGGCACTTCAGATCCATGGAGGTGCCGGATACACCACCGACTTCGCCGTCGAACGGCACTGGCGGGACGCGAAACTCACCAAAATCTTCGAGGGCACCTCAGAAATCCAGCTGAAGATCATCTCGGATTCGATCCTCGGAAGGCAAGCACGATGAGATTTCCGCCCGAGGGACCACTGAACGATGTGGTGGTGGTCGACCTGACCACAATGCTCGCCGGGCCATTCGCCACCATGGTCTTGGCGGACCTGGGTGCCGACGTGATCAAGGTCGAACCACCTCATGGTGACTTCATCCGAGAACAGGGACCGTTCGCACCGGACGACGAATTACACGCATTCGGCGGCTATTTTCAGAGCGTCAATCGCAACAAACGTGGGGTAGTTCTCGACCTCACCACTGAAGCGGGCCGCACCTCGTTGCTCGAACTCGTCGCACACGCTGACGTCGTAGTCGAGAACTTTCGCCACGGGGTGATGGACCGGCTCGGACTATCCTACGAGCGCCTCCGAGAGGCCAATCCCCACCTCGTGTACGCGGCGATCCGCGGATTCGGTGACGAACGCACCGGTAGCAGCCCGATGCGGGACTGGCCCGCCTACGACATCACCGTCCAAGCCCTCAGCGGCCTCATGGAGATCACTGGCGAACCCGACCGCCCCCCGATCAAGACGGGTCCCGGGCTCGGGGACACCGTGCCCGCACTGTTCGCGGTTATCGGCGTGCTGTCGGCCGTGCACCGTGCACGCCGCGACGGGGTCGGTAGTTTCGTCGACGTGTCGATGTACGACGCCATGCTGGCAATGTGCGAACGCACCGTGTACCAGCACTCCTACACGGGTGATGTGCCGACGCGGCAAGGAAACAGCCACCCCCTACTCTGCCCTTTCGATGTGGTCCCGGCCGCTGACGGGTGGGTCAGTATTGCTGCGCCGGGCAATAATCACTGGCAGCAACTCTGCGTGGTGATCGGTCGCCCCGAGTTGGCAACGGACAAGCGCACACTGGACAACGTCAGTCGGCTCGCCAATCGTGACTTCACGATGTCTGCGGTCACCGAATGGACCACCACGCGGACAAAGAATCAGATCATGGAAGCACTCGGCGGCAAGGTGCCTGTCGCACCAGTCAATACCGTCGAGGACATCTACACCGATCCACATGTACACGCCCGTAACATGTTGGTCGAGGTCGATCATCCCGGCGTACCCCGTCCGTTGACGATCGCCAACACCCCGATCAAATTCGCGGATGCGCCCCCGACCCAACTTCGGCGAGCGCCGCTGCTGGGCGAACATACCGATGAAGTGTTGGCCCAGTTCGAGAACACCACAGCTGTATACCAACTCGAAGAAACAAGATAGGGAGATCCCATGTCGAAATCGCAACGCCCGCGGCGGTCCTGCCTCGCGGTGCCAGGCTCGAGCCCCAAGATGATCGAGAAGGCGAAGGGCCTCGACGCCGATCAAGTCTTCCTCGACCTCGAGGACGCCTGCGCACCACTCGCGAAGCCCGGCGCGCGCAAGACCATCGTCGCCGCACTCAACGAAGGCGGCTGGGGATCGAAGATCCGCGTAGTGCGAGTCAACGACCTCACCACCCATTGGACCTACCGGGACGTGGTCGAGGTCGTCGAAGGAGCGGGTGAGAACCTCGACTGCATCATGCTTCCCAAGGTGCAGTCCGCAGCCCAGATCGCTTGGCTGGACCTGACTTTGACCCAGATCGAAAAGACCATGGGGTTCGAGGTCGGGCGTATCGGCATCGAAGCGCAGATCGAGGACGCCGCCGGACTGATCAACGTCGACGAGATCGCGGCCGCCTCTGCGCGCACCGAAACGATCATCTTCGGACCGGCAGACTTCATGGCAAGCATCAACATGAAGTCACTGGTCATCGGTGAGCAGCCCCCAGGCTACGAAATCGGGGACGCGTTTCACTACCCGCTGATGCGAATCTTGATGGCAGCTAGGGCAAACGGACTACAGGCGATCGACGGTCCCTATGTGCAAATCCGAAACGTCGACGGCTTCCGTCAGGTAGCCGGCCGTGCCGCCGCCCTCGGCTACGACGGAAAGTGGGTGCTGCACCCTGGCCAGATCGAGGCGGCGAACCACACCTTCAGTCCCGCACAGGCCGATTACGACCATGCCGAAAACATCCTCGCCGCCTACGAGTGGTTCACCTCCGATCGAGGTGGCCGCAAGGGCGCCGTCATGCTGGGTGACGAGATGATCGACGAAGCATCCCGCAAAATGGCGCTTGTCATCGCAGGTCAGGGCCGCGCCGCGGGCATGGAACGCCTCGACATATGGCAGGCCGAACCCGAAACCGCGAAGACCGGAGTCTGAACCGTGACAACCACCGAGAAAGAACAGAACATGCAGTTCGGCCGTTACCTGGAGGACTTCGAGGTGGGCGCCATCTACAAGCACTGGCCAGGCAAGACCGTCACCGAATACGACGATCACTTGTTCTGCCTGCTCACGATGAACCACCACCCCTTGCACATCAACACTCACTTCGCCAGCGAAACAACAGATTTCGGTCGCAACGTGGTGGTAGGCAACTACATCTACTCGCTCCTGCTCGGCATGTCGGTACAGGATGTGTCCGGCAAAGCGATCGCTAATCTCGAGATCGAATCATTGCGGCACGTCAAACCTACGTTCCATGGTGACACTATCTACGGTGAAACCGAGGTCCTGGAAGTCACCGCCTCGAAGTCCAAGGAGGACCGAGGCGTCGTGTATGTCGAGACCCGCGGCTACAAGCAGGACGGGCAAGTCGTGTGTATTTTCAGACGCAAAGTTCTCGTACCCAAGCGAAGCTACGCTGACACGCACGGCGGCGACCAACCCGCTCGACCTCTGCCACAAGCGTAGTCGCCGGCGCGGGCCGATCGAGGGTACTTGGTTCGTCCGCCGATCCGAAGCGGGCTGGGTGTTCACCCGATGAGGCCAGCACCCAGCCCGCCTGATAGAGATTCAGCCACCGCAACGGATCTCACGATCCGACGGAGCTTGACAGAGATCGCTGAAAGTTCGACGCTACGGCGAAATGCTGCGCAGATCCCGGCACAACCGCGGCGTGACCGGCCACGCGGTGCACCACCCCGGAAAAGGAAGCACTATGCGAGAACGTTACGAAGCGTTCGTCGGCGGACATGACGAGCGCAGCAAGGGTGGGCAATACTTTCCCACCCACGACCCCGCCACGGGTGACGTCATCGCCGAGGTTGCCCTCGGTGAGGCGGAAGACATCGAGGCAGCTGTTGCCGTAGCGCAGAGCGCCTTCGCCCCATGGCGTGATACCCCGGCCGCTACTCGCGGCCGAATCCTCCTCGAAATCGCTCGCACACTGCGTGTACACGCGGACGAGCTCGCGCGAATCGAAACGCTGGACACTGGTCAGACGCTCTCGCAGTCGAAGCTGGATGTCGAGACTGCCGCACGATACTTCGAGTATTACGGCGGAGCCGCAGACAAGGTCCACGGCGAGACGATCCCACTCGGGCCCGAGTATCTCTCGTACACCCGCAATGAACCGTTCGGCGTGATTGGTGTCGTCACCCCGTGGAACGCGCCGATCAATCAGGCCGCGCGGGCAATCGCGCCGGCGCTCGCAATGGGCAATGTGGTGGTTCTCAAACCCGCCGAGGACACACCACTATCGGCCCTCGAGATGGGCCGCTTCGCCGTGGAAGCGGGATTACCCGCGGGTATCCTCAATGTCGTCCCCGGATTCGGTGCCGACGCGGGAGCTGCGCTGACAGGCCACCCCCTGGTTCGCAAGGTTGTCTTCACCGGCTCAGTCGAGACTGGCCGGTCCATCATGCGAGCTGCCGCCCAACGGTTGATTCCACTCACTCTCGAGTTGGGTGGCAAGTCGCCTAACATCGTCTTCGGCGATGCCGATCTCGACGCGGCGGCGGCAGGCGCGTGGACCGCTTTCACCACCAAAGCTGGACAGGTCTGTTCTGCCGGCAGCCGGTTGCTGGTGCATTCGTCAGTGCACGACGAGCTGGTCGATCGGCTCGTCCACCAGGCGAAGGAGACGGTCATCGGACCCGGCATCGAGGACCCGGACATCGGATCATTGGCGACCCGAGGCCAGTTCGACAAGGTCCGCTCATATCTCGAACTAGGGCCCCGTGAAGGTGCGCGTGTCGTCGCCGGTGGGAAAGTCGCCGACAGCGGGCGACTCGGCCGCGGATTGTTCATCGAGCCGACCATCTTCGTCGACGTCGACAACACCATGCGCATTGCCCGCGAGGAGATCTTCGGCCCAGTGTTGACCGTGCTCCGATTCGATTCCGACCAGGAGGCGGTCGGGATCGCCAACGACAGCGATTACGGACTTGTCGCGGGGGTTTGGACTCGAGACCACGGCCGCGCTCACCGAGTCGCCGGCGCGATCGAGGCGGGCCAAGTCTTCATCAACCAGTACTTTGCCGGTGGTGTTGAAACCCCGTTCGGCGGTTACAAGTTGAGCGGGTTTGGCCGAGAGAAGGGTTTCGAGGCACTCAAGCACTACTGCCAACTGAAGACGATCACCGCCCGCCTGTGATGGCGTGCGGCAACACCTCAGAGAAGGAACCCGCATCCTGCTCTTCGAGGCATCCGCTCCAGCGTTTGGTGCCCTCATCGGTCGGCTTCGGGGAGGCGTCGCCCAGCACCTGCGGCAGCGTCGGCCCTGCATTCGCTGGCACATGCCACCGATTGGCTGCGTGCTGATTGGACGAGACAGGCACGGAAGGCGATCATCCCGGTGGCCGCGCTGTCGACTCTCGACCTTCCGGCCGCCGCGCTGGTGCTCGTCGTGGCACTCCTGATGGCGGGGACGGAAGCTTTCCTCATCCGCCATTACGGCCTGGCGATGGCGCTCATCGCGCCGCTCGCCCTGGTAGTCGGGAGTCTCGGGACTCAGGTGGACCTCGTCGTAGTCACCCGGGACCGACTCGCCGAAACCGTTCTCGGTGTCGCGGTCGCGCTCGTCGTGCTGTGGACCGTGCTTCCGCGTTCGTATCGGCGAATTCTGTGCGATGCGGACGACCAAGTCGCCGGCACGATCCTCGCGAATCGCCGATACCGTGACACCGGCGCCGGCACCGGCGCCGAACTCTGCCACGATCTGGAGTTCGACCTGCACGCTTCCACCACCGCCGCGATCACCGCAGCCCACGCCGACCCGGCATGGGCTGAGGTCCGCTGCCGCAGCAGTCGTGACGGTAGGTGCAGGGTCGTCACCCGGTCTGCAACCCGATCTTCGCCTTTCACACCGCGAATCCCTGGTCTTCAATCCACCGTTGCGGCGTGAACCACGGCTTGTTCAGACGGTACTGCTCGTCGAGTGCGGTCAAAATTACCGCCGCCTCCTCATCTTCGTAATGCCGGTACAGCTGAAGGTTGATTTCCGCTCCAGCTTTCACAGCATCGAAGGAAATGCCGTGGCGGAACAGGACCGTGCGCTCCTCCCGCACCCGGATATTGTCCGTGGAAACTTCGGCGTCACCGTCCGCGGTTTCCAGAGAGACCACCATCCGCGGAACCGTCGACAACACGGTGAGTAGCAGGTCGCCGTCGCGGCAATTCTTGGCACCGATCCACCGCCTTGTGCCGTCCATATCGGCGTCGACCAGTCGATCGAGCGCTCTCCACCACGGCCGGCCCTCAACGATATACACACGCTGACCAGGTGCCAGCGCGGGAATCGGGCGGACCGATCGGTCATGCGGCCGCCTCGGTGCGGCATCTTCCGAAAAGTGGTTCATACTCGGATGTTGCTCCTGAGCCGCAACGTTTTCGGGGTTTTCGGTCCCGGTTCCTACTTCGGAAAGGTAACGATTGCGGCAGCCGGCAACAGGCCCAGTAGGTCGCTCGCTCCGCCTACCAACTCAGCTGATGAACCATCGCGCCTAATGACAATCGAGCCACCATCCGGCCTAGACCTGAAACGATGTCGGAATGATCGATGTGAAACGCGTCCTCGTCCTCGGCTCGGGATTCGCCGGTCTGTGGGCAGCGCTGGGCGCGGCACGGCGGCTCGACGAACTCGGCGCGGCAGGCACCGTCGATGTCACGTTGATCAGCAAGCGGCCGTTCCACGACATCCGGGTCCGCAACTACGAGGCAGACCTGAGCGCTTGCCGCATCCCGCTCAGCGACCTGCTCGACCCGGTCGACGTCGGGCACATCACCGCCGAGGTGACGGCGATCGACACCACGGCGCGCACCGTCACCGTCTCGGGCGACGGGGAACAGGGCACCCGAAGGTACGACCGCTTGGTCATGGCGCTGGGCAGCCGGGTAGCGAAACCCGATATCCCCGGTTTGCGAGAATTCGGCTTCGACGTGGACACCTACGACGGCGCAATGAAGCTGCAGCGTCACCTGACCACGCTTCCCGACGGCCGTGCGGACGTGGGCGCGGCGACCGCGGTGGTGGTCGGCGCCGGCCTTACAGGCATCGAAACGGCGTCCGAGTTGCCCGGGATGCTGGCAAAGGTGTACGCAGGGCGCAATGTCGCACCGCGCGTGCTGCTGATCGACCACAACCCACATGTCGGGTCCGACATGGGGGCATCGGCGCGACCGGTGATCGAAGCCGCCCTGTCCGACAACGGCGTCGAGACGATGACGGGTGTCGGCGTCGCAGCTGTCGATGAGCACGGCGTGAAGCTCACCTCTGGCGAGGTGCTGGCCGCGGGCACCGTCGTCTGGTGTGCGGGCATGCGGGCGAACCCGCTGACCGCACAGCTCGCTGCCGACCACGACCGGTTCGGTCGCCTGCCGGTCGACGACTATCTGCGGGTGATCGGCTCGCCCGGAGTATTCGCCGCAGGTGACGTCGCCGCGGCGAGGGTGGACGACCACCACCTGTCGGTAATGTCGTGCCAGCATGGGCGCCCGATGGGCCGCTACGCGGGCTACAACGTCATAAGCGATCTGCTCGCAGCGCCGATGCTCCCGCTCCGCATTCCCTGGTACGCCACGGTTCTCGACCTGGGACCGGCTGGTGCGGTGTACACCGAGGGGTGGGATCGCCAGGTGGTGTCGCGCGGCGCTCGAGCAAAAGCCACCAAGATCACCATCAACACCCGACGCATCTATCCCCCGTTGAACCGAGACCGCGGCGCGCTGCTGGCGGCCGCCGCGCCGGCGCTGCAGGCACGACCCGACCCCGGACAATGACTCCAGCTCGAATGCACGTAGAAGTGAGTCTCGATCGCACCGACCGCGCATCGGCAAGGACGTGGACACCCGGGCTGGATCGCATCTCGACCTCGAGGAAGCGAAAGAGACCACGTGCTGCCCCCGATGTCGGCCACAACCCATTGCCTCCGACGGATTGGGGGAGCAGTGTGAAACACGGGGAATGACCGGCGACGCCGCGTCGGCGCCGCCCTCAGGAGAAAGGTGCCGATCATGTTCGCACGCTCAACCACAATTCAAGCGCATCCGTCGTACATCGATGCCGGGATCAAGCACATACGCGACACCGTGATGCCCACGCTGGCGGACATCGAGGGCTGCCTCGGAATGTCCCTGCTGGTCGATCGCGATTCGGGCCGGTGCATCGCGACCAGCTCGTGGCGCGACGAGGAATCGCTTCGCGCAAGCGAGGGACCGGTGCAGAATCTGCGTGACGCGGCCGCCGAGGTGTTCCACGGCACGACGGAGGTGTCGCGGTGGGACATCGCTGTCATGCATCGCGACCACCATTCAACTCGTGGGGCCTGCTGCCGGGTCACGTGGGTCAAGACCGAGCCGGCCCACATGGACCGCGGCGTCGACGTGTGGAAGATGGCCGCCCTGCCCGCGATGGAGGAGCTCGACGGCTTCTGCAGCGCCAGCCTGATGCTCGACCACGCCGCGGGTCGCGGGGTGTCGTCACTGACGTTCGACAGCACCGAGGCAATGGAACGCAACAGAGAACGCATCGACAGCATCCGGGACGAATCAGTCCGTAGCGCGAACGTCGAGGTGCTCGATACCTGCGAGTTCGAGCTCGCCATCGCGCACCTGCACGTCCCCGAGATGGCGTGAACTGTCCAGTTGTCGCTTCCCGCGCGCGACTCGCCCCTCGCCTTCGACACTGCGGGCACCCCTACTCATCGCTGTGCGGTGAATGTGGTTCCCGTAGAGGATGTTCTGCCGGATCGTTCGTACCCTGCGCAACGGTCTCGAGCCGCCGCAAATCTGCAGGGTGAATATCGGGATCGGTCCGCATGGTGTCCATCAGCATGCGGATCTGCCTGTGCACGTATCTGGTCGAAAGCGTGCTCTATGGACTCCTTGTGCGAGAGCACCCACGGACGGAGGAGAACCCGGTGTTGCGGTCCGGCGACCGACAACGCCGGTACGTCCGCAGTCAGTAGCGACCGCAGAATGCTACCGAGGCGCAGGACGACTTCGGTCGAGGTCGTCGGATCGTTGATCGCCGAGCTCAGTCCCTTGGTCCTCTCTTTCACGGTCCGGGTCTGCGGTAGCGAGTTGAACCACCACACAGCACCGGTCCGGTCGCGGGTTCAGTTCCGCGTGGGACGTGGGCTGGGTACTTCCGGCGATCACGCCTTCGACCAGGCGTAAGTTCAGCCCGCACACGACGTCCAGGTGGTCGCGGGCGACGAGGTGGAAGGGACAGTTGCGCAAATTGATGCGGCCGTCGTCGTCGACTTGGGGTAAGTAGCCGCAGCCGCGAAGAGCGGTCAGTAGATCTCCGCCCGCGGCGACGGCAGCGGCCTTGCCGGCGTCGACGGCGGCCTCGTTCACCGCCGCCCGCACCGCTCCCCTGGTGTCCTGTTCCACCGAGGAGACGAGCAACCGGGCGAGCATCTCGTAGTCCCGTGGCGGCACGCTGAGAGACAGTTCCGTCGTGGCCCGGGTGTAGAGCTTTGCCGGACGTCCGCCGCCGGGCCCGCCGCGCCCGGGTGGCCGCTGGTAGCTGACCGTCAACAGGCCGGCGGCGGCAAGCTTGTCGAGGTGATAGGCCGCGAGGGTCCGTCCGATCTCGACGGCGGCGGCCGCCTGCTCCCGCGAGACAGGCGCGTCGCCTTCGGTCACGTACTCGAACAGCCTGCGCCGCAGCGGGTCGTCCAGGTTACTCAGCGCCGCCAGCACCGCGGGGTCAGCGGATCCCGGGGTGGACATGCCCCACTGTAACACCAAAGAGTATTGACAAAAGCGTTGACTGCGGCGATTCTAAAAACAGATCTTATTCTTTTTACAGAAGGGGTCATGATGACCACTCCAACGCCCCAATCGCCGACCACCACCCACGCCGACGGGGACGCCCTGCAACGCGCCCGCAGCGATCCCGCCTACGGGGTGTTCCTGCTACTGCGGATCGGGTTCACCGTGCTCCCGATCGCCATGGGCATCGACAAGTTCACCAACGTGCTCACCAACTGGGAGCACTATCTGGCGCCGTGGATCGTCGACATCATTCCTTTCACCGCCCATCAGGGCATGCTGGTGGTAGGGGTGATCGAAATTGCCGCGGGCATTGCCGTGGCGGTCAAACCACGCTATGCGGCCTACGTCGTCGCCGCATGGCTCGCCGGCATCATCGTCAACCTGCTGAGCTACCCCGGCTTCTACGATGTCGCCTTGCGTGACTTCGGGCTGCTTCTCGCCGCCCTCACCCTCGGCCGGTTGGCATCCGTGTACGACCCGGCCTGGCACCGGCGGACCGCACCTGCCCCGACTCTGACTGCGGCTCAGCGACACTGACGTGGGTTCGTCGATTTTCAGACGCACGAACTTCACACTTCCATCCGTCGAGGCCCACCCCGGTGGGCCTCCCACCACGCCTTCTGACGAAAAGGAACGATGATGCCTTCAACCGCGAACCTCCACGTTCTCCCTCATGCACCAGGTAGGGATTTGGTTGCGGCCGAAGAGGCGGCAGCGGGGTTTCTGGAAGCACTCGGGATCACTTGGACTCGGAAAGCATGCGCGAGACGCCCCGGCGCATGGCCCACGGTTACGCCGAATTGTTCACTCCCCGCGCCTTCGATCTGACCACGTTCCCGAACGACGAGGACTACGACGAACTCGTTCTGGTCCGCAACGTCCCACTGCGATCGGTGTGCGAACATCATCTGCTGCCGTTCGTCGGCACCGTCCACATCGGGTACCTGCCCGGCGAACGCATCATCGGACTATCCAAACTCGCCCGCATCGCCGAGCATTTCGCTTGCCGTCCCCAGGTTCAGGAACGGCTCACCAAGCAGATTGCCGACTGGGTGGCCGAACACCTGCATGCGCGAGGCGCCGGGGTGGTCATCGAGGCCGAGCACAGTTGTATGACCCTGCGGGGGTGCATTCGGTGGGATCGGCCACCGTCACATCGGCTCTGTTGGGCGTGCTCCGCGACGATCCGCGCTCGCGTCAGGAATTCTTCGCGCTTGCCGGCGTCAACGGATGACCCCGAAAGGGCTACTCACGGTCCCAGACCACCTCGCCGTCGGATCGGACACGGGCACCCGCCGCGGGCAGATGAGGTGTTCGTCGGCCGTCGTGCATGAGGTGCTCGACTTCGACCTCATGGCCGAGGACGGCGACGTCGGCGACGAGACGGCGGTGGCAACGCCACCACACACTCTCACTGCACATCATCGCCGTTCGCTGCCGACTCGCCTGCTCCACCAAATCGGCAAGGGCGTCGGCGAACCCGGTGGTGCGGGTATGCGCGGCGTACGCGGCGAACTGCTCGACCTGCCACCAGGGGTCTTCACGCGCAACGCCGGGCGTCAGGCGTAGGCGCCCGCCCAGCCGCGGTTCGTGTCGATAGTCGATTCCTGCGTCCGGTAACCATCGCGTCATCGCCCCACTACTGACATCGGGGTTGTGACGACTGCCGGGAAATCGGCGGATGTCAACTACCGCTTCGATGCCGGACGTCTGTAGCAGCGTCACCATATCCTCCCGGCCGAGCCTGCCGTGCCCCACCGAGATCAGCATCGACTACCTCCTTCGTTCGGGACCGGCCACCGTCACCCGCTGAGTGTCCGCTGGGTGCGCGCGCCAGCAGCTCCCGGCCGCGGAGGCGGGATGGGTGCAGGGTGTCAGCCGGCCCGCTTCTCGGCGGCGTCGGCGATGTCGTCGAGATCGCGCCGGATCGCCTTAGTGGTGGCCTTCAGCGCGAAGGAGCCGAAAACTTTCATCATGAATCTCGGAAAGGCGCCGAGGCCAGCAGCTTCCGCCGAGAAATGAAAGGTCAGGGTCGTGCCGTCGCCAGCAGGCGACAAGGTGAAGACGGTCGTATAGTCCGCACCGTGGGACGACGCCTTCACCACGGTGCGCTTCTCGGGGTCGATCTCTGCTACCCACATCTCCTCGGTCGACGACTTACCGAACAGCACCCGAGTCTCACGCCACCGCGTACCGACTTCGTATTTCGTCGAGTCCAGTCTTTCGAGCTTCTCCACACCGCTCAGCACCGACTCCGCGTTATCCAGGTCGGTGAGGACCGCCCAGACCGCGCCGACGGGCGCATCGATTGTTCGACTCAACCGAATTTCCGAAGCTGACATGATTCTTCCGTTCTTCGAGCCCGCGCGCGGCGGGCGGGCGTGTGATCGGCAAACTTCTCAGCAACGGTAGGCGATCAGTGGCTCGGGACACATTCATGGGCGTCGACGAGCTGCTGGGTGAATCGCAGCGCGGTGTACTGACTGCCCTTGTCGCTGTGTACGGAAGCAGGAGAGGCGGGTTATTCGGGGGTCTCGGGCCCCGCACTGTTGTTCCCGGACCCCCGGCGCCAGTGGTTGAATCGGTCCTTGATGTCGGTGGCCACCTCCCCCACACCATTGCCGACCACGGTGGCCGCACCCCCGAGCCCGGAGCCGATCTCCCGCAGCATCCGGATCAACGGATCGTTCGACGCATCGAAGTTCTGCTTATACGTGCGTGCCGCACTGCGGAACTCGTCGCCGATCCGGGTGTCGTCCTCGCCGCGCCGCGGGTACTCCCCGCGGAGCACCGCCGCATACCCGCCGTCGTCGACCCACTTCTTCAGCTCCGCCGCCCGCAACACCGAGAACGGGTGCGCAAGCAGCTCGATGTTCAACAGCTTCAGAACCCCGTCCCGCAGATCGCCGGAGGCGTCGTACTCGGCCGCCTGGGCGAGGAAGGCGTCGGTATCGATCTCGCTCACCCGCGATCCGCCGGCCAGCTTCATCTGCACCCGCAACGCGGTATGCACGTCCTGACCGCACAACAAGCCGGCTCGATCACCCGAGAGTTCGGATTTGCGTTGCCATTCCATCAACCCTGCGATGATCGCCCGCAGTGCCCACCCACCGACCGGAAGCCAGCCGATCGTCCCGGCCAGCCGCATCAGATGCAGCAAAATCGTGCGGTACACCGCGTGCCCGGACAGGGCATGGCCGAGTTCGTGGCCGATGACGAACCGTTGCTCCTCGTAGTTCAGCACATCCAACAATCCGGTGGTGACCACGATGAATGGTTTGTCCATACCGATGGTGAAGGACTGCACCACCGGGGTCTGCAACACGAACAACTCCGGGGTCTCCTCGGCGCCGAGGATGCGGATACAGTCCGCGCGTAGGTCATTCAGGTCACTGAACTGACGTCCATCCACCCGCACCGACGTCGCCAGATACATCAGCCGATGCTGGCGCTCCTGCAACAATCCTGACAGCGTCCGCAACACGGTGTCGAACCCCTTCAACGTGCGAAGGGTGACCAAAGCTGCGCGGTCAGCAGGGTGTTCCCACGCCCGCGAGCTGATCCCCGGAAACTCCATCCGGGTGCGATCCGGTGCTGCGCTCAACGTATTCTCCTCACCTCGGCCCTGTCCCAGGGCCGAATCTGTGTTTGGCGTCCATCGTGGTTCACGCCTCCGGGGCGTGTTTGCACCTGTGCACCTGGCCCCTGCTCGTGCCGGGGCACAGGGGTCACGGGGCGACGATGCAACCGGGCCCGATCGGTGTTCCCGGATTGACTGTCACTGTTTCGATCGGTCCACCGGCGGACGTCTGATACGCCATCAGTGAATGTTCACCGGGTTCCGTCGGGGTCCACAGGGTGAACGCATGACCGAGTGCGACGGGCGAGTTGTAATAGGGATCGACGGTGTCCCAGATCAATTCTTGCGGGAACATCGTGGAAGCACCGGTGTAGTCGACGATTGACACGCCCGCCTCTGCCGGAGCGGCAGTCCTGGCCACCACGAGATACGTACAGCCGGCCCCGTACGGCGTTGTCGGGCCGCCGCCGAGTCCGGGAACGATTGTGACGTCAATGACCTCTGCCGCAGCCGATGGTGCCGACCAGATGGCCGCAACGGCGCACACGGCCGCGGCCAGCGGTGTGGACCGGGCAGTCCGCGAACGTCTCATACCAGCAGGTCGGTTTGGAGAGCACAACCGTTACAAACACAAACGCCAGACCGAAGTCGACCCGTGCAGTCGGATCATGTTCTGACGGAGCCGCGGGCGGGAATGTCAGGAACACGGTGGATCTGTTCCGCGCACCGACCGCCGATCCTGTGCAACTCGATCGCGGTCACACGGTGGGGTCGTCACCACCTGCTTCACGCCGTCGCTTCTCCTGCTCTTTGGCGATGCGGCGTTGTTCCTCGGCCCGTTCGCGGCACCGGCGCAGGAACTCCTCGTCCGATTCGGACTGCTGGGCGACGTGCCGGCCGGGCCGGTCGTACTCCGGGAACCCCGACGCCGCCGGCTGCCGCGGCCCAGCCCAACTGCCGCCGTGCGGGCGGCCCACGAGTAGCCACAGCACCGATCCGATCAACGGGAGCAGGATCACGATGATCAACCACAACGTCTTCGGCAGATGCCGAACCCGGTACTCCTCGGCGCAGATCACGTCGATCAGACAACCCACCCACACAATCAGCACGATCAACCCTAGATACGGCATACCCACCCCCTGTGTCACTTCCGGCCGGTACCGGCCCCTCTATTCATCACCGCATCGAGTGCCTGCGTTACGACATCCGTCGTGTCGCTCCCCAGCCGGTGCGCCGAGGGGTGAGGAGGCATCGGTTTCGATCTCGCTGGCCCTCACGCCACCGGAACGGCTTGCTCGTGTGGTCTCGGCACCTCCCGGTTCCGGCGTGCTGTCAGGGCGTGGGCACGGAGGTGAGAGTTGTCGATAGTGCAGCGAGGGCGCCGACACCGGTCGGCTCCGACTGGAGTAGTGGCACCACCACATACCTGCTGTGTGTCCTGGTGATCGTGTCGATCTCGCCGAGCTCGGTGGCCGCTCGTTGTCGCAGGAGCTCGGACGATGGCGCGGCCGCGGCGAGAGAACTGTTGATTACCCACGCCCACGGCTGGATACCAGCACGCTGCAGATCCGCGTGCAGTCCCTCCGCCTCTAGGCGGGGCGTGGTTTCAGCCAGGGTAACCAGCAGAACTCTCGTCTGGTCGGGGTCCTGCAGCCGCATTAACGGGGTGGTGAAATTCGCCGTGTCACCCATCTGGCGGGCGATCTCCCGGTGATACGACCCGGTGGCGTCGAGCAGCAGCAGGGTGTGTCCGGTGGGGGCGGTGTCGACGACGACGAACTTGCGCCGCGATTCGTGAATGACGCGGGAGAACGCTTGGAACACCGCGACCTCCTCGGTGCACGGCGAGAGCAGGTCCTCGGTCAGGGTAGCGCGACCCTGTTCGTCGAGGGCCGCGCCCTTGGTGGCCAGCACCCGGTCCCGGTACTGCGCGGTGGCCTCGGCGGGGTCGATGCGTGATACCTCGAGGCCTTCGAGAAGTCCGTCGAGGGTTTCGGTGAGATGAGCGGCCGGATCCGTGGTGGTCAGGTGCACCTGATGGCCGCGCTGGGCGAGGGCGACGGCGATCGCGGCTGCGATGGTGGTCTTGCCGACGCCGCCCTTACCCATGCACATGATCAGCCCGTGATCGGATACGGAAAGTTCGTCGATCAGGGCGGACAGCGGAGCATCGGGCAACGGAGTTGCTCCTGCCGCGGCCTGCGGGGCCGCGGCAGGGTCCGGGGTGAACAGGCGCTCGAGTGCGCTGATGCCGACCATATTGGTGGCTTTGAGCTCGACCTCGTCAATCGGCAGGCCGCGCAACTCGCGAGGAAGATCATCGAGGGCGCCCTGCTCGCGCCGATAAATCGCGGCGGCGAGCTCGTCCCCATCCGCGGGACTAGGAAGTAGCCCGTTGACGACGACGTGCTGGTGCGTGAGACCGATGGCAGCGAGTTCGGTGTGAGTGCGGGCGATCTCAGCGAGCGCCGCACGCTGGGCGCGGGTGACGAGAACCAGGCGGGTGCGCTGCCGGTCGGCGAGAGCGGCAACCGCCTCGGAGTAAACGGCGCGCTGCCTTTCGAGCCCGGACATCGGGCCGAGGCAGGACGCATCACCTTTGCCGTCGTTGAGAAAGTCGGTCCACGATCCGGGCAGCTGCAGCAGCCGGATGGTGTGTCCGGTAGGGGCGGTATCGAAGAGCACGTGGTCGAACCCGGCGACGGTGTCGTTGTCGGTGAGCAGGGCGGTGAACTCGTTGAACGAGGCGATCTCGGTGGTGCACGACCCGGACAGCTGCTCGGTGATCGCGGCCAGTTCCTTCTCCGGCAGCAGCCCGCGCACCGGTCCGATGATCCGTTCGCGGTAGGCGTCGGCGGCTTGTTCGGGGTCGATCTCGAGCGCGGAGAGCCCCGGCACGGTGACAACGTCGGTGATGGTGTTGCCGATGGTGAGCCCGAAGACCTGTCCGACGTTCGAGGCCGGGTCGGTGCTGACGAGCAGCACCCTGTGGCCGGCGCGGGCGAGGTGAATCGCTGCGGCACAGGCGATCGAGGTCTTCCCGACCCCGCCCTTACCGGTGAAGAACAGGAAGCGGGGCGGGGTGTCGAGAAACTTCATAACAGGGGAAAACCTTTCAGCAGCAGCTGGTGCTGTTGTTGTCATCTGTGGCGCAGCAGGATCCGGTGTCGGTGGTGTCCGTGAGCCCGAGCACCGCGATCCCCGCCGGTGCGACCACATCCGGGGCGTCGGTGATGATTCCGGCCCACTTGGCGAGCTGGGTGCGGTCCGGGTAGCGACCGGTGATCGCGGTGACGCCGTCGACAAGGACCAGCGGCAGGCCCTCGGATCCGGAGACCTGCAGGAACTGCTTGACTGGTTCCCGCTCGGCGAAGGCGAGCGGTTCGCTGGCCAGGTTGAACCGGGCGATGTCACCGCCCTTGGAGTGGACCCAGTCCATGTCGGCGGAGAAGGTGACCAATGCCTGGTCGACGTCGTCGCCGCAGACGCCGGTGTTGCAACACAGGGCGGGTTCGAAAACTTCGATGGTGCTCATGGGGATAATGCTCCTCGGCCGATTTCAGGCAGGATGGGTGATGGTGCTGTGGAGCTGGTCGACACGGGCGGCGATGTCGTCACGGACCAGCCGCATCCGCGCGATCCCGTCGATGCCGTGCTCGGACGGCTCAACGGTGTCCCAGTTCTCGAACCTGGTCCCGTCCACGGGGTCGACGTGCGCCTCGCGGCCGAGGGTGACCACCACATCGACGTCGCGGACCAGCTGCGGGTCGACGAGAGTCGGGGTCTCGCCGGTGATGTCGACACCGACCTCGAGCATCGACTCCGCCGAGAGGGCGTTCACGGCGGTGCCGGGCTTGGTTCCGGCGGAGTACACGTCGACGGAATCGCCGGCGGCCTTACGCATCAGCCCGGCGGCCATCTGCGACTTGCCGCCGTTCTTCACGCACACGAACAACACGGAGGGTTTGTTCATCAGTCGTCCCCGCCTCTCACGCGGTGACGGGAACGAGTTCGGCGATCAGTGCCTCGACCCGGCCCTTGATCTCGTCGCGGATCGGGCGAACCGCGTCGACGCCCTTGCCTGCCGGATCCTCGAGCGCCCAGTCCCGGTAGCTGACCCCGGGAAAGACAGGGCAGGCGTCTCCGCACCCCATGGTGATCACCACGTCGGAGGCCTGGACGGTGTCCGGGGTAAGGATCTTCGGGGACTGATCGGAGATGTCGATACCGATCTCGGCCATGGCCTCCACTGCGGCGGAGTTGATGCTCTCGGCGGGGGCGGATCCGGCCGAGCGGACCTCGATCTGATCACCGGCGAGGTGGTGCAGGAACCCTGCGGCCATCTGGGAGCGGCCGGCATTGTGGACGCAGACGAACAACACACTCGGGGTCGTGGACATAAGGAAATCCTTTCAGAGGAAGAAGTTTGGGCGGGTCAGGCAGGGACGGTGGTGAGTTCGCGTAGCAGCTGCCGCACCCGGGCATCGAGGTCGTCGCGGATCACCCGGACGGTCTCGATCGGTTGGCCTTCGGGGTCGTCGAGGGCCCAGTCGAGATATCGCTTGCCGGGGTAGATCGCGCAGGCGTCGCCGCAGCCCATCGAGACCACCACGTCCGCGGCGGCGACGACGTCGTCGGTCAAGGGCTTGGGGTATTCGGCGCCCAGGTCCAGGCCGAGTTCGGTCATCGCCTCGACCACCGTCGGGTTGATCGCGTGAATCGGAGCAGACCCGGCGGAGCGGACGTGCACCCGCCCCTGGGCGTGGTGATCGAGCAGGGCGGCGGCCATCTGGGAGCGGCCGGCGTTGTGGACGCAGATGAACAGCACCTCGGGCACGTCCTTCGGCGCCGCACCGTGCGATTGCGCGAGGGCGGTGAGTCGGTCGGCGGCGAACCGGCCGGCCAGCGTCGTCAAATGGGTGTGAACCTTCGCGGTGCGGCGCAGCGCGGTGTAGGACTCGAAGACATAGCGCTCCACCGTCTGTGGGGAGAAGATGCCGGTGTACTTGGCGGCCAGGTCCGCGGCGGTGCGGTCGAGGATCGCTTGCGGCATCAGCAGTTCCGGTTGCGCCCGATGGATCTGGGAGCGCAGTTCCTCATCGAGCGGGTTCTCGGACACTAGAACTCCTTTGTCACAGAGGAAGATTCAGATGCGGGAATGAAACCGGCGGAGTGCGAGAAGCGGTTGCGCAGCGCCAGGGACACATACACGAGTCCGACGAGGACGGGCACCTCGATCAGTGGGCCGACGACACCGGCGAGGGCTTGGCCGGAGGTGGCACCGTAGGTGGCGATGGCGACGGCGATGGCGAGCTCGAAGTTGTTGCCCGCGGCGGTGAACGCGAGTGTGGTGGTGCGTTCGTAGCCGAGCCCCATCGCTGCTCCGAGGGCGTAACCCCCGCCCCACATGATCGCGAAGTAGGCGAGCAGCGGGATCGCGATCCGGACGACGTCAAGCGGGTGGGAGGTGATCTGCTCACCCTGCAGAGCGAAGAGGATCACGATGGTGAACAGCAGCCCGTAGAGGGCCCAAGGGCCGATTCTCGGGATGAACTTCGACTCGTACCAGGTACGGCCCTTCGCCTTTTCGCCGTAACGACGGGTGAGGTAACCGGCGAGCAGCGGGATGCCGAGGAAGATCAGCACCGACTTCGCGATCTGCCACGGTGAGGTGTCGATAGTGGTTTGCTCGAGGCCGAGCCAGCCCGGCAGCACCGAGAGGTAGAACCAGCCGAGGACGGCGAACATGATCACCTGGAACACCGAGTTGATCGCGACCAGCACGGCGGCGGCCTCCCGATCACCGCAGGCCAGGTCGTTCCAGATGATGACCATGGCGATGCAGCGGGCCAACCCGACGATGATCAGACCGGTGCGGTACTCGGGCAGATCCGGCAGCAACAGCCAGGCCAGGGCGAACATCAGTGCCGGACCGAGGACCCAGTTCAGTACCAACGAGCCGATGAGGAGTTTGCGGTCGCCGGTGACGGTGTCGAGTCGGTCGTAGCGGACCTTCGCCAGCACGGGGTACATCATGATCAGCAGGCCCAGGGCAATCGGCAGCGAGATGCCGTCGATTTCCACGGCGCTGAGGGCGTCACCGAGGCCGGGAATCATTCGGCCCAGCAGCAGACCGGCGACCATGGCGACACCGATCCACACCGGCAGAAATCGGTCGAGGGTGGACAGTTTGCCGACAACGGCGGGGTGATCGGTGGCAGCGACTTCGCTCATGCGGGCACCCCCGACACGCACGCCTCGGACGGCGCGACGGGCCCGCCCTCGGTCAGCAGCACGGCAGACAGTTGCTGCAGCGCGGACGGGATCACCCAGTAGTACACCCAGGTGCCGCGGCGTTCACAGTCCAGCAGTCCGGCGGAGCGGAGCACCTTCAGGTGGTGCGAGATCGTCGGCTGGGACAGGTCGAACGTTTCGGAGATGTCGCACACGCAGGCTTCACCGCCTGCGTGAGAAGCCACGAGGCTGAGCAGCCGCAGCCGCACCGGGTCACCGAGCGCTTTGAACATCCGGGCCAGATCCCCGGCCCAGTCCTCGGTCAAGGGCTCGCGTACCAGCGGCGAACAACACACACCGCTCTCCGACATTTGATTCGACATACGTCGATATTGACAGTGATCGAATCAGGTTGCAAACGAACATCCGGTGAACGAACCGAGGGGTAATTCAGTCGAGGGAGAGGGTCGCGGCGGAAGTCGAAGGAGTCCGCGGCGATCGCAGCCGATCCACCGGTGGTGGCGGTTCGCTCATGTTCAGCCTGCGGCGGCCGATCGGCGTTCGAGGAAGACGGTGTCGCGCCAGATCCCGTCGAGTTGGGCGATGCGCTCACGAACACCGATGGTGCGGAAGCCGGCCGAGTGGTGCAGGGCGATACTGGCCCGGTTCTCCGGAAAGATCGACGTTTGCAGCGTCCACACCCCGGCCTCGTCGGCGGCGATGACCTGGGTGCGCAGCAAGGCTTTACCGACGCCGCGCCCTCGCATGCCGTCGGCGACGTAGACGGAGTTCTCGGCTACGCCCTGGTAGCAGTCCCGGCCGGAGGTCGGGCTCAGCGCGGCCCACCCGACCACCGTGCCGTCGATCTCGGCGACCCACCGATGCCCGGGCAGCCATTGCGCGTCCAGGGCTTCCTGGGCGGGGACTTCGGTAGTGAAGGTGGCTGTGCGGGTGGCGATACCCTCACCGTAGATCCGGCGGACGTCGTCCCAGTCCTGCTCGGCCATCGGGCGCACGGTCACGTCCTCGGGGAGATCGCCCGGACAGCACGGGCGTGGGGTGAGCACCCCCATGACCGCGTCCGCGGCGTGCGGGAGTCCCGTGCAGCAGGACGGGTTGACCACGACAACGGTACTGGTCCCAGACTTGTGGACGGTGACGAAGCCGACGTCGGCGAGCTTGCGGACGTGGTGCGAGACGGTGGGCTGCCCGATCCCGAGTGCTTCGGCGAGCTCGCCGACCGTGATCCCGGCAGGGCGGGAGGCGACCTGGTGCAGCAGCCGCACTCGGGTGGGATCGGCCAAGCAGGCGAACCAACCGGCGTAGGTGGCCGCATCATCAGGCGCCAGCGCATCCGTACCGGTCGGGCTGGTGCTGCGCAGGATCGGCGCGTCCAGGGAAGTCATGCCCTCACTATATCGATATTCGTCGATGGTTGCATTCATCGATACACATCGATACTCTCTGCGGTAAGAGGATCGATGAGCGTCGATGAAAGGATCTCGAAATGAACACCTTGCCTGTAGTCGTAGTAGGAGCGGGACCGGTCGGCCTGGCCGCCGCGGCGCAGCTGCGTGAGCGCGGCCTGACCCCGCTGGTCTTCGAGCGCGGTCCAGTGGTTGGTGCGGCGATCGCGGAGTGGAACCACGTGCGGTTGTTCTCCGGCTGGGGAGAGCTGATCGACCCGGCCGCGCGCCGCCTTCTCGAGACCACCGACTGGGTGGCCCCGGACGACGACACGTACCCGACCGGCCAGGACTGGGCCGCGAACTACCTACAACCCGTCGCCGCCGCCCTCGGCGACATCGTGCAGCTGAACACCGAGGTGATCGGTGTTGCCCGCCGCGGTCGCGACCGGGTCGTCGACGCCGGCCGCGACACCGAACCGCTCTCGGTGCACGTCCGCCACGCCGACGGCACCGAGGACCGCGTCCTCGCCCAGGCCGTGATCGACGCCTCCGGCACCTGGGGCACCCCGAACCCTCTCGGCGGTGAAGGCCTGCCCGCGCGCGGCGAGAAGGCCGCCGCAAACCGGATCGAGTACCGGGTGCCGAACCTCGACGACCCCGAGGTGCGCGCCCGGTACGCGGGTAAGCACATCGTGATCGCCGGGAGCGGGCACTCCGCGCTGACCGCGATCGTGGCACTGGCCAACCTCGAGAAGCAGGCACCGGGCACCCGGATCAGCTGGGTGCTGCGCCGCGGCGACGCCGGATCCACCTTCGGCGGCGGCGAGACCGACCAGCTGCCCGCCCGCGGCGCCCTCGGGCTCCGCGCCAAGGCTGCCGTCGACGACGGGCTGCTGCGGGTAATCACCGGATTCCGCACCGCCACCATCGAATCCGACGATGGTGGAGGCCGTGTGACGTTGGTGTCCGACACCGGCGCCCGCATCGAGGACGTCGACCGGGTGGTGGTGCTCACCGGGTTCCGCCCCGATCTGTCCTGGCTCTCCGAGATCCGCCTCGGCCTCGACCCGGTGCTGCAGGCCCCGGTCGAATTGGCACCGTTGATCGACCCGAACGTGCACTCCTGCGGCACCGTCTACCCGCATGGCGTCGCCGAATTGTCGCATCCGGAGCCGGATGTGTTCCTGGCCGGGATGAAGAGCTATGGCCGGGCCCCGACCTTCCTCGCGATGACCGGGTACGAGCAGGTCCGCAGCATCGCCGCCGCCCTCGCCGGGGACCACGAGTCCGCCGCCCAGGTCGAGCTGACCCTGCCCGAAACCGGGGTCTGCGGCGGTGCCGGGGTGTTCGACGAACCCGACACCACTGCTGAAGCCGGGGAAACCTCTGGAGGGTGCTGCGCCGCTCCCGCCGCGCAGCTGGTCACCCTATCCGCCCCCAGCAGCGGATAACCGATGGCCGAGGCCACCACCCTGCCGCAGACCGCCTCGTCGATGGACCGGGGTGGTCTGCGGCGGATCCTGGCCGTGCTGTGTCTGACCGAGATCACCAGCTGGGGCGTCCTCTACTACGCATTTCCGGTGCTCTCGGTGTCCATTTCGGCCGACACCGGGTGGTCACTTCCGGTGCTCACCGCCGCGTTCTCCCTCTCCCAGCTCGCCGCCGCACTCACAGGCATCCCGGTCGGGCGGATCATCGACCGCATCGGCCCCCGGGCGGTGATGACCGCCGGATCTGTCCTGGCTGTTCCGGCTCTTCTGGTGGTCGCGGCCGCTCCGAATTTGCCGATCTTCTACACCGGATGGCTGGCCGCCGGCATCGCAATGGGCGCGGTGCTCTATCCGCCCGCGTTCGCCGCGCTGACCCGCTGGTACGGCGACGACTACGTCACAGCGCTGATGATTCTGACCCTGGCCGCCGGCTTGGCGAGCACAGTCTTCGCCCCACTGACCGCGGCGCTGGTCGATCGGTATGACTGGCGGACAACCTATCTCGTCCTCGCCGTCATCCTGGCAATTATCACGGTGCCCGGGCACCTGCTGGGGCTCCGCGGGCGGTGGCCGCACCCACCCGCCCCGACCGGGAGTCATCCGGTCGAGCACCGCGACGCCTCCCGCAGCCGCGCCTTCCTCGCCCTCGTGATCGCACTGTCGTTGGGGGCGTTCGCCGCGTTCGCCGGGGTGTTCAACCTGGTGCCGCTACTCATCGAGCAGGGCTTCTCCCCATCGCTGGCCGCGCTGACATTGGGGCTGGGTGGGGCCGGGCAGGTCCTCGGCCGCCTCGGCTACCTCCCGATCGCCGCCCGGACCACCGCCCGCACCCGCATCGTGGTGATCCTGGCCGCTACCGCCGCGAGCACGGCGTTGCTCGGGCTCGTTTCCACCACCGCCGCCTTGATCGGGGTGGCGATCGGCGCAGGGTTGGTGCGGGGAATCTTCACCCTGATCCAGGCCACCGCGATAACCGACCGGTGGGGCGCCACCCACTACGGGCGCCTGAACGGGCTGATGTCCGCGCCGGTCGTCATCGTCATGGCGCTGGCCCCGTGGGCCGGAACCGCGTTGTCGGCATGGACTGGCAGCTACGCCCACACCTACCTGATGCTCGCGGCCCTCGCTCTCGTCGCCGCCCTGGTCGCGGCCGCGAGCATGCCCACCGATCCGAATCCCTCCGACTTCGACTAAGAGCGTGTCTCATGTGGATGAAGTGATATGTGGGACACCTGTGACGCGTGGTAGATGAGTTGTCATTGAGGTTGGTTCCGGATGCGTTGTGGGAGACAGTAGAACCGTTGATTCCGCGTTTTGTCGCCCGGCCGCAGGGAGGCGGCAGTGCGCCGGCCGATGACCGGGGTGTTCGAGAATCTACATCGCGAGGTGCTCGATCGGCTCGGTAGCGCGGGCGAACTCGACTGGACGGCAGCGATCCTGGACGCGGCAAGCGTGCGGGCGAAAAGACATCCCATGAGCTTTGGGTGTCAAGCGGCAGCCTTCTCGACGTGATGTGCCCAGGCCGTCGTTTCGTCGTAGTGGGTGCGGGTCTTGAGGCATCCGTGCAGGATGCC
>NZ_JANFQF010000020.1 GCF_024438035.1 Rhodococcus tibetensis
CAGGCCGGTGTCCTCAAGGGTGAGGTCAAGGACGTTCTGCTCCTCGACGTCACGCCGTTGTCCCTCGGTATCGAGACCAAGGGTGGGGTGATGACCAAGCTCATCGAGCGCAACACCACTATCCCGACCAAGCGCAGCGAGACCTTCACCACGGCCGATGACAATCAGCCGTCGGTGCAGATCCAGGTGTTCCAGGGGGAGCGCGAGATCGCCTCGCACAACAAGCTCCTCGGCTCGTTCGAGCTCGCCGGTATCCCGCCGGCTCCCCGAGGTGTCCCGCAGATCGAGGTCACCTTCGACATCGATGCCAACGGCATCGTGCACGTGACCGCGAAGGACAAGGGCACCGGCAAGGAGAACACGATCAGAATCCAGGAAGGTTCCGGTCTGTCCAAGGAAGAGATCGACCGCATGATCAAGGACGCCGAGGCCCACGCTGCCGAAGACGCCCGACGGCGTGAGGAAGCCGAAACACGGAATCAGGCTGAGTCGCTGGTGTACCAGACCGAGAAATTCGTCAAGGACAACGAGGACAAGATTCCCCAGGAGGTCAAGGGCAAGGTTCAGACCGCCATCAAGGGCGTCAACGACGCTCTGGCCGGAACCGACATCGCAGCGGTCAAGTCCGCGGTGGAGAAGCTGACCACGGAATCGCAGTCCTTGGGTCAGGCCCTGTATGACACGCAGGGCGGGCAGGATAGTCCTGGCGGCGGTGACCGAACCGGTGAAGCCGACGGGTCGGACCAGGTCTTCGATGCGGAGGTGGTGGACGAACCCGGGAGGGAGGACGCGCGATGAGTACCGAGCGCGCCAACGGGAAAGAGTCACCGCGCGAGCCGATTTCGATCACCGACAAGCGCCGGGTCGACCCGGAGACCGGGCAAGTTCGAGAGCGCACGCCCTCGAGCGAGGGCGATAACCCTCGAGTGGCGGAGTTGACTGCGGATCTGCAACGACTGCAGGCCGAATTCGCGAACTACCGGCGTCGGATCGAACGCGATCGGCACGTCACCGCCGACGCATCCAAGATTCGGGCGACGCTTGCGGACCTGGGTGTCGCTGCGTTCGGCGAAGAAGGTGATCCGTTCGACCCGACTCTGCACGAGGCCGTTCAGCACGAGGGCGGCGGGCACGAACTCGTCGTGGGGAGCGTGCTGCGCCGCGGGTACAAATTCGGTAATCGCAGAGTGTTACGGACGGCGACGGTCACCGTGGTGGATGCTCATCGACCGTAGAGACTGTGGAAGGAGGATGTCCGGTGACGCAGCAGGAATGGTCGGAGCGGGACTACTACGCCGATTTGGGCGTCCCCTCGGGTGCGTCGGCGGACGAGATCAAGAAGGCGTACCGGAAGTTGGCCCGTGAACTGCATCCGGACGCCAACCCGAACGACTCTCGCGCCGAGGAACGTTTCAAGGCTGTCAGCGAGGCGCATGCCGTGCTGTCGGACCCGGCCAAACGCAAAGATTACGACGAGACGCGGCGGCTGTACAAGGCGGGGATGTTCGGCCACACGGGGTTCCGGCCCGGTGCCGCCGGCAACTCGGGTATGGGCGATTTCGACCTCGGGGACCTCTTCCGGAATGGATCGCACTTCACGACTGCCGACGCCGGTTCGATGAGCGACGTGTTCGGTGATCTCTTTCGGAGTCGCCGGCAAACGACCCGAACGCGGCCTCGGCGCGGAACCGATATCGAGACGGCAACACATCTGTCCTTCCGGGACGCGGTCACCGGTGTGGTAGTTCCGTTGCGGATCGGTGGACCGACGGTGTGTATCACCTGCCACGGCAACGGTTCGGTGGTCGATTCACCGTGCGCGGACTGTCACGGCGCGGACGTCGCGAACCGCACCCGCACCATCTCGGTTCGCATCCCCGCCGGGGTGAGTGACGGGCAACGTATCCGCCTTCCCGCACAGGGCGAACCGGGTCTGCGGGGCGCACCGTCCGGAGATCTGTACGTGGACGTGCGGGTGGATCCCGACCCCGTGTTCGCTCGTAGTGGTGACGACCTGACTGTCACCGTACCGGCGACGTTCAGCGAAATGGCGCTGGGCGCAACGCTGTCGGTTCCCACTCTCGACGGCCGGGTCACCGTGCGAATTCCGCCGGGGACGCCGAGCGGGCAAACGTTCAGGCTGCGAGGTCGCGGAGTGCCCGTGCGTAACGGCTCGGTCGGTGATCTGCTCGTCACCGTCGAGGTCGCGGTCCCGTCCGACCTCGACGCCCGCAGCGCGGAGGCGTTGCGCGCCTACGCAGCGGCGGAGCGGAAGGCAGGTTTCGACCCCCGGGCGCAGTGGGCGGGCCGGATCTGACGGGTGCATTTCTCAGCTGTGGCGGCGAACCGGCCCTGGATGGTCATCGGCACGGCGGGTCGCGCACTCGAATGCTGGCGGTCGTATTCGGCCCGTCGGCCGGGATCCCGGAGGACGGCGTAGGCGGCCAGCAAATGTTGTAGCAGTTCGTCCGAGGGCTGCGCGTCGATTCCGGCTGCGCGGGTGTCGGGGTGGAACTCTCGTAGCCTGCGCCGGTAGGCGCGGGTGATCTCAGTCTGCGTTGCCGACCGGGACAGACCGAGAATGTCGTAGAAGTCGTTGCGGGCGTTCATCACCGTGTTCTCCTTGCCCACCGCATGCCGGTGGCCCCGGACACCGGCAGTTGCGGTATTCGGGGCCACGGCAGGCTCGGCCGCCTCAGGCGTTGACTGCCTTCTTCTCGGTGTTGCTGCCGATTTCGATCTTGCGCGGCTTGGCCTTCTCGGCGACAGGGATGGTCAGGGTCAGCACCCCGGCGTCGTAGTGAGCCTCGATCCGGTCGGTGTCGAGGTTCTCACCGAGGAACAACTGCCGGCTGAACACACCCCGTGGCCGTTCGGCCGCCACCATTTCCTTGTTCTCGTCCCGACTCGGCCGCTCGGCGTGAACGGTGAGAACGTTGCGTTCGACGTCGAGGTGCAACGAATCGGCGTCCACCCCCGGCAGGTCGAACTCGACGATGAACTTCTCACCTTCTCGCCAGGCGTCCATGGGCATCACTGCCGGTCGGGCAGCGGTACCGAGGATCGACTGGGTCAAACGGTCGAGATCGCGGAACGGATCTGTGCGCATCAACATCGTGTCCACCTCCAGAAAACCCTCTACTTGTGACAGGTTACCTGCAGCAGATGCTGTAGATTCGTTATAGCATCTGACGTACGTCAAAACAAGAGGTATCCGGGCAATATTCCTGGTGAGGGTGCTTTTTCGGCGTCCGCTCGGTTACGAAGCGGGTGCAGTTTCGATCGCCCGTAGACGTTGGTGGAACGTCCGCAGCAACAGGATCGCGGCGGTGAGCAAACCGCACGACAGGCCGATCCACATTCCGTACGTTTCCAGCCCGAACCCGAAAGCGAACAGGAGGCTGACCGGCAAACCCACCAGCCAGTACCCGATGAGGGTGATCCCGAAGCTCGAGGCCGTGTCACCCACTCCTCGAAGCAATCCGATGCCGATGTTCTGGGCGGAGTCGGCGAACTGCTGGAAAATCGCGATCGCGAGGAGCACTGTCGCGATGGAGACCGCTGTGGTGTCGGAGGTATCCATGAACAACGCCAGCACCCACGTCGGTGCCAGGAGGTACACGAGGCCGACGACTGCGATGACGATCGCAGCGTGGGAGAAGGCAACTCGGGCTGTCATGCGCGATCTGAGCGCCTCGCCGAGGCCGACGAATCGGCTGACCAGGATCGACGAACCGTGCGAGATGCCCACCGACACTTGGAAGACGATGTAGGTGAGCTGATTGACGACGGTATGGGCGGCCAGAGCGGGGGCGCCGAAGCTCCCGATGATCACGGCGGTGACCGAGAACAGTCCCGCCTCGCTGCCGTACGTTCCGGCGATCGGGACCCCGAGGCGGAGAATCGTTCGCACTGTCTCCGGTCGGGAACGGTGTATGGCAAGGCTGAGCATCGGCGCCAGCGCGTCGTCGCGGCGCACCATGGTCGCGAAGATCCCGAACGTCAGCAGGTACACCAGGGAGGTGGAGACACCGATTCCCGGCAGTCCGAGGGCAGGAAGTCCGAAGGTGCCGTAGATGAATGCCCAGTTCAGGGTGATGTTGAAGAGCACCGACAGGATGGTGATTACCAACAGCGCCTTGGGCCGCCGCATGCCGACGGTGTACTGGCGGATCACCTGGAACCACAGGCACGGCACCAGACCCGGGGCGAGCGCGATGAGCATCGGCAACGCCATGTCGAGAACTTCGGCGTCCTGGCCGAAAAATCGGAGACCGTAGCCGAGCCCGACGAGCAGGATGCCGCCGAGGATCCCGGCGACCGTGGCGATGAGGAAGCTGGACCGGACGATGTCGCGAACTTCGTCTGCGGTGGCCTCGGACGGTGTGGTGTCGCCAGCTCGTTCACCGCGGCCGACAGCCCCAGAGACGAGGTTGCCGACTGCGGTCACCAGCCCGACGCCCATGGTGCGCAACTGATTGAACAGGGTGATGGCCAGGCCGCCGGCCGCGAGGGCCTGAATGCTGATCAGACCCATCATGACGGTGTCGGTGGTGGTGAGGGCCACCTGCGCGAGCTGGGTCAGGGCGATCGGCGCAGAGAGGTAGGCGAGTTCGCGACTGGTCTGCCGGTAACTCTGTGTGGGCGCGATGGTTCCTGTACTTCCGTGTGTCATGCGTACTCGATCGGCGACTGCTCGCGGGCGGACCGGTGTGCTGGTACTCCGGCCGAATCGAGCTTCTCATCCACGCGCAGCTCGGCGGCGAGGTCGAGGAGCTCGTGGCGTGTCATCCATTCGTCGTCGAAAACTGTATCAAGGTACTTTTCGCCACCGTCGCAGACGATCGTGACGACGGTACTGCCGGCGGGCAGTGCGGGGAGGATATCGAGTGCGGCGAAGATGGCGCCACCGGACGAACCACCGACCATCAGCCCGTTCCGCCGGGCCAGAGCGCGCGCGGTCGCGAAGGCGTCGACATCGGACACCTTGACGCCCTGGTCGAGGAGCGCGTAATCGACTGCGGTTCCGATGCTGGCTCCGGGAGGAGTGCCGGTGCCGGACTGGTGGTACGGCCCACCGGGGCCGCCGAAGGCAATCGAACCCACGGGTTCGACGCCGATGACCGTGGTCGACTGCCCGAGCCGCCGCAGTTCCCGCGCCGTGCCGAACAGCGAGCCGCCGGTGCCGACCGCGCACACCAGCGCGTCGATCGGTGAGGCCGCGTCGTCGAGGAGTTCGGCGGCGAGGGCGCGGTAGCCCACGGCGTTGCTCGGGTTGTTGTGTTGTTCGGGGAACCACCCGTCCGGATCCGCCGCGGCCATCTGTTCGGCGAGGTCCTCCCGGGCCGACGTGGCGAGTTCGGTTTCGCCGTCCTCCGTGACGAAGTGCAAGTGGGCGCCCATTGCCCGCATGGAACGGAGCTTCTCGGCGCTGGCGTGGTTGTCGACGACGGCGGTGAAACGGTATCCGCGTTCCGCCGCGACCACCGCGAGCCCGAGGCCCGTGTTTCCCGAGGTGGATTCGATGATGTGTCCTCCGGGACGCAGCAGCCCCGCGACCTCGGCATCGATCACCATCTGGCGCGCCATGCGAATTTTCATGGACCCGGTCGGATTGAACTGCTCGAGTTTGAGGAGATAGCGTGTCCCGTTCTCGAGGGCGCACAGTTGTAGCAGGGGAGTCGAACCGATCAGATCCGACACTCGGCTCACGACGCGGGCGGTAGTGGCAATGGTCTCCACTGTCTTCTCCTAGTTGCTGGTGGGGCGGTCGAGTTCCCAGACGGGTCGGCCGTCGACGAGCGTGATGACGACCTTGGGCGGGATGGGGGTGTCGTGAAACGCGGATTCGTTCGAGTCCATCTGGTAGCCCGCGGTGTTGTGGTAAACCAGGAAATCGCCCGGGGCAGGGCGGTGCGGGAACTCGATCACTCGCCACGTCAGCATGTCCGATTCCAGACAGGTTGCGGCGCCGACCGACGCGAAGAACGGCGCCGGATCCGCGACAGGCGTTGTGGCGGAGACCAGCTGAGGGTCGGGGAGGAACTCGGTGTCGAACCACTGTTCGGACAGGCTCAGGCTCGTGCCGTTGACGACGATCATTCCGGGCTCGCGTTCCTTGACTCCCAGCACGGGGAACACCGTGATTCCGGCGCGATCCAGTAAGGCGCGCCCCGGTTCGGTGAACAACGAGATCCCGTGGTCCTGGCAGGACTGGGCAATCGACTTCCGTCCCGGCGCGGGTTCGGTGACGATAGCGCGCAAGGCCTGTGCGCCGGTGATCGCCGAGTGGTACGGGTAATAGCTGTCGAACTGTTTGCCGGCATGGAACGCGTGGGCCGTCTCGTTCGTGAATCGCTGCCAGTCGTCCTGCGGGACATAGCTGATGGGGTACCCGCCACCGAGGCTGATCGTCCGGGCCGCAAGCCCCTGGGCGCGCGCTGCCCGGACGCGATCGACGAGTTGGCAGGCCTGATCACGACGCTCGGAAAGGCTGTACCCGGAGAGGTGGAAGCTGTACCCGAGCATCGCCACGTCAGTCGCGTGATCGAGCGCCAGCCGTTCGGCGTACCGCAGTTCGTCGTCGTTCATCCCGAACCGGCTGATCGCCGGCTGGGGGAGAACCCGGAACAGAACTCGCACCCCCAGTCCGTCCGACAGGGCGGCGAGTGCCCTGAGTTCGCTCGGCGAATCGATGGTGACGACGGCATCGTGGCGCACGGCGAGCCCGAGAAGCTCCGCCGGCTTGGTAGGGCCGGTGATCAACAGGTCCCTTCCGCGGACTCCCGCCGCGAGGGCTTGACGGAATTCCCCGACGCTTGCCACATCGATGCCGAAGGTGCCGGAACGCCCGGCGCGGCGGTCGGTGGTGACGAGGTCGGCGACGGCATCGGCGAAGGCATTGGCCTTGTTGGCCTTCTTCCCGAAGTACACGGTCCCGTCCAACCCCGCCTCGTCGAACACCGCGGCGAAACCGCGGGCGTTTCGCGCGAACTGTGCCGGATCGAGAAGGTGCACGGGTCCGCCGCCGAATCCCCGCACGAGGGCCTGTAACAGGGGTCGGTCAGCGGTGACGGTGTCGGTCCAGGGGGTAGTCAACGCCGGCAGTCGCACGGACCGCAGAATGCTCCGGGTCATGACCACAGCCCCAATGGGCTGCCGAGACCCTGCTCGCGTGCCTTGCGTGCGAACAGAAGTCCGAGCGCGATGTCGGTGACCACGAGTCCACTGTTGTAGGCGAACACCCGGTCGGACGGTGAACGGCGGGGCGCCGCCCGGCCAGCCAGAATGTCAGGCAGTTCCGCATCCACGGCACGCAGGATCCCGTCCTGGCCTGCCATGTCGGTGCCGGTGGTACGCATCTGTTCGGCACTGGTGGCTACCACGTAATCCGCACCGGACAAGGTGGACGGTGACAGGCCGTAGCCGACGAGAATGGACAGTGCACCCGGGGCCAGCCAGCCGGATTCGATTCGGGCGGGTGTCGCTTCACCGGCCACGGCGAGGATTACGTCGGCCCGCCGGACGGATTCCTCGAGATCGGTACTGATCCGGATAGTCCGGTTCGGGTACTGACGAGCCAATTCCTCACGGACCGCGGCAATTCCGTCCGGATGCGTCGCGAAGAGTTCGAGATGGGTCAACTGCGGGTGCGCGGTCAGCGCCAAGGGTAACGCAAACCGCCCCTGCGTTCCGGAACCGACGACGAGCACGGTGGATGCGGTGGGTGTCGCGCAGGCACGGATGATCAACCCCGATACGGCTGGCGTCCGCAATGCGCCGATGCGCCCGCAGTCCATCAGGGCGACCGGCAGTCCCGTGGCGTCGTCGTACAGCGACAGCGTGGTGTAGTAGCGCTTACTCGAACGGTCACGGTCCGGGTCGAACTTGTACGAGGTCTTGAATGCCACGGTGGAACTCTGCCCATCCCGGGCAAGCATCGAGTAGGCCACCGAGTGCTTGTCGGCAGGCGCGACGGTGAGTTTCCCGGGATTCGTCGATTCGCCGGCCGCCAGTGCGCCATAGGCCTGCTCGATCGCGGTGAGGACCTCAGCCGAGGAAACCTCGACCTTGTCGAGATCGCTCGCTGTCAGCGTCAAGATCGGATGCGGTGCGCTCATCGGTTCGCACTCCTGACGGAGTAGATCGGGTGAACTCCCGACGGGTCGACGACGTCCTCGCCGTAGCCGTCCTCGAAGTCCTCGGCAGGGGGCCGATGCCGACCTGGGACCCGCACGTTGATGCGCTTGAGCCACCGATCCGTGCCGTCGTAGCGGGGTGTGAAGGGAACTCGCCCGTGGACGATGACGTCGTTATCGATCATGAGTACCTCCCCGGCGTCGAGGGAAATGGTGCGGGCATGACGTGCGAGCTCCTCGGACAGCCGGGAGTAGGCGCGCCGATACCGTTTCGGAGCTGTCTCGAGTGGGGTGTAGGCCGGATCGTAGCGGAGGCACAACCCGTCCTCGCCAACCCACAGCGTGGGTAGCGCAAGCGCATTGCCACCGGGTACCGCCGTGGGTGTGCCCGCTGCCGGGTTGGTCTCGTAGGAGGCGTCCGGGAGGATCGGAACGGTGGCGCTGGCGAGTTCGACGAATTCGGCGGGTTCGAGTTCGACTTCTCGGATCGAGGAGATGGTCGTGCCGATCCGGTCGTGATTACGCATGGCACCGAGCAGGAGGAAGTGGCACCGGCCCGGGTGGAAAGCGTCCTCGGTGTGTGGTTCGAGCAGGACGGTGCTGCTCGCCCCCGTCTGTTCCTTCTCGTGGCCTGGAGACGGGACGATATTGTTGACCAGGCGACCTTCCTGTTGGCCGGACCAGCCGAACGGGCAGCCTACGACGTGGGCGAGAAGCAGCATCAAGATGTCCCACTCGGCCGTCCGATGGGGATGCACGTCATTCCATCGTGCGGGGGTGGGCCCAATTGCGCGGTCGTCGATCTCGAACCCGGACAACACCTGGAATCCGAGTCCACGCGGCTCCATCGCGCACGCCTCGCGGACCTCGGCGGGCAACGTTCTCGCGATGTCCGCTGCCTCACGAATCAGATCCGGGTTGTCGACGGTGCCGTACGCCGACACCGCCGCCGCGAGAAGGTCTGCAGTGGCCGCCGCACCGGCAACCGAGATGGCACGCGTGGTGAGCTTTGATGCTGTGGGCATGAAGTATCCAACTTTCGGTCAGACGATCGAGAACCGTCGTTGCTGAGAAGAAAGTGTTGTGTGAGTGAAAGATTCGACGAGGCTCACGGCCCGAATCATTATATGGGAAGGCTAACCTCATTGCGGGTTAACCGAAACCCCCTGTGCGGCAGATCACAGCAAGCGTAAAGATCAACGTATCCCTATGTGGCAGTGTGTTTTAACGATTGCCTACCTTGGAGGCCATGGGTCAGCGCAGCCGATCGACCGCAGCGTACGAGCCGGATTCGACTACCCGTCCGTCGTCGATCACGAGTACGTCCCGACAGTATCGGGCCGCGAGCTCCAGATCGTGAGTGATCACGATCAGGCTCGTATGTCGCTCGTGCATCGTCCCGCGGAGCACGTCCATGATGGACTGCGCAGTGGCGGCGTCGAGCGCGGAGGTCACCTCGTCACAGATCAAGACGTCGGGCTCCGCGGCCAGTGCCCGTGCAATCGAAATGCGTTGACGCTGACCGCCGGAAAGTTCGTGAGGGTAACGAGGCGCAAAGTTCCCGGCGAGCCCCACGGTGGCGAGCAGCGCCGTGACGGTGCTGTCGAGGCGTGCCCGTTCGCGGATGCCTCGACGTCGCAACGGCCGGGCGAGGGTGCGTCCGACGGTGTGAGCGGGATTGAGCGTCGACAGCGGGTTCTGCGGGATGAGCTGTATCCGGCCGCGCAGCGACCGTGGCCGGCGGGCGATCGGGAGTCGGAGCGCGCTGTCGTGGAGTCGCACCGTTCCGGTCGCCGCTGGTTCGAGTCCGGCCAGTACCCGCGCCAAAGTCGTTTTCCCGGCTCCTGATTCACCGAGCACGGCGATCGCCTCACCCGGGTGGACGGTGAGATCCACGCCCGCCAGAACCGCCCTTCCGTCGCGGACGAGGCCGAGGCCGGACGCGGACAGCACGGCGGAACCGACTGGGGTCCGGTGCTTTCCGGGGGTGGTGTGCACCGAGGTGATGACGGGGACGCCGAGGTGCACGGTGTGATCCGCGAGGTCGTTCAGGATCGTGGTGTCGTGACCGGACACGGCGACTGCGACACCGGCGTCCGCGAGACGACGCAGTACGTCGGCGACTTCGTGCCGCACCCGCCCGTCCAATCCGGCGAAAGGTTCGTCGACGAGCAGAACATCGACACCGCGGATCAGGGCCCGGGCGAGCGCTACCCGCCGCTGCTGGCCACCCGACAGGGCGCCCGGCCGGCGGTGGAGAACCGAGGGGGGCAACTGGACACGCTCGAGAACGCGGGCCGGTTCCTCGGGGTCGCGGGTGGCGGCGACTTCGCGGAGCAATGCGTGTACACGCATGGTCGGGTTCAGGGCCGATCCCGGGTCTTGCCCCACGAAAGCCAGGTGCGCTCGGCGGAGTCGGCGCAGGGGTTCGGGCTGCATCGTCAGGATGTCCTGCCCGAGCACCCGGAGACTGCCCGAATCGCGGCGGGCTCCGGCCGGGAGGTAGCCGACGATCGCCTGCAGGAGAGTGGTTTTACCTGATCCGGACTCTCCGGTGATCGCGGTGACCGTGCCGGGGCGCAGGGTGATCGACCCGTCGTGCAGAAGTGGTTTCACCGTGCCGGCGGCGGTGATGGTCAGGTGGTCGGCGACCACGGTCGGATCAGTCATGCATCCATCCCCCGCCGGTCCGTTCGGGCCGAGGCGATGGCGAGATTCACGCTGACCGCGAGCAACCCGATGGCGAGGCTCGGGACGAGCACCGACCACGGGTTGAGCAGGGCGCCGGAGCTGTTCTCCCGGACCATCAGAGCCCAGTTGGATTTCCCCAGCGCCGTCGGCAGCTGCAGGAATGCGGCAGTGCTCACCAGGTACATCGCCTCCACGAAACGGAGGCCGAGCTGGGTGGTCACCGTGGTGCGCAGGTTGGGCAGAACTTCACGGAACACGAGGTACGTCAGGCGCTCGCCACTCGCGGCGGCGACCTCGATGTAACCCGACGCCGCGACACCACTGGCGGCGGCGGCGAACACCCTTGCGGTGTACGGGGTTCCGACGACCACGGCGATCAGGACCAGGCCGGCGGCGCCCGAGCTGGGCCACGACAGCATCACGAGCAGGATCGCGAGGATCGGGGGCAGCAACATCAGGGCGTCGGTGGACCGTTCGATGACTGCGCCGACGCGGGGTCGCAGGGCCGCCGCGGTACCGATCGCAGCCGCCAGTCCGGTGACGAGGACGGCGATGACCGCGGCCAGCACGAGCAGTCCCCACCCCCCGACGAGGAGATGTGTCAGGACGTCCTGGCCCAGGTGATCGGTGCCCAACGGCGCCGCCGCCGACGGCTCGGCATAGGGAATGTCCACACCGTCGTCCACGGCGTGCGGCGCGAAGAAGGGGCCCAGTACGGCCAGTCCGATGACGGCGGCGGCCGGGAGCGCGAGCAGCGCAGGCCGGACCCAGGGCGGGGTCATGCGCGCCCCCGGACCGACCACGCGCGCAACAGGTCTGCGACGAGAAGGACGCACGTGATTGCCGCACCGGTCAGTGCGACCACCGAGGCCACCAGTGCCGCATCACGGTCGGCGACCGAACCGGACAAGACGGAACCGATGCCGGGATAGTTGAAGATCGTTTCGACCACGAGTGCGCCCCCGAGCAGCATTCCGACGGAGGTCGCCAGGGAAGTGGCGATGGTCGGAAGCGCGATCGGCAGTATGTGGCGCACCAGCACGTGCCGGTGGGGCAGGCCGTCGAGGACGGCGGCGTGGACGTGCGGCGCCTGCGCGGCCTCGTGCAGAGCCGCACGCGTGACCCTGATGTTCCACCCCGACTGCGGAATTGCCAGAGCGATGACGGGCAGCACCAGCATGGCGGCGTCCAGGGGACCGCCGGCCGAATCGGTAATCGTCACGGCGGGAAACCAGCCGGTTCCGAGTGAGAAGGCAAGGACGAGGAGGGTGGCGATGACGAATTCGGGTACCGCAATCACCATCGTCGTGGTGGGCGACAGGACGCGGGCGCCGGCACTGTGCGGGCGCAACGCCCACAGAGCGCCGCCGAGCAGAGCCGCGATGGTGGTCAGGGCCAGTGCGAGACTTCCGAGCAGCAACGTGCTCGGGAACTTGGACGCGAGGATCTCGCTGATGGGAGTGCCACGCACCGTGGTCCCGAGATCACCCGTGAGCAGTCCCTCGAACCAGATCACGAATCGCACCGGAAGGGCCCGGTCGAGTCCCAACGCCTGCTCGGCAGCCGAGATCTGCTCCTCGGTCGCGTCGCGGCCGAGGGCGGCGCGCGCCGCGCTGCCCGGTAGGAGATCGATGGCGACGAATACGAGGATCAGGACGAGCACCAGGATCGACACCCGTTGGGCGAGCACCACCGAGACCCGTGTCCCGAGGGTGGTGAACCGACGGGCGTCGACCGCCACGACCGTGGCGGCCGACTCGGCCGTGGTGGTGGACTCGCTCAACTCGACAGCCAGGTCTTTTCCAGTTGCACCCGTCCGTATCCGCCGAGCTGTGGGAGTCCCTGCACCTTCGAGGAGGCCACGTCGACTCCGTCGGCCATGCCCCACACGAGATATCCGCCGCGGGCGTACTGGATCTCCTGCAGTGTGCGACTCGCCTTCGCGTAGGTGTCGTCGTCAGAAGCCGCCAGCGCCTCGAGGTAAGCCGCGTCGAACTCGGGATCGCGGAAGCCGGATTCGTTCCACTTGGTGCCCGAGTACATCACCTTGCTGGCGAAGAAGATGACGGAGTCGTTGGTGCCCCAGTTCGCCGTGTACAGCGGTGCCTTCAGCCACGTGTCGTCGTAGAAGGCATTGGCGTCCTGTGTTACCACGTCTATCGTGACACCGATGTCCCGGGCCTGGGTGGCGAACAGCTTCGCGGAGTCGACCTCGCCTGCGGCTTCCTCCTTGGTGAACAGGGTGTACGTCTGCCCGGTATCGAAGCCGGCCTCGCGCAGCAGTTGTTTGGCTTTGTCGATGTCGCGACTGCGCTGTTCGAACGACCAGTCGTAGGTGGGATCACCGGTGCCCAGCACGTCGTTGGCGATGGTGCCGTAACCGGACGTCACCTGCTTGACCATGGCGTCCCGGTCCACGGCGAGCCGCAGAGCCTCGCGCACTCGCGGATCGGCGAACGGGCCGTCGGACGTGCGCATGACGATGGGGATGACGACGTCGTTGGGACGTCGTACCACCGCGAGGTCGCCGCGCCCGTCGGCGGTGCGGCCCGCCACGGCTCCGACATTGGACGCGAGGTCGATCTGCTTGGCGATTACCGCGTTGGCCATCGCCGTGGTGCTGTCGAAGCGCGTCACCTCGATGGCCTCGAGCAGTGGGGTGCCGCCGTGCCAGTTCTCGTTGCGCACCAGGCGCGCGTTTCCGTCGCGGTACGACTCCAGCTTGAACGGCCCCGTTCCCACAGGCGTGGTGAAGTCCGTGGTGTCCTTCTTCACGACGAAGGTCATCAACCGCAGAAGTAGGGGAAGCTCACGGTTCGGTGCCGCGGTGGTGATCACGATTGCAGAGGGCCCGTCGGCGACGATGTCCTCCGCGGAAGCAACGGGGACCTTTGTCTCACCGGCGTTCTCCCGCAGGCGTCGCAGCGACCACACCACGTCGTCGGACGTCACCGGCGACCCGTCGTGGAACGTCGCGCCCTCGGCGAGCGTGAATTTCCACTTGCGGAGATCCTCGAGTTGGGTCCACTCGGCGGCGAGACGCGGCGCCACGTTGGGGTTCTCGCCGGGAACGGTGAGTGCGTCGTACACCAGCGAGGTGATCAGGAAGTCGCTGTCGTTACTCAGTGTCTGATGAGGATCGCGTTCGATCTTCGACGGCTGCCCCAGCGCGCCGACCCGCAACGTGCCACCGGTAGTGGGGTTGCCGGATCCAACCGAAGACTCGGAGGAACTACAAGCGGCAAGGGCGATCAACGCCGTCGTGCCGAGTCCGGCAGAGATGAATTGCCGACGGGAGAAAGTCACGTGTGCACACCTTCGAGTTCTACGAACACCAACAAAGCATGGAATGCATAACCTAACTTGTCGGCGCCTGTAAACCGGGTGGAATTTCCGGCGGATGTGCCCTCGCGGTGTCGTGCGAGTGCAGTCGAGGCGTTTTCCGGGGTATCTCCTTTGCGTGGGCGCGATCCGATGCCTGGCTGGATGCCGAAAATCTCGAGCGGCGTTCAAGTCGCGGGCGGATCTGGACGGTCGACAAGGTGCCCGGCAGTCTCGCAGAACGTGTGAGCGAACTCACAGAGGCGGACTTCGGGCCTGGGAAACCGAGATTTCGGAACTCCGTAACTTTGTCTCGCGGGGCACGCCGCCTCGAGTCTCCTGTCGACTCGAAGGTTTACCGTGATCGGTATGTACCTGATCTCGGAGTTGTCGCGGCGGACCGGAGCCCCGGCAACAGTGTCTGCCGCGCCGGGGGACATGTGACCGTCACCAAGTCGATCGCTCTGTTCGCCCTCGCCGCGGTGTTCGAGATCGGCGGCGCCTGGCTGGTCTGGCAGGGTGTGCGGGAACACCGCGGCTGGATCTGGGCCGGCCTCGGCGCCGTCGCGCTCGGCGCCTACGGTTTCGTCGCGACCCTGCAGCCCGACGCCGACTTCGGGCGCATCCTCGCCGCCTACGGGGGCGTATTCGTCGCCGGTTCCCTGGTGTGGGGCATGGCGTTCGACGGCTTCCGCCCCGATCGATTCGATGTGATCGGTGCCCTGATCTGCCTCGTGGGCGTCGCCGTCATCATGTACGCGCCCCGGTGACTTACCGGACGAGGGCCCGCGGTTCCACGACCGGGGTGGTCAGCGTGCCCGAGGCGAGGAAGTCGTCGAGGTTGCGCAACGTGAGCGCTTCCATGGCAGCTCGCGTCTCGACGGTGCCGCTCGCTACATGGGGGAGTAGGACGACGGTGTCGAGCGCGAGAAGCGCTTCAGGAGTGTGCGGCTCATCGGTGAACACGTCGAGACCCGCCCCGGCAAGGCGTCCTTCGGTGAGCAGTTCGATGAGCGCCTCCTCGTCCACGACCGTGCCGCGGGCCACGTTGATCAGATAGCCGTCGGGGCCGAGCGCCTCGAGCGCGGCGCGGTCGACGAGTTTCTCGGTGCCCTTACCTCCGGCCGCTGCCACCACCAGTACATCGACTCCCGCGGCGAGTTTCACAACCGAATCGACATACGGGTATACAGACCCCGGCACCTCGCGCCGGTTGTGGTACGAAATCGAGCAACCGAATCCGCTGAGCCGGTTGGCGATCGCGGAGCCGATCCGTCCCAGCCCGACGATGCCGACGCGGGTGCCGCTCACCCTGCGGGTCAAAGGGAAGTTGCCGTCCACGGGCCACCGCCCCGCTCGCACGTAGCGGTCAGCGGCCGAAAACCCTCGAAGGGTGTCGATCAGCAGTCCGACGGCGGTGTCGGCAACGCAGTCGGTGAGCACGTCCGGAGTGTTGCTCACGCCGATGCCGCGTTCCTCGGCGAGCGCGACATCGGTTGTGTCGTAACCGACTCCGAAATGCACGATGGCCCCGAGGCGGGGGAGGGCGGTCATCAATGTCGCATCGACTCCGGTCCGGCCGGAGGTGACCACCGCAGTGACCGACTCGGCATACTCGCCCAGAAAGTCCGCCCGGCCGTCGCCCAGCGGTAGATCGAGTGCGTCGTACTTCTCCGTCAGAGTTGCCGCGAGAGATGGCTTCAGTGGTCCGACCTTCAGTACGCGGCCGATCTGAAGAGACTGTGGCGCATTAGAATTGGGAGAAGCCTCTGTGGTCGCCATACGGTCCTCCTCGCACGAGGTGGAGCGGCTCTCCACGCATCGGATGCTCGTACGTTAAGCCGGGCCTGGATGCCTGTCCAACACGTAAATAACATGGATCGATACTGAAACGGCATGAATGGTGGGCTCGCTGTCGTCGGTGTCGGACGGCAGAACCGGATATCCGCCGGTCACAGGCCCGCTCAATGGTGATCGCAGTCACCTGGACCGGCCCAACGTGACCGGCTTCACCTGGCCTTTTGGGGTGGGGACCTCGGCTTCCCGCTGTTGACGCTGCTCCGGGGCCGCTTCTAGCGTGTGTCTACCGTCACAGACGGGCCCTCTTCATTCGCGGAAGGTCGCGACACATCCTACGGAGGACACCATGAGCCCGCCACGTTCGTTGCAGCAGGGAACCCGTTACCGCGCCGTCATCGCAGCCACAGCCGCAATGACGGTGTCGGCGCTGGCCGCCGGCTGCTCGGTGGCCAACTCGAACCACAGCGATGCCGCCAGCCCCGACACGCTGCGCATCGTGCTCCCGCAGGAGCCGCCCACGCTCGAACCCTGCGACGCGTCCCTCACCTCCACTGGAGTCGTGGTGCGGTCCAACATCACCGAACCCTTGGTCGAGCGCAACGCCGACACAGGTGACCTCGAACCGAAACTCGCCGAATCCTGGGAGCAGACGTCGGACAAGGTGTGGACGTTCCGGATTCGCCCAGACGTGACGTTCAGCGACGGCAGCGTGTTCGACGCGGCGGACGCCGCCTTCTCGATCGATCGCACCGTCAACTCCACCATCGGCTGCGACGTGGACGGGTACGTCTTCGGAGACGACGCACTGGTGGTCGCAGCGGTAGACCCATCCACGGTGACGGTGACGACGGCCACCGCCGATCCGATCCTCCCGCTCCGGATCTCTTTCGTAGAGATGGTGCCCACCACCACGGACGCGCAGGACAAGGTGCGTGCGCCCATCGGAACGGGTCCTTACCGCGTGGACTACTGGGATCACGGCCAGCGTCTGTCGCTGGTGCGGAACGACACGTACTGGGGTTCGATGCCCGAGTACACGCGCGCGATCTACCAGTGGCGCACCGAGGGCAGTGTGCGCGCCGCCATGGTCACCAACGACGAGGCGGAACTCGCCACATACCTCGGCCCGGAAGACGGAGCGGGCGACCTCGGTGTCGCCTACCCCAACAACGAGACGACGGCGCTGCGCATGATGGCCACCGAACCGCCGCTCGACGACTACCGCGTCCGCGAGGCCATCGACTACTCCGTCAATCGCGGTGGCATCGTCAAGGCACTCTTCCAGGGGCTCGGCGATCCGGCGGCGCAGCTGGTCGGTAGCAGCATCGTCGGTTTCGATCCGGATCTGCAGCCCACTCCGTACGACCCGCGCCGGGCGGCAGCTCTCGTCGCCGAAGCGAAGGCCGACGGCGTCCCGGTCGACAGGGAGATTCGGCTGATCGGCCGCACCGGGCAGTTCCCGAAAATCAACGAGACCATCGAGGTCATCCAGAACTCGCTGAGCGAGGCAGGCCTCAACGTCAAGATCGAGATGATGGACACGGCCGGGCAGATGCAGTATCAGATCCGACCGTTCCCCGACGCCGGACCGGTGCTGCTGATGATCCAGCACGGCAATCAAGCTGGTGACGCGCAGTTCACCGTCGACCAGTACATGCGCAGCGACGGCTATCAAAGTTACTTCGGCACAGCGCAATACGATGCGCACATCGACGCCGCCGAACAGCTCGTCGGCGACGCCCGCCAAGACGCCTTCGCGGCGGTTCTCGCGGACGAACCGGAAGAGGTTCGCCAGTTCGCGTACATCGCCCACATGAACGCGGTGCTCGCCAAGTCGCCATCCGTCCGGTACGAGCCGAACTCGGCGACCGGAGACGAGATGCGCCTGAGCGAGATGACCCGTGCCGACACCAACGCGAGCGGTTAGCCCCTCTCCCAGCCACCCGAAGGAATCCTGATGTCCCGACCGATACCGTCCGAAAGGCGGTGACCCGTGTTCGCCTTCCTGCGTCGACGCGTGTACACCAGCCTCGTTCCACTGCTCGTCGTACTCTTCGGTGTGTTCCTGCTCGCCCGTCTCACCGGTGATCCGACCAACCTCTATCTGCCGGTGTCGGCCACACCCGATCAGCGGGCGGAGTTCGCCGCGGAGAACGGTCTGGACAAGCCGGTCCTGAGCCAGATGGCCGACTACCTTTCCGGAGTCGTCCACCTCGACTTCGGTGAGTCGCTGCGGACGGGGGAATCCGCCGCCACCATGGCGTTGCGGGCCTTCCCCGCCACCCTTCAGCTCGCGTTCTTCACCATGCTGCTGGCGGTGATCGGTGCGGTCGTCATCGGTTGCTGGGCCGCCTACCGGCCCAACTCGCCGGCCGACCGGATCTCGAGCCTGCTGTCGATGACCGCGGCCAGCATCCCCGACTTCTGGTTCGCCATCACCGGCGTGTGGATCTTCGCGGTGGTGCTGGGGGTGCTGCCCACGTCGGGTACCGGAAGCGCGCTGTCGTGGATCCTGCCGATCACCACGCTGCTGATCCGCCCGCTCGGTGTGCTCACCCAGGTGGTCCGCGGCGCGATGGTGTCGGCGCTGTCCGCACCATACGTACGACTTGCCCGCAGCAAGGGCGCCGGCGACCTGCGCGTCGTCACCCATCACGCGCTCCGCAACGCCGCGGCTCCCGCGCTGACGGTGGCCGGTGACCTCACGGTGGGCCTGGTCAACGGCGCCGTGGTGGTCGAGGCGATCTTCGGATGGCCCGGCATCGGCAAGCTGATGATCGACGCGATCCTGCAGCGCGATTTCGCGGTGCTGCAGGCGGCGGTCCTTCTCACCGCGGTCAGCATCTTCGTGCTCAACATCCTGATCGACGCCGGGTACGCGCTTCTCGACGCGCGTGTCCGCGAAAAGTCCAAGGTCTAGGAGGCCGCCGACATGTCCATCGACAACCCGCCCCGGGTGGACGAGCCCACCGCGGTCCCGCTGCCCGGCGAACTCGTCCCGGCCGAACCCACCCGGCCCGGAAAGCCCGCGGCAGGAAAGATCCCGCTGTGGCGGTTGCTTCTGCGTGACCGGATGGCCACGGTCGCCGCTGCGGTCCTGGTGACCGTGTTCCTGGTGGCCGTCTTCGGTCCCTGGCTGGTCGGTGACGCGGCCACGGACCAGGACTTGGAAAAATCTACCCTCGCACCGTTCGACGTGACCAACGGCTGGATGAACATCCTCGGCACCGACCCGCTCGGCCGGAGCATGCTCGCTCGGCTCGTCGTCGCGTGCCGCACCACCCTTCTCGTCGCACTGCCCGCGGTCGCGCTGTCCTGCATCATCGGGTCCCTGGTCGGCATGTGGGCCGGTTACCACCGAGGATGGCGTGAGACGACGGCGATGCGAGTCGCCGACGTCATCATGAGCTTCCCGTCCCTGCTGATGGCCGTGGTGGTGCTGTACGTGTTCTCGCCGAGTGCGGCGAATATCGTTCTGGTGCTGGCGATCACCCGCATTCCTATCTACCTGCGCACTGCCCGCGCAGAGTCGGCCGAATTGCAGAGCCGGTTGTTCGTCGATGCCGCACGCACTTTCGGCGCCCGCAGCGGAGCCGTCATCCGGCGGCACGTGTTCCCGATCCTCCTGCCGACTCTCCTGACCGTCGCCACCCTCGACTTCTGCTACGTGATGCTTGCCGAATCGTCGCTGAGCTTTCTCGGCATCGGCATTCAGCCGCCGGACATCAGCTGGGGTCTCATGGTGTCGCAGGGCCGTACGTACCTGCAGACCGCCTGGTGGCTGTCGTTCTTCCCCGGACTGGCCATCGTGATCACGACGGTGTCGGCCACCGTACTGGCGGCGTGGGCGCGCATTGCCACCGACCCGGGCCAGCGCTGGCGCCTGACCGTTCCCCGCTCGCGCCGTGCACGCCTTCTCCCCACCCGAAAGGTGGTCTCATGAGCGCATCGGCTGTCGAATCGCTCGAGGTCGCAGAGACCGACCGTGTGGCCCTCGAGGTCTCGGATCTGACCGTCGACCTCCGGACCCCCGCAGGCACTGTCCGGGCCGTCGACGCGGTGTCGTTCACTGCACGCCGTGGTGAGACTCTCGCCCTGCTGGGAGAATCCGGGTGTGGCAAATCGATGACCGCCCAGGCGCTCGTCGGTCTCCTCGAGCCGATCGCCGACATCACCAGCGGCTCGGTGCGCCTCGCGGAGGTGGATCTGGTCACCGCAGATGCCAAGACCCGGCGCGCCCTCGCCGCCACCGAACTCGCCATCGTCTTCCAGGACGCGCTGACCGCGCTCAACCCGGTCTACACCGTCGGCAAGCAATTAGCGGAGCCGTTCCGACTCCACCGGGGCATGACGGCGAAAGAGGCCCGTCGGGAAGCGATCGCCTTGATGCGCCGGGTGGGCATCCCCGAACCCGACTCCCGCGCCGACTCGTACCCGCACCAGTTCTCCGGGGGCATGCGCCAGAGACTGCTGATCGCCATGGCCGTCGCGCTCAGTCCGTCGGTGCTGCTCGCCGACGAACCGACCACCGCGCTGGACGTCACCGTGCAGGCACAGATCATGTCCCTGCTGCGCGACCTGCGCACCGAACACGACATGGCGGTCGTCCTCATCACCCACGACCTCGCTCTCGTCGCCGAGGAAGCGGACCGCGTCGCAATCATGTATGCGGGCAACGTGATCGAGACGGGGCCGGTCGCCGAGGTGTTCGCGCAGCCGCTCCACCCGTACACCAAGGGCCTGCTCGACTCGGTTCCGGTCCACGCGGTGCGCGGAGAAGACCTGAAGTCTATCGGCGGCACCCCGCCGGACCTGCATTCCATTCCCTCGGGCTGCGTCTACCAGGCCCGGTGCCCGTCGGCCCGCGAACTCTGCCGCACCACCCGACCGCCGCTCGAGAGTGTCCAGGGAGCCGGCCGCCAAACCGCATGTCATTTCCCCGAGGAGGTAACCGGTGTCTGAGTCGATACTCGAGGTGCGGGGGCTGACCAAGACCTTCAAGGTCCCCGCCAACAAGGCAGGCAAGAACCGACTACGCGCGCTCGACGGCATCGACCTCGACCTGGCCCGCGGTGAGACGCTCGGGCTGGTAGGTGAATCCGGTTGCGGCAAGTCCACTCTCGCCCGCACGCTGATGATGCTCGAGCGCCCCGACTCCGGTTCGGTGACGTGGGACGGCGTCGACCCGTTCTCGCTGAAGGGCAAGGACCTGCTCGGGCTGCGCCGCCGGGTGCAGATGGTGTTCCAGGATCCGTACGCCTCGCTGAACTCCCGGATGTCGGCGGCCGAGATCATCGCCGAGCCGTGGCGCACCCACAAGACGATGTACAAGACCGGTCGGGACCGGGCCGCGCGCGTGCGGGAATTACTGCAGCTCGTCGGGCTGCGGCCGAGCGACGAGCACCGTTATCCGCAGGAGTTCTCCGGCGGGCAGCGTCAGCGACTCGGCATTGCCAGGGCTCTCGCCCTCGACCCCGGTGTCGTCATCTGTGACGAGCCGGTGTCGGCGCTCGATCTGTCGGTGCAGGCCCAGGTGCTCAACCTGCTGAACGACCTGCAGAAGCAGCTCGGCATCTCGTACGTGTTCATCTCCCACGATCTGTCCGTGGTCCGGCACGTCGCCGATCGCGTTGCCGTGATGTACCTCGGGCGGATCGTGGAGACGGGTGCAACGGACGCGGTGTTCGACCGGCCCGCGCATCCATACACGGAAGCGCTGATGTCGGCGGCACCGAAGCTGGACGCCGCTTCCCGCGGCAAGCGGATCATCCTCGACGGTGAAGTGCCCTCGCCCCTCGACCCACCGTCCGGCTGCCGGTTCCGGACACGGTGCGCCCACGCGACCGACGTTTGCGCGAACACGGTCCCACCGAGGGCCGTCGATGCACGAGAGGCAGACCACGTCGCCGAATGCCATCATCCGCGGCGTCCGGTCGAACTCGGCGTCCCCGTCGCGGTCGGGTGAGCGGGGCGGAACTCGCGATCATCGCGTTCGCCGTCTTCCTCGCCTCGTGCATGCAGGCGTCGATCGGATTCGGGATGGGCATGCTCGCGGCACCCGTCGTCGCGCTCGTCGACCCGGGCCTGCTGCCCGGGACGCTGATCATGACTGCGACGGTCGTGACGGTGATGGTGGTGTGGCGGGAACGCGTTTCTGCTGGTGGTGCTGCCGGAACGGGGGCTGTCGCTGCTGCTCGCCGCCGTGGTGCTGGCCGGGGTCGTCTTCGCGACGCTGGGCTGGGCACCGCCGCCGCGACGCCGGAACCTCGCCGTCGCCGGCGCCGCGTCGGGGCTGCTCGGCACGGCCACGTCGATCGGCGGGCCGCCGATGGCCCTGGTGATGCAGGGGTCGAAGGGGGCGCAGCTGCGCGGCAGAATGAGCGCGTTCTTCCTGGTGGGCTCCACGCTGTCGGTCGCCGTTCTCGCCGCGACGACGGTGCTCAGCTATGTGGCGTCGCGGTTCGTGAATCGCCACCTGGACGCTGCACGCCTGCGCCGGGCGTCGATCACGGTGTCCTGTGTGGGTGCGTTGATGCTGATCGGACAGCAACTTCTGTGATGCAGTGTCTGCATCGTTCGATGCTCAACAAGTCTTGGACGTGTATCGATCGGGCCACTTAGAGTTTTGGCTGTGAGGCCCCTCACGGGTGGCGCTGCGCTGTGAAGGAAGGTTTTCGGAGATGAGTACAACGAGCACCCCGGTCGTCACCGACATGCGAGTGGTCCCGATCGCGGGACACGACAGCATGCTCCTGAACCTGTCCGGCGCGCATGCCCCGTACTTCACCCGGAACCTGGTGATCCTCACCGATTCCGACGGCAACACCGGTGTCGGCGAGGTGCCCGGCGGTGAACCGATCCGCCGTACCCTCGAGGACGCCCGCGCGATCGTGACGGGGCGCAGCATCGGCGAGTACAACGGCGTTCTCGCCGATCTGCGACGCACGTTCGCCGACCGGGACCCGGCGGGCCGCGGCAACCAGACGTTCGACCTCCGTGTCGCGATCCACGCCGTCACCGCCGTCGAGTCGGCACTCCTCGACGTTCTCGGGCAGCACCTCGGTGTTCCCGTCGCGGCCCTGCTCGGCGAGGGTCAGCAGCGCGAGAAGGTGCAGGCGCTCGGCTACCTCTTCTTCGTCGGTGACCGCAACAAGACCGACCTCGAGTACCAGTCGGGTGCGGCGGAGTCCGACGACTGGCTGCGCCTGCGGCACGAGGAGGCGCTGACACCGGACGCGGTCGTGCGGCTTGCCGAGGCGGCTCAGGCGCGATACGGCTTCGCCGATTTCAAGCTCAAGGGCGGCGTCCTGGCGCCCCGGGAGGAGGCGGCGGCCGTCACGGCGCTGGCCGAGCGATTCCCCGACGCCCGGATCACCCTCGACCCCAACGGCGGTTGGCTGCTGTCGGAGGCGATCGAGACGTGCCGCGGACTGAAAGACGTTCTGGCGTATGCCGAGGATCCCGTCGGCCCCGAGGGCAGCTTCTCCGGTCGCGAGGTGATGAGCGAATTCAAGCGCGCCACCGGACTGCCGACGGCCACCAACATGATCGCCACCGACTGGCGCGAGATGGGGCACACCATCCGCTCCGGCGCCGTCGACATCCCGCTCGCCGACCCGCACTTCTGGACGATGAACGGATCCGTCCGCGTCGCCCAGCTCTGCGACGCGTGGGGCCTCACGTGGGGTTCGCATTCCAACAACCACTTCGACGTGTCGCTCGCGATGTTCACCCACGTCGCGGCCGCGGCTCCAGGCGACATCACCGCCATCGACACCCACTGGATCTGGCAGGACGGTCAGCGGATCACCAAGGACCCGTTCGAGATCGAAGACGGCTACCTCACCGTGCCGTCGACCCCCGGACTCGGTGTCGAACTCGACATGGACCGCGTCGAGGCTGCCCACGAGCTGTACCGGCAGAAGGGGCTCGGCGCGCGCGACGACTCGATCGGCATGCAGTTCCTCGTGCCGAACTGGACGTTCGACAGCAAGCGGCCGGCGTTGGTGCGCGCCTGATGAAGGTCGTCGTCGGCGAACGAAACCTGCTGCCGCATCGCGAGCTGTTCGAGTCGGGACTGCCGTCCGGTGCGACGGCGTCGTGGCATCGGACGTTCGACGAGTCGGCGATCGTCGCCGACCTCGCCGACGCCGACGTGTACGTGGGCGGCCGGTTCACCGCCGCGATGGCGGCCGCAGCGCCGAAGCTGCGCCTGCTGCACGTCGCCGGCGCGGGCACCGACAACGTGGCGTTCGCCGCGCTCCCGGCGGACACCCTGGTGGCCAACACCTTCCACCACGAGGACTCGATCGCCGAGTACATCGTGTCGGCGGCGCTGATGCTGCGCCGCGGATTCCTCCGGCACGATCGCGCCCTCCGCGGCGACGTGTGGGCAACCTCGGTGTACGACGACGCGATCGCGCAGTCCCGGTCGATGCGGGGCGCGCGGGTCGGGTTCGTCGGCTTCGGTCACATCGGCCGGAGGTCGTGGAACATGCTGCGCGCGTTCGGGTCCGAAGGCTGCGCCGTGACCGGGCGGGGAAATCTCGACGCCGCCGCGGAAGGTCTCGCCTGGGCAGGGGGCAACACGTCGCTGCTCCGGCTCCTGACGGAGTCCGACGTCGTGGTGGTGTCCGCGCCCCTGAACGATCACACCCGCGAGATGATCGGCGGCGCGGAACTCGACGCGCTCGGCCCCGACGGCATTCTGATCAACGTCGGCCGCGGCCCCCTCGTCCAGGAACAACCGCTGTACGACGCGCTCGCGTCGCACCGAATCGCGGCCGCGGCGATCGACGTCTGGTACTCCTACCCCGACGCCGGCGGTCACGGCGCCCCGAGCGCGCTGCCGTTCCGCGACCTGCCGAACGTCGTGATGACCCCGCACTCGTCCGGCGTCAGCGACCACACGTTCGTCGGCCGGGTCGGCGACATCACCGACAACATCCGCAGGCTGGACACGGGGCAGTCGGTCCTGCGCACCGTCCGCCCCGGCTAGCGTGCGTCAGTAGTTACCGCAGGTCTCGGCGATCGTCAGCGCCTTCGCGGGCCACTCGACGGCCGGTCCCTCGGTGGGCACGGTGTCCAGTCGGCTCTTCAGCTGCGGGTGCGCGTCGAGGACCGCCTGGCGGTCGGCCGGGGACTTCGAGAAGAAGTCCGCCAGCTGAGCTTTGCGCTCGGGTGCCTGGTCGAGGCGCGCGGCGAGCTGCGGAGTCACGTCGTGCATCGCCGCATCGATCTGCGCGAAGCTGCACGTGCTGTTCACGAGGCGGGCGGAGTCGGAGTCGGCCGGATCCGCGGAGGCTATGCCCGGGATCACGAGGGCGGCGGAGATCGCGCCGACGGCGGCGATACCGAATTGCAGACGTGCTCGTGAAACGTTCATGACGAATCCTCCCGTGTCGGTTGGTTTGCCGGGGAAACGATTGGGGCCCGAATTGTGACTTTCCTGAGGACCGTCTGAGAATTGCGGCCCGGTCATGTCCCGGTGGGGGAGATCCGTGTCCACCGAGGGCAGGCTGCCCGGTGGACTGCACGTCGTGTAGCGGGCTCCCGGTCTGTACCGGCGACTCGCCGCCGCCGACTCGTCCCGTGGCCACGAGTCGAGGAGGCCGGGCTAACCCATCAGCAGCTGCACCAGCTCGCGGTGAAGGAAGATCTGGCGGGCGGATTGAACGAGGCTGTCCGGGAGAGGCTCCGCGATCCGTTGTGGCGGGATGAAGCGATCGCCATCCTCAGTCGGCGGATCGAAAAAGTGTCGGGCGGTTGAACCGCCTGATCAGGACCGAATGGACCAATGCTTGATGGGGACCACATACGTAACTCGGCCCGCGACGTGATCCGTTCGGGATTCTCGCGCGTCCGTCCGACCCATCACATTGTTCTCTGCAGCCATGCCGGGCGTTGACATCCGGTGCGACTCTGCGATCGCAGCGGGATACTGTCACCACCGCACATGTTGGGTCCGCCGCTCGAGTGGAGCCAGCCGCGGCCGCGGCACGGACCGATGGCAGCAACCGTGTGTGTCGGTCCCGCACGCAATACTGTCGGGTGATTCCGAAAGCGGACACTATGACGGGGGTTGGGTAGACGGTGGGCGGGGACGAGAGAACAAAGGCCGACGTCGTGGCGTTCTGGAGAGCGATCGAGCTCTTCAGCCCGCAGACGGTGCCGATGGTCGACCGATTCGACACGCACGCGCCGGTCGAGAAGGTCACCGACGGGACGTCTCTCCCGTGGGAGGCCGGCCATCGGCTGCGCGGGAAATCCACCCGCCGTGGATACCAGCGCCAGCACATCTTGTACCTCGGCGTGTACCGCATCGACGACGTGTGGGTGGCGGTCGACGATATTCTCGACCCCGGCACCGAGAACTTCGACCCGCGCCCGGCCGGTGACTGCGCGCTTGCCGCGATTGTCCTCGACGGCGACGGATGCTACCTGCCCGACACCGCGATTGTGTCCGGTCTCGCGTGGGCCGCCGGCCGGACTCGCAATCCGGGGCCGGACGGGCCGACCTGGCTCAGCGGATTTGACGTCGCGGCGACGCGGTTCCGGGAACTCGTCGACGAGGCCCAGCTCGTCGACGAGGACCATGGTGGACGCGCGCCACTCGACCACACCCAATTGTCCACGATCCGCACGAAAACCGAAGCGCTGCTCGGTGTCACCGGTCTCGTGCAGTGCACGGAGATCCGGGTGCGCTCGGTCGATGTCCGCGAATCGGACGGTGTCGACAGCACCGATTTCCTCAACAGCTTCATCGCCGAGGACCTGGACCTGGTCCGGGCGGAGGTGGCGCAGGGACGGTTCGGCGCCGGGCTCGGCCGGTACCTCACCGAAGATGCGAACCTCGACCTCGAGCGTCGGGTCGACCTATACGCCGACCCCGCCGCCTCCCTCGACGGCTGCCGGCCGAGCGCGACACCGCTCGGCCGCTGGCCGAGCGAGCCGGACCATCCCCTTGCTCTGGGGCAGCAGTTCGCCGTCAACTCGATCATGAGCGAACTCGGCGACGGGGCAGGTGTGTTCGCCGTGAACGGTCCTCCGGGCACAGGGAAATCGACGCTGCTGCGGGATCTCGTGGCCGCGGTCGTCGTGGAACGTGCCAACCGCATCGCCGCCCTCGGGCGTCCCCGCGACGCCTTCTTCGCGGCCCCGCACCGTTGGAAGGCCGGCGAATACCCCCGCATCGTCCAGCGGTGGAAACCGGAGTTCCATGGTTTCGAGATGGTCGTCGCGTCGTCGAACAACGGTGCGGTCGAGAACATCAGCCACGAGATGCCTGCCGCCGGGCAGTTCGACGAGGCCACTTTCGGCGAGGTGGACTGTGACATCGCGACCGCGTTGCTCGGTGACGGGGCGGGACCCGCGTGGGCGCTGACGGCGGCGAGGCTGGGCCGCAAGTCGTACCGTTCGGACTTCGTCGCCACACTGTGGTTCGACGAGAAGGCGCCCCGCGAGGACCACGACGGATCTGCCGATCAGGTGCGACGTCGGGGGATCCAGTCGATCCTGAAGGAACTCGAGACGGCGGGGCCTGGCCGACCGTGGAGGGATGCGGTCGCCGACTACGAGGCTGCGCGCGTCCACGTCGAGGCCCTGCTCGCGCAGCGTCAGCGCGCACACGACGGGCTCTCCGAGGTCGTCGGCCTCCGCCGACGGCTCGCCGAACTCGGCCCACAGCTGGATGTTGCGGTCGAACACCTCAGGAAGGCGCAGCAATTCGAGCTCACGCTGCGGGCAGCCGTCGACCGTGAGGACACCGGCCGATCGACCGTCGCTGCAGAGATCGAGAGTCACGACCAAATCCGCCCGCCGTGGTGGCACATGCTGAGCAGACGGGCGCGCGCCGACCGTGACGGCTGGCAGGCGCGCCGGCAGCAGCTGGCCGAGGCGTTGTCCCGATGGAACAGCGCCTATCAGAACGCCTGGGCCGCGCATCGGGAATCGCTCCACACCCTGCACGAAGCCCAGAGCCGGCACGAACCGCTCGCGGACGAGCACCGGGGCATGAGTGCACGGATCGACTTCCTGGACGCCGCGCTTGATCGGTACCGGGAGCAGTGGGGGAATGCCGTCCCCGGGCGCGACTGGCTCGACGACCCCGCGCAGCGTGAACTGGCCGCGCCGTGGTCCGATCCGCAGGTGACCGAGGCTCGGTCCCGGTTGTTCCTCGCGGCGCTGGACTTGCATCGCGATTTTCTCGGCCACGTTCCGAAGCAGATGCGGCAGGCCCTGCAGGGGGCCACCGACGTCGTCGGCGGCAGCGCGCCGCGTGACCTCGACCCGGCGGCTGTGGCGGACGCGTGGCGTGCGCTGTTCTTCGTCGTCCCATTGGTGTCGACGACGTTCGCGTCCCTGGGCAAGATGTTCCGCGGGCTCGGTGCGGAGAGCCTCGGCTGGCTGCTCATCGACGAAGCGGGGCAGTCCACACCACAGAACCCAGTCGGGGCGATCTGGCGGGCACGGCGCACCGTGGTCGTCGGTGATCCGCTGCAGCTCGAGCCCGTTGTCACCCTGCCTTTCCGGGCTCAGCAGGCCGTACGCCGAACATTCGGGGTGTCGGAACGGTGGCTGCCCGCCGCGAACTCCGCACAGTCCATTGCCGATAGGCTCAACCGATGGGGTACCACTCTCTCCGACGGTGAGAATTCGATCTGGGTTGGGGCGCCGCTCCGTGTCCACCGCCGGTGTGACGACCCCATGTTCTCTATCGTGAACGCCATCGCGTACGACGACACGATGCTGCATGGGCGCGACCCAAGTCCCCGCGACGACCACTCACCATCAGCGTGGATTCACGTCACCGGACCGTCGTCCGGCCACTACGTTCGCGCCGAGCACGACGTCTTGCGCGAGCACCTCGACCGGCTGCGCGACAGTGGGCACGAGATGAGCGAGGTCATCGTCATCACCCCGTTCCGTCAGGTCGCCAGCCGGATTGCCTCGCTCTCGGACCAGTACCCGGGCCTGTCTGCGGGCACGGTGCACAAGGCTCAGGGCAAGGAAGCCGACATCGTGTTCTTCGTCCTCGGCGGCGACCCGGCCAAGAACGGCGCCAAACGTTGGGCGGCAGCGAAACCGAACCTCGCGAACGTCGCGATCAGCCGGGCCAAGAAGCGGCTGTATGTCATTGGTGACTACGACGGATGGTCACGACATCCCCGATTCGATGTGCTGGCTCGTACGCTGCCGCGGCGTGAGGGAGGCGTGTTCTGACGAACTCGAGTGCTTCCGAGATTCGCCGGCCTCTCGTTCCGGCCATGCCGACCGAGTTGTCGGTCAGGCGATACAGTGCGGTGCTGCGGCAGAGATTCTTTCGGGGACGTGTGCAGGCTCGCAGGTCGGTGTAGACGCTCGAGTCGCGAGAATCGCCGCGATCGACAACCACTTCCGACGCAGGGAAGCCCATTAGAGGCGCACCCTGCCGAGGACGAGCATGAACAAGCCGATCCACAGTGCGCCGGTCACGAACCCCGCGAGCGCCATCAATAGCAGGAAGAGAGCCGGGACGGGTGCCGACGAACCGCCACGGCAATCGGATCGCTGGTGGAGGTGAACGCGTCCATCTCGGGCGCGGAGGCAGGCTGCCAGGGCGAGGTCGGATCGGCAGCGCGATGGCGGCGGGGGCGCGGCACTCGACGGAACGGGGTCGCGGCGGTGACCGCGCCGAGCGCGGCCCGGATGGCGCTCCACCGCGACGACTGCTGAGTCGTCTCCCTCGACACCGTCATCGAAGCGACTCGGGTGAAACGGGCATATCGGGAGTGACAGCTGCGCCTAGACTCCGAAGATGGTGCGCAACGCGAAGGCGGCACATCAGCAGCCCACCGAGCAGCGTTCGACAGGTTCGTGGAGCAGATCGAACTCCGGGTCAGCCAGGCGCCGTTCTTCGGGATCTGTGCAGGAGTGGTCGCGCTATGGGTCGTCAGCATTCCGCTCTGGAAGGACCTTCACGAGTGGCAGATCGCCATCCACGCCGTCGGCGCCGTCTTCACGTTGCTCCTCGTGGTCCTGCTCGAGAATGCCAGCCGCCGCGCCACGGAGGCTCTGCAGGAGAAACTGAACGTCATCGCCGAGGCGCTCGCCGCCCTGCTCGATTCGTCCGCCCAGGACAACCCCGAGCTGAAGAAGGCGGAGGAGAAGTTGCGAGAGGCTGTCGGGCTCGAAGACCGGCACTAGCCATCCGCCCTGTGACTTGGCACACCAAGCAGGTAAGTTATGTGTAACCGCAAAAACTACTATCCAGTAGGGGTACGTCATGCCTGTTCCGTCCGCCGCCACCTTCGCGCGGCTCGCTGATCTCATCGCCATCCCGGAGGCGGCGGATCGACCGACCCGATCCGTCGTCGAGGCGTTCACCGGTAAGGAACTGGCGACCATCCCGATCGGCACCGCACAGGACGCGGTGGACGCCATCGCCCGTGCCCGGGTAGCGCAGAAGGAATGGGCACAGCGGCCGGTCGCCGAACGCGCCGCCATCTTCCACCGCTACCGCGAACTGGTGCTCGAGAACCGCGACGCCCTGATGGACATGGCGCAGGCAGAGACCGGGAAGTCCCGCACGGCCGCCCAGGAAGAGGTCCTCGACATCTCGATGACGGCCCGCCACTACGCGCGCGTCGCACCGAAACTGCTCCGCCCCCGCCGCGTCTCCGGGATGCTCCCAGTGCTCACCAAGACGGTGGTGCGATACCAGCCCAAGGGCGTCGTCGGAGTCATCTCTCCCTGGAACTACCCCATGACCCTCGCGGTGTCCGACGCCATCGCGGCCCTCCTCGCCGGCAATGCGGTGGTCCTCAAGCCCGACAGTCAAACGCCGTACTGCGCCCTGGCCTGCGTCGACCTGCTCTACAAGGCGGGACTTCCCCGTGACCTGTTCGCCGTGGTCCCGGGACCCGGTTCGGTAGTCGGCACGGCACTCGTCGAGAACACCGAATACCTGATGTTCACCGGTTCCTCGCAGACCGGGCAGCTGCTCGCCGAGCAGGCCGGTCGCCGGCTCATCGGTTTCTCCGCGGAACTCGGGGGCAAGAACCCCATGATCGTCGCCGCCGGTGCCAACCTCCGTGAGGTCACCGACGCCGCCGTGCGCGCCTGCTACTCGAACTCGGGCCAGTTGTGCATCTCGATCGAGCGCATCTACGTCGAGGAGTCCATCGCCCCCGAGTTCACTCGGATGTTCGGTGAACGGGTTCGCAACATGTCACTGGGCACCGGTTACGACTTCGGCATCGAAATGGGCAGCCTGGTGTCCGAGGCGCAGGTCAAAGCGGTGTCCAGCCACGTCGACGACGCCGTTGTCAAGGGCGCCACCGTGGTGGCCGGCGGCAAGGCCCGTCCCGATCTGGGGCCGCTGTTCTACGAGCCGACCGTCCTCACCGGGGTCTCCGAGGACGCCGAGTGCTATCGCGAGGAAACGTTCGGACCGCTGGTGTCGGTGTACCCGGTGGCGAACGTCGACGAGGCGATCGAGCGTGCCAACGACACCGAATACGGGCTCAACGCCAGCGTGTGGGCGGGAACCAAGGCGGAGGGTGAAGCCATCGCGGCGCGTATCCACGCCGGAACGGTCAACGTCGACGAGGGTTATGCTCCCGCCTGGGGCAGCACCAGCGCGCCGATGGGCGGCATGGGAGTGTCCGGGGTGGGGCGCCGCCACGGTGCGGACGGGCTTCTCAAGTACACCGAACCGCAGACCATCGCCACCACCCGCATTCTCAACCTCGGGGGACCACGCGGATTGCCGCCCAAGGTGTGGGCCAAGATCATGCCGCCGTTCGTGAAGGCCTTGCAGTACCTGCCAGGCCGGTAGAGCCGCCTGAGGTGGGCGATTTCCCATCCTGGGGTGCCTGTCGTCGGTGACCACCCGGGCGGAGTCTAGGGGTAATGCTCATACCTGCGGAGGCGCCCCACATGAATCCTCGGCCGACACCAGCCGAATATCCCTGTCCTGACACCCGCCGTGAGGAAGTGGAATTCTCCTCCGGTGGACAGCGCTGCGCCGCCTGGCTCTACCGTCCGGGCTCGCCCACCTCGGCAACCCTTCCGTGCGTAGTGCTGGCGCACGGCTGGAGTGGAGTGCGCGAGCAACGACTCGACGCCTACGCCGAGCGGTTCGCAGCCGCGGGACTCGCGGTGCTCGTGTTCGACTACCGCTACTTCGGCTCGAGCGAAGGGGAGCCCCGGCAACTGCTCGACATCGACAGTCAGCTCGCCGACTGGGCGAGCGCCCTCGACTACGTTCGGAGGCGTCCCGACATCGACCCCGACCGCATCGCGATCTGGGGTACATCGCTGGCCGGTGGTCTCGTCCTGACGACGGCCGCGCGGGATCACCGGGTTGCCGCGGTCGTGTCGCAGGTGCCCTACGTCGACGGGCTGACGAACCTTCGGCGGCTCGGAACCGCGGGGCTGGCCCGCATGTCGGTCGCGTACCTGCGGGATCGGCTCGCGCAGTTACGACGTCGGCCGCCGCACATGTTCCCCGTGGTCGGGCAGCCGGGGTCGTTCGCTGCGATCACCACACCCGACGCAGAGGCGGGGTACCGGGCGATGGACCCGCCTGAGTCGACGTGGCGCAACGAAACTCCCGGTAGGGTCGCGTTGCAGGCGGCGCTGTACCGGCCGACGACGGCGGTGGCGCAGATCGACTGTCCGGTCTTCTTCGCCATCGCCGACAACGACGCCGTCACCTTCACGGGTAGCGCCCGGAATGCCGCGGCGAAAACGTCGGATGCCGAGGTCCACCTGTACCCGGGCGGTCACTTCGACGTCTACTTCGGTGATCTGTTCGAGAAGGTGGTGGCCGACCAGATCGACTTCCTGGTCCGCAAAATCGGCGCGGTTCGGCCGCCGACCGGCTCGAAACTCCTCAGACCCGACCGAACACTGCCGGCCGCTTCTCCTGGAATGCGGCAACGCCTTCCTCGAAGTCGGGCGCGGCGAGAAGGACCAGTTGTCCCGTGCGCTCACGGGCAAAGGCGCTGTCGAGTTCGGTCAGGGTGGCGTCGTTGACGGCGTCCTTCGTGAAGTGGAAGGCCTCCGACGGTCCGTCGGCGAGGCGTCGGGCGAGCGCGTCGACTGAGGCGGCGAACTCGTCATCGGGGTACACGTCGGCAATCAGTCCCGCCGTGAGAGCCGCTGCAGCGGGCAGTTTTTCGGCCAGGATTGCCATCTTCAGCGCGCGGGCGCGGCCGATGGATGCGGCGACGAGCGCGGTGGCGCCTCCGTCGGGCATCAGACCCACCTTCGTGAACGCCAGCAGGAAGTAGCTCGACGCCGCGGCGATCGTGAGGTCGCAGGCCAGCGCGAGGGAGACACCGACACCGGCTGCGGGACCGTTGACGGCGCCGATCACGGGGCGGGGGAACGCGCGCACAGCGGCGACCGTGCGATTCGCGGCGTCGATCGTCGCGGGGGACGGCGGACCGGCGGCCTTCTCCCCACCCAGGTCCGCACCCGTGCAGAACGCGCGACCGGCGCCGGTGAGGACGGCGACCCGCACCCCGGCGTCACCCGAGTACTTCTCCAACGCATCCGCAACGGCGTCGAGAGTGTCGGTGGTGACGGCATTCATGCGGGCGGGTCGGTTCAGCGTGATGCGGAGGACGCCGTTGTCGACGTCGGTATCCACTCCGGGGAGGTCGGATGTCATGAGGGTCCTTCGGTGTTGTTGGGGCGGAGAGAAAGGGCAATCTTGCCGACGGCCGCACGGGTCTCGAGGGTGCGCAGCGCGTCGGCAGTGTGTTCGAACGCATTAGGTGGTGGGTTCGGCGATCCGAAGAGCACCGGAGTCGAGCAGCGGACCAAGAGTCGCCCACTGTCGGCCTTCTTGTCGGTGCTGACCACCGCGATGGACTCTAGCCCCAGCGCGGCAGCCACCTGCAATGCGGTCGCCCCGACACCCCCGGCGGCGCCGTGGACCAGAACCGTTTCGCCGGCGCGGAAAGGGCGCGCTCGTCGAGAGCGAAATGCACGGTGAGGTAATTCATAAGAAAACCGGCGCCCTCGATGCCGAGCACGAACGGAAGGTCCTGCACCACTTGATAACTGCCCGTGGTCTGCAACAGGTCGGGAAAGGACACTCCGGCGGCGTGTAGATCGACGACGACGAGACCGGATCCGTCGGGTTCGTCGATCTCGGTGAGCTGTACACCGCTCGGGGTCCGGACGTCGCAGTCAGGTGCTGGGCATACACGTGGTGGTCTCCTCTGTCGGTCCGGAACTATCCATACCAGACGCAACTGAACGGGCGCTAGATAAATCCAGCCATTGACCGTGCCGGTCAGGTCGTGGTACTAACTTTAACGAGCGATCAGTAATCCTGGGTGAAGGCGGAGGGTGAGACGTGCCAGTACAGACGGAGACGACGGAGGCAGCCGCACTGTGGGAGCGGCGCGGAGGCATCGGCATCATCACGCTGAACCGCCCCAAGGCGCTCAACGCGGTGAACGGTGCGTTGTCGACCGCGGTGGGCACGTTGCTCGAGCAGGCCGAGGCCGATCCGGAGGTGCGTGTCGTCGTGATCACCGGGTCCGGCCGCGCGTTCTGCGCGGGCGCCGACCTCAAGGCTCTCGCTACCGGTGAGGCCATCTCCGCGGAGGGGCACCCGGAGTGGGGATTCGCCGGATACGCGCAGCACTGGATCAGTAAGCCGACCATCGCCGCGGTCAACGGCTTCGCCCTGGGCGGCGGCACCGAGCTGGTGCTCGCCAGTGACCTTGCGGTCGTCGACGAGGAGGCCGCCCTGGGGTTGCCCGAGGTCAAGCGTGGCCTGTTCGCCGCGGCGGGCGGGGTGATCCGCCTGCAGCAGCAGATTCCGAAGAAGGTGGCGCTCGAGATCGCGCTGACGGGTGAGCCGATCACCGCGGCGCAGGCCAAGGAACTGGGCCTGGTCAACCGGGTCGCTCCCGCAGGTACCGCACTCGACGTCGCGCTCGAACTCGCGGAGCAGATCGCCGCGAACGCGCCGATCTCGGTCCGCGAGTCCAAGTCCATGATTCACCGCACCGCCACCGAAGACGACTGGGGCGATCGGGCGTGGGAGGCGAACAACGCCGCACTCGCCGTCGTCTTCAGTAGTGCCGATGCACAGGAAGGCCCCCGGGCGTTCGCCGAAAAGCGGCAGCCCGTGTGGCAGGGCCGCTGAACCAGACTCGGCCCGGTGTCCTGTCGATCCCGGACACCGGGCCGCAACCACTTTCTCCTCCTCGAAAGGGACAATCATGACCAACGCTGTCATCGTGGACGTCGTCCGCCTCGCTTCCGGTAAGGGCAAGCCCGGAGGCGCGCTGTCCGGCACGCATCCGGTGGAACTGCTCGCGCACGTGCTGCGCAGCCTTGTCGAGCGCAACGGCATCGACCCCGCGCAGGTCGACGACGTCATCGGCGGCTGCGTCGGTCAGGCCGGCGAGCAGGCCCTCAACATCTCCCGGACGGCGGTGCTGTCGGCCGGATTCCCCGACTCGGTTCCGGCCACCACCGTCGACCGCCAGTGCGGCTCGAGCCAGCAGGCGGCGCACTTCGCCGCGCAGGGCGTGATCGCCGGCGCCTACGACATCGTGATCGCCGCCGGTGTGGAGTCGATGTCCCGCGTTCCGATGGGCACGACGACCATCGGTCAGGACGCGTCCGGCCCGGGCATCGCCGCCCGCTACCCCGAGGGACTCGTCAACCAGGGCATCTCCGCCGAACTGATCGCCGCCAAGTGGAAGTTCGACCGCGACGCCCTCGACGCGTTCTCCGCGCAGTCGCATCAGCGTGCCGCCGACGCCGCGTCGAAGGGCTTGTTCGACAAGGAGATCCTGCCGATCGAGGTGACCAACGCGGCCGGGGAGACCGTCTCGCACGCCGTCGACGAGACCGTGCGCGCAGCCACCACCGCGCAGGGTCTTTCGGGTCTGAAGTCGTCGTTCTACTCCGAGGAGTACGCGGCCCGGTTCCCGGAGGCACAGTGGCACATCACCCCCGGCAACTCGTCTCCGCTCACTGACGGCGCGTCCGGTGCGCTGATCATGAGCGAGGAGATGGCCGCCAAGCTGGGCCTGACTCCGCGGGCGCGGTTCCACTCGTTCTCCGTCGCCGGCGACGACCCGGTATTCATGCTCACTGCCCCGATCCCGGCCACGAAGAAGATCCTCGCGAAGTCGGGGCTCAGCATCGACGACATCGACGCCTACGAGGTCAACGAGGCGTTCGCTCCGGTACCGCTCGCCTGGGCCCACGAGTTCGGGGCCGACCCGGCCAAGCTGAACCCCCGCGGAGGTGCCATCGCCCTCGGCCACGCTCTCGGCTCTTCGGGCACCCGTCTGCTCGGCACGCTGGTCAACCAGCTCGAGGCCACCGGCGGACGCTACGGCCTGCAGACGATGTGCGAAGGCGCAGGCATGGCCAACGCCACCATCATCGAACGCATCTGACCCACATTTTCTGACAACCCCTGCATTCGAAAGGCACAACATGATCGTCAATGACAGCGTCGCCCTCGTCACCGGTGGCGCCTCGGGCCTCGGCCTCGCTACCGCCAAGGCCCTTCTCGCCGACGGCGCCAGCGTCGTCATCATCGACCTGCCCTCGTCCAACGGCGAAACGGTCGCCAAGGAACTCGGCGACCGCGTCCGCTTCGCCGCCGGCGATGTCACCAACGAAGCCGATGTATCTGCCGCACTCGACGTCGCGGAGTCGCTCGGCCCGCTTCGCGTGGCCGTCAACTGCGCCGGCATCGGTAACGCCATCAAGACCGTCGGCAAGAACGGTGCGTTCCCGCTGGCCGATTTCACCAAGATCGTCACCGTCAACTTGATCGGCACGTTCAACGTGATTCGTCTTGCCGCCGAGCGGATCTCGAAGACGGAGCCGATCGAAGGCGAGCGCGGCGTCATCATCAACACTGCGTCCGTCGCCGCATACGACGGACAGATCGGTCAGGCCGCGTACTCCGCCTCGAAGGGCGGCGTCGTCGGCATGACCCTGCCGATCGCCCGTGACCTCGCGTCCCTGCTGATCCGCGTCAACACCATCGCCCCCGGCCTGTTCAAGACCCCGCTGCTCGGCTCCCTGCCGGAGGCCGCCCAGCAGTCGCTCGGAAGCCAGGTTCCGCACCCCTCGCGTCTGGGCGACCCGTCCGAGTACGGCGCGCTCGCCGCACACATCGTGTCCAACCCCATGCTCAACGGTGAGACCATCCGTCTCGACGGCGCTATCCGCATGGCACCGCGCTGATCGGCGACCGGTGACTCTGCGCGAGGACGGGCCGACCGTGACGGAGCCGGAGTACGCCGACTGGCGGACGTTCGAGGCCCTGTCGCTGACACCCATCCTCGAGCAGGCACTGGATCTGTTCAACGAGAACGGTTACCACGGCACGACGGTGCGGCAGATCGCCCGTCGTGTCGGGGTGACCGTCCCCGCCCTGTACTACCACCACGAGAGCAAGGAAGCCATTCTCGTGGCACTGTTCGAACTGCAGATGCGTGAACTGAACGATCGCGCCGAGGCCGCCGCCTGTGACGCCGGCGCCGACGACGTCGTGGCGCAATTCTCCAACGTCGTCGAAGCGATCGTCCTCTACATGACGCACCGGGTGCGGCACGTCTGCCTCGACACCGAGTTGCGGCACGTCTCCGCCGACAGTCGTAGTCGGTACGCGGCCACGCGAAAACGCCTCGAGCTCATGGTGATCGATCTGGTCACCGAGGGTGTGGCCACGGGTGAGTTCCACGCCACCCACGTGGCGGAGACCGCTCGCGCCCTTCTCGGCATGTGCCAGTCCATCCCACGGTGGTACCAGTCGGGTGGCGCCTTGACCCCCGACCAGGTGGCCGCCCGCTATGTCGACATCGCCCTTCACACTGTAGGCGGCTCCGCCGCCCGTGCGCGGTTGACGAGTTTCTGGACTCCTTAACCACGCACGGGCGCGAAGCGCCTAGAGCAGGCGGGCTTTCGCCTCGGCGTACTCGCGAGTGAGTCGCTCGACGACGGTGGCGGCGGGAACTACCGCGTCCACGGCGCCGATCCCCTGCCCGGCGCCCCAGATGTCACGCCACGCCTTGGACTTCGACTTCTCGTTCGTTCCGAAATCCATTGCGCTGGAATCGGAGACCGGAAGCGCTGCGGGATCGTACCCGGCCGCGGTGATGCTGCCGCGGAGGTAGTTCCCGTGCACGCCGGTGAAGAGGTTGGAGTAGACGATGTCGGATGCGGTGGAGTCGACGATCATCTGCTTGTAGGCGGCGTCGGCATTGGCTTCTTCGGTGGCGATGAACGCGGACCCGATGTAGGCGAGATCGGCGCCGGCGGCCTGCGCGGCGAGCACCGAACGTCCGTGGGCGATGGAGCCGGACAGCAACACCGGGCCGTCGAACCATTCGCGGATTTCCTGCAACAACGCGAACGGTGACTGGGTGCCCGCGTGTCCGCCGGCACCTGCGGCAACAGCGATCAGGCCGTCCGCGCCCTTCTCGACGGCTTTCTTCGCGAACCTGTTGTTGATGACGTCGTGCAGAACGATGCCGCCGTAGGAGTGGACGGCGTCGTTGACGTCGGTGCGGGCGCCGAGGGAGGTGATGACGATCGGGACTTGGAACTCGACGACGGTGGCGAGGTCTTCGTCGAGCCGGTCATTGCTCTTGTGGACGATCAGGTTGACCGCGTAGGGCGCGGATAGAGCCTCGGGGTTGTTCGCGTCGTGCTTGGCGAGTTCTTCGGTGATGCGGGTGAGCCACTCCCGCAGTACCGGCTGCGGCCGTGCGTTGAGGGTGGGGAAAGAACCGACGACACCCGAGGTGCACTGGGCGATCACCAGGTCCGGACCGGACACGATGAACATCGGTGAGGCGACGACGGGCAGGCTCAACCGGTCTTCGAGAATGGGGGGCAGGCTCATGAAAGCTCCTTGCTGTGCAGGGGTTTACGACTGGGAGAGCTGGGCGGCCATCAGCGGGATGAGCGCTTGGAGGCCTTTCACCGGGCGGACCATCACCTTGAACGACGTAATCTGGTCGTTGTCGTTCCAGTGCATGATGTCGACGCCGTTCACATGGACGCCGTCGAGTTCGGTGGCGAATTCGAGGACCGCGGAGCGGTGGCTGTACCACTCCTCGACGTAATGGAAACCGGTGCCGTCGAAGACGGTCAGGGCGGCGCCGAGGTAGGCCAGGACCTCCGCCTTCCCTTCCTGCGGAGTGAACACTGCGGGTGAGGTGAACACGGCGTCTTCCGCGATCAGGGCGTCGAGGGCGTCGAGGTCGCGATGTTCCACGACGTGGTGCCAGCGGGTGACGACGCGCGGGGCCACCGGCAGTTCGGCGTTCATCCGCGGAACGCCGGGATCGGGAGGTCGTCCCCGAAGAGGTCCGGCGTGTTGTCTCGCACGCTGTCGGGGAACGCGGCAGGACGCTTCTCGAGGAAGGCGGAGATTCCTTCCCGGGCATCCGGTCCGATTCCGCGGATGTTGAGGCCGCGGGTCTCCACGCGGTGCGCGATCATCGGGTGTTCGGCGCCGAGCGTGCGCCACATCATCTGCCGGGACAGCGCCACGGACACCGGCGCCGAATGCTCGGTGAGCGTCCGGGCCAGCGTGTACGCCTCGTCGAGGAGCGACTCCTTCGGATACAGCCGATAAACGAGGCCTGCCCGCAAAGCCTCGTCGGCGTCGAACACCCGGCCCGAGTACACCCAGTCGAGTGCGGTCTGCAGCGGCACGAGTTTGGGCAGGAACCATGTGGAACAGGATTCGGGCAGTATTCCGCGTCGGTTGAACACGAAGCCGATGCGTGCATCGTCTGCGGCCAAGCGGAAGTCGGCTGCCAGGGTCATCGTGATGCCCACGCCGACGGCGGGTCCGTTGATGGCGGCGATGATCGGCTTGCGAGATTCGAACATCCGCAGGACGACGCGGCCGCCGCCGTCGCGTCGAACCTCCGGATCTGCGTCTTCTTCCTGCCACTCGCCGAACGTCTCGGCACCGGCAGACAGGTCCGCGCCCGCGCAGAACGCTCGTCCCGCTCCGGTGAGCACGATCGCCCGGACGGAATCGTCCGCGTCGAGCTGGTCGTATGCGGCGATCAGCTCGTTCTCCATGATGGTGGTGAAGGCGTTGAGTTGGGCGGGCCGGTTCAAGGTGATCGTCGCGATGCCGTCCGCGACGACGAGGCTGATGTGCTCCACCTGGCCAGCATGACACGCCGACTGAACGATCGCTAGTGCGGGTCTCGCACGGGCTCGACCAGTTCGGGTCCGTTGTTACGCGGGGAGTTGACGGCGGTACTCACCTCGTACGGTTCTAGACGTGGCTCGGGAATCGAGGCGATGAGGGCGTCGACCTGTTCACGGTCGGTCAGGGTGGGGTCGAGCCAGTGTTCCTGGAAGCTGGGCGGCAGCACCACCGGTGAACGGTCGTGTATATGGCCGAGGACGTCGGTGGCCTGGGTGGTGAGAACCGTGGTGGTCCAGAGCCACCTGTTCGGGTCGTCCTCCGGGAGTGCGGGGTCGGGCCACAGTTCGTACAGGCCGGCCATCGCCAACACACCGTCGCCGTGCAGGAAGTAGGGGATCTTCGTGCCGTCCTCCCGTTTCATCCACTCGTAGTAGCCGTCGGCGGGGATGATGCAGCGCCGTCGGGTTGCGGCCTTCCGAAATGCGGGCTTCTCCGTGATCGACTCGGATCTGGCGTTGATGAGCTTGTTGCCGATCTTGACGTCCTTGGCCCACGGCGGGACCAGCCCCCATTTTGCCGTGCGAAGTTGACGGACCGGGTCGGTGTCGGGTTTTCCGCGCGGTGGCCGTTCCAGCACGACGCGGACCTGCTGGGTGGGAGCGACGTTGTAGGACGGACCCACCTCCTCACCGACGATCTCGGCGACCTCGAAGATGGACCGCAGTTCCTTGTCGGTGGTGGTGCTGGCGTACCTTCCGCACACTTCTCGGTCTCCTTACTCGGGTCTTCGTCCGATCCGTGGGCCGCGATGAGTTTTCCGCGGCCCGGCAGTCTGTCTTCTCGAGGGAACGGAACACCCTCCCGCCCCGCAACTTCTACCTTCGGAGATCGCCATGACCTCGACACCACATTCCACCGCAAAGTCCGCCGGACCGCTCGGTTCTCCCGAGAACGCGGCACCGGTCGGGAGGAAGGCGCGGATCGCCGGACTCGTCGTCACCGGTCTGGTCATCGCGTTCCTGCTCTTCGACGCGATCATTCACATCGCGAACATTCAATCCGTGCGTGATGCGATGGCCGAACTCGGTTTCGACGAGAACATCGCCGTGGTGATCGGGATCGTGATGCTGGTGTGCCTTGTGCTGTACGTCGTCCCGGCGACGAGCATCCTCGGTGCCGTTCTCCTGACCGGATACCTCGGTGGCGCGGTGGCGACCAACATGCTCACCGAGCAACCGCTGTTCAGCACCATTCTGTTCCCCATCTACGTCGGCATCTTCGTGTGGGGCGGACTGTGGCTGCGCGATGCCGAGGTCCGCAAAATCATGCCGATCCGGCGTTGAGAGGTCGGTAGGGTCGGAGTGCATGGGCACGATCACCGCCGTGAGCCGGAGCGGCAGGCATTCGTTCACCAAGCCGAACGAGAGCGCCGTGCACCTGCTCGCCGGACTCGGTGTGGACGGTGACGCTCACCAGGGTGTCACCGTCCGACACCGTTACCGGGTGCGCCGCGATCCCACGCAGCCGAACTTGCGGCAGGTCCACCTCATGCACGCAGAGTTGCACGACGAGTTGAACTCGCTCGGATTCGAGATCCAGGCAGGTCAGCTCGGTGAGAACATCACCACCCGCGGAATCGATCTGCTTGCACTACCGACAGGAACTCGTCTCCACCTGGGTCGGCAAGCGGTGGTGGAGGTGACGGGTCTGAGGAATCCGTGCAAGCAGATCGAGGCGTTCCGGAAGGGTCTGCTGTCGCACGCGGTGGACCGGCACCCGAAAGGCACGATCGTCCGCAAGACGGGAATCATGTCGATCGTCCTCGAAGGCGGCGAGGTCCGGCCCGGTGACTCCATCTCTATCGAACTGCCGCCCGAGCCGCACCGGCCACTCGTGCCGGTATGACCTCACCCGCGTCGGAACTTCTGCAGGACGCCCGTCACGGTATAGGCGACGCCGGCAGCGGAAAGTACCCAGGGTGCGGCGACGATGATCGGGTCCATCCACAGGTGGCTCAGATCGGCGCGCTTCTTCCCGAGACGGGAGGACACACCGTGATGAGACAACTCGCTCCGGATGCCGGTCTCGGTGACGGGGTTGTCGGGGTGCAGGGTCAGGAACGAGGCCAGATGGCTCTCCACCGCATCGACCCGGTCGGCGGCCAGCAGGATGAGCCAGTGCGCGGCCCGTGCCTCGCTGTATCGGAAGGCGAACTTCCGCATCACTCCGGAGAGGCCCTTGGGCGGGCACGACGTACCGAATACCGGTGTGAGGAACTCATGTTCGATAGACCGCTCACGCGGCCACTTCTCCTCCTGGCGCTCGGGGAAATCCCAGTGGGCGCCCGTCCCGCCGGGATCGAATCGCTCCTTCGGCACCGCAGGCCGGTCCCGGGGGTCGAGGTCCACGCCCCATCCCGGGATGCGCGCGCGCAACTCGGCACTCGTCAACGCAGGCTTCGGCTTGTCTGCTGTGTACGCCATCGTGTCCTCCTCGTCATCCGGCGTTCGGCACGATGACCGGTTTGATGCAATTGTCGAGCTTCGCCGAGAAGATGTGGTACCCCTCGGCGATATGCTCCAGCGGAATACGATGTGTGACAATGTCGTTGGGCTTCAGATAGCCGTTGCGGATGTGCTCGAACAGGCGGGGCCACTGTCGCTTCACGGGGCACTGGTTCATGCGAAGCGTCAGCCCCTTGTTCAGCGCGTCACCGAACTTGACGGCACTGAACATCGGACCGTAGGCGCCCATCACGGAAATCGTCCCGCCCTTCCTGACGGAATCGATCGCCCAATTGAGGGCGATCGGGGACCCGCCCTGCAGCTTGAACTTGGCGGCCGTGACGTGCTGAATGAAATTGCCGTCGGCCTCGGCACCGACAGCGTCGATGGCCACATCGGCCCCGAGATGGTCGGTGATCTTCTTCATGTGGACCACGATGTCGGCGTACTCGGCGAAGTTGTACGTCTCGGCGTGCGCGAACGTGCGGGCCTTCTCCAGCCGGTACCCGAGGTGATCGATCACGATGACTCGCCCGGCACCCATGAGCCAGGACGACTTGGCCGCATACAGGCCCACCGGCCCCGCGCCGAACACCACCACGGTGTCGCCTTCGACGATGTCGCCGAGCTGTGCTCCGAAGTAGCCGGTGGCGAGCGCGTCGGTGAGCAGCAATGCGTCCTCGTCGTCCATCCACTCGGGGATTTTGGTCGGGCCCACATCGGCGAACGGCACGCGAACGAACTCTGCCTGCCCGCCGTCGTATCCGCCGCACGTGTGGGAGTACCCGTAGATTCCGCCCACGGCGGTGGCATTCGGGTTGACGTTGTGGCAGTTCGAGTAGAGCCCGCGTGCGCAGAAATAACACGAACCGCAGTACACGTTGAACGGCACCATCACCCGGTCACCGCACTGCAGGTTCTGCACCGACGGGCCGACCTCCTCGACGACGCCGATGAACTCGTGGCCGAACGTCATGCCGACCCGGGTGTCCGGCATCATGCCGTGGTACAGATGCAGGTCGGAGCCGCATATGGCCGCCAAAGTCACCCGCACGATCGCATCGTTGGGGTGCTCGATCCGGGGGATATCTTTCTCTTCGACTCGGACCTTGTACGGCCCCCGATACACCATCGCTCGCATCTACGCCTCCTTGTCTGCGCCCGATAGCGGGAGCAAGTACCCGCGTCGGGCCGAACGAAACACAACCGGTGCGGTGCGGCGGGGCGGAGGCGGCCCCGTGCTCACGGCGGGTGAATAGATGTGAACAACGTGTTTCTTCTAAAGTCAAGGGTTGACGGATGTCTTGTGCGTGAGATTACATCTTAGCGGTAAGCCTTTGAGGGCTTAAGTAAATGCCTCGACACAACCCTGAGGATGCTCATGACGACGGTATCGCCCGCCATGGCTGCCACAGCTGAGATGATCAGCGCCCGACTCGAACGCCTGCCCATGAGCAGGTGGCACATCAAGGCACGCGTCATCGTCGGAGCCGTCACGTTCTTCGACGGCTTCGACCAGCTGATGATCGCCTACTCGCTCCCCGTTCTCACTCCCAAGTGGGACCTCACTCCGTCCTCGATCGCCTGGGTGATCGCCATCGGCGGTATCGGCATGCTGGTCGGCGCGCTCGCCGGCGGCTGGTTCGCCGACCGCGTAGGACGACTCAACGTCATCATCGCCTCACTCGCCCTGTATGCGGTGATGAGCCTCGGTATGGCGTTCACCGACAGCCTCACCCTGTTCCTCGTCTTCCGATTCGTGCAAGGCATCGGTCTCGGTGCCGAGGTCCCGGTGGCTGCGAGTTACATCGGCGAGATCACCAAAGCCCACAAACGTGGCCGCTTCGTCCTTCTCTACGAGGTGATCTTCCCGGTCGGCCTCGTCATGTCGGCCATCGTGTCGGCCTGGGTGGTGCCCAACTTCGGCTACGAGATTCTGTTCGCCCTCGGCGCCCTGCCGATCGTCCTGCTGCCGTTGCTGTGGAAGCTCCCCGAGTCGCCGCGCTGGCTCGCCTCCCGCGGACGCTTCGAGGACGCGGACAAGGCGATGACGCAGATCGAACGTGAGATCACCGACAAGTACGGCAAGGCTCTGCCTACCCCGCAACCCCTGCCCGCCGTCGCCGTCGACATCCGGCGCGGTCGGTTCATCGAAGCGTTCCAAGGCATCTACCTGCGCCGCACCCTGATGCTCGCGGCCATCTGGGGATGCGCCTACTTCGTCAACTACGGCATCGCATCCTGGCTGCCCACGCTGTACCGCTCCGCCTTCGACGTCAGCGTCGACACCGCCCTGCACTACAGCATCGTCACCAGCGTCGCCGGTCTGCTGGGCTGCATCCTCGTCGCATTCCTCATCGACAACCTCGGTCGCCGCATCTGCATCACCGCGTCGATGGTCCTGTGCTCGTCGCTGCTCTTCCTGCTCGCCGCGACCGGTGCGGACACCGCGACGAAGGTCCTGTTCTGGTCGGCCGGATCCGCCCTGTTCGTCTTCGCCGTCAACATGGCGCTCTACGTCTACACCGCCGAGCTGTACCCCACCCGGATGCGAGCCATCGGCTGCGCGATCGGTGGTGCAAGCGGACGCCTCGGCATCATCGTCGGACCCCTCGCCGTCGGCGCCATCCTCGATGGTGGCGGCACGCTCACCATCGTGTTCGGAATGTTCTCCGCAGTCGCCCTGATCGGTGCCCTCGTGGTCGGCTTCTTCGCCGTCGAAACCCGCGAAAAGACCCTCGAGGAGATCTCGCAGTGACCGTTCTCGACATCCAGGAAGCGACACTGCCGTTCGCCCCGATCGCCGATCGGATCTTCGTCGCAGGAACGTGGCGGCAGGGGACAGGGTCGGCCTTCGAGGTGACCGATCCGTCCACCGGACAGGTCCTGCAGGTCGTGCACCAGGCCACGACCACCGACGTCGACGAGGCGGTCCGTCAGGGCCGCGCCGCCGCCGACGACCCGGCCTGGCGAAGCCTGCTGCCACATCAGCGGGCGAAATTTCTGCACCGCATCGCCGACGCGATCGAGTCGAAGACCTCCCGGCTCGCACTGTTGCAGAGTTACAACACCGGCAAGACCGTCGCGGAAACCACCGCACTCGTCGGCAGCGCGGCGGGCACGTTCCGTTACTTCGCCGCCGTCCTCGAAACCGCGGACGACGACCTCACCACCCCGCGCGGCAACTTCCTCACGATGAGCGTTCTCGAGCCCATCGGCGTGGTCGGCGCCATCGCACCGTGGAACTCGCCGGTGGCCAGCGACGCGCAGAAGATCGCCCCCGCCCTGGCGGCAGGCAACGCCGTCGTCCTCAAGCCCGCCGAGTGGACACCGCTGGTGTCGCTGGAACTCGCGCGAATCATCGACGGGACGGGCTTGCCCGCCGGACTGCTGTCGGTGCTGCCGGGCAAGGGCTCGGTGGTCGGCGACGCCATCGTCACCCACCCCGGTGTCGGAAAGGTGACGTTCACCGGCGGCACCAACACCGGACGGTCCATCGCCCACGCGGCAGCCGACAAGCTGATGCCCGTGTCGCTGGAACTCGGCGGCAAGTCGCCGACGATCGTGCTGGACGACGCCGACCTCGACGCCGCCGTCAACGGCGTGATGTACGGGATCTTCTCGTCCACCGGGCAGAGCTGCATCGCCGGATCCCGGTTGTTCGTCGACCGCCGCATCTACGGCGAATTCCTCCAGAAACTGGTGGCCAAGACGCAGCGACTGCGACTCGGGCCCGGCCGCGACCCCGACACCCAGGTCGGGCCGATGGTCCACCGCAAGCACCGCGACAGCGTGGCCGCATACGTCGACCTCGCTCGCGAAGAGGGCGGACGAGTGCTGTGCGGCGGGGCGATCCCCGACGGCGAGCGACTGCGCGACGGCGCGTACTACCTGCCGACGATCATCGACGGGCTCCCCAACAGTTCACGCACCTGCCAGGAGGAGATCTTCGGACCCGTCCTGGTGGCACTGCCGTTCGACGGCGATGCGGATCTGGTTGCGCAGGCCAATGATTCGGTGTTCGGTCTGGCGTCGGGAATCTGGACGCGCGACTACCGCCGCGCCTGGAAACTCGCACGCCGTCTCCAGGCCGGCACGGTGTGGATCAACACCTACAAGCAGTTCAGCATCTCGACGCCGTTCGGTGGCGTCAAGGAGAGCGGGCTCGGGGTGGAGAAGGGGCGCAGCGGTATCGCCGCCTACTCGCGGCAGAAGAGCATCTACTGGGGCCTCGGCGAGGAACCCAACCCCTGGGCAGGTTGAGCGACCCGCTCGTGGCAAATTGAGCGACCCGCTCGTGGCAGATTGAGCGACCCGCTCGTGGGATAGGTCGGGCAGAAAGAAATTCCCGCCAGCTCTGTACGACCCAATACTTTAGCGCTAAGATATTGAGACCTAAGCAACTGGAGGCATGCGATGAACCAACCCATAGCCCGGCTGCGGTGCCTGCGCTCCGTGGAACTGCGCACGCAGGCCAGCATCGAATCCACCGAGTTCTACTCGGAGGTCTGGGGCCTTCGCGTTGTCGATCAGGGCGCGACCGGCGCCTGGCTGCGGGGAACCGGTGAGCACCACCACGCGCTGCAGCTCACCCAGGCCGAGCGGAACGGCCTCGGCCGCATCACCTTCGCAGTCGCCACACCCGCAGAGGTCGACGAGGCCGCCCGCCGACTCGAGTCCTGGGGTGTGCCGATCGTCAGCGGGCCGGGCCCCGTCGACGATCTCGGCGGCGGCTACGGCGTGAGCCTGGTCGACCCCGAGGGTCGCGTCGTCGAACTGCTCGCCGACGCGCTCGCGGTCCCGAAGCTCGGTCGCGAGGACGCCGTCCCAGTGGGTGTCACGCACGTCGTCCTCAACACCGTCGACATCGACGCCGCGGTGACGTTCTACTGCGACGTCCTGGGCATGCGGGTCTCCGACTGGTCCGAGCACCAGATGGCGTTCCTGCGCTGCAACACCGACCATCACAGCATCGCGTTCAATCAGGCCGAGTGGACGTCGGTGAATCACGTCGCCTACGAGATGCCCACCGTCGACCACTTCATGCGCGGCATCGGCCGGTTGCGTCACCACGGCGCCGTGCCGCTGTGGGGTCCGGGCAAGCACGGCCCCGGCGACAACACCTTCTCCTACTTCGCCGATCCGGCAGGGCTGGTGTGCGAGTACACGTCCGGCATCGCACAGATCGACGAGGACCGGTGGCTGTGCAAGGTATGGCGCCGGGTTCCGGAACTCTCCGACCTGTGGGGCACCGCGGGCCCGCCGTCCACGCAGGTCCGCGACCACATGGCCGGCATCCCCGACCCCGGCGCGTTCGAGCGGTTCGACCTCGGGCGGGCGTCGTGACGCACGTCGTCGAATCCGGTTCCGGCCCCGCGCTGCTCCTGCTGCACGGGATCGGGGGCGGCGCAGACAGTTTCGCGCCGCAGTTCGACGAACTGTCGTCGTCACTGCGACTGCTGGCCTGGGACGCTCCCGGCTACGGCCGCAGCGAAGACCCGGGCCGTCCGTTCGACCTCGACGACTACGCCGACGCCGCCGCCGACCTGATCCGCGACCGTTGCGGTGACGCGGGAGCGCACGTCCTGGGAATGTCGTGGGGCGGCGTGATCGCCACCCGGCTGGCGATGCGTCACCCCGGGCTCGTGCGGAGCCTGCTGCTCGGCAGTTCCACCGTCGGCTCGGGAGCGGACGACGAAGCCGCCGGCCGGATGCGCGCCCGGGCGGCGATGCTCGATCGGGAAGGTGCGGAAGCCTTTGCCGCCGAACGGGCCCCGCGGCTGCTGTCCGGGACCGCAGACGACCAAGTGACCGCGAAGGCCACAGCGATCATGGCGTCGTCGATCCGGCTGCCCGGCTACGGGTACGCCGCGGAGTCGATGGCGGCCACCGATCACACGGCCGATCTGCCGAAGATCGACATCCCTACGCTCGTCCTCGGCGGAGACGAGGACAGTGTGACCGGGGTTCCCGCGAGTCAGGTGCTCGCAGGAGGAATTCCGGGCGCCGTGTTCGTCACCATCCGGGGTGCCGGGCACCTTGCGAACCAGGAGCGGCCGGAGGCCTTCAACGCCTGGGTCGAATCCTTCATCCACATCACCGAACGCCTACGCAACCACTTCTAGAGAAGGAGCACGACATGACACTCGAATACGGCACCGCCGATCTGAAGGAATTCACCGACTCGCTGATCCTCACCCGTGGCTCCCGCCACGAGGACTGGGACACCCTGGGTTTCCAGGCCAAGGCCGGCGACCAGTTCAAGCGCGCGCAGATCCGCTACGTCGGCTCCGGCGCGACGGGTAACCACGAGAACGACAACCGCACCATTGCCTCGCGCGGATTCACGTTCTCCAACATGCTGCTTCCCGCCGGCGCCGAGGGCCCGGAGCACACCCACCACGACGCCGAGGAAGCCTTCTTCGTCCTCGAGGGCGAGGTGGAGGTCGGTGTTCACCGCGACGGCCAGGTGGAGAAGCGCACCCTCGGTTACCGCGACATGATCGTCGTCCCGGCCGGTGTTCCGCGCAGCCTGAAGAACAACGGTGACAAGGACGCTCTGTTCTGCGTCATCATCGGCGCGCAGAAGCCGCAGATCCCGACGTACCCCGAGACGTCGGCCATGCACGGCGTGACGCGGGACTGACCGTGAATCTCGACGGCCGGAGCATTCTCGTCACCGGGGCGGGGCGGGGTCTCGGCCTCGCCCTGGCCCGCCGGCTCGGCGAGGACGGCGCCACCCTGTGGCTCGCCGACATCCGCGAGGACTGGGGCGAGGACGCGGCGGCGAGCCTGCGCGCCGGCGGCGTCAAGGCACAGTTCGTCCGGGTCGATCTCCGCGACGCGGAGTCCGTCGACGCGATGGCGGCCACCGTCACCTCCGGTGGCCCGCTGTACGGCCTCGTCAACAACGCGGCCCTCGCGGACGGCGTGGGCGGCAAACCGATCCACGAACTCGACATCGACGAGTGGGACCGGGTGCTGGGCGTCAACCTGCGCGGCACCTTCCTCGTGAGCAGGGCGATCGTTCCCTCCATCATCGGGAACGGGGGCGGACGAGTCGTCACCATCGGCTCCGACGCCGCCCTGTACGGTTCGCCGCGTCTCGCGCACTACATCGCCTCCAAGGGCGGGGTGGCCGCGCTGACCCGCGCCATGTCCCGCGACCTCGGGCCGCACGGCATCACCGTCAACACCGTCTCGCCCGGTCTGACCGAAAGCGAATCGGCGCAGAAGGTTCCGGAGCACCGGCACGAGCTGTACCGCCTGGGCCGTGCGCTCGAGCGGCCGCAGCAGCCGTCGGATCTCGTCGGCGCCGTCGCGTTCCTGATGGGTCCCGAGGCGTCGTACATCACCGGCCAGCAACTCGTCGTCAACGGCGGATTCGTCCTGCACTAGAGAAGGGGACCACGTCGTGGACCTGCAACTGAAAGACCGCACCCACCTGGTGACCGGCGGAAGCTCGGGAGTCGGGCTCGCCACCGTCGCGATGCTGCTCGAGGAGGGTGCCAACGTCGTCACCTGCGCGCGCGACCGCGACCGGCTCGACTCCGTGATCGCGCCGCTGCCCGGCAGCAACCGCGTCCTCACCGCGTCCTGCGACGTCCGGGACCCCGCCGCGGTCGCCGCGCTGGTCGACGCCGGTGTCGCCCGATTCGGCGGCCTCGACGGTCTGGTCAACAACGCAGGCAAGTCCCGCATGGTCCCGCGCAGTGAGGCGACCCTCGACGACTGGCGCGACGAACTCGACCTCAAGTTCTCCAGCGTCCTCAACACCACCTCGGCCGCCCTGCCGCTGCTGCGCAAGTCCGACGCCGCGTCCATCGTCAACATCTCAGCGGTGCTCGCACGTCAGCCCGAGCCGCGACTGGTCACCACCAGCGCCGCCCGGGCCGGGCTGCTGAACCTCAGCAAGTCGCTGTCGCTCGAACTCGCCGCCGACGGCATCCGCGTCAACTCGGTGTCGCTCGGACTGGTCGACACCGGCCAGTGGCGGCGCCGCTACGAGGAATCCGGCACCGACGCCACATTCGCCGAATGGGAGGCGGAGATTGCCCAGGACCGCGGCATCGGCCTCGGCCGATTCGGCCGCGCCGACGAGGTGGCCGCCATGATCGTGACCCTGCTGTCCCCACGCTCGTCCTACGTGACGGGCACCAGCCTCGACGTCTGCGGAGGCGTCGCGCGCTATGTCTGAGAGGAACACAATGTCTGCAGGAAATGACAAGCAGGTGGGTAATGGGGGCGACCTGCTCGTCCAGGTGCTGCGCGAGGCCGGTGTCGACACCGTCTTCGGCATCGTGAGCGTCCACAACCAGCCCCTGGTGCAGGCGGTCAGCAAGCACCTGCGGTTCGTGCCGGTCCGGCACGAGGCCACCGCGGTCAGCGCCGCCGACGGGTACGCCCGCGCCACCGGCGGACTCGGCTGCGCTCTCACGAGCACCGGCACCGGTGCCGGCAACGCGGCCGGTTCGCTGATCGAATCGCTCAGTGCCGGAACGTCGGTGCTGCACGTGACGGGCAACGTCGAGAGCCGCTACCTCGGCTCGGGTCGCGGCTTCATCCACGAGACCAAGGATCAGCTGGGGATGCTGACGGCGACGTCGAAGCATGCTGCCACCATCCTCGACACCGACAGTGCGGGAAAGACGTTGCGGGAGGCGGTTGCCCAGGCTCTGGCAACGCCCGGCGGTCCGGCGAGCATCGAGTGGCCGATCGACCTCCAGTACGCCGAGCACGAGATCGACGTGGTGGAGGCGGCGCAGGAGTCGCCGCGCACGCCGGACGCCGACGAACTCGCTGCGGCACTGTCGTTGCTGGCAGCGGCCGAGCGCCCCGTCATCTGGGCCGGCGGCGGCGTCGCACGAGCCGGTGCCCAGCTGACCGAACTGGTCGAGCGGTGGGGTGTCCCGTTGCTCACCAGCAACTCCGGTCGTGGAGCCGTGCCCGAGGACCATCCGCTGTGCATCGGCAACTACGGCAATACCCCCGCGGGGCGCGAGCTCCTCCGGGACGCCGACCTGCTGCTGTCGCTGGGTACGCACTTCCGGTCCAACGAGACCGGCGACTACTCCATGCCCGTTCCCGCCGTGCACGTCCAGGTCGATATCGACGCGGCCGCGCTCGGCCGCGTGTATCCCGCGCAGGCCGGGGTCACCGCCGACATCGCGACGTTCCTCCGGCAGCTGTCGGGCCTGGCTCCCGTCGACGCCGCCTGGACCGAACGTGCCCGCGCCACCCGCGAACTCGTCCGCAGCAAGCAGCGCGCCGGACTCGGTGATCACGCGGTGCTGTGCGATTCCGTGCGCGCGACGTTCCCGCAGGATTCGGTGATCGCCCGCGACGTCACCATCGCGTCGAGTTCCTGGGGCAACCGGCTGCTGCCGATGTTCGACCCCAAGTCCAACGTCTTCCCCCGCGGCGGCGGCATCGGGCAGGGCCTGGGCATGGCCATCGGTTCCGCACTGGCCGACGAGACCCGGCCCACCCTGGCCCTCGTCGGCGACGGCGGCCTGGCCGTCCACTTCGGCGAGATCCTGACCATGGCGCAGGAGAAGCCGTGGCTGGTGCTGCTCGTGTTCAACGACGGCGGCTACGGCGTGCTGCGCAACATGCAGAAGGGCGGCGGCGAAGACACTTACGCCGTCGACCTCGTCACCCCCGACTTCCCGTTGCTGGCGCAGTCCATCGGTGTGCCGTACCTGCGGATCGGAGGCGCAGACGAGGCCCACGACGTGCTCGCCGACGCGGTGTCGCGGCAGGCGCCGGTGATCGTCGAGGTCGATCTCGCCGCCTACGGCGAGATGCCGGCACCGTTCACGCCGCCCGTCGCGGTGCCCGGACAGAATGGAAATAAAAAATGACCACGGTTGCGGTGTGCGGCGGCGGCATCGGGGGACTGACCACGGCCATCGCCCTTCGTGAACTCGGTCTCGATGTCACCGTCTACGAACAGACGAAACAGTTCGCGCGCGTCGGCGCCGACATCAACCTCACCCCCAACGCGGTCCGGGCTCTCGACGGACTCGGCATCGGGCCGGCGATCCGCGAATCGGCTGCCCGGCCGCAGTTCCGGATCAGCCGCACGTGGGACACGGGAGCCGAAACGTCCCGGCTGCCGATGGGCAACAGCGCGGAACAGCAGTACGGTGCACCGCAGTTGACCATGCACCGGGGCGACCTCATGACCGCGCTCGAGAGCCGGCTGCCGTCGGGTGTCGTCGAAATGGGTCGCCGGATCAGCGGCGTCGCCGACGGCCGCATCGAGTTCACCGACGGCAGTGGGGTTTCCGCAGACGTGATCGTCGGTGCCGACGGGATCCACTCCGCGGTCCGGACGTCGTTGCTCGGCCGGGAACAGCCGACGTTCACCGGGGTCGTGGCGTTCCGCGCCGTCGTCCCCACCGAACGCGTTGGCAACCTGCCGAACCTCGACTGCTTCACCAAGTGGTGGGGGCCGAACCCGTCGACGCAGATCGTGACGTTCCCCCTCAATCAGGGCAAGGATATCTTCGTCTTCGCCACCTGCGCGCAGGAGGAGTGGACCGAGGAATCGTGGACCACACCCGGATCCGTCACCGAACTGCGTGAGCTGTACCGCGACTTCCACCCCGAGGCACGAGCCCTTCTCGACGCCTGCGAAGACGTCCTGAAATCCGCTCTCTACGTGCGCGACCCGCTGGCGTCGTGGACCGACGGACGGTCCGTGCTCCTCGGCGACGCCGCGCATCCGATGATGCCGTTCATGGCGCAGGGCGCCGGCATGGCCATCGAGGACGCCGTCGTCCTGTCCCGCTGCCTGAGCCTGTTCGACGAACCCGCGGTCGCGCTGCAGACCTACCAGGAGACACGACTGCAGCGGACCTCACACATCCAGCGGGGGTCCCGGTCCAACGAGTGGCTCAAGGTGGCAGGCAACGGCGACTGGGTGTACGAATACGACGCCTGGCACGTGCCGCTCGAGCTCGGCTCACAGTAGAACCGCGGCAATCTCCCCGGCTGCGACGCGAGCGAGGTCCACGAAGAAGGGGATGCGCTGGTCGATCATGAGTTCGGTGGGCCCCTCAGTCCGAGGGCGAACCGGACGACACCGTCGGAGTCGCGGATCGGTAACCCGATGGTGCGAAAGTCGGGGGTCAACTCCTCGTCGTTGAAACCGTAGCCACGCTCACGGGTGCGGTTCAGCTCCTCTCGAATGCCGGCGACGTCAGTGATCGCGCGGGAGGTGGTGGCCGTCCGTGGTAGTGAAGCGAGCTCGGTGTCGTCCGCGTCCGACCACGCGAGGAACACCTTGCCCAAGGCGCTTGCATGCAGCGGAAGCCGGACACCCTGCAGTACGTGTCCGTCGCTTTCCCGCCACCGGCTGAAACCCAGGAGCACGACCTCGTGACGGTGGCGCATGGCCAGTGAGGCGGACGCCCCCGTCGTGGCGGCCAGCTGTTCGAGATAGGGCTCCGATAGATAGATGCGATGCTGCCGGTAGGAAATCTGGCCGTAGGCGGCCAGTGCACTCCCGAGCCGGTAGCGGCCCGACGTCGGATCCTTGTCGAGGAAGCCGGCGTCGACCAAGGACTGGAGGAGGCGATGAGTGGTGCTCACCGCGAGGTCCTGGCGCTTGGCGATCTCCGACACCCCAAGCTCATCGCCCCCGCCGAAACAGGAGAGCATCGTCAGGGCCCGCGTCACCGTCCGAACTCCGGCCGCACGTGAGTCGGTCACGAAGGGTCCTTTCGTCGGGCGGTGCACGAGCCACACCGCCGGATGGAGGGACGGTTTCGTCCCCGGTATCGGAACCATACTTTCCGGCTGTCGGAAAGCTTCGGGCCCCGCGACTGCGAAATACGCTGCGCACGGCGGTGAACTGGGTTTCCGAAACTTGTCAAGGTTTCCGATCTGTAGAAAACAAACAGGAGGAAATCGGACGCAGGGGACATAGCGTCAACGGTCGTCACACCTGACGATTCATCCGTTGAAGGAGTTCCCCACATGTCCCGCTTACGCCGACTGCCACGAGCCGCCGCAGCGCTCGCCATGATCCCGCTGGCCGGGTTGGCGGTGGCGTGTGGGACTTCCGAGGAATCCGGAGGAAACAGCGCAGGTGCCGACTTCACTCTCCAGGTCTTCGATCCGGGCAACTCGGGTGCCATCGCCGTCGGGAAACGCGACGGAACCTACGACGAGGCCCTCGCGCCGCTGGGCGCGAATATCGAATGGGTCAAGACCACACCGGGATTCAGCTCCAACCTCAAGCTTTTCAACACCGGCGAACTCGACATTCAGACCGGTGCGTACAGCCCGGTGGTCGGCGCGCTGTCCAAGGATGTCGGGGTGCGGATCTTCGCCACCTCGGACCCGTACAACAAGGATCAGGCAGGCATCATCGCCAGGCCCGAATCCGGGATCAAGACGGTCGCGGATCTCGCCGGAAAGCGGATCGCGGTGAATCCCGCCGGTAAGGGCGAGTACATCACCCTGAAGGCACTGACCCAGGCGGGCGTCCCCGTCGACTCCGTCGAGCGGGTGCCTTTGCAGCAGGCCGACGCCGCGTCGGCGTTCTCGACCGGCCAGGTCGACGCCTGGGCATCGTTCCTGGTCCCGTACCAGGAGGCGAAGGCGAAAGGCGCGGTCGAAATCGTCACCGAGGCGAGCATCGGCTCGGTGGACAGCACCATCATCGCAGGCCGTACCGAGGTGCTCGAGGAGCATCCCGAGGTGGTGCAGAAGTTCCTCGAAGTGACACAACAGCTCACGGAGAAGCAGCGACAGGATCCTGCGTCGTTCGAGAACGTCTTCGAGAAGACCGGCCCCAGGGCACTGTCGGGTCAGCGTCTCGACGACGCGATCGCTCTGGGCGGTCGGATCACCACCTTCCGCTATCCGACCACCGCCGACGCTGCCGACCTCGAATCGATCGCCGCGTTGTTCGCGGAGAACGGGGTGATTCAGCAGCCGCTGAAGGGCAGCGACGTCATCTTCGATCTCCCCGCCGCGCTCGATAACGCCTCGGCCGAGGGCAAGTGAGTTCGGCGGTGATCCTGACGGAGCCTGCGCGCAGCGAGGCGCCGGCCGCCCTGGCATTGGAGACACCCCGCTATCGCCGTATCCAGGAACGGCCCCGGTGGATCTCTGTTCCCCTGCGGTTCCTCGTCCCCGCACTGCTCGTGGCCGGGTGGTGGATCGGGTCTGCTACCGGCACGCTCAGCCCGGAGATCCTCGCCGGACCGCCCGCGGTGTGGCTGGCCTTCGCGGAGCTGTACGAGTCGGGCCAGCTACTCGACTTCGGTATCGCGTCGCTGCAACGCGCTGCACTGGGTGTGGGCTGCGGCGTCGTCATCGGGCTCGTGCTCGGCGTGCTGTCCGGACTCTCCGCGCTCGGTGAGGAGCTCATCGACTCCACGATGCAGATCAACCGGGCGGTACCGTTCCTCGCGCTCGTTCCGCTGTTCATCGCGTGGTTCGGCATCGACGAGACGTTCAAGGTCGTCCTCATCACCGTGGCGACCCTTGCTCCGATGTACGCGTACACCTACCTCGGAGTGCGCGGCGTCGACCGCAAGATGGTCGAGGCCGCCCGCGGGTTCGGGCTCACCGGCTGGCGGCTGGTGTTCGGCGCAATCCTGCCGACCGCACTGCCAGGAGTGCTGATGGGGTTGCGTATCTGCCTGTCTCTCAGTATCACCGGGCTCATCGCCGCCGAACAAGTGGGAACCCGCGAAGGCATCGGGTACCTCGTCACCCTCGCGCAGGAATACAACCGCACCGACTACATGGTTCTGTGCATCGTGTTGTATGCGGTTCTCGGTTTGATCTTCGATGCCGTCGTCCGGGTGATCGAGAAGTTCGCGATGCCGTGGCGGCAACTGTCGGTGACCCGATGAACACCACCGAGGCGCCGTTGCCGTCGCTCGCCGCCCGCGAACGCACCGCGACCACCGCAGCGGAACGACGAGCCGGGTCGCCCCTTGCCGTGTCGCTGAGGGGTGTGCGGAAGTCGTTCGGCGACAAAGGCGTACTCGCCGGGATCGACCTCGAGATCACCCGCGGTGAGTTCGTCGTCCTGCTCGGCCCGAGCGGCACCGGGAAGACGACACTTCTGCGCCTGCTCTCGGGACTCGAGCCGCCGGACGGCGGTGACGTTCTGGTACCGCGGCAGCGCACGGTGGTGTACCAGGAACCGCGACTGATTCCGTCCAAGCGCGTGCTGTCGAATGTGTCAGTGGGACAACAACGATCGCGCGCCACTCGCGAGAATGCGAAGCGAGCGTTGACCGAGGTCAATCTCGCCGACAAACAACGCGCGTGGCCCGCCACCCTGTCCGGCGGCGAAGCGCAACGCGTCGCACTCGCCCGGGCACTGGTCCGTGAGCCGGAACTGCTGCTGTTGGACGAGCCCTTCGCCGCACTGGATGCGCTGACACGGTTGCAGATGCAGGACCTTGTCGGCGACCTGGTGGCCCGTCACCGGCCGGCCGTTCTGCTCGTCACCCACGATGTGGACGAAGCGGTGCGACTGGCCGACCGGGTCCTGATACTCGACAACGGTGGCTTCGCGGTGGACGTAGACATCGACCTCCCGCGTCCACGAGAGCGGAACGATCCCGAGTCGCTCCGCTACCGCGCGACCTTCCTCGCCCAACTGGGAGTGGGACGCCATTCCCCACCAGATAAGGACAACTCATGACTGTGACGACCGGAAGTGCCCTCGCCACCCTCTGGTACACCCGCTGCCCGGTACCCACGGCGAGCGGTCTCGCGAACAACCTCGGCTGGCTGGGCCGGACGGCGAAAACCGCCGGAGTGGAATTCGGCGTCTTGCAAGACGCCGGTCCCGAACTGGCGGTGCGTCACTTCGATCATCAGCTGCCGGGGCTCATCCGGGAAGGCGGCAACGTGCCGGCCCTCGCTGCACGTGCCGAAGGTTCACCCACCCGGTTGATCGGTCTCACCTGGATCGACGAAGCGCAGGCGATCGTCGTGCGCCCGGGTTCCGAGGTCCGCGTGGCCTCCGGACTTGCCGGCCTGCGCTTCGGCATTCCCGCTTGGGCCGCCGACCGGGCACGGAGCTTCCCGCGCGCGATGGCACTTCATGGCGTCGCCTCCGCGCTACGCCTGGGTGGCCTCTCGTTCGCGGACGTGCGACTCGTGGAGGTCGCGACGACGGCGGCCCCGCAGGTGCGGACCGCGAATCCCGACCGCAATACCACCTGGGGCATCGAATCGCTGCTGGCGGGGGATGTCGATGCCGTGTACATCAAGGGCGCCCGCGCCCAGGAAGTTGCTCGGCAGCATGGGCTGGTCGTTGCGGTCGACCTCGATTCCGCTGCCTCCCTCCGCGATCGGGTGAACAACGGGACCCCGCGTCCGGTCACTGTCCACGCCGACCTTCTCGAACAGCGCCCCGACATCGTGGTCGGGTTTCTCGCCGAGAGCCTGCGCGCCGCGAACTGGGCGGCGGCGAACGTGGACCGGGTACGTGCCGTCTTCGAAGCGGAGACGCAGTCCGGGCCGGAAGGCGTTGTCGCGGCGTACGGCGAGAACTTCCACAAAGGTCTGCACCTGAACCTGTCCGAGGAGCGGGTCGACCTTCTCGGTGTGCAGAAACAGTTCTTGTACGCCCACGGCTTCCTCGCCCGGGATTTCGACCTCGAATCCTGGGTGGCGCGCGAACCCCTCGAGCAGGCCAAGGCACAGCTCGCCGCGGAGAAGGAGCCCACGACGTGACGGACTTCTACTGGGAGTTACCGTCCCGCGGTGACGGGCGCCGGGCCGCATCCGAGCTGAACACTCGCGGCGGATTCGGGGCCGATCGTCCGGCGACGGTCGCCACCGACCTGCGTCCAGGCAAGCTCGGCCCCTTCGACGAACTCGCCCAGGTGATCCACGCCGCGGAACTGTCCGGTGTCGACGCAGTGATCGCGCCCTACGACCCGTCGGGTGAAGAATCCTGGGTGGTGGCCGCGGCGGCACTGCGGCAGACCCGGCACGCGCGGGTCGCGGTCGAATTCCACTCCGCGTTCGGCACTCCGGTGTACGCGGCGAAGATGTCCGCGACCCTGCAGAGGCTTTCCGGTGGACGGCTCGAGTGGCGACTGAAGGTCGAGACCGACCCGGCCGACGCCCGCGCCCGCGGCGACTGGGTGACCGGTCGTGACCGTTACGCGCGTGCGGACGAGTTCCTGACCGTGGCTCGCGGTGTGTGGAACGACAGCGAGGTTCTTCCGGGCGGATTCGGTGGCACCGGATACGAGTTCGCCGGAAACCACTACGACGTGATCGACGGCGGATTCCGCGGCATCCTCTCCGGGCTTCCCTTCCCCGTCGTGCACCTCACCGGGAATTCGGACGAGGCTGTGACGTTGTCTGCCAAGCACGGTGACGTCCACCAATTCGTGCTGACCGACGCCGGGTACGAGTCGTCCGCGCGCACCCTGGCCGACCATGCACTCGAGCATGGTAGGTCGGTGCGAAAGCTGTTGCGGCTGCCGATCATCGCGCGTGAGACGACGGACGAGGCGTGGGCGCGCGTCGAACGGCTGTGGCGGGAGGTGCACCCGGACGGTGTGAGCGGCGACAGCCGCGCTCTCGCACGCGAGAACGCCCGGTGGTCGGGGTTCGACCGCCTCGGCTACGACCAGAGCATCGGCCTGATCGGCAGCTATGAGGACGTGGCCCGCGAGTTGTCGTCGTTCCGGCATATCGACGGTTTCGTCCTCACCGGCCGACCACACATCGAAGAGCTTCACCGGGCGGGCGAACACCTGCTCCATCTCGTCGACCCCGCCGGACGCACCCTCGCCGGTCAGGAGGCACACACATGAGTATCGATTTCTACTGGCGCATCGGCATGGAGGGCGATCACGCGTCGCTGCGAACACCCCGGCGCTACAACCGCGGTGATGCGGGCGGCCACGGTCCCGGCAACATCGCCCCCGCGATCCGGAACGGCGAACTCGACGGCTACGGGTACATCGACCACATGGCCGCCGTGGCGAAGGCGTCCGAGTCGGCCGGCTTTCTCGGCGGTCTCCTGCCGTCGTTCCCCATGACGGAAGATCCGTGGGCCACCGCGGCCGCGCTGGCCGCCGAGACCACCACGTACCGGTTCATGGTCGCCTTCCAGCCCGGTTTCCTCCACCCCGTGCAGGCGGCGAGAATGTCGGCGAGCCTGCAGCGCGCCACCGGTGGGCGACTGGTCTACAACATCATCAGCGGCGGCGGCGGGGCCCCGCAGCTGTGGTGGGGCGACAAGGTCGATCACGATGACCGCTACGCACGGACCTCGGAGTTCCTCGACGTGCTCCGCGGCGTGTGGGACGGCCGTCCGTTCGACTTCGACGGCCGCTTCTTCCACACGGAAGGTGCTGCCCTTCCGCCAGGCCTCGCCGGCCAGCAGTTCCCCGAGGTGTTCTTCTCCGGCTCGTCGGGAGCCGCAGTGGCCGCCGCGGGACTGCACGCGGACTACTACCTCTCCTGGCTCGAGCCGTACGCCGACCTGCGGGCCAAGTTCGACGGGGTGCGTGAGCATTCCGCGAAGCTCGGCCGCACGCCGAAATTCGCGGTGCGGATCGACGTCGTCGCTCGTCACACCGAGGAGGCCGCCTGGGCCGAGATCGAGAAGGGCTGGGCTTTCGTCGACAAGGGTGCCGCCGACCGTGCAGCACAGGGTGATTCCGTCGGTGCGGCCCGTATCAGGGGGTGGGTGCCCGAACACATCACCGGTTACCGCGACCTCGAGGTCCAGCCGAACGTGTGGTGCGGGTTCAGCCTCATCCGCGGCGGCCCGGCGTTCGGCCTGGTCGGCAGCTACGAGCAGGTCGCAGAACGTCTCGACGAACTGCGTGAACTCGGCGTGGACGCCTTCATCCTGGCCGGTAATCCCCACCTCGAGGAGGCATACCGCGTCGGTGAGGAAGTTCTTCCCCTCCTGCAGCGCCAACCACTTCCTACTTCCGGACAGGACACACCATGACTACAACCGAGAACCGCGTGAATCCCGATGTCGCCACGTTCGTGGAGGCCGCGCGCCGGGACGCCGACAAGGCCTTCGGAGTGTTCCGGCGCACCGGGACCGTATCGGCCAACGGCACCGTCAACTTCGTCGAACGGGTGCCGGGCACCGAGATCGCAATCGCGCTGAACGATCCCGGCCCGTGGGCGGATGATCCGCAGGTGTCGCCGGTCGTGGCGACCTTCGACGGTGAGGTGTTGTCGGGTAACGGTTCCGCCGGATTCGTCACCGGTTACGCCGCCGTGTTCCGGCAGCATCCGGAGATCACCAGCGTCGTCCACATCCACACGCCGTGGCTCGGCGGCTGGGCGCAAACCCACCGCACCCTGCCGATTCGATACGCGGCGTCACAGCGACTGACGCTGTCGCGGGAAATTCCGCCACACATCGACCGTTCGCAATCGGCCGGCGACTTCATCCTCGAACGCCTCCGGGACGACCCGGACCTCGTTGCAATCTTCGAGGCCAACGGCGGCGTCAACGTGATCGGCCGCAGCGGCCTGCTCGATCTCGCGAAGTTCGTCGTTCTCCTCGAGGAAGGAGCCCAATTCCAGGCCATCGCCGAATCCCTGGGAGGGTCGGTCGAATTCGACACCTCGAACCTCGCCGTGCAGTGGGGACGCTCGGGCCTCGCCGACGAGGCGCGCCGACGCGGCCTCCTCTGATTTCCTCACCCTCCTCTTCAACCGAACAGAACAGGTAACGGTCATGACAGTCCGTGTCGGATACTTCCCACACAACAACTCGCTCTTCGTGCTGCGGCACACCGGAATCCTCGAGCGTCGGCTGCCCGACGTCGAATGGGTGGATCTGCGTGAACTGCCGTCGAAGCCGCCCGTCGATCCAACGAACGCCCTTCCTACCCTGCATTCCGACTGGCTGTTCGAGGACGGCGGATACGACGTCATCGGCACCGGCTTCACCCCGCCGATCACCGGCTTGGCGCACGACCGCGATCTCGTCTACATCGGCATCTCCGGCCCCCGCGTCGAGAACGGCCGTCTGGTCGTGAAGGCGGAGTCGGGCATCGAGTCCGTCGAGGATCTTCGCGGTAAGCGTGTCGGCATTGCGCACGGGTCGTGGCAGACGACGCTGCTCCTGTTCGCGCTCGACCGGGCAGGACTCACCTGGTCCGACATCGTGCCCGTCGACACCGACGTGCGCGCAGGCGGCGCCGAACTCGTCAGCGGAACCATCGACGCGTGGGTCGGCGCATACCCGGGGCTGGCGGATGTCGAAGCCGATCACGAACTGCGGACGCTCGTCGAGACGGATGGGCTCTTCAGCCATCCCTCGCTGTGGTTCACCCGCCGCGACTTCGCGGAGAGCAACTCCGCACAGTTGCGTGCCGTCGTCGAGGCGCTGCAGGAGTCCGACGCGTGGATCGAGACACACCCGCGCGAAGCGGCACAGTTCTTCGTCGACGACGTCGAGCGGCGCGGCGGCACCGCAAGTCTCGACGCCTGGGAGGCGGCGCTGCGCGGACGGCCCTTCGGCATCAACCCGGTCACCGAGCAGTTCCTGGACGAACAGCAACGCGCCGCCGACCTGTTGCTCGCGAATGGACTGCTTCCGCGGTCGATCCGGATCCGCGACGCTGTGGTCTCCGAGATCGGGGAGTTCGTCGCCGCCGATCGCGCCGCCGTGTAGCGGGACTCGGGGCACGCAGATCGACCCCACGAAAGGTGGATCATCGGCTCGGGAGTGATCGCGGCAGCCCGAAGGATGGGAGCACGCTGCTGTCGAAGCGGGTGAAGGCGCAGATCCGTTCGACGGTCAGGGTGAGGACGAACAGGCCGGAACCATGCCGGATGCCGGTCGGGGCGCGCAGGTAGGCGCCGAACGCCGGCTGACCGTTCGCTCGGGTCGGAACGAGGTCGACTCTCCTGCCCGAGCCGAAGATGCCGGCGAACAGGCGAATGGCGGCGTCACGGCCCTGGTATTCGAAGGGAATCGGTGGCATCGAGATGAAGACATCGTCGGTGAGCAAGGCGACCAGCGCGTCAGGATCCCCGGACTCGTAGGCACGGACGAACTCGGCCACGAGCGCTTGCTCGGACGCCGAATTCGGGCCGGGAGCCGGTTCGCGCTCCTCACTCTGCGACCGATGGCGTTTCAGCCCGGCGCGGGCTCGTTTGAGGGCGCTGGTAACCGAGTCCACGGTCGAGTCGAGCATGTCGGCCACCTCGATCGCGCGGAACCCGAGGACGTCGCGCAGGATGAGCACGGCGAGCTGGCGCGGTGGCAGGAGCTGAAGGGCGGTCACGAAGGCCAGGGAGAGGGATTCGCTCTGCTCGACGCGGGCCTCCGGTCCGAGCGGTACCCCGACTGCCCCCTCGAGCACGGAATCGGGAAAGGGCTCGAGCCAGGGCACTTCGCCGAACCCGGTCGGCTCGGGTGGTTCGACCCCGGGCATGTCCCACTCCCTGCGGAGACGTCGGCCGGCCGAGCGACGCGCATTGAGGCAGCGGTTGGTGGCGATCCGATAGAGCCAGGTGCGAAGGGCGGCGCGTCCCTCGTACCCTCCGATGCCTTGCCAGGCGGCCAGCAAGGTGTCCTGGGCGGCGTCCTCGGCGTCGTGAAACGATCCGAGCATCCGGTAGCAGTGCACCAGCAGTTCCCGGTGGTGCGGCTCGGTCAGCTCTCGGAACGCGTCGCCGTCCCCCGCCCGGGCCCGGGAGAGCAGGTCGCCTGCTACCACGGTGCATCACCGTCCTTCCAGCCCGTCGCAGATTCTCCTCGTATAGACACCGATGAGGGCGGGAACCGGGCGGTCGAGGCGTCGACCACTTTCTCGTCGTCGCGGTGTCTACATCAGTGCCCTGACACCGCACACGAAGGAGAACCGGAATGGGAAAGATCGTGATGAGCGATTTCGTCTCTCTCGACGGGGTCGTCCAGGACCCCGACGGCAAGGAAGGCTTCAGAGTCGGCGGCTGGTTCGGCCGGCTCGACGATCGCCGAGAACTGTTTGCGGTCAAGCTGGACGAGGCGCTGGGCGCCGAGGCCCTACTACTGGGTCGACGCAGCTACGAGTTCTTCGCCGCCCGGTGGCAACCCCGCGGTGGCGGCTTGGCGGACAGACTGAACAACCTGCCGAAGTACGTCGTGTCCTCGACACTTCGAGATCCGGACTGGACGAACACGACGGTCCTCGGGCGCGACGCGGTGGCCGATATTTCGATGCTGAAGCGCGCGGTAGCAGGGGAGATCCTCGTCTACGCCAGCTTCCAGCTCTCGCGCACGCTGCTGATGCACGACCTCGTCGACGAAATCCGGTTGATGATGCTCCCCGTAGTGCTGGGCGCCGGTGCGCGGCTCTTCGGCGAAACGCGCGACACGACATCTCTGCGCCTGGTCGACTGCCGGACCGTCGCCGACGACATCGCCTTACTCACCTACCAACCCCGCGACTGAGCGCGTCATCGACCACCGAAGCACAGGGGCTGCGAGTCGTGCCGATTCCCTTGTCTCCGCGGGCGGGAAGGGGAAGGGTGGTGCTCCAGGACACCGTCACCCTTTGCGGAGGCCGGACATGGACACCACGATCACCGAGATCGCACCCGACATCTATCGCATGTCGACGTACATCGACGACGCGAACCTGATCATGAACCAGTTCCTCGTCGACGGTGAGGAACCGCTCCTCTTCCACACCGGGCAGCGGTTCCTCTTCCCCTCGGCATCCGAGGCGGTCGCTCGCGTGATCCCCCTCGACCGATTGCGATGGATCACGTTCGGCCACGTCGAGGCCGACGAGTGCGGTGCGATGAACTCGTGGCTCGGGGTGGCCCCGCACGCCGAGGTCGCGCACGGGGCGATGGGCTGCTTCGTGCAGGTGAACGACCTGGCTGACCGGATGCCGCATCCCCTCGAACACGGCGACGTCCTCGAGACGGGCACGCGGTGGGTGCGCCACATCGACACGCCACATGTCCCGCACGGTTGGGATGCGGGACTCATGTTCGAGGAGACGACATCGACACTGTTTTGCGGAGATCTGTTCACCGCCTTCGGTCACCACCCCGCTCTCACCGAAGAGGAGTTACTCGGTCCGGCGCTGGACGGTGAGGACAATGGAAACGCGACGTGCCTGACACCGGCCCTCGAACCCACCATCCGCGCATTGGCCGACCTCGAACCCCGCACCCTCGCACCCATGCACGCGCCGGCATTCAACGGCGACTGCGTCCAAGCGCTGCACGATCTCGCCTCCGCCTACGAGCAGCGGTTCGAAGCCGAACGCGAACGGTACGCCGGCCGGCACTGATGGCAGGTTCAGCGTCGCTTGTCGTTGGTATCGGGCCGCGGGGTGTCTTCGAGGAGTCGTTCCAGGTAGTCCAGATCCTGTCGGAGCAAGGCGATTGCCCGGGCCGGCCCTTCCGGTGACACGGAGGTGGGAACTTCTTGGGCGAGGGATTGCACGGCCATTTCCGCTAGCTGAGTGGCGACGGCCCGATCATCGTCTGCGTTCCCCGGTTGGTGCCACCAGGCGATCCAGTTGAGCATGCCGATGATTCCGAGAGCTGCGGTCCGTGGATCGGCCGGGCGCATCTCACCGGCGCGGATTCCCTCCTCGATAACGCGAATGAACTCCTTGAGTACATGGCGTCGGCTCTGCTCGTAGGTGCGTGAGATGTCATCGGAAAGTTCCGCTTCGGATCGGATAATGAGCCGGAATCGATCCGGCCCTTCCGCCTGGTGGAGCGCGATGGCGATCGCCATCGCGCGGAGCTTCTCGCTCGGACCGATTTCGGTTCGCTCGTTGATGTGATGGAGCAGGGCTGCCGGCGTCTCGGTGCTCTCACTGACCAGGCGTGAAAGGAGCTCGTCCTTGTTGGCCACGTAGTGGTAGAGGGCGGGCCGGGTCAGCCCCGTCGCATCGGCGATGTCCTGCAGCGTGGTGCTGGCAAATCCCCGTTCAGCGAAGAGCCGAGTGGCCTGCTCCATGATCTGCTTCTCCACCAGCTCACGGCGGGGGTTGCTTCGGCTGGCGGGGCTCTCGGCCGCAGCGGAACCGGATTTGCCCCGGCCTCGGGGTCGGCGCCCGGTCGCTGCGTCCTCGCTAGTCATGCCCGAAGGATAGCGGGCGCCGTTCGCGATCCGTGCGCTCATGTCGAGGCCCCGATCCCGGAAAATGCTGGAGCGGTCTCTGCGGGCACCGGCTCGGTGAAGAACGCCAGGTGTGTGCGTGCGCTGACCAGACCGGCTGCCACGTCGGCGCTGCAAGAAACCGGTGCTTCCACGACGACAACGGCGTCGGTTCGCCGCAGAAGCCGTTCGGCGAGATCGAGCCGGTTCAGGAGTGCTGAGCGGGTGGCCGGGCCGGTGAGCCACAAGGTTCGCGCCTGAGGCGCCGTGTCGACGAGGGAGGTGGCCTCTGAGCTCCAGGCGGAGTCGAAGCCGATTTCGAGCACTGCGGTGGTGGCAGCCTCGCGTAGATTCGCCGGCGCAATCCGGTGATCGAACTTTTCACCGTCCCAGACGAAAGCCTGATCGAGGATCCACGTGGTGACGTCTGTGTCGGGAATGGCATCGGTTGGCACCTTCGCGTAGCTGGCGAGGCCGTTTCGGACCAGCGTAGGTGCGGATTCGAGGAAGCGGCTGAGACTGACCTTCCCGGCGCGGGTCATGTAGGCGATCGTCAGTTGTTCGATCGGTAGGTCCATCCGCTGCGGGAAGGACTCCCACCACAGCTCGCTGCGGTGCGCGATGTGCTGGAGGTACTCGACGGCGGGACGTCGTACCCGCTCATATTCCCCCAGTGCCTCTTCGAGGTTCGGGGCGGTGGTGACTGCGTGATCGAGGGCGATGGCGTCTTCCATGGCGAGCTTGGTGCCCGAGCCGATGGAGTAGTGCGCGGTGTGTGCGGCATCTCCGAGCAGCACTACGTTTCCGCTGTGCCAGGACCCGCAGGAGACGGTCCGGAAGTGTGTCCAGCGGGTGCGGTTTCCGATAAGTCGGTGGTGCTCCAGCGTTTCCGCGAATGCGTTCTGGAGGTACAGCAGTGACGATACGTCGCTGTCCTGGGGGGCGGTGCGGTCGGTGGACACGTCGAATCCGGCTCGCCGCCAGGTGTCCTCGTCGGTTTCGATGAGGAAGGTGCTGCGGTCGGGCGCATAGGGATAGGCATGGGCGACGAAGGTTCCGTGCTCGGTGGTGACGGGGATGAAGAGTGCGCTCGGTAACGCGAAGTCTGTTCCGCACCACAGATATAGTCCGGCCCCAGTGTCGATATTCGGTGCGAACCGGTCAGCGAGCTGGGTGCGGGTGGCACTGTTGATCCCGTCGGCCGCGATGATCAGGTCTGCGTCCAGGTCGCGAGCGTCGCGTCGTACACCGTAGTTCAGGCGGACGCCGGCATGCTGGGCCTGCTGTTGCAGGACGTCGAGCAGGGTTGTGCGTGCGATCGCGAGAAGATCACCGTGGGGAAGGTGCGCGATCTGACGGCCGACCTGCATCGACATCTCGTGCGGGTACGCAGCAGCGACGATGGCTTCGAGGGAGGCGGGATCGGCCTCACGAAGGTTGCGCTGCGTGCGGGAGGCGAGGCCGACGCCGAATCCGAATGTCTTGTCGGGCGAGCTCTGTTCGTACAGCGACACCTCCGCGTCCGGGTGGCTTCGCTTGAGCAATCGTGCGGCGTAGAGACCACCAGGTCCGCCGCCGAGCACTGCGACTCGCTCGAGATTCATGGCAAAACTCCAGTCTGTGTGACGTACAAGTCGATTATTCTACGCTCTTGTCGAACAGTCAACGCGGCGGCGCATGCATGTGGTGCCGTAGTTTCGGCTTCGGGGCATGCCCGCGCGGGACGTGCCCCAAAAGTGCTGAGCCGGAAAGAGACCGGTGGTCCGTGTACTTACACGACCAGGTGTCGGGTATCCGCCTCGGCGCTCAATTTCGCCGCGATCTCGGCGCGCAACTCTTTCTTGTCGATTTTGTTCACAGTGGTGCGCGGTAAGGACGGCACCCATTCGAGCCGTTCCGGCCACTTGAACTTGGCCACTCCCAGATTGGCCAGATGCTCTTGGATAGCACTCAGCGGCAGCTGATCTCCATGGGTGGCAACCAGGTATGCACAAGCTTTCTCCCCGAGTCGGGGGTCCGGCATGGCGACGACCGCCACGTCGGCCACACCGGGATGCTCGAGCAGGAGCAACTCGAGTTCCTCGGCGTTGACCTTCTCACCACCCCGGTTGATCAAGTCCTTGATCCGTCCCTCGATCGACAGGTACCGCTCGCCATCGATGACGGCGAGCGATGCGAGGTCACCGGTGCGGTAGAAGCCGTCGGAGGTGAACGCTTGTCGGTTGTGGTCCGGGGCGTCGAAATATCCCGGAATCGTGTAAGGGCCACGGCAACACAGTTCTCCGATACCCCCTTCGGGGACTGCGTGTTCCGTTCCGGGCTCGAGAATGCGGACTTCGTCGTCCGCGGCGACCGGGGTGCCGACCGTCGTTCGCCGGGCCTGTGCGGGGGAGTCGGGCGGTGTCACCGTGAACAGACCCTCGGACATCCCGAACAGCTGGCCTGCCCAATGTTCGGCACCGTCATCGACGCGCTCGAACAGTTCGGCAGGTACCTTGGCGCCCGACAACACGACACGTGTGAGGAACGGGCGCGCCGCGTCGAACTCAGGGCCGAGCACAGCCTGGTAGTGGCCGTGCCCGATGAGGACCGCCGTCGACTCGGTCCGTGCCATCAATTCGAACGCGGACGGTGCGTCGGCGGTGGCCAGGACGAGACAGGCGCCGACCGAGTGCGCCGCATGCAACCCGCAGGAAATTCCGGCGTTGTGAATGATCGGGATCAAGTGCGCCACCTTGGTGTGTTCGTCCCATCCCAGGCGCTGGGCATAGAACAAGCCGTTGTTCCAGTACTCGGTGTGAATGCGCGGTATGACCTTGGGTACGCCGGTGGTGCCGCCGGAAAGTTGGAAGGCGACGACGTCGAGCGGATCGATCTGTGCCTCGATTTGTTCGACCACGGCACGTGCCGCGTCGGGGTCGATCGCAAGCCCCAGCTGTTCCAGGCGGGTCACGTTCCCGCCGTCCTCGCCTTCCTCGTCTCCGACGCTGATGAGGATTCGGACGCTGGGGTGGCCGGCGGCGTGCTCCCGTGCGAACGCGAGGAGGTCGAACCCCGCGGTGCGGGCTTCGGTGATGTGCCCGACGGCGCCGACCTTCCTGCTGATGTGTCCGATCTCGTGCATCCGGTGCGCGGCCAAGGTCGCGACGGGAACAATTCCGGCCTTCACGCAGCCGTACCACGCAAGGACGGTCTCGAGGCGATTGGTCAGCTGGAAGATAACCGGATCCAGTCGACGGAACCCGAGCCCGACCAGCCCGGCCGCGATCTGATCTGTTCGACGGTCCAGCTCGGCGAAGCTCATCGAGTCCACCGCGCTGATTACCGCGGGCCGATCCGGGAACCGGGTGGCGATCTGGTGCAGTCGCTGCCCGGTGGGATCGTTGCTCCACATCCCGCTCTCGCGGTACCGGCGGGCCTGGTCCTCGGGGAACGTGACGAGGCGTCCGCCCCAATCCGAGAATGTCACCGGGGTCTCCCTCCTTCGAAACTCGGTGCAGGACTCACGGGCCTCACAGCTCTGCCACCGCAGGGAGGAGACGGGCCATGTCGAGCGCATGATCGGGGTGATCCGCCGGAACGATGCCCGAGTAGATCGCGGTCCAGCACCCGGGGCAACACAGCTGCCGGAAGACAACGGGAGCGTCGACATACTCGCTGGGATCGGAGGTCACCTGCGGCCCGGCAGTCGAAGACGGTCCCTCGAACCGCGCCAAGTTGAGCGCCGAGTTGTTCGTCTCGTCGCCGAGAAGCCGTCCACACTGCGCGCAGGCAATCACACGAGTGCCTCCGAAGTCGACCTCGGCAAGGTTGTCGTCGAGGCGGCGGGCTCCGGCGAGGTCCAGCACCGGGGCATCGGACGGAGTAACGACGGAACGGTCTCGACGCTCCGATCGCATATTCACCCGCCGCCCCGAGGTCAGCGCCTCGTCGACGTCACCGTCGACCAGGACGACTCCGTAGACAGTCTCGGCGCCGGATTCGGTGACCTTGCCCTCGCGGAAGTCGGCTGCCACCGCGGCGGGATCACGAAGCAACGGATCGCCGTATCCACCGCCGCCCTGCCAATGCATGTACAGCACCTCCCCGGGGGCTACGTAGCTCTCCGCGTAGCAGGCTCCGAGCTCACGGCCACCGCTGAGATCGTCCAAAGCACCAGGAATGCGTCCTGCGGCGAATTGTTCGAGAATGTCGGTGCCCCGGGCGAGGACCTCCACGCCGGTGTTTCCAGGGTATCCGCCTGCGAGCCCGTTGTTCTGGGCGACCGCCTTGCCCGCGGACGCCAGTACCAGGCCCATCGGCAGGCTGGTGCCGTAGGGGGTGATGGCGATGGAGGCGCTGACACCGCCGCGTTGGCGTCCGGGTCCGCCGGAGTCAGGTTCCTCGCGGCGCCACAGGGTGAGCAGCGGGTACAGGAACTCGGTCATTTCGGTGTCCGGGATGCGGCCCATCGGGATGCAGAACAGGCCCCCGGTGTCCATGCCGTCGGCTGTCGGGCGGGCCCCGTATCCGCCGGCCATGGGTTCCATCATGATGTTGAGGAACGGCACCGACTGTTCGGGCCGTTCGTCGAGGCCCGCGATCACGGCGGTGTCCCACGTGCCGCAGCACGCAGCCTGCACGCTCTTGCCGAGATCGACCGACCGGTCGAGCATCTGAGACAGACATTCGGCGATGAGTGTGCCAGTGAGCCACGCGGGTCCGATGGGACCGCGGCTGACCGCGGCGGGGAAGGTGGCGTTGTTGATCGTGCCCTCTTCGGAGACCAGGTCGAAGCAGCGCATCAGTCCGCCGGCAGACCAGGGAATGTCGCCGGCGAGGATCGGAAGCAGGGCGAGCATGACACCGCCGCGCATGCCGGCGTACGTGCAGTTGATGACCCCTGTCTGTGGATCGGTCCCGGTGAAGTCGAAGGTGAGGTGATCGGCGGTCTTGGTCATCGCCACGGTGATCTTGTGGATCCCGCGGTCACCGACGTGTGACTGGTCTTGGTAGCCGGTGGCTTTCCAGGTGCCGTCGGGCAGAGAGGTGAGCTTGCCGCGCAAGCGACTTTCGGCGTCGGCCATCATCCGCTTCATCACGGCCTTGACGGTGTCGGCCCCGTACTGTTCGATCACCGCGAGAAGGCGGTTGCGGCCGACGGTGTTTGCGCCGATCTTGGCGCGCAGGTCGAGGCCGACGAGCATCGGCACCCGCGAGCGCCGCACCCAGGCGTCGGAGACATCGCGTTGGAGCTCGTAGTCGCGGACCACCTTGATGGGCGGGGTCGGCAGCGACTCGGAGAAGACATCCTTTGCTGCGGGGTCGAATGAGCCGAGGCCGGATCCGCCGAGGTCGGGTTCGTGACAGATGGCGCTGGTCCAGGCGAAGAGCTTGCCTTCGTGGAAGATTGGTTGATAGACGATGACGTCGCTCTGGTGCAGACCGCCGCCGACCCAAGGGTCGTTGCACAGGAACATATCGCCCTCGGTGATGCCCGGGTTCGTGGACCTATGTTGGAGGGTCCAGTAGATGGCGAGGTCGACGGCACCGACCAGCATGGTGTTGTAGAGACCGACCTGCACTTCCTGGCCGATTTCGTCGCTGATCGCGAAGTCGAAGTCGTTGGCGTCGGTGACGATGGGGGAGCCGGACATGCGCTTGAGCGCTTCGCCCATTTCGTCGGTGACCGACCACAGCCGGTGCCGGATGACTTCGTAGGTCAGCGGGTCGAGGTTGTCGATCTGTTCGGCGGTGACGGTGTGGACGGGCAGTGACGGGGGCAGTGATCGCGACAGCGCGTCGGGGTCGATCGGTCGGCTCGAGAACACCTCGGCGCCGGGAATCTGCATGGTCATGGAGTGCTCCTAGTGGGCGACGATGTTGAGGTTGCCGAGGCGGTCGACGGTGCCGGTGGTGTCGTGGGGAACGACGACAGTGGTCGTGGGGACCTCGATGATGGCCGGGCCGTGCAGGATGTGTCCGGCGAGCAGCTTGCTGTAGTCGTAGACGGCAGTGTCGACGTAGCCGATCGTGCCGTCCAGGCAGACTTTTCGGGTGTCGATCAACGCGGGGGAGGCGTCAGTCGAGTCCGCGGACTTCAATTCGGGCAGTGTGGGGGAGAAGGGGAGGATGCCGGTCGCGCGAACGCGGTAGGTAATGGCTTGGATGCCGGCCTCCCGGAATCCGCTGTCTTTTCCGTAGAGTTCGGCGTATCGCTGCTCGAATAGATCAGAGGCCCGCGCGATGCCTGCGGCATCGAGGCTTCCCGCCGGCACCGCTGTCGCTACCTCCGCGAGCTGCATGGTGTAGCGCATGTCGATCTCGCGTTCGATCTCCACGCCGGTGAAGGTCAGCCCCTGCCGATTGAGCTGCTCGAGTACCTGAGTTTCGAGACGGGCGAAGTTGCGGTCGGCCCGAGCAGGGTCGAGCGGCATCGCCGCCGGATCGGACAGTTCGGCGGCGAGGACGATGTTGGACGAGGCCAAACCGTACGCGGAGAACGCCGACGCGACCTGCCCGAGTGGAACGATGACTTCCGTGACCCCGACCTCACGGGCGTAGGCGGCGCAGTGCGCTGGGCCGGCACCACCGAAGGCATAGAGGACGAAGTCGCGGGGATCGTGTCCCGCCTCGACCACCGTCTTGCGCAGCAGGTCACCGGTCTGGGCGTTCTGCACCGCATAGATCGCCGCGGCCGCATCCTCGACCGAAAGCCCGAGTGGGTCAGCGATTTGGGTGCGGATCGCTTCGCGCGCGAGGTCCTTGTCCAGCGGCTTACGCCCCCCGAGGAGCCCGCGTTCAGGAAGGATCCCGAGCACCAGATTCGCGTCGGCGTTGGTCGGTTCGGTGCCACCTTGACCGTAACAGGCCGGCCCCGGTACGGCCTGGGCACTGTGGGGACCGATCTGCAGATTGCCGCCCGGATCGACCCAGGCGATGGCGCCGCCGCCGGATCCGATGGCGTGCACCTCGAGGGTGGGGACGTTGATCGGGTGGTGATTGATGATCGTGCTGGACGCCCGGACGGGCTCACTGTCGACGACAAGGCCGACGAGGAAGGTGGTGCCGCCCACGTCGGTGGCGATGATGTTGCGGTGGCCGAGTTGCTTGCCTAGAGACACCGCTCCGACCACGCCACCGGTCAACACCGATCCGACGGTGCTGATTGCATTCTTCGGTGCCTCGGCGGCTGCGACGGCGCCGCCGTTGCTCTGCATCACCAACAGTGGGCCGGCGAGTTCGAGCTCGCGCAGCTTCGACTCCAGTGAGCCGAGGTAGTCACGCAGTCCGGGGCCTATCTGGGTGCTCATAATGGTTGTCGCGTTGCGGGCGAACTCGCGGATACGCGGGCTCACCTCACTCGACAGCGAGACGAATACCGTCGGGTCGATCTCGTGGACGAGTTCGCGGATGCGCTGTTCGTGCGCCGGGTTACGGAACGACCACAGCAGCGAGACCGCGATCGCGGAGATTCCGTCGGCGAGAAGCGTGCGGATTGCCTCGCGAGCCGACTCGTCGTCGAGCGCGACGACCACATTGCCGTCGCGGTCGAGCCGCTCGGTCACTTCCAGGGCATGTTTCTTGGGGATGAGTCCGTGAGACTTGCTCTGTCCCATGACGTTCTGCAATTGCTCCGGCGAGCCACCCAGGTATCGGCCTTCGACGTTCATGATGAAGATGGAGTCGCGGTGGCCCTTGGTCGTGAGGAAGCCGACCGGAGGCACGTTGCCCATGACGAGCGCGTTGAGTGAAGAGGTGGTGCCGTGCGCGATGTGGTGGGTGTTCGCCAGCATCTCCTGGACCGGACAACCGAGTTGCTCGGCGAGCGCCTCGAGGACATCGATCACGCCGAGGGAGTAATCCGGCGGCGTCGACGGAGCCTTGGCAGCGAGAACAGTGCCGGCGTCATCGTCCAAAACCGCATCGGTGAACGTGCCACCGACGTCCACTCCGATCACATATGCCATTGCTGCTGCGCTCCTTCGTGCTGGGGGAAATTCTGAGGGCGGTGTGAGGTCATCCTCGAACACTCCTTACGTCTGTGTCGAGTATTCGACGTGTCTGATGGCATGTCAAGTGGCAAATGTGAGTGCGGTCACGAATCTCGGAATTCTCGAGAGAGGGGTGAAGTGCGGCGGTGGATGGCTGGGGACCTTGACGAATCATCACCGGCGTCGAATAATCGTCGTATACGTAAATCACCCCCGGTGGGGGTGAGAAGTTCCCCGTACATCGCTACTTCAGAATCAGAGGGCCACACCATGGGCGTTTATCGCATCGGGCTCGTCGTACCGAGTTCCAATGTGACGGTCGAGACGGAAATGCCGAAGCTGCTCAACCGGCATGCAGACGCACAGTTTTCGTTTCACTCGAGTCGCATGCGGATGCAGGCGGTATCCCCGGAGCAGTTGCGGGCGATGAACGCTCAGCGTGAGCGGTGCATCCTCGAGCTCGGTGACGCCGGGGTCGACGCCATCCTCTACGCCTGCCTGGTCGCCCTGATGTCGGTGGGGCCCGGAGAACACCAACGCGTGGAGGGTCTGGTCGCCGAGCAACTGGCGACCGGTGGCTCCGAAGCGGCGATCCGCTCGAGTGCAGGCGCGTTGATCGAAGCCCTGCGGGCGATGAAAGCACAACGGATCGTCCTGGTGACGCCCTACCTGCGTCCCCTCGCCGAGCGGGTCGTCGACTACATCGAGGCTGAAGGTATTCAGGTTCTGGACTGGCGCGCGCTCGAGGTCGCCGACAACGCGGAGGTTGGCTGCATTCCCGGCGACCGGGTGATGGATGCCGCACGATCGCTCGACCGCAGTGGAGCCGACGCGATGGTGATCTCCGCGTGCGTGCAGATGCCCTCCCTTCCCCTCGTGCAGTCCGCCGAGGAGGAGTTCGGGTTACCGGTGCTCTCCGCAGCGACCGCCGGCGCCTACAGCCTGCTGCGCGCGCTCGACCTTCCGGTCGACATTCCCGGAGCCGGAAGCCTGTTGCGCGCCGACGCCCCGGCCCCCGCCCTTCACTAGCCCCGAACCCATTGGAGTTCACCATGTCCGAACTGCAACACTCGGTCAAAGGCGTCGACCACGTCGCCTACCCGACCTTCGACCCCGCCGCGACCGTCAAGTTCTACCGCGACGTTCTCGGGTTCCCAGTCGTGCACTCGATCTGCGCTGCAGGCTGGGGCCCGGAAAAACACCCAGACTTCATTCACTTCTTCTTCGACATCGGCAACAACGACCGATTGGCCTTCTTCTACTACTTCGGCCTCGAACCGTTCGAAGGCGGCCCGCAGGGCGACTCGTACTCCCGCTTCGCCGAGGACGTCCCCATCTTCTTCATCCGGTCCCGCCACCTGGCCATTCACGTCGACAGTGACGACGACCTGATGGAATACCGGCGGCGCTTGGACCACAGCGCATGGCCGGTGGAGATGCAGATCCAGCACGAGACGATCGAGTCGATCTACACCCACGATCCCAACGGTTACATGATCGAAATTACCCGGGCGCTGCGCCCGGTCACCCCGCAGGAAGACCTCGACGCCAACCTCACCATCGACGCACTCGTCGACGTCGTTTCCGGCCCTGAGCCGAGCATGGCCGCGCTGCTGACGCGCAAGGCCGAACTGATCACCGAACGCGCCGCGGCCTGGCAGCAGCAACAGGAATCGAAGGAGATGGCGACCCGATGACCACACTGTTCGTCCTCGACGTCCCCGAGAATACGGCCGTTGCGGAAGTGGCCGGTCGCGACCCAGCGGTCACCGTCGATCACGTCGGACCCTACTTCCGGATCCACTCGGACTCCGACATCGTGATCGATCGTCGAGCCACCGGCTGCCGCCACGCCGTCTGGTACAGCAGCGTCGCAGGTTTGGCGCAATCCCGAATCACGCAGTGGGACAAAGATGCCATGCGGATCGAGCGACTATGAGTGACGACACCGCAAGGCTGGGCGCCGGCCGATACATCGACGCAGCCCACCCCCCCGACAGCACAGTCACCTCGGTGCACGAACTCACCACCGCCGACGGGACCAAGGTCTCCGGAGTGCTGCGGGTCGTCCCCGGTGCCCGCACCGTGGTCACCCTGATGCATCCCCGCCAGGACCTGACCCATCACGTCCTGGTTCCCGAACTGCTCGCCCGCGGCTACGCGGTGTGGACACAGGGCACGCGGTCGGTCAACAACGACACCGCCCTCGTGCACGAGCAGGCCCTGCTCGATGCCGCGGCCGGGCAGGTTTTCATGCGGGAAAGTGGATTCGAGAACGTCGTGACCCTCGGCCACTCCGGCGGCGGCACGCTCTTCGCGTTCTACCACCACCAGGCCGCCCTGGCCCCGGGTGAGCGGTTGACCCGTACCCCGGCCGGGCGACCGATCGATCTGGCCGGAGCAGACATGCCTGTGCCCGATGGGGTGATCTTCATGGCACCGCATCCGGGCCAGGGGGTCCTGCTGCTGCGGTTGATCGACCCGTCTGTGGTCGACGAATCCGACCCGTTGGCGGCCGACCCGGAGTTGAATCCGTTCGATCCAGTCAACGGCTTTGCCGAACCACCCCACAGTTCCTCCTATTCGCCGGAGTTCATCACTCGATACCGGGCGGCGCAGCGCGACCGGATCGCCCGCCTCGATGCCGTCGCCCGCGAGCGCGTGCAGAACGCCGCCGATGCGCGTCGCCGGTACAAGAGCACCTCGGACCCGGCGGATCGGCGTTCCGCGCTCGCACCGCGCGTCCTGACGGTGTACCGCACCGACGCGGATTTGCGGTTCACCGATCTGTCGCTCAGCCCGAACGAGCGGCCTTACGGGTCACTGTTCGGCCGGCGACCCGATCTGACCAACTACGGACTCGTCGGTTTCGGACGATTCGCCACCCCGGACGCCTGGTTGTCGACCTGGTCCGGACTGAGCACCAACGCCAACTTCCTGCGCTGCGCCCCCGGCGTTGCCGCACCCACCCTGTTCGTCGAACTCACCGGCGATCAGGCCTGCTTCCCCGAGGACGCCAAGACCATGGTCGACGCCCTCGGATCGGCGGACCGGACGCACGTCCGCGTGGCCGGCACCCACTTCGGCGGGCCGATCACCGACGGTGCTCCCACCGGCGCCAGTCTGGCCGCCGCTGACATCGGCGCATGGCTGGCCAGCCGTTTTCCTTAGTCGACTCCTCGGCGTGGGCAGCGGAGGGGTTACGCGGCGCTCGTCTGGGCACTCTGCATCAAGAGCGGCGTCGTTGAACAGCGATGCGACGCCGACCTTGCTCGAGCGACAGCGAAGGGGAATTTACGTGTCCGAGAAGAAGCCGCTGATCCCAGGAACGCCCGGATCGGGAACACCGTCGGTCGACGAGCCGACCGAACCCAGAGAGCCGCTTCCACCGAAACCCGATCAGCGGTCGCCGGCGCTGCGTTCGGCGACGGGTGAGCCGGTCGAAGGCGCGGAGACGGCGCGGGGACAGAAGGGTGAGTACCTCACGACAGCGCAGGGGGCGCGTCTGTACGACACGAACCATTCGCTCAAAGCGGGGGTGCGGGGACCGACCCTCCTTCAAGATCACCATTTGCGGGAGAAGATCACCCACTTCGATCACGAACGTATTCCCGAGCGGGTGGTCCACGCCCGGGGCGCTGCAGCGCACGGTGTGTTCCGGGGGTACGGCGCCGCCGAGCCGATCAGCAAGGCCGCGTTCCTCGGTAAGGACGTCGAGACGCCCGTCTTCGTCAGATTCTCGACTGTTCTCGGCTCGCGTGGTTCCGCCGACGCCGTCCGGGACACCCGAGGTTTCGCGACAAAGTTCTACACCAGTGAGGGCACTTTCGACCTGGTGGGCAACAACATCCCGGTCTTCTTCATCCAGGACGGGATCAAATTCCCGGACATCGTTCACGCCGCCAAACCGCATCCCGATCGCGAGATTCCGCAGGCCCAGAGCGCCCACGACACCTTCTGGGACTTCGTGTCCCTCCATACCGAGGCGACAGCGCACACGCTGTGGAACATGTCCGACCGGGGCATCCCGCGGTCGTATCGGATGATGGAGGGCTTCGGCGTCAACACCTTCCGCATGATCAATGCAGACGGCGAGAGCACCCTGGTGAAGTTCCACTGGAAGCCCAAGCTGGGCGTGCACTCGCTGGTGTGGGAGGAAGCGCAGATCATCAACGGCATGGACCCCGATTTTCATCGACGTGATCTGGCCGATGCGATCGAATCCGGCGCCCACCCGCAATGGGAGCTGGGAATTCAGGCGTTCCCGGATACTCCTGACCAGATGTTCGACGGGATCGACCTGCTCGACCCCACCAAGATCGTGCCGGAAGAGTTGGCGCCGGTGCAGCCGATCGGCGTCATGACGCTGACCGCGAACCCGACGAATTTCTTCGCCGAAACGGAGCAGGTGGCGTTCCATCCCGGTCATCTCGTTCCCGGGATCGACGTGACCGACGATCCGCTGCTGCAGGCCCGGTTGTTCTCGTATCTCGATACGCAGATCAGTCGCCTGGGTGGTCCCAACTTCGGGCAGATACCGATCAACCGTCCCCACGCCGAGGTGAACGACATGCTGCGCGACGGCATGCACCAGACGGGGGTGCACCCCGGGGTCGCGCCGTACCGGCCCAATTCACTCGACGGAGGATGCCCGTTCCTGGCCGGGGCAGACACCAGTGCGTTCGTCGAGGTTCCGGTGCCGATGCCGGAGTCGACGAAGCTCAGAGGCGCCCCCGCGAGTTACGACGACCACTTCTCGCAGGCCCGGCTCTTCTATGCCAGCCTCAGTGACATCGAGCGCGCCCACGTCGTGCAGGCGTACACGTTCGAACTGGGGAAGTGCTACGAGCAGGCCATCAAGGAGCGGTCGCTCCGCGTTCTCGCGGAGATCGACACCGGCCTCTGCGCGGAAGTGGCTGCCGGCCTCGGACTTCCGGCTCCCGAGCCGACCGTCGCCCACAGCGCGCCACCGATCGTCAGCCCCGCGCTGTCCCAGGTGGGCGCCGAGTGGCCGATCGACGGCCGGATCATCGGCATAGTCGCCGATGAGACGTCCGACCTCGCCGAGGTGGCCGCCGCCGTGAAGTCGATCGATGCCAGTGGGATGGTTCCGCTGGTCATCGGGCCCCACGGCGGTGAGCTCGGGTCGGGGAAGGAAGCGGTGCCGGTGTCGCGCACTTTCCTGACGATGCGATCGGTGGAGTTCGACGCGATCCTTCTCGCCGCGTCGCCGGCCGATCCTCGCCTGCTGGTGCTCGTCTCCGAGGCATTCCGCCATTGCAAGGCAATCGGCGGGTGGCCGGCCGGCCGTGATCTTCTCGTCAGCGCCGGCATCTCGGCCGATGCCCCCGGGATCGTCGTGGCAGATCAGACCGAGGGGCTGCTCGACGGAATGACGACACTGATGCGTTCGCACCGGGTGTGGGAGCGGACCGTCTGATCGAAGCGATACCGAGGGTGACCCGGCCATAAGGCCGGGTCACCCTCGGTTGAGGAACACAGATCTCCGCAACTGTGGCGCACGATACATCTTAGTGCTAAGTTATTGAGCACTAAGGAAATGGCCGAGTGCAGGAGTATCGATGACAACAGACGCAGACATCATCCCCATGATGGTTCGGCAGATGCGGGTCGAGTCCTCGGGCGTCGTCTCGCTCCGCCTCGAACGGCATGACGGCGGCGCCGTCGACGAGTGGACCCCGGGCGCCCACGTGGACCTGCACTTGGGCCGCGGAACCGTGCGGCAGTACTCCCTGTGCGGCGATCCCGACGACAAGACCGGATACCGTGTCGCAGTCCTGCACGAGGCGAGCGGGCGCGGCGGGTCCCGGCACGTCCACGAGACGCTGCGCCCGGGCGACACCGTCCCGGTGAGCCCGCCGCGAAACAACTTCGAATTCCTCCCCGCCCCCCGCTACCTCTTCGTCGCCGGAGGAATCGGAATCACGCCGATCCTCGCGATGATCGGCGAGGCCACGCGCATGGGTGCCGAATGGGAACTGCACTACGGCGGTCGCTCCCGCGCGTCGATGGCGTTCCTCGACGAACTGTCCGTGCACGGCGACCGCGTCCGTGTCGTCACCGAGGACGTGGACGGCATCCTCGACCTGGGCGCCCTTCTCGGCGAGGATCGCGAGAACACCCTCGTCTACGCGTGCGGACCCGAAGGCCTGCTCACTGCCATCGGAAACGCCACCTCCGCCTGGCCCGAGGGGTCCATCCAGCTCGAGCGGTTCAAGGCGAAGGAAATACCCGCCGACATGCTGGCCGGTGACCGGCCGCTGCGGGTTGTGTGCGAGCGGTCGGGCATCTCCACCATCGTCGCTCCCGACCGGACCATCCTCGACACGCTCGAGGAAGCCGGTGTCGACGTCCCCAACTCGTGCCGTGAGGGGATCTGCGGAACCTGCGAAACCCGTGTCCTGTGCGGCACTCCCGATCACCGCGACTCGCTGCTTTCGAGCGCCGAGCAGGAGTCCGGCACAACCATGATGATCTGCGTTTCCCGTGCCCGCTCCGCCGAGCTCGTGCTGGACCTCTAGAAGGGAAGAATTCATGAGTCTCTACCTGCAACCACGGCAGTCCGCCGCCGCGGGTCCCACCCCGTACGAGTTGAAGCTCGCCGGTGCCATCGAAGAGGTCTTCGGTACCGGTGTGCACCACCTCGAGGGGTTGGTGAAGGGGTTGAACGACCTCGGTATCTGCAGCCCGAGTGGGAAACCGTGGACCCCCGACACGTTCACGGACGAGATGCGACGGATGGCGGCCTGAACATGGTGAATCGACTGAACACGACGGCACTGACCGGTGACGAGATCTTCGCTACCGGCATGCGGAACCAATGGCACGCGGTCTGTCCCTCGGATTTCGTTGCGCGCGGCGACATGAAGAAGGTGCGACGCCTCGGCGAGGACTGGCTCCTGTTCCGTCAATCCGACGGCACGCTCCGCATGCTGGCCGACCGATGCCCGCACCGCGGAGCACCGCTGTCGCAGGGACAGCACCTCGGCGACCGGGTTGCCTGTAAATATCACGGGGTCCAGGTCGACGGCGGCGGAACCGTCGTGTCCGTGCCGGGAATGCCCGGGTGCAACCTCGAGGGAAAGCGGCTGGTGACCAGCCTCCCGGTGCGTGAGGTGGCCGGCGCCGTCCTTGCCTGGTTCGGCACGGATCCGGACGCCGAACCGGATCCCCTCGAACTCCCCGAACGCCTCGTGGACGAGGGTATCTCTCACTTCCTCTGCTACGCGGAATGGAAGGCGCCCTGGCGCTTCACCCTCGAGAACCTGCTCGACCCGATGCACGGTGCGTTCCTGCACCGAGAGTCGCATTCGATGTTCGGCGGGGAAACGTCCGCCAAGTTCCGCATCCGGGAGACCGATCGCGGGTTCTTCTTCGAGAAGACCGACCAGCGCGGCGTGAACTTCGACTGGGTCGAGTTCTGCCGGACGGGGGTCGACTGGGTCGACCTCGAGATCCCGTACCCGCCCACGGCGGGTCCCGGCGGATCGTTCGGCATCGTCGGGATGGGAACGCCCATCGACGCCGAGACCACCGCCGTCTTCTTCTGGCGCTACCGCCGGGTGGAGGGCTGGGAACGCGACGTCTGGCGTTTCCTGTACCGCACCAAACTCGAGGAGCGGCACTGGGCGGTTCTCGAACAGGACCGGGTCATGCTCGAGGCGATGTCCGCCGACGCCGACCAGGCGGAAAATCTGTACCAGCACGACCTCGGGGTCATCCGCCTCCGCCGTCTCTACCGGAGCCAGGCTGCAGCGCAGGCGGAAGCGTTCGCTCAGGCGTAAGGTCGCGCGGGTTGACTTGCATGAAGTGTCAACCAAGAATGTGTGACGGCCGACACGTCGGGAGCCGGCCGGTGCGAGGAGGCGCGAGCGGTGCACGAAAACGATGTCGTTGCGGGTCGGAGTGCGTTGATCGAGGCGGCGGGTCGTTGCTTCGCGGAGTTGGGGTACGACAGGACCACGGAGGCGGTCATCGCGGAGACCGCAGGCGGGTCGGTGACCGACTTCCGTCGGCACTTCCGATCTACGAAGGACGCGTTTTACGCGGTATCCGCTGCCGTGTTCGACAAGTTCCTCGAGGCGCAGCGCGTCGCTGTGCCACCGGACGCGGACCCTCGAACCGTTCTGGGCGCGGCCACTGCCGCCTTCATCGACACCGTCTACAGCATCGGCCGGCTCTTCACCGTCATCGAGGCCCGGGCGGCCCTCGACCCAGTGGTCGCCGAGCAACTGTCGCAGGCGCACACCCGGATTCTCGGCCGGTACACCCGTTTCATCGAAGGCCTGAACGAGGCCGGGATCGCGCAACCCTGCGCCGAGGCCGCCCAACTCGCCCGCAAGCTGTCGGATGCGCAGTGGCGGGGTGCCGCCCATCTGATCAGCGCCGCACCGGATGAGCAACGTCGGTTCATCGTCGAGATGACGGCCGCAGCCGAACGCTTCATCGGCTTCGATTGCGTCGCCGAACTCGCCGACAGGCCGGCCTGCTGAAACCGCGTGCTCAGGTGAGAGGCGTCTGGTTGTCGACGATCGAGTGTTCGAGTTTGCGGAGAAGTTCCGCGAGGGATGCCTGATCCTTCGCGGACATCCCACTGAGGATTCGCGCTTCGTTCGCGAAGTGTGCCTCCGCCACCTTCTCGATCACCCGAAGGCCCTCGTCGGTGAGCTGTGCGTACACGATCCGGCGGTCTTCGGCGTCCCGCTCACGCTCGACGAGACCCGCCTTCTCCAGCCGGTCGACACGCAGTGTCACCCCACCCGTGGTCACCAGAGCGGACTCGGCCAACTGACCGGACGTCATCCGGTACGGCGGACCCGAACGCCGGAGCGCGGCGAGCACATCGAACGACGCCATGTTGATGCCGTGCTCTTCGAACACGACGGCCAGTGAGGCCTGGTAACGCAGGTACGAACGGTGCAACCGTCCCAGAACCTTCAGTGGACTCACATCCAGTTCCGGCCACTGGTGTGCCCACTGGGCGACGATGTCGTCGACGGCATCACGGTCGGGAACCGGGCGTTGCGCCACCGGGGCACCTCCTGAACTTCGCGGTCCTGAACTGTTGAGTCCCAAGGTATCGGATTCAAGGTCGGAGGGGACGTGCCGCGGGTCCCCGTCCGGTGTGTCGAGGACGGGGACCCGCGGGTGCCTGGTCGAGGCAGTGTGTCAGCGGCCACCGACTGCGGCGACGGCGTCGATCTCGGCGATCGCGCCGTACGGGAGGCTGCTCACCTCGAGGAACGTGCGCGCCGGGCGCGGTTCGTCGAAGATGCGCTCGAACTGCCGGTTGGCCTCTTCGCGCAGAGTGAGGTCGGTGACGTAGTAAGTCAGCTTCACGACGTCCTGCAGCGCTCCGCCCACCGTGGCGAGGCGATCGACCATCCGGTCCACGGCAGCGTCGAGTGCTTCGGTGCGCCCGGCAACGGCGATGCCCTCGGCGTCGACGGACAGGGCACCTGAAACGAAGGCCAATCCCCCTGCGACCACGGCCGGGCTGTAGGGGTGATGGGCGGAGACTTCGGTCATGGACATGGGGGCTCGCTTTCCGTAGGCGTCAGCACAGTATATCTTAGCGCTAAACTATTCGGCATCCTCGTGGGGGTGAATACCTTTCACCGGGTACTCGATCCGCATGGCACGAGCCACGAAGCAGTCCGTCTTCGGCGCCAACGTCACCGGCCATCCGGATGTCTTCGTGACCATCCACCCGTCCGCAGTCCTACGCGGACCGGATCGGGACGAGGCGTTCGACGGACTCGTCGAGGACCTGAAGAAGGCTGCCCTCGCCCTGTGAATACTTGTCGACAACCGGTCGTAAACAAGTGCTCACGGGTCGGAGGGTGAGAGAACATGGTGGCTATGACGAAATCGAACCAGACCATGAAGGCCGTCTCCTACTCCTCCTACGGTGGTCCCGACGTACTCGAGGTGGTGGACGTTCCCGTCCCCGAACCCACGGGGAACCAGGTGCGCCTCGCCGTGCGCGCTTCCGGCGTGAACCCGATCGACTGGAAGGTGCGGTCGGGATCGATGGCGCAGGTGATGTCGGTGAAGTTCCCGAAAATCCCGGGCAGTGAGGTGGCCGGCATCGTCGAAGCCGTCGGTCCGTCGGCCACCGGAGCAGTGGTCGGGGATGAAATGTTCGGCTGGTCCGACACCGGCGGATACGCCGAGTATGTGCTCGCCAGCGTCATCGTCCCCAAACCCCGCGAACTGAGCTGGACGGACGCCGTCACGATCCCGGTGGCCGCAGAAGCCGCCGATCGCGGACTGCGACTGCTCGACCTACGCGAGGAGGAGACGCTCCTGGTGAACGGTGCGTCGGGAACGGTCGGAACCCTAGCCGTGCAGCTGGCCCGGCAGCGGGGAGTCACGGTGATCGGTACCGCAAGCGAACGCCACCACGGCGCACTCCGCGAACTGGGTGCCGTCCCGACGACATACGGTGACGGCTTGGCCCAGCGGGTGCGCGAACTCGCCCCGCACGGTGTCGACGCCGTCCTGGACGCCGGAGTCGGCGGGCTGCCCGATGCGATGGAGCTGCGCGGCGGTACCGAGCGGATCGTGACATTGTCCGACGGAGCTGCCTTCGAGCTCGGCATCACCTTCTCCGCGGGCACCTCCGAAGACTGGAGCGCCGAAATCCTGCGGCGCGTCGGGAGTTCGGCGGCGGCGGGCGCACTGGTGCTGCCGCCGGCCCGCACCTTTGCCCTTGCCGATGCGGCAGACGCCCACCGCGAGGGGGAGAAGGGCGGCAGCCGGGGGAAGCTCGTCCTCACCCCGTGACTACTTCCTCACCTCTCACCGCTCGCCGGCAACGAGTGCGCGGGGGTCTCAGGCGGTGGTGGCGAGGGCGGCGGCGAGACCGAAGGCAATCGCCATCGCCACCACTTCGAGGGCGGCGCGCTGCAACGAGTCGTCTGCGCTCATCCGGTGCGCGGCAGCTCGGCTGACCCAAGTGCGGCGCCACCACCACCCCAGTGCGAGGAGTGCCGCCAGCACCACCGCCTTGGCGATCACGACGCGGCCATAGCCGGTGTCGAGCAGGGCATCCGGCCCGCCCAACCGGACGGCGGCGTCCACGACACCGGTCACGGTGAGCAGGCACACGCACCACACAGCGACGTTCGAGTACCGGGGCAGCCACGTCGACCAATCGCCCCGTGAACGGAGCGTCAGCGCCAAGGCGGCGAGCAGACCGAACCAGGTGGCGGCCGCCAGGGCATGGACTGCGTCGAGCGCCGAACCGAGTACCTGCTGTGACATGTGGCCGGTGACCGGTCGCGCGACGAGGGCAAACGTCGCCGGCACGGCGACCGCAACGGGAAGTCGAGCACCCGGGTGTCGGAACGCGAACAGTGACCACCCAGTGGCGGCGGCTGTGCACGCGAAGACGGCGAGGTCGATGCGCCCAGCGCTGATGTCGGTGACGTAGGCACCGAAGCGGCCGACGGTCAACCCGGACAGGGGGAGGACGTCCGCCTCCGCCGCCGTCATGGCGAACAGGACCGCCTCGGCGGCCATCCAGGATCCCGCCAAGGCCGTCAACAGTCGCCACAGGCCCGCACCATGCGTGGGGGGACGGCTGCCTGTCCGGCCCCACCAACCGAGTACGGCCAGCCCCAGGACCACCGACCCCAGGATCAGGCACAGAGCTCGCACCGCGCTCGACGGGGTTGGGTCTTCCGGTCGGGCCAACGCCCACCCACCGGCGACGCCGACGAGCGAGGTGGGCACGGCGAACAGCAACCACCACTGCCGTGCCGTGCCCACCGTGCTCAGTTCCGCTCGCGCGGTGTGCGGAGCGCGAACCACAGCCCGGCACCGAACACGAGCACACCCATGACGACGAACGGCCACAGGGGGACGCCGCCGGACCCGGACTCACCTGAGCTGTCGGCCGCGGCACCGGGTGTGCCCGACCCCTCCTGGGTGAGCGTGAACGTCCGGGTTCCGCTCACCGGATGTCCATCGGCCGAGGTAACGCGGAAGGCGACGGTGTAATCGCCGACCTGGCCCAGTTCACCGAGCTCGGCGCTCACAGTGGCCCCTTGGACCGACGGCTCGCCCTTGGTCCACAGGTTCCCGTCCGGGCCCACCACGGTGAGCGACGCGAACGACTCCTGCAGCGCTTCGTTGAAAGTGACGCTCACCCGCTCGGGCGCCGAGGCGATCTGCGCACCATTCTCCGGGTTGGAACTCAGTACCACCGAGTGGGCGGAGGCGGGGCCGACACCGAGCATGCTTGCCAGCATCGTCAGCAGTCCGACGGCGATCACCTTCACCGAGGTGAGCGTCGCGCGTCTCATCATGAGCGACGACTCCGCACCAGGGCGCCGAGGCCGAGGGCCGCGCCCAGTGCACCGAGGACGAGTCCGACGCCGCCCAGCCAGCGGGCGGTGTCGTCGGTTCCCTCGGATGCCGCCTCGTGGTCATCGGTTGTCGAGGACACGGCGTCGTGGCTGCCGTCTTCACCGCTCGCGGCCGCGAGCGTGAGCGTCGGTGCCGGCTTGTCCGGTTCGGCACCGTCCGGTCCGGCGGCCTGATCCCAGTTGACGACGTTGCCGTCGCTGTAAGTCTGCGCTGCCGGGAACGACACCTCGTCCTGTTCGGGTAGCGGTCCGGCGGACAGCACAAATTGCTGGAACTGGCCGGGGGCCACCCCGACGCCGGGATCGGCGGTCCACGTCACCGAGGTGGCGAGCTTGGACTCCGGGTCCTTTGCGACGACGGCCGTCCAACCCGGCAGCGGTTCGGTGCGAGCGGATTTGAGGCCCGGAAGTGTCACGGTGAGCGTGGTGGTGGAGGCCGTTTCGGATTCGGTGGGCACCCGGAACGTCAGGACGGAGTAGCCGCCCTGTTCGGCGCCCGGCGCCGCGACTGTCACGTGTGCGGCGGCCACACCGGCCGTGAGCAGCATGGCACCACCGGCGGCACCGGCGGTGAAAAGGGCACGCGAAACTAGGGAGTTCATCGAAGAAGGTCCTTACTGGTCTGAAGGCGAAGTGAGGCGAAGGTTCAGACCAGGACTGGGGGACCGCGACGGGAGATGCTCGCACGCAGCAGTGCGTCGATCGGATTTTCGCGCGGTGCGGGGTGATGCGGGGCGGCATCGACCGCGACGGGTCGAGGCTCCCCGCGTAACACCACCCGCCATACGTGAACGAGCGAACGGTAGAGCTGTTCTGCGCTGGCAATCAGCAGCGCGCACACTACGGTGGCGGCGGCGTGCGCCAGCAGCATCGCTGCAGCAGGGATCGCTGCGTGCACGTGTGCGGTGGCTGTGAGGGTGAGGTGTCCGGCGACCTGGCCCAGACCGAGCGCGCCGAGAAGAGCCGACTTGCTGTGGAAGCGCGCCGGCACGTTCGCGGTGATCGCACCGACGCCGCAACAGGCGAAGAGCAGCAACGTCAATGCTGCCGATGCGGGAAATCCGCCCCCACCCGCACCGTGCGCCGCGACTGCGAGACCGGCCGAGAGCGCACCGACGGCCGAGCCCCGAAGGGTGGCGGTCGCGTCGGAGCGGGCGGGGGACATGAAGATGCGTCGATGTTCGTCAGCGGACGCCGAGGCGGGCGAGGAGATCCGCTTCGACACCGTCGAGTTCGGACGCGATGGCCTGGTGAGCGGCCTTGCGGCGAGCCTGCGGCATCTGCTCGGCCGCGCGGACGGCGGTATTCAAATCACCGAGGCGCTCGCGAATCGCGGCGGCGAACTTCTGGGTCTCGGCGTCGTCGGGCTTATGGCCGAGGATCTCCGTGGTGGAGCTTTCGGCACCGGCGATGCGGGCGCTGAGCTTGGCACCGTGACCGGTGTAGTTGGCGAGCTGGTCGATGCCGACTCCCATGCGATCGGCACGCCTGGCGTCGATCTGGCCGCGCATGACGGTGGCGGCGCGGTAGACGATGGGGAGCAGTACGGGCGTGAGGAGTCGCGCGACACCGAGATACTTGCGAACGGAGGCCACGGTCAAACCCTTCTGGGCGGCCGCCTTCTCCTGAGCTTTGAGGGTAGCGATCTGAGCCTTCTCGATCTTCTTCTGTGATTTCAGTTCCGCAGCTTCGAGCTTGCGGGCGGACTTGAACGCGGTCTTGTCACGCTTGCGTTCGTTGCGTGCCTTCAGCTTCGCTTCCACTCCCGCCTTGTGCTTGAGTGCCTTCGCTTCAGCCTTACGGGTGGCTCGGGACTTACGTTTCTTCAACAACCCCATCGAAAAGACCCCTTTTCCTGGTGTTTCTGCGCAGCCCACGCTACCAACTGCATCCGGTGCTTCGGGATCAGCCTAGGGGAGCACATAATCTTCGTCATCGTGTGTTCCCATATCGGTCAGCAAACAGAACCCGGCGCCTCTCCCGGACAGGTGCCCGGGACGGTGATCGATGCCAGCGCACTGACGCGGTGTCGTCACCGCGTGCATCTCGACGCCGCCTTTCCGGAAGCACTGGCCGCCGCGCCGGAGGACACCGGTGTCCGGCAGCGGCAGGATGCGGCTGCCGCGCGCCGCGAAGACGTCCGTCGACTGCTCGTCGAGCACGACCCCGAACGATGGGTGGTGATCGAGGCCGAGCAAAGCATGCGCAAACGTGCCGAAGATACGGTTGCCGCGTGTACGGCAGGGGCGGACCGGATCTGGGGCGCGGTGCTGCCGCTCGAACGGGACACCGGCCGCAAAGCCCGCTGCGAGATCCTCATCCGTGACGCGGAACACGGCGGGTACATCCCGGTGATCGTCGTCAATCACAAGGTCACCGATCCTGGCCGGGGTGCGACGACGTCCGGGATGTTCGAGTGGGAGCCGCGCGAGGATCCAGCCAGAAAGCCCCGCAGCCAGGTCCGCGACCAGATGCGCGTTGCGCAGGTATACCGGATGCTCGAGGGGCACGGGTTCGCGAGTCCGGCCCTCGTGGCCGGCGCGATCGGCTACGGCTCCGACGTCATCTTCGTGCACGACCTCGCCGCCATCCTGGACGACTACGACGAACGCTTCGCCGACCGGCTCGCCGTCGCCCGCGGTGAATCGGCGACCGTGCCGTCGAGGATCGGCGAATGCCGTTCGTGCCCCTGGTGGCCCGGGTGCGAGGAACAGTTGACGCAGACGCACGACGTGAGTCTGGTAGCCACCGGGTCGCGCGCCGATCTGCTGCGTGAGGCGGGTTGCCACACCATCGACGACCTTGCCGCCTGGGACCGTGAACCTCTCGAGGACTGGCCGCACGGTGCGTTCGAGGACGCTGTGGTGACGGCGAAGGCCTGGCTGGCGGGTGCGCCTCTGGTGCGGCGCTTCCCGCAGATCCGGGTGACCCGTGCGGACATCGAAATCGACGTCGACATGGAGAGCTACCAGGAGCACGGAGCTTACCTGTGGGGGACGCTGCTCAATGTGGACGGGGTATCGGCTTATCGCGCGTTCGTCAGCTGGGATCCGGTACCGACGCAGGACGAGGCTCGATCGTTCGCCGAGTTCTGGACGTGGCTGATGGCAGAACGCGAGGCCGCAGCCCTGAGCGGCAAGACGTTCGCCGCGTACTGCTATTCACGTGCGGCCGAAGACAAGTGGTTACTGGACTCGGCCCGCCGGTTCGCCGGAGTTCCGGGCATCCCCACCGAGGCCGAAATCCGCGAGTTCATCGACAGTCCGCAATGGGTCGACATCTATCAAGCGGTCAGCGATCAGTTCATCTGCCCGGGCGGCAAAGGACTGAAGAAGATCGCGCCCGTCGCCGGCTTCAAGTGGCGTGACGCAGATGCGGGCGGCGAGGCTTCGATGAGTTGGTACCGCGAAGCCGTCGGCTACGACGGTGAACCCGACCTCACCCAGCGCGAGCGGCTTCTGCAATACAACGAGGACGATGTGATCGCCACGAAAGTGCTGAGGGAGTGGATGTCGGATCGAGCGGAGTCCGAGATCCCGCTCGCGTCGGACCTCTAGGCTGCGAGTCAGGCCGATTCGGTAGGGGTGGTCAGGTGGAAGTGCCGAAAACATCCACGACGCTGCGGTTCGCTCTGCTTCTCACCGCCGCCGGCGGCTTCCTCGACGCCTACACGTACATCAGCCGCGGCGGCGTCTTCGCGAACGCCCAGACCGGCAACGTCATCCTCATGGCCATAGACCTGTCGGAGCGGCACTTCCACGCCGCCCGGGCCCACCTGTGGCCGATCCTCGCGTTCATCGTCGGTGTCGCGTTCGCACACCTGCTCAAGGGCGAACTCGCCCACAGCGTCTTCGATCACCCCATCCGCATCGCGATGGTCGCGCAAATCGTCGTCCTCGTCGCGGTCGCGTTCGTTCCCCCACACGTCCCCAACGCGATGGTCACCGTTCCCATCTCGTTCGTCGCCGCCATGCAGTTCGGTCTGTTCCGCACCATCGGGTCGCTGTCGTACATCGCCGTCGCCACCACAGGTAACCTCATGCGCTTTACCGAGTCGGCGTACGCCGGATTCATCGAGAAGGTCCCCGAATCGCGTCAGCACACCCGGGTGTACGCCGCCATTGTCAGCAGCTTCGCCGGTGGGGCAGTCGTCGGAGCATTCGCCACCCGCTACTTCGGCGGATCCGCCGCCTGGATCCCTGCCGCCCTCCTGTGCGGAGCCCTCGTGCTGTTCTACGTCGACGACAGGCGGCGCCGCCGCCTGTGAGTGGTTGACGAGTCCCGGGACACCCCGCGCACGCACGGGCGGCGAAGCCGCCTACTCCGGTGTCGCGGGCCCGATCCACTCCGGGTACTGCACAGCTACGGGCATCGTGGGGGTTTCGAAGCCGGGCGGGGGAACGACAATGCCGGATGCGTTCTCGGTGAAACTTGGGAGTTGCTGCAACCACCAATCGATGCAGCCCTGCGGCATCTCGTCTCCCATCGGCGGCCGGAGGTAGCGGAGCTTGGTGATCTTCCAGCCGTCGAACACATTCCACGACGGCGGCCGGTGGGCGCGGGGATCCTGCTGGGCGGGATTTGTGTCGGGAATTCCCGGTTGTCCGGAATCCTCGCCCGTTCGCTCGAGCTCGATACGGAAGGCAAGGTTGAGTCCTTCCACACTGAGATTCACACCAGGGTCGGCACGCAGGTTGTAGGTGCACACGGTTGCTCCGACACCTGCGGCCGTCTCCTCGAACGCGGTGATGTGGAGGAAATTGGTCAGCGGGATTTGCTCGTCCTGTCCTGGATCGAGCGAGGTGAAGAAGTCCTCCTTCTCGGGGTCGCCGCGTCGCGCAGGGCCGCCGACCGCTTCGGGATACCCGGGAAAGGAGCGTGCCTGGCCCACGAACCGTGTGTAATCAGCGGACTCGTAAGTCGCCCGCACCAACTCGGCACCGCGCTGCAACAGATCGACGCCCGAGTCGGCGGACCACACGTTGGTGTAGAGGACTTCTGGTGGCTGTTCGGTCGGCGCAGACACTTGCTCATCGGTGCTCGTCCCGCATGCGCTCGCCAGAACCAAGGCAGCAACCGCGGCGGACCAGACCGAGACTCGCCCCCCGAGGAAGGCACGACGAGGCTGTCTATTCGGCATTGGCGGGCCCGATCCACTCCGGGTACTGCACCGCTACGGGCATGGTGGGTGGTTCGAAGCCGGGCGGGGGAACGAGGTTGCCGCCCGCGTTCGGGCGGAAGTTCGGGAATTGCTGCCGCCACCAGTCGGTGCACCCCTGCGGGATGATGTCTCCGTTCAGCTGGCGCAAGTAGTGGAGCTTGGTGATCTTCCAACCTTCGAACACATTCCATGTCGGAACTCGGTGTGCGCGGGGATCCTGCCGGGCGGGGTCGGTGTCGGGAATGCCGGCTTTCCCGGCGTCGTCACCGGTTCGCTCGAGTTCGATACTGAAGGCCATCTTGAGTGGATTGAGCGAAATATTTGCACCTTTGTCCGGGAAAAGGTAGTAATTGCAAACCGTTGCCGAGAGTGAAATCTCGGTGGACTGATAGGCGGTGATGTGCGCGAAACTTGTTCCCCATGCGTGCGTATCGTTCTCGGCCTCGAGTGAGGTCATGAAGTGCTCGATGTCGGGATCGCCGTGATGGGCCTCGCCCCCCACCGCCCTGCCGAATCCCGGATACGAGTTCTCCAGACCCACGAATGCCGTGTAGCCGCCGGCCTCGTAGCTTGCTCGTACCAATTCGGCACCCCGACTGAACAAATCAACCCCAGGGTCGGCTGACCAGACGTTGGAATACAGCACTTCTCGGTCTTGTGTGGTCGGCGCTGGGGCCGATTCATTGCGTTCGTTCGTCCCGCATCCCGATGCGAGTATCAGCGCCGCGGCCGTCGTGCACGCGATTCGCGCTCCGCGGTTACCCGTCATTGCGGACCACGTCGTCGTAGCCGTTTCGGATGCGCTCACCGTTGCCGTCAGCCGGGTCTCCGAGCTGGTTGAACATGTCTTGGTAGCCATCTTTCATGCTCACATCCAGGTCGGGCTTCGACCGCACGTCATCCCAGGACAGGAGATTTCCGGACCCGTCGAACGCCCATGAATACTCCTGTCGGAACGACTCCGGAAGAACGGGTGCAGCTCGGATGATGTTGTAGTAGTCGCGGTAGAAGTCCGGGGCTTCGAGGGTGACGGACGGCGCCGGACCCGGTGCCTTGCCGATGATGGCGTCCTTCAGCGGGTCGCCGCCTGCGTCGATCATCGTGTTGATGTACCCACCGCCGGGGAGGCTGTCGATTCCGAGACTTCCCAGACTCGTCAGAGCGCCGTACGCGGCAGCTTTGCGGTCGTAGATTGCCTGTGCCTGTTCGGCTTTGTCGCTGTAACTGTCTTCGGTCGAGAGGAGCAGTCCTCTGTCCATGAGGCCGTGGATTCGGCCGGCGGTGGAGAGATCGCCACCGGATAGGGGCGCCGAGGGGTCGTGCGCGTACCGGCCCTCCGCGGCAAGGATTTCCTGCATCGCGGATTGCGTGAAATGTGTTCCGGCTTCCGGGTCGGTGTTGAGCACCGCGAACACGTTCGACGAGCCGCCGAAGTGGTTGTTGTCGGCGGGATCTGCCCAAGTGCCGATGTCGAATCCGGGGTTCTCCGGCCGTCCCGCACGGGCGAGGTCGCTGATGTACGGGCTCATGCTGTGGGACACGGTCCGAAGGAGGTCCGGGTTGACCTGACCTACCGATTGACCGCCGGTCTGCGGGATGTTCTTCAGCGTGTCCCAGTCGGTACTCATGTTCTCCGCGACGGCGGACATGATGCTGCCGGTTCGGGTGGCGGTGGCGACGTCCGCCGGGTTGTTCTGGTCTTCGACGACGGCGTCGTTGCGGCCGAACTCGAAAAGCGCCGACGCCGCCTGCCCGTTGTCGGACCAGTTGTGTACCAGCACATCGCGAACCAGTCCTTGACCGGTGTCGGGATGAGTGACCGCATTCTCGACGGCGATCTTGTCGTCCGCGACGGCCGCGAAGATCCCTTCGGTGATGGCCGTGTTCTCGGTACCACGGCCGTCGACAGTGAAGTACTCGAACTTGTGATTCGGGTTCTGCTCATGCGCGACTTGGGCGTCGAGGTACTGCCGACCTACGTCGAGTAGGTGTTGATCAAGACTGCTGCCGACCTTGTACTGCGGATCGCCGGCCTCGACGATCTTCGCGATGGCCTGGCTATCCGCGACACCGTTCAGTTCGACACTGAAGGCGCCCGAGGAACCCACCATCTTGAAGTCTCGAACGACGAGGTCGTCGCGGGTGAGCGATTCTCGCACCTTGTCCGGCAGAAGATTCGCGCCGCCCTTGCTCGGGACCTCCGAGTCGCCCTTGACGGTGGCCGTGACTTTTTCGTTCGAAATGAGCTGAAGCGAATTCGCCAGTGACCGTTGGGCGTCGGGCGGCAACTTCTCCATGATCTGCTGGATTTCTTGCGGATTCTTCCCGTCCAGCGATCGGCTCACCTGGTTCAGGTACTCCATGTGAGACGCCGGGATGATGGCGGCGTTCCCGCTGTTCACTGCATCGAGCTGTTCGGGTGTCAGGGCACTGGCCTCGACCAGCCGCTGGATCTGTTCCGGGGTCAAGCCGCCCGGGTCGGACACGAGGTGGGCTGCATCGGTGCGGCCTTGATCGGCGCCGAGCGCTGCGGCGGAGGTGAAGGCAGCTCGCAGGGTTTCGCGCACCGAACTGAGAGCCTCACGGACAGCTTGGTCGGCATTTACCGCCGCTGTCGCGGCTTCGGTGAGATCGCGTTGCCAGGCGACCAGGTCGTTCACTCGGTCGGCGTCGGCATCGGGATTGACCGGATCCGTCACCACCAAATTTTCGGAAACGCGGAACTGCGCTGTTTCTGCGCCGAGGATCGCCATCCGGGCGCGTTGCAACGGCGCATCCACATCGTGAAATCCCTGTTTCGCGCGGTTGGCCAGCGTTTCGAGGTGATCGACGAGGGCGAGGGCAGTCTTCTTGTCGGCGTTCGCCCGGCCCTGGGCTGCCTCTGCGGTTTTGCCCTCCCAGTATCCGTCGTTCACCCTCGTGACGCCGTCGACGTAGCGGCCGAACAGGTCCTCGACCTTGGCGCCGAGGGCAATCCACGCGTCGCCGACCTTCGTCAGCATCGACGGGTCCCATGATTCGAGCTGCGCGCGAGTGATGGTCATCCTTCTGCGTTCCAATCACCCGTTGCGTCCGTGTAGGCAGCGACGAATTGGTCGGCGGACGCGTCGTCCTGGTTCCGGTATTCCTGGGCGACGTAGATCATCACGTCGCCGGTTTCGGCGAGCCGTTCCTCGAGTGCCGGAACTAGGGACCCCTCGATGAGGTCGCCGGTGATGCTGCACGCCTCGAGGACGGAACTCATCACCCCGCCCGGGCTCGACATGAACGGGCCTGCCGCCGGACCGACTCGTAGAGTGCCCGCCTCCTCGGCGAGGCCGTGTAGCACTGCCCCCAGTCGTTCGAGTTCGTCCAGATCAGCTTTCAACGTCCCCACGAAGCCCCCTTCGACTGCCGGCCACTTCGGCCGGCTCCCCCCACCGTCAGCGCTAGAGCCTAGCGGGCGGTGTGGCCGCGTACCCGAGGGAGTAGGCCCCGACCACCTTGGGAGTGGATTTCTCGTAGAAGACGTCGAGTTCCCGAATGTCGAAGCCCGCGTCGGTGAGCAGGTTGGGGATGTCGCGGGTGAGGTGGCAACCGCCGGCCACGGTCTTCTGAATGGGTTCCAGCCGGTGCTGCCACTTCTGGACCCCAGCGTCGGGTGCGAGGCCGTGCTCGACGAAATGCAGTGTTCCGCCCGGCTTCAATACCCGACGCACTTCGCGTAGTGCGGCGTCGATATCGGGAATGGTGCACATCGTCCAGGTAGACAGTGCTGTGTCGAAGCTGTTGTCCAGGAACGGGAGTGACTGACCGTCGAGGCCGGCTCGGTCGACAGGAACCGGGGACCTGCCCAGCCTTTTCGCGGCCAGTTTCCAGCCGAGGTCGGCTGGTTCGACGGCGCTGACGGAATCGAGATCCGGTGGATAGAAAGGGACGTTGAGGCCGGAGCCGAAGCCGATCTCCACAACGCGTCCGTGCAGTCCGGCGCAGACCCTTCGGCGTGGCGGCTCCGTGAATTTCATTCCACAGCTGATGTCGACGAGCCGCGGAACGATCCGATCAGTGTAGAAACCCATGCCGTCCTCCCATCAGGGCGCTTCGCGCCCCGTGCGCGGTTGACGAGTCCAGAGACTCGTTAACCGCGCACGGGCGGCGGAGCCGCCTACCGCGGGGCCATACGCAGAGCGCCGTCCATACGTATGGTCTCACCGTTCAGGTAGTCGTGTTCGATGATCATCTGGGCGAGCTGCGCGTACTCGGTGGGCTGGCCGAGGCGCGACGGGAACGGGACACCGGCCTCGAGTCCCTTGCGGTACTCGTCGGTGACGCCGGCGAGCATCGGGGTATCGATGATGCCGGGGGCGATGGTGTTGACCCGAATGCCGAACTGGGCGAGGTCGCGGGCGGCGGGGACGGTCATGCCGTGGACCCCGCCCTTGGACGCTGAGTAGGCAATCTGCCCGATCTGGCCCTCGAAGGCGGCGACGGACGCGGTGTTGATGATGACGCCGCGCTGGCCGGATTCGTCGACGGTGTCGGTCTTGGCGACGGCGTCGGCGGCGAGGCGCATGACGTTGAACGTGCCCAGCAGGTTGACGGTGATGACGGTGCGGAACAGATCGAGGTCGTGGGGGCCCTTCTTCGACAGGATGCGGCCCGCCCAGCCGACACCGGCACAGTTGACGACGATGCGCAGCGCCAGCCCCGACTCGACGATCTTGTCGACCGCAGCCTGGACCTCGTCGCCGCTGGTGACATCGGTGGCGATGAGTGTCACGCCGTCAGGGACGCTGTCACCAGCACGCTCGATGGACTGCTGCAGGTCCAGTCCGAAGACGGTGGCTCCGGCGTCGGCGAGACGCTTGGCGGTGGCGGCACCGAGGCCCGACGCCGCTCCGGTGACCAGTGCTGCGGTTCCCTGAATTTCCACTGTTCGAATCCTTCTCTCCGGCGACCCGAGTTGATCAACTCTGGTGACCTGCACCATATCGCCGCTTGCGTGTGCCAGCAGAGGCAAGGTGGTGACCGCGCGAGATGAAGGAGTTCACTGACGAGCGTGGGATGGCTGATGCCGCGACCGGGGTGTTCACCAATTGCGAGCAACGATGCGGGCCTTGGTACCTCCACGAACTGACGGGCGGGTAATCACGCGTAAGTGGGGCCTCTGATCACACCTGATTCCGCTTTGCAGCGGGCACGGTTGCTGTAGATCCGCGAGCAGCTTGGCGTCACCGGCGTCGGACTTCGCACCCGAAACGTGGTGCCGGTCGCGGTAGCGCGCCGCGGCGAGGGGATTGATCGGATACACCTGGTACCCGGCCGCGGTCAGCGCCTGTACCCACAGGCCGCGGTCGGTTTCGATGCCGATCACGACCTGACCTGGTTCTTCGGCGTGCTCGGCTATCAGTTCGTGGAGCTGCCGGATGCCGGCCAGTCCCTCGGGGAGCCGCCGAGATGCCAGCCGCCGCCCGGCGTCGTCCATCAAATGGACGTCGTGATGCTGTTCGGCCCAATCGTCTCCGATAAAGATCATCGATCACCGCCCCCTTCTCGCGGTGCTCACCGGCCGGCGGCTCGGTGATCAGCCTCCCCCTCGCGGTCCGTTACCCGTCGAAGGCTCGCTGATCGACTCCCATTAGGTTCTCGTCGATTTTGTCGGTCGCACGCAGTGCTGAACTGCATTTGTGCAAAGTCTTGTCGCCGAGGGATTCTCACTAAATTGTCAGAATCCTCAGCTCCGGTCGCAGTCCCGTGGGGGATCTATTTCCTGACGGATTCTCGAAGCTTACTGCGGCAGGTGGTAGTGGTGGGGGGCTTCGCTCAGGCGAGGGCGCGCTCATCGTCCCTGCCGTCGAGTTGCTCGGCGTAGCGGACGAGGGCGGCGGTGGTGCGTTCGATGTGCTCGCGCAGCGCCTGGGTCGCGCCGGCTTCGTCGCGGGCGACGGTGAGTTCGGCGATGGTCTTGTGTTCGGCGGCGATGTCGCGGGTGGCGTCGCGGGCGAACTCCTGGGACCAGTGCTGGTAAAGCTCCGCGCAGTCGCGCAGGCCGGTGGCGATGGCCTCGAGCCGTGAGCTGCCGCAGCCGGCGAGCAGGGTGTGGTGGAAGTCGCGGTGGACGGTGGTGAAGGCCGGGTCGACGTGCCCTTCGCTGGTCATCATGGGCGTGTGGGCCAGCGCATGGTGCGTGGCAAGAACCGATGCCTCCCAGGCCAGGTCGCCGTACTTGATCGACTCCGCGAGTGCCAGGGTCTCGATCAGTACACGGGTGCGCGTCAGGTCCTGCAGGTTGTCGATAGTGAGGGTAGCGACGGCGAAGCCGCGCTGGGGTGTCGCTTCGACGAGGCCCTCGCCGGCCAGTCGGATCACGGCCTCCCGGACGACGGAGAGGCTCACGCCGTATTGCTCGGTGAAGTTGTTCATCTTGAGCTTGCTCCCGGGCGCCAGTTCGCCGCTGAGGAGGTCGCCGCGGATGCGGTCGTAGACCTCCTGGACGCGGGTTGGCTTGGCGGGAGTGTTGGTCATGCGGTCAGTCTACGGAATCCTTCGGAATATCGGTATGAGAATAAATAATCGATTTTCTGTTGACACATCGATGAGATCTGGAGCACACTGTGATCCAGGCAATACACCTGCCAGGGCCGCAGCGCCGGGCCGTCGGCAACCCTCTCGACCACTCATCCGGCGGTCCCGATAAAGGAGACATTCCATGACTGACATCCAGGTTCCCGTTCTCATCGTGGGCGGCGGTGGCGCCGGTCTCACCGCATCGATGTCCCTGTCCAACCTCGGCGTCGACTCGCTGCTGGTGAGCTCGCTGCCGGGCACCTCGACGCTGCCGAAGGCGCACGTGCTCAACCAGCGCGCGATGGAAATCTTCACCGAGGTGGGGGTGGCTCCCGAGATCTACAAGCGCAGCACCCCGGCGGCGAACATGCGGGCGACCGGCTGGTACGCCGGCCTGGCCGGTGCCCACGACGGCTACGGCCGGAAGCTGGGTGAGCTCGAGGCGTGGGGTGGCAGCTACACCGACCCCGACTACGTGGCGGCCAGTCCCTGCCGTACCTGCAACCTGCCGCAGATCCGGCTCGAGCCGGTGTTGAAGGAGCACGCCGAGAAGCGGAACCCGGGTGGGGTGCGGTTCAACCACGAACTCATCGACCTGGTCCAGGACGCTGACGGTGTGACCGCGACCGTGCGGGACAAGGACGCCGACACGACCTACCAGGTGCGCTCGCAGTACCTGATCGCGGCCGACGGCGGCCGGACGGTCGGCAAGCTCGTCGGGGTGGAGATGAACGGCCCGCGGGACATCATGAAGATGGTCTCGATCCACATGACCGCGGACCTCTCGCCGTGGGCCACCGGCGACGACGTGCTGATCCGCTGGCTGGTCAACCCCGACTTCGGCGGCTCGTGGAGCGGCGTGCTGGTCCCGATGGGCCCCGACCACTGGGGCCCGGCATCGGAGGAGTGGGTCTTTCATATGCAGTACGCCACCGACGACCCGGACGCGATGCAGGAGGAGAAGGTCCTCGCTCGCATGCGAGCCACGCTCGGCCTTCCACCCGAGCTGGTGCCGACGGTGCACCGGATCAGCCAGTGGGTGATGGAGGGTGTCATCGCGGACAAGTTCCGTCAGGGCCGGGTGTTCTTCGCCGGCGACGCCGCGCACCGTCACCCCCCGACCGGCGGTCTGGGGCTGACCTCGGCGATCCACGACGTCTACAACCTGAGCTGGAAGCTGGCCGCCGTTCTGGCCGGCCGCGCCGGCGACGGCCTGCTGGACACCTACGAGGCCGAGCGCAAGCCCGTCGACCAGAACAACATCGACAACGCGATCGCCAACGCGATGAACCACTTCACGATCGATCAGGCCCTCAACCTCTCGCCCGAGAAGACCCCCGAGGAGAACTGGGCCGAGCTCGCCCCGCTGTGGAACGAGCTCCCGGAGTCGGCAGCCAAGCGGCACGCCCTGAACCGGGCGATCGGCTCACAGACCATGGAGTTCCGCCACCACAACGTCGAGTTCGGCTACCGCTACGACTCCACCGCCATCGTCTCGGACGGGAGCCCGGAGTACGTGCCGCTCGACCCGGTCCGCCTCTACGAGCCCAGCACCAAGCCTGGCCACCCGATGCCGCACGCGTTCGTGGAGCGTGCAGGCGAGCGGATCCCGCTCGGCACCCTCGTCCACGGCGGCAAGTTCCTGCTCCTCGCCGGCGAGGAGGGCCACGCCTGGGTCGAGGCCGCCAACAAGCTCGCAGCCGAGAACGACCTCCCGCTGGTCGCCGGGACCGTCGGCGTCCTCGACTCCGACTTCGTCGACGTGCGCTGCGCCTGGCTGAAGAACCGCGGCATCTCCTCCACCGGTGCCGTCCTGGTGCGCCCCGACCGGTACGTCGCGTTCCGGTCGAGCGACGGCGTCGCAGACCCGCACGCCGCGCTCGAGGACGCCCTGTCCCAGGTGCTCTCGACCCAGCTCCGCTGACCCCCGAATCTCACAAGGAGAATCCCATGCGTATCGCCAACCTCGCCGGACGGCTCGTCCTGGTCACCGACACCGGTGCCGTCGACGTCGAAGAGGCCAGTCGGGGCCAGTTCGGGCCCGACCCGACCGCCATCTACCGCCGGTGGCCCGACTTCACCGCCTGGGCCGCATCGACCGAGCTTCCGTCCGGCCGGTCCTACGACGAGACCGCACTCGGCGCACCGGTCCCGGAGCCGGGCCAGGTGTTCGCGATCGGTCTGAACTACCGCGCGCACGCCACCGAGAGCGGGTTCGACTTCCCGGTCGAGCCGCCGGTCTTCACCAAGTTCCGCACCTCGATCACCGGTCCGTACGGCGACCTCGCCCTACCGGGTGACACCGTCGACTGGGAGGCCGAGTTGGTCGTCGTCATCGGCCGCGAGGCCCGCCACGTCGCCGCGGCCGACGCATGGGAGCACGTCGCCGGCCTGACCGTCGGGCAGGACTACTCCGAGCGCACGCGCCAACTCGTCGCGCCCGCACCGCAGTTCAGCCTCGGCAAGTCGTTCCCCGGCTTCGCGCCGATCGGTCCGGTCGTCGTCACCCTCGACGAGCTGCCCGACCCCGCAGACCTCGAGATCGGCTGCAGCATCAACGGGGAGCAGGTCCAGAAGGCCCGCACCAGCGACCTGATCTTCTCGGTCCCGGTCCTCATCGAGCGCCTCTCCGCCGTCCTGCCGCTGCAGCCGGGCGACCTGATCTTCACCGGCACACCCAGCGGCGTGGGCGGCGGACGGAACCCGAAGCGGTTCCTCGTCCCCGGCGAGGAGGTCGTCACCTGGATCGAGGGCATCGGCGAGCTCCGTCAGCGATGCGTGCCCGGCACCCCGTACACCACCGCCTCCGCCTCGTAAGAGCTGACCGGGAAGGACAGACCGCCATGGCTCTACACCGCCTCACCTCGATCACCGTCGGCGTCCCCAACGTCGAGGAGACCGCCGCCTACTACACCGACTTCGGTCTCACACCGCTCGGTAAAAACGCGTTCGCCACCACCGACGGCGGCGAACAGTTCAAGCTCGCCCACGCACCCCGCAGGCGGCTCGTCGAGATCGGCATCGGCGCGGAGAATCCCGATGACCTCGACCGCATCGCCCGTCAGCTCCGCACCCTGGACCTGCCGGTCGAGCGGACCGCCGACGCGCTGGTCACCGAGGAACCGATCGCCGGTTTCCGCGCCGTGATCTCGGTGGCGCCGCGCATCGAGCAGCAGCGCACCGAGCCCACCCCGTACAACGGGCCCGGCCGGATCGACCGCGCCAACGTGCGGGCGCCGGGCATCGTGCGCGAGGGCCCGGTGACCCCGCGCAAGCTCGGTCACGTGGTCATCGGGTCCACCGACCAGGCCGCGACCCAGCGGTTCTTCACCGAGGGCATCGGGTTCAAGGTCAGCGACGTCGTCCCGTCCATCGCCGCATTCATGCGCTGCTCGACCGACCACCACAACGTGCTGGTCCAGCAGGCGCCGGTGAACTTCCTGCACCACACCTCCTGGCAGGTCGAGGACATCGACGAGATCGGCCGCGGGGCAATGGCGATGCTCGATCAGAACCCCGAGCGGCACGTCTGGGGCCTGGGTCGCCACCACGTCGGATCCAACTTCTTCTGGTACCTCAAGGACCCGGCCGGCAACTTCTCCGAGTACTACTCCGACATCGACTGCATCGTCGACGACGCGCTCTGGACGCCCGGCACCTGGGAAGGTGTGAAGGGCCTGTTCAACTGGGGCCCGCCCCCGCCCCCGTCCTTCCTCATGCCCGAGGACGTCGCCGCGATGATGACCGGGGCCCACAATGCCGGTTGAGGACCCCACCCCGGCCCCCGTGCCGGCGTGGACCCCGACACCGGACGCCGCCGCCCGAACACAGATCAGCGCGTTCGGGCGGTGGCTGGCCGCCGAAGGACGGGGTGAGTTCGGCGGCTACGCCGAGCTCTGGCGCTGGTCGACCACCGAACTCGAAGAGTTCTGGCAGGCGATCGCCGACTTCTACGACGTGCGCTTCCGCCGGCAGGCCACGCGAGTGCTGGCCGACGACGCGATGCCGGGCGCGGAGTGGTTCCCCGGCGCCACACTCAACTACGCCGATCAGGCGCTGCGCCGCACCGGCGAGAAGACCGCGATCGTCGCCGTCTCCGAAGACGGGCACCGGCACGAGGTGACCCGCGACGAACTCCGCAACCAGGTCGCCTCCCTCGCACACTGGCTCCGAACCCGGGGCATCGGCCCGGGTGACCGTGTTGTCGGCTACCTCCCGAACATCACCGCCACCGTCGTCGCGTTCCTCGCCACCGCCGCCGTCGGCGCCACCTGGTCGGCCTGCTCCCAGGAGTACTCACCCGACGGCGCCGCCGACCGCCTCGGCCAGCTCGAACCCACCGTGCTGTTCCTCGCCGACGGCTACCGCTACGCCGGCAAGGAACACGACCGCTCCGCCCACAACGACGAACTGCGGCGCCTGCTGCCGTCGGTGCGGACCACTGTGTGGGTGCCGCACCTCGGCGGCGCCCAGCCACCCGGCACCGAGCACTTCGACACCCTCACCCAGGGCGACCACCTGCTCGAAACGACCCCGGTGCCGTTCGACCAGCCGCTGTGGGTGCTGTACTCGAGCGGCACCACCGGCCGACCCAAGGGCATCGTGCACGGCCACGGCGGCGTCACCCTCGAGCACCTCAAGTTCCTCGGCCTCCACCTCGACCTCGACGCCTCCTCCCGCTTCGCCTGGTACACCAGCACCAGCTGGATGATGTGGAACATCCAGGTCTCCGGCCTGCTCCTCGGCGCAACGATCGTGCTCTACGACGGCAGCCCCGGCTGGCCCCACCCCGGCGCCCTGTGGCAGCTGGCCGCCGACGAGCAGCTGACCTTCCTGGGCACCAGCGCCGCCTACCTGACCGCCGCCCACAAGGACGGCACCCCCCTCGGCGCGGCCTACGACCTCCAGCTGACCGGACTCGGCAGCACCGGCTCACCACTACCCGCCGGCACCGCCCAGTGGATCCACGACACCCTGCCCACGACCTGGCTCGCCGCCGCCAGCGGCGGCACCGACATCGTCTCCGGGTTCGCCGGCGGCGCACCCACCCTCCCGTCGTACCCCGGCGAGATGCAGGCCCGGTTGCTCGGCGTGGCCCTCGAAGCCTGGGACGGGCACGGACACCCCGTCACCGACGAGGTCGGCGAGCTCGTCGTCACCCGCCCGATGCCGTCCATGCCGCTGTACTTCTGGAACGACCCCGACGGAGCCCGCTACCGCGACGCCTACTTCTCCACCTACCCCGACGTGTGGCGCCACGGCGACTGGGTCACCGTCAACACCCGCGGCGGCGTCATCGTCCACGGCCGCTCCGACGCCACCATGAACCGGTACGGCGTCCGCATGGGCAGCGCCGAAATCTACGAAGTCGTCGACCAACTCGAAGAAATCGCCGACGCAGTCGTCGTCGGCGTCGAGGAATCCGACGGCGGCTACTGGATGCCCCTCTTCGTGGTCCTCGCCGACGGACACGACCTTACCCCCGACCTCGTCGCCCGGATCCGCGGCCGGATCCGGTCCGAGGTCTCCCCCCGCCACGTCCCCGACGACGTCATCGCCCTACCCACCCTGCCCCACACCATGACCGGCAAACGGCTCGAGATCCCCATCAAGAGAGTCCTCCAAGGCGCCGCACTATCGAGCGTCGCCAACCCGGCCGCACTCGACGACGCCGACGCGCTCGCACAGTTCGTCCCGATCGCAACCCAACGGAAGACGGCCCTGCACACAGACATTCCTCGCACCTCGTGACCGGCAGCCTGAGCCCCGCCAGCCATCCGACCGGACCGGACAGCCAGCCGACACTGCACGAGACCATCGCGCGAGCACCAGCCCTGGACGGGCCCGGTGGGACGCCCGAGGCTACGTGATCATGGTGCCCTGAGCGGGCAGTAGCCGTCGGTGTCGAGTTGTTGGCGTGGTGGGTGGACCACATGTGGGCGAGGTTTTCGTCGTCTCCCTGCCGTCCCTGCTCGGCATGGTGTCGACCGCACGACCGTGGTATCCCGTCGCCAGCACACGATCGCGTCGGCGACCACGGTCAGGCACCACCTCCCGCGCCCCCAGCGCCCCGCCAAGGCCCCGAAACACGAGGTTCCTATGCCGCCCGATACCGCTGTGCACACCCCCGCCGTGAAGACCAAAAACGCACCCGACGCCGACGACACCAGTTGGCGGAATCGTGGTGCCTGCAGCTTCTACGGGCCCACCCTCTTCTTCGGGTGGGATGGCGAACCTACCGGCGTTCGCACCCGCCGAGAACAGCGCGCGAAAACTATCTGCGGCGCATGCCCAGTGCTCGTACCCTGCCGCGCCTTCGCGCTGCGCGCCGGCGAAAGGTTCGGCATCTGGGGAGGCACCACCGAGCGAGAACGCCGGACCATTCGCAACGCCGAGACTCCTCGACGAATCTCGCGTACGCAACCCTGACCGGCGCGTTCCGGAAGCGGCCCCCGTGACCGGAAGCTCCTGACCTACTGCCGCCCCGTCGACATTGGCCGGTGACCATTTCCGCAACGAGACGCTAAGTGGAACTGGTCGGCTTCAGACTCTGCGCCGCAGTCCGGAGTTCGAGGAAACGATGTTCTTCTGCGGGTTCGATCTCCCTGTCGTCACCGATGTTGTGTCGGCGCCCGGCCAACTACCGGTGGTGCACGTCGCGCGGTCGATGAACCTTTCGCCGGCGGGGTCGAACAAGGGACTCAGCGGCCTGCCCGCTGTTGAGACGCTCGGCGACCGCATCGGCAAGCCGCGCCATCTCATCGCCGACCGCGCCTACAACTTCGTCACCGACGACAAGTTCGCGATCCCGGTCTGGCGGCTGGGCTACACCACCATCTACGACCTGCACCCGAACCAGCGCGGGACGCACCCGGGACCCGACGGCACACACGATATGGATCGACGGCACCCTGTACTCGGCGAGCCTGCCGGCGGGACTCGAGGATCTCGACCCGATCGACGTCGACATGAAGGACGAGGTGCGTGCCCGGATCGAGCGACGTCACCAGGCGCGGCAGGCCTACGCGTTCGTTCCGCACGGCGCCCGGACGGGTCCCGCCGGTACCGCGGGCCCGCCGTCCCACCGGCGCGGGTCCGCTGCCCGAACAACCCGATCTCGATGAGCGCACCGCAGAGCGTGCCGACGACCTCCTGCACACCCGGCACGCCATGCGGGTGCGGGTGCACCATCACCCTCGACGACACGGATTACCCGGACCTGCGGATTCCGTTCCAGCACGGCACCGTCGCCTGGGAAGCGTCCTATCACCGCAGAGTCGGGATCGAGATCCTGTTCGCCGACCTGAAGCAGAACCGGATGACAATGCATCGTGGGTTCTTCCGCGAATTCGGGATCCGCCGCTACACCCTGCTCGCCGGGTTCACCCTCGCTGCGTTGAACCTGCTGATCCTGCACGACGCGGCCACCCGCCGCGGAACGCTCGACTGTTGGGGCCGGTTCCTCGGAGAACCGGAACCCGAGCGCACACCGCGCCGGCGGCCTCGCATCAATCGAGCTACCACGTGTCACACAGAGTTGTCGCCTGCCACCCGTCCCGGCAGATAGCTACCCCGCCCCGACAACGGAATCTCCGGATCCCGGTAGCCGACCTCGACCACCCGCCGAAAATGACCAACTTTCAGGTGCGGGTTCGGCCAGAGCACCGCTCCCACCACGTCGAACGTGCCGCACGCTGACCGGAGAACCGCCCGAAACGGGCGCAATAGCGTCGACTGCGCAGAAACTGGGTCCGCGTCCGACGGCGATCCTAATAGGTGAACACAACGGCTATTAATGGGTGAACACCCCCGACCTGTTACTCGGTAGAACTCCCGAGGTCCGCTTGCGGGTAACGGCACCCTGTTCGGCCGCTGGAGTGGGCAACCACAGCGGCAGTCCGGTGAGCCGAGCGGCGCGGATCGGCAATCACCGAACGACCCTCTCCGGCAGGCCGGCCACGATTGCCGACATGTTGTATGCGGACATGGTTCCCTCGTGCGGATACTCGCTGTGCCCCAGAACGCCGCCGCGATGAGTTCCGTCCGGGCTCATTCCCTCTTCGACGGAGAGCTGTTCGAAACTCGCTGTACCCGGGTCGGGGCCGAACCTGTGCGTCCTGCCTACTTCGGTGACGAACCGGTCTTCGTCGGCCTCCATCACGTATCCATGCCCCTCACGCAATCCGAGGTCGGACTCGTCATCGGCGTTGATGCCGGGGGAACCGTAGAACACCGCGTCATCGACCGGATGGCCCGAACGGGGATCCTGGAGTGCCAGGCCAGTCGTATAGGAACCGTACGAATGTCCGAGTGCGATGAGGTGCGGATCGGATTGACGAGAAGCCACATTCACGCCTTCGAAAAAGGCGGCCAGCCTGGACGCTCCCGCCACTGCCCGGTCACTCTGTGTCACGTCCAGCAAGCCTCGAACCGTGTCGAATTTGCCGGGCCCCATTGTCTGCGGCGGCTCGTACCCCAACCACGCAATCGTTGCGACTGACTCGCCTGCTCGCCCCTGAAGCCGCAACTGCTCGACACTCGCGTTTCCCAGAGACCGTGCCTCGCCGACCATTCCCTCGAAGGAGTCGACGATCGTGGTGTTCAGCCCGGGCGTCGTCACCGAAATGTGGTCGGCGGTATCGGGGTCACCCACCGCGAAGGCCGCCATTCCACGCTCCCCGGATGTCAGGTCGAGCAGCATCAGTTTTCCATCCGGATTCTTCGCAACGATCTGCTCGACCACATCCAGATCTCTCAGTTTCTGTTCGGTGTACCACAGTGCGGCATCATCATTGGTGAATACGCCCCCGAACATCGTGTGGTCGAGGATCGACTTCAGCCGGTCGCGTTCTGATGTCAACCGGGCCCGCTCATCGTCGAACTGGTTGACGTTTGCCTGATGCCGCGCGGCAGCAGGGATGCCGTCTCGCGCTCCGACCCATTCGGGATGGTGCTCGAGTACTTCCCCGCGTTCCGATTCCGGCATCGACGCCCAGTACTTCCGGTTCTCCAGCGGGGAACCGTTCTGCGGCGGCGTCGGTGCGGACAGTGCGCCGTGCTGCTCACCGGCTGTGACTGCGGCATCGACATCTCGGGCACCGCGAGAATCGATCCCACCGTAGGCCTGTACGAGTACGCGGGCCGCGTCGGCGTCGATATTCTCAGCCTGTAGGATCAGCGCCTTCACACTCACTTCGAGGTCGGCTCTGAACGTAGCCCGGATTGCAACATCGTGCGGCGACCGTTCCGGTTGAGTCGGCGCATCGGTGACTACACCGGCATCGGACACGGTGAACGCATTGTCGTCGGCGGCCGCCATCAGCACGGAGAGCCCCATCTTGACGTGCGTAACAGCATCGAACGTTTCCGCCGTGACCTGACGGACCGTACCGATCGAAGCACCTTCGTCCGTGAGGTCGTCGACGGTCACCTGGAAAGCGTGCCGTGCTGCCTCTGCGGCCTCACCCTTCCAAGCGCAGAGACCACCAAGGCCGGTGATCCGCCGCCGCACGTCGTCGATGACGGTGATGCGCGCTGACAAAACCTGTTCCAACTGTTCGAGCGCGACGGTGTCCCACTCACGGATCATCTTCAAGTCCACGGTCCCCCCCGGGTGCCACTGTGGACGTAAGGTAGCGGAGCTCAATCGGATCCGTAAAGGGGGACGTCGTGGGGGAGGGACGAACAGTGATCGTCGATATCGTGGAGCTGCGTGTCGCAGCAGGGCAGATGGATGGTGTGTTCGCAGAAGTGAACACTGCGCTCACGCCCATCGATGGGGTGATTGCCCGGTCATCTGCAGCGTGGGCTTCGGCGTCCGGCGCTGCCTTCATACGATTCGGCGCTTATCTCGACGCGCGACGAGAGGCGCTTCTCGGCGACATCGCCAGGATCGCCGACAACCTTGCAGGCACAGCCGACCGCTATGACCGGCAGGACACAGCCAACACCGACGCCGTGGCACACGTCCTTTCCTGAGCGCGACGAAAGCGCGTGAGCCGTACCGTCCGGTGGATACAGTGGGCGCGATGAGTTTCGGGTGGCTCGATGGTCTACCCCTTCGTCATCCCCGTAACGAGTAGATCCCCGTAACGAGTAAGAGGAGTGAGTCCCGTGCGCGTTGTGATCATGGACTTCATCAGTTTGGACGGCGTCGTGCAGGCACCCGGCGGACCCGAAGAGGACACCGAGGGTGGGTTCGCGCACGGCGGCTGGTCGCATCCGTTCTTCGATCCGGAGTCGATGGGAGCCGCTTTCGGCGACGCGATGAGCGGGGCGAAGGCGTTGCTGTTCGGGCGGCGCACGTGGCAGACGATGGCCGCGGCGTGGCCGGAGCGGGCCGGTGACCCCTTCGCCGACCAGATGAACGCCATCCCGAAGTACGTGGTGTCCGCGACGCTGGGCGACGGCGAGCTGACGTGGGAGAACACCACCCGCATCCCCGGCGACGAGGCTGTCGCCGAAATCCGGAAGCTGCGGGAGAACGGGGACGGCTCGCTGCTGGTGATGGGGAGCGCCACGCTGGCGCGCACCCTTGTCAGCGAAGGCCTGTTCGACGAGCTCCGGCTCATGATCGAGCCGGTGATCCTCGGCGGCGGTAAGTCAATTTTCCCCGAGAACGGTGGGTTGCGGACTCTCGAGCTGGTCTCCACGATCACCAGCAGCACGGGCGTGCACGTGTGCACCTACCGGCCCGTGGAGTAGGCGGGTAGTTTGTCTTCGCATGCGCACGGGAGGCGCGGGCGAACACTGTTGGGGGGGCGGATGACCGGAAATCAGGTGGAAGTCGATCGCGATGCGCTGCTGCGGTGCATCGCGGCGTGTGATGCGCTGGCATCGGACATGGCGGATCTGCGACTGCGGGCGTCCCGGGAACTGGCGCCCGACAACTTCGGTCTGGGCGAAACGCATTTGTTGTCGGCGGCGGAGCTGGCCGAGCGATTTCGGGCGACGGCCGTCGGCGGTACCGGAGTGGCGGAAGAGAACACTGCGGTCGGTGTTCTCGCCGCGCACGAACGCTACGCAAGGGCGATGAAGGAGGCGTTCGAGGCGGTGCTCGCCCGCTACGACGAACAGGACGCCGCCACGGCTCGCCATGTGACGGACGCCGGCACCGACCTCTAGCTCTGCAGATCAGTGGATGTGTTTCTGCCAGTCCTGCGGAACCCGGTCGGCTGGGCCCGGAATGGTCTGCTCGAGCGGATGATGCTGCGGTGCAGTCAGTTCGGGTCCCTGGAACATCTGATCGGTGGCGTAGTTCCAGAACCACGACTCACCGGGTTCGAAGCTCTGCACCACCGGATGCCCGGTGTCGGCGGCGTGCCGGCTGGCGTGTTGCGCCGGCGACGAGTCACAGCATCCGACGTGCCCGCACAGTGCGCAGCGCCGCAGGTGCACCCACCACCCACCGGATGCGTCGCATTCGGCGCATCCGGTACCGCTCGGTGCGACGCCGGTGTCGATGCCTTCCACTTCACCCATGCGAGTCTCCTTCGATCACTGTCACTTCCGGTTCGATCGGGATGCGAACCTGGAAGCGGGTATCGCCCGGTTCGGAGTGCACGCGTAGGTCGCCGCGGTGCTTCTTCACCACGATGCGCCAGGAGATGTCGAGCCCCAGCCCGGTACCTTCGCCGACGGGTTTCGTGGTGAAGAACGGTTCGAAGATGCGCGAGCGGATCTCCTCCGGCACCCCGGGGCCGGTATCGCCGATCTCGATGAGCGCCATGTCGCCGTCCCGCCGGGTGCGGACGGTGAGAGTGCCGCGCCCCTTCATGGCGGCCACAGCATTGTCGATGAGATTCGTCCACACCTGGTTGAGTTCCGCCGCGTAGGCAGGAACCTGCGGCAGTGAAGGGTCGTAATCCTTCACCACCGCGACCGAGTCGCCGATCTTGCGCCCCAGCATCACCAGCGAACTGTCGAGCAGTTCGCGAAGGTCCACGCGCTGGTAGGGGGCACGGTCCATTTGGGAGTACTGCTTCGCGGCATTCACCAGGGTCGATACTCGGGCAGTCGAGTCGGCGATCTCGTTCATCAGGAGTTCTGTCTCGATGGTGTAGTTGAGCCACCGGATCGTGCTTTCGACCACCGCGTCGTCCTCGACACTCGCCACGATCCGCTCGAGCCACGGGATGTCGAGACCTGCCTGCACGAAGGTGGGGGCGAGATCCCAACCGCCGGAGACCCCATGGGTGTCGAACCAGTCCCCGAGCTGATCTTCACGATCCGCAGCTTCCAGCGGTGTCAGTGTGGGGGCTTTCGCCACCAGTTCGGCCGCTTCCTCCTGCAACCGGATCAGTGTCGCGAGTGCCTGCCGGTCGTACACCCCGGACGCGATGACCCCGAGCTTCTGCCGCATGTGCGACACCCGGTCGCGGAGCGAGGCCGTCGCTCGGACTGCGGCAGCCGCCGGGTTGTTGAGCTCGTGCGTCAGTCCCGCGGACAGCGAGCCCAGGGCGAGGAGCCGCTCACGCTGGTCGACGATCTGACGGGAATTCTCAGTGCCGAAGAACAACCCTTCGAGGAGGTGGACTGCCATCGGGAACCACTCGTGCATCAGGGCTCCGAAGCGGTCGGCGTCCAGCACGAAGAACCGGGACGGTGTGGTGACCCGCAGCGATGACGTGTATGCCTGGGGTGCGCGGTCACCGAGATACGACTGCCACGCCCCGGCATACACGCCCCGTTGTGAGGTTCGGTTGACCTCGATCTCCTCGCCCCCCGACAACTTGCCGAGGACCAATTCGCCTTCCATCAGCACGTAGAAGCAGGTGGCAGCGTCACCCTCGGCGAACACCGGGCCCGGCTCGATGAGTTCGACGCGGCCGCTCTCGCACAGCTGGCCGAGCTGGCGATCGTCGAGTTTCTCGAACAAGTTGTCCGATATAGCGGTGGACGAGCATGACGGCCATCGCACCTTCACCGACGGCCGACGCCACCCGTTTTGCCGACTCGGCCCGAACGTCACCGGCGGCGAAGATTCCGGGAACACTGGTCTCGAGGTGGTGTGGAAGCCGGTCGAGTGGCCAGCCGCTCGGCGCCTTTCCGTCCACGACGAGATCCGGGCCGGACACCACGAACCCGTGCTCGTCGCGGATCACCACACCGTCGAGCCACTCGGTGCGCGGGGCAGCCCCGATGAACAGAAACAGGAATCCGGCATCGACGGTCTCCTCGCTCCCGTCGGCGTTGTCGCGCAACCGGATCCTCTCGAGGTGACCGTCACCCTCCACGCCGACCACCTCGGTGCACGGCCGGACGCGTATTCGCGGGTTCTGCTGAATCTGCTGAATCAGGTAGTACGACATCGAGTCTTCGAGCGATCGCGCCCGGACCACGATCGTGACGGTGCGCGCACCCCGCGCGAGGTACATCGCAGCCTGCCCCGCAGAGTTGGCACCGCCGACGATGTAGACGTCCTGATCTGCGCAGCGGGCCGCCTCGGTGACGGCCGAGCCGTAATAGACACCGCGTCCGGTGAGTTCGTCGATGCCCGGCGCGGGGTGGCGCCGATACGAGACCCCGGTGGCGAGGATGACGGTGTGCGCGTCGATGGTGTCGCCGTCGGCGAATCGCACCGTGCGGGCCGAGCCGTTCACCTCGAGAGCCACCACGTCGCGTGTCGTGATCAGCTCGGCCCCGAATCGGGTTGCCTGCCGGCGGGCGCGGTCCGCCAGCTGAGCACCGGACACGCCATCGGGGAATCCGAGATAGTTCTCGATCCGGCTGCTCTGACCCGCTTGTCCGCCGGTCGCAGTCCGCTCGACGAGCGCAGTGCGTAAACCTTCGGAGGCGCCGTAGACCGCGGCGCCCAGCCCGGCGGGACCACCTCCGACGACGACAAGATCGTAGAAGTTCTCCGACGGCGACGTGCGCAGCCCGAGCCGATTGCCCAGCTCCGTCTCTGCCGGCTCGACGAGGACATCACCGTCCGGACAGATGACTACGGGCAACCGCAGTCCGTCGGCCCCGGCGGCGGCGAGCAGTCGCTCACCTTCCGGTTCGTCCGACATGTACCAGCGATATGAGAGCTGGTTGCGGGCGAGGAACTCCCGCACCTCCGACGAGCTGGCCGCCCAGCGATGGCCGATCACCTTGGTTTCCTCCACCGGGTGCCGCTCCGACGACGCCCACGCGTCGAGCAACGCGTCGACCACCGGATACAACTTCTCCTCCGGCGGATCCCACGGCTTGAGCAGGTAGTAGTCGAGGTCGATCACATTGATCGCCTCGATGGCCGCATCGGTATCTGCGTAAGCGGTGAGCAGCACACGCCGCGCCACCGGGTACAGGTCCATGGCCTTCTCGAGGAACTCGATTCCGCTCATTGCCGGCATGCGGTAGTCGGCGAGAATGACGGCGACGGGGTCGCCTCGCAATTTGAGCTCGCGCAGCGCCTCCAGTGCAGATTCACCGGACTCGGCGCGAATGATCCGGTACTTCTCGCCGTACCGACGCCGCAGGTCCCGGGCGACGGCACGCGACACCCCAGGATCATCGTCGACTGTGAGAAGCGCCGGTTTGGCGCTCGCAACGGGATGGTTCACACACGCCTCTCGTCCGCGGAGAAGATCGAGAAACTCTCGCGTCGAGTATTGCCGGAGTGCGTGGTCTTGTCGACTCGCTGTGACCGTGCCGGACGGCGGCTAGTGCTGCAATTCGTGGTCCTTCGCCGGGGCTTGTTTCCGGCGACGGGACCACACAGTGTGACCCCCTGCGACAGCGACCGCGGTGATTGCGACCGCGCCGCCCGCGAGGGGGCCCGCTGCGCTGCCGGGGAGTAGACCTGCGAACAGCAGCCAGGCGCCGAAGGTGAAGAACGACACCGCGGCGCCGATACGGATGACCCTCTCCGGCAGATGCTTGCCCAGGACTGCGCCGACCACGATGGCCAGGGCGTCGGCCGCAACCATGCCGATGGTCGAGCCGATCCACACACCGACCGTGTCGTGGTCGGTGGCTAGGGTGATGGTGGCGAGCATCGTCTTGTCGCCGAGTTCGGCGAGGAAGAAGGCGGACGTCACCGCAAGGAAGGCGGAGCGGGTGGTTCTGCCGGCCTTGAGTTGCTCGCCGTTGCTGAGGCGGTCACCGCGCAGTGTCCAGGCGCCGAAGACCAGGAAGGCTGCTCCGCCGACCACGCTGATCGCGCCGGTGGGGAGTGCGACGCCGAGGCTGTGGCCCACGGCGACCGACACCAGATGTACCACCGTCGTCGCGACCGTGATGCCCGAGATCACCACCCACCAGCGGTAGCGCAGCGCGAACGTCATCGCCATCAGCTGGGATTTGTCGCCCAGTTCGGCGACGAAGATCACCCCGAAGCTCAGCAGCACGGCGGCCAGCACAACATCCTCCTCCAATAGTCGGGCGGAGGATTGACAGTGGGGTCCCCCGGCGTGGCGGACACTGACGTGCCGATTGGGGCGACTCCCCTTCGCTGGTCCCCACGCTAGCGGGACGAATCCGAAAACGCAAAGGCGGCAAGAAGTTTGGGATACCACGTACAGAGTTTTCGGGAACCCTCACGACGCCAGCAGCATGGCCAAAACGGCGGTATCGGGGTCACTGATCGGGTCGATGCCGACCCTGCTGACCATGGATGTCACCGTGCCGTCCGCCTCCGCCTCCACCCAGGCCGCGCGGTGGCCGAGCCCCAGGTGCGGTAGGCCGGGCAGCAGCACGCAACCGGAGGCGGCGCCCGCGCATTCCGGCAACGAAGGCGTGGTCTCCGACGGTGGGTGCAGCATCATCAACGCCGGTGGCTGATGGTCGGCGAACCGGCCGGGAGCCAGCGCGAACTCGCCGAGGACGGTGCCCTCGGCAACCACAAGGCCGACAGTCTCGGGCTCCGGTTCCTCCGGCAGATCCTCGTGCGCGCCGAATACCGTCGTGGTGTGCAGGAGCCCGGGAACCGAAGCGACGCGGACAGCGAGGGCGAGTAGCTGTGCCCATTCCTTGGTGGTATCTGGCCACCGTCCCGAAATGACAAATCCCCGCAAAATACCTTCGGCCTGGAAGGGCGAGATGCCGATGTAGCCGTCCCTGTTCATCTCTGCCTCCTCGGTGTGATTGACGTGCTGGAAACATGCCTCGTGCGCACACCTCGTTGGGTACTTGAAGAATGCACCGAACAATGCCTGGCACACAAGGGGACATGAGTGCTAACCAAGTCAGGCGGCGGCGACCGTTCCTCAGAGAACGCTCAGAAAGCCCACAACAACCCCCTACGAAAGCCGCCTAGCCTCACCGGAATGACGTCTGAGCGCCCAGTGAAGCCCGTCGGCCACCACACCGCAACCGGCACGATGCGACACCCTTCCGCTCCCCGGCGCACCGCCGCACTCGGTCTGGCCGCACTTGTCACCGCCACTGCGGCCGGGCTCGGCGCTCTGTTCCTCGACGACGCACCCGACAGCCGGACGGTGGCGATCGTGAACACGGATACAGGCGCCACGGTGGAGGGTGAGGCGATACGGGCCGGCGAATCGCTGATCGAGAACCTCGAAGCGAACCAGGATTTCGACTGGCAGGTGGTGTCGGCCGACGAGGCCGAGACGGGTAGCTATTTCGCCACCGTCACCGTGCCCGAGGATTTCAGTGCCGCGGTGGCCTCGGTATGGGGTGCGACACCGCGGCAGGCCACCCTCGATCTCGACGTGGCGGGCTCGGACGAGGCGGCATCCCTCGCGCTGTCGGAGGTGGTGTCCACTCAGGTAGGTGCTGACGGTGTCGCCGATCTGCTGACCGACATGTCGAAGTCGCGGAGCACCTTTCAGCAGGCGGGGATGGCCGCAGGACTTCTCGCGGCGGGCACGTCGGCGGCAGATGATGCGGCACAGCAACTTACCGAAGGCGCCGACACGCTGCTGCCGTACCTCGAGACGGCGCGTTCGGGTGCAGTGCAACTTCTCGGTGTGGCGGATCAGGTCGCGGGCGTGGTCGATGAGACGGCCGGAACGGCGAACGATCTGGCAGATCGATTGAGCGCATTGGGTTTCACCCTCGGCGAAGCGAACGACGGTGCCGTGCAGATGCGCACGAGAATCGACGAGGCGATCCGCATTCTCGCGGCCACTCCCGTCGCGCCCGAAGTGGTTCCGGCCCTACAGCAGGTGAGTTCGGACCTGGGCTTGCTCTCCGGCCAGCTCACTTCGGTACCCGGATTGCTGGGTGAGCAAGTGGGCCCCGACACCGACCTCGGGGAACTCGTCCGGGTGGCGATGGGACAGCTGACCGATGCGAGCGCCGAACTGAGCAGTGGGGCGCGGCAACTGAACGACGGCATCGTTCCCATCGCCGATCAGGCGCCGGAGATGCTGGCCGGTGCCACGACGCAGATCGTGGACGGGTTCGCGAAACTGAAGGCACTGTCGGGCCGGCTGTCCACCGACCTCAACGCCGGGGTGGCCGCCATGCCGGCCAGGTCCGCAGTACAGCAGGCACAGCTGGCGACCGTTCTCGCCGATCCGGTCGCGGTGTCGCGCAGCGTCACTGCACCGACGTCGATCCTGACCGACCGACATCTGGCCGTCGGATTCGGGTGTACGACGGCGCTTCTCGCCGCAGTCGTTGCCTGGATGGGCCTGCGGAGAAGTAACGTTCAGCGCGCATCCTGAATCCGTCGCCACGGGCTCGCCTGCTCCAACTCGAACGCCAACTCGAGCAATGTGCGCTCGTCCCCGTGGTTCGCGGAGAAATGCGAGGCCAGCGGAAGTCCCTGCGACGTCTCGTGCAGGGGCAGCGAGATGGCAGGCCCACCGGATGCATTGTTCAGCGGCGTGAACGCCGTGTAGGCGATGAGCTTGTCGAACAGAACGTCGAAACCCTGTGTGGGCGAGAGGTATCCGAGCTCAGGTATGGTATGCGCGAGGGTGGGCGACAGCACCACGTCGTACTTCTGGAAAACCTGAGCGTACTCGCGGTACGTGCGACGCAGCCGGTACAGCATCTGCGGCGTCCTGGCAATCTTCTTGCGGTACATCGCAGCTAGCCCGCGTGTCAGGTTGTCGGTAGCGGACCGATCGAAATCGGGCCCGAGCATCCGCTTGCCGTTGTTGGAGATGACGAATGCAAGGAATCCCCAGTAAGTGCAGAAATCGTCGACGAACGACTGGCCCACCGGCATCGGGGCTTCCTCGACGTGGTGTCCCAGCTCGGCGAGCAGGTCGGCGGTGGCGTGGACCGACTTTCGCGTTTCGTCGTCGGTGGGGGACGCGGTGACGGAATCGACGACCACGCCGATGTTGAGCCGGGTCGTGCCGGGCCCCTCTACCAACCGGATGGGCGGCAGCGCTGGATTGCGGTAGTAACGTTCGGCGGCGGCCATCCACCGAGCCGTATCGCGAACCGACCTGGTGACGGTGCCCTGAGCGATGATCCTGACTGGCAGCGTCTTGTCCATGGCATCGGGCACCGTACGACCACGGGACGGTTTGAGGCCGACGAGCCCGCACGCCGCGGCGGGAATGCGGATGGAGCCACCGCCGTCGTTGGCGTGGGCGATCGGAACCACCCCTGAAGCAACGAGCGCGGCCGAACCGCCGGACGAGGCTCCGGGGGAGTAGGCGAGGTTCCACGGGTTGTGCACGGGTTCGGCATCCATGAACTCTGTGGAGGCACTGAAGCCGAACTCCGGTAACCGGCTCTTGCCGAGTGAGACGACTCCGGTGGACAGATACTGCGCGACGAAGTCGCTGTCGGCCCGGGCGGGTTTTGCGGCGAACGCCGCGCTGCCGTGCTGGGTGGGCTGGCCTGCTACGTCGACGTTGTCCTTGATGACCGTCGGCACACCGGCGAACACACCTTCATGGGGGCGTTCCGCTTCCGTCAGCGCGCGGTCGAAGTCGGGGAACGCCAACCCGAACAGGGAGGGCTCGACCGATTCGGCGCGGGCGATCGCCGCTTCGGTTACCTCACGGACCGAGACTTCCCTGGACGCGATCCGTTCCGCGATACCGGTGGCGTCCAGATCGCCGAGCGCATCGTCGCGGAAGGCATGGACGTAGGCGTCTTTGCGGGGAGTGCTGTTGTCGGTCACGGATCAAGGCTATTGGACGCACGGCCAACTGGGACGAATTCCGGGGTGGTGAGGATGCCGGAACGAACACGAGCGCACAGAGGTGCCCGCAGGCGTTCTGTGCGCTCGTGAGAGAGGAAGGAGAAATCAGCCGATGAGGCCGGCGCCCTGGGTACGGGCGCGGGCGAAGCGTTCCTCGGCGTCTGCCCAGTTCACGATGTTCCACCAGGCCTTGACGTAGTCCGGCTTGACGTTCTGGTAGTCGAGGTAGAAGGCGTGTTCCCACATGTCGAGCATGACGACCGGGATCAGGGCGGC
>NZ_JANFQF010000021.1 GCF_024438035.1 Rhodococcus tibetensis
TCAAACACTGACCCCCCTCCGACGGAAGAAGGAGAAGAGCCAGCACATACCCACACCACAACTCACAACCAAACCACAACGGCCAGTTGATCATCCATGATGCGGAGTACCAAAAACATTTGGCACTGACATTCATCGACACACTGTTGAGTTCTCAAAGAACACGCACACACCATCACACCCGAAGACAACATCTCCGACCGATCCGGGGCAACCGCTCCATCTTATCCCCTCCGACTCACCGGCGCAAACCAGTACTCCGTGAAGACAATCCGGGGCTGAAGCACAACCATACACGATGGCCCACTTCGGAAAATTTCGCCAGGCACTCCGTACAACCTCGTGTCCCCAGCCCTTACAGGCGGAGTCGGTGTCCGTGTCGCTCTGACTCGGAATAAGTTACGCGATGAAACCCGCAACGCCAAACTGCCTGGTCAGCCTGTCCGGAATGACTTTTCTACGGCACCCAGTACTTCGCGGCGAGCTCCTCGATGATCACATCGCCGTCAGCTGCCTGTTCCAGTGCGGCGAGGTCGGCATCGATCGATACCAGCCGGGGATCGTCACCTTCCGCCTGCTGGACCGGGTGGCCCCCGTCTTCGGCGAGCTGGCGGAGCAACTTCTCGCGAACCCGGTCCTTCAGCGAATCACTCATACCGAAATCATGGCTGTGGGGCCGGAGGTTGTCGAGGGCCGCCCCGGCCGCTCACTCCTCGGCGTCGTCGGGTGCCTTCACGTTGTCGCTCTTACCGAAGATCCGGAGCGCTGCCGGAATGAGCACGATCAATGCCCCGAGAATCGCAATCAACGAAAAGACCTGCATTGCCATCTGTGAACCCGACTCTCTGTTTCATGCTTGCGGCGTCCGTCGTCAAGCCGGCGCCAGCCAGCTTCCCCAAGATGTATTCCTCGTGACCGTAAACGCCGCGAGAGCGATCAGTACACCCACCATCAAGTACGGACGAATGACAATCGCTCGACGGCGCGTTCCTGCCCACCGCCGCTGAGCCCACCGAACCCAAAGGTATGCCGAGACAGCGATCAACGGAACGATCAGGACGTTGCTCGACAACGCTGCACTGATGTCGAGGTTGGTGAGGTCGTGGACCGCCCGAAGGCCCCCACAGGCCGGGCACCACCACCCCGTCGATGCGTACACGGGACAGAAGCCGTACGAACCCGACTGATGTGGATCGCGAAAGTGCAGGACTGCTACTGCGGCGGCCACCCCTGCGGCGACTGCGGCCGGCGCACCGAGCGCGCGCGGACCGGCCACCGGTGACGTCTCGGGCCGATTCTCGATGTCCACGCCTCCAGTGTTGCCGATCTTCTCCGTCGGCGGCGGGCAGGGACTCCGTTGCGGAATGGATCCGCGTCATCGATGTGTCGGTCCGGATACAACTCTGGCCCTCCCCGATGATCGGGAAGGGCCAGAGGACCGCTGAGCTGCCTGAGAGAATCGAACTCTCGACCTTTTCATTACGAGTGAAATGCTCTACCGACTGAGCTAAGGCAGCGGTGCCTTTCGGCGGTGGCGAGTCTAGCGCCTCAACCCCGAGTATGCGAAAACGGCTCCCTGAACGCGTCGGCGAGGCTGGCTACCATGGCGTCGACGGCCCACTGTGGTTTGACGTTGACGGCGATCGCCTCGCGGCACTCGAGTACCGCTTCAATACACTTCAGCAGGCCTTCCGGCGAGGTTCGCGAGGCCAGTTCCGCAGCTCGGTCAGCCATATCGGGATGGTTGGCCGCGGCGGCGGATCCCCACGTGGCGGCGAGGGCGTCACGGTAGAGACCGGCGAGATCGATGAGCGCTCGGTCCAGCGCATCGCGCCCGGTACGGGTAGCCCTCGACTTCTGCCTCTTCTCCAGATCCTTGAGCACCCCGGCTGATCCTCGGAGAGCGCCGGCAGCACCTTTCCCGGTGCCGCCTGCGCCGAGGGCGGTGCGCAACTCCTCGGTCTCCTGCTCGTCTCGGGCCGCGCTCATCTCTTTCGCTTCGGCATCGGCCGAGCGCACCAACTCCTCGGCCGCGGCGAAAGCAGTCGCGGGCCGCAACGCCGCAACTGCGAGGTCCAGCGCTTCCTTACGACGAACGCGAGCGTTCAAGTCGGTCGCCAGCCGTCGGGCACGTCCCACATGACCACCACTGATCGATGCAGCCAAGCGCGCCTCGTCCGGCCCGACACCATCCCGCTCGCGCAAAACCTGAGCAATCGCCTCCGCCGACGGCGTGACAAGAGGGACGTGTCGGCAACGCGACCGTAGGGTCACGGATATGTCCTGAGGATCGACGGATGGTGCGCACAGCAGGAACACCGTGCGATCCGGCGGCTCCTCGACGACCTTGAGGAGAGCGTTGGCGGCGCCCTCGGTGAGCCGGTCTGCATCCTCTACGACGACGATCTGCCAGCGGCCGGTACTGGGCCTGCGGGACGCCGTCTGGACGATGGCCCGCATCTCCCTCACGCTGATGCTCAGTCCCTCCGGGACCACCCGCCGCACATCACCGTGGGTGCCGGCCATCGCTGTGGTGCAGGAGTGGCACGCACCGCAGCCGGGGACGCCGTCACTTGTGCATTGCAATGCCGCGGCAAAGCACTGCGCGGCCACCGACCTGCCCGAGCCCGGGGGGCCAGTGAAAAGCCACGAATGCGTCATCGACGACCCCATCGAGCCGACTCCCCGACGGGCCGCCGTAGCAGCGGCTGTCAGTTCTGCCTCGACGTCTGCCTGGCCCACCAACCGGTCGAATACGGTCACGACGTCAGACTAACCGGCACTTGCGACACCCCAGCGGCCCCGCCGTCCCGGCTCACGTCTTCTTGTCCGCGGCCTTTTTCGCAGCAGCCTTCTTGGCGGGTGCCTTCTTGGCAGCAGTCTTCTTCGCTGCGGCCTTCTTGGCGGGCGCCTTCTTGGCGGGTGCCTTCTTCTTGACGGGTCCGCGCGCGCGACGCTCCGCCAGCAGTTCCGAGGCGCGGGCGTCGGTGATGCTTTCCACTTCATCGCCCTTACGGAGGCTGGCGTTGGTTTCGCCGTCGGTCACATACGGTCCGAACCGGCCGTCTTTGATCACCATCGGCTTTTCACTGACCGAGTCGACGCCCAGCTCGCGCAGCGGCGGCGTCGCGGATGCCTGCCGTCCCCGGCGCTTGGGCTCCGCATAGATCTTCAAAGCCTCTTCGAGAGTGACCGTGAACATCTGATCCTCGGTGGCGAGCGACCGCGAATCGGTGCCCTTCTTGAGGTAAGGACCGTACCGGCCGTTCTGAGCGGTGATTTCTTCCTTCGACTCCGGATCGATACCCACCACACGCGGCAACGACAACAGTTTCAGGGCGTCGTCCAGAGTGACTGTGGCCAAATCCATGGACTTGAGGAGCGAACCGGTTCTCGGCTTGGGGCCGGCAGCCTTCTTGGCAGCCTTCTTGGCGGGGGCCTTCTTCGCAGCCGTCTTGGTCTTGGTGGTGCCCTCGGCGGGCTCGGTGACCGGCACCACGGCAGGCTCGGGCTCCGGTTCCGGCTCGGGAAGGATCTCCGTGACGTAAGGGCCGAAGCGGCCCTCCTTCGCCACGATCTCGTGCCCGGTGAGTGGATCGACACCGAGCTTGCGGCCTTCCTGCGGCGTCGAGAACAACTTCTCGGCGTACTCCGGTGTCAGCTCGTCGGGCGGAAGGTCGTCGGGCAGATTGGCCCGCTGCGAGATCAGATCGCCTTCGGGGTCGTCCGGGTTCTGAACCATTCGCTCGAGGTACGGACCGAAGCGTCCGACGCGGACGTGAACTTCACGGCCCTCCGTGTCGTCGAACAGCCGGATGGAGTTGACCTCGCGAGCGTCGATCTCTTCGAGATTGACACCGACCATTTTTTTCAGGCCACCCTCGCGGGCGACGGAACCCTCGGCGCCGTGGTCGCCACCGAAGTAGAAGCTGCTCAGCCAGTTGCCGCGCTGCTCCCGGCCCCCGGCAATGGCGTCGAGATCATCCTCCATGCCCGCGGTGAAGTCGAAGTCGACCAGCCGTCCGAAGTGCATCTCCAGAAGCCCGATGACCGCGAACGCGACCCAGGACGGGACCAGCGCACTACCGCGCTTGTAGACGTAGCCGCGATCGAGGATGGTCTTGATGATCGACGAATACGTGGACGGACGGCCGATCCCGAGTTCTTCGAGAGTCTTGATCAGACTCGCCTCTGTGTACCGCGCCGGCGGATTGGTGGTGTGCCCGTCCGGATCGAGCTTGGTGGCCGTGACCGCCTGGCCCTCGACCAGGACCGGAAGCCGCGACTCGGCGTCGTCGGACTGGCCGCCCGCCTCCTCGTCGACACTCTCGACGTATGCCTTCAGGAAGCCGGCGAACGTGATGGTCCGACCCGACGCGGAGAACGTGCATTCTTCGCCCGTACCTGCCGTACCCGAGATTCGCAGAGTGAGCGTGGTGCCGCGGGCATCGGCCATCTGCGACGCCACCGTGCGCTGCCAGATCAACTCGTACAGCCGGAACTCGTCGGTGTCGAGCCTCGAGTGCAGCTGCCCGGGAGTCTGGAAGACGTCACCCGCAGGCCGGATGGCCTCGTGAGCTTCCTGCGCGTTCTTCACCTTGCGGGTGTACTGGCGCGGCGACGAGTGAACATACTCGGCGCCGTACAACTCCGTGGCCTGCGCGCGCGCGGCAGCGATGGCCGACGCAGACAACGTCGTGGAGTCGGTACGCATGTACGTGATGTAGCCGTTTTCGTACAACCGCTGGGCGATGCGCATCGTCCGCTCCGACGTGAATCGAAGCTTCCGTCCCGCTTCCTGCTGGAGCGTCGACGTCATGAACGGCGGGTAGGGCTTGCGGGTGTACGGCTTACTCTCGGCGGACGACACTGTGAGATCGACACCGGCGAGCGATTCAGCAAGCCTCTGCGCGCGGGACTCGTCCAGCACGGTGACCGTGCTGGTCTTCAACTGGCCGTCCGCGCCGAAATCACGCCCCGACGCAACTCGTGAACCGTCGACACTCACCAGGCGGGCCCCGAAGCTGCGCGGGCTCGCGTCGGCGCCTGCGTCGAGCGTGGCCGATATGTCCCAGTAGGACGCGGACCGGAACGCCATCCGTTCACGTTCACGCTGAACGATGACGCGGGTAGCGACGGACTGCACACGGCCCGCCGACAACTTCGGCATGACCTTCTTCCACAGAACCGGGCTGACCTCGTAACCGTAGAGACGGTCCAGGATGCGGCGGGTCTCCTGCGCGTCGACCAGGTCGTTGTCGAGTTCGCGGGTGTCCTCGGCCGCGGCGCGGATAGCCGGCTCGGTGATCTCGTGGAAGACCATCCGGCGAACCGGGATCTTCGGCTTGAGCGTCTCGAGAAGGTGCCAGGCGATGGCCTCGCCCTCGCGGTCGGGGTCGGTGGCAAGGAAGAGTTCGTCGGCGTCCTTGAGGAGACTCTTCAGCTCCGTGACCTTGGACTTCTTCTCCGGACTGACCACGTAGAGGGGTTCGAAATCATGGTCGACGTTGACGCCGAGCCGGGCCCACGACTCGCCCTTGTATTTGGCCGGGACATCTGCGGCCCCGCGCGGTAAGTCACGAATGTGGCCGACCGACGCCTCGACGACATAGTTCTTTCCGAGGTACGGGGCGATCTTGCGGGCCTTGGTCGGCGACTCGACGATCACGAGGCGGCGAGGCTGGCCGGACGCTCCCGCCGCATCCTGTGCACTGCCGTTGTCACCTTTTGCCACGTGTTGCCCGAGCCTTCCTGAAGTCGATCGCTGCCACTCGACAGTTGTGCAGACACCCCGTTTATACCGGGTTCGCCTTTTACTAGAGTGACATACCCGGAACACATCCTCGCAGATCAGTACTGCCTACACGGTCCTACACGTGGGGCCAAACGGTACAATCGTCCACATTTCCGGGTGCTTCGCCGATACTCTCGACGAGTCTGCCGAGCCTACGCCGACCCGATATCCGGAGGCCCGGACCCGACCCTCGAGTGCCGATCAACGTGGGCGCGATACCCGCCCTCATCAAGGCCTGCGCCAGCGGCGCGTGGGTATCCGGGGCGTGCGGATCGAGTCCGAGAACGAAACGTTCCCCCTCCGCTTCACCGCGGCCCGCAGCCAGAGCCCACAGCCGCAACTGCCTCCCCGACGGCACCCAGCCCGGCGGGACCGCCTTCACCGCGCCCCTCGTCCACTGTTCCGCGAGCGGCCGCAAGTCGACGACCGAGGCGGTGCGCACGAGGGGGCTGCCCTCGTCGCTCCGGGTGATCTCGGCTTCCAACCCTGCCTCCGCGATCAGCCCGGCGATTGCCTCGGCACGCCACAGCGCATCTACCACAATCGAGATGCGCGCGCGGCCGCCCGCGGAGACCACCTGCCCGGACGCGGCGAGAAGCCCACCCAGATCTGCAACCGCCGGTGGAAGGGCCTCTGCAGAGAAGAAGGAGAGTTGACTCATCGAAGTACCCCTTTGTGCCACGTCACTGTGGCCACCAGCCGTTGAAAAACGAATCGTCCCCCACCGCCTCGGGCGATGGGGGACGATTCGGACGGTGATCGCGAGGATCCCGCCTATCTGATCTTGATGTCCACCGAGTGGACGGCAGAATCAGACTGCGCGAACGCCGGTTGCCTGGGGGCCCTTGGTGCCCTGGCCGACCTCGAACTCCACGCGCTGGTTCTCCTCGAGGGTGCGGAAGCCGCTGCCCTGGATCTCGGAGTAGTGAACGAAGACGTCAGCGGAGCCGTCCTCGGGTGCGATGAAGCCGAAGCCCTTTTCCGCGTTGAACCACTTCACAGTGCCCTGTGCCATGCTTTTCCTTCTCTTTCTAACCACCGGATTCGGCGGACAGCACGTACAGTCCGCCGGGCCGGTTCCGACCGCTGTACTTCTTGATTTCCCCCTCAGGAAAAGCAGAGCACCGCGTTCGCAACATCGATCCTGCGAACGCTCACTCTTTCAAGCCCACGAACACAGAAGCTGCGACCAGTTGTAGTCAACCATGAACTCCGCGAACGCAACAGTCGAAAACGGAACAATTCACACAAAATGTTGATCTTGCAGCGAACAGCCGCGGAGCAGCGCATCCGGCAGGCACCTGCGGCACCCCCGACAGCAGCCTCGGGAGGTCACTCGCTATCATCAAATGTGCAGGTCGTGGGCGGTGTAGAAGCTCCTCGCCCCGCTCCATCGACAGCCCGGAGAGATCAGTGAGCACACCGTTTTCGCCACGTGACGACAGTGGGAATTCTGGCGGAACGTACGGTCGCGAGTTGCTCGACAGAGTGCTCGACGGCGTCCCTCACTACGAAACGCCACTGACATTCGCTGCCGAAATGCCCGCTCGGACGTCGTCACTGACGGATTGGCCCGTGTGGGTTCACCCCTCGGTCGTCTCGGCCCTGCAGCAGAATGGGATCGCTCGCCCCTGGAGCCATCAGGCCGCCGCCGCCGATCTCGCCCACCACGGGACAAATGTGGTGGTGTCGACGGGAACCGCTTCGGGGAAGTCGCTCGCCTACCAGCTTCCGGTACTCACCTCTCTGGCAATGGATCCGCGGTCGACCGCCCTCTACCTGTCCCCCACCAAAGCGCTGGGCGCAGACCAGTTGCGGGCGGTGACGTCGATCATCGACTCTGCGGAAGACCTTCGGGGTGCCTGCCCGTGCATGTTCGACGGTGACACACCGACGGAGGTGCGTCACTGGGCACGCGAGAACTCACGGTGGCTCTTCACCAACCCAGACATGCTGCATATTTCCCTTCTCCGCACCCATCAGCGGTGGGCGCATTTCTTCCGCAACCTTGCCTTCGTCGTGATCGATGAATGCCACTCCTACCGTGGTGTCTTCGGCTCCAACGTGGCACTCGTCCTGCGCCGCCTCCGACGCATCGCTGCACGGTACGGGGCAGACCCTGTCTTCGTTCTCGCATCCGCCACCACAGCGGATCCCGGCTCTGCCGCGTCCCGCCTGATCGGGGCCCCGTGCGCCGAAGTAGTGGACGACGGGTCGCCCCACGGACCGCGAACCATCGCCCTGTGGGAGCCACCCCTCATGCGGGATGTGACGGGAGAGAACGGAAGTCCCGTCCGCAGGCCTGCAGGTTCGGAGGCCGCACGCATCATGGCCGCCCTGATGGCCGAAGGGGCACGCACTCTCACCTTCGTTCGTTCGCGGCGCGGCGCGGAGTTGACCGCCATGGCCACCAAACGCCTACTCGGGGAGGTCGATCCCGAACTCGCGACGCGGGTCGCGTCGTACCGAGCCGGCTACCTGGCCGAAGACCGGCGTGAACTCGAGGCTGCCCTCGCCGACGGAACGCTACTCGGTGCGGCAACGACGAACGCGCTCGAGCTCGGAGTCGACATCGCCGGACTCGATGCCGTGGTCGTCGCTGGATTTCCCGGGACAGTTGCCTCGTTCTGGCAGCAAGGAGGCCGTTCCGGTCGGCGCGGCGAAGGATCCCTCGTGGTCCTGGTGGCCCGTGACGATCCACTCGACACCTACCTGGTCCACCATCCTTCCGCACTGCTGGACAAGCCGGTGGAGGCAACGGTCACCGACCCGTCCAATCCCTACGTCCTCGGTCCGCAATTGCTCTGCGCAGCAATGGAGTTGCCGCTGTCCGATGCCGAAGCCGACAAGTTCGGGGGACTGGACGTCCTCGCGAAGCTGTCCGAGCAGGGCCTGATTCGCAGGCGCGCCCACGGTTGGTTCGTGACCGCGGGGACAAATCCGCATGGCGCGCTGGATATCCGGGGCGGAATCGGTACGCAAGTAGCAATTGTGGTGTCGGAAACCGGACGCCTACTCGGAACCGTCGACACCGGTCGCGCCCCTGCCACCGTCCATCCCGGCGCCGTGCACATCCATCAGGGTGAGTCCTATGTCGTCGACGAACTGGATCTCGATCAAGGTCTCGCCTTGGTGCACGCCGAGGACCCCGATTGGACGACGTCGGCTCGGGAAACCACCGAGATCTCCGTGACCGCCGTGCTCGAGCAGAAACTGTTCGGTGACGTCGAAGTCGCACTTGCCGAGGTAGAGGTGACGCATCAGGTGATCGGATTCCTACGCCGACTGCCGTCCGGCGAAGTTCTCGACGCAGTGGAGTTGGACATGCCCGAGCAGACCCTGTGCACCCGAGCCGTGATGTACACGATGACCCCGGAGTTGCTCGCACAGGCCGGTGTCCCGGCCGAACGAGTGCCCGGATCACTCCACGCCGCTGAGCACGCCGCGATCGGACTCCTACCCCTGGTCGCGATATGTGATCGCGGGGACATCGGCGGCGTCTCGACCGCCCTGCATGCCGACACCGGCTTACCCACCGTCTTCGTCTACGACGGACACGCCGGTGGTGCCGGATTCGCCGACCGGGGTCACGCCGAGCTCACGCGATGGCTGGGCGCGACCCGGGAAGCGATCACTTCCTGTGAGTGCACCTCCGGTTGCCCTTCCTGTGTGTACTCACCGAAATGCGGCAACGGAAACGACCCCCTCGACAAGGATGGTGCGATCCGGGTTCTCACCGCGGTGCTGGACGCGCTCGGCTGAGTGGCCGGCTCATTCCGCAGGTCCCGCCCGCGCAACGGCCCGGGCATCTCGAATGCCGAGCGAGGACAGCAACACCGGGGCGTTGACCGTCACCTCCACATCCCAGGCCTCGACCTTGCAGTCGATCATCTCGACATGCATCCGCTGGGCCACGACCCGCGCCGCGGCGCACGCGGACTCGCCGCCCCGGTCGAGTCCCACACCGGCGGCAAGGGCAGCGAGGTCGGCCGCGGACTGAGCCCGATGCCGCACCGAGACCGCCGAACCGACGTGCAGCAGAGTCGCCGTGATCACCACGAGGGCCGCGAGCGCGAAACACGCGAGCACCGTGGCAGAACCACGCTCGCCCCCCGGCTGGGCACTCACCGCCCACCCCTACCTGCAACAGTCGGCTCGAGCGCCGCGACGGCTTCCGCCGAGATATGCACGAGTGGGAGGAGCGGACTGCGGGCACGCACGGTGGCCACGACAAAAGCCCCGTCCTCTCGCAACTCCACGTCCGCGCCCTCCGGAGCCACCCTCATTGCCGCGGACATCGCCGACTCCCGATCTCCCCGGGCAGCGAGGCGAGCCGCTTCCCGAGCCGAATCGACACAGCGAACCTGGAGCGTCGCCGCCGTGATTGCTCCGATGCACAGGACGACCACTACCACGATGGACGCGATCGCAATGGCCGCCTCCACCGTGACCGCCCCCGCATCCGAGCGGCCAAACCCCTTCGACGGTGCCATCAGACCGCGGTACTCAGCGCCTTGTCGATGATGTTCGTCAGCGCGGTCACGATGCTGTCGCCGGTGACGACCGAGTAAAGCACCGCTCCGAACGCCGCCGCGGCGATGGTGCCGATCGCGTACTCGGCGGTCGACATCCCCTCCTCCCCCACTGCGAGCAGGGTCAAGCGAGCCGTAAGTGCGCGCATCTTGTTCTCCATCATGTTTCCCCCTTGATGAACCGGCGCAGCGGATCTGCACCGGGAGTATGAAGTCAGAGCAGTCCGCCGTCGACGACGCGGGAGGCGAGACCGATGACGACGGGAACGATCCCGAGGCAGATGAAGGCCGGTAGGAAGCACAGACCCAGCGGACCGCTGATCAGCACGCCGGCGCGTTCGGCCGATGCCGCCGCCGAATCCTCGGCATGGGTGCGGCTTTCGGTAGCCAGCTCGGTCATGGAACCGGCCAACGACGAACCCGATCGCGCCGAGCGACGGGCCATCCGAGCGAGTGATTCGGTGGCTGGATCAGACGCCGCCGATTCCCAGGCGGTGGCTGCGTCCGCTCCCAGAGACAGCAGATCCGCTGCTCGGCGCAACGACTCGGACAACGGTGGTGGGGCAGTGAGCGACACCGCCTCGGCAGCAACGGCGACCGGGAGGCCCGAGCGTAGGCACGCAGCCAGCAGGTCGAACGTGGCAGCGATAGCGAGCGGGTCCTCACGGCGGCGTCGATCGTCACTGTCGACGTCCACGATCGGACTGCGCTCGTCTCGCAGACGGCCCCGTGAAGGCCGTCGGCCGGGAAGGACGAGAAGTGCACCGGCCATGAGAGATAATGTGATCCAGCTCATTCCGTTACCTGCGCTGTGATTCGATCGGTCCACAAGAGTCCCGCACACACCAAGCCCGTACCCAGTACTGCCAGACCGCCGCCGAGTCCGCCACCGAACAGCACGTCGAGTGGTGCCGCACCCATCATGTGGCCGAGGCCGATACCCAGGAGCGGAAGCCCAGCAAGGACGCTCGCTGTTGCCCTCGCGCCCGCCAGCCCCGCCTCGGTGCGTTGACGGAATCGTCGTCGACCGAGCAGATCGGTGCGCGCGGCCTCCAGTAACTCGGCGAGCGCCAGACCGTGCTTCTCCGCGACGTCCCAGATGTCGGCAACTCGGGCCAGTTCGACTCCGACCCGAGAATCGTTGGTACGCAAACCATCCGCAGCGGTACCACCGAGGCGCGCGCGTGCCGAGGCGGCGCGAAAGGCCACCGACACGACACCGGAACTCTCATCCGCCGCAGTGTCACACGCCGTCGCAGGATGCGCACCGACGCGCAGTTCGGCAGTGACCACCTCGAGGCTCGACAGAATCACGCGCAGATCGGCATCTCTCGCGCGAGCTGCTCTTCGCCGCACATACCTGAAACGGAATGTGGCGCCTGCCATCACCGCCGCAAGCACCACCGAGATTCCGCCCAGTTGGTAGAAGACGGGAAGGACGACGAGCGCAGGCGGAACTATTCCGGGCACTTTCGTGCCTCGCCGGGTCGGCCGTCGTCCGACAGCGGTAAGCAGGCGGGTCCGGGCCAGCGCTGACGGCATCGCGAGGAGAGCGCAGGCCAGGACCACGAGACCCACGATCATGTCGCCACCACCCGTTCGGCAGGTTCATCTCGGATACGCCGAGCGCAGAGTTGCTGCAGCAGTGCAGCACCCGCGTCCGGACCAATACCGAAGGTCCATGCCGGGACGATGGTGACGAGCCCACGGTCGTCATAGGTGACCACACCGATCTGCATCAGCTGCCGCGCCCCACTCGAGGACCGGTGCACGTGCAGGATCACCTGGACGGCCGCGGCCAGTTGACTGTGCAGAGCTCTGCGGTCCATTCCGCCCAGCGCCGCGAGGGCCTCGAGCCGGGCGGGCACTTCCTCGGGCGAGTTGGCATGGACGGTCCCCGCCCCGCCGTCGTGCCCGGTGTTCAGAGCCGTCAACAAGTCGACGACCTCTGCACCGCGCACCTCCCCCACAACGATTCGATCGGGACGCATACGGAGAGACTGGCGCACCAGGTCGCGGACGGTCACTTCGCCGACTCCTTCGACGTTGGCCGCCCGCGCCACGAGCCGGACCACATGCGGGTGCCTCGGTGCGAGCTCGGCGGCATCTTCGACACAGATGATGCGTTCGGCTGGGTCGACGGCACCGAGCAGCGCGGCGAGCAGGGTGGTCTTTCCGGCGCCCGTGCCCCCGGTGACCAGAAAGGCGAGCCGCGCGCGCACCACCGTTCCGAGCAGGGCGTGAGCCTCGTCGGTGAGGGCGCCGCCTGCGAGGAGTGCGTCGAGTCCCTGGGTTGCCGGCCGCAGCACTCGCAGCGACAGGCACGTTCCACCGTGAGCCACAGGGGCGAGCACGGCGTGGAGCCGCACTCCGAACGAGCCGTTGCCTACCCCGCGCAGGCGCCCGTCGACCCAGGGTTGCGCGTCGTCGAGCCGGCGACCGGCAGACAGGGCGAGACGTTGAGCGAGTCTGCGCACCGCCGCCTCGTCGGCGAACCGGACTTCGGTGTGTTCGAGGCCGCGACCCTGGTCGACCCACACCTGGTCGGGGGCGGTGACGAGGACGTCCGCGACGCCGGGCCGAGTGAGCAGCGCCTCGAGAGGGCCTGCCCCCGTCAGCTCGGTCATCAGTACCCTCAACGCACCGAGCAGGTCCGTGTCACCGAGCACACCACCGGACTCGGTGCGGATGGCTGCAGCGACCGTTGCGGGGGTGGGCTCCCCCGAGGTGTGGGCAAGGCGTTCCCGGACCCGGTCGAGGAGGTCGGGCGTGACGAGGGAGCTCACGCTGCCCACTCTCGGGAACGCGGCCTCTCGGCGGCCGTGTCGAGGATCGCCGACGCAGCCGCCGCGAGCGCCGAACGCCGACCGGGTTTCAAGCCACCGTGCTCGAGCATGGCGGTGAGGGAGCGCTCGGCGCGTATGGACGCGATCAGTGGCAGGTCGAGCACTTCTGCCACATCCGAGCCTCGCAGACCTCCCGGTGCCGGGCCTCGCACCACGACACCCTGATTGGGGTTCCGCTCGATGATCCACTGCGCGACCTTGCCGGCAGCGATACAAGCCCGGACGGTCGCCGGCACTACGAGGACCACCAGGTCTGCCAGTTCGAGGACCGTTTCGGTGACCGGTCCGGGGAACCTGGACAAGTCACATACGACGAGATCACCCGCGTGACGGCTGGCGTCGATAACCGCGCGGGCCGCTGCCGGCGTCGGCCCTGCACTCGCGTGGCCGCTACGACTGCAGGAGAGGACCCGTAACTGTTCGCCGCGGGCGGGGAGCGCGTCTCTGAGCGCGTCGGACGAGATCCGCCCGCCCTCGATCGACAGGCCCGACCAACGCAGGCCTGGAACGTCCTCGAGACCGAGGAGCACGTCCAGACCCGACCCCCACGCATCGGCGTCCAGCAGCAGTGTCGGCTCCGCTCGCGCACCTGCGGCGGCACACAGCGCCACCGCGGTTGCCATGGTGGATGCACCGGCACCCCCGCAGCCCCCGACGACCGCGACGACGCTGCCGTCCGCCTCAGGTTTCTGAGGTTGCTCGCCGAGAACCGTGACGAGAGCGGCTTCGTCCTCCGGTACCGCCAGTACGTGCTCGGCGCCGACCGCGGTCGCGATCCTCCACTCGTCGATGCCCGGCGCACCGGCACAGAGCAACACCACCCGGCGGCGGCGAGGCAGACGCTGACAGCAGGCGATGGCAGCCCGCGTGTCGAGGACGACGAGGGGAGCGCTGGCCCAGGTGTGGCGCGCATCCGCGAGGTCGACTTCGTCGAGCCTGCGATCCGCTGCGGCGGCAACCCGGCGAATGCTGTGCAGGAGAGCCGGGTCGTCGATCAGAACCAGCACTTCCCCACCGATGTCTGCGTCCATGGCAGTGAGCGTGCCCGGCACGGCACCACGCCGGGAAGGGGGACTGAGCGATCTGTGGACAACTTCTGCCCTGTGGATAGAAATCGGTACGATCGCACCATTCTGCGGGAACCGGGCTGTATTTCGTCGGGGACTTCGAGACACTTGCCGCAAACAGAGGACGACCCTCGCCAGGGGGGGAGGAGGCGAGGGTCGTCGGTGTTCAGCCCCGGGGGGTCGGGCTGAACATGTCCGAATCAAATCCGGACATCTTTGATACTACACCTCTCCAGATGGCTATTTGCAAGTTCAACTGTCGAACGGTTGTGCCGTGTCGCAAGTGTCGTACGAGGTCCGCGCTGTGGCGTCCGGAACGCACCTCCCCGGCCGAGCAGCGCATATCCTGGCACGTGTGACCGTGAAGCCGCAGACAAGTGCAGAGACAGGTCGACACACCGAGACGGGTCGAGTGGCCGCATTCTTCGACCTCGACAAGACGATCATCGCCAAATCGAGCACCCTCGCGTTCAGCAGACCGTTCTTCGACCAAGGGCTCATCAACCGCCGGTCGGTCCTCAAGAGCAGCTACGCCCAGTTCCTCTTCCTGTTGTCCGGCGCCGACCACGATCAGATGGAACGGATGCGCGCCTATCTGACCAGCATGTGCGCCGGGTGGAACGTGGAACAAGTCCGGGCCGTGGTGGCCGAGACACTGCACGACATCGTTGACCCCCTCGTGTTCGCGGAGGCCGCCGATCTCATGGCGGATCACAAGCTACGGGGTCACGACGTGGTCGTGGTCTCGGCATCGGGCGAGGAGGTGGTGGCACCGATCGCCGAGGCGTTGGGAGCCACCCGCAGCACCGCCACGCGCATGGCGGTGAGGGACGGTCTCTACACAGGCGAGGTGGAGTTCTACTGTTACGGCGAGGGGAAGGTGGAAGCCATGCTCGAGCTGGCCGAGGAGAACGGCTACGACCTGTCGGCCTGCTATGCCTATTCCGACTCCGTCACCGACCTCCCCATGCTGACCGCGGTGGGTCACCCGACGGCCGTCAACCCGGATCGCGCACTACGGAAGGTTGCAGCCGGAAACGGTTGGCCCATATTGACTTTCTCAAATCCGGTTTCTCTCCGGGCACGCCTGCAGTCGCCGTCGGCGACGAGGGTCGCCACCACGGCGGCCGTCAGCATAGGCGCCCTCGTCGCCGGTGCGTTCACCTATGGAGTCCTGCGGCGCAAGCGCTGACGCGCGGCAACACGCGACACGGCCACAAACCGAATTTGACACTTGCTGTGAGGTGGGTCACGGGGTACAAAGGAGTTACGGAAGAACGGAAGGCCAAGATCGACCCAGAAGAGAAGGATCGATCTCCCGACCGAGATTCCCGGCACGGGCACTAGGTACCCACGCGGAGCACAAGCCACTATAAGGGCAGAAGCGTTGTGGGCCTGCGAGACTCGGGTTTTCATCGGCAAGGACCCTGCACCGGTTGCAGGGACGACCCGACGACAGTCGAACTCTCGCCGAGGCCATCCACACAACCCACCGAGCACGCTTGGTAACCGGTAGTCCGCGCTGACGGGCGGCGAAGTCGATGAAAGTCGGCAGCGCCGCCCGTTTCGTGTGGTCGCTCGACCGTGTGCCGAATCCTGATGTCAGGTAGCCGCCGCCTCAGCGATAGATGTCGCCTCCCGGGCCCCAGCCTCCAGCGCACCACAGCACAGAATCACCCAGCTCCCGACACCTTCCGCGGCGCCGGACGCGAATGCGGCAATCCCGTTGCGGTACGCCTGCTGGCGGCGCAACCAGCTCACCTCCGGCACGCCCAGATTGTGAGGGTCGAGGCCGCTGGACACGCACACCAACCGTGACGCGGCTCGGGCGACGACACCGTCGCCGACACCGAACGGCTTCAACGCCAACAGTTCCCCGTGCACCACCGCGGCCAGGACCGGGGCGGGCGCTGCGGTCCCACCGGTAACGAGTTGCGCGAGACCGTCCAGCCGTTCTGCCACCCCGCCGGCTGGCCGTGGCCTGCCCAGCAACTCCGGATCATCCACGAGGTCTGCGGCGGCGAGCAGGTGCAACCTCGCGAGCGCTTGCAGCGGAGCACGCTGCCACGTCGACTGCAGAAGACCCAGCGCGTCCCCGTCGAGCGCCTGACCCACGCGCAGCGCACCGGATAGGATCGGATCCGCGACCTTACCCGGGGCCGGCAGTTCGGTGCGTCCGCCGTCGAGGGAGGCCGACGCGCGAGCCGCCCGGACGGCCGCCTCCGCCGCCGTGGTCGGCCAGCCACGCCGGTTCGTCTTGTGGCGATGGACCTCTCCGAGCGCGTCGCGCGCACGGTCCGCGGCGTCTCGGACACCGGGAAGGTCGAGGAGGGGTTGCAACGGGTCACTCACGTCTGAGAACGCTACCCGGCGCGGAGTCGCCCTCAAGCGCCGAGCCGGATCGATCCTCCCGGGATGGCCTCGAGCAACTTCCGCGTGTAGACCTCCTTCGGCGAGCAGAACACCTCGTCGGTGGTCGCCTTCTCGACGATGGCACCCGCAGACATGACCAGGACGTCGTCGGCGATCTGCCGCACCACCGCCAGGTCGTGGGTGATGAACAGGTAGGTCAACCCCAGTTCTGCCTGCAGATCATTGAGCAAGGTGAGGATCTGGTCCTGTACCAGCACGTCCAGCGCCGACACCGCCTCGTCACAGACCACCATCTCCGGTTGCAGCGCCAGCGCCCGGGCGATCGCCACCCGCTGTCGCTGCCCACCGGAGAGCTCGTTCGGGAACCTTCGCATCACCGACGCCGGCAATGCGACCTTGTCCAACAGGTCACGTACCCGGGCCTCCCGTTCCCCCTTGGTACCCACCTTGTGGGCGCGAAGAGGTTCCTCGATGGTGCGGAAGATGGAATACATCGGGTCGAGTGTGCCGTACGGATTCTGGAAGATGGGTTGTACCCGGCGACGGAAGGCGAGCGTCTCGCTCCGGTCGAGCGTCGCTACGTCCTTGCCGTCGAACACGACATTTCCCGACGTCGGGGCCAGCAGTCCGAGCACCATGTGCGCCACCGTCGACTTACCCGACCCGGACTCGCCGACGATCGCGGTTGTCGTTCCCCGGCGGACCGCGAACGAGACGTCGTCGACGGCCTTGAACTCGGTGGTTTTCCGCAGTCCATGACGGATCGTGAAGACCTTGTTCAGACCGGTCGCCACCACCACGTCGTCGGTGACCTCACCGAACTCGCCCCCAATCGCACCCGTCTGCTCTGCCTCGCCGACCACCTCGAGTGTCTGTTCCCGGATGTCGGCCCGTGCGAGCGACGAACTGCGCCGCTGCGACGCCAGCGACGGTGCGGCTGCCACCAGCTTCCGAGTGTAGGCGTGTTGTGGGCGTTGCAGAATTTCCAGGGCGGGCCCTGATTCCACCACACGGCCCTTGTTCATGACGATGAGATGCTCCGCCCGCTCGGCGGCGAGACCGAGGTCGTGGGTGATGAGGAGCACCGCCGTCCCCAGCTCGCTGGTGAGCCCGTCGAGGTGATCGAGTATCTGCCGCTGGACGGTGACGTCGAGGGCCGATGTCGGTTCGTCGGCGATGAGCAATTGTGGGCGGGCGGACAGTCCGATGGCGATGAGCGCCCGCTGTCGCATACCGCCCGAGAACTCGTGCGGGTACTGCCCCAATCGGTCCTCGGCATCCGCGAGCCCGGCTTGTTCGAGGAGTTCGGCTGCACGGACCCTCGCGGCCCTTCCCTTCGCGATCCCGTTGGCCGACAGAGCCTCCCGTATCTGAAACCCGACTTTCCACACCGGATTGAGGTTGGACATCGGGTCTTGCGGAACGAGGCCGATCTTCTGTCCGCGCACGGCGACGAAGTCGCGCTCCGGGGCGCCCGCAAGGTCTCTTCCCTCGAAGAGGATCTGACCGCCGGTGACCGTGCCCGTGCCGGGCAGCAGATCGATGATGGCGTGAGCAATGGTGGACTTACCGGAACCGGACTCACCGACAATCGCCACCGTCTGCCCCGGGTACACCGTGAGGCTCACGCCGCGCACAGCGGGAACCGCACCCGAACGGGAGTGGAAAGACACCTCCAGATTCCGAATCTCGAGCAGCGGCACCTCCTCGGCCACCGTCGTCGGTCCGGCGGATTCGTTCGAAGACATCGCGCTCACCGCTTCCGGGCTTTGGGGTCGAACGCGTCCCGGAGAGCGTCACCCATCATGATGAAGCCGAGCACCGTGATCGCCAGCGCGGCAGCCGGATAGAAAAGAATCGCCGACCCCTGACGGAGCGTGACCTGGGCGGTGCTGATATCCCCGCCCCACGAAATCTCCGAGGACGGGAGACCGATCCCGAGGAACGACAGCGTCGCCTCCGCGACGATGTAGATGCCCAGCGAGATGGTCGCGATGACGATGATCGGTGCCAGGGAATTGGGCAGCACATGACGCAGAAGTGTCCGGAAGTTCGAGACTCCGAGCGCCCTCGACGCCATCACGTAGTCGTTGTTCTTGGCCGAGAGAACCGCTCCGCGAGCGATTCTCGCCATCTGAGGCCACCCGAAGAGAGCGAGCACGACGATCACCGTCCAGATGGTGCGATCCGCGAACAACTGCATCAGGACGATCGCGGCGAGGATGAGCGGGATCCCGAAGAAGATGTCGGCTACCCGCGACAGCAGCGAATCGGTCCAACCGCCGTAATACCCGGCGAGGGAACCGAACACCACGCCCACGACCAGAACGATCGAAGTCACGCCCACACCGACCAGCACCGACGCGCGAGCTCCGTGGATGGTGCGCGAATAGATGTCACACCCCTGCTTGTCGTAACCGAACCAGTGGCCCGAGGACGGGCCTTGCATACTGAACGCGAGGTCGCAGAAGCGCGGGTCGGCATCGGTGAACAGGCCCGGGAAAGCGGCCACGGCGACGACGGCGAGAATGATCAGGGACGCCACCGCGAACAGGGGACGACGGCGTAGATCGCGCCACGCATCCGACCACATGCTGGTGGGCGGCTGATCGATGGCCACGGTGTCGGTCTCCCCCGGCGCCGCCACTTCGTCCGGTGCCACGAAATGCGCCTGACGGGTCTTCCGGTCGCCCGTCCAGGCGGACTCGTTCTCCACTTTCTCAGACATAGCGAATCCTCGGGTCGAGCGCGGCGTACAACAGGTCGACGATCAAATTGGCCAGTAGGTAGATGACGATCAGCACCGTCACGAAAGACACCACCGTGGGCGCCTCGCCCCGGGTGACGGCCTGGTAGATCGTGCCGCCGACACCGTTAATGTTGAAGATGCCCTCGGTGACGATCGCGCCACCCATCAAGGTCGCGAGGTCGGCGCCGAGGAAAGTGACCACGGGAATCAGCGAGTTCCGCAGGACGTGCACCTGCACAACTCTGCGCCGGGAAAGACCCTTGGCCGTAGCTGTTCTCACGTAGTCGGCGGTGAGATTCTCGGCCACCGAGGTCCGGGTGAGCCGCAGCACGTATGCAAACGACACCGACCCGAGGACGAAGGCCGGCAACAATAGATTCGTGAAGCTGGTATTGCCACCTACCGTCGGCGGAACCCATCCCCACTTCACCCCGATGAAGAACTGGGCGAGAAATCCGATGACGAAGATCGGGACCGCAATGATCACGAGACTCACCAGAAGCACGGTGCTGTCGAAAAGGCCGCCCTTACGCAGGCCGGCAAACAGTCCGAAGCCGATCCCGAAGATCCCTTCGATGGCCAGTGCCATCAGGGACAGTTTGACGGTGATCGGAAAAGCCTGCGCGAGAACCTCGCTGACCGGGCGACCCGAGAAGGACATACCGAAATCGAGCGTGAAGATGCCTTTCAGATACAGAAAGTACTGCATCAGGAATGGCTGATCGAGGTGATACCGGGCGCGGAGCTGGGCCGTGACCGCGGGACTCAGGGCCTTGTCGCCGGCGAGCGCCGCAATGGGGTCGCCGGGCAGAAGGAACACCATGGCGTAGATCAGGAACGTCGCCCCCAGGAACACAGGAATCATCTGAAGCACACGGCGACCGATGTACCAGAGCATCGGATCCCCTCCTCTCCGCCGGGGCCGGTGACGAGGAATCTCGCCTCACCCCGTCGGCGACTCCGGTGTCAGTTCTTCTCGATGTCGGAATACATCGGGATGCCCTTCCAGTCGATCGTCACGTTCGATACTTTCTCCGACCAGCCGCTGGCGGCATTGCGGTACCACGTGGGAACAGCCGGAAGATCCCTCAGGAGCACTTCCTGCGCCTGGTCGAGCAGATCCTGAGCCTTGTCAACATCGACCTCGCCGGCCGATGCACGCAGCAGCCGGTCGAACTCCGGGTTCGAGTAGTCACCGTCGTTCGAGCTGCCGCCCGTCTGGTAGTTCTGCGCGAGGAACCCATACTGCTGCGGGTAATCGCCCTGCCATCCCGAACGGAATGCGGACGGGATGGTGCGGTTGGTGGCCTCGGTACGAATCTGAGCGAACGTCGGGTATTCCTTACCCTTCGCATCGATTCCCAGAGTGTTGCGAATGCTGTTGGCCGTGGCGTCCACCCATTCCTTGTGCCCGCCGTCTCCGTTGTACGCGATCTCGAAACTGCCGGTCCACGGGGCAATGGCATCGGCCTGCGCCCACAGTCTCTTTGCCGCCTCCGGGTCGTACTTCAGGTTGCCGTTACCGGCGAGCGAATCCGACCAACCCTCGATAGCGGGACTCGTGAAGTCGAGAGCCGGAGTACGGGTGTTGTTGTAGATCTGTTCCGTGATCTGGTCGCGGTTGATCGCCATCGAGATCGCCTGCCGACGGAGGGTGCCTTCTTCACCGCTGAAGTGCGGCAGACGTCCCGGAATGGTGAAAGTCTCGATGGTCGCGGACGGCTGGTTCACGGTGCGGCCCGGCAAATCCGACTCGAAAGTGGTGACTGCGCTCGGCGGAACCTGGTCGAGAACATCGACGTTGCCGGACAGCAGATCGGTGTAGGCGGTGTCGAGGCTGTTGTACATGATGAAGTCGACACCGTCGTTCTTCGGCTTGCGATTGCCGTTGTAATCGGGGTTGGTCACGGTGTCGATGCGTACGTTGTGCTGCCATGCGCCGGGTCCCGCGAGCTTGTATGGTCCATTGCCGACCGGGTTCTCACCGAACGCCGCCATGTCCTCGAAAGCGACCTCGGGCAGGGGGAAGTACGCAGCGAATCCGAGTCGATCGGGGAACGCGGCCTCCGGCTGCTTCAGCTCGATCGTGAAGGTGGTGTCGTCCACCACCTTCAGTCCCGACATCGTCTGGACGGTCGGGTTCCCGGCCGCCACCTCGTCGTAGCCCTGGATCGGGTCGAAGAAGGATGCCTGAAGCTGCGCATTGGTGGACAGCGCGCCGTAGTTCCACGCATCGACGAACGACGACGCCGTGACGGGTGAGCCGTCCGTGAAGGTCCAGCCGTCCTTCAACTTCACGGTGAACGTCTTACCGTCCGTGGTATCGATGGACTCGGCCACCTCGTTGGTGATTCCACCGTCGGCGTCGTACGAGACGAGACCGGCGAAGAGGGAGTCGACGACCCGGCCGCCCTGGTTTTCGCTGGTATTCGTAGGGATCAACGGATTCTGGGGTTCACCCGCCCAGGCATTGACTATCCCGCTTCCTCCGCCCGAGGACTCGCCGGACGAGCAGGCGGACAGCATTCCCGCTGTGAGACCCACCGCCAGAACGACGGTTGCCACGCGTGTCATACGCACAACGTTCCTCCAGCCCCGGTGGGATAATGGGACGACGATAGTCACGTTACGGCTCCGTGGGGCCGGGGGCGCAGAATCTCGCCGAAATGCTGTCTCACCAAAACATCACCTGGCACGTTTCGGTAATTCGACCACCAGCGGATACCGTCCGGCGCGCTGATCGGACCGATCGTCGCAGAATACGGCCATGCAACCTTGTGCAACGGTGCGCTCACGAGACCTTGTGACTACCCTCACACGTGCTAGAACTGCCATTTTCGAGACTGGAAAGAAGGCCGGGCCACAATGACCAGTGCAGCACAGGCGAACGGATCGACGGAGAAATCCGAACAGCCGGATGCCGTCCCGCAGGTGTACCCGCCGAGCCCCGAGTTCACCGCGACCGCCAACGCCGGACCCGAACTCCAGGCCGAGGCAGATGCCGATCGACTCGAGTTCTGGGCCGAGCAGGCCAAACGACTGCACTGGCATGCACCGTTCACCGACGTCCTCGACTGGTCCGACGCCCCCGTCGCGAAGTGGTTCGTGAACGGCAGGCTCAACGTCGCGTTCAACTGCGTCGACCGCCACGTCCTCGAAGGCAACGGCGACCGCGTCGCCATCCACTTCGAAGGCGAACCGGGCGATACCCGCGACCTCACCTACCACGACCTCCTCGCCGAAGTAAGCAAGGCCGCCAACACCTTCAGCGACCTCGGACTGGTCCCCGGCGACCGCGTCGCGATCTACATGCCGATGATCCCCGAGGCCATCATCGCCATGCTCGCCTGCGCACGCCTGGGCCTTACCCATTCCGTCGTCTTCGCCGGATTCTCCGCCAGCGCGCTGCGCTCACGTATCGACGACGCCGAAGCCAAACTCGTCGTCACCGTCGACGGCCAGTGGCGACGCGGACAGGCCGCTCCCCTCAAGCCGTCGGTCGACGAAGCAGTCGACGGCGCCGAATCCGTGAGGAACGTGCTGGTGGTCAAGCGCACCGGCATCGATGTCGACATCACCGAAGGCCGAGACCTGTGGTGGCACGAGACCGTCGACAAGGCCTCCGACACCCACGAGCCGAAGCCGTTCGACTCCGAACATCCCCTGTTCATCCTCTACACCTCCGGCACCACCGGAAAGCCCAAGGGCATCATCCACACCTCCGGCGGTTACCTCACCCAGGCGTCCTACACCCACCACAACGTCTTCGACCACAAAGCCGGACAGGACGTCTACTGGTGCACCGCCGACATCGGCTGGGTCACCGGGCACACCTACATCGTGTACGGGCCACTGAGCAACGGTGTCACCCAGGTGGTCTACGAAGGCACCCCCAACTCCCCCGACGAGCACCGCCACTTCCAGATCATCGAGAAGTACGGAGTGAGCATCTACTACACGGCGCCCACCCTGGTACGCACCTTCATGAAGTGGGGCAGGGACATTCCCGACGCCCACGACCTGTCCTCCATCCGGTTGCTCGGCTCGGTCGGCGAACCGATCAACCCCGAGGCCTGGAAATGGTTCCGCGAAGTGATCGGCGGGAACAAGGCACCGATCGTCGACACCTGGTGGCAGACCGAGACCGGGGCGATCATGATCTCCCCGCTCCCCGGCATCACCGCCACCAAACCGGGATCCGCCATGGCCCCGCTACCTGGCATCTCCGCAAAGATCGTCGACGACGACGCCACCGAACTCGGCAACGGCGGCTCCGGCTACCTCGTCCTCGACAAGCCGTGGCCGGCGATGCTCCGCGGAATCTGGGGCGACATGGACCGCTACCGCGATACCTACTGGTCCCGCTATCCCGAGCAGGGCTGGTACTTCGCCGGCGACGGCGCCAAGTACGACGAAGACGGCGCCCTGTGGGTCCTCGGCCGCGTCGACGATGTCATGAACGTCTCCGGCCACCGCATCTCCACCTCCGAGGTCGAATCAGCCCTCGTCGGCCACCACGGAGTCGCCGAGGCCGCGGTCGTCGGCGCCGCGGACGAGACCACCGGCCAGGGCATCGTCGCGTTCGTCATCCTGCGCGAGGGAGTCGAGAACACCGGCGACGCCCTGATCGCCGAACTCAAAGCCGAGGTCGCGCGGGAAATCAGCCCCATCGCGAAGCCGCGGCAGATCACGGTCGTCCCAGAACTGCCGAAGACGAGGTCGGGCAAGATAATGCGCCGCCTGCTCAAGGACATCGCCGAAGGCCGCGACCTCGGCGACACCTCCACCCTCGTCGACCCCAAGGTTTTCGACGCCATCCGCGGCAAGTAGGGCGCTCCGCGCCCCGTGAGTGGTTGACGAGTCCCTGCACTCCTCAACCACTCACGGGCGGCGAAGCCGCCACTACTCACGCGACATCTCCTACAGATGCGAATTCCAACTAGTGGGACGACCATCCAAATCGCAGGAATTGAACATCGCGTCACTTTCGGATGGCAAATCGTGAGCCGATGCGCGGCGCGACGATACTCCAACGCCCACTCGCACCCGGGGGGCGCGCTGACCGTTAGCCTTCTCGTAGCGGATCTCGCGATCGCGGGAATCAGTGACGGCAGCACGGTCGACGTAGTGAAGGTCGGGCTGCTCATGACATCGTCGGCAGTTACTGTGACGACGATGTCGGGCACACGTGGCCCGAAGAAGACTCGGACGTGCAAGAGCTACCTGGAGGGGTCGACAAGTGAGCATCACTCACGGCAAGGGAGACAGCCCGCGTTACACGGGAGACGGGGTGCCGAACACGGTGTCCTCGATCCCGCTCACGGACGCGGACATTTCGCCGTCCGGCGAGGCGACTCTCGGCACGCTGGTCAAGCACGCGACCGCCCAGGTGTCCACTCTCGTGCGCGCCGAGGTCGAGCTGGCGAAGGCGGAGGTGACCGGCGAGGTCAAGAAGGGCCTGCAAGGCAGCCTGTTCTTCATTCTCGCGTTCACCGTGCTGCTGTTCAGCTCGTTCTTCTTCTTCTTCTTTCTCGCCGAACTCCTAGACGTGTGGATCGCCCGCTGGCTGGCCTTCCTCATCGTCTTCCTGATCATGATCGTGGTCACTGCGATTCTGGGATTGCTCGGCTATCTACGGGTCCGCAAACTTCGCGCACCGGAGAAGACCATCGATTCCCTCAAGCAGGCCAGAACCGTGCTCCCGACGTCGTACTCCGATGCGGAGGCCCACCTCGCGTCTCCCAGCGGACGACACGCACGATAGTTCCGTCCGGTGGCACCACCCGATCCGTCAACCGTCCGTTTCGACGGCCCGTGGATTCACCGCGACATCCATGCGAATGGAATCCGCTTTCACACCGTCGAGGTCGGCGCGTCCGCACCGGATGCGCCGCTCGTCGTCCTGCTGCACGGATTCGCGGACTTCTGGTGGTCGTGGCGACATCAACTCAGCGCGCTGTCCGGGGAAGGCGTCCGCGCCGTGGCCGTCGACCTCCGCGGTTACGGCGACTCCGACAAACCTCCCCGCGGCTACGACGGCTGGACCCTGGCCGGTGACATCGCGGGCCTGATCCGGGCGATGGGCTACAGCGAGGCCACGCTGGTGGGGCACGCAGACGGCGGCCTGGTCTGCTGGGCTACCGCGGTGCTCCACTCGCGTCTCGTGCGGTCGATCGCACTGATCAGCTCTCCACACCCGATCACCCTGAGACAGGCGGTCCTCCGCGACCGCTACCAGCGCAAGGCCGTGCTGCCCCCGTTCGTGTCCTATCAGGTGCCGTGGCGCCCCGAACGGCGGCTCACGCGCGACAGCGGGGCCGAAGTCGAGCGCGTGATCGTCGAACGCTCGGGGCCGGCCTGGCCGAAATCTCCGGAATTCGACCTCGTGATGTCCCGGATGCGGTCGGCGATCCAGATCCCCGGCACCGCGCACTGCACGCTGGAGTATCAGCGGTGGGCGTTCCGCAGCCAGTTCCGCCCCGACGGCCGCCGGTTCATGGCGTCGATGGATCAGACGCTGCGGATACCCGTGCTGCACCTGCACGGCGACCTCGACCCCTACGTCCTCGCCGACACAGTGCGACGCAGCCACCGCTACGCGCCCACACAGGAATTGCACACGATCACCGGTGTCGGGCACTACGCGCACTGGGAAGCGCCCGAGCGGGTGAACACCGCCCTGCTGGGTCTGGTCTCGACGCGCCGCGTGTAGCGGTCGCTCAGAGGATGCAGCTTCCGGTGTCCACCGGTGCCGTCGCCCCGGACGCCGTCTGCAACTGATACGACACCTCTGCGGCGGTGAGGACGAAACCGGTGTCGCTGTTGTCGACGGCGGCGCCGAAGACCACTCCGAGCACCATCCCCTCACCGTCGACGAGGGGTCCACCCGAGTTGCCCTGCCGGATGGAACCGCGCACCGTGTACACCTCGCGCTGGACCGTCCCGGCCCGGTAGATGTCGGGACCGCTGAGGTCGAGTATCTCGCGGATCCGCGCAGCACTGGCCGTGTACGACCCGCCGCCCGGGTAACCGAGGACCAGCGCGCTGTCGCCCGTTCGCCCCGTCTCGGGCGCGAAGTTCAGCACGGGAGCGTCGAGACCCGGCACCTCGAGAACGGCCACGTCCGTGGACGGGTCGAACAGCACCACCTCGGCATCCATGGGCCCGTCTGCGGTGTCGACGACGATTCCCGCCGTGCCCGCCACCACGTGCGCATTGGTCATCACGCGTTCGGGCGCGACGACGAAGCCCGAACCCTCGAGCGCACGCTGGCAGCTGGGCGCCACACCTCGGATGCGCAGCACGCTGGACTGCAACGACGACGCCACCGGGCTCTCGAGAACACTGGCGTCGGGCGGATCGACGGTGGTGATGGGGGTGCGTCCGAACGGACCGATGACATCCGGAAGTCCCGAGGTGTCGAGGAGAGCGGAGAACTCCGTGGGGAGTTGGCGCATCCACGCCGGTGCGATGTTGTCGACGGTTTCGAGCACGCTCGACCCGCGAACAGCTGCCGCGAGTTGCGGTTGAGACGACGACGTCAGCGGGATGGCCAACAGCCACGCCGCCACGAATACCGCGACCGCCTGCACGCAGGCACCGATCACGCTGTCAACGGAGCGCGCGACCGGACTGTGCATGCTTCCGCGGGCGGCGCGGCCCAGGACCATGCCCGCGACTTCCCCGATGATCACCAGCACCACGATCAGCGCGATTCCGACGAGCACCCGGCCCCGTCCCCCGTCGACGTGCACCAACACGTGCGGGGCGATCAGGATGCCCGCGACCGCACCGAGCAGCACCCCGACGAAGGCGAGCACGGACGCCACCGCGCCCTGTCGCCAACCGGAGCTGGCCGCCACGAGTGCGATCAGCACGATCGCCAAATCGATCCAGCGCGACCCCGTCATCGCTCACCCACCCGATGTCCGTGTATGTGCGGCAGGTGGTCGTCGTCGATGTCGTTCTCCATTTCGGCCAGGACGGTGTCGAGGTCTCGGATGTCCCGGCGGTCCCACTCCTGTTCCCAGCCCGAGATCGCGAACAAAGCCGCCAGGATGCCGGCCGTGAAACCCCACACGAGCATGCCGTCGGCCGAGAATGCCGGACCCTGGTAGCCGGCGGGGTGGCGCACCTGGAACCGGTTCCGCGGGTCGATCAGGGTGTGAACGGGTACCCGGGCGACACGTTCGGCCTCCGCAGGATCGACCACTCCGACCTCGCTGGGCTTCTCCCAGTACGCAAGGACGGGAGTGACGTCGAAACCGGACGGCGGGATGAAGATCTCCTCGAGCACTGCGAGCGGTCGCACTCCGGACGGGTCGAGTCCCGTCTCCTCCTGGGCCTCACGCAGAGCGGTGGCGATGGGACCGTCGTCGCCGGGATCGCTGGCTCCGCCCGGGAACGCGACCTGACCGCTGTGCTGACGCATGGTGGACGCCCGCTGGGTGAGGAGGACGTCGGCGTCGGCGGGCAGTCCGCCGGACATCAGCGGGTCTGCCTCGGCAGGGCCGCCGAACAACACGAGTACCGCGGCCTCGCGCGTGGCCGCCCCGCTGGGGGCACGCCGGTGCAGGACCGGATTGATGCGGTGCGGGTCGGCCGGTGTGCGACGCACGACCTCGCGTAACCAGGACGGAACAGCGGCGCCGTCGACGGACGCGGTCATGCCGCCACCCCCAGGTTCTGCTCGACAGCGGCTGCGATCTCGTCGACGCTGCGGAACGGCTGCGGCAGAACTTTCGCCACACTGCCGTCCGGCCGGATCAGGACGGACACGGGCAGTACCGCCGGCGCCCCGACCGCGGCAGCGACGCGCCCGTCAGCGTCCTGCACACCGGGCACCGTGACGGAGTAGTCGACGAGCCGTGACAACGCACTGGCCTGTTGGGGATCGGTGTGCACGGTAAGGACGGTAACGGCGTCGCCGGCCCGATCGGAAAACTGCTGCATGTACGGCAACTCCTCCGCGCAGGGACCACACCAGTAAGCCCACAGGTTCAGCACCGCCGGCCGCCCGGCGAGAGCGGACGCGAGATCGACACGGCTGCCGTCGCCCACGCATTCGAGTGTGATGCCGGCCAGCACCGAATCGGCCGCGGGCGTCGACGAGGCCGCGATAGGGCAGGGTTCGAGCGCCGCATCCGCCCGCAGTGCGGAAAGCGCGTCGGGATCGGCGCCGACGGACATCGGCGCACCACCGCCCGAACCGAACCGGTCCTCGTACGACGGCGCCTGCGCATCGTCACCCCGCGGCCAGATCGCCACGACCAGAGCCGCTACGACGACGAGGGCGGCCACACTCCACCGCGCTGCACTGGACACTCGTATCGACCCTTACCGGCCGGCCAGACGAAGCAAATGCTCCGTCTCCGGTCCGCGAACCAACTCGGCAGCGACATCGGGGGCGACCGGGCCCAGTCCGTACGACGGACAGTCCTTGGCGAGCACGCACACGCCACACGCCGGCTTGCGCGCATGGCAGACCCGGCGGCCGTGAAAAATCACCCGATGGGACAGCAGCGTCCATTCCTTGCGTTCGATGATGGCCCCGATCGCATGCTCGACCTTGACGGGGTCCTCCTCGTCGGTCCATTGCCACCGCCGGACCAGCCGGCCGAAGTGGGTGTCGACGGTGATGCCAGGGATGTCGAACGCGTTGCCCAGAATCACGTTGGCGGTCTTCCGGCCGATACCGGGGAGCTTCACCAATTCCTTCAGGGTCTTCGGAACCTCTCCGTCGTGATGCTCGAGCAGGGCCTGTCCGAGGCCGATCAGCGACGTCGCCTTGTTCCGATAGAAACCGGTGGACCGGATGTACTCCTCGAGCTCGGTACGTTCGGCTTCCGCATACGACTTGGCGTCGGGGTAGCGGGCGAACAACGCGGGCGTCGTCAGGTTCACCCGGACGTCGGTGCACTGCGCGGAGAGGATGGTCGCGACCGCAAGTTCCAGTGGAGTGGTGAAGTCGAGTTCGCAGTAGACGTGTGGGAACGCCTCCGCCAGGCGGCGGTTCATCCTACGGGCGCGCCGCACGAGGCCGAGCCGGGATTCCTCCTGATTCACGGCCCGCGAACGGGCGCGTCCACGCACTTGGGAGCCGTCACTGGGGGTCTCATGCACGAGTCCAACTCTACGGACCCCCGCACGACCCGAATCGCCGCTGTGTCGCTTCTGAGACATTCGCAGTGTTTACTTCCCGGTATGCAAGGTCTCGCTGTGGTCCTCTTCCCAGTGCTGCTGATGCTGTTTGCGCTGGCCATGGAACGTGTGGAGTTCCGGCTCCGCCGGCTCACCGTTCGTCAGCAAGAGGTGGAAGAGTTTCTCGACCAGGCAAGTCACGACGAAGTGGCCACCCTGGCCCATGAGGGATTCCCGCACGCCCTGGCACGCTTCCATCGACGGCGCAGAGGGCAGTCGCGGTTCGACAGCGACGAGGCTGCGGTGACGGAAGTCGGCTCACGCCGCGCCAGCTGACACCTGAAGAATGTGTTTCGCAGCACGCTTCGTGCGGGTTAACTTTTTCGACTTGCGTGGTATCGGTCACTCATACCGAGCCGTCTCAACGTAGACTTCAGAGCCGGACCTGTTGCACAGCGACACGCCGCCGATGACCGGGGCGCCGTCGACATGCAGCAAATCGCGCACAATATGACTACAGACGAACGAATATTCCCAAGGAGCGCACACGTGGACGACGTCCTGGCAAGAGCCGGCATCTTCCAAGGAGTCGAGCCCTCAGCAGTAGCGGCGCTGACCAAGCAGCTGCAGCCTGTCGACTTCCCCCGCGGACATGTCATCTTCAACGAGGGTGAGCCCGGTGACCGCCTGTACATCATCGTCTCGGGCAAGGTGAAGATCGGCCGCCGCTCACCGGACGGCCGTGAGAACCTGCTCACGATCATGGGGCCGTCGGACATGTTCGGTGAACTGTCCATCTTCGACCCGGGCCCGCGTACGTCCACCGCGACCACGGTGACCGAGGTCCGCGCCGTGAGCATGGACCGGGAAGCGCTCAAGGCGTGGATCGACCATCGTCCCGAGATCGCCGAACAGCTCCTCCGGGTGCTCGCCCGCCGTCTGCGACGCACCAACAACAACCTGGCCGACCTGATCTTCACGGATGTTCCCGGCCGTGTCGCCAAGGCTCTGCTGCAGCTCGCTCAGCGGTTCGGCACGCAGGAGGCCGGTTCACTGCGCGTCACGCACGACCTCACGCAGGAAGAGATCGCTCAGCTCGTCGGCGCTTCCCGCGAGACGGTCAACAAGGCCCTCGCCGACTTCGCACACCGCGGGTGGCTGCGTCTCGAGGGAAAGAGCGTGCTGATCTCCGACTCCGAGCGGCTGGCGCGGCGCGCCCGGTAGTTTTCCTCGTTCGAACGACTTCGGCCACCCCTGTCGCCAGGGGTGGCCGAAGTGGTTTCTCAGTCTCAGTCGGGTGCCCGCAGATACGCGAGCTGCACGTTGACCGATTTCTCGGCCGCCGGCCACAGCTGGGGATCGACGTCCGAATACACGTGCTCGACCACCTCCCGAACGGTGGCCTCGCCGCCCAGTTCCAGGAGCGCCGCCCGCACCTGAGCGAGACGCTCCTCACGATGATCGAGGTACTGCCGGGCAACGGTCTGCAGGTCGGGCAACTCGGGGCCGTGCCCGGGCATGACCCCGTGTCCTGCCCCGAGGTCGAGCAGACGACGCAGCGAAGACAGATAGTCGCCGAGGTCACCGTCCGAGTCGTCGAGGACCGTGGTGCCGCGGCCGAGGATCGTGTCCCCGGTGAGGATCGTGCCTTCACCTTCCACGATGAACGACACCGAATCACGGGTGTGGCCCGGTGTCGCCACCACCCTGACAGTGAGCCCGGCGACGTCGATGGTCTCGCCGTCGACGAACGGCTCGCCGCCGCCGCGGAGAAACTCCGGGTCGACCGAACGCACCGGAGCGCCGGTCAGTTCGAAGAACCGCTGCACCCCACCGGTGTGGTCGAAGTGGCGGTGGGTGATCAACGTCAGCGCGACGGGGCCGAGGGCGGCAACCCGGGCGAGGTGCTCTTCGTCCTCGTCGCCCGGGTCGACCACGATGCACTCGTCCCGGCCCGGCGCCCGCAGGATCCAGGTGTTGGTGCCGTCGAGCGTCATCATGCCGGGATTGTTCTCGAGCACGACCGAGACGATCGGGGTGACCGCACGGACCTGCCCGTACGCGGGATGGGCGAGCGTCATCGCATTACGCCTCCGGTAGCACTTCTGCGATCACTTCCACCTCGACGGGTGCGCCGAGCGGAAGTTCCGCGACACCGACTGCGGACCGAGCGTGCGCGCCCGACGCACCGAAGATCTCACCGAAGAATTCGGATGCGCCGTTCACTACACCGGGCTGACCGGTGAATCCTTCGGCGGAGGCGACGAAACCGACGACCTTGACGATCCGCACCACGGAGTCGATGCCCACCAGCGCGTCGACAGCCGCCAGCGCATTGAGCGCACAGGTGCGCGCACCCGCTTTGGCGTCGTCCTCCGACACGTCGGCGCCCACCTTGCCCTTGGTCGTCAACTTGCCGTCGACGATCGGCAGCTGACCCGAGGTGTAGACGTAGTTGCCGGTCCGCAAGGCCGGCACGTAGGCGGCGACCGGTGGCACGACGGGCGGCAACGTCACGCCCAGCTCACTCAGGCGAGCCGACCACTTCTGTGTTTCGGTCACGCCCTCAGCCCTTCGGACGCTTCAGATACGCAACGTGCTGTTCGCCGGTGGGCCCGGGGAGAACCGTGACCAGTTCCCAGCCGTCGGTTCCCCACTGGTCGAGGATCTGCTTGGTGGCATGTGTGAGCAGCGGAACGGTGGCGTACTCCCAGGAAGTCAATTCACTCATGCCGGTGAGCCTATCCCCCGCACATCCCGGCTCCCAGACTTATAGGCTCGACGCGTGGTTGCATCCGAAGAGCAGTTCACCCCGACATGGCCAGAGAAGGCAGCTCGAGCGCGGCTGCACTTCGTGTCCGGAAAAGGTGGCACCGGAAAGTCCACGGTCGCCGCCGCGTTGGCCCTCGCCCTCGCCGAGGGCGGGCGTCGTGTGCTGTTGGTGGAAGTCGAGGGCAGGCAAGGTATCGCCCAACTCTTCGACGTGCCTCCGCTGCCGCCGCAGGAGACGAAGGTCGCGGCAGCCGAAGGGGGCGGCGAGGTGATGGCGCTTGCCATCGACATCGAGACCGCCTTCCTCGAGTACCTCGACATGTTCTACAACCTCGGTTTCGCCGGCCGGGCGATGCGCAAATTCGGTGCCATAGAATTCGCCACCACCATCGCACCGGGACTTCGCGACGTGCTGTTGACGGGCAAGATCAAGGAATGTGTCGTGCGCACCGACAAGAGCGGGCGGCAGGTGTATGACGCTGTGGTCGTCGATGCTCCCCCGACGGGTCGGATCAGCAGTTTCCTCGACGTCACCAGGGCCATGGCGGACCTCGCGAAGGGCGGCCCGGTGCGCTCGCAGAGCGAAGGCGTGGTGCGGCTGCTTCATTCGGACGACACCGTGGTGCACCTGGTGGCACTGCTCGAGGCGCTGCCCGTGCAGGAGACCGCGGATGCGGCTGAGGAACTCGCCCGTGCCGATCTCCGTTTGGGGACCGTCGTCGTGAACCGGACCAGCCCGCAGTTCCTTCCGGACGAGACACTGGCCGAGGTCGCGAAGGGACGCATCGACGCGGATGTCGTTCGTGCCGGTTTGGAGAAGAGCGGGATCACGTTGGACGACGGAGACTTTGCCGGACTGCTGACCGAGACCATCGAGCACGCCTCGGTACTCGAAGCTCAAAGAGAGAGCGCCGGACAGCTCAGCGCAGTGGACGGGGCGCGGCTCCAGCTGCCCTCTCTCGCCGACGGTGTGGACCTGGGCGGGTTGTACGAACTCGCAGAAATTCTGACGGAACAGGGTGTCCGATGACCCAGACGATGGAACATGAGCGACGTCGAACCGCCCCCGCCCTCGACATGGCGAGCATCCTCGAGAGCCCGGGAACACGGATCGTGGTGTGCTGCGGAGCCGGTGGTGTCGGCAAGACGACGACGGCCGCGTCGCTGGCACTGCGCGCCGCGGAGCGGGGCAGGAAGGTGGTCGTACTGACCATCGATCCGGCCCGCAGACTCGCGCAGGCCCTCGGGGTGCAGGAGCTCGACAACTCGCCGCAGCCGGTGCAGCTCGGACCCGGAGCCACCGGCGAACTGCACGCGATGATGCTCAACATGCGGCGCACCTTCGACGAGATGGTGATCGAGCATTCCACGCCGGAAAAGGCGCAGCAGATCCTCGCCAATCCCTTCTATCAGACAGTCGCCACGTCGTTCTCCGGAACACAGGAGTACATGGCGATGGAGAAGCTGGGCCAACTCGCCTCCAGCAAGGAATGGGACCTCGTGGTGGTCGACACGCCGCCGTCCCGCAATGCCTTGGACTTCCTCGACGCGCCCCAGCGTCTCGGCGCCTTCCTCGACGGTCGGATGATCCGGCTGCTGACCGCGCCGGGACGCGGCATCACCCGGCTCGTGACCGGTGCGATGGGCTTGGCGCTGCGCGGCGTGTCCACCATCGTCGGCAGTCAGATGCTGTCGGATGCATCGAGTTTCGTGCAGTCACTCGACTCCATGTTCGGAGGTTTCCGCGAAAGGGCAACGCGTACTTACGAGTTGCTCCGACAGCCCGGCACAAATTTCCTGGTTATCGCGGCGGCCGAACCGGATGCGCTGCGGGAGGCCGCGTTCTTCGTGGACCGGCTCGCAGGCGACGGCATGCCGCTCGCGGGCCTCGTCCTGAATCGGACGCACCCCACTCTCAGTTCCCTACCCGCCGATCATGCGGCCACCGCCGCCGATCAACTCGGGGAACAGGATCCCCTCACCGCCGCTGTCCTGCACATCCATGCCCACCGAGCAGTGACAGCGAAGCGAGAGGTACAACTACTGAGCCGGTTCACGGCTGCCCATCCTCGGGTGCCGATCGTCGGCGTTCCCTCATTGCCGTTCGAGGTGTCCGACCTCGAGGCGCTGAGGGCGGTGGGTGATCAGCTCACCCGCGGGAGCTGATCAGCTCTCTGCGGAGACCCGCTCGCCCACCTTCCGAACTTCTGCCCGTCCGCCCACCCGATGTTGGAGGTCAGACGGCGGACTGGTGCTGTCGCTGTGCTTCGAAGAAGTCGGACCACGACTCGACCTCGGGATGCTGTTTGAGCAATGCCCGACGCTGACGTTCCGTCATGCCGCCCCACACGCCGAACTCGACACGATTGTCGAGCGCATCGGCTCCACACTGCATCAATACCGGGCAGTGCCGGCAAATCGTCGCAGCCTTGCGCTGCGCTGCGCCACGTACAAAAAGTTGATCGGGATCGACTTCCCGGCAACGGGCCTGCGTAACCCAGGCGATTCGGGCTTCTGCTTGCTCGACGTCCAGACGGCTGGTTGGGGTGGTCATGTGCATTCGTTTCCCCTCTTCGAGTCTGCGCAGCCCAGCACTTATCACGGAAGGGCTGCACCACATTCGCAATAGAGTGTTACCTCCATCACACTGTTCCAACAACTTAAGTAAAGAAACCGCAACGCGCAAGACGGGGAAGACGCTTTTTTGGTACGGCCGTCCATACCCCGTGCTCAGGGCATTTTCTCGGTCGAAATCCGCGCCCAACCAGCGGACCCGCAGAGCCCACGTACTCTGTAGATCGTGTCGATTGCAAAAACAGTGGGGAAGCTCGCAGGATCCTCCGCCCTGGCAGGTGTACTGCTCGCCGGCGTGATGTTTCCGCTCGCCGGCGGCTTCGGTTTCATGTCCAACAGAGCGGCTGACACCGTCGACAACGTTTCCGCCGAATTGGTCGAGGGCACCGTCCCGGCCGTCTCGACGATGGTCGACTCCGCGGGCAACCCCATCGCCTGGCTGTACGAGCAGCGACGGTTCGAAGTCCCGAGCGAGAAGATCTCCAACGAGATGAAACTCGCGATCGTCTCGATCGAGGACCGCCGCTTCCCCGAGCACAAGGGCGTCGACTGGCAGGGCACAATGCGTGCCTTCCTGACCAACACGACCAGTGGTGAAGTTCAGCAGGGTGCGTCCACGCTCGACCAGCAGTATGTGAAGAACTACCAGCTACTCGTCGTCGCAAAGACCGACGCCGAACGTCGCGCCGCGATCGAGACCACTCCGGCACGCAAGATCCGTGAGATCCGGATGGCGCTGACGCTCGACAAGGAACTCACCAAGGACGAGATCCTCACCCGGTATCTCAACCTCGTCCCCTTCGGTAACGCCTCGTTCGGAATTCAGGACGCCGCGCAGACGTACTTCGGCATCGACGCGTCCGAACTGAACGCGGGGCAGGCCGCGATGCTCGCGGGCATGGTGCAGTCGAGCTCGGCTCTCAACCCGTACACGAATCCCGAAGGCGTGCTCGAACGCCGCAACGTCGTGCTCGACACGATGATCTCCAATATCCCCGACCGCGCGTCGGAGTTCCGGGCGCTCAAAGAGACACCGCTCGGTGTGCTCCCCGAGCCCAACCGGCTGCCGCGCGGTTGTATTGCCGCAGGTGATCGCGGCTTCTTCTGTGACTACGCGCTGCAGTATCTGGCCAACGCCGGAATCAGTCGCGAGCAGATCGACAAGGGCGGCTACCTGATCAAGACCACCCTCGACCCGGCCGTGCAGGCGTCGACCAAGGCGGCGCTCACCGCGAATGCCAGGCCGAATCTCGACGGCATCGCCAACGTCATGAACGTCGTCCAACCGGGCCAGGATTCGCATCGAATTCTGGCGATGGGGAGTAGCCGCACCTACGGCCTCGATGCCAACGCGAGTGAGACCGTCCAGGCCCAGCCGTACTCACTGGCAGGTCATGGCGCCGGGTCGATCTTCAAGATTTTCACTACCGCCGCCGCCATGGAGAAGGGACTCGGCACCAGTGCCGTGCTGGACGTCCCCGGGCGGTTCGAGGCCCGAGGCATGGGTAGCGGTGGTGCGCGAGGGTGCCCGGTCGCCACTTACTGCGTCGAAAACGCCGGCCGATATCCGGCGGCACTGTCGGTGACGGATGCGCTCGCGCAGTCGCCGAACACGGCGTTCGTCAAGTTGATCCAGGCCACCGGCGTCGCCCCGACCGTCGACATGGCGGTGCGTCTTGGGCTGCGCTCTTACACCGAGCCCGGCACCTCCGGCTTCGACGACCGCAGCATGGCCGATTTCCAGAAGGACCAGAATCTGGGGTCGTTCACGCTCGGGCCCACCTGGATCAATCCCCTCGAACTGTCGAATGTCGCAGCCACACTCGCCTCGCACGGCAAGTGGTGCCCGCCGACTCCCATCGACTCGGTGTTCGACCGTGAAGGCAAGCCCGTCTCGGTGACCCAGCAGGCCTGTGAGCAAGTTGTCGAGCCGGGATTGGCCGACACCCTCACCAACGCGATGAGCAAGGACGACAAGCCCGGTGGCACATCCGCCGCCGCGGCGGGCAGCGTCGGCTGGACGCTCCCGATGGCCGGCAAGACCGGCACCACCGAGTCACACATGTCCTCGGGCTTCCTCGGGTTCACCAACAACCTCGCCGCAGCCGTGTACGTGTTCGGCGACTCGCCCACACCGGGCGAGATCTGCTCGAGCCCGCTGCGTCCGTGTGGTGATGGCAACCTCTTCGGTGGTAACGAACCGGCCCGCACGTGGTACGCGGCGATCAATCCGATCGCCAACAACTTCGGACCGACGACCCTGCCGCCGATCGACCAGAAGTATGTGCGGGGGTCGCAGAACGGCCAGGTTCCGGACGTCGTCGGACTGAGCCAGTCGGCCGCAACCTCACGGCTCCAGGCAGCAGGCTTCACCGTGAATGCGGTGACCACTCAGGCTCAGGCCGCGAAGGGCACGGTCACGGGCGCATCACCGTCCGGATCGGCCATCCCCGGTTCGACCATCACGATCTACATCAGCGACGGATCGGTGCGCGCGGCGCCGCAGCAGGTACCCGGGCAGGGCATCCCCGTGCCGCCCATCCAGCTGCCCGGTCTGCCGCCGATCCAGCTGCCGCCCATACCGCGCTGACCATCTGGGCGTGGGAAGGTGCGCTGGCGTGCACTTTCCCACGCACTGCAGATCAGAGGCGCGACTTGACCGCGTGGGACAACCGCGAGCCGTCGGCCTTGCCGCCCGCGAGCGCAGTGGCCGCCTTCATGACCTGACCCATCTGGCGCATGCCGGGACGCTCCCCGATCTCCTCCGCCACCTGGGCGATGGCCGTATCCACGACGTCGACGAGTTCGGCATCCGTCAGCGGGGTCGGCAGGTACTCGTCGATGATCTGGGCTTCGGCCCGCTCCTGTGCCGCCAATTCCCCTCGACCGTTCTCGGTGTAGATTTCGGCCGACTCCCCGCGCTTCTTCGACTCCTTCGCGAGGACCTTCAGCACCTCGTCGTCGGTCAGTTCACGGGCTTCCTTGCCGGAGACCTCCTCGGTCTGCACAGCGGCCATGAGCATGCGAATAGTGGCGGTGCGCAGCGAATCCTTCGCCTTCATGGCGGCCGTCATGTCGGAGCGCAGTCTTGCTTTCAGTGAATCTGGCATGGCGGAAACGCTACGCGCCCGGATCGCGTCACATGCACGGGAATGCCGAGTACCCGTTTGTACCCTGCAACTCGATTGCACTCACCCGTATCCTGGAAGTGTGTCCAACGAGTTCCGCACCAATCTGACCCGCGCCGCGCTGGGTACGGCGGGCGCCGCCGCACTCGGTGTCGGCTACGCCTCGCTCATCGAACGCAACGCATTCGCGCTCCGTGAGGTCACGATGCCGGTCCTCGAGCCCGGGTCGTCGACGCTGCGTGTGCTGCACATCAGCGACCTGCACATGATGCCCGGACAACGTCTGAAGCAGAATTGGCTGCGCGAACTGGACAACCTGGAACCCGACCTGGTGGTGAACACCGGCGACAATTTGTCCCACCAGCGGGCCGTCCCCGCGGTGGTCCAGGCGCTGGGGAATCTGCTTGCCCGTCCGGGCCTGTTCGTCTTCGGCAGCAACGACTACTTCGCGCCCAAGCCCAAGAACCCGCTGAAGTACTTCCGCAAGGAGCATGAGCGCGTCCTGGGTGAACCGTTGCCGTGGGGTGATCTCCGCGCTGCCTTCACCGAGCGGGGGTGGTTCGACGTCACGCACGTGCGCCGCGATCTCGAGGTGTCGGGGGTCCGGATCGCGTCGGCCGGGGTGGACGATCCCCATTTGCAGCGCGACCGTTACGACACCATCGCCGGCCGGCCGAACCCGCTGGCCGATCTGCGCCTGGGCCTCACCCACTCCCCCGAACCGCGGGTGCTCGACCGGTTCGCGGATGACGGGTACGACCTGGTGTTGGCGGGCCACACCCATGGCGGGCAGTTGTGTCTCCCGTTCTACGGGGCGTTGGTCACCAATTGCCAGATCGACCGTTCCCGGGTCAAGGGTCCGTCGAAGTGGGGCGCCCACACCCGACTGCATGTGTCCGCGGGTATCGGGACTTCGCCGTGGGCTCCGGCCCGCTTCTGCTGCCGTCCCGAGGCGACGTTGCTGACGTTGGTACCGGCCAAGCGTGGCGGCTCGGACAGCGGTGTCGGCGAGGGTCGGACGGAGCCGTCGGAAAGCTCTGCGATACGCCGTTGACCTGCGGATTTATTCGCGGCTGACTCTGTACTGTAAGCTAGCCGAGGTTCGACACGGGGTGTGGCGCAGCTTGGTAGCGCGCTTCGTTCGGGACGAAGAGGTCGTGGGTTCAAATCCCGCCACCCCGACAGTGTGGGATTGAAAGAGGCTCCCTCCGCGCAGGCGGAGGGAGCCTCTTTCTTCGTTGTGGACGGTTGTCGGTGACTCCCGGAGACCCACCCCACCCACAGTAGGCTAGCCTGCCCTCATGTCTACGAGGGTTCCTCTACGCGCCGGACTCGTCGCTCTGGCCACCGTCTTTCTCGCCGCCTGCGGCACCACCGACACCGGGTCCAGTTCCGGCAACACCGAGGTCGCTACCGGCGGACGACTCTTCGCCACGGCGGACGAAGAGACCGCCAAACTGGGTACCGATGCCGAACCGGGCGCGTTTCCGCGCACCGTCACGCACGCAGTCGGCGAGGCTGTCATCGAGAAGAAGCCGGAACGCGTCGTCGTTCTCGACGGCGGCGAACTCGACGACGTGCTGTCGCTGGGCATCACGCCCGTGGGATTGGCGAGCCCGGAGAGCGCGGCCGGTCAGCCGTCGTATCTCGCGGACAAGCTGTCGGGCGTGCCGGATGTGGGAACGATCAACAACCTGAACATCGAAGCGATCACTGCGTTGCAGCCCGACCTGATCCTCGGCAGCAAGCTGCGGGCCGACAAGCTGTACCCGCAACTGTCCTCCATTGCACCGACGGTGTTCGGCATCCGTCCCGGCTTCCCGTGGAAGGAGAACTTCCTTCTGGCCGCCGACGCGCTCGGCGAGGAAATGCAGGCCGAGGAGGTACTCAACGCATATCAGACCCGCGCCGGGGAGGTGCGGGACTCGATCACCGGCGAGCCCACTATCTCGTTGGTCCGCTTCATGGCCGGCAAGATCCGGCTCTACGGCAATCTGTCGTTCATCGGCGTCATCCTCGAGGATGTGGGGCTGCCCCGCCCGCAACTGCAGGATGTCGACGAACTGGCGGTCGAGGTGAGCCAGGAGACCATTTCGCAGGCGGATGCCGACCGGATCTTCCACTCCAGCTACGGCGCACCCGAGACGACCGACGAGGCCGCAGTGGTCGGTGGGCCGCTGTGGAACCAGCTTCAGGCGGTCAAGGACGGCCACGCCGTGCACGTCAGCGACGAAACCTGGTTCCTCGCCCTTGGTCCCACCGGTGCCATGCTGGTACTCGACGACCTCGAGAAGATGCTCGCAGCCTGATTCGTCCTACGGGCTGACGGGCATGAAGGCGTCGTAGATCGCCTCCGGTGCACCGTCGACGGCCCAGATCATCATCACCGCGACGGCGATGGTGAGGGCGGGCCCGAGAACAAGTTTCTCGAAGGGCCCGCCCGCCCGGATGGAGAGGAAAGACGGCAGCCGGAACTCCCACCACCGCTCTCTGCCCAGCGGCAGGAACGGGGCGAGGAAGGGCACACCTTCCTTGGTGATGGCGTCGCCGAGGCAGTGGGTGGCGCAGCCGAGCGCCACCGCAACGCCGAGCCCGGTGGAACCGGCCTCGGTGGGATACGACTGCCAAGTGAGCGCCGACAGCACCGCAGCCACCGCCGAAACAGCTAACCAGCCTTTCTCTTTGGCGAACTCCCCGGCAAGGCCGCGGAGCGCCAGGCCCAGGCAGAGAAACAGGGTGGCGATGATCGCCGGCTTACCGAACTGCACGACAAGCGCCGACACACCTGTTCCGAGCCCCGCCGCGAACAACGCGGTGTGGGTGAGGGTGCGGTGCCCACCACGACGCTTACCGTCCCGTTTACCCTTGGTCACCGTGTAGAAACCCAGCGATACCGCGTCGACTCCCTTGGCGACGATACTGCTCACGGGGCCGAAGGACCGTGCCACGGTCGACTGGCTGGTGTCGAGGTCGGGTAGCAATGCCGCGCCCGCGCACACCGCCGCAAATGTGAACGTCTCGGCGGTCGAGGTGGGCCCACCCCACTCCAGGGGAAGCAAATCTGCCGTCGCCAAACCGACAGCAGCACCGGACATTGCGTGGGTAGGACCCATGACCATGGAAGAACGCACCTTTCGACCCCGACTCGGGACACGGTCATCCGAGCCGGTGTCCTGACACCGCTCAACCTAGCAACAACATCCGACACTCCAGTCACACGCCGGGAGTACTTCCTCACCGTCGGTAGTGAAGAAATACTTCCGGGCCGAAGCGCTCTCAGGCGCCCTGGGCCTGCCACATCCAGTGCAGTTGCTCGAGCCGGGCCGTGATGGAGATCAACAGGTCCTGCGTTACCGGATCGGCCGATTCGGTGGCCGCGACGCGCTCGCGCAGTCGGTCGATGACGGCGGCGAGATTTCCGACGATCGACGCGGTGATCTCGGCATCCTCGGTCCACCCGTCGCCGATGCCCTTGGCACCGGAATCCTGTGCGACCGTGGCCGCGCGGCCGTCCGGGCTGACACCGATCGCGGTCGCACGTTCCGCTGCCTCGTCGGTGAAATCGCGTGCCGCGGTCACGAGCTCGTCGAGCGCGAGATGCACCGATCGGAAGTTCTGGCCGATCACATTCCAGTGCGCCTGTTTGGCGATGAGGGTGAGGTCGATCAGATCCACGACGGTGGCCTGTAGTGCGTCACCGGCGATCTTCTGCTGCGCGGGATTCAATGTGCTGGTGATGGGATTACTCATGGTGTATTTCCTCACTTGTCGTTTTCGTTGCGGGCGCATCCGGACCGACGAAAGTCGTGCGCCTCAGGCTTGTTTCTGTCCTTCGCGGACACCGATTTCCACTCGCTTGCCGAGGTCGGCGTCGACGTTCTTCCAGTACTCGAAGACGCGCAGCAGAACCGGTTCGCTGACGCCACCGAGTGCGTGGCCGACGATGTTGTTCACCAGCCGGTCGCGTTCGTCGTCATCGAGAACCTCACGAACGAGTGTGCCGGCCTGGGTGAAGTCGCCGTCCTCGGCGTGCTGGATGTAGCCGGCGCGCACCGACTCCCCGTCGAACGCCCACAGGCCCTCGTCACCGGCGAGGGATGCATCCGCGTGGGGACCACCGTACGAGTTGGGCGCGTACACCGGCGTTTCCGGCGAGTTGGTCGCGTACCGCATCGCCCCGTCCTGCGAGTAGGAGTTGACCTGGCTCTTCGGCGAGTTGACCGGCAACTGGGCATAGTTCGCGCCGATCCGGTACCGGTGCGCGTCTGCGTAGGAGAAGACACGACCGAGGAGCATCTTGTCGGGCGAGAAGCCAATTCCCGGAACCACATTGGACGGCTCGAACGAGGCCTGCTCGATCTGCGCGAAGAAGTTGTCGGGGTTGCGGTTCAGCGTCCACTTGCCGACCTCGATCAGGGGGTAGTCCTTCTGGGACCACACCTTGGTGAGGTCGAACGGGTTGAATCGGTACCCCTCCGCCTCGGCAACCGGCATGACCTGAACCTTCAGCGTCCAGCTGGGGAACTCACCACGGGCGATGGTGTCGTACAGGTCGGCGCGGTGGTGGTCGGGCGCCGTCCCGGCCAGCTCGTCGGCCTCCGCCTGGGTGAGGAACTCGATGCCCTGGTCCGTCTTGAAGTGGTACTTCACCCAGAACCGTTCACCCTCGGCATTGACCCACTGATAGGTGTGGGAACCGAAGCCGTCCATGTGACGCCACGTCTTCGGAATTCCGCGGTCACCCATCAGCCAGGTCACCTGGTGCGCCGACTCCGGCCGCAGCGTCCAGAAGTCCCACTGCATGTTGTGGTCGCGCAGGCCGGAACCCGGCAGACGCTTCTGCGAGTGAATGAAGTCCGGGAACTTGATGGGGTCCTTGATGAAGAAGACCGGCGTGTTGTTGCCGACGAGGTCGTAGTTGCCGTCCTCGGTGTAGAACTTCACGGCGAACCCGCGCGGGTCACGCCAGGTGTCGGGGCTGCCTTGCTCGCCCGCCACAGTGGAGAAGCGCACGAGCGACTCGGTTTTCGCTCCCGGCTGGAACAGCTTCGCCTTCGTGTACCGGCTCACATCGTGCGTGATGACCAGTTCTCCGAAGGCGCCGCCGCCCTTGGCATGGACCACCCGCTCCGGGACGCGCTCGCGGTTGAACTGGGCGAGCTTTTCGACGAGGTAGTGGTCGTGCAACAGGATGGGGCCCTGCGGTCCTGCGGTGAGCGATTCGTTGTCGCTGACGACAGGAATTCCGGCGTTGGTGGTGGTAGCGCGCTGTGTTTGCGGCATGGCAAAGCCTCCAGAGTGCTCAGCGGTGATGGGATGTAGGAAGACGGGTCAGAACTGGGGTTCAGTCGCGTCGGGACGGCACTGTTCACACAGTCCCCAGAAGACGACTTCGGCCTCGTCGACCTGGAAACCGTGCGACTGTGACGGTTCGAGGCAAGGCGCGTCACCGACGGCGCAATCGACGTCTGCGACGGTGCCGCACGATCGACACACGAGGTGGTGGTGGTTGTCTCCGGTGCGGGTTTCGAACCGTGCGGGTGACCCCGCGGGTTCGATGCGGCGAAGGAGGCCGGCAGCCGTGCACGCTTTCAGGACGTCGTACACGGCTTGCGTGGACACCGAACCCAGCTGGTCGCGCACTACGGCAGCAATGTCGTCGACGTCGGAATGCGGCTGCGAGGCAACCGCATTCAACACTGCCACCCGAGGTGCAGTGACACGGAGGCCCACGCCGCGCAATTGCGCTCGGGGATCTTGGTCGTGTCGCATGTATCCCAGTATGGCCCTCTTTTGGAATTAGTCAAGAAAACAAAGGGTCGGAAAAACTTGACACGTCGGAAGTTCCCGACATAACGTCGGAGGGTGCCAGACGACCTCGTCTTCCTCGCCCTGTCGAATCCGGTCCGTCGACGCCTTCTCGAGATCCTCGCGGACGGCCCGCACACCGCCGGTGACCTCGCGGGACGCTTCGACCTGAGCCGTCCGGCCGTCGCCGAACACCTGCAAGTGCTCCGCCGGGCCGGGTTGGTTCGAGACGAACCTTCCGGACGGCAGCGGCACTACCACCTCACCCCGGAGCCCCTCTCCGACGTCGGCGACTGGCTACACCCGTTCGAGCGGTTCTGGCGACATCGCCTCCGCACTCTCGCCGACTTCCTCGAGGAGGACTCGTGATCGACCCCACCACCACCGCGATTTCCGTCGACCAGTTCATCGCCGCACCACCGGCGAAGGTGTGGCGCGCCCTCACCGAGCCCGAACTACTTGCCCGCTGGTGGGCACCCGGTGACATCGCCCCCACGGTCGGGCATCGATTCCATCTCGAGATGCCGGGCTGGGGATCTGTTCCCTGCCAGGTCGTCCAGGTCGAGGTCGAAGCGCGATTCGTCTACACCTTCACCGAGAACTGGACTCTGGACTGGCAACTCGTCGCGGAAGGCACTGGCACCCGCCTCTTCCTCGATCACTCCGGATTCGACCTCGACGACAAGAGAAGTCGTGACGCCTTCGAGCGCATGGGTCCGGGTTGGCGCGACACCGTTCTGCCCCGCCTCGCAGGCGTCGTCACAGAACTCGGTTGACGGCGCCCCGCGCTCAGCGCAGCTTCGCCGGCCCGGTGGTCATACGGCCCGTGATCACGACAGCGTGATGGGTCCCGGGCACCAGCCAGTCGGCCAGAGTGGGGCCTTCTGCTCGCACGGCTACGCGGGCGTACCGGAGGTGCCCCCGCAGCCGGGCCGACGCCGCCAGGAGGCGTTCACCCGACTCTTCGGGCTGGGCGAATCCCAACGCGCCCGCGATCGGCAGCCTCGGACCGCGGGGGTGCGCCGTCGTCGACACACGCCACGCCCCGGATGACGCCTCGAACACACCGTGAACGTCCCCGTCGAACGCAGCCAGCACCTTCGGCAAACCCCAGTGCACGCGTCCGCCGTGGACGGATGGTTCCGAGTCGACTGCGATGAACGGCACCGCCATGCGCGGCATCGGACCTGTCCGACGCCCGGGTGCCCGCAGCACCGGGCTGGCCAGGATCTCGCGATACGGTCCGACGGGCGAGTCGAGGTAGTCGACCATCATGGCCAAGGTCACCGGCAACAGGGCGCCCCCGGGGCCGAGTTCGCGGGCGGCGTCGGTGGCGCGATGCCACCACAGCGTCGCGCGCACCTCGGCGCGCCACGGCGGCGGCGAGCTCTCCGGCCATTCGGTGCGGTCGGTGGTCGATTCAGGCACGCTCCACATCGACGGTCTCCTTTCGGGTCGTCACGGTGAGGGGAAGGCGCAGGGCGCCGGGTGCGTCCGCCGGTACCACCGGGAAGCGCGGGAGTGAGGGGTCGATACGCACGTATGGCTTACCCGGTTCCGGCCTGGTGTCCGCCTCCCCCTTGTTCGGCCACAACGCGAACGCCCGCTCCGCCTGCGCCGTGATGGTAAGCGACGGGTTGACGCCGAGATTCGCGCTGACCACGGATCCGTCCGCCACGTGGAGTCCGTCGTGCCCGTAGGCCCGCAGGTACGGGTCGACGACTCCGGCGCGGGGTGAGTCGCCGATCGCGCACCCACCCAGGAAGTGGGCGGTCATCGGGATGTTCACCACGTCGCCCAGCGAACCACCGGGGTCACCGTCGATCTTGTCGGCAACCTTGCGGATGGCCGTGTGCCCTTGGGGTATCCATTCCGGTGGAGGAGTGCCCGGACCGGGCCGACTGGTGACCGCGCGCCCGAAGCGGCCCCGCCCCTTGGTGAGTTCCAGGGAGTTGTCGTCGGTTTGCATCACCAGCGCGATCACCGTCCGCTCGGACCAGTGCCGTACCGACAGACTGCGCAGGAAGGCGTCGGGTCTGCGGAGCGCGACACCGATAGTCTTCAGCAGACGAGGTGTCCTGCCCCCGCCGTCACTGAGGACGGTCTGCAGCAACCCGATCGCGTTGCTGCCCTTGCCGTAGCGCACAGGTTCGATGTGGGTGTGATCGTCCGGGTGGAACGAGGACGTGATCGCGATCCCGCGCGTGAAGTCGGTGTTCCGGTTCTTCGCGGTGGCCGCGAGTACAGCCTCCGAGTTTGTCCGCACTACGGTTCCGAGCCGCGGCGACAGCCGTGGCAACGCCCCCGACTCCTTCATCGCGAGCAGCAGTCGCGCGGTGCCGTACGTGCCCGCGGCCACCACCACCTGGTCGGCGGTGAAGGTACGCTCCCGCTTGCGGATTCCGTTCGTTCGACGAGTGCGTACCTCGTATCCGCCACCCTGGCGTGGGCGTAACTCCTTCACCGTGGTCAACGGATGTATCTGCGCACCGGCCTGTTCCGCCAAGTAGAGGTAGTTCTTGACGAGCGTGTTCTTGGCGCCCACGCGACAGCCGGTCATGCAGCCACCGCACTCGGTGCAACCGGCGCGATCCGGGCCCTTGCCACCGAAGTAGGGGTCCGCGACCGTCACTCCCGGTTCCCCGAAGAAGACACCGACAGGCGTGGACGTGAACGTCTCACCGACACCCATCTCTTCCGCCACCTCGCGCATGATTGCGTCGGCCGGGGTGAACAACGGACTGGTCCGCACTCCCAGCATCCGTTTCGCCTGCTCGTAGTACGGAGCCAACTCCGACTGCCAGTCGGTGATATGCGCCCACTGCTTGTCCTCGAAGAATCGGCGGGGCGGCTGATACAAGGTATTGGCGTAGTTGAGCGAACCGCCGCCTACACCGGCACCCGCCATCACGAGGACGTCGGGAAAGAGGTGGATGCGTTGCATGCCATAGCAACCCATCCATGGAGCCCATAGATACCGGCGCAGCCTCCAGCTGGTCTCCGGCATCTCGTCGTCGGCGAAACGCCGTCCCGCCTCGAGGACACCGACCTTGTACCCCTTCTCGGTGAGCCGCAGGGCAGCCACACTGCCGCCGAAGCCCGAGCCGATCACCACCACGTCGTAGTGCGTCACGCGACGGCCTCCTTCTCGGTCTTTCGACGCGCCACGTAGTTCTCCCGGTCGAAGTGCTGCAGTTGCGAACGGAATCTGAAGGTGAACGTCGGCCACTGCACCGAGTTGCGCCCCTCCGCGTCGTAATACCAACTCGAACATCCACCCTTGTTCCAGACGGTGCTCTGCAAGTCCGATTGGATTCGCGTGTTGTACTGCCGCTGCGCCTCCTCTGTCACCTCGAACGCTGCAATGCCGTTGTCCCGCATGGTGTCAAGTGCATCGACGATATACGCAGACTGGGATTCGAGCATGTACACGATGGAGCTGTGCCCGAGGTTGGTGTTGGGGCCGTACATGAGGAACAGATTGGGGAATCCGGCGACCGTCGTCCCCTTGTAGGCGTGGGGACTGCCCTTCCAGTGCTCGGCGAGGGTGTGCCCGTCCGCACCGCGGAGCGCATGTGCGACAGGGGGTTCCGTGGGGGTGAAACCGGTAGCGAAAATGATGGTGTCGACCTTGTGTTCGCCCCCGACCGCGTCGACCACACCGTCCTCGGTGATGCCCGCCAGGCCTGCGTCGACGAGCGTGACGTCCGGCCGGTCGAGCGTGCGCAACCAGTCGTTCGACAACAGCATCCGCTTGCAGCCGATCGTGAAATCGGGGGTGAGCTTCTTTCGCAGTTCGGGATCGCGAATCTGCCGACGCAGATGCGCTTTGGCCACCATCTCGAACACGGGCAACAGTCCGGTGGCATGAGCCAGGACTCCGCCGAGCGCTTCACGGAAACTGTAGACAGAGCCGCGAACTACTTTTTGCGCCATAGGTATCCGGCGATACAGGCGTTTCTCGGGATCGGAGAGCACTCGATCGAGCCGCGGGATGACCCACGCCGGCGTGCGCTGAAACACCGTCACGTGCTTCGCGTGCGGTGCGATTTCCGGAACGAACTGCACGGCCGACGCACCCGTGCCGATGACGGCCACCCGCTCACCGGTGAGGTCGTGGTCGTGATTCCACGTCGCGGAGTGGAAGGTGGTGCCGCCGAACGTGTCGATGCCCGGCATGTCCGGGATGCTCGGGGTCGACAGAGCACCGGTGGCCGCCACCACCACATCGGCGGTCAACGAGCCACGGCTCGTACGCACATGCCACAGCGCTTTGGTGTCATCCCAGTTCGCCCCCTCCAGTTCGCAGTCGGTCACCACCCGGGACGAAATGCCGGTGTCGGCCGCGACCTTCTTCAGGTACCGGTAGATCTCGGGTTGCCGGGCGAACGTGTGGCTCCAGTCGGCGCTGGGTGCGAAGGAGAACGAGTACAGCGACGTGGGGACATCGCACGCACACCCCGGGTAGGTGTTGTCGCGCCACGTGCCGCCGACATCGTGGCCACGCTCGATGATCAGGACATCGGCCTCCGGACGGGACCGGAGGATCCGAGCCGTGAGACCCATTCCCGCGAAACCGGCTCCCACGACGAGAGTGTGTACATGCTGCGGAAGACTCACGACTTCTTCACCTTCGATTCCCACGCCGGCAGCAGCCGCGCGCGTGCTGAGTGATCGGCCTCGGGGGTCCGGAACAGTGCCGACACCGCGAGACCGCGAACCAATTCGATACTGAGCTCGATGGTGTCGGCGTCGTACCGATCACCGAACACCTCCGCGGACCCGTGTCGCAGCGCCTCGGTGACCTTCCGCTCCAGCGGAACGGTCGCCTCGAACAACGCCGGGTCGGTGCGGGCGGCCACCCACAACTCGAGTGCCGCATAGAACAACGGGCCGGAAAAGGCGTCGGCCAGCACGTCGATGCCGCGATCGGCGTCCACTTCGGCGGCGAGGATCTCCGCCATCCGCTTGTCGACGAGGTACTCCACCGCCGCCACGACCAGCGACTCCTTGGTGGGGAAATGGTGCAGCTGGGCGCCCCGCGACACCCCCGCCCGGCGGGCGATGCCCTGGGTGGTGGTGCGCGCGTAGCCGAGCTCGACCAGCGAGTCGACCGCAGCCTCGAGCAATCTGGTGCGCATCGCGGCGGTGCGCTCGGCCTGGGTGCGAGTCGGTTTGGCGAGGGCTATGTCGGAGGTCACATCTGCACTGTAGGCCGAAATATGAAAACAGTCCAGACTGCTTTTAAGTTTCCGGCCGCTGACACCCCATGAGTGCCTTATCAACGTCCGGCGGTCAAGGCGTACGCACAGGCCTACGGGACGAGGCGGTACCTCAGCATCATGTCGTGGTCCTCGTGGTCGAGCATGTGGCAGTGCCACACGTAGCCCTGCAGAGGTCGCGACGCCTGACCGTCGGTGTGCCCGCCCGAGTGCTGTGTCGGATGCGCCGACATGCCGAAGGTCGCGTCGGGATCGAAACCCAGTTCCCCGGCCGTCGGGAACCGCACGACGACCCGAGTGACGGAGTTGGCGTCGGCGATGACCGTGTCCTTGAAACCGGACTCCCACGGCTGCGGCGACTGCACCGGTCCCCGGATGAACGGATCCGGAGACGGCGTCCACCGTGTCCCGACAGCGGGCAGCGGCGACGCCGACATCATTGCGACCGTATCGACCGCCTGCCGCCCGAGTACGCGGAACCTCACCAGATGCAGATGGATGGGGTGCGGTTCGGGTGTGGCGTTGACGATGTTCCACTGTTCAACCGCACCCTGCCGCGGCATCTCGATGTCGTCGGTGGTGTAGCGCAGGTTGTTGAGCGACATGAGCGGCGAGGGTTGGCCGAGGCCCTGTCCGATTTGCAGTACCGAGACGTTGCGTACCGTCCGGGGTTGTGCGACCGGTGCGAGCAGTGGCGGCTGCCGGCTGCCGCCGCGCAGGGTCTGCGGCACCGGCCCGGTGAACCCCGCCGCAGCTCCCACGCGGAAACGGCAAAAGCGCGGCATGGGCACGATCCCGCGCTGCGCGACCTGGTCGGGAATCGCCTCGTCGTTCCGCAGTTCGACGGTCGCGCCGGGCCCCAGCGCCCCGAAGTCGACCAGCAGGTCGGCCCGTTCACCCGGACCCAGGCGAACGTGGTCGACGGGGACCGGAACGTCGAACAGGCCGCCTTCGGCACCGATCACCCAGAACCTCATGCGATTGTCGAAGAAGAGGTTCCACACGCTGAACGAGGCGGCATTGACCATGCGCAGGCGGTACAGCCCGCGCGCCACGGCCATCTCGGGCCACACCTTGCCGTTCACCACGCCGGTGTCGCCGGGTGTCGCCGCTTCCCAGCTCCCCTGCGGGTTCAGCGGGTTGGAGCGGACACTCTGCCTGCCGTCCTCCGTGAAGGTCTTGTCCTGCAGGATGAGCGGAACCTCGAACTCGCCGGCCGGCAGCCCGAGCGGATTACCCGCTGTACCCGTGTCGAACTCGTCGCGGAGCAGGTACAGACCGGCCAGTCCCGCGAAGATGTTGAGCCGGGTCACGCCCATCGCGTGATCGTGGTACCAGAGTGAACACGCATCCTGCTGATTCGGGAACTCGTAGACCAGCCCCTGCCCGCGCCGCAGCGTGTGCTCGGGGTGTCCGTCGAACTCGGGCGGATTGGACCCGCCGTGCAGATGCAGTGCGGTCGGCACGTCGGTGCGGTCCGCCTCGGTCACACCGTGCAACCTCGTGTCCACATCCGCGGCGAGAGGATTACTCGCGATGTCGTTGCGGTACACGAGCGACGTCCGTTCGCCGACCCGGGCCTCGATCGTCGGTCCCAGGTAGTCGGTGCCGCCGTAAGCGAGCGCCGGGGACGCCGCGAGGTCGGAGTGAAAAATATGCATCGTGCTGCTCGCATGCACCTCGACGGAGGTGCCCCCGAGTGTCGGAAGCAGCGGAAGTGGGTCCCGAAACGGCTCGAGTGGCGGCGACCGGAACACGAAGGGTCGCAGAGGGTCGATCCCGAACGGGAAAGCAGCCGCAGAGCCGACTCCTACCGCCCCCAACCCGGCCGTCAACGCCAGTCCACGAACGAACGACCTGCGCGGAATCCGTCCACCCATTCGCCGCCCCCTGCACGGTGAAAAATCCTTTGCGACTCGGAAAGCCGACGGTACCTCGAGCCGGGGTGCCCTCAGCCCGGTTTCGCCACCCGGGGATTCCGTCGCGCCCGTGTGCCGACCGTGCCACTCTGACGTCATGACTCGTGCGGTACCGAAGAACATGGCCTGGATTCCGGGTGGCACGTTTTGGATGGGGTCGGAGGACTTCTATCCCGAGGAGCGCCCCGTCCACCAGGTGACGGTCGACGGGTTCTGGATGGACTCGCACCAGGTGACCGTCGCCGAGTTCCGGCGGTTCGTGAAAGACACCGGGCACGTCACGACCGCCGAGGTCGTGCCCGACCCCGCGCAGTATCCGGGCGCGGACCCGTCGTTACTGGTCCCCGGATCGCTGGTATTCACGCCGACCCCCGGACCGGTTCCGCTCGGCGACTACACCCGCTGGTGGTCGTTCACGCCGGGGGCGGACTGGCGTCATCCAGAAGGTCCAGACAGCAACGTCGGCGGACGTGAACGCCATCCCGTCACCCATGTGTCGTGGTTCGACGCCCGCGCGTACGCGCAATGGGCCGGCAAGGACCTGCCGACGGAAGCAGAGTGGGAGTGTGCGGCGCGCGGCGGACTGGACCGGAAACCGTTCGTGTGGGGCGATGAGCACGAGCCGGGCGGCAGGCCGGGCGGCAATGTATGGCAAGGGCAGTTCCCGTGGGAAAACTTGCTCGCGGACGGCTTCGCCCGCACATCGCCAGTGGGTCACTTCCGGCCCAACGGATACCAGCTCAGTGACATGGCCGGCAACGTGTGGGAGTGGACCACCGACCATTTCACCGCTGATCACTTCGCGAGCGGGAAGAACGTTGCGCCCACCAGTTCTTGCTGCATTCCGACCAATCCGAGAGTCGACACTGCGCGTGTCGAGAACCCCGGCGAGCCCTACGCGCGGCGAGTCATCAAGGGTGGTTCGCACCTGTGCGCGCCGAACTACTGCCTGCGCTACCGGCCGTCGGCTCGGCAGGGCGACACCGAGGAGACGTCGACGTGCCACATCGGGTTCCGGTGCATCATGCGACCGTGAGGCTGCGGGCCGGTCTCACCTCACGGGGATGAAGACAGACGGCGCCCGCTGCGGTTGAGTCGGTCGGGTGCGGTCGACCAAGCTGTCAGTGACCCTGGCCCGGGAAGCTCTTGCGGCGCGGACCGAATCGGCCAACGGCTGGTTGCAGGGCACCCCTCCCGGCCGAACAATACGTCGCGTCATCGACGGACTCGTCGAGATCGAACTCGTCGACCGGTCGATGACGCTCGCCGCGAGAATATTCACGTCGGTACTACCCGTGATGATTGCGGCCTCGACGTTGAGCAGTTGGAACCTGACCGCCCGCACCATCAAAAACCAGTTCGGCTTCGACCCCACGGTGTTGACTTCCACGTCCGGCGCCGTGGACACCACCGACCCGTCCTTCGCAGCGTTCGGGGTGGTCGGTCTGCTGATGATCGCGATCAGCGGCACGTCGTTTGCCCGGGCCCTCGCCCGGATCTACGGGAAGATCTGGAACGTCCCGTCGATCAACCTCCGGGACGCCTGGCGATGGCTGGTGGTCCTGTTCGCCGTCGCGCTGTCGGGGACGGCGATCGGCCTGGCGAGCGAGCTCGCGAGCGTCCGGTTCATCGGGCCACCCCTCGCAGTCGCCGGGGAGTTCGCGGTGTGGATGGCCGTCTGGACTCTCAGCCCGTACCTGCTGACGATGGGCACCCTCGAGGGCCGCGTCCTCTGGGCCACCGGGGCGCTGACCGCGGCAGCACTCACTGCTCTCCACGTCGGCGGACGTCTCGTTCTGCCCCGGATCACCGCCTCCGCACAGCACCAGTTCGGGCCACTAGGCCTGGTGTTCACCGCGATCAGCTGGCTGTTCGTCCTGTCCGTCGTGATCGTGGGGTCCGCGGTGATCGTCAAAGCCGTCGCGCTGGACGAGGCCTACATCGGGCGGTATCTCCGCGGGCCGGACGCCGTCGCGTCAGAACGCTCCGCCGAGTCCCTTGCCGAGAACGACGGCTCCCATGACGAGTAGCAGCACACTCATGACGGCTGCGTTGTTCGCCTGCAGCCACACCTTCAGGTTGTCGAGGGTCCCCCTCATCTTGTCGGCGGCGACAGCGTAGGCAACCACGGGAACGAGCACCGTCGAGCCGGCCAGCACTGTGAACACCACCAGCGCGATCCCTTGCTCACCGCCGCTCACCCCGGACGAGCCGATCACCACACCCGCGGAAACACACAGCAGGAGGTTCTTGGGATTGACTGCGGCCAGGACGAATCCGAATCCGATCGACTTGACGAAGCTCAGATCATCGATGGCCTGCATCCACTTCGGTGGTTCCGCATGGGCATTGCGACCTCTCCACTGCCGTCCGGCGAGCAGGAGCAGCAGCACACCGAGGACGACCTTGACCCACGACGTCGTCGCCGAGGGGCCATCGGAGTCGGCGGTGTCGATACCTCCGGCGAGAAGCACGACGATGCCGGTGGCCACGAGAATCCCGGCTATCCACCCCACGCCGAAGCCCGCACTCGCACCGCCGGCGCGCTTCGACAACAACATCAGGATGACCGCGATGATCGGAATCGGTGAAATGGCGACACCGACGGCGAGCGGGAGCATTTCTCCGATGACCGAGCCCATACCCGAACCGTAGGGGCGGCGGTCTCGTCGCGCCTCGCACCCGGTGGGTGAATGTGAGTGCCGCAGGACAATTCTGAGTACTGCGGCACTCACCAGACGCGGCGAGCGCCGCGTCACTCACTCAGGGGACGAGCAGTTCGGCGATCTGGATGGTGTTGAGCGCGGCACCCTTGCGCAGGTTGTCGCCGGAGACGAACAGTGCCAGTCCCCTGCCCTCGGGGACACCCGGATCCTGCCGGATGCGGCCGACCAGCGACGGATCGCTGCCGGCCGCCTGCAGCGGGGTGGGCACGTCGACGAGCTGTACCCCGGGAGCGGCGGCCAGAAGTGCCTGCGCGCGTTCCACCGACAGCGGACGCTCGAACTCGGCGTTGATCGACAACGAATGCCCGGTGATCACGGGGACACGCACGCACGTGCCCGACACCAGAAGGTCGGGCAGCCCGAGAATCTTGCGGCTCTCGTTGCGGAGCTTCTGGTCCTCGTCCGTCTCACCGCTGCCGTCGTCGACCAGAGAACCGGCGAGCGGCAGCACGTTGAACGCGATGGGTGCCACGTACTTGTTCGGGGCCGGGAAGTCGACGGCGCTGCCGTCGTGGACCAACTTCTCCGCATTGTCGATGACGGCGCGCGCCTGGGTCACCAGTTCCTCGACACCGGCGATGCCGCTACCCGACACCGCCTGATAGCTCGACACGATGAGACGCTGCAGTCCGGCCTCGTCGTGCAGCACCTTCAGGACCGGCATCGCCGCCATCGTGGTGCAGTTGGGGTTGGCGATGATGCCCTTCGGCGGGTTCTTCGCTTCCTCCGGATTGACCTCGCTGACGACCAGGGGAACGTCCGGGTCCTTGCGGAACGCGGAGGAATTGTCGACGACGATGGCACCGGCCGCGGCGAAGCGCGGGGCCTGCTCACGCGAGAGCGTCGCACCGGCCGAGAACAGGGCGATGTCGATGCCCTTCAGATCCTCGTCCGAGGTGGCGGACGCATCTTCGACGACGATTTCCTCGCCGCGGAACGGCAGCTTCTTGCCCGCCGACCGCGCCGACGCGAAGAACCGCACCTTGTCCGCGGGAAAGTTCCGCTCCTCGAGAAGAGTGCGCATGACGATGCCGACCTGACCGGTGGCACCGACTACAGCGATGGTGGTCATGATTTACCGTCCCGTTCCTGCGTGCACGACAGCTTCTTCGTCGCCGCCGAGTTCGAATGCGTCGTGAATCGCCTTCACAGCCTTGTCCAGATCGGTGTCCTTGACGAGTACCGAGATGCGGATCTCCGACGTGGAAATGAGGTCGATGTTGATCCCGGCCGTGGCGAGCGCCTCACAGAAGGTGGCGGTGACGCCGGGGTGGCTCTTCATGCCGGCTCCGACGAGGGACACCTTGCCGATGTGATCGTCGAAGACGATCTGGGTGAAGCCGATTTCACCCTGCAGCTTCGAAAGCTTCTCGACAGCGCGCGGACCGTCGGCCGTCGGCAGGGTGAACGTGATGTCCGTCTTCCCCGTCTCGACCTTCGAGATGTTCTGCAGCACCATGTCGATGTTGATCTCCGCGTCGGCCACAGCCCGAAAGATCTGCGCGGCGTAACCCGGGGTGTCGGGCAGGCCGACGACGGTGACCTTGGACTCGCTGCGGTCGTGCGCGACTCCGGTGAGAATGGCTTCTTCCACGGGGATGTCCTCCATCGATCCGGACACGATGGTGCCCGGCTTTGTCGTGTATGACGAGCGGACGTGCACAGGCACGTTGTAACGGCGGGCGTACTCGACGCAGCGCAGCATCAGCACTTTCGCACCGCACGCTGCGAGTTCGAGCATCTCCTCGAACGAAACCGTCTCCAAACGCTGCGCATCGGGAACGATGCGCGGGTCCGCGCTGAAGATGCCGTCGACGTCGGTGTAGATCTCGCAGACGTCCGCCTTCAGGGCAGCCGCGAGAGCCACGGCGGTGGTATCCGAACCACCACGTCCGAGCGTCGTCACATCCTTGCTGTCCTGGCTCACGCCCTGGAACCCGGCAACGAGGACGATCGACCCCTCGTCGAGCGCGTCGCGAACGCGACCGGGGGTGACGTCGATGATCTTGGCGTTGCCGTGCGCACCCGTGGTGATCACACCTGCCTGCGAGCCCGTGAACGAACGGGCTTCGGCACCGAGCGAATGGATCGCCATCGCGACGAGAGAGTTGGAGATGCGCTCACCGGAGGTCAGCAGCATGTCCATTTCGCGGGCGGGTGGGGCAGGGCACACCTGCTGAGCCAGATCGAGCAGCTCATCGGTGGTGTCCCCCATCGCTGAAACCACGACGACGACATCGTTGCCGGCCTTCTTGGTCTCGACGATCCGTTCAGCCACTCGTCGGATTCGCTCGGCGGTTGCCACCGAGGATCCGCCGTACTTCTGGACGACGAGAGCCACGCGTTTCTACCTCCAGGTCGAAGAATCTGTACTGGTCCAGCTGTCGAGCTTACCGGCGCAGTCCAATGTGATCCCGGGTGAGTCCGTCGGGCCGCTTATCCGAACACCGTGGTCGCGGCCTCCGCGACCCTCGCGACTTCCGTGCAGTTCGGCCCGTGAACAGTGACGACTGCACCGGCGGAACCGAGCTTGCGGGTGAACTCGTCCACCTGAGCGCCGGGCCGCGTGACGTCGATGGGCTCACCGACAGGGGTGCTCCACTGGCATCGGTCCCCGACCATCTCCGGATCGGCCTGAACGCGCGGTCTGTTTCCGTTGATCGGCGCGAGTGTGAATGTCACCGTCACCTCGGTTCCGGGCTCGCGCCGCGTGGGAAACAGAACGCAGTCGAACGGGGTCGGCGCGGCAGCGGGATCGACGACGCGACCGCCCGCCGCGTCCCCGAGGACGCCCAGCACCTCGCACGGATCATGGCTCGCCAATGCCACTTGCCGAGAGGAGGAGCCTCGGCCCGGCAATCCCGACGCCATTGCGTCGATCGCCGACACGAGCACTGCGTCGACAAGGGGGCAGACGTCCTCGCCGGCGACCGTTCCCGCGCGGACCGTCGCGAGCTGCGGCGCCACCTCCAAGCTGCCGAGCTCCAGCTGGAAGACGCGCTCACAGGTTCCTCGGGCAAGGTCGGCCCCCGCACCGCCATACACCGTCACCCCGTCCACCGTGTCCGGCTCGGTCAGCGATTTTCCCGAGAGCATCGACGGCAGAAGAGAGAGCTCCACGTAGGTGGTGCCGCCGCGCGGTCCTGCCATCAGGGCCGAACACACCGACAGCTGTACCGCCGACCCGTACTGAAGGATCGGCCCGAAGTCGCGTAGCGGCCCCTCGTCGAGCAGTCCACAGGGATCGGCCGCACGGAGGGCGTCCTCGAGCTCGAGATGACGCTGCTCGGGCGCGGACAGTGCCTTCTGCGGCGTCGCAGCGGGAGTTCCCGCGACCGAATGCCCACACCCGGACGTGATCACGGCACAGAGAACCGCCGCGGCGACCTTGTTCATCCGATCCCCCCTCGAATCGGCCCGAACACTACCGGCCAGGCGCTGCACGGAGACCGAAAGCTTCGGCACGGTCGACGATCCGCCACTCGGGCGCGTCGATCGTTCGGATCTCGAAGAAGTCGTCGTTGTAGTCGAAGACGTGATACATCAGTTGCCAGCCGTTGACGACCGCGCCGCCCTCCCCCGATTTCAGCGCCGCGACGATCGATTCGCGACCGGCCTGCGCCCGCCGTCAGCACGGACGCGAGATCGGGAGGCGCTTCGACGTACGGGGGCGGCCCGACTTCGAGCAACCCGAGCGGCGCGAACGCCTGCTGCACCACGAGGTCCCGGGCGCCGGAGGATAGGCCAGCGCATACACGCGGAGCTTCTCCCAGAACGCCAACTCCTCCGGAACGTTCGGGTCGGGCGTGGGTAACCCCGATGCTGGATCGTGATCGCCGACCGGTGTCAGGGCGAGCCCGGACTGCAGTTCCTGCACCCGCGGCAGGTCGTCCTCCCCCTCGCATGCCCAGCGGCCGATAATGGAGCCCACCGCGGTCGGGAACGAGATTCGGGTGGCTCCTTCCAGCACGCCTGCCTCCCAGCCCGGCCCCGTGAGCCGGTAGGTGCCCGCGGATGTACCCGTCGCTCGCTTGCCGACATACGCGAAATTGTTCGTCCACGCGTCAACGAATTGCAGCACGTAGTACGTCCCGCCGGTGTCCGGCACGGTCAGCAACTGCGGGCCGTGCGTGAGGTCCATTTGGGCGATCGAACAGATGGTGTCGTTGTTCACCGAGACGAACGTGTCCCGGGGCCCCGCGAGCGTGCGCGCGTGGCTGAACCAATTGAAGGGCCCCGCATCGAGACTCCCTTTACCCTCCGATACGAAACGGTTCACCTGGTCGAGGTCGAACACCTGCGGAAATCCGTACATCCACGCCTTGGCAGCGAGTTCCTGCAGCTCTGCACCCAGGACTTTCTCCTGTCCGTTGGCGGCTTCGCCGCCCGTGCGCCTTTGTGGGAGCTGGAGCAACCACAAGGCGCACGAGCGCGCAGCGCCTCGGCGTCCGTCGTCCTAGTACGTGCCGGTGTCGTACTTGCTGGTGTCCCACGTGGTGACGGCCCAGATCACGACCACGTCCAGAGCGATGATCAGAATCGACCACAACGGGTAGTACGGAAGCCACAGGAAGTTCGCGAGAATCGACAGTGCAGCAATGCAAACGGCCACGATCCGCGCCCAGGTAGCGCCCGTCATCAGGCCGACGGCACTGGCGACCAGGACGACGCCCAGAACGATGTGAATCCACCCCCACGTGGTGGTGTCGAACTGATAGGTGTACTCGACGCCGATGACCAGAAGATCGTCGGAGGCAACTGCGGCGATCCCCTGGAAGAAGGAGATCACGCCCACCGTCAGCAGCAATATCGCCGCTGCCAGCGAGGTTCCCGCGGCAAAACCCTGTTTGACAGGGCTGTTCGTCCTGGACTCCGGATTTGTCGTCATGTCCATGCCCTTCTCGAAGGATGTGTTCGAACAGTCGAATCGTCCTTCGAGTGCGCCGGTGCCGGCATCATCCGCACCGGGTGATCCTCATCTGCAACGGATGATGCGGCGCAAACAGCCAAGTGCGAGAGTCGAGATCGGCATGCCCACGGGCCGACCTTTTCCGAAGGGGTACGTGATGACCGATCCGCCAGACGTGTCCGTGCCGACGGCAGACTCTCGGTGGTCGATGCCGCGAGGCCTGATCGTGATTCTCGGGCTGGCCGCCCTCGTCGTGACTGTGGCGGGGATCCAGGTGGCCGCGTCGATTGTCGGCCCGATCTTCCTCGCTCTGATGCTGACCGTCGCGGTTCACCCGCTGCCCGAATGGCTGCACCGGAAGGGTGTCCCAGGATGGCTCGCGACGATCGCGGCGATCCTGGTGGTCAACGGCATCGTTCTCGTCCTCGTGCTGTCGCTGGCCCTGTCGGTCGCCCAGCTCGCAACGCTCCTACCCGAGTACGCGGACGACTTCACGGCACTCATCGATGAGGCTCAGAGTTTCCTGAACAGCAACGGCGTGAACTCGACCGACGCCCAGACCCTGCTGTCCCAAGTGGATTACAGCAAGGTGTTCGGACTCGTGGAGGGCATCCTGCAGGCAATGCTGGGCGTCTTCTCGAATTTGCTGTTCGTCCTCGCCCTGTTGCTGTTCATGGCCGTCGACGGAAGCTCCTACGGTGCGCGGATGCGGATCGTCACGCAGATGCGCCCCGACATCGCCACCGCTCTCACGTCTTTCTCGGCCGGCACCCGCAAGTATCTGATCGTGTCCACGGTCTTCGGGCTGATCGTCGCCGTCATCGACACCGGAGCGCTGTGGGCGCTCGGGATTCCGCTGCCGATCCTGTGGGGACTGCTGTCGTTCATCACCAACTACATCCCGAACGTCGGCTTCATCCTGGGGCTGGTTCCGCCGGCGCTGCTCGCCCTGCTCCAGGGCGGTCCGGGACTGATGCTGACGGTCATCGTCGTGTACAGCGTCATCAACGTCATCATCCAGTCCGTGATCCAGCCGAAGTTCGTCGGTGACGCGGTGGGCCTGTCCGTGACGTTCACGTTCCTGTCGCTGGTGCTCTGGGCGTGGATCCTCGGGCCGCTCGGCGCGATCCTGGCAATCCCGTTGTCGTTGATGGCGAAGGCGCTGTTGATCGACATCGACCCGTCTACGCGGTGGGTGAACACAATCCTCAGCAGCGCTCCCACTCCCCCTGCGCCGGTTCCTGCCCCCTCCCCACCGCGACACGAGAAGGAAGAATCATGACACCCGATTTCTCGGACACCACCGATTTCGAGGACGCCGACCGCGGTTTCGTCGACCGCCTCGACCCATGCACCGTCACGGACGCGGGCGGTCGCGCGGTGTGGGACATGCAGGAGTATTCGTTCCTGAACGGTGACTGTCCGGATACCGCCCACCCGAGCCTCTGGCGCCAGTCGCAACTGTGCGCGAAGGACGGTCTGTACGAGGTCACGGATGGTATCTACCAGCTACGCGGTATCGACCTGTCCAACATGACGATCGTCGAGGGCGAGACGGGCGTCCTGGTGATCGACCCGCTGATTTCGCGAGAAACCGCGGCCACCGCGCTCGCGCTGTACCGGAAGAACCGTGGCGATCGGCCCGTCACCGGTGTGATCTACACGCACTCCCACATCGATCACTTCGGCGGCGTCGCCGGCGTTCTCCCGGACGGTCGCGACGACGTGCCGATCCTCGCCCCCGAGGGCTTTCTCGAGAACGCCGTGGCCGAAAACGTCTACGCCGGGACCGCGATGGGACGTCGCGCCACCTACATGTACGGAGCGTTGCTCCCCAAGGGACCGCGCGGTCACGTCGGCGCCGGCCTCGGCACCAACGTGTCGTCCGGTATCCCCGGTCTGATCCCACCGACCGTGGACATCACCCACACCGGTCAGGAGGAGACCGTGGACGGCATCCGGATCATCTTCCAGGTGACGCCCGGAACGGAGGCGCCCGCCGAGATGAACTTCCTGTTCCCGGACCATCGGGCACTGTGTATGGCCGAGAACGCCACCCACAATCTGCACAATCTCTTGACGTTGCGGGGCGCATTGGTCCGGGACCCCCGCGCGTGGTCCCGGTATCTCGATCAGGCGATCGAGATGTTCGACGGCGGGTACGACGTCGCGTTCGCCTCCCACCACTGGCCGACGTGGGGTCGGGATCGGGTGGTGAAATTCCTGTCGGAGCAGCGCGACCTGTACCAGTACCTGCACGACCAGACGTTGCGGATGCTCAACTCCGGGATGACGGGCGTGGAGATCGCGGAAAATTTCCCGATGCCTCCCAGTCTCGAATCGGCATGGCACACACGTGGTTACTACGGCTCTGTCAGCCACAACGTCAAAGCGATCTACCAGCGCTACATGGGCTGGTTCGACGGCAATCCGACTTCACTGTGGCAACACACACCGGCGAACGTCGCGACACGATACGTCGAATGCCTGGGCGGTCAGGCCGAGGTCCTGGCCAAGGCCCAACGCTATTTCGACGACGGTGACTTCCGGTTCGCCGCCGAAATCCTGAAGCATGCGGTGTTCGCCGACCCTTCGGACAGCGACGCGAAAGAAATGCTCGCCCGCACGTACGAGCAACTCGGGTTCGGCTCGGAGAACGCGACGTGGCGCAACTTCTACCTCACCGGCGCACTCGAACTGCGCGGGGGAATCGTTCCTCCTCCCATCACAGAACTCGGAGCAGACATGCTCGGCGCCCTGACGATCGAGCAGATTTTCGACTCCGTGGCCCTCCGTATCAACGGCCCACGAGCCTGGGACAAGTCCCTCGTCGTGGAGTGGCACTTCACCGAACCCGAAGCGCACTACCGGACGACGCTGTCCAACGGTGCACTCATCCAGACGGTCGCGCCGAGGACCACGACGCGTCCGGACGTCTCGCTGACCCTGACGAAGATGCAGTTGCTCGGACTGTTCGCCGGCAAGGGGCTCGAGGGCATCGAGGTGACGGGTGACCCGTCGACGCTCCTGGCCCTCACGGAACTTCTCGACGCACCAGACAGCGCGTTCCCGATCGTCACACCGTAGGCGCTCCGCGCCTGTGCGTGGTTGGCGAGTGCAGAGACTCGTCAACCACGCACGGGCGGCGGAGCCGCGCAGGGCGTTCGCCCACACGAACTCACACGATCTCGCTAAAATCAGCGCACCGACCAATGCAATCGGCGGTTGGCGATCGTCGAAGATCTTGTTTCTCGGTGCAGCGAGAATGTGGGGGTCGGTATGACGGCAGTGCATTTCGGCGAGTTCGATTCGAGCGTGCAGATACCGTCCGATACCGGAGGCCGGACAGTGCGACGCACCCGGTTACACGACGCGCTCGACGCGGCGCTCACGGACGACGTACGGCCGTTCCCCGTCGCCCTCGTCTGCGCTCCTGCGGGTTCCGGTAAGACCCAATTTCTCGCCGGTTGGGCGCGGGACATACTCGACACCGAAGGCGCACCCACGATCGCGTGGTTGACCATCGAGGAGCGCTACAACGACCTCGACCTCATTCACCGCGTCATTCTGCGCGCCCTGAGCGAGACCGGAAACCCTGCGCTGGTACACCTCTGCGATCTGCTGGGCGGCGACACTCACGACCTCGGTGCAACACTGTCCGCTGCGCTCGTCGATCTCGGGGAGCGGGTGTGGATGGTGATCGACGACGCCCATCTGCTCCTCGACGACGAGGTACTCACCGACCTCGAATTGTTCATGCGGTGGCAGCCGCCGCTGTTGCGCACCATCATCTCCGGGCGGTTCGAGCCGCCCCTTGCATTGCAGCGACTTCGCCTCGACGGCAAGCTCTTCACCTTGACGGCACAGGATCTCGCGTTCACGGCCGACGAGGCGGCTGAGATGCTGGTCGAGCACGGCGTGCACCTTCGACCGGATGACCTCGCCGCGCTCATGGACCGCACCGAGGGTTGGGCTGCCGGTATCCGTTTGGCTGGAATGTCTTTGGAGGGACATGCCGATCCGACCGGGTTGATCGAGGAGTTCACGGGCAATCGTCGGGCGGTCGCGGACTACCTCATCGAGGAGGTACTCGCCGGCCAGACGGACGACATGCGCGAGTTTCTCCTACGCACGTCCGTTCCCGGATCTTTCACAGTCGAACTGGCGGAGCAGCTCACCGGTTTCGCCGACGCGCACGCCAAAGTGGGCTGGCTGGAGCATCACAACTTCTTGGTCAACCGCATCACCGACAGTCCGACGCGCTACCGCTACCACCCGCTCCTGCGTAGCTACCTGCGCGCGGAGATCAGCAGGATCGGACGTGTAGAAGTCGAACACCTCGAACTGACCGCGGCCCGCTGGCACACGGAATTCGGTGACGCGCTGCTCGCACTCGAACATGCAGTCAACTCCGGTGATCACGACGAGATCGTGTCGCTGCTCTCCCGTACGTCGGTGTCGTTGATCGTCAGTGGCCACGGCGCCGCGGTCGATCGGCTCCTGGAAAGGGCCCCCCGTTCGACGCAGGACCATCCGTCGGCGCCCCTGATCCGTGCTGCCGCAGCCCTCGCTGCCGGCAATGTTCCCGTCGCGGCGTCGACTCTGGACCGTCTGGATCGGGAGGTGTCCGTCGTGCTCACGGACGGCACCGAGTATCGCCACCATCTCTTGCTGCGCGAATCACTACGTGTGCAGACCGCACTCCAGAGCGGCGGTGTCGGCGAGGCTTTGACACGGCTCCGCGAAGTGGGAGTCGAGTCCACCGGTGATTCCGCATACGACGCCTTCGTGCTACTCCAAGAAGGGCGGGCCCTGCTCTTCCTCGGACGGAACACAGAATCGGAGCAAATTCTCCTGAAGGCACTGGCTCATGCCCGCCTCGCGGGCCCCGCACTCACCGTCATGTACTGCCTCGGGAGCCTCGCTGCTGTGTCCATGTCGCGCGGTGAAGTATTGCGGGCCTCCACGTTGGCCGACGAGGCGCTCACCCTCGGCAGAGCCCAGGACGTCAAGGGTGATCCGACGTTCCACCTCATCGAACTGATCGACGCCTGGTGCCGCTACGTCCGCCTCGACGAGGATGCCGCCAGGACTGCAATCGAAGCCGCCGACGCGCTACGCTGTGCCGACGCCCGGACCGCCGGACTGGTCGACGGCGCAGCGGCACTGTTCGGCCTCGGCACGTCCGGACAGCGACACGCCTCGGTAGCCGTCTTGCACACGCACAGCCCGGTGTCGTCGTCCCGGCCGATGCCGCCCGGGATCCGCGCTGCATTGCTGCCTGCCATTCAGTACGCATACCTGGCTTCGGGTGAGTCCGGTTGGGCACACGAATTGGTCACCGAAACACAGTCGCTCCTCGGGGCGACGGGAGACACGGCGGTCATCGAAGCGATCGTGCATCTGCACGCCCACCGACTCGACCTGGCCCGCAAGACGTTGCAGCCCGTCCTGAACGGCGACCTCGAATGCACCGCGGGTACCAATCTGATCGCGGCGTGGCTCGTGGACGCGACCACTTCGCTCGCCCGAAAACACGACTCTCGCGCTCACAGCGCGCTTACCGAGGCGTTGCACCTGGCCGAGCCAGAATCGGTGCTGCGCCCGTTTCACGATTGTGGGCCACAGGTTCGCGACCTTCTCGTGCGGAGTACCGGCCGTTTCGGTGTGCTCGACACGTTCGCCGAGGAGCTGCGCGCCTCGTTTCCCCGCTTGTCGAACACCACCTCGGATGCCCTGACGCCGCGTGAACTGGAACTGCTCGTGGAACTTCCCTCGTGGCGGACCGCCGAGCAGATAGCCGAAGATCTGTGTGTCTCCGTGAACACCGTGAAAACCCATCTTCGCGGTATCTACCGAAAACTCGGCGTCACCTCCCGGCGCGACGCAATCGGTGCGGCGCAGAAGCGCGGTCTGCTCTGAGCCGATTCACCACTTGCGGGTGAGGCGAACCGCAGTCCCAGGGGTCACTCTGAAAAGCAACGGCCTGACCGCTGTCGAACGACTGCACATCCCGAATGAAGGAGCCCGCCGTGGTGCGTCCGGAATCGAGCTGGCCCGACAACGTCAGGTACGCCTTCCTGCTCGGTGGCAGGCTTTCGGAACGAGTTCTGGCAGCTTTTCCCGAATTGGACGTGTCCGCGGTGACCACAAGCGACACCACGCTGTACGGGCGTGTCGACAGCCCGACGGATCTGCGCGGGCTGCTCGCCCGGTTCGACGCCCTGGGGCTGACGGTGATCGAGATGCGGCGACTCCCGGACTAGCTTTCAGGCGCGCCGGGCGACGTCGAGCGCGAAAGACGCGGAGACAGCGTCGGCGACGCGGCCCTGGTGGTGGGCGAGAAGTTCTTCGCGCTCGTGCGCCGCGAGGCCACCCCAGATTCCGTACGGCTCCGCGACGCTGAGCGCGTGCTCGCGGCACTCGAGCAGCACGGGACAACCACGGCAGATCTGTTTCGCGCGAAAATCACGCAACTCACGTGCCCGGCCGCGTTCTCGGTCGGGGTGGAAGAAGTGTGAAGATTCGTAGCCGCGGCAGGCGGCGTCTCGTTGCCAGTCCCAGACCTCGGCGACCGGGATGGGAAGACTCAGCTTATTGGGCACTGCACGCCTCCAGATGCTCGTGATCCGTCATGTGCAAGCCCGAGAACATGCTCCCGGGCCAGGTCTGCTGCGCCGACGATGCCGACGTTCGCGCCGAGTTCGGCCAGCCGAACCTCGGCGACCGGACGATGCGAGCGTCCGGTCAGGCGGTTTTCGAAGGCGGCCGCAGCCGGTGCGCGGAGCAGTTCACCCGCCTCGCAGACACCCCCGCCGATGATGAGGACGTCAGGGTCGAAGAAGGCCGCGATGTCGGCCATGCCGTGTCCCAGCCAGGAGCCGATCACCTGGAAGCACTCGAGCGCCGCCGCATCGCCTTGGCGCGCTGCAGCGGTCACGTGATGTCCGGTGATGTCATTGGCGTACCCACCGGCTCGGGCCAGAAGATCGGCCGCATAGCCGGGTGAGACACTCGCAAGGTCCTGAGCTTCCCGAACGAGCGCCCGTCCGCTGGCGTAACGCTCCCAGCATCCGTGATTCCCGCAACCACATCGGCGTCCGTGCGGTTCGACATTGAGGTGACCGAATTCCGCAGCTACCCCGAAACGTCCGCGATGCAGGACACCGTCCACGACGATGCCGCCGCCGATCCCCGTTCCGACGGTGAGAGCGACGACAGTGTGTCCGCCGCGTCCTGCTCCGAACCGCGTTTCACCCCAGGCCGCGGCATTGCCGTCGTTCTCGACGACCGTCGGCAGACCGCAGGCGCCTTCCACCACCACACCCAGAGGCTCGTTGCGCCAGGCCAGGTTCGGTGCAAACAGCACGGTACCGCGATCGGAAGCCACGAATCCGGCGGCGCCGATGCCCACCGCTTCCACGGGATGCGTCCGAGCCAGTTCGCCGACGAGTTCGGCGATCACAGCCTCGACTCCGCGGGCGTCGTAGGCAGGCGTGGTCCGGCGCACCATCCGGTGGATCACGCCGTCGCTGTCGACAACTCCGGCCGCGATTTTCGTGCCACCCACATCGATGCCGATCGTCAGGGCCATGGTTCGTGTCCTCCATACGAGTGAGCGGTGTCACGCTGACAGTAGAGGAACTTACGACCAACATCAATACATACTTCAGTCTTTTTGCGAACAAAGACCGAGTTGTTGGGAGTCGGCGCTTTCGCGGCTTCCGCTCAGGTGGCACCATTCTTCGGGTGACCTTCGCCCATCGTTTGCGTCCGCGCCTCGTCCAGGAGCGCGAGTCGGTTTCGACGCTCGAACTGTTCTTCGACCTCGTGTTCGTGTTCGCGATCACCCGCGTCACCGACTTCATGGCCGACGACCCCACCGGGGTCAATCTGCTGCGTGGCGCGCTGGTGATCGCCGTGCTGTGGTGGAGTTGGGTGGGGTACGCGTGGATCTGCAACCTCGTGCGCGCCGACGAGGGAGTCGTGCGGGTGGTGATGTTCGGTGCAATGGGTGGCGTCTTCATCACCGCGTTGACCATCCCCGAGGCATTCGACGATCTCCCCGGCGGACTGGACGGTCCCGTCGTCTTCGCCCTCGGCTACTTCGTGGTGCGGGCCCTGCATCTGCTGATGTTCTGGGTGATCAGCCGCGACGATTCCCAACTCCGCGGACAGGTTCTCCGGTTCACGCCCAGCATGTTGATCGGCACGACATTCCTGCTCATCGCCTCGCAGCTCACCGGAACCGCGCAAACAGTGATGTGGTTCCTGGCCCTCGCCGGTGATTACGTCGGCACCCTCATCGGGGGAACCGGGTGGCGGCTGCGATCGATCGCCCATTTCGCGGAGCGGCACGGGCTCATCATCATCGTCGCGCTGGGCGAATCGATCGTGTCCATCGGCATCGGCGTCGCGACCCTGCCGATCTCCTGGGCCATCATCGTGGCGTCACTCCTCGGCCTCGCGGTGTCGGGGCTGCTGTGGTGGTCGTATTTCGACGTGACATCACTGGCCGTGGAGCACGCGTTCGAACAAGCAACGGGTGCCCGTCAAATTCGGATCGCCCGCAACTGCTACAGCTTCCTGCACCTTCCGATGGTGATAGGTGTCGTCATGCTGTCGCTGGGACTGAAGAAGATCCTGTCGTATGTCGGCGACGGTAACCATCACCGGCTCACCGACGCGCTGTACGGCTGGCCGCTGATCGCGCTGTTCGGCGGCGCTGCGCTCTACCTGCTCGCGCTGGTGTGGTTCAAGGCCTACGCCGCCGGATCCGTGACGGTGCCCCGCGTGGTGGCGGCCCTCGTCCTGCTCGCACTGATCCCGCTCGTCTGGCACGTCCCGGCCCTCGCGACGCTGGGAATTCTCACCACAGTCCTGCTCGCGCTGATCGGCTTCGAAATGATCCGCTACGACCAGCCCCGCGATCAAATCCGTCACGCCCACCCGTGAGCACTTTCTCGACGGCGGGCGGTTAACGAGTACGCACGGGTGGGGACGGGAGGATCTCCCGGAGGAACGGCTCGATCCGGTTCTCGATGGCCGCGTTGTACGCCGCCGGTTGCTGGATGGGATTTGCGTGTCCGATCCCGTCGAGCTTGGCGACGAGCAGCGTGCCGTCCACACCGCCGGACTGTTCGACGAGTATGCGTTGGGTGTAGTCGACATCGACCACCGGGTCGAAGCGTCCGTCCCGTGGCCGCACGAAAACCACTGCAGGCAGGGGCTTCCCGTCCCGCTCCGTGGCGAGCGATTTCAGATTGTCGATGGCACCCGAGGCGACGATCACCTTGAACTGGGACTCGATCAACCCGTTACTGGCGGCATCCTCCGAGAGCACCTTGTCGCGGAGGACCTCGCCGAAAACGCGGCCGAGTGCGGACAGGTCGACACGGGGGAACCACGAGTCTCTGCTGTCCAGAAAGCGATCCTTGCGGGCCGCAGTTTCGACAACCACGCGAAGGCTCCTACTTTCCCTGGCGCCCGGTAACCAGCCGACCCACCGCAGCATGTCTTCCCCGGCGTCACGCATATCTCCCCGCACCGCGTGCAGATCGACAGGAGTGCAGTCGAGTACGACCCCTGCCAGCAGGGTGCCGGTGTCCTCGTAGATGTGCTGAGCCACCTCCAGCGCAACCACCCCACCCATGCTGTGCCCCGACAGGATGAGGTTGTCGGTTCCGGTGGCGGCGGCGTGGTCGACGATCAGGTCGCTGATCACCTTGGTGTCGATACCGCTGTTGTCGTATTCCACTGCCCACACCTGCCCCAGCCCGGTATAGGCACTGAGCGAGCGTGCCGTGGCTGTGGCGTCGACGTTGCCCAGCCCGACCAGATCGACCACGGCTGTGCGCCGATCGGCTGGGTTCTTTGCGTCGTAGACGGCGTGGACGGCGGGCTGGGTCAGGGCCAGCCGCTCCCTTTCGGGTTGGACGTCCTCGATCCAATACTGCCCACCCACGATGAGCACGGGCACCATCGACAATCCGAGCCACATCAGCGCCCGGCGAGTGCGACCGAACCGGCGCCACGCGTGTCCGGGCCGGGATCGGCGCAATTGCATTTTCCGTCGGGCATCACTCCAGTCGCCGACGGTGGACGGGGGACGAGGGACGTACTGTTGCATCTCTTCCGACGGTACGCGCGCCAGTCTCCGAAGGTGTTCACGCAGCAACGGAGACGTCGGTGCGATCACCTGCCCCGCTCCTGCCCTCACGCCCCTCCCAGGCCCTGCACAGCAGAATGGCCAGTCCGACGCAGACCCAGCCGGCGAGCACATCCACTACATAGTGCTCCCCGCCGTAGACGAGCGCGAATGCCATCGCCAGTGGGTACAGCACCAGTGGAATGCGCAGCCACCACTTGGTGGCGAGCGGCCACAACGCAACGGAAACGAGGAAGGCGAAGCCGGCGTGCAGCGAGGGCATTGCGGCCACCGGATTGCCTTGCGCCTCCAGCCACCGCGTACTGACGTCGAGCGGAACGATGCCGAATCCGAAACCGGCAACACGGCCCACAGGGTCGTCGATCGCGCCCGCCTCGGCGGCGAACCACGGCGGTGCGGACGGCAGCAGAATGTAGGTCGCCAATCCGAGGTAGGAGAGCACCAGCACCCGCCTCATGTATGTGCCCCAGATCGGCCTGGAGTACGCGTAGAAGATCGCCGCCACCAGCCACGGCACCAGAAAATGACTGGTGTAGACGATCCCGGTGAGAACTGTCCACCACGGTGGCACGCCATGCGCCCCCAGCAGATGGTCCTGCAGCCAGACCGTCGGGATCGTGCCGCCGAAGAGCCAACTCTCCGCGGTGACCAGTTCCGTGACACGGACGGGCATTCCGAGTTCGTCGGCGACCCCGCGGCTGAGGTCGTATACCACCAGCGCCGCGATGAGAGGCAGCCAATCGGTCAGTACCTTCAGGTGCTCACGCCAGGTGCGGTCGATGGTGAATGCGATCAGGCCTGCGATGATCCAGGCTGCCTGATAGAGACGATCGGTCGGCAGGCCGACGAAGTAGACGACCAGCACCAGCGCCGACAGGTACGAGAACCACACCACCTGCCGCAGGCGAATCCTGCGCCGCGACGGGTCCTCGGCCTCGGCCTCCGTCGGTGCCGCCCGGAAGAACTGCTCCTTCAGCCAGTCGTTCACGTGCACCCCACCTTCGAGCCCGGTTCATCGATGCTACGCACCTGTCATCGCCACCGGGCTCGGTCAGGAGGGATCTGCCTCTTGCGTGTCGAACGATCCGTGCCGCCCGGCGCCGGCGGCGAACCGCGACGCTCCCTCGACCGTTCCGTTCGCCAACGAGGTTGCGCCATGGCGCAGTTCCGCCAGCAGCGCGAGTTCCTCGGGGAGACCGTGCTGTTCGAGGACGGAAAGACGGTCTTGTCGCATGCACACCTGAGGGAAGGCTGCGATGTCGGCGGCGAGCTGCTGCGCCGCCGACACGGCGTCGCCGGCCGGTACCCTCCGGTTGATCAACCCGATGCGGAGTGCCTCGTCGGCGTCGACGGCGCGGCCGGTGAGGATCAGATCCATTGCCCGGCTTTCACCGATGAGCCGTGGGAGGCGGACCGTCCCGCCGTCGATCAGGGGCACACCCCAGCGCCGGCAGTACACACCGAAAATTGCGTTCTCGTCGGCTACCCGCAGGTCCGCCCACAGCGCCAATTCGAGTCCGCCGGCCACGGCATGACCCTCGACCGCGGCGACGACCGGCTTGGACAGCCTCATCCGGGTCACCCCCATCGGGGCATCACCGTCCGGGGCTACGCGATTGCCCCGTCCTGCACTGATCGCCTTCAGGTCCGCGCCCGCGCAGAACGTTCCACCCTCGCCGTGCAATACGGCGACCGACGCGTCTTCGTCTCGGTCGAATGCGCGGAAGGCCTCGGCGAGTGCCTCGGCAGTGGGACGGTCGACCGCGTTGCGCACCTCCGGCCGGTTGAGGCTGATCGTCGTGACCGGGCCGTCCCGTCGGACGAGTACCACGTCGGAAGTCATCGAGTGCGCCTTTCCTCGCTGGTCCGGCCGACGTTAGCACCCTTGACTGAAGAACGGAACGGGTGTTCACTTCTTTGGTATGGCCTATCGGCGCACTCCTGCCGTCCAGGAACGACTGGACGCTCTCCGCATCACCCTGATCGACTCCGCACTCGGGTTGATCGCCCGGCACGGCTACTCCGGGTGCTCGATCTCGGCCGTCGCCGCCGAGGCCGGAGTGGGCACCGGCACCGTGTACCGACACTTCGCGAACAAGGGCGAATTGTTCGCGGAAGTCTTCCGGATCGTGTGCAGCCGCGAAGTGAGTGCTGCGGTCGAGTCCGGAAACTCGGCGCACAGCACCGAGGGACGCTACGTCGCGGCCGTGTCGGCGTCCGTGCGCACTTTCGCCGAACGCGCCCTGCGCGCACCGACACTTGCCTACGCGCTGTTGGCCGAACCCGTCGACCTCCAGGTCGACACGGAGCGACTGCTGTTTCGTGAATCGTTCCGCGACGCGCTGGCCGTTGCCATCGCCGCCGCCGTCGACGCCGGGGAGATCCCGGATCAGGACGCGTCGGTGACAGCGGCCTGCATCGTCGGGGCCATCGGCGAGGCGTTGATCCTGCCCCTGGCCCGCGGAGCCGCCGACTCCGCGATCATCCCGGCCCTGCTCACCTTCACACTTCGATCTCTCGGGAGCCCGACATGAGTGCCACCCACGAAGTTTTCAACCAGGTGCCACCCCTCACCGACTTCGACGCGGCCTACTATCCGCCGATACTCGAAGCGCTGCAACGGGAGGGCGCACACGACGCGCTCGACGAGCTCCACGACGTCGGACGGCTCGCGGGAAGTGAGGAAGCGCAACGGTGGGGTGACCTCGCCGAGGCGCACCCACCGGTCCTGCGGACGCACGACCGTTACGGTCACCGCATCGACGAGGTGGAGTACGACCCGTCGTATCACCGGCTGATGACCACCGCCGTCGAGATGGGACTGCACGGTAGTCCGTGGGCGGATCCGAATCCGCACGCCCACCTGATCAGAGCGGCAAAGATGGCGGTGTGGGGGCAGGTCGACGCCGGGCACGGCTGCCCGATCTCCATGACGTACGCCGTCGTTCCCGCGTTGCGTCACAACCCCGAACTTGCCGCACGATACGAACCGTTACTCACCTCACGCGTCTACGACCCGGCGTCGCGCCCGCCCCTGACCAAGGCTGGGTTGACCGCCGGAATGTCCATGACGGAGAAGCAGGGCGGCTCCGATGTCCGCGCGGGCACCACGCGCGCCGTGCCGCAGTCCGACAGCAGTTACCTGCTGACCGGGCACAAGTGGTTCACCTCCGCGCCGATGTCGGATGTATTTCTGGTCCTCGCGCAGGCGCCGGGCGGGCTGTCGTGTTTCCTACTCCCCCGCGTACTTCCGGACGGCACGCGGAACCGGATGCACCTGCAGCGACTCAAGGACAAGCTCGGCAACCACTCGAACGCGAGTAGTGAGGTGGAGTACGACGAGGCCGTGGCATGGCTCGTCGGCGAGGAGGGCCGTGGTGTCCGGACCATCATCGAGATGGTCAACATGACCCGCCTCGACTGCACGATCGGGTCTGCCACCGGCATGCGGGTCGGTACCGCGCAGGCAGCGCACCACGCCGTGCACCGCAGCGCATTCGGTGCCCATCTGGTCGATCAGCCCCTGATGCGTAATGTGCTCGCCGATCTGGCGGTGGAGTCCGAGGCGTCCACCACAGTCGCCCTGTGGCTGGCCGCACTCACCGACCGCGCGGCGGCCGGTGACGAGCAGGCAACGATGCTGCGCCGGATCTCCCTCTCGGTGAGCAAATACTTCGTCTGTAAACGCGGGCCGATCCATGCAGCGGAAGCGTTGGAATGCCTCGGCGGCAACGGCTACGTCGAGGAGTCACGCATGCCGCGGCTGTATCGCGAGGCTCCGCTGCTGTCCGTGTGGGAGGGCTCCGGCAACGTCGCCGCAATCGACACCCTGCGTGCCGTGGCGAAACAGCCGGAATCGCTGCAGGTGTTCTTCGACGACCTCGACAGCACCGCCGGAGTCGATCCCCGACTCGATGCCGCAGTCGCCGAGCTGAAGTCGAGCTTCGGCGACCTCGACACCCTCCAGCACCGGGCCCGCCGGGTCGTCGGCGACATGGCACTCGCCCTGCAGGGTTCGCTCCTCGTCCGCCACGGACATCCGGCGGTGGCCGACGCCTTCTGCGTCAGCCGGCTCTCGGGAGACTGGGGCACCGTGTTCGGGACTCTTCCGGCGGGCGTCGACACCGCGGCGATCATCGACCGCGCCACACCCAAGGTGGGGTCGTGACCGACTATGAGAACCACGCCGGCATGCGTCCCGGCGCGTGGCGGGAAGGCTGGGACGAGGGGGCCGATTCGCTGTTCGCGGACCGGGAACAGGCCGACGACTGCACCGAGTACCGCACACTCACCTACGAGGTGACCGGGCGGGTCGCGCGGATCACCTTCAACCGGCCGGAACATGGCAACGCCATCACCGCGGACACCCCCCTCGAGCTCGCCGCCACCGTCGAGCGGGCCGACCTCGACCCCCGGGTTCACGTTATGTTGCTGTCGGGACGCGGCAAAGGTTTCTGCGGCGGATACGACCTCGGGGTGTTCGCCGAGAGCGCCGGCAATCCAGGGGACGGACCGGACCGGACCACCGGCACGGTGCTCGATCCGATGGTGCAGGCGCGCAATCACAATCCGTTCGCCAACTGGGATCCGATGGCGGACTACGCGATGATGAGCCGATTCAATCGTGGGTTCGCGAGTCTGCTCCATTCGAACAAGCCGACCGTCGCGAAGATTCACGGGTTCTGCGTGGCGGGTGGCACCGACATCGCCCTGTACTGCGACCAGATCATCGCGGCCGACGACACGAAGATCGGCTACCCCCCGACCCGCGTGTGGGGCGTGCCCGCTGCCGGAATGTGGGCGCACCGCCTCGGTGATCAACGGGCAAAACGATTACTGCTCACCGGTGACTGCCTGAGCGGACGGCAGGCGGCCGAGTGGGGGCTTGCGGTCGAATCGGCGCCCGCCGAGGATTTGGACCAGCGCACCGAGGACCTCGTCGGCAGGATCGCCCAGATGCCGATCAATCAGCTGATGATGGTCAAGCTCGCCTTGAACAGCACTCTCCTCGCCCAGGGGGTGACCAACTCGGGGATGATCAGCACCGTGTTCGACGGCATGTCCCGGCACACCCGCGAGGGGTACGCATTCCAGTTGCGTTCGGCAACGGCAGGATTCCGTGAGGCGGTCCGAGAGCGCGACGAACCGTTCGGTGACCACAAGCGGCGGCAGTTCGATCAGGGCTAGCCGGCCTACCGGCGCTACCCCGCACGTGAGTGCCGAAGTCCGCCACTTCGGCACTCATTTGTCTTACGCGCAGTCGCGGCAGATCAGCTGTCCACCTTCGTCCGACGCGAGACGAGACCGGTGGTGCACCAGGAAGCAGCTACTACACGTGAATTCGTCGGCTCGCTTCGGAACGACCCGTACCGTGAGCTCCTCACCGGACAAGTCCGCGCCGGGCAGTTCGAAAGACTCCGCCGTGTCGGCCTCTTCCACGTCGACGACCGAAGACTGCGTATCGTTCCTTCTCGTCTTCAGTTCCTCGAGCGAGTCCTCCGCGAGTTCGTCGTCGACGGTAACCCGTGGTGCGTCGTAGTCGGTTGCCATGACTTCCTCCCTTCGGCTCGGGTCTCCCCTGCCGGACACATTCCCGCGCTTGCGGGGCATGGTTGCTAGACAACGCGCCGGTCCCCGATTTTGTTCCCCAACCACCGGTCAATGTCATGCCGGTTGTGGTATGCCCGATCGGGGTACTTCTCAATCAGCCGACAAGGAAAGTGATCGAGGCGATGACGAGCTACCGTGACGAGCCCCTGAACCCGATCTCCGACTCGGGACCGGTGCCGCCCGAGCCGGAACCGCAACCGCCGATACCGCCGACTCCGACCCCGCCGCATCCGTTCCCACCGGAGCCCGGGCCGGAACGTCCGCCGCCCGAACCGGAACCGCACCCCGAACCGGGCCCGCTGCCGGGGCCGGGACCGCAGCCACCCGGACCGCAGCCACCCGACCCGATGCCGCCGTATCCGCCGCAGATGTAAGTTTCACTCGGATTGATCGCCGAGCCGCGTGAGCGCCACCAGTGTGCGCACACCGTGCATCATGGCGCGCTCGTCGAGCCGGAAGCCAGGCTGATGCAGTTCCTGACGCTCGCCGGCGCCGTCCCAGACGCCGAGACGAGCCATCGCACCCGGAACCTGCTCGAGATACCAGGCGAAGTCCTCTCCGCCGCTCGACTGCTGGGCTTCCGCGAGATGATCGAACCCGACCACGGACTCGATCGCTTCCCGCAGGTCCGCTGCGCAGTCGGGGTCGTTGACCACGGGAGGCACGCCCTGCAGGTAGGAGAGCTCGTAGCGCACGTGATAGGGAGCGAGCAGTTCCCCGATCGTCCCGGTCACCAGAGGTTCGAGGCTTGCCCAGGTTGAGTGTGACGCACTGCGGAGCGTCCCGATCAGCTCCCCCGACTCCGGCACGGAATTGCCCACCTGACCGGCCGAGACCTTTCCCCAGGTAAGCACCGTGGCCGTGCGAGCGTCGATGCGCCGGTCCAGGACCGAAGCGAGCCCGGTGATCAGTACAGCAGCGGCGTGGATCAAGTCACCTGTCAGATGTGGCCGCGCCGTGTGCCCACCCGGCGACCAGAGGCGCACGGTCACCGAGGCGTTCGACGAGGTGATGGGACCGCTCCGGGTGGCCAGCTTCCCGACTTCGAGGTTCGGGTCGCAGTGCAGGGCGTAAATCTTGGTGACACCCTCGAGTGCGCCGGCGGCGATGGTGTCGACCGAACCACCTGGTGTGGTTTCTTCGCCCGGTTGAAAGATCATTCGCACTCGGCACGTCGGCGGGTGCTTGGCGAGGACGGCAGCCGCGCCCATCAGCATGGCGGTATGCGCATCGTGACCGCACGCGTGGGACACCCCGGGCACGGTGGATTCGAACTCGAGGCCGGTCGCCTCGGTGACCGGCAGCGCGTCCAGGTCGGCGCGCAAGGCGATGCTGTTTTCCGTCTCGGGTCCCACATCGCACCACAGGCCGGTTCCACCGGGCATGAGGACGGGCTCGAGGCCGAGACTACCGAGGTGATCGCGCACGACACGCGTGGTTCGTCTCTCCTCGAACGACAATTCGGGATGAGCATGAAGATCCCGGCGCCAGGCGAGCAATTGCTGTTCGTCGAGCTCTCCCGACCCGGTCCAGGTCAGCTCGGACTCACTGTCACGCCGGGTGAATCGCGCCGCCCAGTGCCTGCGCGGGCGGGTCACCACGGTCGACTGCCACCTTCCCGCGTGCGCGCTCGGCTCTGGGATCTCGCCCTCGGGGAGCGGTGCCGCGCGGTCTGCCGTCTCGGCGAGAAGCTGATCGACGACGTCGGTCAACCGGTTCCGTCGCTGGAACGCCTGACGCTGACGAGCCGACGAACTTCCGAGTGTGAGGGCCGCGGCAGACAGATCCAGGACGGTATCCCAGTCGCCTGTCTCCTCGAGCTGTGGCCTCAAGGACCGCACGAAGTCGTCGACGATCTCCGCGGCGGGACGTGATCGCGGAACCTCCACGTCCACCAAATCTGCTTCCAGGCCGGAACGGGCCGCCCGCCACAGCGCCGCCCGGGTCATCGTCGAGACGATCGTCACGCCCTTGTCACCGGCCCGCAGACCCTGGATCTCCCGCTCGACGAGGGCGCGGAAAAGCGCCGCGACCAGAATGACCGTGTCGAGTCGCGGGCAGCTGTCGCACACCCGCAGTTCCAGCGTCGGAAGCTTGGCCGAGGGGCGGATGTCGAAGTACGCCATACCGGGGTCGCTGATGACGCCGCTCGATACGAGGTCGTCGATCAGGGTGTCGTACTCGGCGGCAGAAACAACGGGCGCCGCGGGACCGGTACTCGGCCACCGCAGCCACAACAGCGTCCGCGCGCTCGCGTAACCGGTGTCCGAACCATCGGCTCGGAACGGCGAACTCACACTGAGTGCGAGGAACACCGGGAGGTAGGGAGCGATGCGGTTAGCCACCTGCACGGCCTCGTCCCGGTCGGGCACATCGACATGCACCTGGGTACCGCAGATCAGCTGTTCGCGGGCGAGCATCTGATAATCCGCGAGCATGCGCTGGTAGCGCAGCGACCCTGTCACCTGCATTTCCGTCGGAAGGGCGAGCGGCATCGAGCCGGCGGCCGCCACCCCGACGCCCAGCCCCCCGGCCGCGTCGACGAGCAGCGAGCGGTGCCGCGCGAGGTCGGCCCTCAGATCGGCGAGGGCGGTGAACACACCACTGTTGACCTCGACCACACACCGTTGCAGCTCGTCGACGTAGGCGTTGTCGGGCAGTCGCGCCAGCAGTTCCGGCGCACGGGTTGTCAGGCGCCGGGTCTTCAAGTCGATGAGGTGGAACTCCTCCTCGACGCCCAATTTCCTTGGGCTGCTGGCGAACACGGTGGGGTCTCTACTGTTTCGAAACGCCCTCGGTGTCGTCGAAGAACGACCATTCGCCGTCGTGCTCGACTTCCATCCGCCACCCGAGTTCGCTGTTGTCGGCCCGGACGTCGACGAACCACGCGTGCGCGTCGTCGGCTGCGTCGATTTCTCGGGTCTCTACCACGTCACCTTTGGGGTCGATTACTCGATAAGTCGCCATACTCTTGTGTTCCCCGACCGCGACGATCCGAACCAACGCCACACTGCGGCCGCCGCGCTGGCTAGAATTCTCTTCGATGCCGAGGACGACCGCAGGAAGCGCCGTACCCGCGGGCACGGCCCGCACACTCGCACAGGTGTACCGACGCTTCGGTGAGGTCGACGCCGCCGACACATCCCCCCTGTACGAGCGCGTCGCCGTCGCCGTCAGTGAGTCCGACGTGGCGCTGCGCGCGATCGAGATGGCGCCGGCCCGCAAGCGACACCCCACGGTGATCCTCGCCGCGCTACACGACCTCGCCCTCGCAGGACGCGCCCCGGCGCTTGCCGCCGCCTATGCCACTGCGGACGGCGACGCTGCCGCCGACGCAGCGATCGACACGCTGTTGCACATGACCGACTCGGTCGTGGCCATCGCCGTGCGCCGGCCGACGCGGACCAACGAGACCGGACGTTGCGCCGTGCTGTATCCGGCCGTGGCCGAGGCGGCGCGCCGGGTAGGCGCGAATGCGGTGGGGCTGATCGACGTGGGCTGTTCGGCCGGGCTCAATCTCAATGTCGATCGCGTCGGCATCACGTACAGCAACGGACAATCGTTGGGCGACACGTCATCTCCCGTGCAGCTGTCTGCTTCGATCGTGGGAGACCGGCCCCTTCCGACCCGGGCAATGCCCGAGGTCGTCGCCCGGGTCGGCGTCGACCTCGATCCGGTCGACGTGACCGACGCGGATGACGCCCGATGGTTGCGCGCCTGCCTGTGGCCGGATCAGCGGGAGCAGGTCGCGAGGCTCGACGCGGAGATGGCGTTGGCGGCAACGGCCCCTCCGCTGCTGCTGCAAGGTGACGCCGTCGAGGTGCTGCCCGACGCCTTCGCCGAGATGCCCGGGGACGCCCTGCCTGTCGTCACTACGACCTGGGGACTGTCGCGCTTTCCGCTCGAGAGCCGACTGCGCTTCCTGCACCGCCTCGACGAAGCGGCGGCAGGCCGGGCGGTGGCGTGGGTGTCAGCGGAGGGGGTCGGAGTCGCGCCGACGATACCGACGCTCGGCGATCGCCGCGCGTCCGGCCACAGCATCATCGGTCTCGCGGTGTTCGACCGGTCGGTTCTGCGCGCCGAGGCCGTTGGCCGCTGCTGGTCGCAGGGCCGGTTGCTGGCGTGGCTCGCTGACTAGCCGGTACCGTCGCCCATCACTGCACCCTCACGCCGGGGATCGGCGCCGCCGACCCACCCCGCGTCGACGCGTTGCAGCGCACTGAGCCCGCTCGACTGCGGAGCAACCGAGACCTGGTGACCCATCGCCCGCAACTGCGCGATCAACGGGTCGTCGGCGCCGTCCCGGGCAGCGTTGATGTTCGGGTGTTCGCCGCCCACCCCGGTCACCGGAGTGTTGGCAGCACCGAAGTCGACGCCCGAGACTGCCTGCTGCGGGTTCATGCCCCAATCGAGCATGCCCACCAGGGTTTTCACGACGAACTGGATGATGACCGAGCCACCGGGTGAGCCCGTCACGAATTCGACGTCACCACGCGTGCCGTCGTCGCCGCGACTGAAGACGAGTGTCGGCGCCATCGAACTGCGCGGCCGCTTACCCGGTTCGACCCGGTTGGCCAGCGGCGCACCATCCGGCCCGACAGGTTGCGCCGAGAAGTCGGTGAGCTGGTTGTTGAGCACGAAACCCTCGGTCATGTGGAACGACCCGAACGCCGACTCCACCGTGGTGGTCATCGACGCGACGTTGCCGTACTTGTCCGCGACCGAAATATGGCTGGTGCCATGCTCCTTGTCCTGCGGCTGCACACCCAGCGGCACCGGCCCGAAGTCACCCGGCTTCGCGGTACCCATGCTCTTGCCGGGGTCGATGAGCTCGGCACGTCGCTTCAGGTAGTCGTCGTCCAGCAGGGTGTCTACCGAGTTACCGGGCAGCGGAACGAAATCGGAGTCGGCCACGTACTTGTCCCGGTCGGCGTATGCCAGTCGCTCGGCTTCGGAGATGAGATGCACGGCCTCCGCGGTCGGTTTCCCGCCGTTGGCGTCGAGGTTCGTCGGTCCCGAGGCCGACAGATCGAAGTTCTCCAGGATGCCGAGGGTCGCCGCCACCGCCGTCCCACCGGACGACGGGTTCGGCATACCGCAAACCTCGTGGTCGCGGTACGGCGTGCACAGCGCTGTGCGCTTCTTCGCCTGGTAGTTCGCAAGATCGTCGAGCGTGATGTGCCCGGGGGTCCGTCCACCCGACGCGTTCGCCGTGGAGTCGACGATGCTCTGGGCGATCGCGCCGGTGTAGAAGGCTTCGGCACCACCCGAAGCTATGGCCCCGAGTGTCTTGGCCAGCGCGGGATTCGTCAACTTCGTCCCCGCCGGTTTGGGGCTGCCGTCCGGGTTCAGGAAGTACGCCTTCGATTCCTCGTCGACAGCCAGTTCGGGAGCGGACGCGGCAATCTGCCCGGCCATGCGGGGGCTGATCTCGAAACCCTGATCTGCCAGTGAGACGGCCGGGTCGAACAACTCCCGCCACTCGTTTCTACCGTGTTCACGGTGAGCCAGCTCGAGCATCCGGACCACTCCGGGCACACCGATCGACCGTCCACTTGCACGCGCGTCAGGCTTGGGTTCGGTACGGTCCGCGTCGCTGATCCAGCGGAGGTAGTTCTCCGTCGCCGACATCGGTGCCACCTCGCGCCCGTCGTACGCCTCGACACTGTTCTTCTCCGCGTCGTAGTAGAGCAGGAAGGCACCACCACCGATCCCCGACGACTGCGGTTCGACGATGCCCAGGACGGTCTGCGCGACGATCAACGCGTCGGCCGCCGTACCCCCGTCGCGCAGAACGTCACATGCTGCTCGGGTCGAAATCGGGTTGGCGGTCGACACCGCATACGACGCGGTGTCGACGGGTACCATCCCGGAGCGGTAAGCCGTCGCGATCTCCGGATTGGTCGCGAGGTTTTGACTGGTGGGCGGAGCGCCCGCCGGCGGCGCGGGATTTAGACCTGGCGGCGGCGCCGCAGCCGTCGTGCCGTTGGGAACATCGGCACACGTGGCAGCGGGATCGCTCTGCGGCGCCTCGTCAGACGAACACGCCGCCAACATGCCGACGCAGAGTGCTGCCGCCAGCGATGCCCGGATTCCGATGCCGACTCCTGAGACACGACCCATCTCGAGACCCTAACGAAAACTTCGGCCTCGGGAGAGCGGAACGCCGCCGTACCTCGCGATGTCGCGACCCGTCAGATCCGTGGTCCAGCTCTGCGCCCGGCCGCTCACGACCGCATTCCGACGACGACGGTGGCACCGAGTTCGGCGGAAGTCTCGACTCGCGCACTCAACCCCACGTCGGTGAACGCCTTGACGGTCCGAGCCGCCTGGCGCTCACTGGTCTCGATCAGGAGGTGACCACCGGGGGCGAGCCAGTGGTGGGCACCGGCCGCCACGCGCCGCTGAATACGCAGGCCGTCGGTGCCGCCGTCGAGCGAGACGAGCGGCTCGTGCAGACGCGCCTCAGGGGGCATCAACCGAATCGCCTCGGTCGGCACATACGGCGCGTTGGCCACCAGAACATCGACCTGTCCGCGCAAGCGCGGCGGCAACGGGTCGTAGAGGTCGCCCTCGAACACACGCTCCGCGGGCACGTTGCGACGAGCGCACCGCACCGCAGCGGGGTCGATGTCGACCGCATACAACTCGGGAGAGTCGGTGACGGCGGCGAGCGCAGCCCCGACCGCCCCCGAACCGCAGCACAGGTCGACCACGACAGCGCCTCCCCGAAGCACAGCCCTGGCCTGATCGACGAGAAACTCGGTACGGCGGCGAGGCACGAACACATCGGCATCGACCGCTATTCGCAGACCACAGAATTCTGCCCAGCCGAGCACGTGTTCGAGGGGTCTACCAGCGACGCGGCGCTGAACCATCGACACGAGGCTCGCCGGATCATTCGCCGCCGCGAGGATCAACCTCGCTTCGTCCTCGGCGAAAACGCAACCGGCAGCACGCAATTGATGAACAAGAACATCTTCGGTGGAGGGTGAAACCGACATGAGAGGGCCTTTCGGAATGCCGAGGGGCGCTCTCTCGGCCACCTTAGGTCGGCACCACCGCGCGGTCGCGGGGCGAGAGCACCCGAACTGAACTGACGAACACGGGTCTCACCTCCTCGAACGACTCCTGCTGGAGAGGGCAACACTACCTGCCGCGCACCCCGGCGAACAGACGAACGCCGCGAAGCCACACGCGTGCTGTGGCCGTCCGGGCGATACGATCGTCGCCGCACCAGCCTCGAAAGGACTCCTCCGCCCCATGCGCCGCACCCTAGCTCTGACCGCCCTCACCGTCTGCTCCGCGACGATCCTTTCTGCCTGCGGTGGGGACAGCACCGACTCCGCAGCCCCGGAGTCGAGCAGCACCTCCGCCGCCAGGACCACCGCCGACACCGCGCCCGGCAAGCGCATCTTCGCAGTCGCCGACGACCCCGCCACCGCCGCCGACTACCTGGCCTACCTGAAGTCGATGAACCAGAACGTCACCAACGACGAGACCGCGGTGCACCAGGCCGGCGAAATCTGCACCGCCCTCGACGCCGGCAAGCCCCTCGACCGGGTGCGCGAGGAGTGGACGCCGATGCTCACCGCCGACGGCGTCTACTACTACATCATCGGCGCCGTCACCCGGTATTGCCCCGACCACGAGGAGATCCTCAACTGAGGGCGCTTCGCGCTCGTGCGTGGTTAACGAGCCTCTGCACTCGTCAACCACGCACGGGCGGCGGAGCCGCCTGGGCGCGGGAATACCCGCGCTCCGCCGGTGTTACACCTCGTAAGGTAATTGAAACATCAATTACATGAGTATGAGGAGACACCACATGCCTGCCGTGACGGTCGACAACATCCTTGCCCTGCCGCGTATCGACGCACCTGCTCCGGGCGCCGTCGACCGGCCGGTCCGCTCACTGACCACGGCCCCGGTCGGGTACGAGGGCGAGGGCTTCCCCGTGCGCCGCGCCTTCGCCGGCATCGACCTGGCTGCGCTCGACCCGTTCATCCACATGGATCAGATGGGTGAGGTGAACTACGCGCCCGGCGAACCCAAGGGAACGCCGTGGCACCCGCATCGCGGGTTCGAGACCGTGACCTACATGATCGACGGAATCATGGAGCACCAGGACTCCAACGGAGGTGGCGGCACCATCGGCGGCGGCGACACCCAGTGGATGACGGCCGGTGGTGGCATCCTCCACATCGAGACGCCCCCCGAGCACCTCGTCGTGAGTGGTGGACTCTTCCACGGCGTCCAGCTGTGGGTGAACCTTCCCCGCGACAACAAGATGGCCGCACCCCGCTACCAGGACATCACCGGACAGAAGGTGGCGCTGCTGTCCTCCCCCGACGGCGGCGCTCTGGTGCGTGTCATCGCCGGCGAGGTGGACGGGCATTCCGGCCCGGGCTCGACGTACACGCCGATCAGCCTGGTTCACGCGACCATTGGCCCCGGGGCGAGCCTGACGCTGCCGTGGAATCCCGAATTCAACGCCCTGGCGTACGTCCTTGCAGGTGAGGGCATGGCCGGTTCGGAGCGCAGGCCGTTCCGGATGGGGCAGACCGCGGTCTTCGGGCGCGGCGACACCCTGACCATCGCCGCGGCCGACACCCAGGACTCACGGACCTCCTCGCTGGAGGTGTTCGTTCTCGGCGGCAAGCCGATCCGTGAGCCGGTGGCCATGGCCGGACCGTTCGTCATGAACACCAAGGCCGAGGTGATGCAGGCGTTCGAGGACTTCCAGGCCGGTCGCCTGGGATCCATTCCCGCGGCACACGAGACGCAGGGCTAGGCATGGCTGCTGTGGCGATCCAGCGTGCGGGTGAACGCAGGCACCTGAGATACGGATGGCTCGATTCCCGCCACTCCTTCCCGATGGCGGGAAACTTCGACCTCGCGGAGGGCGCTCACGGGCTGCTCCTCGTCAACAACGAGGACGTCGTCGACGCGGGCGAAGGATTCGACACCCATCAGCATCGGGACGTCGAGATCGTCACGTGGGTGCTCAGCGGATCCCTGGTCCACCAGGATTCCGCTGGGCACACAGGCGTACTTCATCCCGGACTCGCCCAGCGGATGAGCGCAGGCACCGGGATTCTGCACTCCGAGCGCAACGACCGCCGACGTGCCGACGGATCGCGCGCGACCGAGCCTGTGCACCTGGTGCAGATGTGGGTACCGCCCAGCGACTCCGGTGCCTCCCCCAGCTACCAGGAGCTGCCCATCGACGACGAGCTCGACTCCGGGGCGCTGGTGACCGTTGCGTCCGGCCTTCGGAGAGATCGGAACGATGCGGCGATCGGACTGGGGAACAGACACGCCGCTCTGCACGCGGCGCGCCTGAACACCGGTCAGTCCGTGGTCCTACCGGACGCACCGTTTCTGCATGCGTTCTTCGCACGCGGTGGCGGCGACGTCGAGGGCATCGGCCTTCTGCAGCAAGGGGATTCGCTCAGGCTCACGGGAATCGGCGGACATCGGTTCACCGCGACCGAATCCACCGAGATCCTGATCTGGGAGATGCACGCCGGACTGCAGTGAGCAGCACACGTCTTCAGGGACGCCGGATCTTCGCATCGATGCGGTGGATCCGGAGGTCGTTCTGCGGTATTCGGAATGTCTCGATCACCCGCACGGTCATGAGCGTTCGGCCGAACAGTCCGGCGTCCAGGAGATAATCGGCGGTGATGTCGTCTCCGGCCACCGACCACGCAACCTCACGGACGGCCCGGACCAGACGGAACTGAGGCCCTCGGGACAGGCTGCGGCGCAAATGGTTTCCCGAGAGGGCCGTTTTGATCCCCGCCTCGTAGCGAACGGCCCGAGGACCGATGGGCACCGAGTTGCCGTCGTGACTGAGCAACGCATCCAGGTAGGCCTGGGCCACTTCGACCTGAGTCAACATGTCAGTAGTCGAACATGTCCGCCGCGGCCAGCACCAGCATTTGCGCGTCATCGCAGTTGCGCGCCGTTGCTGCCACCGACGCGATCAGCCTGTTACCGCGTTTGGCCGATTCACTCATGGGACTGTCCGGAACGTTGGTGTCGAGGACGGCCCCTGGATAAAAGTAGTAATGGCATTCCAGCGCGTCCTCGAAGTGGGCGAACGACCTGCCGTCGATCTCGACCACGTCCGGCCCCCCTGTCCTCGGCGGAGTGGACAGGGCGAACCGCAGGGAAGCCTCGTCGCCGCGCCGGAGAGTCAGACGGCACTCGTACGGCCGACTGCCGGGGACGAACGTCGCGATCTCGGGTTCGGTCACCTTTTCGACCACCCGACACGGGTCTTGTTGCGCCAGAGGAATATCTGCTCTGCCGGTCGGCGCGGAACGCAGCCTGGCGGTCACGGCCTCGAGCACGGCGCGCGCCTCCGCACAGCCGTCACCGGAATTCGACGTCCCCGCTCCGTCCGCCCCGGCGAGGTAAGCGACGTGACCCCAGCGCTCCGACGCCCCGCCTCCGGGAACCGGCGGCAGCGAGAAGTAGAGCGTGCACGTACCGGGCAGCGGCGCCAGCGCCGGGCGCACCTCGACACCACCGGCGGCGTCGCCGCTTCCGACTCCCTCGGACGGTTCACGCTCCCCTACCACGACCTCGATCCAGGACGGATCGAGTGGTGTGCCGCCGGGCGGGATCACTTCCGCATGACACGTCGACAGGTCTCCAGCCGGACCGTATGCGGTGAGGACGCCGAACGAGGCCACCGAGGCTGCGTCGAGCAATCCGCACGGTTCGACGGCCCGGGCCGCGGCGGCCACCGCGAGCTCCGCGCGGACGAAGTCGCTGACAGGCAGACCGTAGACCGGTGCACCCACACCGACGACGCGCGGCGAGCCGTCGACGATCACGCCACAGGACAGGGCACACGCTGCGAGAACGACGACGAGGACCACCGGAGTGAACCGTGAGATGAGACGCACTGCACCTCCCTCGCTCGACGTGTCGAACGGCGACACATCCGAGTGTCGTGCCGAACCCCTACACACGGAGAATAGGCTCAGGAGTAGAGTGCTCGTTATGCATCGCGCACTTCTCCTTGGTTGCCGCGACGGGGTCTGATCCAGACTGGCTTCCCGTCGCGGGGTTCTCGTGCGCCGGTCGACACAGCCGTTGGACTCACAAAGTCCGCATCGAATCTGGAGATCAATCCCATGTCCCCCGCTGACGCTTTCACCACCGGAACGCGCACCATCACGCCGCCTTCCAAGCCTGCTCCCGCCGACCAGCCGGCGTGGAACACCCAGAAGAACTCTTCGATGCCGACATTCCGGTATCGTTCGTTCGCCGAAGAGGTGGAACCGGTGTCGCTGCCGGACCGCACCTGGCCCGACAAGACCATCGACCGCGCCCCGCAATGGTGTGCGGTCGACCTCCGAGACGGCAACCAGGCCCTGATCGACCCGATGAGCCCCGCCCGCAAGCGCCGCATGTTCGAACTGCTGGTGCGGATGGGCTACAAGGAGATCGAGGTCGGATTCCCGTCGGCCAGTCAGACGGACTTCGACTTCGTCCGCGAGATCATCGAAGACGGCGCCATCCCGGCCGACGTCACCATCCAGGTGCTCACCCAGTCCCGCCCCGAGCTGATCAAGCGCACGTTCGAGGCGTGTGAGGGCGCCGAGAAGGTGATCGTGCACTTCTACAACTCCACCTCCATCCTGCAGCGCCGAGTGGTGTTCAAGGCCGAGCGCAACGTCATCAAGAAGATCGCCACCGACGCGGCGGCGCTGGCGCTGGAAGAGGCGAAGAAGTACCCGGACACGCAGTGGCGCTGGGAGTACTCGCCCGAGTCGTACACCGGCACGGAACTCGAGTACGCCAAGGAGGTGTGCGACGCCGTCACCGAAGTCCTGCAGCCCACCCCCGAGAACCCGGTCATCCTGAACCTGCCGGCCACCGTCGAGATGGCCACCCCCAACGTGTACGCCGACTCGATCGAGTGGATGCACCGCAACCTGGCCCGCCGCGACTCGGTCATCCTGTCGCTCCACCCCCACAACGACCGCGGCACGGGCGTCGCCGCCGCAGAGCTGGGCTATCAGGCCGGCGCCGACCGCATCGAGGGATGCCTGTTCGGCAACGGCGAGCGCACCGGCAACGTCTGCCTGGTCACGCTGGGTCTGAACCTGTTCACTCGCGGTGTCGACCCGCAGATCGATTTCTCGAACATCGACGAGATCCGCCGCACCGTGGAGTACTGCAACCAGCTGCCCGTTCACGAACGCCACCCCTACGGCGGTGACCTCGTGTACACGGCGTTCTCCGGCAGCCACCAGGACGCCATCAACAAGGGCCTCGACGCCATGAAGATCGACGCCGACTCCCAGGACGCCGACGTCGACGACATCCAGTGGGCGGTTCCCTACCTGCCGATCGACCCCAAGGATGTGGGCCGCACCTACGAGGCGGTCATCCGCGTCAATTCGCAATCGGGCAAGGGTGGCGTCGCCTACATCATGAAGGCCGATCACGGGTTGGTGCTGCCGCGCCGGCTGCAGATCGAGTTCTCCCAGGCTGTCCAGCGGATCACCGACGGCGAAGGTGGCGAGGTGTCCCCGAAGGAGATGTGGGACGTCTTCCACGAGGAGTACCTCGCTCCGATTACCCCGCTCGAGCGAATGAAGCAGAAGGTCACCGCGTCCGAAGAGGACGGCGGCACCGACTCCATCACCGCAACGGTCAAGGCGAACGGCAAGGAACACGAGATCTCGGGTTCCGGCAACGGCCCGCTGGCCGCGTTCGTCGACGCACTCGCCACCATCGACTTCGATGTCCGGGTGCTCGACTACTCGGAGCACGCGATGTCGGCGGGTGACGACGCCCAGGCAGCTGCCTACGTCGAGTGCGCCGTCACCGCTCCCGACGGCCGGAACACAGTGGTGTGGGGTGTCGGTATCGCCACGTCGATCACCACGGCGTCGCTGCGCGCCGTGGTCTCGGCGGTCAACCGCGCCCACTGACCCATTCATCCGTATCGCCGCGAGTGCGCCCGAGCGCACTCGCGGCGTTCGCGTTTTCCGGGACACCCCCGGCTCACGCACCGAACCGGTCGGTAACTTGCGCGAAAGTGCGCTACGGCGTAGCACTTTCGTACTTCGGCACGAAACTCAGGCCGTGACAATGGGTTACAGGTAACTTCTTGAACACTTGACAAACCGACAGTGACCTCCGCTGAAGTTACGCGCGGGTACAAAATTTCGACGTTATGCTCCAGTTCCCGGGCATCGGGTCTTGCAGAGTCGCAGGACCCGATGATCGCATTCGGGGCGCCCTTGGAGGGCGACAAGTGGGTTGTGCAGGGGTGCACGCGTCCGCGAAGGCGGCACCCAGTCCACGGCGGGCATGGCCTTGGCCATCGAAACACTCTGCGGATCAATGAGTTTTACGGAAACGGAGCGCTAACTGATGTTCAAGCGAATAGCGATAGTCAATCGCGGCGAGGCTGCGGTCCGCCTGATTCGTGCCGTGCGTGAGCTGAACGCCGAGCACAACTACGGCATCACGACGGTCGCACTGCACACCGAGGCGGAACGCCGCGCGATGTTCGTGCGCCAGGCCGACGAAGGTGTGTGCTTGCGCACAGTCAAGAGCGGAACGGCCTACCTCGACCACGCCGAGCTGGCCCGCGCCCTGCGCGAGAGCAAGGCCGACGCCGTGTGGGTGGGCTGGGGCTTCGTTGCCGAGGATCCCGCTTTCGTCGAGGTCTGCGAACAGCTGGGGATCACCTTCATCGGTCCGCCGGCTGAAGCGATGCGTCTCCTCGGCGACAAGGTGGAGGCCAAGCTCCTCGCGGAGAAGGTGGAGGTCCCGGTCGCGCCGTGGAGCGGTGGTCCGGTCGCCACCCGCGCCGACGCACGCCGTCACGCGCAGGCCATCGGCTACCCGCTCATCATCAAGGCCCGAAGTGGTGGCGGTGGCCGCGGCATCCGCAAGGTCTGGTCCGAGGACGAACTCGAACTCGCCCTCGAGCGCACCCAAGGTGAGGCTCAGCGGTCGTTCGGTGACCCCGTCGTCTTCATCGAACGACTGGTCACCGACGCGCGCCACGTCGAGGTACAGGTCATTGCCGACAACTTCGGCAACGTCTGGGCTCCTGGTGTGCGTGACTGCTCCATCCAGCGCAAGAACCAGAAGGTCATCGAGGAGTCCAGCTCGCCGCTCCTCACCACCGAGCAGTCCAATCACCTCCGCACCGTGTCGAGCGAACTCGTGCGTGCGGCCGGATACCGCGGCGCGGGCACGGTCGAGTACCTGTACCAGCCCGAGCAGAAGACGTTCACGTTCCTCGAGGTCAACACCCGCCTGCAGGTCGAGCACCCCATTACCGAGGCCACCACAGGCATCGACCTGGTGAAGCTGCAGATCCTCGTCGCCAGCGGCGAGCCGCTGGTCGGCGACTGCCCGCCCGAGTTCGGTCACGCAGTCGAGGCCCGCCTCAACGCTGAGGACGCCGCCAACGGCTTCGCTCCCGCGCCCGGCGCGGTGCAGCTGCTCAAGTTCCCGCTCGGCAGCGGTCTCCGCGTCGACACCGGCATCGCCCAGGGCGACGTCATCCCGCCCGACTACGACTCGATGGTCGCCAAGGTCATCGCCTGGGGTCGCGACCGCTCCGAGGCGCTCGCGCGTCTGCGCACCGCTCTCCGCGAGACCACAGTCGTGCTGCAGGGCGGCACCACCACCAAATCGTTCCTGCTGGACCTGCTGGACCGCGAAGAGGTCATCACGGCGTCCGCCGACACCGGCTGGCTGGACCGCACCGACGCGGGAACGTCCAACGTCCCGTCCCGCACCGCCGACGTTGCACTGATCGCCGCGGCCATCGACGTCTACGACGCCGAAGAGAAGCTCGAGCGTCAGGCATTCCTGTCGTCTGCCCGCGGTGGACGACCCCGCGCCGGCCACGCCATCGGCCGCAAGGTGGAGCTCAGTTACCAGGGTCAGGCGTACGGACTCACCGTCACGCAGGTCGGCGCCCACCGCTACCGCGTCGACGGTGACGCCCCCGAGACCGAGGTCGAGGTGGACCGGCTCAGCGAGTTCGAGAGCCGGCTGGTGATCGGCGAGCGCCGCCACCACGTCGTCTCCGTCGCGGGACGCGCCCAGTACCTCGTCGAGGTCGACGGCATCAGCCACCAGATCAGTCAGGACGAGGCCGGTGTCGTGCGCGCCCCCGCCCCGGCGGTCGTGGTCGCGGTGCCGGTGTCCGTCGGTGACGAGGTCGAGGTCGGTGCCACCCTGGTCGTCCTCGAGAGCATGAAGATGGAAACCGCGGTCCGCGCGCCCGTTGCCGGCCGCGTCCGGGAAGTGCTGGCAATGGTCAACTCGCAGGTGGACGCCGGAACGGCGCTGCTGCGGGTAGAGGAAAGCTCCGACGAGTCCGCGGCGCAGCAGTCGCCCCGAGTCGAATTCGATCTCGGCGCCCCGGCGACCCACGGTGACCCGCGTATCGATGCCCTGTCACAGATCGATGCTCTCGGTGCGCTGCTCACCGGGTACGACGTCAGCGCGAAGCGGGCGGGCGTGTTGCTCGCCCAGTACGAGAAGTTGCGGGCGCAGATCGCCGGCGACCCCGACCTCGTGCAGGCCGAACTGGCGCTGCTCAACACGTTCGCCGACATCTGCGAGATCGGCCGTAACCGTCCGACGGTGGCCGAGGAAGACGGCGACGAGCGGGTGCACAGCCCGCGCGAGCACTTCCACACCTATCTCCACACCCTCGACGTCGAGCTCGAGGGGCTCCCGGAGTCCTTCCAGACCCGGCTGTCGCGCGCGCTGCGCCACTACGACGTCACCGGTCTCGAGCGCACCGCCGAACTCGAAGAGGCTGTCTACCGTCTCTTCCTCGCGCAGCAGCGTATGGACAACCAGGTTTCCGTCATCACCGCGCTGCTCAACCGCTGGCTCAACGACGGCAACGCACCCGGCCGCGCCCCGAGCGGGCTCGGTGAGGTCCTGGACCGGTTGATCGTCGCCACCCAGGTCCGCTACCCGGTGATCGGCAACGTCGCCCGCAACGTCCGCTTCCGCTTCTTCGACGAGCCGCAGATCCGCAAGGCCCGCGAGCAGGTGTACGACGGTGTCCGCGGCAGCCTCGAGTACCTCGCCGAGCGTCCCGACGCCCACGACTACCAGGAACGTCTCGAAGCACTGGTCGCCACCCCGCAGTCGCTGACCGAGCTGCTCGGACAGCGCATCGCCCGCAAGAGCGCCACCGTGGGCCCGCTGCTCGAGGTGGTCACCCGCCGCTACTACGACATCCGCACGCTCGAAGACGTCGCAGCCTTCGATCGAGGCGGCCGGCACTTCGTCACCGGCAACTTCGACCTGCTCGGGGAGCGTCTGCACCTCGTGTCGGCCGTCGCCGACTACGCCGAACTGCCCGGTGCGCTCGCCGAGATCGGTGACGTGGCCTCGGAGACCCCCGAGAACCTCGTCCTCGACCTCTACCTGTCTTGGTCCGAGCCGCCGGCCGATCCGGACACGATGTCCGAAGACCTGCGCAAGACGCTGGCGAAGCTGCCCCTGGCCGCCTCCAGCCGCCGCGTCACGGTCTCGGTCTTCGGTGGCCTCGGCACGGACGTCCGGAAGTTCACCTACCGGCCGGACGCGGGTGTTCTCGCGGAAGAGGCACTGATCCGGGACATGCACCCGCTCACCGGTCAGCGCTTCGACCTGTGGCGCCTGAAGAACTTCGAAGGCACCCGTCTTCCCGCAGCGGCGGACACGTTCCTGTTCCACCTGGTGTCGCCCGAGAACCCCACCGACGAGCGCCTCATCGCACTCGCCGAGATCCGCGACATCACCCCCGTCCGGAATGAAGACGGCCAGGTGATCGGCGTTCCCGCCGCCGAGCGCGTCCTGCAGTCGTGCCTCGACGGGATCCGGCGGGCTCAGGCGGCCCGTGGCAGCAAACGCAAGCTCGACGCCAACCGCGTGGTGCTGTACGTGTGGCCGAAGATCGACGTTCCGGTGGAAGACCTGCAGGAGTTCGCGCGCGTCGCCGCCCCGCTGACCGCGGGCGCCGGACTCGAGGAAATCACCGTGATCGCCCGGCTCCAGGGCGCGGCGGGCAGTCAGTCGCAGGAGAAGGCGCTGCGCTTCTCCTACCGCACCGGCAGCGGCGTCGTCGTCAAGGTCACCGACCCGCCGACCGAGCCGCTGCAGCCGCTCGACGCGTACACCCAGAAGGTCCGCAGTTCCCGCGCCCGCGGCACCGTCTACCCGTACGAGCTGATTCCCCTGCTCACCGGTCGCGACGGAACCTTCGTCGAGCACGACCTGGACGAGTCGGGCCGACTGGTTCCGGTGGACCGTCCGTACGGACAGAACCGCGCCGGCCTCATCGTCGGTTTGGTCACCGCCCGTACCGAACGGCACCCTGAGGGCATGACCCGGGTCGCACTCTTCGGCGATCCGACGAAGGCTCTGGGCACCGTCGCCGAAGCTGAGTGCGCGCGCCTCGTGGCGGGCGTCGACCTGGCCGAGGAGCTGGGTGTGCCGGTCGAGTGGTTCGCGTTGTCGTCCGGGGCGACGATCTCCATGGACAGCGGCACCGAGAACATGGACTGGGTGTCCCGCGGCTTGCGTCGCATCATCACGTTCACGCAGAACGGTGGCGAGATCAACGTGATCGTGGCCGGCATCAACGTCGGCGCACAGCCCTACTGGAACGCCGAAGCCACGATGCTGATGCACACCAAGGGCATTCTCGTGATGACGCCCGACAGCGCCATGGTGCTCACCGGGAAGAATTCGCTCGACTACTCCGGTGGTGTCTCGGCCGAGGACAACTTCGGTATCGGTGGTTACGACCGTGTCATGGGACCGAACGGTGAGGCGCAGTACTGGGCACCCAACCTGCCCGCGGCCTGCCAGATCCTGTTCGCGCATTACGATCACGCGTATGTGGTTGCCGGAGAACGCTTCCCGCGTCGGGCACACACCGCCGACCCGATCGGACGAGACGTGCGCACCTTCCCGCACGTTCACCCGTCCAGCGACTTCACCACGGTCGGCGACATCTTCTCCGCGGAGACGAACCCGGAACGCAAGAAGCCGTTCGACATTCGCACGGTGATGCGGGCGCTCGTCGACCAGGACCACCAGGTGCTGGAGCGGTGGGCCGACATGGCGGACGCGGACACGTCGGTCGTCATGGACGCACACCTGGGCGGTTACCCGGTGAGTGTCATCGGCATCGAGTCGCGGGCCATCGCCCGTAAGGGATGGTCGCCGGCCAACGGTCCCGACCAGTGGACCGCGGGAACGTTGTTCCCGCAGTCGTCGAAGAAGACGGCACGAGCGATCAACGCCGCGAGCGGCAGTCGCCCGCTCGTCGTGCTGGCCAACCTGTCCGGATTCGACGGATCCCCGGACTCGCTGCGACACATCCAGCTCGAGTACGGCGCCGAAATCGGCCGCGCCATCGTCAATTTCGACGGTCCGATCGTGTTCTGCGTCGTCTCCCGCTACCACGGTGGCGCGTTCGTGGTGTTCTCCGGAGCACTGAACGACAACATGGAGGTGCTGGCGGTCGAGGGTTCGTTCGCGTCGGTGCTCGGCGGCGCCCCCGCCGCGGCCGTGGTGTTCACCCGTGAGGTCAACTCGCGGGTGGCCGCCGATCCGTCGATCCGGGAACTCGAAGCCAATCTGGCCGGCGCACAGACCGACGCTCAGCAGGCTCACCTGCGGGTCGAACTGGCCGCCCAACAGGCTGCGGTCCGCAACGAGAAACTCGGTGAAGTCGCCGCCGAGTTCGAGGCCGTGCACAACATCCAGCGCGCCCAGCAGGTCGGCTCCGTCGACGCGGTCATCCCCGCCGTCGAACTCCGCCCGTACATCATCGGTGCCGTCGAGCGCGGTATGCGACGAGCGGTGGAATCCGCGAGCTAAAACGACGCGACACGGCCGCGGCACCTACCGGTGTCGCGGCCGTTCGTGTGTACTTCTCCTGCACCGATGTCACATTCGGTCGGCAGGCTGTGCCCATTTCACCTGTTTCGGATGACGCGGGCGGGCGGGAGAACTGCGATAGTCGGCGCAGACTTCCTTCGACTGTGTGAAATGGAGCGCTGCAATGGACTCGTTCTGGGACTTCCTCTGGGTAATTATCACCACGTTCGCCTTCGTGGCTTACCTGATCCTGCTGTTCTCCATCATCACCGACCTGTTCCGCGACCATAAGTCGTCGGGTTGGGCGAAGGCCATCTGGATCATCTTCCTGTTCGTCGTCCCCTTCCTGACCGCGCTGGTGTACCTGATCGTCAAGAGCGACGGCATGGCGCAGCGGTCGATGGCTGCTGCGCAGCAGGTCAAACAGGCACAGGACAGCTACATCCGCGAGGTCGCGGGCAAGTCGTCGGCGGAACAGATCGCGGACGCGAAAGCACTCCTCGACGCCGGCACCATCAACCAGCGGGAGTACGAGACGCTCAAGGCGAAAGCGCTGAGCTGACCGCTGCACAATTTCCGCCGGGGACCCGCTGTCGAGCGGGTCCCCTTTTTCGTGTCAATCCGACACCTCCGACGCGATGTCCCGGAACGCCTGGAGCACCGTCGCCACGGCAGGGATGGCATCGGACGCCGGACGACGAGCCAATTCGTAGATGCGTGCCGCGCGGACGCCGGCCAGCGGCAGCCGGACCACCGACGGGTGGGTCACCGCATGACGGGCCAGCAGCGCGACACCCCGCCCGCCGGCCACCAGTTCCTCGATCACGCGGAAATCGTTGATGCGCATCACGACCCTGGGTTGCACTCCGGTTGCCGCGGCCACCGACAGCAGCACGTCGTCGACGGGAAATCCGCCGCGCACGCTGATCCAGCTCTCGTCGGCCAACTGTTCCGGTCTCACCGATCTCTGCCCCGCAAATCGATGACCGGGCGGCAGGATGAGGTCGATCGGCTCGCGCATGAGCGGTTCGGCGGTCACCCGCGGCGACGACGTGTCGGCGGCCCGCTCATCCCGGTGCGTGAGCACGACGTCGTAGTCGGCGAGCAGCGTGGGCACCGCCGAGGACGGTAGATCCTCGTCGCGCGGCTGCACGTCCACGCCGCTCCCGTCGAGTACGTCGAGGAGCCGGGGCAACAGCAACGCGGCACCGGAAGGAAACAGCGCCACCCGGACGCGGCCTCGCGGCGACCCGCGGTAGGCGTTCATCTCCGCCGCCGCCCGGTCGAGAGCGGCGAGGACGTCGTCGGCGCGTACCACCAGAGCGTGTCCGGCGTCGGTGAGCCGCAGGCGCCGGCCATCGGGTTCGAGCAGCGTCACACCCGCCTCCCGCGCCAGGATCTTCAACTGCTGCGACACCGCCGACGGGGTCATCGACAGGGCCGCAGCAGTGGCGGCGACCGTCCCGCGGTCAGCCAGCTCGCGCAGGACTCGCAACCGCGTCGCATCCATGAAGTAAACCTACATCGACGATGCATATTAATGTGCTTGTCCTGATGGTTCGGTGCGCTCACGATGGAGCACATGACCACCCGCGATCGGCTACTCGGACTCACCGTCGTCGTCCTGTGGGGTCTGAACTTCCTCGCCATCCGCGCCGGCCTCGATCATTTCCCGCCATTCTTCTTCGCCGCAGTGCGCTTCTTGCTCATCGCGGTCCCGGTGATCATGTTCGTGCCCCGGCCGCAGGTACCCACCAAGTGGCTGTTGCTCTACGGCGCCGGCTTCGGCGTCGGGCAATTCACCTTCCTGTTCTGGGCCATGCACGTCGGCATGCCCACCGGGCTGGCGTCGCTGGTGCTGCAGTCGTCGGCGCCGTTCACCGTCGTACTGGGCGCGATCGCGCTCCGCGAACGACTGCGGCCGGTGCAGGTGGGCGGGCTCCTCGTGGCGGTGTCGGGGATGGTCCTGATCGGCTGGGATCGTGCCCAGCACGCCGCAGTGCTCCCCGTGGCGCTGACGTTGCTCGCCGGCCTGTCGTGGGCGCTGGGCAACCTCGGAAACCGGAAGGCGGCCTCCGACCAGCCGATGCGGCTGATGTTGTGGATGTGCGTCATCCCACCTCTGCCCATGCTCGCCCTGTCGTTCGCGGTCGAAGGGCCGTCGTCCGGCTGGAACGCGCTGACGTCTTCGCTGCACGGCAACGGTCCGCTGGCGCTCGCCGGGCTCGCCTACATCGTGATCCTCGGCACCATCGCCGGCTCCGGCCTGTGGACGGCTCTGCTCAGCCGCTATCCCGCAGGCACCGTCGCCCCCCTCTCCCTCCTCGTTCCCGTTGTCGGAATCGGGGCAGCGTGGCTGGTGCTGGACGAGGAGCCGAGCGTCCTGTCGCTGATCGGCGGCACCGTCGTCATCGCCGGTGCCGCGGCTACCCAGGTGAGCGGCAAGGTCCGCCAGCGCGCACCTTCGCACATCCGTGCACCGGCGCGAGTCGGCGTCTGACCGGACCCTGTGCAAAACTCGCGGAGTGAGTACTGGAACTGGGATCACGACACGCGGCAAGGTCGCCCTCCGGGCAGCAGCGGCCGCCTCCTGGGCATCGCAGAAGGCAGGACGCGGCAAGGGCTCGATGATCGGCGGGTTGATCGCCCTGAAGATCGACCCCACGCTGATGGAACAGCTCGGTCGTAGTCGGCGCACCGCGGTGATCACCGGCACCAACGGCAAGTCGACCACCACCCGGATGACCGCCGCCGCACTCTCGACCCTCGGTGAGGTGGCCAGCCAGGCCGACGGCGCCAACATGGACGCCGGGATCGTCGCGGCGCTGAGCAACCGTGTGCACGCACCCCTCGCCGCGCTCGAGGTCGACGAACTGCACGTCCCCCATGTCAGTGACGCAGTCGATCCTGAGGTCCTGGTGTTCCTCAACCTCAGCCGCGACCAACTCGACCGCGTCGGCGAGATCAACATGATCGAGCGCAAACTCCGCGCCTGCGTCGCCGCGCACCCCGAGGCCACCGTGATCGCCAACTGCGACGACGTCCTCGTCACGTCGGTGGCCTACGACGCGAAGAACGTCGTCTGGGTCGCAGCGGGTGGCGGCTGGGCCAGCGACGCCGCCAGCTGTCCGCGCACCGGCGAACCGATCGTCTGGGAAGGATCGCACTGGCGCAGTACCGGTTCCGACTTCGCGCGCCCCACCCCCGACTGGTGGCTCGACGACGAAAACCTCTACGGGCCGGACGGCTGGAAGATCCCCATGACGCTGGCACTGCCCGGGCGCGCGAACCGGGGCAACGCCGCCCAGGCAGTGGCCGCCGCAGTCGCGATGGGCGCGAAGGCCGAGGACGCCGTCGCCGCCGCGGCCACCGTGCAAGAAGTGGCAGGCCGCTACAGCACAGTCGAGGTCGGGTCGCACTCGGTGCACATGCTGCTCGCCAAGAACCCCGCCGGCTGGCAAGAGGCGCTGTCGATGATCGACCCCACCGTCGACGGACTGGTGATCGCCGTCAACGGTCAGGTACCCGACGGCGAAGACCTGTCGTGGTTGTGGGACGTGCGGTTCGAGCACTTCGAAGGCGTCAAAGTGGTGGCCGCAGGGGAACGCGGCACCGACCTCGCGGTGCGCCTCACCTACGCGGGCGTCGACCATACCCTCGAACCGAACCCCTTGCGGGCCATTGCGTCCTGTCCGCCCGGACGTGTCGAGGTACTCGCCAACTACACCGCGTTCCGCGACCTGAACAACGCCATCGCGAAGGAGGCGCGCAATGTCTGACTCCACCGTGCGCATCGGACTGGTCCTCCCGGACGTCATGGGTACCTACGGCGACGGCGGCAACGCCCTCATCTTGCGGCAGCGTCTGCGCATGCGCGGATACGACGCCGAGGTCGTCGAGATCACGCTGAACGACCCGGTCCCCGAATCGCTCGACGCCTACACCCTCGGCGGCGCCGAGGACTCGGCGCAGCGGCTCGCAACCCGCCACCTCGCCAAGTACCCCGGACTGCAGAAGGCCGCCGAACGCGGCGCCCCCGTGCTCGCCATCTGCGCCGCCATCCAGGTGCTGGGCAACTGGTACGAGACATCCAGCGGCGAACGCGTCGACGGGGTGTCGATGCTCGACGTCACCACCTCCCCGCAAGCCACCCGCTCCATCGGCGAGGTGATCACCAAGCCCCACATCGACGGCCTGACCTTGCCCCTCACCGGTTTCGAGAACCACCGCGGCGGAACAACTCTCGGTCCCGACGCGCGCGGTCTTGCCCGCGTGACTCATGGCGTCGGGAACGGGGTCGGAGACGGACTCGAAGGTGTCGTCCAGGGTTCCGTGATCGGCACGTACATGCACGGACCGGCGCTCGCCCGTAATCCCGAACTCGCCGACCTCATCCTGAAGCGAACCCTCGGGGTCGACGAACTTCCCGCCCTCGACCTCCCCGAAGTCGAACAGCTGCGTCGGGAACGCCTGCGCGCGTAGCCCAGGTGAGAGCGGCCCCGTGTGCGCGGGTCGGTAAACCGTTCTCGTGCAAACACTTCGTTCGAATGCGTGATGGTGTTGATGCCGTGGATCACGGCGGCGTCTCCCCGGCGCCCGTCGAGTGGCGGTTCGTTCCCACGGTGGCATACGTCCACCCGGTCGGCAGAAACACACACAGCTCTTCCACAGGTTGTGAATAGGGCGATGTGAGCGCTGGCGTCCGTCGTGGGCGCACTTGCAACACAAATGTGCAACTGCAGGGTTGCAAACCCCGATTCGTGTATGCAACCATTGAGTTGCAGATCAACCACGAAGGAAGGGTAACCGACATGGACAGCATCACCCGAACCGTTGTCATCAGCGCCCCGCGATCGACCGTCTGGGCCGCCATCACGGACGCCGACAAGGTCGCCCAGTGGTTCGGACAGCAGGCCGAAATCGACCTCACTGTGGGCGGCACCGCGAAATTTACCTGGGACGGGCACGGAACGTCTCGTGCGATCGTGACAGAAGTCGACGAGCCGAACTGCTTCGGTTTCCGTTGGGCGACCGACAAGGACACCGATCCCGTCGAAGGAAATTCGACGCTGGTCCGGTTCACCCTCGCCGAACACGAGTCGGGAACCGAACTGACGGTGACCGAAACCGGATTCGACACCCTCGACCGCGACACGAATGCACAAAACCGGCAGCGCGAGGGCAACGTCCAGGGCTGGCACGCCGAACTCGGCGAACTGGTCGCCTACCTGCACGGTGTGAAGGCATGACGGTGGGCACCTATACCGAACTCGCTTCGGTGTTCGCCGCCCTGTCCGACGAGACGCGCTGGGACATTCTGACCGAACTCGGACAGGCGGATCACTCCGCGTCGTCGCTCGCCACGCGACTACCGGTGTCGAGGCAGGCGATCGCCAAACATCTCACCGCCCTGCAGGCGTGTGGATTGGTGGAGTCGGTGAAGGTGGGCCGTGAGGTTCGCTACCGGGCACTCGGCGCCGAACTCGGCAAGACGGCCAGGAAGCTCGAACGGATCGGGGCCGAATGGGACCGCCGACTGGCGGCTATCAAGAACATCGCGGAATCGCTGTAACTACCCCAGACAGGGGTTCGGCCGGGAATGCTTCTGCATTCTCGGCCGGATCTCTGCTTCACGAGTTTTCTCTGCTCACAGGTACATTTCCTCGATCCGCACTGCTTACGATACTTGAGGGTGATCTATGTCACAAGAGGTTCTACCAGATTTTTCTGCACTCGATCATGGCCAGGCAAGGCGAGGGAGACGGCGAACACGAGGACGGCCAGCACCGCGCACACGCCGTACGCCAGCGAGAACGCTCCCGAAGATGCGACCCCACCCACCACGCTCGCTGCGAGCACCGACGCGACCACTGCGCTGCACATGGTGGTGCCCATCGTCCGCAGCAGGACATTCACACCGTTGGCCGCAGCCATCTGTGTCGCGGGTACGGCACGCACGATGAGCATCGGAAGGGTGCTGTAGACCAGCGCCGTGCCGATCGCCGCGATACCCAACGCCACGATCACCAGCGGCAGTTCCTTACCCGGCACGGCGTGCAGCGAGTAGCCGACGACGAGGCACACGGCACCGGCGAGGATGGTCACCTTGGACCCGAACCGCGCGGTTACACCCGCCCCGACCTGAGCGAACACAATCATCGACAGACTGGTCGGCAGCTGGCAGACCGCCGCCTGCAAGATCGTCAGACCGTACCCGGCTCCACTGCGCGGCGCCTGTAACAGCTGCGTCGTGATGAGCGCGTTGCCGTAGAAGGCGAACCCGACGAGGAGTGCGGTCACGTGCGGCAGGAGAACCGACCGGCGCGCAGACACGCGAAGGTCTACCAGCGGATTCCGGTTACGCAACTGCTGGTAGCCCCACAGCGCGAAGAGAAACACCGAAGACGCGAACATGCCCAGCACCGCGGGACTCGACCAGCCCCACGAACTGCCTTGGGTGATCGGTACCAGCAAGCTGACCAGTGCGGCCGTCAGCCCGACCGCGCCGACGCCGTCGAAGCGTCCACCGGAGCGCACCGCCGATTCGCGGATGAACAACGCCGCCGCCGTGGTGACGGCCAGTCCGATCACCGCGATCACCCAGAAGAGAACGTGCCAGTGGGAGTACTCGGCGATGGCAGCCGCGAACGGCAGACCGAGGGCGGTGCCGATGCCGAGGGTGGAACTCATCATCGCTATCGCGCGGTGCACCTTCTCCGGCGGCAATTCGTCGCGGAGAATCGAGATACCGATCGGAATCACAGCGGCGCCGACGCCCTGCAGCCCACGCGCGAAGATGAGCAATCCGATGTCGGACGTCAACGCACAGATCACTGCGCCCAGCGCCATGAACATGAACGCCACCATCAGCATTCGCTTCTTGCCGTACATGTCTGCGAGGCGCCCGAAAATGGGGGTGACCACCGCGCCGACGAGCAGAGTTGCCGTGATCAGCCAGGACACCGCCGTAGGGTCGGCGCCGGTGTACGTCGGCATGCTCGGCAGCAGTGGCACCATGACCGTTTGCAGCACGGCCTGGAACACTCCCGCGAAGGCCAGGATGGGAAAGAGGAACCGTGATCCACGCGGGCGCGGGGACGGCTGCGGCCCAGCCACAGTGCGCGCGGAAAAGGGTCGCGGCAACGAAATCGTCACGCGTCACCCCCGCACACAGTTGGTAAATGGCTGTTCACCACACTAGGTGAACAGCCATTTACTACGCAAGCGGAACGATCAAGGTTCGAGCAATTGCTGCACCAGGGGGGCGTAGTGCGACACCACCTCTTCCGGGGAACCGGAAGCGTACTCCTGCATCATTTTGCGACGCATGACCGCGAGACCGGTCAACATCGACATCACCAGTTCCGCGCGCAGCCGCGCATCCGGGCCGGTCAGGCGTTCCGCCAGCGCATCGATCATCTGAGACGAATAGTTGGCGCGCAGCTTGCGGCTGCTCTCCTCGCTGGGCCCGCTCATGAACAGAATGTTCAGCGAAAGCGGTCTATACGGTTCCATCGGACGCGCGAACATCGACACCATCCGCTCCCCTAGACCGTCCAGCGGGCCGCTGAACACCAACTCGGCGGCCCCGCGGAAATCGACGAGGGTGTCGAACAACTGCTCCTTCGAGCCGAAGTATTTGATGATGAGGGGGGCGCTGACTCCCGCGTCATCGGCAATTTCCTTGAGGGTGATCTCCCGATAGGGCCTTGTCGCGAATGCCCGCCCAGCCGCATCGACGATGAGCGACCGCGACTGCTCGGCTGTGCGCTTCGCAGGTGCCGTCGCGGTGGGCTCGGACGTCACAGCGGGCTCGGACATCACAGTGTGCGTCTCCCGGACAACGCTCGGCCCAGGGTCAGTTCGTCGGCGAACTCGAGGTCGCCGCCCATCGGCAGCCCCGACGCGAGCCTGCTCACCGTCAGCCCCGGAAAGTCCCGAAGCATGCGCACCAGATACGTCGCGGTGGCCTCACCCTCAGTGTTGGGGTCGGTCGCGATGATGACCTCGGAGACGTCGACTCCGTCCTCCTGATTTCCGATGCGTCCCAACAACTCCCGAATGCGGAGCTGGTCGGGGCCGATACCCGACAGCGGGTCGAGGGCACCGCCGAGAACGTGGTAGCGACCCTTGAACTCCCGGGTCCGCTCCACCGCCTGCACGTCCTTCGGCTCCTCCACCACGCAGATCACCGTGCGGTCCCGGCGGGGGTCGGCGCAGATCCGGCAGTAATCCTTGTCGGATACGGTGCCGCACACCACACAGAACTGGACGCCGTCACGCACCCGCTCCAAGGCGTTCTCGAGCCGCTGGATCTCGGAAGGTTCGACGCTGAGCAGGTGGAACGCGATGCGCTGCGCACTCTTCGGCCCGACACCGGGCAGCTTGCCGAGTTCGTCGATCAGGTCCTGAACCGGCCCTTCGTACACGCCGAACCTCTAGAAGCCGGGAAGACCGGGCAGGCCTCCACCCAATCCCCCTGCGAGCGGACCGAGCTTCTCGGCCGCGATCTGCTGCGCCTTGTTCGACGCGTCCTCGATTGCCCCGATCACGAGATCCTGCAACGTTTCGACATCGTCGGGATCGACGACCTTGGGATCGATCTTCAGACCGACCACTTCACCTGTGCCTTTGACGGTCGCAATGACGAGTCCGCCACCGGCCTGCCCCGTGACCTCGGCTTCGGCCATCTCCTGCTGCGCGGCCATCAGTTGCTGCTGCATCTGCTGTGCCTGCGCCAGAAGCTGCGACATGTCGGGCTGTCCACCTGGTTGCACTGACGTGGTCCTTTCTGCGGTTACCCTGCCAGCGTAGACGGTCGGCGCCGGCGTGGCCCGATGCCGGCGAACCAGGCAGCGAGCACCCGCCGACCTCGCCGGGCTCGACATGTCCGAGAGGCCGTCGTGGGCGGCATCTCCACCTTGCCCGCTCGGGAGCGAAAAGGTGACGGTCAGGCGAGTTCGCGCTCCAGATTGGCGAGAACCTTCGCCTGAATCTTCTTCAGCCCCAGCGGGGCGAACGTCTTCTCGAAGAAGCCGCCGATGCCGCCCGCACCCTTCCACTGCGTGGTCGTGGTGACGGTCGAACCGGACCCGCTCGGTGCGACCACCCAGGTGGTGACGAGCGAAGAATTGGCGTCCGTCTCCGTGATCGTGTCGCCCACCACGGTGACCGTCGCCTTGATGTCACGCGACCGCTTCTCGGTAGCCTTCAACGTCCACTGCGCGACGGTGCCAGTGCCCTGCCCGCCCTCGAGAACGCGGTAGTCCAGATACTGCTCGGAAAGGATGCGGGGACGCACCGTCTCGTAGTCCGACAAGGCCGCGAGCACCTTCTCCGGTGTGGCTGAGACGGTAATCGAACTGCTCGCGCTGACCTGGCCCACTGTTCTGACTCCTCTTGTACGACTCGTACGAACTACTTCCTCCCCCATCCTGCCTCCCGGGTGCGGACATCGGCGACGACGCGACAATCGATTGTGAGCTAGGTCACCGGATCGCGGTCACGACCCGCGGGTTGGTGAGACATTTGTGTGAATCTTCGGCCCACCGCGGCGATATGCGTGGCTTCAATCCTCGGAGAGGGATAGCGTCAGGGTGTGGCTGCCTCTTCGGTCGAACTACTGAAAAGCATGCGGGAGGGTGGACGCCCCTCCCGTGCGCATCGCACATCGCCCGTGACCGGGATCGACGCTCACCGCGCCGGTGTCGAACGGTTACTCGCGTCGTATCGCGCGATCCCTTCGGACGCCGACGTACGCCTCGCGAAGAAGACGTCCAACCTGTTTCGGGCTCGCGCACAAACCACCGCCCCAGGGCTGGACGTCTCCGGCCTCGGCGGGGTCATCTCCGTCGATCCGCAGGCGCGCACAGCAGATGTCGCGGGGATGTGCACGTACGAGGATCTCGTGGACGCCACCCTGCCGTACGGGCTGGCACCGCTGGTAGTTCCACAGCTCAAGACGATCACGCTGGGGGGCGCGGTAACCGGGCTCGGCATCGAGTCGACCTCGTTCCGCAACGGACTGCCGCACGAGTCCGTGCTCGAAATCGATGTTCTGACCGGCAGCGGCGAGATCATCACCGCCACGCCGGAGGGTCAGCACTCCGACCTGTTCTGGGGATTCCCCAATTCGTACGGCACCCTGGGCTATTCGACGCGCCTGCGGATCCAGCTCGAACCCGTCAAACGATATGTGGCACTGCGACATCTGCGGTTCGACTCCCTGGACGAACTGCAGTCGACGATGGACCGGATCGTCGGTGACCGGACTTACGATGGAATTCCCGTCGACTACGTGGACGGCGTGGTCTTCACTGCATCCGAAAGCTACCTGACGCTGGGCCATCAGACCGACGAGGGCGGCGCGGTGAGCGACTACACCGGCCGCAACATCTTCTACCGGTCGATCCGGCACGCGTCGGTAAACCATCCAAAAACGGACAAACTGACTATCCGAGACTACTTGTGGCGGTGGGACACCGACTGGTTCTGGTGCTCACGCGCGTTCGGTGCGCAGAATCCGACGATCCGCAGGTTGTGGCCGAAAAAGCTTCTCCGTAGCAGCTTCTACTGGAAGCTGATTGCGCTCGACCACAAGTACGACATCGGTGACCGGCTCGAGAAGCGGAAGGGCAATCCTCCGCGTGAGCGAGTCGTGCAGGACGTGGAGGTCCCCATCGAGCGCACCGCCGACTTCGTCCGGTGGTTCCTCGACGAAATCCCCATCGAACCGTTGTGGTTGTGCCCGTTGCGCTTGCGCGAACCCGCGCCCGCCGGGGCGTCGTCGCAGCGACCGTGGCCCCTGTATCCCCTCGAACCGAAACGAACCTACGTGAACATCGGTTTCTGGTCTTCGGTGCCCATCCAGCCCGGCGAGCCGGAGGGGGCGGCCAACCGGCTCATCGAGGACAAGGTCAGCGACTTCGACGGACACAAGTCCCTCTACTCTGATTCCTATTACTCACGAGAAGATTTCGAACGCCTCTACTACGGCGGCGATCGATACACCGAACTGAAAAAGCACTACGATCCCGATTCCCGGTTACTGGACCTCTTCTCCAAGGCGGTGCAACGTCGATGACAACCCTGAAAGCTCCCCGCACACAAGACCGGAAGCTGACCATCGCGGAGATTCTCGAAACTCTGTCCGACGGCATGCTCCCGCTGCGGTTCACCGCATACGACGGCAGTGCCGCCGGACCCGAGGACGCACCCTACGGCCTACATCTCAAGTCCACCCGCGGAACCACCTACCTGGCAACCGCGCCCGGTGATCTCGGGATGGCACGAGCCTACGTGTCGGGCGACCTCGAGGCACGGGGAGTCCATCCCGGCGACCCCTACGAGATTCTCCGGGTGATGGGTGACGAACTGCATTTCCGTCGTCCGTCAGCGCTGACGCTCGCGAACATCACCCGTTCGCTGGGATGGGACCTCCTGCGGCCCATCGCCCCTCCCCCGCAGGAACACCTCCCGCGGTGGCGTCGCGTAGCCGAAGGACTACGGCACTCCAAGGCCCGCGATGCCGAGGTGATCCACCACCACTACGACGTCTCGAACACCTTCTACGAGTACGTCCTCGGCCCCTCCATGACGTACACGTGTGCCTGCTACGAGAACGCTGAGCAGACCCTCGAAGAGGCTCAGGAGAACAAGTACCGTCTCGTGTTCGAAAAGCTCGGCCTCCAGCCCGGTGACCGGCTGCTCGACATCGGCTGCGGCTGGGGTTCGATGGTCCGGTACGCCGCCCGTCGCGGCGTCAAAGTCATCGGCGCCACCCTGTCACGCGAACAGGCCGAGTGGGCGCAGAAGGCCATCGCGGAAGAAGGTCTGTCCGATCTCGCCGAGGTCCGGTTCTCCGACTACCGCGACGTGCCCGAAACCGGCTTCGACGCCATCTCGTCGATCGGCCTCACCGAGCACATCGGCGTCGGCAACTACCCCGCCTACTTCACCCTGCTGAAAGACAAACTGCGGGAAGGTGGACGACTGCTCAACCACTGCATCACCCGTCCCGACAACCGCAGCCAGGCGCGCGCCGGCGGCTTCATCGACCGATACGTCTTCCCCGATGGCGAACTCACCGGCTCCGGTCGCATCATTTCCGAGATCCAGAACGTGGGCCTCGAAGTCCGGCATGAGGAGGACCTGCGCGAACACTATGCATTGACCCTCGCCGGATGGTGCCAGAATCTCGTCGACAACTGGGACGCCTGCGTCGCCGACGTCGGGGAAGGAACCGCACGGGTGTGGGGCCTCTACATGGCCGGATCTCGCCTCGGGTTCGAACGCAACGTCGTCCAACTGCACCAGGTCCTCGCCGTCAAGCTGGGGCCGAAGGGTGAGGCGCACGTCCCGCTCCGCCCGTGGTGGTCGTAGGCGGCTCCGCCGCCCGTGCGTGGTTAAGGAGTCTCTGCACTCCTTGACCACTCACAGGCCCGGCAGGGCCTCGCGCCGGGCCCGACCCACCCCTCCCGCACCAGCACGGTCTCCACTTCGCGGGCCACCGCGCACGGACTCTTCGTCACCTCGTCGAACCCGTACACGAGTCGCGGCCGCCCCTGCAGTTCCGCGGCGTTGTCGCGACGACGGTCCCGGAACGCGACCTCCGCCATGGCATGCGCGCGGCGTCCGTCAAGTCGCACGATGAGTGGCACACCGTGATCGGAGTAGTCGCAGTCCTCGAACAATGTTCGACCGTCCACGACCACGGGTGACTGCCGTCGCGCCCGTGGAAGCCCGTGCGCGTCCTCGACGTCGGTGGCGTAACGGTACTCGAGCACCGACTGGACGCCGTCGGCGAGCAATCGCACCGCACCCACGAGCGCCTTGCCGTACCGACGCGGTCGTCGCTCCTCCATGCGTCGCCGGATGTCGCGCAGGGGGATCCGGGCATTGGTCACGAGAGCAATGAGCCGGGTGTAGGCGTCCCGTGCCGTGGGCTCGGCGATAGCAACATCCAGAGCCGTATCCGCCCTTGCCGTCCGGGGTTGGTCCGTGTCGACAGCAATGTAGTCGTGCGCCCTCGACCGGTGCACGACGACTCCTGGATGCACGACAGTTCCTTCCCGATGGCACAGACTGACCGACGCGAGGCGCGCACCGACAACGGTCGGCGGCTGGGTGATAGCCGATCTTCCGTAGGGAACGGTGATGTGCACGGGGCATGCAGGATCGACACGAATCATGTGCCATTCCTCGGCGGCAGTGTGGTGGCTGAGGATTGCGCCCTTGCCTCCGAAGAGCAGCGCGGCTTCCAGCGACATCTCACGTGTGATCGGGCCGCTGCTCACCGAATAGACACCGTGGAGTACTGCTTGCCATCGACCGGATTCGACGCGGTGCCGAACTCTGTTGCGGGGAAACCCGAGGGCGTGGAGTTGCGTGTGGGTGATCAGGCCGAACTGCGCGTCGGCGACGTCTTTCAAGGCGGCGAAGTTCACTGAGGTCATACCGGGCACGGTCACCGAGACCCCCGACGGGCCTCGGTGTCGCACCTGGGAATACCAATTGCCCTGTGGATAACCCACAGGTTGGGGATAATTCAGCCCGTGCGTGGTTAACGAGTCCGGAGACTCCTGTGTGTGCTCAGGACATCGCGAACACTTGATGTCTCAGGACATCGTGAACACTGAGCGGCTCATCCCTGGGATCCTCGGGGATGAGCGGAACAGGGTTTTCGATGGATCCAGAGTTTGTGTCCGCGATCGTCCGGGTGGCACG